>NZ_JOMR01000001.1:0-1200000 GCF_000711195.1 Thiomicrospira pelophila DSM 1534 | reverse complement strand
GCTTCATCCAGCACGACCATGACCGTGTCAGGTACAGCCTTCATAAAGCTTTCCCATTCGGCTCGGCCAAAAAGAGTTCCGGTTGGATTGTTTGGGTTGGCAACATAGATCAGTTTTGTTTTTGGTGTAACCGCCCGAGCCATAGCTTGAAGATCATGAGCATAATTCTTAGCCGGAACCTCTACGCCAGTAGCGCCCACGATTTGTGCCGTAATCGGATAGACCGCGAACCCGTATTGAGAGTAGATTATCTCATCGCCTTGACCGCAAAAAACGCGACCAACTAACTCAAGCAACTCATTCGACCCGTTCCCCAACGCAATTTGATTTGTCGGTGCTGATAAGAAGTCACTCAATACTTCGCGTAAATAAAAGGTATTGCCATCGGGATAACGAGCGATGTCTTTGAGTGCAACCTCAATCGCACTCAATGCTTTCTGGCTGGCACCTAAAGGGTTTTCATTCGATGCTAATTTACTGATGTGCTTTAAACCAAGTTCACGCTGCAGCTCACTCACCGGTTTGCCAGGAACATAAGGTTGAATTGATTGAATTTGTGGCTGAACTAAATGTTCAAATATGGGACTCATACAAGACTCTCTACAATTAAATGGGGGTCGATCTAATCGTTTGTTAACGATTTATTCGAGTGGCGAAACCGGATAAGAACCTAAGAGCTTGAAAAAGCTGGTTTGCGCTTCCACTTCGTTTAAAGCTTCCGCCACCTTGGATTCGGTTTGATGGCCGACAATATCAATAAAAAATACATAATCCCATTTTTTATTGTTGGATGGTCGAGACACAATACGGGTCATGCCAATGTCGCGTTTAGCAAAGCTATCCAAAATTTTGGCTAGAGCACCGGCTCGGTTTTGGATCGATAACACTAGCGCGGTTTTATCTTCGCCACTTGGACAAGTTGTTTCAGACCCAATAACCCAAAACTTGGTGGTGTTATCACTCACATCTTCAATATGAGATTTTAAAATCGTCAATTGATATAAAACCGCCGCTTGTTCTGAAGCAATCGCGGCCAATGACGTATCCGCCTGTGCCATTTTGGCGGCTAGCGCATTCGATTCAACCGCTTCCAATTCAACCCCAGGCAAGTTATTTTTTAACCAGCTTCGGCATTGCCCTAAGGCTTGTGCGTGAGCAACGACTTTAGTGATTGAGCCCATATCTTTGGCATTGGATAATAAGCAATGATGAATGGCTAAATCGACTTCACCCGTCACATGAGCGCGCATGGTTATTAGACTGTCTTGGGTAGCATTAACCACGCCTTCGGTGGAGTTTTCAACTGGCACCAAACCATAATGCGTCACACCCGTTTCAACCGACTTAAATACGTCCTCAATTGTCGATACCGGATAAGGCTGGGCAAACGAACCGAATTGTTTAATGGTCGCCGCATGCGTATAACTGCCTTCTGGGCCCAAATAAGCCACTTTAATAGGCTGCTCTAGTGCCAAACAAGCGGACATGATTTCGCGGAATAAACGCGCCATATCATTGTCAGACAAAGGACTATTGTTGCGCTGTTTAACCGCACGTAAAACTTGGGCTTCACGTTCTGGGCGGTAAAAAACCGCTTCAACTTTGCCACCTTGGGTTTTTATGTCGGCTACTTTTTGTGCGCAACGCGCGCGTTCGCCAATCAGCTCCTGAATTTGTGCATCAATCGCATCGATCTCATTTCGGATACTATTTAATTGCTCAGCTTCTTGTGTATTCGGTGTCATGCGCAAACTCTTGTTATCCGTAGCGTTGAGCAAAGTCGTTCATAAACGCAATCAGCGCTTCAACGCCCTCTTCCGGCATCGCATTATAAATGCTAGCGCGCATGCCACCGACCACTTTATGACCTTTTAAGTTTAGCAAGCCAGCTTTTTTGGATTCTTCTAAGAATAGGCTATCCAAGCTTGAATCTTTTAAAGTAAATGGCACGTTCATCCATGAGCGCTGAGAAGGCTCAACCGGATTACTGTAAAAGGGATTCGCATCAATCGCCGCATAAAGTTTTGAAGCTTTGGTTTGATTGTGTTTAGCCATAGCCTCTACACCGCCCTGTTCTTTAATCCAGTCAAATACCAGACCGGCTAGGTACCAGGCATAGGTAGGTGGCGTGTTATACATTGAATCGTTTTCTGCCGTGACTTGCCAATTCATAAGTACGGGTGTGTTATCGCGAGCCTCGCCCAATAAATCTTCACGCACAATCACAATCGCCAATCCAGCAGGGCCGATATTTTTTTGCGCGCCTGCGTAAATCACACCAAATTGCGAGACATCAATTGGGCGCGATAAAATAGTGGACGACATATCGGCGACTAAAGGCACATCAACTTTTGGCGGTTTCATAAATTCCACACCACTAATGGTTTCATTCGGTGTGTAATGCACATATTTAGCATTCGAAGATAACGACCATTCCGATGAATCGGGAATACGATGGTGGTTTTCACACACCACATTCACATTGACATAACGCTGGGCTTCTTTAATCGCTTTATGCGACCAAACGCCCGTATCAAAATAATCCACCACATCATTCGGCTGGCTTAGGTTTAACGGAATCGCGCTAAACTGTAAAGAGGCACCGCCATGAGTAAACAATACTTTGTAGTTGTCCGGAATGCCCATAATTTCGCGTAAAGTCTGCTCAGCATGCTTGGCCATTTCCATGTATTCTTTTGAACGGTGGCTCATTTCCATTACAGACATGCCCGTGTCGTTCCAGTTCAACATTTCCGCTTGCGCTTTGCGCATCACGGCTTCTGGCAACATGGCCGGACCGGCGCTAAAATTAAAGGCTCTTGACATTTTTCAGGCTTGCTCCGAGTTATTTATCTTCGTTAGGATCAATTAAATCAAGTTGGAAGTCATCAGGATCATCAGCTTGAGTTGACTCATTTTCAGTGGTTTGTGACTCTTCTACCGTTGATGTGGCTTCCGTTGTTTGAGAGGCCATGACGGTGTTATCTGTTTCGACTGAATCTTCATCAATCATATCGTCATCTTCTGACGCATTAACGACGGCCAGACCTACTACGGCTTCGTCTTTACCAACATTAATTAACTTAACACCTTGTGTATTACGGCCCACAACTGAGATTTCACTCACACGTGTGCGCACCAAGGTGGCTTTATTGGTAATTAATACCACTTCTTGCTCAGGCACAACCGACAAGGCCGATACCACTTTACCGTTGCGCTCAGACGTTTTAATCGAGATTACGCCCTGACCACCACGGTTAATGGTCGAATAATCATCAACCGTCGTACATTTACCATAGCCATGTTCAGTGGCGGTTAAGATGAGCGTTGAAGGTGTCGCAATTTGCATGCTAATAATGGTTTGACCAGCCGCTAGTTTCATACCGCGAACACCACGAGCCTGACGCCCCATGACACGTACATCCGACTCTTTAAAGCGAATCGCTTTACCACCATCCGCAAACAACATCACTTCTTGATTACCATTCGTCAGTGCTGTTCCCACCAACTCATCGTTGTCTAACAAATCGACCGCGATGATGCCGTTGGCACGTGGACGCGAGAAATCCGTTAAACGCACACGTTTAACCACCGCATGTTTGGTCGCCATAAATACAAAGTGCTCTTCATCAAATTGGCTAATTGGTAAAATCGCCGAAATATGCTCACCGTCTTCTAACGGGAACACATTCACAATTGGCTTACCACGTGCACCACGGCTAGCTAAAGGTAACTGCCAAGTCTTCTGCCAGTACAATTTGCCTCGGTTCGAGAAGCACAGCAGCATATCGTGTGTGCTGGCGACTAAAATTTGACCGACTTCGTCTTCTTCTTTCATTGCGGTAGCGGATTTACCGCGTCCACCGCGTTTTTGTGCGCGATAGTCGCTGACCGGTTGGGTTTTAATATAGCCATCTTGCGACAAGGTCACAATTCGGTCTTCAACAGCGATTAAATCTTCTTCGTCTAAGTCTACGTAAGCATGATCAATTTCAGTACGACGCTCATCACCGTACAGCGTTTTAATTTCAACCAACTCTTCGCGGACTACTTCGGTTAAACGGTCTGGATTGCGCAGAATTTCGAGGAATTCAAAGATCTTTTCAATCAAACCTTTGTATTCTTCTAAGATTTTATCTTGCTCTAAACCAGTTAAACGGTTTAAACGCATATCCAAAATAGCTTGTGCTTGGGTGGGTGATAAACGATAAATATCCGCTTCAACCATACCAAAGCCAGGTTCAAGCTCTTCAGGACGGGTATCTTTTGCTTCTACACGCTCTAACAATTGAATAACATTACCAGCCGGCCAATTGCGTTCTAGCATACGATCTTTAGCCACGCTAGCGGTTGGCGATGACTTGATTAACTCAATCATTTCATCAATATTGCTTAACGCAACGGCCAAACCTTCTAACAAATGGGCTTTTTCGCGTGCTTTGCGCAGCTCAAAGATAGTGCGGCGCGTCACCACTTCACGGCGGTGACGGACAAAGGCTTCAATAATTTCGCGCAGATTAAGTAACTTAGGCTGGGCATTGATTAGCGCCACCATATTGATACCAAACACAGTTTGCATCGAGGTCAACTTATACAAGTTGTTAACCATGACTTCTGGCACTTCACCGCGACGTAGTTCGATGACAATACGCATACCGTCTTTGTCAGACTCATCACGTAACGCCGTGATACCTTCAATTTTCTTTTCTTTGATCAACTCAGCAATTCGTTCAATCAAACGAGCTTTGTTAACTTGATAAGGAATTTCATAAACGACGATGGTTTGTTTGCCAGACTTATCGGTTTCAATCTTGGTACGAGCACGAATTTGTACACGACCACGACCGGTTTCATAAGCTTCGCGAATACCGCGTGTACCGTTAATAATGGCGCGAGTTGGGAAATCTGGACCAGGAATGTGTTCCATCAAGCCAGCGACATCAATATCCGGGTTTTCAATTAACGCCAAACACGCATCAATCGTTTCATTAAGATTGTGAGGCGGAATATTGGTCGCCATACCGACGGCGATACCAGCCGAACCGTTGACTAATAGATTAGGAATACGACTTGGTAATACGTTAGGTTCATGCTCAGAACCGTCATAGTTGGCTGTGAAATCAACGGTTTCTTTTTCTAGATCGGCTAGTAACTCATGCGCGATTTTAGACATACGTACTTCGGTGTAACGCATAGCGGCGGCGTTATCACCATCAATCGAACCGAAGTTACCCTGACCGTCGACCAACATATAACGTAAAGAGAAAGGCTGCGCCATACGAACAATCGTGTCATACACAGCGGTGTCACCGTGTGGGTGGTATTTACCAATCACGTCACCCACGACACGCGCCGATTTCTTATAGGGCTTGTTCCAATCATTCTTCAATTCATTCATGGCGTACAAGACACGACGATGAACCGGCTTTAAACCGTCACGAACATCGGGTAGTGCGCGTCCTATAATTACGCTCATCGCGTAACTTAAATAGGACTGTTTCATTTCATCTTCAAGCGATATCGGGTGTATTTCACGTGCAAAATCTGACATGGAGCATCCAATCTAGTTATATTTTTGACATAAAGTCAGCATTATAACCGAATTATGACAGGACTATTAGCGCGAAATGCAAAAAATAAGCGGGTACAAAGCGTTTTTAATCCAGTAGAATATCGCCCTATGTGTTTTAACTAAAAAGCTGACATAAGCCCTATGAACGTCTCAGACAATTTTGATCAACAAGAGTTGCACAATTTTAACCAACATGCGCAAACTTGGTGGGATACCGAGGGAGAGTTTGGTGCCCTGCATAAAATTAACCCATTGAGACTGGAGTTTATGCAGCGCCATGTGTCCTTGTCTGGCCAAACCATCTTAGATATTGGGTGTGGTGGTGGTATTTTAAGCGAATCCATGGCCAAATTGGGCGCTAATGTGACGGGAATAGATTTGGCAGAAGATGTTTTAAACGTGGCCAAATTACACAGTTTAGATGCTGGCGTCGAATTAGACTATCAACTTATCTCAGCCGAAGATCACGCACAACAGCACCCCGAGCATTATGATGTGGTAACTTGCATGGAAATGTTGGAACATGTTCCCAACCCGCAAGCCATTATTAAAGCAGCGACCCATGCCACCAGGCCTGGTGGGTATGTGTTTTTCTCGACCTTGAATCGTACCACTAAATCCTATCTATTAGGTGTACTGGCAGCGGAATATGTATTAAACCTGGTCCCTAAAGGTACCCATCAGCATGATAAGTTTATCAAACCGAGTGAGTTGAGTGAGATGGCACGTGGTGCTGGTTTAACTTTAATTGACTCCGCCGGTATTGATTTTAACCCCCTATTTAAACACTATGCTTTAAGTCATAATCTCGACATTAACTACTTAATGGCCTTTCAAAAGCTGGATTAACCCAAACCATGACCCAAATTGATTGCATTTTATTCGACCTAGACGGCACCTTGCTAGATACCTCATACGATTTTAGCTATGCCTTAAACTTAACTTGCGCTGAGCTAGGCCAAACCCCACCGGGTTATGCCGAAGTTCGCAATACGGTATCGCAAGGCGGTGCCGCCCTTACCCGCCTTGCTTTTCCAGAGGCCGATGATGCTTTATTCGAACAACGCCGCCAACAGTTTTTAGCCAATTATCACGATCATATTGCCTTGCATACCCAAGTCTTCCCAGGCTTACTACCAGGCCTGGTGCACTTGGCGGAAAAAAACATTCCTTGGGGCATCGTCACCAATAAGCCAGAAAAATTAACGCATCATTTACTAAAAAACTTTGACTTCCCCAGTGCACCCCAAAGTATTGTGTGTGGCGATACCTTACCCATTCGCAAACCCAACCCAGAACCCATGTGGTTGGCTGCTGAACAATGCGGTTTTGCGCCCGAAAAGTGTTTGTATCTAGGCGATCATCCGCGTGATATCGAAGCCGGCATCAACGCCCGCATGCAAACCGGCGCGGCCTTATTTGGCTACTTACCTGAAGATAAAATCGACAACTTAGATCAAGCTGATTTTCTTTTCCGCACGCCATATGACATTACTCAGTTTCTAAAAGAGCGTTTTAACTAATGGATTTACAACCGAAAAAAACCTTTTTAATTACCGGCGCCGCCAATGGTTTGGGGCGTGCATTAGCGCAACATTTGAATGGCGAACAGCATCAATTGATTTTGCTTGATAGCGATCTTAAAGCGCTGAATAAACTCTATGACGAACTCGATGCCAGCGGTTGGAATAATGTTTTTTTGTTCCCCATGAATTTAACCGGCTCTGCTCAAGCCGAATTTGAACAATTGGCCGAAGGTTTAAATGAATTCAGCCAACTGGATGGCTTGTTTTTAAACGCCGCCATTTTGCCAGCTTTAACGCCAATTGAACACTTTGATCCCATGCAATGGTACGAAGTGATGCAAACCAACTTAAATGCTAACTTCCATTTGATTCAAACCTGCCTACCGAAGCTAAAAGCTAGTAACCAGGCCTGGTTGGTGACTATTTCTGACCAAGCGGTAAAAAATAATCAACAATATTATGGCGCTTATGCCGTGGCTAAAGCCGGTTTAGAACAACTCACTCAGCTAGTGGTAGAAGAAAACGCAAACCTTCAAGGTGTAATTGCGCACTTCCCTGCGCTCGCCAGCCACTTACGCTCCAAACTCTATCCAGGCGAACCGCCCTGCCAAAACGAAACCGTGGAATCCGCGGCGCAACGCTTAATCGCGACCTGTTTCAAACAGCAGACATACGACGATATAAGCTTACTATAATTGGTTTTAAATACACTATTGAACACTTAAAGGCGATCGAAATGAATATAGTTGAAATTGCACAAACACGTTACTCCACCAAAAAATTTGATAAAACTCGCCGTATTTCAGATTCGGATCTGGCGCAAATCAAAGCCCTACTACGCTTAAGTCCATCCAGTGTCAACTCACAGCCTTGGCACTTTATTATCAGTGGCACAGATGAAGGCAAAGCGCGTATCGCGAAGTCGGCGCAGGGTTCTTATGTAGCGAACGAATCAAAAATCCTAAACGGTTCGCATACTATTGTTTACTGTGTCAAAACCGACTTCACCGACGACTATATACACGCTATCACTAACCAAGAAGAATCAGATGGCCGTATTGACTCTCAAGAAATGAAAGATAAGGTGAATGCTGTTCGAACCTTTTATGCTGACCTACACCGCGTAAACTGGCACGACACCCAATGCTGGATGGAAAAACAAGTCTACTTAAATATGGGCGCTTTGCTATTAGGTGCGGGCGCTCTAGGCCTAGATGCCGTACCGATCGAAGGGGTGGATACCGAAGTATTGGATGAAGAATTTGATCTACCAAGTCAGGGTTACAAAGCCCTGGCCGTGGTCTCATTAGGTTATAAACAAGAAAATGACTTTAACGCCACCCTGCCGAAATCGCGCTGGCCTGAAGATCAGATTATTACTGAAGTTTAAATTTACCAAACCAGCCTAACAATGTTCATTGTTTGCAGGGCTGGTTTTCAATTCAAATCACTGGTACATTCAAGTTTCGTTTCATTATTAAACGGAGACTAGTATGAAAAATATCGTGATTATTCAAGGTCATCCTGATAATACTCATGCCCATTTTGGCCATGCCTTGGCGCAACAGTATCTTGACGGTGCACACGAAGCGGGTCATCAAGTGCAGATTATTCAAGTCGCCCGTTTAGATTTTCCCTGGTTAAAGTCCGATGAAGAGTTTGAGCATGGTGACATTCCACCAACCTTAAAACCTGCCCAACAAGCGATTGAGCAAGCCGATCATTTGGTGTTTATATATCCGTTATGGTTAGGCGATATGCCCGCGATTTTAAAAGCCTTTTTAGAGCAGGTGTTTCGACCCGGCTTCGCGATAGGCAAAGCGGATGACGAACAACGAAAAGGTGGATTACTCAAAGGTAAAACTGCTCGAATAGTGGTGACCATGGGCATGCCGGCGTTTATTTATCGTTGGTTTTATGGCGCGCATAGCTTAAAAAGCTTTAAGCGAAACATCCTTAAGTTTAGTGGTATAAAAATATCCGGCGAAACCTTGATTGGTTTTATGGGAAAAACCAAGCCACATATGAACCAGGCCTGGTTAGAGACCTTGTTGCAACTTGGTAAAAAAGCGATTTAAGATAAGATTAATTACGTTTCAATTGGGCGAACTTGTCCGCAAGTGTGCCCATGCTGTTATTGTTTGGTGATGGCTTCGGTGTCGCTTGTTTAGATTTGGTTGCGGTTTGAGCACCGGCAACGCCCTTCTCGGTTACATTCGGTGCGGTTTTCATCGACAAACTTATACGTTTGCGCGCTTCATCCACCTCCAAAACCGTCACCTTCACAATTTGTCCGGCTTTCACAATGGTGTGTGGGTCGCTGACAAAGCCATTCGATAGGTGTGAGATATGCACCAAACCATCCTGATGCACACCGACATCCACAAATGCGCCAAAATGCGTGACGTTCGTCACCACACCTTCAAGCACCAGGCCTGGTGATAAGTCTTTAATTTCCGTAATCGCGTCGTTAAATTCAACCGTTTTAAACGTCGGACGCGGATCTCGCCCGGGTTTTTCAAGTTCAGATAAAATATCACGTAGCGTCATTAAGCCTATGTTTTCATTTACAAACTCGGTTGCGTTAATGCGTTTTACCTGCTCAGGCTGACCAATTAATTGCGCTAAATCCACACTCAGTTTTTTGGCCATTTGTTCAACAATCTCATAAGATTCAGGATGCACCGCTGATTGATCCAATGGATGCTCACCTTCGCGAATTCGTAAAAACCCAGCACACTGCTCAAACGCTTTTGGCCCTAAACGTGGTACTTTCTTTAATTGCTGACGATTACGAAACGACCCATTTTCATCACGCCAATTCACAATTTCTTGCGCCAAACGCGACGACAAGCCCGATACATAACTTAACAAGGCGCTAGACGCGGTATTTAAATCCACCCCAACGGAGTTCACACAATCCTCTACCGTATTCTGTAGGGATTGTGCCAAAGCCGTTTGGTTCACGTCATGCTGATATTGGCCCACACCAATCGCTTTTGGATCAATCTTAACTAACTCGGCAAGCGGATCTTGCAAGCGGCGGCCAATCGAAATCGCACCGCGAACCGTTACATCCAGTTGTGGAAACTCTTGCTGAGCCATTTCAGAAGCCGAGTACACAGAAGCGCCGGCTTCTGATACCACCACTTTCTGGGTATTAGAGAACTTATTTTGGTTTAAAACCTCATTTACAAGCTGCTCGGTTTCGCGTGAGGCGGTGCCGTTGCCAATGCTAACCAACTCAACGCCGTAATCTTTAATCAGCGTGGCCAGTGTTTGTTTACTTTGATCCCACTGGCTTTGCGGCGCATGCGGATAAATGACGCCATGATGTAAAAATTTACCGGTTTGATCAACTAACGCCAGTTTTACGCCGGTACGAAACCCCGGATCAAGCGCTAACGTGACCTTGGCGCCCGCGGGTGCGGCCAATAATAAATCTTTTAAATTATGCGCAAACACGTCTATCGCGCCCTGTTCAGCCATTTCACGCAAACGACTAAACAGTTCGGTTTCGAGTGACTTGGCCAACTTTAAGCGCCAGACCTGGTGAATAACCTGACTAAAAAAGGTTTGGCTCGGTAAACGCTCAAACTGCAATTGATGAAACTGCTGAATGCGCGCTAAGAATGGATGAGAGCTGGTAGATTCTACCTGCGGCAATTCCAGCTTGAGTTTAAGAACCCCAGCCTGTTCTCCACGGAACAACGCCAAAGCACGGTGCGAAGGAATCTTACGAATCGGTTCTTCATACTCATAATAGTCTTTAAACTTTTCGCCTTCATCCACCTGCCCTTTAACCAAACGGCTGGTCACCACCCCTTCTCGCCACAGGGTTTCACGCAACTCGGCCACCAGGCCTGGTGGTTGCGACAGTTGCTCGGTCAAAATATCCTGCGCGCCACTTAATGCCGCTTCCGCGGTTTCAATGCCTTTTTCGACATTAATATAGGCTTGTGCCTCAGCTAGCGGATCAAGTTTTGGATTGGCTAACAACGCCTGCGCCAACGGATCAAGCCCGGCTTCTTTGGCTTTTAAAGCTTTTGAGTTACGGGTGAGTTTATAAGGTCGATAAATATCTTCCAACTCGGTCTTGCTTTGGGTGTTGGCCACCGCCTTTTCTAATTCCGGCGTCAGTTTTTGTTGCGCTTCTAAACTTTTGAGAATGGTTTGTTTGCGTTCTTGCAGACTGGTTAAATAGCCCAAGCGTGTCTCGAGCTGACGCAGTTGGATATCGTCCAACCCTTGCGTTGCTTCTTTACGATAACGCGAAATAAAGGGCACCGTAGCGCCATCGCTTAATAACGCGATAGCCGCCTCCACTTGGTTTGACTTAACCTTTAACTCATCTGCAATAATCTGCGCAAAATTCAAACTGTTCATGGTTCTCTCTTATTATTTTATTGATCAAGAATTTGTATTTTTCGGTTGGCCAAAAATGCCTCGAATTCGCCTTGTGAGGCCAGCGGCAATTGCACCTCTAACCGCACTTGTTCGCTGTATTCGGTTTGTAAAATCGACCCGTTTAGTAATTCAAGTTGGTGTCGAATCACCTGCTCATCGCCAAAACCACACTCAAGCTGTAAGGTGAGTTGAGCTTCAAAGGTTTGTATCGGCAAATCGGCCATCACCGCTTGCGCCGCTTGACTATAAGCTCGTGTTAAACCACCCGCACCCAGTTTGATGCCACCAAAGTAGCGCACCACGACCAGCATCACATCGCCCACACCCTTATGCTGCAGCACATTTAAAATTGGTTTACCCGCCGTGCCCGAGGGCTCGCCATCATCGCCCATGCCCGCATTCGACGCGCAATTTGGATCACCCAACAAATAGGCCCAACAATGATGACGTGCGTCAGGATAATCGGCTTTCAGTTCTTCCAGCATCGTCATCGCCTGCGCACGGGTTTCAACCAAATCCGCATAAGCGATAAATCGGCTTTTTTTAATTTCAATCTCAGCGCGGCCACGCTCAGCCGGAATTGGGTAACTCATGTGATTCGTTATTTTAAAAATTTGCCATAGCCTAAGACAAAGCCTTGTGATACGCAAATGGTTTTCACGTAAAATAGCCTCTCGTTCACGATACCAGGCCTGGTTGTTATGCAAACACAATTAAATTGGGATATTTTTTGCACTGTCATCGACAATTATGGCGATATTGGTGTCAGTTGGCGTTTGGCGAAAATCCTGCGTCACGACTTTCAGCAAAACGTACGTTTATTTGTAGATGATTTGAATGCCTTGCACACCCTCGTGCCTGAAACCGATCCGGTTTTAAACCAACAATTTATCCAGCAAATTGAAGTTCAGCATTTAAACTACGATCTAAGCACCAGGCCTGGTGAGGTGGTGATTGAAGCCTTTGGTTGTGAATTGCCGAGCGACTATGTCGAACAAATGAAAATATCCAAACCCATTTGGATTAACCTGGAGTATTTCAGTGCCGAACCCTGGGTGCAAGACTTTCACGGTTTACCATCTAAACAAGCCAACGGACTAGATAAAACTTTCTTTTTTCCCAGCATCCTATCAGGCACCGGTGGCTTAATGCGCGAAGCTGATTTATTGCAACGTCGCGCGCAATTTATAAGCCGTCACCACCATACGGGCATAAAGGCCTGGTTATCTGAAATTGGTTTACCCGAACCGATTCAAAACAGCTTTAAGGTCTCGCTTTTCGCTTATGAAAACAAAGCATTAGCCTCGCTTTTTGATAACTGGGCGAAAAGTGAACAACCGATTGAGGTGTATTTGCCGCAAGGTCGATTATTAAGCAGCGCGCAAGCTTATTTTAATCAACCGCTAAAAGCTGGAGATTCAATACAACAAGGTCAAATGCGTTTGCATATTCTGCCGTTTTTACCCCAATCTCAATATGACCACTTGTTATGGCTATGCGACCTTAATTTTGTGCGTGGCGAAGAATCTTTAGTGCGTGCCCAATGGGCCGGTAAACCGTTTGTTTGGCACATCTACCCAACAGAAGACGATGCGCACTGGACTAAGTTAAATGCATTTTTTGACGTCTATAGTCATACCTTAAATCCCGCTGCAAAACAAGCTCTTATAAGCTTTAATCAAAGTTGGAACCACCAAAAAATCGAGCACCAGGCCTGGCACTTGTTAATGCAACAATGGCCAAGTTTAAATCAGCATGCCGAAAACTGGATAAATCACTTAGAAAGTTTAGGCGAACTTAGCGCAAATCTAGTCAAGTTTGCTAAAAGCAAGGTATAATGCGGCGATTTTTAAATTTTTAGGAAACAAGCATGAAAACAGCACAAGAGTTTCGCGTTGGTAACGTGATTATGGTTGGCGATGAGCCAATGGTTATTTTAAAGACCGAATTTAACAAGTCTGGCCGTAACTCTGCGGTCGTTAAAATGAAAATGAAAAACCTACTGAACGGCAGCGCGAGTGAGCAGGTTTATAAAGCAGACGATAAGTTCGACCAAGTTATTCTTGAGAAGAAAGCTTGTACTTATAGCTACTTCGCTGATCCTTTGTACGTTTTCATGGACGAAGAATACAACCAATACGAAGTTGAAAAAGAAAACCTAGGTGACGCTTTAAACTACATCGAAGACGGCATGGAAGACCAGTGTGAAGTAACCTTCTATAACGAAAAGCCAATTTCGATCGAAATGCCGATCATCATCGTGCGTGAAGTGGCTTACACCGAGCCGGCCGCTCGTGGCGACACGTCAGGTAAAGTGATGAAAGTGGCTCGCCTACATAACGGTGCAGAACTACAAGTGGCCGCGTTTGTTGAGATTGGTGATAAAATCGAAATCGATACTCGCACAAACGAATTCCGCAAACGCGCTTAATTCGTAACGCTTCAAACGCAAAAATAAAAATGCCCCATTAATTGGGGCATTTTTATTGGGCAAAAAAATCTAATCACAACTTCATCTAGCGTATTTAAACTCTAAACATGCCAATTAACTGGCTTAACTGATTCGCTAGCTGACCAACCTGATTACTCGCATCCAGTGTCTTGTGTGCGCTCTTAACAACCTTCTCTGACGCATCACTGACTTTATTTAAATTACTATCCACCAAGTCAGCGTGTTTAGACTGCTGAAGGCTCGATTCTACAATCTGTGAGTTCTTTTGATTAATCGTAGAAACCGCTTTTTCAATCGAGGTTAACGACTGGCCAGCTGTGTTGGCTTGCTGAACACTTAAGTGTGCTTGTTCGCGCCCTTCTGACATTACTTTGGCCGCTTCTCTTGACACTTTTGCAAGGTGTGAAATGGTCGCTTCAATTTCCAAAGTCGATTCTTGGGTACGGCTGGCAAGAACACGCACCTCATCGGCCACCACCGCAAAACCTCGCCCATGCTCACCTGCGCGCGCGGCTTCTATCGCCGCATTTAACGCTAATAAATTGGTTTGTTCGGCAATGTCTTGAATCACACCCAGTACATTCGAAATATTAACGCTATCCTTTTCTAGGCGCTTAATCACCTCAGCGGCGGCATCCACTTGATTGGCTAGCTCATTAATTGAACGTGTCGAGTTTTCTACGTTTTGACGACCCTGTTGTGATTCTTTATTCGCGACCTCGGCCGCATTTAAAGCGTCTTTTGCCTGAATAGAAACCTTTTCTAAAGCCTCACGCATAGACTGCATGGCCTGCACCATTTTTTTAGTATCTTGTTTTTGTACATCCACGTCTTTCTGTGTCACTTCCACTTCATTCAACATGGTTAATGCAGCATGGTTCATCTGCGACGATACGTCGTAAATCTTTTGCACCATAAAACGCAAGTTATGCGTCATGATATTAAAACTGTCAGCCATCTCACCAATAAAGTCATGGCTATTAAATGTGCACTGAACCGAAATATCATTATTGCTGATAGACTTTGCGACCTCACCAATACGTTGAAGACGCTTAAGTAACATCTTGTTTAATAACCAAAAGTTAAATAATCCAATACTCACACCCGCCGCAATACAGGCGATCACAAACCAAATCAACATGCCTGGTTTCCATTCCACAAACAGATCGGCAAAAATCGGAAACACTAAGCCCATGATGATCCCAAAGCCTAAAAAGGCCAAAAACATATTCCTGAGAATGCTGGGCTGTTTGAAATTGAAGTTAAAAGTAATCACAACGGCTCTCCAGAGCTTGATCTAAAAGGGTTCACTAACTGATTGGTTTGTTAGCAAAAACCAAGCCACATTGATATGGATCAACTCACTTAAGGCTTAAACTTATTGAAATGGACTATGTGATTGGCAATCCGCATAATAATCTTCAATCATGCGTTGTTCTTCTAGCAGAAACCCATTCAATGCCTCTTGAAATGGATTGGGCGTTAACCAATGTGCGGATTGGCTGATAATCGGCTCAAACCCGCGCGCTATTTTGTGTTCACCACCTGCGCCGGGCTCAAAACGTTTTAAACCTTTCTCTATCGCAAACTCAATGCCTTGGTAATAGCAAGCTTCAAAATGCAGGCTGTTCACCTCATCTATACAGCCCCAATGACGGCCAAATAAAACCGAATCGCTCACAAACATGAGCGAACCGGCAATCGTTTCCCCATCACGATCCGCCATCACCAGTAATACTTGTTCCGGCAAGGCCTGGGCAACCGCCTGAAAAAAGCCTTGATTTAAAGTCGCTAAACTGTGTTTTTCGGCAAAAGTCTTTTCATAAAAATAGGCAAAATCTTGCCAATCCTGCTCGCTGGCGGTGTGCCCATTTAAGCGTCTCAAGGTTACACCGGCTTCTTCAACTTTGCGGCGTTCTTGTTTGATATTCTTACGTTTCTTGGGTTTTAATTGCGCTAGAAAATCATCAAAGGTTTGATAATCTCGGTTAAACCAATGGAAATGACAATCGTGGCGAATGAGCCAATCCGCTTGGTCTGACAACCAGGCCTGGTCGTTCGGCTCTTCATAATGCTCGGCAAATAAAATATGCCAACCACTCACACCCTGCTCTTCAGCTAACTTCTGAAAATGTTTAACTAATAACGCGCGGATTTGATCTGACGTGTAGCGATCATTAAGATCATGACTAATCAGAAAACGTTGCCCCGTCACTGGCGCATAAGGAATCGAACTCACCCATTTAGGGAAATACGCCAAGCCCACCGACTGCCAAGCCTGTGACCAGGCCTGGTCGAACACAAACTCACCATACGAATTGGTTTTAGCATAAAGCGGCATCGCCGCAATCAAACGACCCTGATCATATAACGCCACATGCTGCGGATACCAACCAAATTGGGCACTCACGCAGCCATGATCTTCCAACGCCTGTAAAAACTCATGGCGTAAAAACGGATTATTATCCACCACCAACGCATTCCAGGCCTGTCGATCAATATCCGCAATCTGTTGAACTAAACGTAATTCCATATGGAAAGATTTAACCCCAAAGATTTAAAGGAGGGTCTTGGAGCATCGCTTTAAGCAAATCTGTCCGTGTCACAATGCCAACAAGATGGTCTTGTTCGTTAACAATAGGCACGGCGGTTAAATGGTATTCAACCTTGACATGTGCGATACGTCTTACATCTGACACCGGGTCAGCCGTGATCACTTCATCAGACATGGCATCTTCAACGGTTTTGTTCCTAACGAATGAAATCTTGTCACCATCTTCGATTATAAAAGCTATATAAATCATTAAGCGTTACTAAGCCAACTAAACGCATTTGTTTATTACTGACGGGCATCTGATTCACCTTATGTGAGTGAAGCAGGTGGTAAGCCTCTTGAACCGGGGTTTCAAGCGGTATGGTGATCACGGGATGTTTCATGACTTGGTAAGCGTGAAATACTCGTTCACGCTTATTAGCGTGAATCATTTTTTTATAGGCATCAACACCCTTAGCATTGACTTCAGAGGTATCAGAGGTAGTGAGCCCTTGGACGACAAGGGTTTCATCTTGAGCAATATTGGCGTGGAAACCAACATCCTGAGTTTGATGAGGCGAATGTACTCTTTTAAGGTTTTCTAAGTTGTCTCTAAAACGACGACCTTGGATATTGTAAATTGCAAACATACGATGACCTCTAAAACAGGGTGATTATTTATTTTTTATCCAATACGACTTGTTTTCAATTCGGCCCATAACGTAGTTTCAGCTCATAAAATTGACGGGATCTTGTTTTGTTTACCTCTCCTGTGCATTGTAATACTACAAAAGGGGCTTTGACCCCTTTTCTTACATCGCGCTAAAAAATCATCACAGATTTGATAAGCGCGATTAACCAAGGGAAATGACAATCGTGGCGGATGAGCCAATCCGCTTTCGCCGACCACCAGGCCTGGTGGCTTGAAAAGAATAATATCAAATTGCGGCTTTTAAGTTTCTGAAGTTGTTACGGAGAGTTAAAAGTCTTCGCAGAAAATACTTTTGCATTTCTTGTTTGTACTATTTCTCATGCAACGGGAGCGCAATTCATTAACTCTTTATCAAATTAATGGGTCGCATCCCCTTTTTGCTTCCTTATTTCAACTCGTGACGGCTGAACGCCCTGCATCACCGGACACAAAAAGCATAGCGAAGAAAGAGCGGCACTTTTTGTGGTCGAGTGAATGCGCTTGTTAGGCATTTTTTCCCACTGCCATCAATACTTTCATATCATTCATGGTAAAAGGCTCATCCATAAAATGTAATTTTAAACCTGCGCTATTGTATGCTTCTATTACTCTATCTTTGCTAAGTCCAAAATCTCCATCATCTATTTCTGCTAGCCAATCCCATTGAACGAAAGTACCATTGGGCTTCAATATGGACTTAATAAGCGACAATGTATCCTCAAAGCAAGGTAGAAATGCACATACAGACGAAGCTACTACAACATCAAATTTATTGGAAAACAGATCGCCTTCATTAACTAGACTTTCTGTTAACTCATCAGTTAATGCCACGACATTAACCAGCTTCTTTTGATTCAAAATCGAGATCATTTTATTGGAAGTATCTAAGGCAACAATTTCTTTGGCGAGTGGCGATATTCTCTCGGTAAGAAGGCCTGTTCCACAACCAAAATCTAAAACCCTAAGGCCTTTAATATCTACCACTTTAGAAAGACTATCAAAAGCTTTTGCCGAATATGAGATTACATCAGAATTGCTATCCCATCCTTCAGCGTACTCATCCCACTCTTTACTCATAATTCAAACTCTACTAATACCTAACGAATGTAACTCTGAGATAGGGTTTATATACCTCTTAGTTATATGGTGCTAGCTCAATCAGGCCGTTCCTCGAACTTTGGCACCTCTGCTAACCCCTCATCCCAAGCCGCTTTGCTGGATAAAAAAATGTGTGCCGTTGGCAACATATTGACTTCAGTGTCCAAGCACCCTGCCGGAACGACGAGCACATCTGCCATTTGAGCGCTTGGCAATGCTGAACCACACAACTTACAAAAGCTCTTATTATGGCGAGTACCAGGGAGCGTAAAGGAAGTCACCGCATCTGCACCCGATTGCCAGACCAATTTAGCTGAATTTGAGAATAGATTGGCCGCATGAGCTGAGCCTGTATCTTTTTGACAGTACTGACAATGACACAGGTAAAAGCTATCAAACTCACCTTTTACCGAAAATTTCACTGTGCCACACAGACAAGAACCGAAATGATCCGTCATAAAAACCCTTCCATACCCTCTGTTTTAACGCCTTTGAAGTAAACGTAATTCCATAAGCACCAGGCCTGGTGGTGGGCGAAAATCTAATAAAACAATCTGTGGCAGCCTAAAATGAATGCCGATTCTCGATCAATTGTTTCATGGCTTGTGGCATTAAGCCTCGTAGATAGCCACTAATATTAGCTTCATGTCGCTGCCAATAGATACCAAGCAAAATAACACCAAGTCCCATCAATGTCAGCACAAAAGGAAACAACATACTGTCTTTGAATACATCATAAGCTAAGTGCCCAAGGTAGCCAGCCGCGCCCAATCCACCAAACACCGTGAAGACTCTACGTGAAAGAATGGCGCCAATGACAATCATCAGCAGATTGATGCATAAATAGATGAATTTGCTCAGTTCGCTGTCTGAGTTCATAAACGACAAGGCACCCCAAAAGGCGACCACGCCAAACAGGTAAAGCCAATAAGCATAGTCTTTTTGTTGGCGGGTTTGAATATCAACCCAAAAAGCCAATACGAGCATGAAAAGGCCAAATATCAGCGAGACTAACTTTCGAAGCTCAAACGTCAAATCCTCATTGTTAAACAAGAATGGCGTAAGGTCCATGCTCATATACCAAAGCGTCACCGCAACTGGCATCACCAAAAAAGGCAAACGATAACGCCACAACATAAGCGCGCCCACCGCCAGAGTCGCCAGCTCCATAAACATCCAGCGTCCATCAATCAAACGATGTAAATCACGATAAACCTGCCCTTCTTCCCACCAACCTAATGCAACTTGCAACCCATACACCGCCAAGGGCGTTAACACGACAACAAACGAAGCCGTAATGCCGGCTGGAATGGGGAGTTTACTACGGTTTAACAAAAACTCCGTTAACCAAAGCCCCGCGCCAGCATAAGCAAGCGCAATAAAAAACAGTCCCCATCCACCAAAACGCTCCCAACCCAGTGTCATAAACAAACTCATGGCACCAATCGCCGTCAAGCCACCCGCGTAATATAGGATATGAGAAAAACGAAAACTCGGCGTATCCATCCCCCGCTCACTCAAAAAAGCCCAAAGCTTGTCGGCCTGCTGCTGACTTATCAAGCCATCTTCAGCCGCCTCATTAAGTTGACTACGTTTTAAGTCCATGCAAATCCCTTTTCTCAATTCAAAAAGCTTACTTTCTTAACGGATCAAGAAGGTGCTTTAAACCGTTGTGATCTAACTCCTGCATTAGAGCTAATAATTGCCCTAAATGACCAGATGGAAAGCCCTCACGCGCAAACCAATTAAGGTAATTTCCTGGTAAATCAGCAATAATTCGTCCCTTGTATTTGCCATAAGGCATCGTGACGGTAACGAGTTTTTTTAAGTTTTCTGGATTCATAAGTTAACGTTTAGAGATAAGCCTTTATTGAGATTGAGAATGTAAGCCCTGGTTATACAGTTGCAGCTTTCGACAGCGTTTAATGGGAGCATCCCCATTTATCAAAAGCCATGACGGATAGTTTTAATCCGCCCTACGCTTTTTCCAGTTAAGCGCCTGATTTGTAGGCTTTGTTTTCAAAGGTTTAATTTTCTTGACTGGTTTTTGCAACAACAGATTGTTTGGATAGACTAACGTATGCCCTTCATCATCGCGCACATGAATCTGAAACATCCCAATTTCTAACAACTCACCTTTCACTGAGTTAACGCCATCCACAATCTCTATCGAATCCCCGACTCTGGCCGGAAAAGTAAAAAACACGATAACACCGGATGTTACGTTGCTTAAAATCGACCACTGAGCAAATAACGCCACACCCAAAACGGCCAAAACAGATGAGGCCACTAACCACAAGCCACGATAATCCACACCCCAGATCAACGTAACCAAAATAAACAAAACAACTAACATTAACACCTTAAAGTAACGGACTACCTGCTCAACCCGCACTTTTCGTTTGCTGTGCTGTGCCGCCCAAGAGCGAACGCCCTTGGCGACTAACTTAAAGACCATTAAATAGGCAATAAATGCACCTAGCGTAAAGGCCAACTGTGTTACCCAGCGATACTGCTCAAATAAATCCATATATTTAACTCTTAATAGTCACCACCAGGCCTGGTGGTTTGAAAGGAATAATATCAAATTGCGGCTTTTAAGTTTCTGAAGTTGTTACGGAGAGTTAAAAGTCTTAGCAGAAAATACTTTTTACATTTCTTGTTTGAACTCTTTTTCATGCAACGGGAACGCAATTCATTAACGCTTTACCAAATTAATGGGTCGCATCCCTTTTTTGCTTCCGTATTTCAACTCGTGACTGCTGAACACCCTGCATCACCGGACACAAAAAGCATAGCGAAGAAAGAGCGGCGCTTTTTGTGGTCGAGTAAATTCAGGCCTTACCAGAGTGAGTCAATCACTTGAGAGAAAAATATCTCCATTCGATGCTCACTTCTTACTCGGAGATTAAACTCGTTATTGCGTTAGATTTCACGAACTACGAATATTGGAGGGTATACGCGTTCCAGAAACAACTCAAAATCCCTGCCAGCTTTGTTGAACTGCCACTGATGCACGCCGTCTCGGTCCTCTGAAACGCGCTCGTCATGTCGGGGTGAGTCTGGCAACTCTAGGGAGAATGTGACATCCATTTTCCCCTTGGAGCCACCAGCATCCTTGATTTCTATATATACGCCCAAGCGCTGGTTGTGCCACTTGCCAAAGAGACTTAACTCTCGCCGAACTGGCTCAAACGGAGACGGAATGCTTTGAAACTCGGCTTTAAGGCGCCGGTTTTCTTCAGCAATGGCTTCGTATTCTTCTCTCGGGACGTAATCTCGGCTGATTGTTTTGGAAGGAAGGTAATCTTGAAGGATTTCATCTACATCCTCCTTGAGGACATACTCTTTGTGAACCTTGCTCTTTTCGACATATCCAGCCCCGATGACTGAACGATGTACGTAGTCGGCTTGGAGGTCGGCAACGGACACGACAGAATCCGCAGGTACGAGTTCCAAATCAAAGAAGGCTACGACCCAGGCAAGTCCGCTCGCCAGAACTATAAAAGAGTAACCCCCTGCAAAAATACACCCAATTACTCCGACAGGTTTCTTATTTTCGTTATTCAAACAGCACTCTCCTTCTGGTTTAGTAGTCATAACGCCCGCAACAGCGGAGGAGTTAAAAGGGGTCAAAGCCCTTATTATGCATTAATAAGTATTTTCGTGGGCGACCGACCACGGTTTAGTTGTCCGACCTTTCGACCTAAAGTCGATTCGATCTGCTCTTTAAAACGTTCTGACCCAATTGGCGTACCAGAAGATACACCTTTCCTTAAATCCATAAGCAAATCTTCAGCGATCGCTTGTTGGAAAAGCTCAGCACAACACTGACTACGCACCAGCGGGTTTTCACTTAACTTTACAAATTCCGAATGGGGTGTCACCAACAAATTAGGCTGGGCAAGCGCATTTGCATTGTAGCTAGAATAAAGATACGCCTCAGGTGAGCTTACTATCCCTGCTCTAATTGGATTCAATTCAATATATCGCATACATGCAAATAAATAGCGCTCTGAATCAATCAAACTGCTCTTAAAACGTCCTTCCCACAAACTGCCGCTGAAACCATATTTTTTATTAAAATAAGGTACATAATGCCGCCCTACAAACTGCATCAGGTGACTGATAGCATCTTCACCAGGGGCAGACATCAATAAATGTACGTGATTGGTCATCAGAACATAAGCATGTAACGAAACGTCATATTTATCCAACGCCTCGCGAAGCTTGTCCAGGTAAAAATAATAGTCCGAAGATTCAAAGAAAATAGGGTCACGATTGCGCCCACGTTGCACAATATGGTTAGGTACATCAGGTAAGAAGAATCTTGGTTTACGTGGCATAAATAATCCAGGCGTGGTAAAAAGTAAAGTTACTAACAATAAGGGCTCTGACCCCTTTTTTCATTAGCATGCATCAGCGTGGCCCACCCATACCGCGGTCCGGGACTGGGGTCAAATCCGGACCAAGATTCATATGCTCACAATAGTTTGCAAGTCCTTCGCAATGAGTTATCTCACCATCACTACTGACCGCTACAACTGTCGAATAATCTAGGCTCCGCCCGCCCGATCCTTCTTCCGCCTCTCCGAATTTGAAATACAAAAAGTCAGACAAGTAATTATTGAACTTCTTTTGAGCCACACCGCAGCCAAGAGCCTCTTTGGGATCAACTGTTTGGTGCCGAAAATAAGAAAGTGCTTTCAGTTCAATTGGCTGATGGTCACCTCTTTCACCAAAAATTAGCAGGTGGTGGCTATCTTCTTCAGCGAGCGCAGCTTTAGCGCTTTCATACGAATCTAAAGAGGGTTCAGCAAATTTCTGAACCTCATCATCAATGGTCTGTGCATTCCGCTTAAACTCGATCAGCACCCACTTATCGTTGTGTCGAGCCATCAAGTCAGCACCCGCCTCGTAGTTCCCATCCAAGGGAGCCATCAGAGCGTCCCTGTTCATACAGGTAATAACAAACAGGTACTCAACAGTTTTTTCCCACCACATTGACACTCGTACTCCTCACTTTTCTAAGTTAAGCTTTGCTCACCGGTAAATTGCAAGCGCAGCGAGTAATTTATCCGCGTGTAGCAACTTGTTATATACCGGTACCGCCAATTCAGTTCGTCTCACTTAGGGCAGCGTCCAAGCTTTCTAAAGCAGAAATCACCTCGTTGACAGTATGCTGATCGAACTCAGGCAAGTCAGTCTCGTCATGTGTACCTTTGTTCAAGTACGACCAATATGCGTTTCTTCCATCTTGACCTAGCACAGAAGTGAGTGCAGACACTATCAGCTCTTTATTAGGTATATTTGACTGAGAACGATTCAGCTTAGTTCTTAGATTTTCAGCTAATGCCCTTAGATCCCATGGCGCTGAAGGAGAACGACGAGAGACACTAATTAGGCTGTCCTCCTTATCACTATGCTTTCCGTAATGAAACCAAGTTTTTTCACATAGGTTCTCTAGCGCTCTTCTTGCCGACATCAACGCGTCGCGATACTCCCCTTGTGCATATAGATTGCGCGCAGCTAATACATAATTTTTGGGTCGCCTTAATGAGTCAACTTGAATATGGTCTTCGCCAGCGCTTGATAGGAAAATATATGACTGAGACGCAAGTGACTGACTCTTACCTAGCAGTTGATGTGTGTTATTAAAGAACTCCTCACCATGCACTGCCAAAATGATCTGACGACCTTTGAAAAAATCATCAACAAATAGCGTTTCCCTTATGGCACGACGATGCTCATCATCAATTGCGTTCACTGGGTCATCAAAAATAAGCACCGGACAACGCTCTTTTACGTTCTTAGCAAGCAATATTGCTAGCCCAAGGCAACGAATATGACCCTCACTCAGAATATGGAGAGCATCAAATGAGGAAGAAGGGTCTTTAAAAAATGCAATGCCCAACCGTTGATTTTGAGATAACGGAAGTTGAACAGAAGCTAATTTATCTGCTTCTGAATCGTAACGATTAAAAGCATTATAAAGTCTCACAACTAGGTCACCTAGGTCAGCAACCAACTGGCTCGGCAATCGATTCTTATATGCATTCAATCTTTCAACAAAGCTCTTATAAGAAGCTGCAATCTCTTGATTTATTTGAACTTTGGCATGCTCAGCATCCACATCAGCTATAAGTTGAGCATTCTCCGTATCAAAACTGGTCATTGCCTGTTGCGCAGCAATAATTGCTTGTCTAGCAGTGTTTCTGCGTGTTTCTAAGACAGTGATTTGCTCTTTAAACCAGCGCAAACGATTTAGCTCAGCTTGCTTGGTTGAACGTTTTTGAGCGTCCTGATCAGTATTTTTGTCGGCTTCCTCGAGATACTTTACCTGAGCTTCCAGGTGCTGCCATGGCGTAAAACCATCCGCTAACTGTTGCTGCAAGGAGTACCACCACCCGATATCGATTTGTGAGCCAGGTGAAATATGGAAATTTCGGATAGCATTGTTTTGTGGCAGAAACGTCAAACAAACATTCAATATTTGCGAGAGATCCAGCAACCATCTACTAACATTTTGTTGAAGCTGTTGTGCTGTTTTCTGAAGCTCTGCCAAGTGTTGCAACTTTTGAAGTTCTTCATTAGCGTTACCGTAAGGGTTTACGGATACCTGGGTGAGCGGCGTTTTACACGCTGGACAATGCTCTGGACTACTCGATTGTAGCTGAACAACTGCGTCGTATAGATTCTTGAATGATACCTCTTGACTTGCATTTTCCAGGTCTTTTTGCTTCAACTCCAGCTCGCTGAGGCCGCTTCTAATGGAGCTACCAAGTGTCTGCAATGCGCTAATTGTTAAGTTAGTTTTACTTGCTTGGGGCTGTTGCAAATCGGTTTCTAGTCGCTGGATTGCTCCTGGATTTTCATCATCACCGTTTAGTTCGAAGTCCAATTGGCTAAAGATTGCTCCGTCTCGGTACTGGCTGGCTAGTGTTTGCTCCTCCACATTTAGCCTTTGTAGCTCTGCATTGTTAGTCGTTATCTGCTGCTGTGAACCAGAAAGTGCCTGCCTTTTTTGCGCTAACTGAGCTGTTTTAACACCAGTAAGATCAATATATTTTGGGTCAAGCTCATAAGTAAAATTGCGTACAAAATCGTTGAAAGAGTCTAAGCCAAATAACGTTGATATAAGCTCAGTTTGCTTGGCGGGCGCCTGAGCGGCAATTCTAGAAAAGTTATCGATACGATTTTTTTCAACGAAACAAAATCTAAATAGTTCCTCATTTTCTTCAATTTCAACCTCAGCGTCTTGCTCGTTTAAGCCCGTAACAACTGGCGTCGCAAAACGATTAACATGTGCGTTTTTCAGGTAATCACCCTGATCTCGAAAACGCTTGCTTTCCGCTTCAGCTACGTTACCCAGAAGGCTATATTCAAGGGCTTCGCAGAAGCTAGATTTGCCAGTTCCATTTGGGCCGTATATAAGGACCAAACGGCTTTCTAAATCAAAAACCTCTTGCCTGGAGAAACCACGAAACGGCCCCACTGCCATACTTTTTATCTGAGTAATGGGAGAAGTTTTCTCGACGCCCTGCTCCGGTGATGACTGAATCTCTGCGCTTAAGGTATCCCAGTTAGCCTGTGCCAAAGCAATCATTCTCTTAACCCGCTGACCTTGATAGGTTCCTAGAGCAGCAAGATCATCAAGATTTGCCAGTACAAGATTCGCTAGCTTACACACTCCCGGAATAACTTCGTTTGAATTAAGAGTTCGCAAAAAGCGTAGATATTCAGACTTAATCATAATGCTTCCTTAGAATTTAGATTCAATCCCTTAACTTTTGGAACCTGTCGTCAAAGGCTTATAATGCTATCCAGTGAATTATAGATACGATCTGTGTATGTCTCCGCGCTGCTCCTATTTTAAGCAACATGGATCGCTAGTCGGTCATATCCTGTTCTGAGAACAAATTTTTGTTGATCACTTACAAGACATCTAATTTTTGCAAGTTTTGGCATATAACGACCTAGCTAATCCGACGAAAACCGCGCAGCGATTTTTTGGGGGAGCACAGTGTTATGTGCATCACCCCCCCAAAAACCACCCTGCAACTGTTAATACTGTAGTTAATAATGCTATAGCCAAACTTAGTTCTGGCGCCCTACGCCTTATAAATCCGTCTTCGTTTGTGATGCGCAAGGTAGCCACGGGCAATAATCTTCCGCTTGAAATAAAAATTAACCATAAGAACAGAACCAATAACAGCCAAGCTGTCGACAATGCTTCGTTTTTGAGTACATCTTCATACCCCAAGGTAGCCAATACTGTCGGTACCAATACCATTGCTAATAGCATGGTGCCTAAAGGCCATTTCACAAACCAGTAATACCAAGT
Source organism: Thiomicrospira pelophila DSM 1534 (assembly GCF_000711195.1). NCBI lineage: Bacteria > Pseudomonadati > Pseudomonadota > Gammaproteobacteria > Thiotrichales > Piscirickettsiaceae > Thiomicrospira > Thiomicrospira pelophila. Next base: position 1,173,377 of record NZ_JOMR01000001.1, on the reverse strand, counting down.
ACGATGAGACGAAATGAATGAATAAACTGTTTCTATAGCACCAGCGCACCATGCTTCATTATCAGCTTTGGCAGACACAGTGACCAAAGATCTTATAAATGAGTATGTTCTTATTGACACTACCTTGTCGCCTCGACTAATCCGCACGACAAAGCCATTAACCTTACCCTTTAGTTCCTTATAATTTTTTATTTCTTCAACAGAATCAAACTCCAGGAACTCATTCTTAAGTTTAAAGTCAATACTACAGCGTACGCTATCAGGATTATCAAACAAAGCAACGAGGCGGTCTACCAGAACCCCAAGCTCGACGATATCTAGCTCGAATGCGGGCAAGTTCTTTTCTCTCTCAACTTCTCGTTTCATGAATTTTTTTCCTTTTCACATAACACACCAAGCTGAGTGGCGCAGTATAGTGGCCAAGTTTTTTGGCCACAGATTTGGAATAATTTGACCAATAAATTACCTCAACTTTGCTTGGCACTTTACCGCTATTGATTATCATAATGAAAAAGAAACTTTATGAATAATACACTAAAGGCACCGGCCTGACTAGGTGAAATGCCGTAACATTTGCGCCGTAAGCGGTATATCTATTCTATAGTGAATAGGCATTACGATTGGATACAGCGCTTTGTGCAATTTCTCGGTTTTACAAACTATGCTGCATATCATGAAAACTCGGAGCAGCCGCTAATAGCGTTTGGGTGTAGTGGTGTTGTGGGTTTTCTAGGATGGATTGCACGTCGCCCTGCTCTACGATTCGGCCTTCTGACATCACGGCGACGCGGTGGGCGATGCGTGGGATGATGGATAGATCGTGGGTGATAAATAATAACGATAGGTTGTAGGTTTTTTGTAGGTTGTTTAACAGGTCTAAAACCTGTGCACGCACGGTGACATCTAGCGCGCTGGTGGGTTCATCGCAGATGATTAGTTCTGGCTCTACCGCTAAGGCGCGCGCGATGCCGATACGTTGGCGTTGGCCACCGGAAAACTCATGCGGGTAACGTAGTTTGTGTTCCGGCAATAGCCCTACTTGGCTAAGTAGTTCGGTAATGCGCGCGTCTTGATCGGATTTTTTCTGCGAGCCAACTTTAAGGCTTACCATGCCTTCGCGAATGATTTCGCCAATGGTCATACGCGGGTTTAAGGCCGAATATGGGTCTTGGAAAATGACTTGTATTTTTTGGCGTAAGGGTTTGATTTTATTTTCTTTTAGCTTGGCTAAATCAACATCTTGATAACGAATTTCGCCATCGGTGCTGTCGATTAATCGCAAAATGGCTTGGCCGATGGTGCTTTTGCCACTGCCGGATTCACCCACCAAAGCTAGAGTTTCGCCGCGATTAATCACTAAATCGACGCCATCTACCGCTTTTACATAACCGACGGTACGTTGTAATAAGCCTTTTTTAATCGGGAAATGCACTTTTAAACCACGCAAATCCAACAGCGAATCTTGGCTTGTCGCGGGTTTGTAATCGCGAGTTGGTAACGCATCCGCCAGTAGTTGTTGAGTGTAAGGATGGGTGGGCGCGGTAATAAAGTGTTCACATTCGGCGGTTTCTAGGATTTTGCCTTTTTGCATGACCGCAACTCGGTCCGCCATTTGCGCGACCACACCCATATCGTGGGTGATAAATAAAATCGACAAACCGCGCTCGTCACGCAGCTTTTTCAGCAAAGTGAGTACTTGGGCTTGGATGGTGACATCTAGGGCGGTGGTGGGTTCGTCTGCGATTAATACATCCGGTTCGCAAGCCAAAGCCATCGCAATCATCACACGTTGCTTTTGACCGCCTGATAACTGATGTGGATACCAATCCACCCGATCTGATGCTTCAGGAATGCCGACTTCATTAAACAGCTCGATGGTGCGCAGTTTGGCGTGTTTGGATGACAAGCCTAAATGAACACGTAACACTTCGGATACTTGATCCCCTACTCGCATCACTGGATTAAGCGAGGTCATGGGTTCTTGGAAGATCATCGCGACCGATTTGCCGCGCACTTTTTGCATTTGCGCTTCGGACAAACTTAACAGGGATTTTTGATGCAATTGAATTTCGCCAGCAGCAATATTTAACGCCTCTGGCAATAAACGCATAATCGCCAGTGAGGTTAAAGATTTACCACTGCCCGACTCACCCACCAGCGCAAAAATCTCACCCGGCTGAATGCTAAAGCTAATACGGTCAATCAGCGTGTTTTCGCCTACTTTAATCACCAGGTTGTGTATGTCTAAAACGGGCTTATTCACTTTGCATTCCTATTTAAAATTGATTGTCTCGTGCCTTGCAAGCGCTTAATTATTTTTGGGGTCTAGTACGCGTTGAACTCGATCTGAGAACAGATTGGCGGCCAGTACCAGAATAAACATAAAGATAAACGCACTTAGTAGCGACCACCATACCATGGGTTCGCGTGCCATTTCTAAGCGGGCTTGGTTAATCATATTACCCCAGCTGTACATAGTTGGATCGACACCGACACCGACATATGAAAGTACGGCTTCCGCTAACACTAAGGCGCTAAAGTCCAACACCACCGCGATCAATACGATATGCATGACGTTAGGCAGAATATGGCGGCCGATAATTTTAAAACGGCTTACGCCAAATGCGCGGGCGGCGGTGACGTATTCGACTTGGCTGATTTTTAGGGTTTCGGCGCGCAATAAACGACACAGCCCTGTCCAGCTGGTGAGACCTAGAATCAGCACCAATACGAGCAGACGAATATCAGCACGTTCGGTGGCGGTTTCAAACCAGTGCGGGTTGTTCATAATCATGGTTTGCATGACTAGCACGGCGGCGGCGATTAATAAAATGCCGGGGATTGAGTTCAACGTGGTGTAGAGATATTGAATGACATCATCAATCCAACCACGGAACAAACCGGCGCTGATACCTAAAATCAGTGCCAAAGGTAACATCACCAAGGTGGTTAAAACGCCAATCAATACGCCGGTTCTGACACTTTTAAAGCTTTGATAAAGCACATCGCCACCCACTTTATCGGTGCCGAGCACATGATAATAATGCCCTAAATGATAAAGCCAAGCTAACACAATTAAACCGATACTAAAGGTTAAATACGCGGTGCGCCATGGCAGATCGGTTTTACCTTTAAGCACCAGGCCTGCTTGTTGCCGCCAACGGACGTTTGTTGCGCGCGCGCGCCAGTAAAGATGCAGGCTAATGAATAACAGGCTTAATAACCCAGCCACAAATATCGCCCAGAGGGATTTAAGCAGAATATCTTGGTTTCGATCCTCCGCCGCTACTAAATGCGAGCCAGCATGGGTTAAATCGAGCGCGACTTGTTTGATTTGGCCGTCGTCGGTTTTAACAATGGAGCTACTGTGTTCTTTTAAAGCAAAAGGCGCGGAATAAGTGCGCTCTACTTTGCCGCGAATTTCACCAAACACCCAATCCAAAACACTCAGGGTTTGACCTTGATATTGGACTTTTTCACCCACGGGTTGATCGGGCAAGGCTAATCTAAAATGCAATGAATCCAGCAATGCGATGGAAACGTACATTAATAAGACAATCGCCGAGGTCATCGCGATTTTAGAGCGGAAAATTGCGATCCATTGGGCTTTAACCTGCGGCGAACGCGAGATTGTCCAGCCCCACAAACCTAGCGACACCACCAAGAGCCAAATCATGATGTCTGTCCATAACCATACCCACATCATGATAAACGCACCCTTGGATCAAAAATTGTGTAGGAAATATCGGTCAAAATCAGGCCAATGATATAAAGCACTGCGCCAAAAAACACCATGGCTTTTACAATCGCAAAGTCTTGGGCGTTGATGGCATCAATTGTATAGCTACCCAAACCGGGAATACCAAAGAAGGATTCCATAATTAAACTGCCCATAAACAGGCTGGGAATGACGACCACCACCCCGGTTAAAATCGGCAACATGCCATTGGGTAAAACGTGTTTAAACAAGACTTTGATTTCCGACAGGCCTTTGGCGCGCGCGGTGCGTACGTAATCGCGGTTGATTTCTTCGAGAAAAATACTGCGATACCAACGTGTGCCTGCGCCTAATCCGGCAAATACACCGATCAGCACCGGTAATATGACAAATTTGACGCCCGCCCAGCCGGATTCATAGCCGGAGATCGGCACCCAGTGGAGGATTTTGCTAAATAACACTTGGCCGGCAATGATATAAAACAGCCCAGAAATCGACATAATCATCACCGCAATCACCATCGCGGATGTATCTAACGCAGTGCCTCGGAATAGCACAATCAATAAGGCCAAGGTTATGGTCGTGATCAGGCCAATCGCAAAGGTGGGCAAGGCGATCTGCAAGCTTGGCCACATTCGCTCTAAAATATCCGCGCCAATGTCGCGCCCCGAATCCGAGCGGCCGAAATCAAACACAAATAATTTAAGCGATTCTTCAACAAATAATGTATTGGTGAACTTCACCAGGCCTGGTGCTTCGTTATTAAAGAACAAAGGTTTGTCGTAGCCGCGTTCGGCTTTCCAAGTTTCAATCATCGCGGGCGTGGTTTGTTTGGCGCCCAGTTGCGCGCGCGCCATATCATCTGGACTATTGACCATAAAAAACAGCACAAACGTAATCAAGTTTACGCCAATTAAAATCGGAATCGCATATAACAAACGCCGTGCAATATAAGCCATCATGAGGCGGTATCTCCTGTCATTACACGCTGTTGTTGGCGTTGGCGATAAGCCCACACCGCCCAAATAATCAGTAATAAGGTCGCGCCCGCGATTAACCACAGCGGCCAAACTATCGGTTGATTCCATTGAGCTTGTTGTTGCGCACGTTGCTCGGCATCAATCGCGAGATATTTGACTGTATTGTTGGCCAAACTGTTTGGCCAGACGTTTTTATACCAGCTGTGATACAAGCTGAGCGAGCGTGGGTGCAAACCCCAAATCCAAGGCGCATCTTGACGTGCAATACTTAACATTTCTTGCAGTTTTTCCATGCGCTCTGGCGTGTTTTCCATGGTACGAATTTGCTCAAATAAGCGGTCAAATTCTGGGTTGGCGTAATTGGACGAGTTAATCCCTGCTCCATTCGTTGCGACTGAGCTATTTGGGCCATATAACAAGAATAAGAAGTTTTCTGGATCTGGATAATCCGCATTCCACCCCCAGAAGAAGATCTGCGCATCGCCTTTACGCACCTTGTCCTGAAAGCGGTTGTAATCGGTCGAACGAATCATCAGTTCTATGCCGAGCTGTTCAAATTGTTTGCGCATCCAATCCATACGGCTGCGATCATCTGGGCCAGTGGCGACGGCATCATAATGCAATTGTAATCGGCGCCCCGTTTCAAGGTTTCGGCCTTCCGGATAACCGGCTTCTGCCAAGAGTTGACGGGCGGTTTCAAGCGATTTACGTTGTGCCTCACCTTCATGCCACTCGTGCACATAAGGATTGATGCCGGCTTGCCCTTCTAAATGACCAAAAATGCCGGGCGGTATGGGGCCTTGTGCCGCTAAACCGCGTTCGTTCATAAAGATCGAAATAAACTCTTCATAGTTCACCGCAATACTAATGGCTTGACGCAGTTTTTGCGCTTTTTCATCGTAACCGCCGACCACCTCATCGAGCATATTAAACGCCAGATAAAAAATGGTTGGCTGTACGCTGGAGCGCATTTGAATGCCTTTGGTTTTCATATCGCCGGTCAAGTCTAAATCGCCATTCACCGATACTTGCACCGCTTGGTCAAAGCTATCTGAGCTCACGCCCGAGGCATCGTAATATCCTTGTAAAAACTTATTCCAATAAGGCACGCTTTCCTTTTCGAGTGTGTAGATCACTTCGTCTATCATCGGTAAGCGTTTACCGGCATCGGCTAACAAGCTTGCTGGCATAGTGTCGGCTAGGCCTTCGCTTGGGTAAAACTGAGCTTGGTATTGCGGGTGTTTTTGCAAACGCATGCGGCTATTCGGGTTGTTTTCCACCAAACGATAAGGCCCAGTGCCAACCGGAAAGGTATCAAAACTGATATTCAAGTCCACCAGGCCTGGTTGTGCGTAAAACTGCATGACTTCCCAAGGCACAGGCGCAAAAAAGTTCATGCTCAGCCAATACATAAACTGGGGGTAGATGCCATGTAAACGAATACGCAGTTCGTGGTCATTGACAACGTTTACGCCATCAATTTGATGGGATCTTAAATCAAAAAACTCGTGATTATCGGCTTTAGAACGTAGTTCGCTGATCTGTTCCGAAAAGGCCTTCAAACCAACAATGTGTTCATTCATGCTGTCCAAAATGGGCGAATGGTTTTGACGCACCGCCATGCGTTTAATCGCATAAGCATAATCGTCCGCCACCAGTTCACGACTGGCTTGGTCTTTAAGCTCAAATGGCGATTTTAGTCCGCTTAAGTCCTTTGCCGATAAAGTTGCGTAGCGCAAATCGCCCTGTTCATCTTTGACAAAAGCCGGATGGGGTTGATATTGAATACCGGGTTTAATGCTTAAAATGACTTCCGAATAAGTCATATCCTTAGCTGTGGCTGACACCAGTTCGCCTTGTTGGTTTAAATAACGCACCTCTGGCATTTTGCTGAGTGTGAGCGGCTCTAGCGTATAAGGACGTTTTAAATAGTGATATTGCAGTGGCGGTTCTAAAATTTGTGCGTTGATCGCCCATTCGTTTGAGCTATAGGAACGAACCGGATCGAGATGTTTGGGCGGTGCGGAAAAAGCACTAAATAAAGTGTTAGAGGACACTTGCTGGGCGGTATAAGGCGTGTTCCATTGATCCGAACAGGCCGTTAGTGCTAAAGCCGTCAGGCTTAATAAAACAAATCGTGCGCCTTCAAACAGCATTTTTATCTTCGATTTTAATTTCACGTTATAATGGCGCCACTGTTTTATTTAGAATTGAATTATAGTTACGGAGTAAATTATGGGATTCTTAACGGGCAAACGTGCCTTAATCGTAGGCGTCGCCAACAACAAATCCATCGCTTATGGTATTGCAAAACAAATGCATGAGCAAGGCGCAGAGATCGCCCTAACCTACCAAACTGAAAAATTGAAGAGTCGTGTAGAAGGTGTGGCCGAAGAATTAGGTTCAAAAATCGTTTTACCTTTGGATGTGGCTGACGACGCACAAATTGAAAACGTATTTAGCGAATTGAAGAAACAATGGCCTGAAGGCTTGGATATTTTGGTTCACTCAGTGGCCTTTGCACCACGTGAAGAATTAGAAGGCCGCATGATTGATGCGTCTACCCGTGAAGGTTTCAAAACCGCGCATGACATCAGTGCTTATAGCTTAACTGCTTTAACTAAAGCCGGTTTTGAAATGCTAAAAGCACGCAAAGGTTCTGTGATGACCTTGTCTTATTTGGGCGCTGAACGTGCCGTACCTAACTATAACGTAATGGGTATTGCGAAAGCTTCTTTAGAAGCGACCGTACGTTATTTGGCCGCTGACTTAGGTCAAGACGGTATCCGTGTAAACGCAGTTTCAGCAGGTCCAATCCGTACTTTGGCGGCATCTGGTATTAAAGACTTCCGCTCTATGCTAGACAAAGCGGCACAAGCGACGCCTTTACGTCGTAACGTCACAATCGAAGAAGTCGGCAACACTTGCGCCTTCTTATGTTCTGACCTAGCGTCAGGCGTGACCGGCGAAATTACTTATGTAGACGGTGGTTACAACATCACCGCTTCAACCTAAGTTTTTCCGCATGTCATCCTGAGTGAAACGAAGGATCTTGTAGCCGAGCAACTCGGTGGGAGATGTTTCGCTTCACTCAACATGACAACGCACTTTTAACCCTGATTAAACAGTTTTTTGGTGTCGTAAGAAATCAGATAATTTTCAAATACCCGCTTGATATAGTATTTAGCCAGTTCTTTGGCTTGATTCACTAACTCGGGCGCCACATCAAATAAAGCCGGTTCTTGCCATTTAGGGCTTGGTAGTTCACCATTTTTAGGCATCAATCGCATCGGCAACATGTCGTAAATAGGCGCGAGTCCTTTTAGCTCAAAGTCTTCAAAGTAGAATGAAATATTCGCCAAATGTCGATCGTTATTACCTATATAGGCGCCAAAGGCATACAGCAAATGGATGGTGTTTTTTTCGTCTTCATTAATCACACCCTGCTGAAACAACGCATCCGCCGTTAAGGGCCAGTTTTGGGTCTCGCCGATGTAATGATCGGCCAAGGCTTTTAATGAAATCAAACCTCGTCGCCCCTTTTCACCAACGCGATCAAAACGTTTGAGCTGTAGATATAATCGCTCCGCCTGCACTAGTTTCGCTTCCGATACAGCCAGACCCGTCTGACCTAAGGTTTGTAAAGCTAAAAACTCACACACCAATAAGTCTTTATAACGAATAGCGAGGGGGTCATGCGCATCAAGCTTAGGCGTGTATTTGACCAATAAATGATCCGTGCCGTTATAGCAAGTAAACTTGGGTTGTTTGCCAACAACCCAACCGCCACGATTTACGCCGCTAGCCAATTCCTTAACAACCTTCGTATAATCGGCCTCTTTCACAATCGGCATTTCTGTATGTAACCAGGTTTCAACGGTATGACGTCCGAACATTAAATTGCCGCTTAAGTCAGTGCCGTAATGGGTTAAAAAATACACGAAATCTTGATGCGACCAATGTAATGAGTTCATGGTAACGCGACTATCTAAACGATGAATTTGCTCCAAACCAATTTCGGCCAAAAAACCGCTTGGTATTAAATCCATCATAAAATGCGGTAACTTTGTAAAAGCTTGAGTTTTGTTATTTTGGCTGAACGCCACCAAGCATCGTTGATTTGGCTGTCGATAAAAATAAGCCACTTTTTCAGCTTTACCTTGTGGGTTAATTTGAAAAATCGGCTCAGCCGAATCTTCAATCCAAGCAAAACGTGTGGCGCGACCCGCCCCTATTTTTTTAACCGGTAACTCAGCTAAGCTTCGACTCACCGTGGGCTGACTCAAGCCAGTTTTGTTTGCGATTTGCACGCTACTTAAGTTGTCCAATGCCAAGGCTTTCTGAATTTTAATGCGATTATCTTTCATACCTAAAGGCTTATCCGATACTTGAAAAATGAATAGATTAGTGAATAGTTTTAAAATAACATAATTTATTAAAAAATAACAAGTTAAAATAAATTATTATTGTTTTAATACAAGTTTATGAATAGTTTATAAGAGCGGTTTTTAAGCTGGGTTTTCAACTAAGAATTGCTGGATTAAAGCCAGTTTTCGCGGACGTGAAAGTTGTTTGATTTGGTATTCGTGCTGTGATGCTTGGGATCGATTAGGATGCGGCCAAAAAGCTTTAATTTCGACGGGACGACGTGTGGCGGTATACTTGGCTCCACCGACTAATTCGCCATTATGTTGCTTAAGACGGCGCGCCAAATTATTGGTCACGCCACAGTAAAGTGATTCATCCGAGCAACACACCAGATAGGTATACCAGGCCTGGTGCTTGGATTCTGTTGGTTCATCAGACGTCCGGCTTGCGTTAGAAATACAACGAGCCGTTTTGGAATCCGTCATGTCTTAATTTACAGCTTAATTAACTCAAAGCCTTGTGAGCTGAGTAATTCTGAATGACTGGACTGAGTGACCACGGCACGTGTATAAGGCGTGGTTAAATAACGCTGCGCGACTTCACGCAATTGCGCCAATTCAGCATTCAAAACACGCTGGCGATAAGCAAAACGTTTTGCGTGAGTGCGGCCATAAAGCTCTTGATAGAAAGCCTTTTTGGCTTCACCCGCTGGTGAACCAGGTTTATCCATCGCACTCACCACATTTAAAATTGCCTCATCAACTTGCGCTTGGGTTGCATCGGTCATGAGCCAATTTAAAGCGCGCTCAAAATCCGCATAGGTTTCCATTAAACGTGGATCGCGATACGAGAAGAATACAAATGCGCCGGCTTCGGCATCAAAACTCGCGCCGCCACCATAAGCTCCGCCCTTTTCACGAATCGCACTGTGCAGAAAGCCGTTTCGCAAACACGCACTTAAAACCGATAATAAAGGTGCATCTTCATGCCCCCACATAACGGCAGGATAAGCTTGCGCACAGAAATTAACCTGAGTAGACGTCAACCAGGCCTGGTGCTTAACCGGATCAGGCTTAGCTAGGTTTAAAACGCCAGATTGACTATTGACCGGATCGGCCAGTAAATCGGTAAAGCCTGCTTTAGCCGAGTCATAGCCCTGTTCATCCGCTACTAACAAGCCTTGCTTGGGTGCATGCGCAATCTTGTCACGCAATTGCGCCAAGGTTTGTGAAAACTGGCTTAGTTTCTCGTCGTTGGCTAAATCTTTATCCAGTTGTTTGATAAACCGAATACCGGCTAAACCAGAACGTTCAAAACTCCATTTTGCGGCGACTGAGAAGCTTTGCGAAGCCGCACTCATAGCCAAGCTGTGACCCGCGCCAGTAATGCGATGTTCCATAGAAGAACGAATTTGAGCAATCAAGTCTTTTAAACGTTGGGTTTCGCTAAAATCCACTTGATGCAGGGTTTCGGTCATCATTTGGCTTAGGTCGGCTTGGTGACGGTTTAAAGCTTTACCAGCCAGCACAAAATGGCTTTGATACTTGGTTGGATCGCTTAAATCAGCTCGTACCGCAGAACGCGCACTTAAGCCGCCTGTTACCGAGGCTTGCAATGATTGAGTCGCTAAATAATCACGCCCACCACTGCCGACTTCGGTTAAACAGCTATTAAACAACGGCATTAAAGCCTGTTCTTGTTCAGTTAAATCGGGCGTATCCATAATGAGTTGTTGATACACCAAGCCATTCGTACCGCGTTCGTAGCTGGTTAGGTTCGCCTGCTTGTGTTTTGGCTCAATCTTTGGCAGTTCTGGCTCAACATCATCCTTGGTGACTTTCGGCAAAATGTCAGGATCATCTTCCTGCGCTTGACGCACTTCCAACGCTTTGGCTTGATCAATAATCGCTTGTTTTTGTTCGTCAGTTAAACCCACTTGAATTTTAGCGAGTTTAGCTTTTTCAGCCTGCTCACGCTTGGCCGCTAATTCTGAATCAGGTTTTAGGGTTAAACGCACACGATGCGGATTATCCAGCAACCAGCTTTGAATCAAGTTAGGGATAAATTCGGGTTGACGCACTTCAGCTTGCAGCTCTAATAAAATCTTATCGACATCGAGTAACGCGACCGGATCACCTTGATGCAATGCACCCGGCAATGCACCAAGCATGAGCTCCAAACCATAAGGATAACTATCGCCGCCCACTTCACGTTGTGATAGTTCAAGTTGATGCAACATAGCTTCAACATGAGACTGGTCAACCCCTTCCTTAACAATACGTTCTAGCTCATTGATAATTAAGGCTTCAATAGCCTGCGCATGTTCTGGTTCGGTGCCTTGTAAACCAACCACGAACGCCATTTCTTTATTGGAATCTTCGATGCCACAAAGCGGTGATGGCGCGGTTGCCAACTCGGATTGCTCTAGCACATAACGCAATGGTGACGCGCTGTTATCCAACAACACGGACGACAATAAATGGCCTTTTAATACGTCCATTGGGTTTTTATTCAGACCTAATAACCAACCCAGTACAACGTGGGTTTTTTTGCTAGTATCTTCTTCCTCTAACGCATAGGTTTGTTCAATCGCTTTGGGCGTGGTAAAGCGTTGCTCGGTGACGACATAAGTTGGTTCGATTTGATCTTTAAAACGCGCCAACGCCAAGGCTTCAAAATCGGCTTGCAGATCGGCTGGATTTTGGTTGCCATAGGTCATAAACACGGCATTAGACGGATGATAATGCGTGCGATGGAAATCAACCAATTGCTGGTAGGTTAAATCCGGGATCGCTTCAGGATCACCACCACTGTTGTAATGATAAGTCGAGGTTGGATAAAGTTCAGTGGTTAAGGTTTGCCAAAGCGTTGAAATCGGTGAACTCATGGCCCCTTTCATTTCATTGAACACCACGCCTTTGTAGGTTAAAGCTGAGTTGGCATCGTCCATGGTTTCAAACTCAAAACGGTGACCTTCCTGGGCAAAATCAAGCGGATCCAAATTGGGGAAAAACACGGCATCCATATAGACTTGCAGTAAGTTTTGATAATCCTTGTCGTTTTCAGTCGCAAACGGATAGGCTGTCCAGTCACTTGAGGTAAACGCGTTCATAAAGGTGTTGATGGAGCGACGAATCATCATAAAGAATGGATCACGCACCGGAAACCGCTCACTGCTACACAAGGTGGTGTGTTCCAGTATATGCGCCACTCCAGTTGAGTCTTCAGGAACCGTGCGCAACGCTACCATAAATACTTTATGCTCATCATCGGCCGCTAAATGATAGTGCATGGCACCGGTAATTTTATGGCGATAAGTTAGTACATTAACCGACAAACTTTCTATCGCATGTTCACTGATGAATTCGAATGTTGTGTGACTGGGTTGCATAGCCTTCCTTTTGATTATTTCGGCGTGCCTAAAATAAAAAACCGTCTTAACAACGGTTTAAATATTTGAGTGCAAACTCATGTCTATATGGACGTGACTCGTTTAAACAAGGGTTTAAAACAAGCTACGTCCATAACAGAGTATTGGTATGTTGGCTGCTGTTTAAACCGCTTTGATTGACAGCTTAACACGCCCCTGTTTGTCAATTTCTGTTAAGCGCACTTTGATCTCTTGACCTTCTTTTAGATAGTCTTCGACATTCTCAACACGCTCATCCGAAATTTGCGAAACGTGAACTAAGCCTTCACGACCTGGCATGTAAGATACAAACGCGCCAAAATCGACGATTTTAACCACTTTAGCATCATATACTTTACCGATTTCCGGTTCAGCCACGATCTGCATAATACGCGCAATCGCATCATCCGCACAGGACTGATCGGACGCTGCAATACGCACCGTACCATCGTCGTCTAGCTCGATGACCGCACCCGATTGCTCGGTTAGCATACGGATGGTTGCGCCACCTTTACCGATGATTTCACGCACTTTTTCAGGTTTAACTTTAATCGTGGTAATACGTGGAGCCGTTGCTGCGACATCAGTATTAGATGAGGTAATGGCTTTATTCATTTCACCCAAAATATGCAAACGCCCTGCTTTCGCTTGATCTAGCGCGATTTGCATAATTTCTTCAGTAATGCCTTCGATTTTAATATCCATTTGAAGTGCGGTAATACCTTGATCCGTCCCGGCTACTTTAAAGTCCATATCACCTAGATGATCTTCGTCACCTAAAATGTCTGACAGAACGGCAAAGCCTGATTCTTCTTTAATCAGACCCATCGCAATACCGGCTACTGGTGCCGCAATTGGTACCCCGGCGTGCATTAAGGACATACTGGTACCACAAACGGTCGCCATCGAGCTTGAACCGTTTGATTCGGTAATTTCAGACACCACACGAACGGTATAAGGGAACTCGTCGGCTGTCGGTAGCATAGCCGCAACGCCGCGACGCGCTAACATACCGTGTCCAATTTCACGACGCCCTGGTGTACCCATACGACCACACTCACCAACTGAATATGGAGGGAAGTTGTAATGCAACATAAAGCGATCTTTGTAAGAACCGGTTAGCTCGTCAACAATTTTGGCATCTTGTTCGGTACCCAATGTGGTCACAACTAACGCCTGGGTTTCACCACGCGTAAACAAGGCTGAACCGTGTACTTTTGGCAATACGCCAACTTTGCAATCAATTCCACGAATGGTTTGGTTATCACGACCATCAATACGTGGCTGACCCGATACGCTACGGCCGCGCACGATGTCTTTTTGTAATTTACCAAATAAACCTTCTAATTCTTTCTCTGACGCCCCATCTGGATTTTCTTCCGTGGCTGCCAAGGTCTGAATTAGTTTTGCTTTAGCTTCATCTAAAGCCGCGTAACGCGCCATTTTGTCAGCAATGTTATAAGCCGATTCAACATCCGAACGGATTAAGCTAAATACTTGATCTTTTAATGCGGTGTTTTCGGCAACTGGTTGCCAATCCCAACGTGGTTTACCGACTTCTTCAGCCAGTTCACGAATCGCTTGAATCGCCACTTGCATCTGCTGGTGACCAAACATGACCGCGCCTAACATCACGTCTTCTGGTAGTTCGCTGGCTTCAGATTCCACCATTAATACTGCTGATTCTGTACCGGCCACACTTAACTCTAAATCTGACTCATCAAGGTGTTGAACCGATGGGTTTAAGATATATTCGCCGTCACGGAAACCGACAATCGCCGCCCCAATCGGGCCATTAAATGGAATACCAGATATGGCTAAAGCGGCTGAGGTACCTAACATAGCCGCCACTTCTGTTCCCGCATCTGGGTCTAAAGCTAATACCGTAGCCACGACCTGCACTTCATTCATAAAGCCTTTTGGAAACAGTGGGCGAATAGGACGGTCAATCAAACGCGAGGTTAAGGTTTCAAATTCCGATGGACGCGCTTCACGCTTTAAAAATCCACCTGGGATTTTACCGGCCGCGTAGGCTTTTTCTTGGTAGTTAACCGTTAAGGGGAAGAAGTCTTGGCCTTCTTTGGCTTTTTTAGCACCGACCACCGTGACTAAAATGCGAGTATCACCCATGCCGATTACAACCGCACCATCGGCTTGACGCGCAATTTCGCCCGTTTCTAACGTAATGGTGTGGTGACCATACTGGAAGCTTTTTACATGTTTTGCCATCAGAGTTTCCTTTCTGCTTGCTTTAACTGGAAACCTGAATCCCTAAAGTCACCTAGTTAATAAGCCAAACCACCAGTCCTGGTGATGGATAAAAACGGATGGGTTTAGGGATTCAGGTTATAAAGGGTTTTCAGTTAATTCGTTTAAATAATCAAAAATATCAGGTTTTTATTCAGCTACATATTGTACAGACTTTGTTGGCCTTGCGCCTACAAAAAAGCCCCGACTAAGCGGGGCTTTTTTAGCAGCTTGAAATCTTACTTACGTAAGCCAAGACGTGCGATCAAATCTAAATAACGCTGACCGTCTTTTTTGTGTAAGTAGTCTAGCAACTTACGACGACGACCAACTAAACGTAGTAGACCAACACGTGAGTGATTGTCTTGCTTATGCGTTTTGAAGTGACCAGTTAAGTATTGAATACGGTGAGTTAACAAAGCAACCTGAACTTCAGTTGAACCTGAATCGTTTGCGTTTGCGCCATATTCAGCGATGATTTTTGCTTTAGTTTCAGCATCAAACATTATCTTCTCTCCTAGAGATCGGTTTTTTATTAAAAGTCAATTTCCGCAACCGATAGCAGAAACTGAACGACGTACTATACAGATTTTATTGCGTTTTTCAATCTAATTTCGTAATTAATGCTTACCATAGCCGTGCATATAATGCTCGATCTGCGCCATGGATTCACTCATTGCGCGCACCAAATGATCTAAGCTGACTACGGCATTTTCAAGAATATTTACCGCAATATATGGATGCTCGACTTTTAGGCGGTCGTACATGGAGCGTGTTAAGGCCAATAAGGTGACTTTTTTAGAGGAGCAATACATTCTTAAATTACGTGGTTTGCGGTCGAAAAATGACATTTCACCAATCAAACTACCCTCACCTTGATGGCCAACATTCACTTCGTTCTGACCATCATAACTGGTAAAGCCAACTTTGCCTTGAATCACAAACATGAGGCAGTCGCCCACCTCACCGAGGTCTGAAATAATCTGATCACGCTCGTAAGTTTTCTCTTGCAAGTAACTGGTCAAGGTTTCAACCTCATTACGAGTTAATGACTCGCAAATAAAGTGTTGCTGGAAAAATTCAAAAAGTTCAGTGGCTGTCATATTCGTCATGTTTTATTCTCCTCTAATCGTCGCGCCAAGAAGGACGCAACCGGGCGGCCATCTTCAATGCGGCTTATTTTATCAACTATCACTTCAAACTCGGCAAATTCTTTTGCTAATTCGTGTTTTTTTATTAATAAATTGGGATTTTTGGGGGAGCCAAAGACTTCGGCACCCTCGGCAAAGGTAGAAATCAAGACATAACCACCAGGCCTGGTATGTGCGCGCATATAAGGATATAAGCTGCGATTAAGGAAACGATTCATCAGGATTAAATCAAACGATTGATTAGGCAAACAATCTTGCGAACGTAGATCACAACAGTGCCAATTCACGTCTACCCCATTGTGTTTGGCTAGGGTTTTGGCACGTTGAATCACTCGAGCTTGCTGATCAATCGCGGTAACTTGCCAGCCCTGCTCAGCTAAATACACGGCATCACGTCCACCGCCACAACCTAAATCTAGCGCGTTTAATGGTTCACTGTGCAAAAACGTCAGTAGATTCTTTTCATTCACTTGCTGCAACAAGGGGTTTGGCGACCATAAACGTGTGGATTTAACTCCGACCACTAGGCCTGGTGCTTTCAGATTAGCAAATTCAATATCGGTTAAACAGGCGCTAATTTTATAACCTTTTTCACGCAAAAAAGTTAGGATTAAGCCCAGCTGAGCTTCGGGAGCGATTAAACCCAAGTTCGCTGGAGCGGCCGGCAATTCGTTTAAACGATGTTGTAATTCAGGCCAGCTAAAAAACGCCGCATTGGGAAAGTGCCCGGCACTATATTCTTGCAACGAACGACAGTCTAACCAGGCCTGGTGGTCACTATTGAGCATGGGAGTCGAGGCTTGGATCGACGTTAAAACCACGCTTTATTTTTAAGCGTTGTTTATCTGCACGCCACTCACCAATCGCAAAAATCTGCTGATGCTCGTTATATAATCGTACCAAGCAATCTTTTTCTGGGTTTTGCGGTTTTACATCAAATAAAAACCCGCCCAACCATAGATGATTTTTTTGTTCAACTGTGAGATAAATCGCTTCATAATCGACCAAGGCAATATCAATCGGTAACAGATTAGTAACACGAAACATGGCGATTTCATCCAAATCACGCATCATATCGGCTTTGAACACGCCGGTTTGGGTACGGTGCAAGGCGGTTAGATGCCCTACTGTGCCTAAAGCCTTGGCAATATCTTCACCCAAAACCCGCACATAAGTGCCTTTTGAACAATGTACTTCAAAACGGATTTGGTGTTGATCGAAATCTAATAGGCTTAATTCCATAATCTGAACTTGGCGCGGCTCACGCTCAATTTCGATGCCTTTACGGGCATAGACATGTAGGGATTTACCTTCAAATTTAAGCGACGAATACATGGGGGGCACTTGTAAAATCTCACCACGAAACCGTTCTAAAACCGATTCAATTTTTTCGCGTGTTAAAGCAGGCACAGCCATCTGTTCAATAATTTCGCCGTCATGATCGCCGGTATCCGTTTCGACCCCTAACCCCAAGGTGGCAATATAACGTTTGTCAGAAGCGAGTAATAATCCCGAGACTTTTGTTGCTTCACCCAAACAAACTGGCAACAATCCGGTGGCAAATGGATCTAAGGTGCCGGTATGGCCCGCTTTTTTAGCCGAATAAATTCTGGTGACCTTTTGAACGACATCTCTTGAGGTCAAGCCCGCCGCTTTATTAACCAACACTATGCCATTGACAACTTTTTTTCGTCTACCTCTCGCCGCCATGCTTAATACAGGGCCTTTTTGATCAACTGTTCAATGTGATCAACATGTTCGGGAACGGTATCGTGGTAAAAACGTAAATTTGGCGTAATACGCAAACGTAATTGTTTGCCCAGCTCGGTGCGGAAAAACCCTTTGGCTTTTTCTAAGGCTTTAATCGCCTCTTCCACTTCAACATCACCAGACTTAGCACCCAGCACGGTAAAATAGATTTTCGCCAAGCTCATGTCTTTCGTGACTTTACATTCTGTCAGGGTCAAACCTTGCAGGCGTGGATCTTTGGTCTCACGACGCAACATGTTTGATAACAAACGAAATATTTCTTGCGACACACGATCGGTGCGGCTAAATTCTTGACTCATGATTTTCCATTTCCATCAGACCACCAGGCCTGGTTATTTTGTTTTCTGTAAAAACAAAATGCCCCGAAGGGCATTCTAATGTAGTTATTTAAACGTCTTCTTTAACGCCTAACCTTGCGGCTTTTCATCGGCTGTTGTCTGAGTAGATAAGCACCGATGAATAGACACAAGGCCAGAATAGAATCTTAATCTAAAGTACGCTTGACTTCATAACGCTTAAAGACTTCGATTTGATCGCCAACTTTAACATCATTATAGTCTTTCACGCCAATACCACATTCCATACCTTGACGAACTTCTTTCACGTCATCTTTAAAACGACGTAAAGATTCAAGTTCACCTTCGTAAATAACCACGTTATCACGTAATACACGGATTGGCTGGCTACGTTCAACAATACCTTCGGTAACCATACAACCCGCAATCATGCCGATTTTAGGTGCTTTAAATACATCACGTACTTCAGCAATACCGATGATTTCTTCACGTTGTTCAGCCGATAGCTTACCTTCAATTGCGCGTTTAACTTCGTCGACTACTTCATAAATAATGCTGTAGTAGTACAAGCCAACACCTTCACGTTCAATCAAACGCTTAGCCGATGCATCCGCACGCACGTTGAAACCAAATACTAAGGCATCGGACGCAATGGCAAGGTTTACATCACTTTCGGTGATCCCACCTACGCCACTGCTTACGACGGTTACACGTACTTCGTCGTTACTTAGATCGGTTAAGGCATTACTGATGGCTTCGATCGAACCTTGTACATCGGCTTTTAGCACGATATTGACGGTCTTCATTTCGCCCTCGGCCATCTTGTTGAACATATTATCCAACTTAGCACTTTGCTGACGCGCGATCTTAACTTCTTTATATTTACCTTGACGGAACAACGCGACTTCACGAGCTTTACGCTCATTGTCGACCGTGATCATTTCGTCACCCGCGGCCGGTACGCCAGATAGACCTAAAATCTCAACTGGGAAAGATGGGCCTGCGCTATCGACAACTTTGCCTTGTTCGTTCACCAATGCACGTACACGACCGAATTCCATACCACACAAGGCGATATCGCCTTTTCTTAAGGTACCAGACTGGACCAATACGGTAGCGACTGGACCGCGACCTTTATCTAGACGCGATTCGATTACCACACCTTTTGCATGTCCTTCTGTAGGCGCATCTAACTCTAGAATTTCAGCACTTAATAAAATCGCTTCTAGCAAGGCGTCAATCCCCATACCCGTCTTAGCCGATACAGGTACAAACTGGATATCCCCACCCCATTCTTCTGAGATGACGTCTTCGTTTGCCAATTCTTGTAATACACGGTCAGGATTGGCGCCCTCTTTATCCATCTTGTTGATCGCCACCACAATGCCAACGCCTGCGGCTTTCGCATGTTGAATGGCTTCTTTTGTTTGCGGCATCACACCATCATCAGCTGCCACAACGATAACCACAATGTCCGTTACTTTGGCACCACGTGCACGCATCGCGGTAAAGGCCTGGTGACCCGGGGTATCGATAAATGTGATATCACCATTTGGCGTTTCAACATGATAAGCACCAATATGCTGGGTAATCCCACCGGCTTCACCCGTGGCTACTTTGGCTTTACGAATATGGTCAAGCAAGGAGGTTTTACCATGGTCAACGTGACCCATGATAGTGACCACCGGTGCACGGTGAACAAATTCACCGTGATATTCTTGCTGTAGCACTTCTTCTTCCAGCGCGTTTTCTTTAAGTAGAACTGGCTTATGACCTAGCTCTTCTACCACGATCGCGGCCGTTTCCTGATCAAGCACTTGGTTAATGGTGACCATGCCCATCATAAACTTAATTACTTCGGCGACCTTAACCGACATTTTATCAGCCAGTTCGGCGACCTGAATCGTTTCAGGAATGGCGACATCACGCACAACCGGGCCAACTGGTTTTTGGAAACCGTGCTGATTATCATGCGCCGCTTGTGAATTGCTTGGCTTTCTATAGTCAAAACGCTTCTTAGACTTACGACGACCCAAGCTCATTTTTTCATTATCATCACTGACAATTTTAGTTTTAATGGTTTTCTTAGCTTTAGGTGGACCATCTTCTAAACGACTATCAAGCGTTTTGCCTTTTTTGGCTTTAGATTTTTTATCGTTTTTAGAATCCACCACTGCTTCTGGTTCAACCGTAGCTGGATCCACCACTGGCTCTGCTGCTTGAGCGGCCTTAGTATCAGCTGTCTTAGCTTCTGTTGTGGCTTCCACCGTCTCTTTGGTTTCTACGGCTGTTGTAGTTTCAGGTGTAGCATCGGGGGTTTTAACTTCATCAGTCGTAACCGCCGCTACCTCTTCAATCTCTTCCGGCTTCGTTTCTTCTAACTCAGAACGCTTAACGTAGGTACGCTTTTTACGTACTTCAACATTGACTGTTCTTTTATTTGAACCTGATGACAAATTTAATGTCTTAACTTCTTTACGACGTAAAGTAACTTTTTTAGGCTCGTCTTCTGCAACATCCCCGTGCAGGCTTTTTAGATAAGCCAACAAAGTGCGTTTTTCTTCTTCGCTGATTGCATCATCTTTGGTCTTGTTTTTGACGCCCGATGCTTCAAGCTGCGCTAATAATTTATCTACAGAAAGGTTGAGTGTTTCTGAAAACTTTAATATCGATACTTCGGCCATAATCTCGCCTCTCCCTTTTCCTGTTATTCAAACCATGGTGCGCGTGCTTTCATAATGAGCGCAGCAGCGGCGTCTGCATCTAAATTGACTAACTCAAGTAATTCATCCGTACCAAGCTCGGCTAAATCTTCTTGAGTCACTATGCCTTTAGACGCCAACTGTTTGGCCATGTCATCGTTCATGCCTTCAAGCGCCAATAAATCATCAGCGGGCTCGGCAAGCGCGGTTTTTTCTTCATTTACAATGGCTTGCGTTAACAATGCGTCTTTAGCGCGCTGCTTCAGCTCGTTGACTAAATCTTCGTCAAAGCCATCAATTTCTAACATTTCAGCGGTCGGTACATACGCCACTTCTTCGATCGTGGTAAAGCCTTCTTCTACCAATACTTGAGCCAACTCTTCGTCAACTTCAAGCAGGGTTACAAAGGTGTCGATGTATTTACCAGCTTCATTATTGTGTTTTTCTTCCATGTCCGTTTTTGACATGATGTTTAATTCCCAACCGGTTAACTCAGATGCCAAACGAATGTTTTGGCCACCTTTACCAATTGCTAAAGATAACTGTTCGTCCTCTACCGCTAAATCCATTTCGTGACGATCTTCGTCCACCATAATTGAGGTGATTTCAGCGGGTGCCATCGCGTTGATAACAAACTGAGCATCGTTTGGATCCCACTGAATAATATCAATACGTTCGCCATTCAACTCGTTAGTAACCGCTTGAACACGGCCACCACGCATACCCACACAAGCACCAATTGGATCTAGGCGCGGGTCATTTGCACGCACAGCGATTTTGGCACGGAAACCGACATCACGCGCGGCGGCCATAATGTCAATTAAATCATCACCAATCTCGGGTACTTCAATTTTAAACAATTCCATCAGCATTTCTTTACAAGCACGCGACATAAACAACTGTGGGCCACGTGGACGGAAGCTGACTTCTTTTAAATAAGCACGCACACGATCACCGATACGGAAGGTTTCACGCGCGACCAATTCACTGCGTGGAATAATGGCATCAACGTTATCGCCCATATCCAGAATCACATCACCGCGATCAACGCGTTTAACTTGGCCGGTTAGGATTTCACCAACACGTCCTGAATAGTCTTCAACCACTTTTTTGCGTTCGGCTTCGCGGACTTTCTGAATGATCACTTGTTTAGCCGTTTGAGCACCAATACGGCCAAACTCAATGGATTCAATTTCCTCTTCAACATACTCGTCTGGCTGAGCGTGTGGATCAACATCCACCGCATCCATCATACGAATATATAAACCCGCTTCACCTTCAATAGCCACATCGTCTTCAATCACTAACCAACGACGGAAGGTTTTGTAGTCACCTGTATGACGGTCGATCTCAACACGTGCATCTATCTTGTCATCATAACTTTTGGTGGTCGCCATCGCTAAAGCGGTTTCAATCGCCTCAAAAATGATTTCTTCATCCACGCCTTTTTCGTTAGACATGATTTCAACAACGGATAATACTTCTTTACTCATGATTCAACCGCCTTACAGTTCTACGACTAAATTTGCTTTATCAATACTCGAAAATGGAATCTCATATACTTCACGATCCACTTCCACCTCGATTTGGTCTTGATCCGCTTGGATCAATTCCCCTTTAAACTTGCGGCGCCCCATAATAGGTGAGCGCGCACGTACATTTACTGTTTTACCAATATAGGGTGTGTAATGTTCGGGCTTGAACAAAGGGCGCTCCATACCCGGCGATGAGATTTCAAGCAGATAAGCCGCTGAAATCGGATCTTCAACATCCATGATCGCACTCACCTGACGACTCACTTTTGCACAATCATCAACCGTGACACCGACACCGGGACGATCAATATAAATACGCAAGGTTGAATCTTTACCGGCCGGGATATATTCGCAGCCCCATAAATCCATTCCTAGGGCTTCAATCGCAGGAGCGACAAGCGATTCAATTTTTTGTTCTAACGTCACACTTCACCTATAGTCAAAAAAAACCAACAAAAAACCCCGTAAAAACGGGGTTCTCTAAGGCCAAAAAACGGTTAAATTAAGATTATAACTTACCTGTAACCGCTTTTTGAAAAATACATTTCAGAAAAACTGCGCTAAGAATACTCCTAGAATCAGATTCTGTCAAGGCGAAAGCCTTTATTTACAGAGTTTTAAGCAAATATCTTTAAATCTTTACACTTTGAATTAGCAAACTATGAACCACTTAAATCCTGCAACTTAACGTAAATCATCGCGGTCATTAAAGCATCGTTAAATGCATCATGTTGGCCCATTTTGGGCAGATCTAATCTATCCAGAATAGCATTAAAACTAAGATCAAAAACTTCATGTTCAGGCTGCAGCCAGTCTTGGTAGAACTGTTTATGGTATAGCTCTGAGACTTCAATTTGTTTATTCGGTAATTTTATACCCAACCAAGGCTTAATTATTGCGTTAACCATCGCCATATCAAACTCCAAATAATACCCAACCAAAGGCCTTGAACCAATAAACTCAATAAATTGCTTAATCGCCTCTATTTCATCAAGTCCAACCACGACATCAACATTGCGTAAACGGTGAATAACAATGCTTTCAGGGTTAATACTGTGTTGCTGTTTAAACTTAAGATTTAAGCTTTGACTCGATAAAATTTGATTTCGTCGGATCTTGATTGCACTAAGGGATATTATTTTATCTGTTTTGGTATCCAAGCCTGTGGTTTCACAGTCAAAACAAACTACATCCTGGTCCTCAGCCGCCTCAAATAGAAAACAATAATCGGGAATTTTGAGACGCCTTTTCAACCAGGCCTGGTGCAGCCTTGCCAACATTAGATCGCACCATCCATTTTAAAATGTTGTTCAATCATTTTTTTAAACTTATGCACGACACTAAATGCATCTTTTAAAAGATCCTGTTGAAAATGATTTAGATGATCGGTCTCAATTGAATTGTCGACGACTTTTTCTCGCGACTTCTTTTCCAGCATAGACTCTAGCCTTAAGGTATTTAAAAAGTTTAAGGTTTCCCCCAACTCAACCCCAAAGGCTTCATCAAAAACGTGTTGATTAATCAACTCTCGAATGCGCCAGTGGGTGTTTGTTTTTTCAATCCCTTTTTCCATCGCTAAACAACGCACACCATGCACAATCGGAAAAATGCCGCCTTTTTTTAAATCAATAGAATGACCTTCATCTTTTTCCGTAATTAACCGCCCAAATAACCCGATTGGCGTGTCAAACTGAAGGACACTACGTGCAAATTGCGCCAAAAACATTTGACGTTTTTGTACTTGTTTCTGCAGAACCGCTTTGATTCTTATCAAACGTTCAGCATCACCGTGAACGGTTTGAGCATCAAACAGAATGGCCAAGCTCATAAAACTTTGCAATGATGGACGTTCAAACCAATCAATTATCTGAGATTCAAATGCACTCTCGCTTACACACCACTGTGGGTTGGACACCATAATTCCACCCGGACATGGCGGAAACCCTAATTCAATTAATTTGGCTGAATAGGTTTGGCAAAACGACATCAAAGCCTTTGAATCAAGGTGGTCTGCATGTATGACCGCATTATCTTGATCCGTACGCACGACTTGTTCAGAACGCCCTTCACTACCCATAACGATAAATGTTGCGTCAGAAAACTGTTGTTTTTGATCCAAAATCTGCCAAAGCTTAGCTTGAAGTTTGCGATGCAATTCATTCACTAACTTAGCGATATAATGGGTTTTTACGCCTTTATTAGACAAACCTGCGACCAGTTCATCAACCTGTTGGGTGACTTTTTTCAGATCATCAAAACACTCAGCACGTTCGAGCGTTAACATCACCAGGCCTGATTGGTTAGCAAACAGACTCATTAACTCTTTTTGGTGTAAGACGCCAATAAAGCCTTGTTTATCTCGCACCATTAAACGGTCTACACCGTATCGTGTCATTTTTAATAAAGCATTAAACAAGTAGTCATTTTGATTAATTGAAATGACCGGGTAACTGACCAAATCATTAACGGGGCTGCTTAAATCAAAACCCTGAATCGCGAGACCTCTTAAAAGATCGGAGGATGTAATCACGCCCAAACGATCATTATCACTCACCAAGCAAGCATCCGTTTTTTCAGCCTCCATCCGCTCAACACATTCTTTAATACTGGTTTGACTGCTTATTTCAACTAAAGCGTGTAGTGGTGCAATTTTAACCGCATCCATCATCGCTTCACTCGATGATTCGATTTGTAATTGACGGTGAAAATGACTGAGTTTCTGGGTAATATCATTAAAATAAAATGATTCAAACTCCGGATTATGTTTAAGCAGATTCTGAAAAGTAGCAAAAGGTAAACGATAAGCCAACGTTTCTTCAATAGCCTGATAACTCAACCTAGCTTTCTGATCCAGCAGGGTTGAGGCGCCAAACTGTGAGTTAATTCCATAGAGTCCACACTGACCACTACCATCCTCGCCCATGCACTCAGAAACTCGCCCTTTAATCACAATATAGATAAATGCATTTTCCATTAAATCCAAAGGGATCTTGGCATTTAATGGAAAATACACAACATCTAATGCCGCCGCCGCTTCATTTAAATGCGTCGTGCTCAACCGATCAAACGGATGAATTTTTGTTAAAAAGCTGACTTGTTCAACAATAGACATAAACACCTCATAAAACAAATAAAAAAAGGGAGCCGAAGCTCCCCTTTATTATGGTTTAAATTTCTGTTTTAAGAAACTTATTTACCATGGGCTTGCGCCATAAACTCATCCGTATTACCACGATCGCTTGTTATGAAACTAACAACAATCGTAACCAATACCGCAAATGGCACAGAGTAAAGTGCTGGGTTAACCAGTACATCTAAGCCTAGCATTGATGCTTCGCCGAAGAAACGAGCAAACGTAAACAGTAAAGAAGAGACTAGACCAGCAGCCATACCCCAAATTACTGCCTGGCTTGTCATACGCTTCCACCAAACTGCAAATACTAAAGCTGGAGCGAACGTACTAGCTGCAATACCAAAACACATCGCAACCAACATGGCCACGTTTTGTTCTTTCAACCAAATTGACATCGCGATAGCGATAACGGCTAACACAGCCGCCCCTGCTTTTGCAAAACGTACTTGCTGCTCATCGGTTGAATTAGGGTGAATCACACCTTTAAACAAATCATGTGACAAACTCGTCGTCGCAGAGATCAATAAGCCGGCAGAGGTACTTAACATCGCGGCCATTGCACCAGCGGCAATCACACCCATTAGCAATTGACCACCCATCATCTCACCTAACATTGGCATCGTCATGTTAGTTGCTACACCACGCTGACCACTAGCAATCAACTCAACTAAAGTTGGGTACAAGGCGTACATAGCAATCAAACCAACAAAGAATACACTAGCGTAGAAAATGGCTAGACCCCAAATAGTGAACTGGGCTGATTTACGCGCATCTTTTGCATTCGAAACGGTATAAAAACGGATCAAAATATGTGGCAGACCCAATACACCCAAGAACAAAGCTAAAACCAAACTGGCGTTGTCCATCAAGCTACGTAGCTGCACACCTGGTGTAATTGCAGTAGGCGCTTCAGACATAATGCCACGCACGGTTTCAATAGCAACGGCGCTTTCAGCATTCGTCATACCTGCAATCGCGGATACCGCTTCAGCATTACCTGCCGCTAAAACAGGCGGAACCATATCCTTACCTTCGATAACCATACCTACTGGGTTACCACCGAAGAAGTGCACTACACCGAAAATTAGTAAGAAAATTAGCGCACCGAATAAAATCGCACCCTGTACCGCTTGGTTATAACTGGTACCTTTCATACCACCCATGATAACGAAAATCGCCATCAATGAACCGGTAACGATGACCGTTGGCAAATAATCCCAGTCAAGCAACAGGCCGAACAATAAACCTGCGCCCACAATCTGTGGTACCAAATACATAACACAAAGCACTAAGGTTGAGATCATGGCAACCAAACGAATACCACGCTCACTACCTTGGTAACGAGAGTTCAAAACGTCAGCTACAGTAAATTTACCAACATTTTTCAATGGACCTGCAATAACGAGCAAAACCACAATCCATGCAGCAAAGAAACCAATGGCTAGCCACCAACCGTCAACACCCATTAAGGCTACGGCACCCGCGACACCTAAGAAACTTGCGGCACTGGCATAGTCACCAAACATGGCCATACCGTTAACACGTGGGGAAATACCACCACCAGCAACATAAAAATCCGCTGTTCTGGCTGTTGAACGGCGATGGAAATAACTGATATAAAGCGATAATAATATGCCTAATATTACAACACTAAGAGCTACTATATTTTCCATACTAATTAGCTCCTTCTTCTAATTCTGATTTTTTAAGATAAAGGTGAGTTATGACTACGCCTGAGATAATAATGATTAATCCACCCCAAATAGCCAATGGCAAACCAATTATTTCGAATGCGGCAATATCTTTAAACGTAGCCGATGTCATCAAAGCCACTCCAAAATATAATACCGTGTAAATCGCCAATAGAATGGCGGCAAATTTTACTTTACTTCCATTCATAGGAAACCTCCCACAACATTTATTGTTTTATTCATAGTTAAAACTCTCCTAATTGATATAAATTCGACTTTACCTCTAGAATCTAGGGCTAAAATCGACCTCGCTTCGTATTATGTTTTTTTTGGGGTTAAATTCGCAACAAAAAATTGCACAATTTGACCAGAATTTTTTTGTGCACGCCCAAAAACTGTTCAAAATTGTGCATAAAATTAGATTTTAATTAGCTTTTTTTACTTCTGTTGGAATTGCTTCAAAATACCTGGATCTTCCAGGGTAGACGTATCTTGAGTAATTTCTTCACCTTTCGCCAAGGTACGTAATAGACGACGCATAATCTTACCGGAGCGTGTTTTAGGTAAATTCGTTCCAAAACGAATATCATCCGGCTTCGCTATCGGACCAATTTCTTTGGCCACCCAATTACGTAACTCCGTTACCATCGCATCACGTTCGGCTCCCTCTGGTAAATCTTGGTTCAATACCACAAACGCAAATACCGATTCACCTTTTACATCATGCGGTTTGCCTACCACGGCGGCCTCAGCAACTTTTGGATGCGCGACTAAAGCCGATTCAATTTCCATTGTGCCTAAACGATGACCGGATACATTCAAAACGTCATCAATACGCCCTAGAATCCAAATATAACCATCTTCATCCTTGTGCGCACTGTCACCTACTACATAGTATTTGTTATTAAACTTCGCATAATAGGTGTCGATATATCGCTGATCATCACCCCAAACAGTCTGTAGCATTGAAGGCCAAGGCTTGCGTACTACTAAATAGCCACCTGAGTTATTACCAATTTCATTGCCTTCTTCGTCTACCACTACGGCATCAATGCCAGGTAATGGGCGCGTACAAGAGCCCGGTTTTAATGGTGTCACACCTGGGAAAGGAGCAATCATATGAGCACCCGTTTCTGTCTGCCACCAAGTATCAATAATCGGACACTCGCCACGACCAATCACGTCGTGATACCACATCCAAGCTTCTGGATTAATCGGCTCGCCCACGGTACCTAAAATACGTAATTTAGATAGGTCATATTTCTCAGGAACCTCTTTACCAAACTTCATTAAGGCACGGATAGCGGTTGGTGCGGTATAGAACACCGTAACACCATGATCCTGACAGATCTGCCAGAAACGGCCCGCATCTGGATAAGTCGGAACACCTTCAAACATTAAGATGGTTTGACCCATTGCCAACGGACCATAGGCTACGTAACTATGACCGGTAATCCAGCCCACATCGGCGGTACACCAAAACACATCACTGTCTTTTAGATCAAACATCCATTCGTTGGTCAACATGGCGTTAAGCAAATAACCACCTGAACCGTGTTGAATACCTTTTGGTGTGCCAGTTGAACCAGAGGTGTAAAGCAAGAATAATGGATGATCGGCATTCACCATCACTGGGTCGTGATAATTGCTCATACCGGCTTCGGCTTCATGCCACCAAATATCACGCCCTTCTTTCATATTGACATCTTGCTTGGTGCGCTGATACACAATCACGTTCTTAACTGTATCGCAACCTTTCTCTAAGGCTTCATCCACCGAAGCCTTAAGTGGCACTGATTTACCACCACGCAAACCACCATCGGTGGTGATCACCATCTTAGCACCTGCATTTTCAACACGGTCTCTTAAAGCCTCAGCCGAGAAGCCACCAAACACGATAGAATGAATTGCCCCAATACGTGCACAGGCTTGCATTGCAAATACCGCTTGTGGAATCATTGGCATATAGATAATAACGCGATCACCCTTAGTAATGCCTTGCGCCGTTAAAGCATTGGCAAAACGCGCCACTTCATCATGCAACTCTTGGTAGGTGTAATGATGCACATCCCCTTGGTCACCTTCGAAAATAATCGCTAACTTATCACTTTTGTTTTCCAAATGACGGTCAATACAGTTATAGGAGACATTTAACTCACCATCACTAAACCAACGATAAAGCGGGGCTTTTGAATCGTCCAATGCCTGGGTGAATGGCTTAGACCAACTTAGTTTTTCGCGCGCTAAATCTGCCCAAAATCCAATGTGATCTTTGTCTGCTTTTTCATACATCGCATCCAAAATTTCTTTATTGATGCCCGCTTGGCTCTTGATCATTTCTGAGGGCTCAAAAACACGGCTCTCGGTTAGGATTGATTCAATATTGTTAGACATCTCCACCTCCACTCACTCTAAAAATTCGAAAATAGGATCTTGTACAATGCTTAGCGCATTGCAAAGTACAAATAGGTATTACTAAAATTTGGCGTATTCTAACGCGTTTTGGCCCTTCTCGGCTTTAAACTTCTTTATTACCAGGCCTGGTTGTTTTATTAAACTGACCAATAATTTGATTTCGGCCCTTTTCTTTCGCTTGATATAAACGTTGATCAGCCAATTTAAAAGCTTCATCCAGCGATCCCGTTGAATCAATAGCGGCCACCCCGCCACTAATCGTAAACATGAAAGGTTGATGACTGTTACTTGAGGCTTCAACAAACTGTCGGAAACGTTCCGCTTTTTGATAGGCTTCGTCTTCTGGCATATTATTAATAAAAACCGCAAACTCTTCACCGCCCCAGCGCACAATTAAATCATCTTGACGGAAAAAACCGGTCAACATTTGCGCAAACTCAACTAATACTTGATCACCTGCCTGATGTCCATGCGCATCGTTAAGCTGTTTAAAGTGGTCAATATCAAAAAACAACATGGTTCCGGCTTGGCCATAATCAAGTATTTTTTGCAAAGACTCGTTAAAAAAACGTCGATTATACAATCCGGTTAGTTCATCCGTATTCGCTTGAGTACGTAGTTGATGACTTTTTAAATGTAGAGCTTGAATCATGTCGTAAGAGTTTTCTAACGCATAGGTATAACGACTAAAAATTACATATATGACCGTCCATAAAAACAGTAACACGAGCAAGTTAAGAACGGATTCGGCTATCAATGAACGCTGATTTTGATTTTGAATATCGGTAATATCTGTGGCGATCACTACTTTCGACACGACTTCACCTTGATGATTAGGTTGGTCCAAGTGAGTCAACACCAGATAGGTTCGACCTTGATACTTAACTAACTGAGAGTTGCGCTTTAAGTTAATCTGATTAGCTAATTCTTCAAACAGAGCCGTTTGTTGAATAATAGAAAAGCCGTTTAAATTATCAAAGCCATAAGTGGTCTGCAACTTACCTAAAGAACTTGACTCCACTAAAATCATAGACTCAACATCAAATCGATCCACTAACTTTTCAACAAAATAGTTAGGACGGATACCGAACTCCAATAATCCTAAATATTCTTTATTTTGGTTAATAAGGGGCGTGGTAATTCGATAAGTAATACCATTTTTGCCAACTTCAAAACCCTGTAACGATTGTTTAGTGGCATTTACATCCCGAACAATCGGGCGAATTTCAGTCAAATCATCACCATAAACTTCCGGTTGATGTAATCTTAAAATTGTACGATTGTCTGGCGCAATAAAATGCATTATGTGAAGATTGGGTTCAATGGAACGCATACGATCATAATCAGACTTTACATAATTTAACAAAGCTTCATGATTACGTTCTTGCATTAAGGGCGTCATAAGAGGTTCATAAGCATAATGCATTGAAAGCATTAGATATTTATCACTCAACCCCTTAATTAAGTCTTGAAAATATAAATGCGCATCCGCACCCAGATTTTGAACCTGAGACTCCAGCTGTTTTTGATGCTTTATATTCGCGTTAATAGTCTGTACTACGACACTGATCAAAATAAAGCCAAAGATAATGCTTAGGTATTTCCACTTTATTTTATTTGTCATTTCATCACCACTTCCGGTTGCCATCCCAATGCGTTTAAAGCTTCGATTAAATCGTCTTCTGGTCGAATCCACCAGTTTGATTTTAACTGTGCTTTGGCTTGTCGGTTTTGATACTCCAGCACCAACGGTAAGCCGGTTTCAGATTTATAAGGCATCACTAACGTCAACAGCTCTTGCAGTGCCGTTTCGCTCATTCTAGTCGATTCTGCGTAGAGTTTTAAAGCACGCGCTTCTTTAATACGCATTTCTGACAAGGCAACCACCTGTTCGGCATCGAGCTTAATTCCGCCATTAAAACTATCTTCGGCCACCGTACCATACATTAGCAACACGACATCAGGTTCAATTATGTCTTTCGCACTGCTAAATACCGCCGGTCGTAACACAGCTTCTAAACGTGCGGTTCGGTCATCTAAAGTCACAAACCCCATTTTATCGCCACTGCGTGTGTTTTTAGCGCGAACACCGACCACCAGGCCTGCCACCCAACGTTTATCGTATTTATTTGGGGTCAACTTAGACAGGTTTTGCGACACATAATGGGTGAGTTCTTGACGATAAGCTTCGATCGGGTGACCGCTCAAATACAATCCAAGTGTGTCCTTTTCGCCTTTTAATTTATGGCGCTCAATCATTTCCGGAACGTCTACCAAGCTGGCCGCAGGGGTTAAATCAGGTTCATCTGAACTGAGCGCACCAAATAAGTCTTCTTGACCAGAGTCCGCATTCTTTTGTTGTTGTTCGGCTTGGTGCAAGGCTAAAGTCACACTGGATAACATGGCTTGACGATTGGTGTGCAAACAATCTAACGCGCCAGCGCGGATCAACGCCTCAATTAAGCGACGATTAATTTTTTTGCCAGCGCGTGCGGTAAAGTCAAACAAGTCCTTAAACGGCCCGTTTTCTTTGCGATCCTGAATCACCCCAACTAACGCGGCTTCCCCCACCCCTTTAATCGCGCCTAAACCATACAAAATGGTATCGGTCGAGCTCGCTTTAAACTTGATATGGCACTGGTTAATATCTGGTGATACAAGGTTCAAGTTCATCGCATAACACTCGTTGATCATATGCACGACTTTTTCGGTGTTGTCCATGTCGGATGAAATTTGCGCCGCCATAAAGTGCGCCGGGTAGTGAGTTTTTAACCAAGCAGACTGATAAGACACCAACGCATAAGCGGCCGAGTGAGATTTGTTAAAACCGTAACCGGCGAACTTTTCTACCAGGTCGAAAATTTTCATTGCCAAATCAGCATCAATATTGTTTTTAGCCGCACCTTCGGCAAAACCAGCGCGTTGCTTTGCCATTTCTTCTGGCTTTTTCTTACCCATGGCTCGGCGCAGCATGTCAGCTTGACCTAGGGTGTAACCCGACATAACCTGGGCGATCTGCATAACCTGCTCTTGGTACAAAATAATGCCGTAAGTCGGTTCTAGAGTTTCCTTTAAACACTCGTGCTGATATTGCGCATCCGGATAAGAGACTGGTTCTTTTTTGTGCTTACGTGCAATAAAGTTATCTACCATGCCTGACTCTAATGGGCCAGGACGGAACAAAGCCACTAAGGCGATAATATCTTCAAAAGAATCCGGCTTCAGACGACGAATTAAATCTTGCATACCGCTCGATTCCAGCTGGAACACACCGGTAGTTCGGCCAGTTTTAATCAGGTCAAATACTTTTTGATCAGCCAATGGAATGCGCGCGATATCAACAAAACCTTCATCTCCTGGTTGTTTGCCTTCGTTAATCGCTTGCAAGGCCCAATCAATAATGGTTAAGGTACGCAAACCCAGGAAGTCAAACTTCACCAAACCAATGGTTTCAACATCGTTTTTATCTAATTGAGTAACCACGCTGCGACCATCGGCTTCCGAATAAAGCGGACAGAACTCATCCAATGGCCTTGGGCCAATTACCACCCCGCCGGCGTGTTTACCGACATTACGAACTGTGCCTTCAAGCTTTAAACCCAAATCAAGTAAGGTTTTAACATCTTCGTCTTCGTTATAACGATTTTTTAATTCTTCTTCTTTTTCTAGCGCTTCGCCCAACTTAATCCCCAGCTCGTTGGGAATGAGCTTGGCGACGCCATCCACCATACCGTAAGCATTGCCTAATACGCGCCCCACGTCGCGCACCACCGCTTTAGCGGCCATGGTGCCATAGGTGATAATTTGCGATACATGGTCGCGCCCATAATGCTGGGACACATAATCAATCACTTCGTCGCGTCGCTCCATACAAAAGTCGACGTCGAAATCGGGCATGGAAACACGTTCTGGGTTTAGAAAACGTTCGAAAAGCAAATCGTATTCAATCGGGTCTAAGTCGGTAATTTTAAGCGAGTAAGCCACTAACGAACCTGCGCCAGAACCTCGTCCAGGGCCTACCGGAATGGCATGATTTTTAGCCCATTGAATAAAGTCGGCCACAATTAAAAAGTAACCTGGGAAACCCATTTGCAAAATGGTTTTTAGCTCAAACTCTAAGCGCGCCACATATTCTTGCTTTTTAGCCGCCTGCTCATCCGCGCTTAAATGACCAAATAAAAACGCTAAACGTTCATCCAAGCCTTTACGGCACTCTAAATCGAAAAATTCATCCATCGTCAAGCCTTCCGGAATCGGAAAGTTTGGCAGGAAGTATTCATCCAAGACCAGTTCTAAATTACAGCGTTTGGCGATTTCAACCGTGTTTTGAATCGCCTCCGGAATATCCTCAAACAAGGCCAACATTTCATCGCTTGAACGAAAATATTGCTCTTCCGAAAAAGGTTTAGGACGGTTTGGATCATCTAAAACATAACCGCCGTTAATACAACAGCGCACTTCATGTGCTTCAAAGTCCTGCGCTTGCATGAATCGCACATCGTTGGTGGCCACCACCGGTAACTCATAACGCTCCGCTACATCGAGTGCGGCCTGAATATAGCGTTCTTCATTCTCTCGATTAGTGCGCACTAATTCTAAATAATAGCGACCATCAAAATGGGTTCTCCACCATTCGACACGCTTGGCAACCAAGTTTGGTTTTTCGGCCAGAATCGCCAAACCCACATCACCCTGACGCGCACCCGACAATACAATCAAACCGGCATTATGTTGCGACAACCAGGCCTGTTCAACCAAGGGAACTTGCTGTAGATTCCAGATTTTTTGATTAGATAAGTAACTTTTAGAGATCAACTTAGACAGGTTTAAATAACCCTGCTGGTTTTGGCATAAAACCGTGATGCGGAACACTTCACCTTCAGGCTGCTCGACTAATAAATCCGCTCCCAGAATCGGTTTAACGCCCGCGTTACGCGCCGCATTGTAGAATTTGACCAGCGCAAACATATTGCCTTGATCGGTCAAGGCTAAAGCCGGTTGCTGAAAGCTACTCGCTTGCGAAACCAACGGCTTAATATGCAGCAGACTATCCACCACAGAGTATTCTGAGTGAACATGCAGGTGGACGAATTGATTCATAGAATTTGCATAAAAGATTGAGGGGCTCGTTAAACATCGCGAAACAAGCAAGCTATTTTAAATATAATGCACGGGTAATGCCAGACATAAAACCTTTAACAAGTCATTTAAACCAATTGTTTAACCGAATGAGAGCCCAAAACCCCTTATGAGAAGTTACCCTGACCACCTACCTATTTGGATTGATGACTCGCTCCCACCGCATTTTCCCCCCACTCATTTAGCGTTGGATGAGCCAAATGGTTTATTAGCGGTTGGGGTTGAAAAACTCACCCCCGAGTGGATGTTGGAAAGCTATACACAAGGCATCTTTCCTTGGTCGGGAGACGATGAACCTATCACTTGGTGGACACCCAACCCGCGTGCGGTGCTGTTTACCGACCAGGTCAAAATCAGTAAAAGCCTGCGCAAAACCCTTAACTCTGAGAAGTTCACGGTCAGCTTTGACCAGGCTTTTTTAGACGTAGTAAAAGCTTGCGCAACCACCACCAGGCCTGGTCAGGACGGTACGTGGATTCGCCAGGATATGCAGCAAGCTTTGCTACAACTTCATCAAAGTGGGAATGCACATTCGGTTGAAGTTTGGTATCAGGATCAATTGGTTGGCGGCTTATATGGTTTAAGTGTCGGCCAAATGTTCTTTGGCGAATCCATGTTTGCGTTGATGTCGGATGCCTCCAAAGTCGCCTTAGTGACGTTATGCCAGCAACTTAAAGCCTGGAACTGGCCGATGATTGACTGCCAGATGGAAACAGACCATCTCAAAAGTTTAGGTGCAACCACGCTGGCGCGTGAAGAGTTTGAAGCCATTATTCACCAACAAACCGCACTCGTGGTCGAACCTCATCCGTGGAAAGTTAAGCCTATATAAATGTAAAACAGGGTAATGCCGTATTTGCTTTAGCATCGGTCATAGAATAAGATTCAAACACAGTTCGTCCGTCAGCCAACAGCAACACCTTGATAGTGAAGAGAGGCTCATGATACCGCGCACCGATAAACGGCCCGTCAATTTAAGCTTATGGCACTTCCATTTCCCGCTCAACGCCCTTGTTTCCATCAGCCATCGTATTAGTGGCGTGATTTTAATCCTCAGCTTATTTATTTGGCTCCTTCTGCTTAATCAAATGATATTAATGCCGACTGACTTTGCTCAGCACCAGGCCTGGTTGTCGAGTCTAAGCGGTCAAGTTTTTTTGAGCTTGTTTTGGCTGGCGCTCTGGTTTCACTGGCTCGCTGGAGTTCGGCATTTATTAATTGAATTCTGTCTCAGCAACCGAATCAAAACGGCTTTAAGAACCCCGCAAGCGGCCATTGGCTGCTTTACTGTTTGGGGCGTGGGCACTTTGCTCATCTTGGTGAGGATTTGGTTATGAAATTAATAAGCGGTCAACGTGCATTTGTCTGGCAAATGCTTAGTGGGTTCTATCTTGCCATCTTTTTCCCTTATGTGGCTTGGCTAAGCTTGAGCCAAGCCATTGATTCAGCTAACCAATTAGCCACCCTCTTAACCTCACCCGGCGTTTTAATACCAGGCCTGGTGGCGGTCGGTTTAGGTTTAATCCACGCCTGGGTTGGGCTGCGTGATGTGTTGATTGACTATGCGCCCAGACGCTATTTAATTGCTTTATTATCAAGCATGGCCTTGTTTTGGCTATTCCTCATCGCCAATTTAGCTTGGTTAGTGGCACAACTGATAGGAATGTCTATATGAACTCAAACTTACAAGCGGATAATTTTCATTTTGACGCGATTATCATTGGCGCAGGCGGTGCGGGTTTACGTGCCGCTTTAGAATTGGCCGAGTCAAAATACCAGGTCGCGGTTATTTCCAAAGTTTTTCCGACGCGCTCGCATACCGTGGCGGCGCAAGGCGGCATCAACGCGGCTCTGGGTAATGTCTCCGCTGACAATTGGCACTGGCATATGTTTGATACGATCAAAGGCAGTGATTATTTAGGCGACCAAGATGCGATTGAGTTTATGTGCCGCGAGGCCAGTGAAATTGTGCGCGAACTTGAACATTTTGGCGTGCCCTTCTCGCGCTTAGACTCAGGCAAAATTTATCAACGGCCGTTTGGTGGACAAAGTCAGGAGTTTGGCAAATCACAAGCGACCCGCACCTGCGCCGCGGCCGACCGAACTGGTCATGCGATTTTGCATAGCCTTTACCAACAGAATCTGAAAGCCGGCTCCAGCATTTTTTCCGAACACTATGCGCTTGATTTAATCAAAAACCAAGCTGGCCAAATTGCAGGTGTCATGTGTTTGGACATTCAAACCGGTGAATACCGTTTAATGCGCGCACAGCATATCCTGATCGCCACCGGCGGAGCCGGCCAAGTTTATCGCACCAACACCAATGCCACCATTAATACCGGCGACGGTTTAGGCATGGTGTTACGCGCCGGTTTACCCTTAATGGACATGGAATTCTGGCAATTCCACCCCACCGGCGTGGCAGGCAAAGGGATGTTAATGTCCGAAGGCGCACGCGGAGAAGGTGGTCTATTACGCAACGCCAGTGGCGAAACTTTTATGGAACGCTATGCCCCTAAAGTGAAAGATTTGGCTTCTCGTGATGTGGTGGCGCGAGCCATTTCGATTGAAATCCGTGAAGGTCGTGGTTGTGGACCCAATAAGGACTACATTGAGCTCGACTTAACTCACCTTGATCCTGAGCTCATCAAAAAACGCCTACCCGGTATTCGTGACATTTGTTTAACCTTTGTGGGTAAAGATCCGATTGACAGCCCTATTCCGATTCACCCGACTTGTCACTATATGATGGGTGGCATTCCCACCAATTTACACGGCCAAGTCATCACAAAAGAAAACGGTCAAGTTAGTGTGGTGCCGGGGCTATACGCAATTGGAGAAGCCGCTTGCGTCTCCGTACACGGCGCGAACCGTTTAGGAGGGAACTCTCTACTCGACCTGGTGGTTTTTGGTCGAGAGGCGGCTCGCCACCTAAATCAGAGTTTAAAAAACAAATCAACTGAACGCTTTGATCCAGTGTTGGATTTAACGTCCGTTGAACAACGTATTCAAAAATGGCAAACCACTGAAAATTCAGTCGACTCAAACACCACTACCGACTCAATTCGTCAAATCAAACAAGACCTTCAACAAGTAATGGAACACCACTGCGGCGTATTCCGTAATCACGACACCATGCAGCAAGCTTTACCTAAGCTCGAGGCCTTAAGCCAACGTTTAAGCAAGGTGGGATTGCAGGATCAATCCAATGTTTTTAATACCGAACGCCTGCAAGCCTTTGAGTTGGATAATTTGTTAAGCATCGGCTACGCCACGCTGCACAGTGCGTTAGCGCGCGAAGAAAGCCGAGGCGCTCACTCGCGTATCGACTTTCCTGAACGTGACGACCAGGCCTGGTTAAAACACAGTTTGTATTTTTCTAACTTACATCAACTGGATTACAAACCAGTGCAACTGAAACCGCTCACTGTGGAAAGCTTTGAACCCAAAGCTCGCGTTTATTAAAGGTTTTAAAGGTCTCATTATGAAATTTATCATTTACCGCTTTAACCCAGAAGTCGATGCCGTTCCTTATACTCAGACGTTTGAATTAAATTCAGCCGAGCTGAATGACGATATGATGCTGCTCGAAGCCTTGCAAAAACTAAAGGAACAAGATCCAACTCTCACTTTTCGCAGCTCCTGCCGTGAAGGGGTTTGCGGCTCGGATGGCATGAATATTAATGGAAAAAATGGCCTAAGTTGCATCACACGTTTATCCGAACTCAGCCAGCCCATTACGATTCGTCCTCTGCCCGGCCTGCCGGTTATTCGTGATCTGGTAATTGATATGGACACCTTCTACCAACACTACCACGCGGTTGACCCTTATCTCGAAGCGCCGATTAAAGATTTGGATCATGAGCATCTACAAAGTCCGCAGGAACGTGATCAACTGGATGGCCGTTATGAGTGTATTTTATGCGGCTGTTGCACCACCAGCTGTCCCTCCTTTTGGTGGAACCCGGATAAGTTTTTAGGCCCAGCGGCGCTGCTAGCCGCGAGTCGATTTTTAAAAGACAGCCGCGACCAACAGACCGAATTGCGTTTAGAAAGTTTGGATGACCCCTACAAAACCTTCCGCTGTCGCAACATTCAAAATTGCACCAGCAGCTGCCCAAAAGGCTTAGATCCAAGCAAAGCCATTTCTGAAATCAAGCATATGATGCTTAAAAAATCGCTATGAAGAACCACCAGGCCTGGTTAAACCCCATTCGGATAGCGGCTCGACGCGGTAATTTAGAAGCTGAATTATTGCTGGATGCTTATATTGACAAAGTATTAAGTCAGCAGAATAACCCCGAATTAATCAGCCAATTTACCCAATTGCTCGAACAAGATGATCAAACATTATTTGACTGGCTAATGCATCCTGACTCTAGTCCACCCCGCTTTCAATCCCTGATAACCGATATTCGCAAAACCTACTTAACCCCTAGTTGAGTTTCATTATTTTTTAAATTTTCCTATTCAAAACATGGTATAATCCGCAACAATTTTAATCCAAGGGCAATTCCTAGAAAGGACTTATGGCAAAACAAGACGTAATCGAATTTGAAGGCACGGTTCTAGAAACCTTGCCAAACACTATGTTCAAAGTACAACTTGAAAATGGACATGAAATTCTGGCTCACATTTCGGGTCGTATGCGCAAGAACTACATTCGCATTTTGGCTGGCGACAAGGTTAAGGTTGAACTAACACCTTACGACTTAACTAAAGGTCGCATCACCTACCGCGGAAAATAATCGTCTGCGCGATTGATAGAAAAAGCCAGCGTATTGAATTTATCAAACGCTGGCTTTTTTGTTTTCACTAACTCTTTCCTTATACTCAGTTATCCCTGTTATCAGTATAAAGCTGCAAAATCCCGGTTTCACCTCGCAGATCCCCCAACAGCCAGATTTGTTCAAAAGGATGCGATTTCGGTAAATTTACCAAATGTAAGTTGCGCTCAAAATCTTCACGTGTCCAAAGCGGATTGGCATTACGAATGATGAGCCAAGTTTGTTCAGAATGATAATGTTTATCGCCCTTGTTTTTGAGCAATAGATTTAAAGCTTCAAGTAAGCGATGATCTGGCGGGGTTTGGATTAGATTGATTAAGGCTTGGCGGGTTTCATCTTTTAGTTCGCGACCTAACAAATGCATGGCTTCAGCTTCGCTTCCGTACAAATGCGCGATTTCTAAATCGAGTTTTTGATGGTCGAAATAGCAGGTCACATCGGGCTTACGTGGCTCATTATGCCAAATATGACGCATTTTAATGCCATACTTCGCTTCGTAAAGCCGCATAAAAAGCTTGGCGGCGGCATGTTCAAGTTTGATTTTTTCAGACTGACTCATGTCACCGTTTGCAACATTTGATTGATTAGATACCACAGCATATAGCCGCCATATAAAACGACCATTACCACACTTAATAACGTGATCGGGCGTAAGCCTTTTTGTTCTGGAACACGTTCGCCTTTCCACTGCATTTTTTTTAAACGCCACTGGCGTTTTAATAGCCAGCCTAAAAAAATGACAACACCAATTAGGGTTATATACTTAAACATTCAATCTCATTAAGGTTTTACGGGTTTAATCAACTGGCGCACTTTTTCCAGTTGCGCTTGGGTATCCACCCCTACTCCGGCATCACACAAAGCATCTTCTACTAATATTTTTTCGCCGTGCCACAACACACGCAATTGCTCTAACTTTTCAACCTGTTCCAAATCGCACTCCGGCCACGCCACATAACGTTTCACAAAGCCTGCGCGGTAGGCATACAAACCGATATGACGCTTATAGTGCCAATTGGTCGGCAAAACCTTAGGTTCATTGGCAAACTCGTCACGCGCCCAAGGTAAAGGCGCACGACTAAAGTTGATCGCAAAATTCTGTGCGTCACGACTCACTTTAACGGCGTGAGGGCTGAATAAAGTATCCAAATCCTCAATTGGCTCACATAACGTGGCCATAAACACGTCATGACGACCTTCTAAGGCTTGCGCGACCTGGTGAATAAGATCTTCCGGTAACATGGGTTCATCGCCCTGCAAATTAACGATAATTTCGTTATCTAATAAGCACAGTTGATCAATCACCTCAGCAATGCGTTCGGTGCCGGATTGATGGTGTTCGCTGGTTAAACACACCTCTGCACCAAACGCTTCGCAAACGGCTTTGACTTGCTCAGATTCGGTTGCAATCACGACACGTTGCGCTCCGGACTTAAGTGCTTGCTGCCAGGTCCAATAAATCATCGGATGACCGTGAATATCCATCAAAGGTTTACCGTGTAAACGACTGGATGCAAAACGCGCGGGAATGATCACATTAAAAGACATAGTTGAGCCTTAAAGGTAAGTGCGAAATAAACAAGCTTGGATTAAGACTTCAGCTTACGGTAGTGTTCGGCCTCATCTGGCGTAATCTGGCGTGCCTCTTCCTCTAGCATAACCGGAATACCATCACGCACCGGAAACGCTAAATTAGCCGCGGTCGAAATCAACTCTTGCTTGGACTTGTCATACACCAGCTTGGTTTTGCTGATAGGACAAACCAGAATATCCAATAAGTTCGGGTTTAACGTCATGTGCTTGCCTTATGTTTAAGTTTGG
The DNA here is from genome assembly GCF_000711195.1 of Thiomicrospira pelophila DSM 1534. Classification (NCBI taxonomy): domain Bacteria; kingdom Pseudomonadati; phylum Pseudomonadota; class Gammaproteobacteria; order Thiotrichales; family Piscirickettsiaceae; genus Thiomicrospira; species Thiomicrospira pelophila. The sequence goes on along the minus strand of NZ_JOMR01000001.1, from coordinate 1,132,215 downwards.
GGTGCTGGCTTATTTGATTCAATAAACCTTGCGCGAATTCGTCGGAACATTCAGGCTCCACTTCCAACACCCACCAGTTGTCTGCTGCGAATTCTTGACATTTTACCGCATCTTTAGCTGTCATAAACACGGGTTTTTGTGTGTCTAACGATTTAAAGTCCTCAAGCCTATAAGCATGATGATCACTAAAGTTCAGTGGTTCCACCTTCACCGCCAATTCCTCCAAAGTCTGATAAAAACGTGCGGGATTGCCGATTCCGGCCATCGCATAACCGGATTGACCTGAAAATGCTTGAATATCAAGCCGTTTGCCAGGCTGATTAAGCGCATAAAAATAGTGAGGTTTGAGTCGCATTGTACCGAGCAATGGTCTATTAAACTCAAACAAAGCGGGTTGATCGCCATTAAACACCACGAAACCCACCTCATTTAATCGCAAAGGGGGTTCACGTAAAGGTCCGGCTGGCATACATAATCCATTACCTAAACCATTATTCGGGCGCGAAGAGTCCAGTAGCACGACCTCAATATCACGTGCCAAAGCATAGTGTTGCAAACCATCATCACTAATCACCACATCCACACCAAACTGCCGCTGCATTAGCGCTAAAGCCTCAGCACGTTTCGGCGCCACCACCACCGGACAGGCTAAGCTTTGTGCAATTAATACCGGCTCGTCCCCTACCAGGCCTGGTGCTGAATCTGACGTAACAACTTGTGGCCAGGTTTTGGACTGACCACCATAGCCACGGCTAATAACCCCAAAGGTCAATCCACGCGCTTTGAGCTGACGACCGAGCCATTGAATAAATGGCGTTTTACCCGAACCGCCGACTACAATATTGCCCACCACAACCACCAGGCCTGGTGATTGTGGTGGGGCTTGGCGAAACTGGGCGAGCCGACGACGCGCCAACCAACACACTGCTTTAGATAAAGGTTTTAATAAAGCGCTACGCCAATCGGCTTTTAACCAAAAACTTGGCCAACTCAAATGAACATCCTCTTGTTAGCTTTTATTTCTGTAATCATCTTTTTCCTTAGCACCAGGCCTGGTGATTAAACACATCTGACGTTTAAAGCTAATTAATCGCACAATAATTTGTCAGACGGCTTTCAACTCGTCTCAAGTTTTCATTTGCGCCAAACAATACCAACACATCATCACGCTCTAACTGGGTTTCTGGATCAGGCGTTAAGTTGCGCTCGCCACTTCGCACCAAGGCATTCAAGACGAGGTCATCTTGTTCTAGTTTGAGTTCAGATAAGGTTTGACCAATGGCTGAACTGCCTTCGGTTAAGACCACCGAATGCAAAAATTCGGGTAAGTTTCGACAATCGTTAATTTCTACCGTGCTTCTAAAGAGTTCTCGCATCATTTGGTAACGACTTACACGGTTGTCCTGCAAGGTTCGGGCGACTTTGGCTAAAGGCATTTTTAATGCCAACATTGCGTGTGAACCTAACATTAAACCGGCTTCAAATGTTTCTGGAATCACTTCAGTTGCGCCCGCTTTTTGCAATTCTTCAACATGCATTTCGTCGCGGGTTCGAACCAGTATCGGAATTTTTGGACTGGTTTGACGAACCAGCTTGAGTGTTTTTAAAGTAGAGGGCAAATCGTCATGACAAATTAACACCAATTTAGCCCGCATCAAGCCTACACTTTCAAGCACGGCGATGTCGGATGAATCACCATAATAAACTGGCTCACCACCTAACCGTGCTTCCTTTACACGCCCTGAATCCATATCAAGTGCGACATAGGGCACACTTTCTTTTTCCAGCATATGCCCCACAATCTGACCTATACGACCATAACCAGCAATAATCACGTGGCTGTTTTGATTATCAGGCGGGGTTTGTTCAATCGTTAAATCCGTACTGACACCTTGATCAGCTTTAGGTTTAAACCAACTCGCAATCCTCTGATTGTAGCGAATTAAAAACGGTGCCAAGATCATAGAAAACAGCACGGCGGTCAAAACCACTTGGGACATACGTTCTTCTAAAATCGAATTTTCAATCCCAATTGCCAGCAAGGCAAACCCGAATTCACCGCCCACCGCCAATAACAAACCAGTACGCAAAGCGGTCGCAAAATCGACCCCTGAGAGTTTAACAATTGCCGTCACCAATAATAGCTTAACCGTCAATAACGCCAATGCACCCAATAAGGCTTCAACCCAAATATCCGGCAGGATAGACGGGTTGACCAACATACCAATACTGACAAAAAATAAACCGAGCAATACATCCCGAAAAGGTCGAATCGTAGACTCAACTTGATGGCGAAACTCCGTTTCGGCCAACATCATACCAGCCAAAAAGGCGCCAAACGCCATGGATAAACCAAGACTCATGGTTGTCCAAGCCGCTACTAAAGAAACCAATAGCACCGTTAAGGTAAACAGTTCCGCCGAACCACGTTGTGCGACCATATGAAAAAACGGTTTAAGCAAATAACGTCCTAAAACAAATACGATCAAAAATGCTAATACTGCTTTAAACATCGCCCAGCCTAAATCCATCGCCAAAGCTTGGGTGGAGGCTACCGCCAAAACCGGAATAATCACGACAAACGGCACCGCCGTAATATCCTGAAACACCGACAAAGTCACGCCCAAACGTCCATGACGGGTTTGATCTTCACCCTGTTCTACCAGTTGTTTAGAGATAATGGTGGTTGAGGATTGGGCAAAAATAGCGCCGATGACAAAAGCCGCAACGCTCGGCACACCCATAAACCATAAAATAAGCGCGACCACCGCAGTGGTTAAAACCACCTGTGCAGTGCCTAAGCCTAAAATAGTGTGGCGCGACGCATAAATTTGCGCCATAGAGAAACTTAAACCGATCGTAAAAAGAAGAAAGACAATACCAAACTGAGCGATTAACCTGACATACTCTTCACTGACCACCGGACCGGCGGTGTGCTCACCTAACAAAATCCCAACCGCCAGATAGGCTAAGCTGGCTGGAATTTGTAAGCGTTGGAAAAGCAAAATGATAAAAACCGTAACCGCAAGCAACAATAAAACTTGTGTAAGCGCTTGTTCTAGCATGCGGCAATCCTTATCGTAGGCTTAAATTATCGCAATTATAGCAAACGATAAGCTTTTCTTATAACCCAGTTTCAGCAAGCTTTATTAAATACGGATAGGCGTAATAAAACTCGCTGGTTTAATCGCCAACACCGAACACTCAACTTGTTCCAAAATGGATTCGGCGGTATTACCAATCATCAAGCCTGGTAAACCGATCCGACCAATCGTGCCCATAACTAACAAATCAATACCGTGGTTTGACACCAACTTTGGTATGACTTCTTTCGCATCACCTTTAGCCGCATGCACCTGAACATCTGGCATCGCATCACGCGCGGCACGAATTTCATATTCAAGCGCCGACAGATGTTGTTGACGAATTTTTTCACTAAACCGCAACATGTCTTCATCAGACAAATCACTATTCCAATACCGCACCAAATTTTCAGCATCGGCCTGCCAAGCATGCGCAATATGCAAAAAGGCATTATCCGCTTGGGCCATATCCTGAGCTACCGATAAAATCACTTGATTTAACGGCTCGACTTGTAAGCTTTCAGACTCAATATCCACATCAATACTTGCCATCACCTTATTTAAAGTGACTGGCGAACCTTGTTGATGTAATAACAAAGGACAGGGGCATTTGCGCAGTAAATGCATATCCTGACTACCAAACACATGGTGAGCTAGATTCTTTACATCTTCATCTGTTTGCTTAACCACCAAGTCGACTTGATCTATTAGTACTTGTTGAACAGTTTTATAAAAAAGCTTGCCAAATTCAACCTGTGTCTCAAGCACAACACCCTGTTCGCGCGCTTGAATAGACCAATCTTGCATGGATTCGAACGCATGCTGAGTTTGTTTTTTTACTAACTCCCTAATTGAACTCTCATCCAATAAAACTGAGACACTCGAACTCATAGCCGGCAATACACGCAAACATTTAATACTCGCCTGCTTACGTTTGGCTAGAGCCAAACTCCAATCGAACAGCGACTGTTCTTCTGCCGGGTTTTGAGAAACCAATAAAATACGATTTACTTCAAACATGTTTTGCTCCTAAATCCTGGCTTGCTGTTGCTGTACTAATATCGGTTGTTAATCGGTTGACCGCTTCTAACGCCGCATCATGATACGGAACCATCACCATATCCACACCCAACTCTTTAAAATATTCGGCATCATTTTGATGTGTTGCTGCTAAGGCCACCCTGCCTTGATACTGATCGGACTTTAATGACTTGTATAATGCCAAACTTAAGTTCCGATCACGCATCGTCCCCACCACCCAACTCGCTTCATGCAATGGCAAGCTAGCAATAAATTCGGGGTCTTCGGCGTCCCCATAACGGGTAGGTACACCGTGATTTGAAGTCTCGCGTACCAAATCAGGATTAAAATCAATTGCTAAAACCGTTTTACCTTGTTTTTGTAGGTTTTGTGCAATCACCATACCAAAACGCCCTAGACCAAATACAATTACATCTGTTGATTTAGCCGGCAAGTCTTGGTCAAACTCGGTTTCTCGATATGGCACTTTGCGTTCAAACACACTCATGTAAGGAGCCAATTTTTCGTAAATTGGGTGTGAATAAAGAATCATATAGGTTGAAGCTGAAATTGTGATTAAGCCAACCAACGTAATTAAGCCGACCGTTTCTTGATCGATATGACCTAAATTAAAGCCTAGAGCGGCTAAGATTAAAGAGAACTCTGAAATCTGAGCGACTGTTAAACCGGCTAAAAAACCAGTTCGTTTTCGATACCCCATATACCCCATAATCGCCATAACAATCAAAGGGTTACCAATTAAAACAAACACCGACAAAATAAGCGCCGGGGTTACTTGAGCACCAAGGGTTTCCATCTCAAGGCTAGCGCCCAAGCTGATAAAGAAAAATAGCAACAAAAAATCACGCAAACTGACTAAACGTGCACCAATCAATTCACGATAATGGGTTGACGCAAGTGAAATGCCGGCCAAGAAAGCTCCGACCTCTTGGCTGAAGCCAAGCATTTGACCCGCAGCAGCCCCCATAACGGCCCAAGCAATGGCAAACAGAATAAGTAGCTCAGGTGAACGAGCTAAACGATTAAGCAATCCCGGAATCACATAACGCATCAACAAGGCGACCACCATCAGCATAAACACGCCTTTAGTTAATACCATAAAGGCTTCCAAACCCATATTAGTGGTGCCATCGTTTTGGCCCAATGCAGTTAAACCAATCATCGCCAACACAACGACGATATCCTGCACAATCAAAAAACCGATTGCAATACGACCATGTAGGGCATCTAGCTCACGTTTGTCGGATAAAAGTTTAACGATAATAATGGTACTGGAGAAGGTTAACGCAACGGCGACATAGAGCGCTCCGATGGGTGACATACCAAGGGACAAAGCAATTAAAAACCCAAACACCGAAGTAAATAAAACCTGACCTAGGCCGGTAAATAAAGCGACCACACCCATGGTTCGAATAATGTGCAAATCGAGCTTTAAGCCCACCACAAATAATAGAATCGCGATGCCCAAATGCGCAAGCAGATTGATTTGTTCATTTAGTGTTACGACGCCAAACACCGCTGGCCCGACAAGAATCCCAACCGCAATAAACGCCACAATTAAAGGCTGGCGAAGCTGCATCGCTATAAAACCGACAATAGCGGATACAGCTAATAAAATACCAAACTCGACAAACGCACTTTCAAACATAACTTCTCCAATCGAGATTGGTTAATATGAAATAGAGTAACATTCTAGCACCTAGAGAACTAAAACCAACTTGATCACATTAATTTACGCGGTACTTACTCATTATTCGATAGCACGAACCACCTTGCGGCAATCATTAATCACTTTATAAATGTCATCCCTCTCGAATGGCTTAGTGATAGAACCATCAAATCCAAGTTTAATTAAATCCTCTATTTCCCCTGGATTGCTCTGCGTGTTTATTGCATAAAACTGCGTACTATACCGGGTAAGAGTGGGTATGGATTTAAACAAAGTTAAAGCCTCACCATTATTCCAACCCTGTAAATTACTATCCAGCAGTACCAAATGTGGTGGCCAGCGCTTAGCGATCTCCAAACCGTTTTCTACAGTGGGTGCAATTTTAAATTCCAAATCATTCAAGGAAGCGACAATATTCGACATGGACTTCATATTGGCATGATTATCTTCAATATAAAGTATTCGAAACTTTTTTGAGACTTCGGTTAAATGGACTAAGTTAGACGGCTTAGATTGAAAGTTTTCATCCTCTAAGGTTGATGGCAATTTTTCTAGATTAGATGCTTGAAGCGGCAGACCCAGCCTAAAATCAGAACCGCGCCCTTCTTCACTGGTAACACTTAAATAACCCTGCATTTGATTCACCAAATCCAGTGCAATACTTAAACCGATACCAGTCCCTTCAATATTAGAGGTTTCATGCCCTAAGCGATTAAAGGGTTCAAACACCTTATCAAGATAAGACTTAGCAATTCCGACCCCAGTATCCTTTACACTTAACTCCCAATAATCCTGATTTGATTTATGCGTAATTTGGCAACTGAGCCGGACTTCACCATTTGGTTTATTGTATTTGATTGCATTACTGATTAAGTTCAATATCACTTGTTTCAGTCTTAACCTATCCGCAATCACCACCTCATCCGTATCAAGTGTCTTATATACCAACGTGACATTATGAGCTTTGGCTTCTGACTCGGTCAAAGTGATCGCTTCTTTAACTACCTTCTTCGCCAATACCGGTTCAAGTGAAATTTTAAGTTTGCCACTTTCGAGTTTAGCAAATTCCAAAACATCATTAATCAACTGCAGCAAATGTTTACCACTGGATTGAATAATCTCAACTTGTTCACGTTGCCCGTCTGTTAAGTTTGAGATATTTAGCAATTGAGAAAACCCGATAATCGCATTTAAAGGGGTTCTAAGTTCATGAGTCATGGAAGATAAAAATTCAGACTTGGCTTTATTGGCTGTTTGCGCCACCGACTTCTCATATTCCGCCGAAACCAAAGCCCTTTGTAAGGTTTCTCTCAACTCAACAATTAAAGTAATATCTTGACGGATTGAAAGGTATTCGACTAGATTATCTTTCTGATCCAAGATTGGAATAATGTAGGACATAACATAATAACTTGTGCCGTCTTTACCTAAGTTTTTGATTTCACCACGCCATATTTGTTTGTTTTGGATTGTGTGCCACAAGTCCTCAAACACATCCTTCGACATATCAGGGTGACGTACCAAGTTATGTGGTGAACCAATTAACTCTTCAGCCGTATAACCGCTAATATGACAAAAATTGTCATTCACACTCGTGATGTTTCCATATCGATCAGCTCGAGAAACAATTAGCGTTTTATCTATTGCGATATTTAAATATTTCAGATTGAAAATTAGGTTATTTGTTCTGACCAATAGTTGGTTAAACAGCGTTGACATCTCACCTATTTCATCTTTACGTAATACTTCAACAGACTGATTGTACTGCTTAGTTTTTATAATATTTTTAATTGTACGACTCATGTCACGCATCGGCTTCAATACACTTGAACGCAACAACCCCATTTGTATCATTAACATTAGGAATACTAAGGCATAAATGGCTAATAAAATCCAAGCCAATTTTAACGTTAAAGACAATGCTTGCTGTCTGAGTACCTTTTCTGGCACAGCAATCAAATGAAAAGCTCGAACATTATTCAACTCATCAAAAATCGGTTTGGTCTGATAGTACCAGCCCTGTTTCTTTTGCATTTCAGGCTGAATAGCTTCAGCCCGAGAAAGTGTCCAACCCGCTAATGGGCGATCTACAAAATAACGTCCATTATCCAGGACGTATTTTTGATCGGCTTCTACAATCGATGCACCCGTGTCTTGCTCAAAGACCAAATACTCCATTCCATCGGCTTCAAACTCCATCAAAATTTGTTTAAGACCTTGAGAAATCGTCATATAACCAACCAACTCATTAGAGTCCAAAGCAAACACAGGTTGAATAGTAATGACTCGATAAACATTACCAAACCCACCCTTATCCACCTGGGTTACAGTCGTCGCTTCAGCCATCACTTTTTTAATCATTGGGTGTTCAGTCACATCCTGACCATAAGAGTCGGGGTCATAAGACTTATACAATGAGCGCCCATCATATGAAATGGCATGGAACGCATAGTTCACAAACCCAGTCCACTTAGCATACTCTTGTCTTAAATGACCCAGTTCGCGAATTAACGCTTCACGATCTTGATAGGCTAGTGCGTCGCGTATAGTTGAAACATTAGACAAGGCAACCGCCACACCATGCAAAATCTTTTGTTTTTTATCAATGCGTTCTTCTAGCAATATAGCCTGGCGGGTTTGATGGCGATTTTCTACCTGGTCTAAATAATACTCATACACAAAAAACAACGAGACCAACCCCACTGCAAACAACAATAACAAGCTGATTATTGATAATTGAACATTCTTAGCTAATAATGAATTTCTCATGTGGGTGGGAGCTCTTGGTAGCGATCGCAAATTAACTGGACTTTAGGAAGGATTTTTAAAAAGACCTCGACCAACACTGGATCAAAATGCTGGCCTTTTTCACGCTCAATTAATGCTACCGCTTGCGCGGTAGACCAAGCCTTCTTATAAGGACGTTCTGAGGTTAAGGCATCAAACACATCCGCTACCGCAACAATTCGTCCAGATAATGGAATTTGTTCGGCTTTTAAGCCATATGGATAGCCTTTTCCGTTGTATTTTTCATGGTGAGTTAAGGCAATTTCGTGTGCCATTTTCAATAAGTCAGAGTCCGAATTAGACAAGATTTCAGCGCCGATTTTAACGTGTTCTTGCATTAATAAATACTCGTCATCATTTAACTTGCCGGGTTTGAGCAAAATAGTATCCGACACCCCGATTTTACCTATATCGTGCATAGGAGAGGCGATAGCAATCAACTCACAATAATCGGCATCCATTCCCAACTCTTCAGCCATGGCTTGCGCAATCAAACTCACACGTTTGACATGATTACCGGTTTCATTATCGCGGTATTCAGCCGCACGCCCTAGCCGGTAAATCATTTCCATTTTTGCTTCTTCAAGTGCTTTGGTGCGTGCTTGCACTTCAGAGGTCAAAACTTTATTTTCCGATTGCAGCGCGCGCTTCATATGCCAATTCTGTAAATGAATCGCAACCCTTTTTAACAGCTCTATACGGTTAAAGGGCTTGGTTAAATAATCGCTCGCACCAACCTCTAGTGCACGAATTCGGCTTTCTTCATCGACTTGTGCCGTCACCATAATTACGGGTGGTCGGTTAGCCACACTCCAATGTTGTTCAAATAAAGCCAATACCGAAAAGCCATCCATAATTGGCATGTTGATATCTAACAACACTAGGTCAAATTCTTGATCTCGAATCAAGTCGGCAATATCTAACGCATTGACCACTGAGGTAAAATTCCGGTAGCCACCTGATGCTAAGGTGGCCTCGACCACATTAATGTTCATTTTGTTATCATCAATGATCAAGAAATTCGAGTCTTCAATAGGAATGGGGGATGATTTCATAAAGCATCTCGCTTAAACGGTTTGGGTACTGGCTTAGGTATAAGTATAAGTTTCATCTAGTATTTAAACTCAAATAACGTTTTTAATGATTAAATTATACTAAACAGCTAAATACAACAAGAAAAACCTCACATTATTAGGGATTATAAAGTCAATTCGCATTGGTGATGGAACCAACGCTTTTTCGAGACCCGCGAACGATTAAAAACTAGCCATTCTTGAGGCGTAAAACGAATTTGAATTGCCCCTTCGCAAGCGGTATTTAACCAATCAATCTGTTTGGCCTCAATACGTTGACGCGTTTGCTGAGCGGGAAAGCCAAAGGCATTTCGATAGCCGGCGCTAAACAAAACTAATTCAGGCTGTAAAGCCTGCAGCCAGGCCTGGTGAGTCGAATGACGACTGCCATGATGTCCAGCAATCAACACTGAACTCCGGAGATGAGATTGACCATAATGCTCGATTAGCTTGGCTTCGTGTTTGGAACTTAAGTCCCCAGTAATCATCACACTGGCATCAGTTGTACTCACCTTCAAAACACAAGATTGATCATTATGATCTCCTGCCACAAATAAACCCGGCGCCAAGACTTCAAATTTCACTCCATCCCACCACCAACTTTGCGATGCTTCGCAAGCCTCAAAACCGCTCAATTCAAAATTCTGTTTTAAACGCTCAACCTGGCCGCTTAAACGCGTTTCGATTGGCCAGTCCTCCACTAGGCTGCGAGCCCCGCCGGCATGATCTCGATCCGCATGGCTCACCATTAACATCTCAATGGTTCGCTTGCCTCTATAGCGCAAATAAGGTGAAATTGCGATTTGCGCGCCATCGAAACGGGCACCAAAACTCGGTCCAGTATCATAAACCAAGGTTTTATTTTGGGTTTCAATCACCAAAGCTTGGCCTTGACCAACATCTAACAAGCTTAACCAAAACCCACCATAAGGCACGTTTTCTGGTTTATTAGGCCAGAACAAAATGCCGACGGCTAAACCAATACTCATGAGTTTGACAAACAAGTTAGACTTTAAATGACTTCGGCTTGGCGGCCGCGGAGATTTTGCTACTGGCTTTGAAGCCGTCCACCGAAATAACAGTCCACTAAATACCAACCCATAGACCAACACTACTTGCCATAATGCAATTGGTACGGGTTTCCATTCACTCAACGGCCATTGCGAAATGGTGTTTAAAGCCCACCATAAGCCCGCCCATAAGTAGTCATTCAACCAAACCAACAACACGGCAAGGTCGTTTGATAGAAAAGAAACCAGCGTGGTCAGAAACAACAATGGCAAGCCAATAAAACTCACAAACGGTACAGCCAGCAAATTGGCGAGCAAACTGTATATCGGCACTTGTTGATAAAACCACCATAAAGCCGGAGCCAGGCCTATCGACAAAACCAATTGAATTAAAACGGCTTTTTGCCAAACTGGCCGAGCTTTAACCTGAGGCTGATTTAACACTAAAAAGATCAAACCCACAGCTAAAAATGACAACCAAAAACCCTGTGATAACACACTTTCCGGCTGCCAAACGACCACTACTAAAGCTGCCAATAATAACACTGACCAAGGTTGAAACTGGCGTCTTAAAAGCAAAAACACCACCGTCACCGCTACCATGATCCAGGCTCGCTGAGTCGGAATACTAAAGCCCGCCAACAAGCCATAAATAGTCGCCAACATCAGTGCGACTGCACTACCAAACCAGTGCACCGGATAACGCTCAAAACGTCGGATCGGTAAACGCCAAATCAAGCGCCCGACGCCATACCCCATTAAAGCTACCAAAGCCAAATGCAGGCCGGAGATGGCCATTAAGTGAATGGTTCCGGTGGCGCGCATTAATGACCAATCGTTATCTGAGATAGCTTGTCGATCAGCATATAACAAAGCGTTATAGATCCCGCCAAAACGAGAATCACCCCAAACCGAATTTAAGTGGTGTCCTAATGCCGCACGTATTTGATGGTGATCAAAGCTGTGCTTAAGCAAGCGTGGTTCCGCTTCATTGATTCGCACATATCCCGTGGCTTTTAGATCCTGCTGATGCGCCCAAGCCTCATAATCAAACCCGCCTGGGTTCATACTGCCATGAATGGGTTTAATACGTACCGCCAGCCGATAAGACTCGCCTGGTTTTGGTGTCCAATTGCAACGATAACAACTTAATCGAATGGTCGGTTTAGGCCACGACCAGGCCTGATAGGCATTTTGATCAAGGCTTTCCAGCCGTGTTAAACGCATCTCATATCGTTGAATTGGTAAGGAGTTAGATTCACGCACATTATTTTGCACCAAACCCACAATTCGTCCTTCTACCCAATGGGTTTCGCCCATCATCGACTCGGACAAATTAGGTGTCAAAAAGACAGACAAACTTAACCAAATCCAGCCTATAATAACGCCTAAACTAAAATGTTCAATTCGCAGCCAAGATCGCCATATTGCCACACTGAAAACAAGAATCGCAGGCATTAGATACAACCAACTCGGCCAGTCACCCAGTTGATAAAGACCAAATATAACGCCAACAAATCCAAGCGAAAAACTGATAAACATGCCAAAAAAACTCTTTAAAAAATGGATTCCAGACCCAAAAAAACTGCTCAAGATAAAAGGGTTTAGTTCAATCGCGCACTGGTTTCAAGACCCCAATCTCTGGCATTTAAACCGAAACTCGGTTGCCAAGGCTTTTTTTGTAGGCCCCTTTTGGGCCGCCATGCCAATGCCTTGGCAAATGGTCACGGCTGCATTATCAGCGATGATAGTGAGAGCAAACTTACCGTTAAGTATTGCGCTTGTGTGGATTAGTAATCCATTCACGATGGCACCAATTTGGTACTTCAACTACCGTGTTGGTTCATTATTATTGGGGGAACGAGCTAATGAGAGTTTGAACTTAGTCATAAGTTGGGAATGGATTTTCCATACCTTTACCGTAATCTGGCAACCCTTATTACTTGGTAGCTTTGTAGTTGGTTTGGCATTAGGTAGTATTGGCTATTTAGGAATTCACGTGCTGTGGCGCATTCAAGTCAACTTAAGTTGGCGTCGCCGCTTATCGTCAAGAAAAAATAAAGTGGTATTTAAAAAACCACGCTCTTTTCATGCACCCGACAATGTGCATAAACAAGACAACCACTAAGCACCAGGCCTGGTGCTTAGCCAGCATTTAACAAGTGATTTTCTGGCTTGCCAAACAAATACCCCTGCAAATTATCAATCTCTAAGTGCTTGACATAGTCATAAATGCTTTCATCCGCCACAAACTCAGCGACGGTTTGTATATTAAGTTTGCGCGCAAAATTAATAATGGTTTCGGTAATGACCTGGGAGGATTTATTATGTTGAATATCTCGGATAATCGAGCCGTCAATCTTAATAAAATCAACGTCTAAACGCATAATGTAAATAAAGTTTGAATAACCTGCGCCAAAATCATCAATCGCAATTTTGACACCGTATTGTTTTACATCCCGGATAAAGTGATTTACAACATCGTAGTTTTGAATACCTTCGGACTCAACAATTTCAAAAATCACTCGTTCGGCAAACGAACAGTTACTCACTTTTTCAATAATCCATGCACTGGTAACTGGGTCAACAATATCTTCAATTGATAAATTAATCGAAAAGCTGTCTCGTTCTTCCGCGAACTTTTCGAAGGCTTTATCTAGCATACGCCGAGTTAACTGTGGATAAAGCTTGAGTTTTTTCGCCGTTTCTAAAAAGTTAAATGGTGAAACGACTTGGCCATCACTTTCAACGATTCTAACGAGACATTCATAATAATCGACCTTTAATGTTTTAGCGTTAACCACCGGTTGGAAGAAGGGAACCAAACGATCTTCTTCCATCGCACTGCGTAAACGCTTAATCCAAGCCAAATTATTCTCATAACTTTGTTTGATATTCAGACTGGATTCGTAAAAAACAAAAGGTTTACGCTGTCTTTTTGCCATTTTAAGTGCCATATCTGCCGCAACAAGAGCATCTTTGGCTTGATTATTAAGCGCATTGGAAGATGCTAAACCCGCCGTTAAAGTTAAATTAATTTGCTCTAATCCAACTTTAAAACTGCGTGCCGACACGACCTCTAGCAAGCCTTGTACAAAATGCTCAAGATCTGGGCGCGCCCAATCGTTTTTAATTACAATCGCAAATTCATCAATCGGCAACTTATACACCTGAGCCGGTAACCCTAGGGTCAATTCAACGAACTTTCGCGCCAAGACTTTTAATAACTTATCCGCCAAATAATGGCCATAAAACGTATTGATCTCGTTGAAACTATCAACATTAAATAAAATAATATGTTCTGACTGATTAGACGCCTCTGCATCCGCTAGGAGCTTAACTCTGTTAGGTAACTCCGTCAGCGAATCATAGTGCAATCGGTGACTTAAAGCCTGGGTGGTTTCCATCAAAGGGGTCACATCATGACTGATATTAACCAATTCAATAACCTCACCCGATTCATTACTGATTGGAACAATGTAGGCCTCAAGATAAAAAATCGTACCGGCTTTAGTCAGCATCGTAACCATGCCATTCCAATGTTTGCCACTTAAAACCATTTCAGTAATTTCGGGAACCAACTGTTTTGATTCTTGGCTCCACAAAAATGTGCATGCTTGACCGATTAACTCCTCGCGTTGATAGCCTGAACGCTCGCAAATTGAATCGTTAACTTCAATCAAACGTTTATCTAGTGCGCATTTGCTGACCATACTACTGACATCAATGGCTTTTTTATAACTTGATAGCACGGCCATTTGATCATTTAAAATCTGAGTGCGCTCAGCCACAATATCTGATAAATATTGATTGTAATGTTCAAGTTCTTGGCTGGTTTGAGTCAATTTTGAGTTGAGTTGGTGGATAGGTGTTAAATCACGCACGCTGATGATTAATCCAGGTTTACCCTCTTCGTCCACCAGGGTTTGAACATTCTTGGAAATATTCAAAAAAGCACCATCAGCGCGTTTAAAAATGGTTTCTTGACCCTGACAAAAGCCTTTTGCATTTATTTCAGCTTGGCATTCCGCCAGAATATTTAAGTCCTGTAAGTGCGTCGTGATCTCACTGCCCAGCAAATCGGCTTCTTTATAACCCATCAACTGACAAAAAGCAGGATTTACATAAGTAATTTTCAAATCGCTGTTGAGAGTAAACACACCGTCTGGAAAATTCTCCATAATGTGTTTAAGCAGGGTCAAACTCGTCTTTGTTTGTTGCTGGATCATGTTTTGGCAAGGCCTAAAGTAAATTTTTTATACAACGTGAATTCATATTAACCTTAGTCAAAATGGGGGTCAAACAAATCTACTATCACAATTACTAATAACCAGATAAGCTTGTTCCGGACCAAGCATCGAAAAAATCTATTTTATTCGAATAAAATATGCATAAATAATACTAGCACAGATTAACCCTAAAAGGGTTCGCCCGCTGGGTTAGGTCTGTTAAAATGCAGTCCCTAACAAATGACCGATAACACCCTATGCTTAAGCCGCCTCGCATTACACAACGCCCGCTAAACCCGAGCAGCCATGAAGCCGCCAAAGCGTTGGGCTTAACGGATCTGCAAGCGCGCTTAGTTGCCCAGCGCTTAGAATCGCCCGAGCAAATAGAGGCCATTATTTCGCCCCAGCTCAAGCACTTACAACACCCCAACCAGCTCAAAAACTCACAACAAGCCGCCCAGCTGATTGCCAATGCGATTGAGTCAGATGGTCTAATTGTATTAGCGACCGATTACGATACAGATGGTGTAACCTCGGCTTGGGTCGCCCATCGTGCGTTGATTGATCACTTTGATGTCAATCCAGCGCGCGTTGTTCATTTGATCGGTGAACGCAAAAACGGTTACGGCATTACTGATGAAATGTGTGATGAGATTTTAGGCTTAGAGCAAAACGTAGAGCTCGTCATTTCAGCCGATCAAGGTTCGAGTGATCAACCACGTATCGAACGTTTGGCACAAGCCGGTATCAAAGTATGCGTCACCGACCACCATAGTATCCCAGCAGAAGGGGCACCCGCGAGTGCTACTTGCACTGTCAATCCACAGCAAAGCGGTTGCGAATACGACAAAACCATCGCAGGTTGTTTTGTCATTTTCTTGGTCATGACACAAGTTCGTAACGAGCTCATAAAACGTGGCATGTTACCTAGGGATACCCCCTCTTTAAAAGACCTCAGTTTGCACGTGGCATTGGGAACTATCGCCGACAGTGTGAGTTTAAAAAGCCCAAATAATCGGGCCATTGTATTGGCGGGTTTACAACAAATAAATCAATTCGAACACCCAGCCTGGCAAGCCTTTCGTAAGTTAAACAATAACTCAGACCGTCCTTATAATGCCGAGTTTTTAGCCTTCCAAGTTGCTTCACGTATTAATGCGGCCAGCCGAGTCAATGACGTGACCCAAGCCTTTCATTTTTTAAATGCCGACAGCCTCGACCAGGCCTGGTTGCATCTGCAGCAACTCGAAGCCGATAACCAAGAACGTCGTCAGCAACAAGAAGGGTTAATGCAACAAGCCATGCAAAAAGCGCATGACTTGTATCATGATAAACGCTTCAGTTTGGCGATTTCCTTAGAAGGTAACGCTGGTATTCAAGGTATTGTGGCCACGCGTGTAGGTGAAAAGTTTGGTTTACCTTGTGTAGCCATGACCGATTTAAACGATGGTACCTTGGCGGGTAGCGGACGCGGCATTGTGCCGGAGTTTGATTTGATTCGGGCGTTTAATTGGATCGAGGAGCAACATCCTGGCTTATTCTTAGCCAAAGGCGGCCATAAAGGTGCGGCGGGCTGTCAGATAAATCTCGCCGACTTTGCCATCTTTCAACAGGGATTAGAAGAAGCCGCACAGCAACAATTTGGCGACACCACGCCTACGCCCTTAATTGAAACCGACGGTGAGCTTGCAGGCCACCTATTTACGCCACAGTTAATGGACGAACTGGAACGACTCGAACCCTATGGCCGAGAATGGCCACAGCCGCAATTTAATGGCCGTTTTAAAATCTTGGATATCAAACAGATTGGCCAAACCCAAACCCATTTGAGTTTGCGTTTAATACCGGAAAATAGCCGCTCGCCAGTTAAAGCCATTTATTTTGGCGCGCTGGATCACAGCCAACAGCCCCTGCCTTACAAACAAAATGATTGGATAGAGTGTGTTTACCAACCTACTTTGAACCAATATATGGGGCGCACCTCATTACAACTGCGTTTACAATTTGCCTTTAAAGTTTAAGCCTAATCTTTTTAGTGTGTTTTAACAGTCATAAAAAAACCGCAGAGAAATGACCTTTCCTGCGGTTCTAGTCGACCCAATAACCCATTCAGTTACTTAAAAAAACTCAATATCTCGGTTTCGATATTTTGTTTATCAATCACCTTCGCTTGAGTGGCTGGCAAATCAAATAAACGTGAAATTTGCGCCGGAATTGGGATTTGGCCTTTATCAGCAATACGTTTTAGCGCGTCAATATCCGAAGTCAATTCACCACCAAATAAGGTTTTGGCAATGACCGGCGAAAACTTAGTCCACTCGGCGGTCGAATAAGCAATGGTTTTGAGCTTTTGATCACGTTTGGTATCGTAAACTTTTAAGCAAGTTGCGGTATGCGGGTCCATCAAATAGCCATCTTCATAGGCTTGTTTAATGTAATCTTGACCTTCCTGGTTGGTACAAAAGTCCGCTGCAAAAATCGTTTGCACCATCCCCAACTCATCTGAGGTTAGTTGATAAAACTTATCTTTATCCAAGGCGAGCATTAATTCTTTAGTGCGCTCAGCACCAAATAAATCAAACAAAATACGCTCGATATTGGACGACTTCAAGATATCCATTGCCGGTGATGTCGTAGCAATCACACCGCTATCCCTTAAATCGTATTTACCTTCCTCAATAAACTGCGTGAGTACATTGTTTTGGTTAGACGCGATCAGGATTTTTGCAACTGGCAAGCCCATTTTATAAGCGTAATAGCCCCCTAACGCATTTCCAAAGTTACCGCTTGGCACATCTAGATAAACCTGGTCACCTAAACCAATTTCTTGTAGACGCACTAATTCTAAATAGCTGTGGACATGGTAAATAGTTTGGAAAATAATACGCCCGAAGTTAACCGAATTCGCCGCCGAAACCTGCACGCCCTGCTGCTTTAGGGTATCGCGGAAACTAGTTGATACTAATAAGGATTTCAGTGCAGTTTGGGCATCATCGAAATCGCCTTTAATGCCAATGACTTTTAAATTTTCACCGGTTTCTGTCACCATCTGCAAACGCTGAACGTCAGATGTGCCACCGTCCGGATACATACATACCACTTGTACATTGGGTTTATTACGGAAGGTATCCAGCGCGGCTGGCCCGGTATCACCGCTGGTAGCGGCTAAAATTAAAAATTTCTCATTACGCTTTTGCGCAACCGCCGATAATACCGTGCCAAACGGCTGTAACGCCATGTCTTTAAAAGCGCGCGTTGGGCCGTGATAAAGCTCACTCACAAACAAATCATCACGCACCTTAACCACTGGTACCGGATTAGTCGGGTCGTCAAACTGGTCATAAAGTGCAAGCGCTTGATCAATAACGGCTTGGTCAATATCAACTTCAAACTCAGCCAATATCGCTTTCGCTAGCGTTTTATAGTTTGAATTTAAATGTGCCTTTAAAAAATCTAAACCGAGCTGAGGTAAGCTTTTGGGCGAATAAAGCCCGCCAAACGAAGACATCGGGCTTAAAATAGCTTGTGAAAACGTCACTTCTTTTGGGAATTGACCATCGTTACCGCGTGTTTCTATAAAATTCATGAGTTCTTGCCTTGCGTGCTGGCGAATTCGCCAGATTTCAAAATAATGCGCGGATTATACCAAAAACCCGCTCAATCGCTAAATTCATGTCATCCAAACACTTGAGACTAAGATTTGAGTGGATTTCGCCAGCGCCGCCAAAAACGACGTAGATGTGAAGGTTCAATTAAAAAGCCTTTCGCGCCGCCTAAATCAATAAATAAAGAATGAATACGGCCATGTTTCAGATCATCCAACAAGCCCTGCATCCAATCTTTCTCTAGACTTAACAATAAGTCACCATCTGAAGTCTCTTCACTCGAAGCCAGCTGGTGCTTTAGATCAAGCGTAATAAAATGCGCTTCTTGTTGTGCGTTATCTAAGCACCAGGCCTGGTGACTAGCTGGTGTTTGCTGAATCTGCGCTTGGGTTAAATTCGCTAAACCTTTTAGGTACGCATGGTTTCCCCAAATTTTAGCCTGTGGTCGCCTTTGGATGCTATCTGGCTTAATTTGACCTTCGCCCCACACCCAAACACTATTAATTTCAGCTTGGCCAAGTTCACGCCGTGCAAGATTAACGGGATGCTGATAAAACAACATTTGAACTTCATTCATCAAAGTTCGCCAATAAGACCCAGCATGTCCGCTTGGATAAAGGCCGTGTAAATTACGATAATTGGCTTGCGCTAGATCGGTGGTTTGAATATCTACGGCTTGTGGCAAACGCATATACCAAGAGTCGTTATCACCCCACTCAAGCTTAACGCCATCTTCAGCAAAATGTTGGTTAAACGCATCTAACAGCGCTTGGGATTCAGCTCGCGTAATATCTAGATCTTGAGCCGAAACCAAGACCAAGGTATCGCGATCTGGAATCATCTGAACTGGATCTACTTTTAACCAAAAAGCCTGCGGATCGAAATCAGTCAACTCCACAGAGGCCATAGTAGCGGCCGCACTAAGTGTTTGTGGTTGGTGGAACAGTTGACTAGCACGTTCGATAAAACTGTAGGGTTTGAGCGGATAAACATCGGCTTTATTAAGCAGCGTTTGAAAAGCGGAACCTGACCAGCAGGCCTGGTGGTCAGGTTGAAAATGATCTAATAAACCAGGAATCCATAAGGTCACCGCCTGGTTGGACATGTTTGAATCCCTCAAAAATCGCTGACACGGATTTTGGTAATTTTACCTTCGACATCATCCAAACCTTCTAGCACGGCTAAGGCTTCACCAAATTGACCTTCGTTGACCACATTAGTGGTTAAAACTACCAATGCAAAATCAGGCTCATCACTCATTGGTTCTTGGTGTAAATGCTCGATACTGATGTCGCAATCCGCCAAGGTTTGTGACAAACGTGCTAAAACACCCGGCTGATCTTTAACCATAAAGCGGACATAAAAAGCCGTGTCAATATCATCAATCGACATAATATTGGCGTCTTTGTAAATCGCATCGGCTTGATAACCCAAACCAGGAACATGCGCATCAAAGGGTGCTTCCCAGCAACGCGCCAAATCCATTAAATCGGCCATCACGGCTGAAGCCGTCGCACCGCCACCAGCCCCGGCACCATAATACATGGTCGAACCCACGTGATTACCGTGAATCAGAACCGCATTCATCACACCGTTCACATCGGCCAATAAGACTTTTTTAGGCACCAATGTCGGGTGAACGCGCAATGAGAACCCATTATCATCACCGCGGCTTGCAATACCTAAATGTTTGATTTCATAGCCAAATAAATTAGCGAAACGAACATCATCCGCGCTAATATGACTAATACCTTCGGTATAAACCCGCGAATAGCTGAGTTCAATGCCGAAGGCCAGCGAGGCTAGGATCGTCAACTTGTGAGCCGCATCAATACCTTCGACATCATAAGTCGGATCAGCTTCGGCGTAGCCTAATTTTTGAGCCGTTTCTAAAACGGCTGAAAAATCAGCATTGGGCTTTTTCATTTCCGTCAAAATGTAATTGCCTGTGCCGTTGATAATGCCTGCTAACCACTCTACTTGATTGCCGGCTAGACCCTCACGTAGCGCTTTGATAATCGGAATACCACCAGCCACTGAGGCTTCATAGTAAATTTGAACCTGATGTTTTTCGGCTAACTCGAACAATTCATTACCATGCAATGCAATCATAGCCTTGTTCGCGGTCACGATGTGTTTGCCGTTTTTGATGGCTTGTTCAACTAAATCACGCGCTAAAGTTGTACCGCCCATAAGTTCAACCACTACTTGAACATTCGGGTTTTGTACCACCTCAAACGGATCATCTGTTAAGGGAATGTCTTGCGTGTCAATTCGGCGTGGCCGATTCAGATCCCTAACGGCAATGCAGCCTATCTCAAAACGCTTGCCTAAACGACGTTCAATTTCGGTTGAGCTGGTACGTAAAATATTAACTAAACCACTTCCAACCGTTCCTAGCCCTAAAAGTCCTAGTGTTAATGCCTTCAAACTATACTCCTTGAATCAAGCCGTCTTTTTTGAACATATCACGAATTCCCCGAATGGCTTGACGGGTACGGTGTTCATTCTCAATTAAACTGAAGCGTACATGGCCATCGCCATAAGTACCAAATCCAACACCCGGTGATACCGCGACTTTGGCTTCAATCAAAAGTTTTTTCGAAAATTCGATGGAACCTAATTCACGATAAGCTTCTGGAATCGGTGCCCATAAAAACATAGTCGCTTTCGGGTAGTCAACTTCCCAGCCGATTGCATTCAAACCTTGGCAAAGCACATCACGACGCGCTTTATACATGTCACAGATTTCTTGCACACAGTCTTGTGGCCCTTCTAAAGCGGCAATCGCGGCTACCTGGATCGGCGTAAAAGTGCCATAATCCAAATAAGATTTCATACGTTTAAGGGCATTGACCAAGGTTGGGTTGCCGACCATAAAGCCAACCCGCCAACCCGGCATATTGTAGCTTTTAGATAGGGTGTAAAACTCAACCGCAATATCCTTAGCCCCTTCTACCTGCAAAATTGATGGTGCAACATAACCGTCAAACACAATGTCGGCATAAGCCAAATCGTGAATAACCCAAATATTGTGTTCTTTAGCGATTTCAATCACGCGCTCAAAAAAAGCTAAATCCACCGTTTGAGTGGTTGGATTACCAGGGAAATTGAGCACCAGCATTTTGGGTTTTGGCCAAGAGTCTTGAATGGCTTTTTTCAGCTCCTCAAAGAAGTCGACGTTTGGCGACATTTCAACATGACGGATATCTGCGCCCGCAATCACAAATCCATAAGGATGAATTGGATAAGCCGGGTTTGGTACCAATACCGTATCGCCCTGCTCAACTGTGGCCAAGGCTAAGTGTGCTAAACCCTCTTTTGAACCAATCGTGACTACGGCTTCTTTGTCGGCATCTAAATCCACATCAAAACGCGTTTTATACCAGTTACAAATGGCCTTACGTAAACGTGGAATACCCTGTGAAACTGAGTAGCGATGCGTGCCTTCACGTTGAACCACTTCGACCAATTTGTCGACGATGTGTTTTGGTGTGTCCTGGTCTGGATTTCCCATTCCAAAATCAATAATATCTTCGCCTCGACGACGGGCTTCGGCTTTTAGCTCGCCCACAATATTAAACACGTAAGGTGGTAAACGTTTGATTCTTTGAAATTCGCTAGTCACGAAAAGGCCTTTTCAAGATTGCTGCAAAAATTGCGAGATTGTTTAAAAGTATGCTGGTCAAAATGACGTTATTAAGCCGATAAATGATACAGAATCTATTAGATTCGTCAATTGAATTTCGGGGAAAACTAGGATTAAATAGAGACTTAATTTTTAAAAGAAGCATCTAATGAAATTTACGGAACATCGCGACCCTAAAATCAACATGATTAACCACTATGCACCAGGCCTGGTAACCATCAATAATCAAGATTATCAGACCAGTTGTATTATTACTCAACAAAGTTTAAACCCAGCTTGGCCAGTCAAAAAATTAGACGACTTAACATCAGCAACTTTGCAACAACTTTTAGATTTGTCTCCCGAAGTGCTGATTCTGGGTACGGGTGAAAAGCAGCAATTTCCTTCAGCCGAAATTTTTGGTTTATGTGCACAACAAGGTGTCAGCTTAGAAGTAATGAACAACGCTTCAGCCTGTCGAACGTATAACGTATTAACTACCGAAGATCGAGAAGTGGTCATGGGCTTAATTCTTAATTAAGTCTTGAAACGACTCTAGGTTAAAGAACAAATACTTTAAAAAGAACACCCTACACAGACTACTTGAGAATATAAGTTTTCTAAGGCTGATCTAACAAACCTTCAGCCGCTACTTTTCGACCATGCAACCGTGCTTCAAAATACAACTTGGGCAGCTCTGTTGAACCGGAACGGCCTAGGTTGGCAATCACCTCGCCACGCTTTACGATTTGGCCTTCTTTTACTTGTAAACGTTGATTGTGTGCATACACAGTTAAATAGCCGTTCTCGTGTCGAATAATCACCATTAAACCGAAATTACTCACACTGTTATCTGCAAACACAACTTCACCAGCCTCAACACTTTTAACCAAACTCCCGGTTTCCGAATAGATATTTAGGCCAGAAATACCGGCTGAGTCTTTCACATAATCAAATTTATCAAAGTGCTCAACTGGCCAAACCCAATTCGGTTTTTGCACTGACAACGTCGGTTTCGCTTGCTTATTCGGCAGGCTCAACTCTTGGCCAGGATAGAGGACATAAGGGGGAAATATACTATTCTTCTTAGCCAGCTCATTAAAGCTGACCTGGCACCGCACCGCGACTTGACTTAGCGTATCCCCTTTCGCCACCACATAATGACCCGATTTACACTTACCGGCACTTTGATTTAAAGGATTAACTTGATTATGACCCGGTTGTAGATAACTGCGAGTTGTTTGACCACAGCCCAATAAACTTATGGAAATCAACGCGACCAATAAGACTCTAAACATCGTTTTACCTTAACACTATATACATAATCACTAACACTACAAAAGCCCAACCCAGCCATTCAACCCAACGTCGAATTAAAGGTTCATAACGCTGACCGCCCCATTTCATTAACCAGGCGACTAAAAAGAAGCGTGCGCCACGACCAACCAACGAAGCTAATAAAAATGGTATCAAAGCCATGCCGGTCGCGCCGGCACTGATCGTAAACATTTTATAAGGCAGAGGGCTAAAGCCCGCCACAAATACAATCCACACACCATAAAGATCAAAAAATTCAACAATTTGGTGGTAATGATGCTCGTAGCCAGCCGACACAATAAACGGCCAAACCGACTCTAACAATAACATGCCGATTAAATACCCCAACAATCCGCCTAGAGTCGAAAATATTGTGGTTAACCAAGCAAAACATAAAGCTTTGTTAGGTTGGGCCAAACTCATTGGCATCAACATCACATCTGGCGGAATCGGAAAAAATGACGACTCAGCAAAGCTCATCCCACTTAAATACCAAGGCGCTTTAGGATGCTTAGACCAGCGCAAAGTTAAATCATATAAAGGCCCAAACAATCTCACACTTCCACCCCGGTTTTTAATGGTACAAACATCACTTCTCCTAAAAAACTTTCTTTTACGCCAGTCGAGGTTTTTTCATACCCTTTTAAGACCTGCACTTCTTTACCAATCGGCAATACTAAACGACCGCCTTCGTTTAATTGTTCTAGCAAACTTTCTGGAAGCTTATCCGGTGCCGCGGCACATAAAATTGCATCAAATGGGGCTTTTTGTTGCCAACCCCAATGGCCATCACTAATATCAAACTCAATATTGTTTAAACCTAATTTTTTTAAAACCTGCTGAGCGCGAATTTGCAACGGTGCAATGCGCTCAACACTAAAGACTTGATCCGCTAATAAAGACAAAATAGCCGCTTGATAACCGGATCCCGTACCAATATCCAGCACCTTGTGCAAGGGTCGACCAGCTCGAATCCAACTTGTCATAATGGCCACTACCCAAGGCTGTGATATGGTCTGACCATAGCCTACTGGCAAAGCCGTATCTTCATAAGACTGGCCAGCCATAGCTTCATCGACAAACAAATGTCTTGGCACGACACGCATTACCTTTAAAACCTCAGCATCATGAACCCCCAAGGTCATTAAGCGTGAAATCAAACGATCTCGCGTTCGCTGAGAACTCAAACCTACTCCTTGAAACTGTTCAAATTCGATTGTCGGATAAATAGGTTTTTGAGTTAAGTCTAGTGCGGGTTCGGCCATTTTTTATCAATCCATTGGTGCATCGTTTTCAACATGGCGTGATGAGTTAAATCAATTTGCAATGGCGTGACCGAGACATAACCGGATTCGACTGCATGAAAATCTGTACCTTCTCCGGCATCTGCCGCACTGCCCGCTGGTCCAATCCAGTACATCTGACCACCTCTTGGATCGACTCCTTTCACAACCGTTTCAGAAGCGTGACGCTTACCTAAGCGCGTGACTTTCACGCCTTTAATTTGCTCAAAAGGTAAATCCGGTACATTGATATTAATAATTGTATTGGCATCTAGGTCTTGCGTATGCAAGTCTTCTAGCAAATCAACCACGATTTTTGCGGCACTAGCAAAATGTTGCTCACCGCAAAGCGAGATTGCAATCGAAGGCTTACCTAAAAACCGGCCTTCTGTGGCGGCCGCGACCGTTCCCGAATATAAAACATCGTCTCCCATGTTCGCGCCATTATTAATACCAGACACCACCATATCGGCTCGATACGACAAAGCCCCATTTATACCCAAGTGTACGCAATCAGTAGGTGTGCCGTTTACGCTGTAGATTTTAGGCTGGTGCTGGGTAATGCGCAATGGATCCAACAAAGTTAACGAGTTGCTGGCTGCGCTGCGATTACGATCCGGCGCAATTAAAACCAAGTCATCCACTGATGCATGGTTAATTAACGCATCAAACAAGGTTTGAATACCCGGCGCAAGATAGCCATCGTCATTCGATAACAAGATGCGCATAGCTTTTATATCCTTTAAAATACAATTTGAATTAGTAGGGATTATAAAGTGTCTAAGCTGTCAGAAGAAGACAAATTACTGTTTGCGCAAGCAATTGACGGTGTGGTGCCGATCAAAACGTCTGAAAAAGCCGTTTTACCGCGACCAAAATTAAAAGCTAAACGACCTAAAGCATCACATATTGAACCAATTGAGTCTCACTGCTTTGAGTCAGTTGAGACTGTGACCGCGCACCAAAGCTTGTTATTTCATAAAAAAGGCTTACGCCTACAAGATTTAAGTCGGTTACGCAAAGGCGAATTCAGCATTCAGGCTCGATTAGATTTACATGGCGATACCGAAGACGTTGCGCAACAACGTTTATTACAGTTTATACAACAAGCTTATCTAGCCAAATATCGATTTGCTTTAATCATTCATGGCAAGGGTTATAACTCAGATACAGACTATCCTGTACTAAAAAACCAAGTTAATCAAACTCTTAGAGGTTTACCTCAGATTGTGGCCTTTTGCAGCGCACAACAAAAGGATGGCGGAACTGGAGCGGTTTATGTATTGCTCAAAGCGCATTAAGTTTTGAGATTATTCGAACTAACTTTTAGTAAAAATAGAAATGGAACGCAAGCACCAGGCCTGGTTTTTAGAAAGAACTCAGTCGGTATGAATACGATTGATGGGTTGAGGGTTTTCAAGAACAGGCGTTGCTGATTGATCAGGAGAGGGAGCCACAATATTGCTGGGTTTAAGTTCTAACAACTGAACAAATACCTCATCTTTTGCCACCATACCCAAGCGTTGACGGGCAATCGTTTCGAGTGCGGTATCGCCAGACTGTAAATCTAACACTTCTTGTTTCAGCAAAGCATTGGTATTTTGGCGCTCTTCAACTTGTGTTTCGAGCTCAGCTAGACGTGACTGTAAAGAAAAGACCTCGCCTAATCCCCCATTGGAGGACAATAGACGAGCTAAAGATAAAAAAAGCAAGACGGCGAGAATGATTAGAAATACTCTCATCCGTCTTTACTATATTACTTTAGGTTATAAAACGCAGACATGCCAGGATAGACAGCCTTGTCGCCTAAAGCTTCTTCGATACGTAACAACTGGTTGTATTTAGCAATACGATCCGAACGAGACATAGAGCCCGTTTTGATCTGCCCTGCACCGGTAGCCACTGCGATATCGGCAATGGTCGCATCTTCCGTTTCACCTGAACGATGTGAAATAACCGCCGTGTAACCAGCATCTTTCGCCATTTGAATCGCATTCATGGTTTCAGTTAATGTACCGATTTGATTAACCTTGATTAAGATTGAGTTTGCAATGCCTTTATCAATACCTTCCTTAAGAATTTTGGTATTGGTTACAAACAAATCATCCCCAACTAACTGGACTTTTTTGCCGAGTTTTTCGGTTTGCATTTTGAAGCCGTCCCAATCACTTTCGTCAAAACCATCTTCGATTGAGATAATTGGGTAACGTTCACACCAGTCGGCATAGAAGTCGACCATTTCAGCGCTAGTCAAAGTACGGCCTTCAGAAGCCAATACATAGTTACCGTCTTTGTAGATTTCACTCGCCGCTACGTCTAATGCAATCATAATGTCTTTGCCCGCTACATAACCAGCTTGCTCAATCGCTTCTAGAATAATCGTAATGGCTTCTTCGTTAGACTTAAGGTCTGGTGCAAAGCCACCTTCGTCACCAACCGCCGTGTTATAACCCTTTTCATGCAATACTTTTTTCAAAGTATGGAAAACTTCAGCTCCATAACGCAACGCTTCTGACAAGCTTGGTGCGCCAACCGGCATAATCATAAACTCTTGGAAGTCGACGCTGTTATCCGCATGTTCACCACCATTGATAATGTTCATCATCGGAACCGGCATACGATAATCGTCATTTTTTAGGTATTCAAACAAAGCCTGACCTTTTGAAGTGGCCGCGGCTTTTGCAACAGCCATAGACACCGCCAAAATCGCGTTCGCGCCTAAACGCGCTTTATTATGTGTACCGTCCAGATCAATCATAACCTGATCAATTTTCGCTTGATCAGTCGCTTCTTGACCAATTAAAGCCGTACGAATTTCAGTGTTAATGTTATTGACGGCATTTAAGACGCCTTTGCCTAAATACTTAGACTTATCGCCATCACGCAATTCAATGGCCTCACGAGACCCTGTTGACGCGCCTGATGGTGAAGCTGCGCGACCCATAGATCCACATTCTAAAATCACATCTGCCTCAACCGTAGGATTTCCACGTGAGTCGATGATCTGGCGTGCTTTGATTTCTTTAATCAATGACATCTTTTCAACCTTTTCAATAACTTAAAAATTAAACTTACAAATAAACCGCATCAAAATGCCGGATAGGATCCGACTATTTACATTAAATCGTTTTCAATAAAACCATGTTTTTTAACCGTATCGTCCAGCGCTTTTAGCACCTCTAATACCGGCTTTAAATTATGCAACGGCCACATGTTTGGCCCGTCACTTTTAGCATTAACCGGATCAGGGTGGGTTTCCATAAAGACACCCGATACACCAGCGGCAATCGCCGCACGTGCTAGTACAGGTACAAATTCACGCTGACCACCCGATGTTGAACCTTGGCCACCCGGTTGCTGGACTGAGTGGGTCGCATCAAATACGACTGGACAACCAGTTTGACGCATAGAAGCCAAACCACGCATATCCGATACTAGGGTATTGTAGCCAAATGAGGTGCCACGATCACAGACCATAATCTGTTCGTTACCCACTTCGCGCGCTTTTGCCACCACTTGATCCATATCCCAAGGCGCTTGAAACTGGCCTTTTTTGATATTAACCGGAATGCCTTGACGACACACATTTTGGATAAAGTTAGTTTGACGCACTAAAAAAGCCGGGGTTTGCATCACATCAACCACCGATGCAACTTCACTTAAAGGTGTGTCTTCATGCACGTCGGTTAAAACCGGTACACCAATTTCGTCTTTTACTTTTTGCAGAATACGCAAACCTTCATCAATTCCCAAACCACGAAAACTAGCGGTGGACGAACGGTTGGCCTTGTCGTAAGACGATTTAAAAATAAACGGAATGCCGAGCGAGTCGGTGAGTTCTTTTAACTGGCCGGCCGTATCTATCGCTAACTGCTCGGATTCAATTACGCACGGACCGGCAATCAAGAAAAACGGCTGATCAATACCGACATTAAAATTACAAAGCTTCATATTGATTCCTTTACCTATTTGTTTGTTTTAGCCGCTTGCACAAAGGCGCTAAACAGCGGATGACCATTGCGCGGCGTGGATGTAAATTCAGGGTGGAACTGACAAGCCACAAACCATGGATGATCTGGAATCTCAATGGACTCAACTAAATGCCCATCTTGCGAATGTGCTGAAAACACCAGGCCTGCTTGTTCTAAACGACTAATATACCCGTCATTCATTTCATAACGATGACGATGACGTTCACGAATTACATCTTTACCATAAATACTGGCGAGTTTCGTGCCGGCTTTAACCACGCAGTTTTGACCACCTAATCGCATGGTACCACCTAAGTCTGAGGTTTCGTTGCGCTCGACTTTATCGCCCTTCTCATCCGTCCATTCGGTAATCAAAGCTACGACTGGATGCGGTGTATTAGGGTTCAGTTCTGTGCTGTGAGCTTTTTCTAAACCGGCGACATGTCGTGCATATTCAACCACCGCCATTTGCATACCTAGACAAATCCCTAAATAAGGTTTTTTGGATTCACGCGCATGTTGAATGGCTAGAATTTTGCCTTCAACTCCGCGCTCACCAAAGCCACCCGGTACTAAAATGGCGTGCATGCTTTTGAGCTGATCAATACCGGCTTTTTCCAGCTCTTCTGAGTCAATATAATGAATTTTAACGCGTGTACGTGTGTGAATACCGGCGTGCAATAAGGCTTCAATCACCGACTTATAAGCTTCGGTAAGATCCACATATTTGCCAACCATTGCAATATTAACTTCATCCTGGGCATTGAGCTGTGCATCAACCACCTGATCCCAATCTGATAAATCAATCGGTTTAAGACCGGTCATTTGTAGTTTTTTAACCACCAACTCATCCAAGCCTTGCTCATGCAACATACGCGGCACTTGGTAGATAGACTTGGCATCCAGTGAACTAATAACAGCTTTTTCTTCCACATTGGTAAATAACGCAATTTTGCGTTTATCACTTTCACCTAATGGAATTTCGGAACGACAAATCAATACGTCTGGCTGAATCCCGATAGAACGTAACTCTTTAACCGAATGTTGAGTAGGCTTAGTTTTGACTTCACCCGCTACCGCAATATAGGGCAATAAGGTTAAATGCATAAACATCGCACGATCACGACCAACTTCGACACCCATTTGACGGATGGCTTCGAGGAAAGGTAAGGATTCGATATCCCCCACCGTGCCACCGACTTCGACAATCGTCACATCGAAGCCATCGGAAGCTAGTTTGATGCGGGCTTTAATTTCATCGGTAATATGCGGAATCACCTGTACCGTTCCGCCTAAATAGTCGCCACGACGTTCACGACGAATCACTGTTTCATAAACCTGACCGGTTGAAAAGCTATTACGCTTTCCACAAGGCCTCTGCACAAAACGCTCATAATGCCCCAAGTCTAGATCCGTTTCAGCACCATCATCAGTGACAAATACTTCACCGTGTTGGAGTGGGCTCATGGTGCCTGGATCCACATTGATATAGGGGTCCATCTTCAACATGCTGACGTTCATGCCCCTTGCTTCTAGCAGGGCACCCAGAGACGCCGCAGCGATGCCTTTCCCCAAGGAAGACACAACACCACCGGTTACGAATATAAATTTAGTCATTATTCACACTTTGTAGAAAATTTAGAGAAGTTCGCCAAACTATTCCTTTTAAGACGACTGGCGATTTCAGAGCTCAGAATGGAAACAAATTTTAACCTAAAACCCACTTGGCTTCAATTTAAACCCACTAACTTTAGCGCTTTTTCATCAGATTTTGCCTGAAAGCCATCCAAGGTACGATAACCAATAACAACCGCAAGTTGAGAATTAATTTCAACCACTGGCCAATTCTGGCGCTGCCAAGGTGGGATTTTTTGAGCTTGAAACCACTTTTTTAGAGAGTCCCGGTTCACTTGATCGTCTTCACGCAAAGAGCGTATCCGAACTTCATTACCAGGTTCCAACCAATGTTGGGCTATGCCATTACCGAGCGTGGGCACTTTCTTAATGCCCTGCTTCAGCCAATCCGAATCTTGTTGAACCAAAACACTAAATGGTGACTTGATAGTCGATTCATCCAGTAGATAAATCCAATTCTGATAACGACGAATTTCAGCCTGCTTCAACATTCGCTTGGGCTGAGCATCAGGGTTAGTGTTAAACCCATCAGAGCGCAGCCAATCTAAGCTCGCCTGGTCAATGGATACCTGATGAAAGCGTTTAAACCAATAACGTAGAGCATTTTTTTGACGCGACCAATTAAGCTTCTGCAGCTGATGCCAGTTTAATCGAGTCGTATCATGCTCAATCTCAGCTAAATCATTTTGCGCCAGCTCATGCAGCAGCTCAGCCGCTTCCGCTTGATGAGCACAGGCTTGGGCTAATTTAGCTTGCGGATTCGACCAGGCCTGGTCGAGTATTGGCAATAACTGATGGCGAATAAAATTGCGCCGATACTCAACATGCTGATTGGTCGGATCTTCTACCCATTGCAAATGATATTGCTTGGCGTAATTCTGAACCGCTTCATAACTAGTACTTAACAAGGGCCGAACCAACCAGGCCTGGTGATTAGTTAAATCGGCTTGATTAGCTAAAACACGTCGTTTAGGCATGGCACTTAAACCCTCTAGGCCTGCACCACGCATTAAATTTAATAACAGTGTTTCCACTTGATCACGTTGGTGATGGCCTGTGCAAATCACCTCGTTTTCTTCCACCCATTTTTCAAACGCTTGATAACGAGCTTGACGTGCCGCGGATTCGATATTTTGGCTTTTATCCACTTCAACATATTCAACCTGAAGCGGGACTTGAAGCGCATTACAAACCGAATGACAATGTATGACCCAACTATCCGCCTCGGCCTGTAAGCCGTGATGCACATGAATCGCCGCCAGCTCAACATGAGCGGGTTTAAGTTCGACCAGACTCTGCAATAAAACATGTGAATCTAACCCACCACTGTAGGCAACCCAGACTTTTGAGGCTTGAAGCGATCGGTAAAAGCGTTCGATGGCTTGAATAACAGGTTCGGCAGATTGCATGGTTTTTAACGCCCTGAAACAAAAAAAGCGCCAGTGGCGCTCTTAGTATGGTGACTCTTAAGCCACGTCGAAATTACCATAACCCATGTAGCGGTCATAACGTCGTTGTACTAACTGTTCTGGTGATTGCTTTTTGAAGTTTTTCAATTGCTCCAAAATCGCCGCTTTTAAATTATCGGCCGCGGTTCTAGGATAACGATGTGCGCCGCCAATCGGCTCTTGCACAATCACATCCACCAATCCTAAACTGTGTAAACGTGGTGCCGTCACACCCAAAGCCGCCGCCGCATCCGGTGCGTTCGCTGCACTCTTCCATAGAATAGACGCACAACCTTCTGGCGAGATAACGGAATAGGTACTGTATTGCATCATCATCGTGACATCACCTACGCCAATTGCCAAAGCACCGCCTGAGCCACCCTCACCAATAACGGTGCAAATGATCGGCACTTTTAATTCAGCCATTTCAATTAAGTTACGTGCAATCGCTTCACTTTGTCCACGTTCTTCGGCATCAATCCCTGGGTAAGCACCCGGCGTATCTATAAAAGTCAAAATCGGCAATTTAAAACGCTCGGCCATTTTCATTAAACGCAAAGCTTTACGATAGCCTTCTGGACGTGGCATACCAAAATTACGGCGAATTTTTTCTTTGGTATCACGCCCCTTTTGCTGACCAATTACCATAACAGCCTGACCATCAATACGCGCTAAACCACCGACAATCGCGGCATCGTCCGCAAAAGCACGATCGCCATGCAACTCTGAGAATTCGGTAAAAATATGCTCGATGTAATCCAACATATAAGGACGCTGTGGATGACGTGCTAATTGAGAAATTTGCCAATCCGACAAGCCTTTAAAAATACTTTCGGTCAAGGCATGACTTTTATTTTCAAGTGAGCTAATTTCTTGCAACAGGTCAAAATCTTGCCCGCCTTCTAAATGGCGTAACTCGTTTATTTTTGCTTCCAGCTCAGCGATCGGCTGTTCAAAATCTAAAAAATCTAATTTCATAATCTTGTCCTGAATAGGTTAAATCTCATATCGGCGTATTCTACCAAAAAATTCAAGCCTAAAGTCGCGGGGTTTAATCAAACATCTCGAAACGCTATAATGTCGAATCCAATTTATAACGATAAAGGTTATTCATGCTTAAAAAGCGAATTTTACCAACTTCCATTTTATACATCGCTCTGATGTTCAATAGTGCATGGGTTAATGCTGAAGAACTAAATGACGAGTTGGGTTTTCATGGCTCAGGCGAAGCTGGATTTAATCAAAAAACCGGTAATGTCGATTCTGAATCTTTATTAGCGCGAATAAAAATGAATTACAGCCAAAAACAAACCGATTATAAAAGCCTATTAGAAATCGAAAATAAAACCGAAGAAGACATTAAAATTTCAGAGCGTTACGTTTTAGAGCTGCAAGCTGATCGTTATTTTTCCAAAGACAAAAACTATTATGCGTTTGCCAACACCCGCGGCGAACAAGATGAAATTGCTGACTTAAGTCAGGATTTAAGCTTAACTCTCGGTTTGGGTAAAGTACTTTACCGAACGGAACAAACCCGGTTAAGCACTGAACTCGGTTTGGGTTATCAAGAAGTCGAATATGTAACCGATACTGAAAACGACTTCAACCAGACTACTGGCCGAGTTAAGTTGGATTTAAGCCATAAATTTAATGATAAGGTTCGATTTGTACAAGACTTAACCTACTTTACTGGTGCCGAACAATACAAAACCGAAAGCAACTCCAGCTTGCGCGTTGCGCTAAACAGTAAGCTTTCAGTTAGCACATCCTACAAGTATCGCTACAATTCCAACCCTGCTGATGCAGCAGAAAAAACCGACACCGAAACCAACTTAAGCTTAATTTACAGCTTTTAAAACAACCAGGCCTGGTGATTAACTCAACCACCAGGCCTGCTTTTACAGTCTAATCCAGCTACGACCAATTATTGCTGATTGAAAGCCTGTTTTGCCTTGCGTGCACGTGCATAAACCTGCCACATAGCTTGATGACGCTGACTATCTAAAAAGGCTTGATGGCCCAATGGGATATCCCAAGCTTGTTTTTGTTGATTTAGGTGTTGCTCAACTTTTAGCACACAGTCCTCACCAAATAATTGAACCATACCGGTGCGATAATCATCCCAGATCAATTCTTCAAGTTTGATATCCAATGCGAAACTAAAGGCCTCATAGACTTTAGCCATAGGCTTGTCTGGATGAACATAGACTTTGCAAACCTCTAAAGAATCATAAGCCGCCGAATAGTCTTGAACCGCCAACTCAATCCAGAAGCGTAAATCTATAATTTTCAAATCATTCCATAGATGACCCGCATCCGGCATCAGACCGATTAATGAGGCCACACCTTGATGATCACTAAAGCCCACCTCGTCCAATAAGTTCAACAATTCATTCGCGTCAGAGCTATCCACAAAACGCTGAATGGCTTGGCGCAAGCGACGGCCATCGTTTTGGTTTTTTACCAACAACTCATCCATCGGGTAAACTTCCGACATACCCGGTGCCACAATCCGACAGGCTTTAAAACCGTAATGTTCATAATCAGCCACATAAACTTCAAAACCTTGCTTAGCCGCTAAATCTACTAGCCATGACCATTGTTGATCAGTCGGATAATCCCAGTTCCACTCAGCAAACTCAAAGTCGGCCTGTTTTGAAATAAAACGCGCGTTAATTAAACCACTAGAATCAATAAAATGATTTTCTAGATTTTCGGCTTCGGCTACCGCTTGCTGGTCAAATGTAGGCACCTGGAAACCATCCAAAAAGTCTAAATGACGGCCTTGCAAGGATTCAGTAAGAGTACGCTCTAAAGCGACTTCAAAAATAGGGTGGGCGCCAAATGAAGCAAAGCACTGCCCTTTCGCTGGATCAAATAAAGTCACATTCATGACTGGAAATTGGCCGCCAAGCGATGAATCTCGCACCGAGACTTCAAGACCTTGCTGACGCAAGGCGGTCAGGGATTGATAAATTGAAGGGAAACCCTTTAAAACGTGATCCGGCACTTCCGGCAGACATAAGTTTTCGGTCAAAATTTTATTTTTTATCCAGCGTTCAAATATCTCAGACAATCCTTGAACTCGAGCCTCTTCAATTGTGTTGCCGGCTGACAAACCATTACTCGCATAAAGGTTGCTCAATAAATTCATCGGAAAATAACTAACTTCCGCCGTCTTGGCGTGACGCATTTCAATCGCACGAATTTGGTCGCCATCATCATTAAAACTTAATAGGTTCTCGGCTTGCAGTTCATTATGCGGGTCGTAAATCGACCAAAGTTTCGGATTCAGACAAGACTTATAATCAACCAATTCAAAGTGGCGTTCGGTTGGGTAATATAGCCAATCCGCGCCCAAAGGTTCGGCTTGCAAATAATAGTCTGAAAAGAAGTAGTTGGTTGATAAACGCTCTAAATACTCACCTAAAGCACTCGCTAAAGTGGCTTTTCGACTTGCACCTTTGCCATTCGTAAACAAACCGGGACACACCTGATCATGAATGTGTAATGAAAAGATATTATCAACCGGATTTAACCATTTAACCTGATTAATCTCAAAGCCTTGCGCCCGAAGAATACCCTGCATGAATTCGATTGATTTTTCGAGACTTTCATCTTTACCTTTAATGTATGTAACTTCGCTCACACTTCCGCCCTATTAGTTTTTTGATTTAGTGGATAAATAAATTTTTAATTTGATCGTTGATTTACACGCTAGAATGAAACGTGGCTTTATTGGTAATATAACCCAGCCATCATAACTTAGAGGACGTAACCATGAAGAAACTCGCCATATTCGTTAGCACATCACTTACCCTACTGATTTCAAACTCAAGCTTCGCTGGAAGCCCAGAAGCCGGTAAATCCCTGCATGACGAAGCCAACTGCTTACGCTGTCATGCCGACAAACCCTATAACCCGACTAAAACCGATACTTACGAAAAACTCGTAGCAGCGGTCAGTTTTTGTAATAACAACATGAATGTCGGTTGGTTTGATGATGAAGTAGAAGATGTGGCCGCGTACCTAAATCAAAAATACTATAAACATCCCAACTAAAAGCCATTCTATGCTTTATAAAAAATGCCAGCTAATCTGGCATTTTTTATATCTTAGGTTTCCCCAGAGCTTTAAGATGTTTGGTTAACGCTTTTACTTCTTCAGGATCGGCTTTTTCTAAGTCTTCATACAACTGATCGAAAGCATCCTCAACCAGCTTATCAATGGCAATGATTAAGAAATATGTGCGCTCATCTGCTTTAAGCTGATTCTGATCACGTGGTTTTTGTTGCCACAAACGCTTTAATGACGAGTCTTGCTTAAACAAAACATCAATACGATCTAGCAAGCCATTTAATGCCGGAATCGTTTCGTAAGGCCAATAAGGGCGTCCCCAACCATTTTCATAGAAGGCCAAACGATGCGCAATGGCCAGGTCAAATGCATCTTCCATTCCACCCAAGCCAATTGACTGGGCTGTTTTTTTGGCGCGCTCTATGCGTTCCGGAGCCAAAATTGGAGCATCCGACATCCAGCGCCCAAAAACCACCCAAGTGTTATTGCGCTCTATATATTCGTATTGGCCAGTGCGATATGCCATCACATTTTCCGCTTTTACAATGTATTCAAGGTTAGGTTGATCAAGTTTGCGCGTATCTTCCCAGCGTTCCCAACCATCACCATATTCGCTTTCCTTATCGGGCAAATTGACCGCCACTGGGGTACAGAAAGCGCCATAATCATGTCCTTCTACATAGTCCTCTACAGAGACCTGATAATCGCCTGACTCTAATACACGCGTGACTTCCCCAACAATAAAGGCATCATCACGGATGGTAGTGGATGGAAAACCGATAAAAACACGATCGCCTACATTAAAGGTTTGAGCGTAAGCATTCCCCATTACTAAAAACGATAAAGCCCATAACCAAGTTTTTGGGCGCTTGAAAAAGCTCATAAATTATTCCTCAATTTTAACAGCCAGCACATCACAAGCGGCTTCATGCAAGATTGCATCCGCTGTCGAACCAATTAGGCGCTGTAACCCAGAAATGCCACGACGCCCGATTACAATTAGATCAGCGTTTATTTGTTGAGCTTTTGCAATCACTTCAACTCGAGGAATACCACTTATAACCTGACAGGCTGAGGTCTCAATACCTTCTTTCTCAGCCAAGCCTTCTAATCTTTTTTGAGCCGCTTTATAAAGCTTATCACCTAATTCGTCATCCCAAATTCCAGGCATCCCCGTAATCGCGATATCTTCTAAAACTGGATAGGTCGGAATTTCAGTGACATGAATCACGCTTAAATCCGCATCGTAAATTTGCGCCAACTGTTTTGCACGCTGTAAAGCCTGACCACTGTGTTGTGAAAAATCGATTGCGACAAGGATGGTTTTATAGTTATGCATACTTCTTCCTTTTTTACACAGTTTCTGTGGATAAGATTGTTAGGAACTATTTAAATCTAGCAAAAACTTCAATAAAGTCTAGTGGATGTTGGCGGTTGCACATTTTTTTGGCAATCACGAACTTACCGATGCTCTTAAGTAAACTGGCTGAGGAATAGCAACAGCTAAATACTTGGATTGCTTTAACTCACTCAAAGCCAGTCTTGCCAAGGCTTCGGCTTGAGGTACGGCATCAAGCCAGTTTGTAAAATCCTTGACAAGATCTGGGTAAGTCGAACCAATATCACCCACACCATTTACGTCAGCTTTTAAGACTTTAAAGTCGTTAGGTTTGACTAATTCGGCCGGTTTAGCGGTCATTTTGGCCGCTTGTGGATCAAATTCACAATACTGAACGTATATTTCACCCATTCGGGCATCCAAACACACCCACCAAGTTGTTTTACCGGTAGCTTCGTAGGCTTGATAGGCTAAAGCTTTTAAAGATGAAATAGGCAAGATCGGCTTATTCCATCCCAACGCTAAACCTTGCACCACTCCAGCCGCGATTCTCAAACCGGTAAACGCACCCGGCCCCTCACCAAACACCAAACTATCAATCTGTTTTGGCTCAATACCGGCCTGTTGGATAACCTTGTCGACCATCGGCAGAATAAGCTGGGCATGTTGTTGCGGAGCAAACTCAGCACAAGTATAGACTTCATCCTCAACAATTAAACTCGCTGCGCAGTTGGCTGTGGCACTTTCTACGGCTAATACAATACTCATGTTTTACTCATCATTGATTTTAAAATTTTTATTTATCTTGCTGGGATTTTAATAGTTCCAAGGCTTTTTGTGGCTCAAACACCCAAGGAAAATTCGGCAGACTATCAATAATACTCTGTCCATATCGTTTGGTGGTTAAACGTGGGTCACATAGCATTAACACGCCTCGATCAGTCTGGTCGCGGATTAAGCGCCCACTGCCCTGCTTTAAAGCCATCACCGCCTCAGGTAACTGGAAGTGAGCAAAACCATTCAAACCTTTTTGCTTTAAATAACTTTCACGGGCTTGCACCAACGGATCATCCGGCGGTGAAAACGGAATCCGATCAATAATTACTAACTGCAATGCTTGACCTTTTACATCCACCCCTTCCCAAAAACTACTAGTGCCCAATAATAACGCGGACTCTTCGGATTTAAAACGCTCTAATAATAGATTTTTAGGAGCTTCACCTTGAACTAATAATGGGCCTGACCAGTGTTTTTGTAAAATCACTTGCGCCTCACCCAGCGCACGAAAACTGGTAAACAATAAAAAAGCACGGCCTTGGCTGGCTTTTAACAGTGGCCAAGCGGCTCTTAAGCAAATTTTAATATAATCAGGATCACGCGGTTCAGGTAAACCAACCGGATGATACACCACCCCTTGATTGGCATAATCAAATGGGCTAGGCCAAACTGCGGTTTGAGCATCATACAAGCCTAAACGCTGTTGAAAATAATCAAATTGATTACGTACGCTCAGTGTCGCCGAAGTAAAGATCCAAGCGCCACCAATGGACTCACGTTGTCGTTTAAACGGCTCAGCCACACTTAACGGCGTCATATTAAGCTTAAATCGAGCTTGCGACGACTCCGCCCAACGCACCTCAGTTTCTTTTTCAGTTTCCAGCCAGGCTTTTAGTTGTTTTTCCATCTCTTGAGTGCGCTTGGTCACAGCGGCTAATAATTTACCACGCTCCTCTAACGCTTTTAAATGATCGGCCAATGCGCCTAAATGATTTAACAGTCGTTTTAAACTGGCTAAAAACACATCGGTGCTAGATAACTGCTGCCAAGTCCAACGTTTTTCCCACTTGCCTAAGGCCTCATTCACTAATTTGACCTGTTCGGCTAATAAATTAACCCGATCTACTAGGTCATCGGATTCAGGTGACTCTTGCAATTTCGCTTGCTTAATATCCCGACCTAATTCATCAAGCTGATGGCGCGATACAGAAAAACCTAAAAATTGAGCCGCGATATCTGGAAGCTGATGGGCTTCGTCAAATATCGTGACGTCCGCATTTGGTAGTAATTCGCCAAATCCTTGTTCACGCAAGGCTAAATCAGCACAAAACAAGTGGTGATTAACCACTAAAACTTGGGCGTCGGTTGCTTTTTGTTTCATTTGAGGATAAAAACAATCAGCCTCTTTCTGGCAACCAACCGCCTGACAGAATTCCAAACGAGCGCAAACTTTTCGCCAAATAGGATCGCTTTCCTCAATCTTAATGCATTCAGCTAAATCACCGGTTTTTGTTTTACCTGACCAGTCTCGAATATCTGATAATTTTTGCCAATCCGATTTGTTATTCTGCTCTTGGGTTTCGGCTAAGGCCAAGCGTTGACTGCAAAGGTAGTTTTCTCGGCCCTTGAATAAAACAATCTGACCTTTTAAACCACATACTTTTTTCAGTAAAGGTAAATCTTTATCCACCAGCTGTTGTTGAAGGGTTTTGGTAGCGGTCGATACGATGATTTTTTTGCCGGATAGAAGCGCTGGGATTAAATAAGCAAAGGTTTTACCGGTGCCGGTTCCCGCTTCTGCAATTAAGGTAGACTCGGCTTCAATCGCTTGGGCAATCTGCTGTGCCATGTCTATTTGAGCATCACGAACACCGAAACCCTCAATCGTCTGTTCCAAACCTCCGCCTGCCTTTAAAAAGGCTTCTACCTTATTTTGCAACGACAATCTGCACCCTTCACATCCTTAAAATCAATTAAAACTTTGCCTAAGCTGCTGGCTAAAGCGACTAGCATAACTAATAATCACTTTATTTCAATCAAAATCCCGCTCAATACTAGACAAACTCGCCACAAGTCAGTAGAATTCGCGTTTCAAATTTGAACCGAGTTGAAAGACTCATTAACCTAGGTAATTATCATGAAAATTTTATCTTCATTGAAATCAGCGAAAACTCGCCATAAAGACTGTCAAGTTGTACGTCGTCGTGGCAAGGTGTATGTGATCTGTAAAACAAACCCGAAATTCAAAGCACGCCAGCGTTAATCTTTAACGTTTCATCGCTTTAAATAAAAAAGCCGTCCTGATCAGACGGCTTTTTTATTGGCTGTAATTCTATTTAAGACGTATTTAACTCAGTCATTCAAAGCACCAGGCCTGGTGCCTTAGAATGCAGATGCTCAAGTTTAATTTGCTAAGGCAACAAAATCTTTTTGAGCCTGTTGCAAGGTTTTTACGATCAGATCCGTATCCACCTTACCAATAAAGTAATTTGCACCCATTTCAATCACCTCACGACTATTATTATCGCTGGTCATCGAGGTGTGAACAATAATCGGCAAGTTGCGCGTCTTGGGATTTAAACGCAACTCTTTAATAACCGTATGGCCCGAAGCCACCGGCATTTCCAAGTCGGTAAAAATAACCGAGATGTCGTCTAGATTTGGTTGCTTAGCGATGTAGTCCAACATTAATCGACCATTATCAAAGCCTTGTGAGCGAAGACCAAGTTGCTCGAACACCATGCTCATGTATTTTTGGATTGACTTACTGTCTTCTGCAAACAAAATCTGACGCTGTTTCATCGCGGAGCTGAACTGAACTTTAGACGCATCCACTTCTTTTGCGGATGAAAATATCTTTTTAGCCATTACCGGCATGGCTTCAATCAGGAGCTTTTCAATATCTAGAATGTAGCACAGGGTTTCACTGCCTTCGAGGTAGGTGTGGTTTACAATTTGATTACGGTTAACGTCTACATTGTAGTTTCCAGCCGGGTGAATATCCGTCCATTCTTTTTCTTCAACCCCATGAATATGCGCAACACGCAAACCAATAAAGTTACGACTAAAGTCGGCCACGATAATGATTGACTTTGCACGCTCTTCATCAGTCATATCGAAACCCATCCACTTTGGCAAATCAATCACCGGGAGATAAGTCCCTCTTAATTCAATCATACCTTCAATTAACGGGTTACTATCCGGCATTTCAGACACCGGATAAGCGCGGGCTTCCAACACTTCACGCACTTTAAATACATTCATGCCGTAATAAGACGGGGGCCTTTGATTAGGCTGCGGAAAGCGAACTTGAAAAACCATCAAACTTAACTGATTGTTTTTACTTAAATTAGCGGTCTTTTCAATTTGTTCCAGCGTTGTACTCATCCGATATCACCTGTTTAAATAGGGTTTAATGGCCTTATATTAATACCAATCTACAAAGATAAAAAGACCAATCGTCTAGAAACTAACTAATTTGATCTTTTTCAAGCCATTGTCTAACTGGTTTAAAACTGCTTCTATAGCCGTCAATTAAACCATAACGCTCAATTGCGGCTAAATGTTCAACTGTGGGATAGCCTTTGTGACGATCAAACCCATAATCTGGATATTGCGCATGTAGCTGCATCATTTGTTCATCTCGATAGACTTTGGCTAAAATCGAAGCGGCACTGATTTCAGCAATTAATGCATCCCCTTTAACAATCGCGCGACACGCGCAAGGTAAATCTGGGCAGCGATTGCCATCCACTAATACCTCATCAAACGGCTGATTTAAAGCTTCGACACTTTGACGCATAGCGAGCATGGTGGCTTGCAATATATTGATTTCATCAATCGTTTTGGCTGAAACGCCAATCACGGCATAATCAACGGCCACCTCACGAATGCGATCAGCCATCTCGATGCGTTGCGCATGCGTCATTTTTTTAGAATCTTTTAATTGCAAGCGACAGTCTGCCGGCAAAATAACCGCGGCCGCAACCACTTCACCCACTAACGGGCCGCGTCCGACCTCGTCTACACCAACTCGAATAGCGCCAGGCCTGGTGGTTAGAGGCGTGTCAAATAATCCTGTCTGCTGCATCTAGTTAAGCTCTGCCCATTCAATTATCGCTTGAGCCGCTAGTGAAGCACTATCTTGCTTGAGCGCGCTACGCTGGATTCGAAACGCTTTTAGCTGGATTTCTCGGCGACTTTTATCCAAAATTAAACGCCCTAACTCTAAAGCCAATTTGTCAGGCGTCACATCATGCTGAATCAATTCGACCACGACATCTTGCTGAGCTAAAATATTAGGCAAGCCAACCCATTTTGAAATCGCTAGCCGCTTCATAATCCAGTAAGAAATTGGGTGAACCTTAATCGCAATCACCATCGGGCGCATCATTAAAGCGGCCTGCAAAGTCGCGGTGCCCGACGTTACAATCATTTGATCACAGGCTTCCATTACCGTTTGTGCCTTTTGATCAACCAGCTTTATGGGCAATTTGGCACCATAGTGCTTAATCGACTCTTCAATACGCGCACGAGCCCGTTGATGAACGCATGGAATTACAAATTGCATAGAGGGATGAATCAAAGCCAGTTTTTTGGCCGCTTGAATATATGGATCGGCCATACGATCTATTTCACTCATGCGAGACCCCGGCAATAAAGCCGTAACTGGCATATCCAAGGGTAAACCAAGGTTTTGACGAGCCTGTACCGCATTGGGTTCAGCTGGCACTTGATCTGCAAATGGGTGACCGACAAACTTAACCGGAATGTCGTAACGCTCATAGATGGGCGGCTCAAAAGGAAACAGTACCAACACGCCATCCACCGATTCCTTGATCTTATGTAGTCGGTTTTCACGCCAAGCCCATACCGAAGGACCAACATAGTGAATGACTTTTATACCTGCTTGCTTAAGCTGGCGTTCAACGTAAAAATTAAAGTCAGGTGCGTCGATACCAATAAATGCATGTGGTTTAAGATCAAGCAGTTTTTGGATTAATTGTTTTCTAAGGCGAAGTAATTTTGGCAAATGTTTGAGAACTTCAAACAAGCCCATAACCGAAAGTTGCTCCATTGCAAACCAACTTTCTAAACCCTCCGCTTGCATATTTGAACCGCCGATCCCGACAAAACGCGCATTAGGATAACGCACCTTCAGGCCTCGAATTAAGTCCGCTCCTAATAAGTCACCGGAGCTTTCGCCTGCGACCAATGCAAAAATGGGTGGTGGTTGGATGCCATTCATAAGGGTTTGCTTAACGAACGATACCGCGCTTAGCCTGTTGAACGAAATGAATTAGTGAATCCAATGTACCTCGATCATCATTTAAGGCTTGAATTTCAGCGAGCGCATCATCCAATTTTAATCCACTCCGATACAAGGCACGATATGATTTTTTTACTAGACTTAACTGATCTCGATCATAACCACGACGTTTTAAACCTTCTAGGTTTACACCGCGAGGTTGAGCTAAGTTTCCTGAAACTACGACATAGTCAGGGACATCTTGATTAATCACGCTGCCCATACCGCAAAAACTGTGAGCCCCGATATTACAAAACTGGTGAACCAAGGTATATCCACCTAAAATAGCCCAGTCATTAACGGTTACGTGACCAGCTAATGCGGTCGCGTTTGCAAAAATGGCATGGCTACCTATTACACAATCATGTGCAATATGTACACCCGCCATAATCCAGTTATCATCACCAATTAGTGTTTCACCACGATCTTGCGTAGTGCCCCGGTTTACGGTCACGTTTTCTCGGAAGGTATTACCATTCCCAATCACAAGTGTGGTAGGTTCATCGCGATATTTTTTATCTTGTGGTGCCGCACCAATCGAGCAAAACTGATAAAAATGGTTAGCGCGCCCGATGGTGGTAGGTCCAGTAATAACTACGTGAGGTTCCAGTACACAATCCTCACCAATCACAACATTAGCACCAATCACACAATATGCTCCGACTTTGACGTTGTCTGCTATTGTTGCACTTTCATCAATAATGGCTGTGGAATGAATCAATCTACTACACCTTTCTTTCTGCACACATAAGATCGGCTGAAGCAATCACTTTCCCATCAATACGTGTCTCACATATAAAC
Source organism: Thiomicrospira pelophila DSM 1534 (assembly GCF_000711195.1). Lineage (NCBI taxonomy): Bacteria > Pseudomonadati > Pseudomonadota > Gammaproteobacteria > Thiotrichales > Piscirickettsiaceae > Thiomicrospira > Thiomicrospira pelophila. The sequence continues at coordinate 1,088,134 of NZ_JOMR01000001.1, read as the reverse complement.
TTCCAAATACCACGTTTATTACCCGTGGTGCGCACCTCAAAATCCAAGCGATCACCTGGAACCGCTGGCTGCCTAAAACGACAATTATCGACCGCTGCTAAATAATACATGGTGTCACCGTCTGGCTTTACTTCTTGAGTTTTGAAAGCCAGAATTCCGGTACATTGCGCCATGGCTTCAACAATCATAACGCCCGGCATAATCGGGTTATTAGGAAAGTGTCCAGTAAATTGAGGCTCATTAAACGTCACATTTTTATAAGCCTTAAGGTATTCACCTGACTCAAATTCGGTCACTCGATCAACCAATAAAAAAGGATAACGGTGTGGTAAGTATTCAAAAATATCTTTGACGTTTAACATGAGTATGGATCCCAATTTACATTATTTATATTTGCCAGAGACGAAATTTAGGTTTCGTTCGATTTTTTTTCTAACTTGCTTAAACGTTGATTTAAGCCTTTGATTTTTTCAGAGAATTTGGCCAGATTTTTGGCATAAATCGCATTCTTTTGCCATTCAGCAATAGGGACGGCTGGAAAACCGCTGTATACACCAGCCTGGTGAATGCTATGTGTCGCCACACCACGCCCCATAATTGTCACACCATCCGTCAATTCGATATGTCCAACCATGCCAGACTGGCCTGCGAAGGTACAATTCTTACCCACCACCGCACTGCCAGCAAAGCCTACTTGACCGGCAATCGCAGTACCTGAGCCAATTTTTACGTTATGCGCAATGTGAACCAAATTATCAATAATGCAGTTATCTTCAATCACGGTATCCTCAATGGCTCCGCGGTCAATCGTCACGTTGTTGCCGATTGAAACACAATTACCAATTATGACACGACCAATCTGGGGAATTTTTACCCACTGACCTTGGTGCTTGGCCCAGCCAAAGCCGTCGCCACCAATCACACTGCCCGCTTCCACAATACAGTTTTCACCTAGCCGGCAATCATTCATAATGGTGACATTCGGAGCTAAACGCGTATTTTTACCCAGCCTTACACCAGATTCCAATACGCAACCCGCGCCGACAACGACGTGATCATCAATCACAACGCCCTCTCCGATCACGGCATTTGGGCTAATGGTTGCATTAGTTGAGATTCGGGCGGAATCAGCTACCACAGCACTTTGATGTATTCCATTCGTTTCAACCGGCGCATATAGTTTCTGAGCAATAAAGGCATAAGCAGCATAAGGATTATCGACGATTACGGCCGCTGTTGTGCATAAATCGGCATGCTTTGGCTGAACTAAAACCGCCGATGCTTGTGAGGATGAAAGTTCTTTAAGGTATTTTTCATCCGATAAAAAACTAATATCCTCTATTTTGGCCGTCGACAAACGTTCGATTCGCTTTATTTTTAGTGATGCATCTCCGCGCAACACCGGTTCAAAGCCTTTTTCTGTCAAAAAATCGACAATCGCTTGTAGCGTCAGACTATTAGAAGCTTGTGCCATATTGGACCTATTTAACGATTAAAATTAGAACTTTGCTTTTCGAAATCTTTACTCAAATAGTCCAAAACGGCTTGGGTTAAGTCTATACGTTTGTTGGTATAAGCAATACCTTCATACAAAATCAAGTCATAAGCTTCACTCGTTCCGACTTCTCGAATTGCCGAATTCACAAGGCTTTGCAGTTTAGCCAATTCTTCATTGCGACGAATATTTAACAACTCTTGCACATCATTGCGTTTACGCTGAATTTCACGCGTTAGCATCTGAATTTCGCGCTCTTTCGAAGCTTGCTGGGCTTCACTCATAGCTAAGCTGTTGCGCTGCAAGTCACTCTTTTCTTTTTCGAGTTGACTATTAAGCTTCACCAGCTCTTCTTGCTGTGGTGCAAACTCTCGCTCTAACTCAGTACTGGCGGCTTTAGCTTGTGGCGACTGTTCCAATAATAAACCTACGTTAACAACACCAACCTTAATGGGCTCGTTGGCTTGGGCGGGCGCGATTGAAGCCATAAAAACAAGCCCCAAAATTAAAATCTTTTTAAGCATACTTAACCTTATTAAACTTTGAATTTTGCTGAAAGAAAACGCATAAATAATAAACCATCTGAGCCATTGATAACAGAGATTAATCTTTTTTCTTACGATTTATGACTGACTAAAACGGCACACCTAAACTAAATTGGAACGATTGTAATTTATCGTCTTTTTTATAATGCACAGGTTTTGAAAAACTAAAGGCAAGTGGCCCAACTGGAGTAATCCAAGCAAAAGCTAAACCGGTTGCTGAACGGAACTCACTGGTTTCAACATCTTCGAGCGTTTCGAAGATATTACCTGCATCAAAAAACAAACTTAAGCGTAAATTAGAAGAGTCTTCAATTAATGGCATAGGGAATACGACTTCAGTCGATGTTAATACTCGAGCATCACCACCACGTGGTCGATTAATATCTTCGTAGTAGCCACCCAGCGAGTTAGGATCAAAACCTCGAACAGAACCTATACCACCCGCATAGAAACGTTCATAAAATGGTAGCTTTTCTATCTCACCATAACCCGCACCGTATGACACACCACCGCTCAATTTAAAGCTAAAATTATCCGATAAAGGGTAGTACCATTTTTCCTCGGCAAAAACCTTATAAAACGTCATGTCAGATGTGCCCGGCACCACCGCTTGGGCTGATAAATTGGTGGTATGACCTTTTGATGGAAAGTAAAAACTGTTACGAGAGTCATAACGCCAGCCTGTGGTAAACAATAAGTATTGATTATCTTCATCAAACTCAGCCAGGTGCTGTTCACAAGCATCAAACGCAGTTAAACATCGCAAAGACTGGCTTTCTGCTTTTAAGCCGAAATTTAGTCGAGTCTCTTCACTCGTGGGGTAACCCACATTGACTCTAAAACCAACCTTATCCAAGGTATAATCAGTAATATTTAATTCTGACGCATCAATTTCACTATAATAAAAGCCAGTTCCTAAACTTACGCCGTCATCAGTAAAGTAAGGGTTGGTATAACCTATGTCGGCGGATTTCATAGACGCACTGGAGTTCATACTCAAATTCAGCTCATTACCCGTACCCAAAAAGTTTTTCTCAGAAATACCCAGGTTAAAGCTCACACCATCTAACTGCGAATAACCCACACCGGCCGTAAAAGAGCCGGTGGGTTGTTCTTCCACTACAATCACTAAGTCAACTTCATCTTCTGAAACTCGACGGGTATCAATATTAACTTTTGAAAAGTAACCCAGGCGGTTTAAACGGGTCGTTGACTGGCGCACCGCAGCCAATGAATAAGGTGCGCTTTCTTGCTGACGCATTTCTCGACGTAAAACATAATCACGCGTTCGTGTATTGCCTTCAACTTCGATCTTACGAACATAAACACGGCTTTTGGGCTGAATATAAAACTCTAAGTCAACCAACTGGGCTTTCGGATCCATTTGTGTGCGCGGCTCAACTTCTGCGAACGCATACCCCTCTTCACTCAAACGATCTCGAATTGCGGTAATGGCTGCAATAACGTCACTGCGTGAAAACAAGTCTCCGCTTTCCAACTTGGCAAGCTCAAACAGCTGCTCTTCAGTCAATTGTGTGGTACCGCTGAACTTAATGCTGTCCAACCGATACTGTGGCCCCTCAGTTAAGCTAGCCGAAATAAATACTTTAGTTTTGTCTGACGATAACGAAACTTGTGAAGAATTAATTGTAAACTCAGCAAACCCCCGATCCATGTAAAAGGATCGTAACGTTTCAAGATCAGACTGGAGTTTAGGACGAGCGTACTTATCACCATTGCCAATCAAAACACTTTCAGACAATAAAAATAAAGCCTTTAAGCGTTCATCAGGATAGGTTGCGTTACCAACTAGTGTTATGCGCTCAATACTAGCTGGCTGACCTTCATCAACGGTTATTTTGAGCTCTACACGATTACGTGGTAATTCAATCGCTTCAATCTTAATCGCCGCGGCATAATAACCCTGATTATGATATTGACGCTTTAAATCGATATTAACGCGATCCATCTCGATTGCATTGTAAATCTTGCCTTGGCTGATCCCGAGTGACTTTAAGGCTTCCATCAAATCATCAGTTTTAATCAGTTTATTACCTTTCACATCGATTTGCGCGATCGAAGGACGCTCCGTCACTTGGATAATCAGCTCATTATTGTCGCCACGATAAAGTGCTATATCGTTAAAAAACCCAGTTTTATACAAGGCACGCAAACTTTCGCTTTCTTTTTCTGACGTTAAACTATCCCCAATACTCACGGGTAAATAAGTATTCACGGTTTCAAAACCAATTCGCTCGGTACCATCAACGACAATATCAGTAATCACAAATTCATTTGCCAATAACGCTTGGGACAGGCTTAAGACAAAAAAGCCGATAATAAGTTTGGGTTTGAAAAAATTCTTCAACATTCTATCCATTTGTAATTCTGACCAAGTCATTCGTAAAAGCCAAAATGGTTAGACCGACGATTAATGTCAATCCAATACGATAACCAATTTCTTCAACGCGCTCACTTACTGGGCGACCGCGTACCATTTCAACCAAGTAATACATTAAGTGCCCACCATCCAACATAGGAATAGGCAATAAATTCAAAACCCCTAAACTTAAACTCAACAGCGCCATCAAGCTTAAAAAACTAATAAAACCAGACTGCAAGGCTTGTCCTGAAAAATCGGCAATGCTTAAAGGCCCCGACAAATGAGCGAGTCCAACTTCGCCAAACAGCATTTTTTTGAACATCACCAAGGTCATGTTTAATAAGTTAACTGACTGATGCAAGCCTTGTTCAAAAGCGCCTAATACACCATAACGTTCAATCGCATAATATTCACTCTGCTGTAGCTGGGTTTGGTCAACTGATGCACCTAAACGCCCTATTTGTTCGCCAGACTGCTCAACACCTTCAAACCTAACCATCACATCATACTGAGCTTGGTTTCGTTGATAGGAGATCAAATGTGATTCATTTGGATGCAAGCGCACAAAGCGGACTAAAGCTTGCCAATCATTTATGACTTGGCCATTAACCGCAGTAATACGATCCCCTGACTGTAAGCCCGCTTTAAAAGCCGGCGAACCGTCTAACACCTCATCAATCAAAGGCGCTAAATTGGGAGGTTTTGGCCTAAACCCCAACTCACCTAACCAGTTCGATTTGACATTATTAAGATCCAAACCAGACAAAGGGAGTTCAACCAGCTGATTGTTGACCTGTTCATCGGCTTTAGTACCAAAAGGTTGCAATGATAAAGTTACGCTGGCTTTATCATGCACCAAGCCTTGCAAAACAGCTTGTTGCACGCGTGGCCAACTGGAGACAGGTTGATGGTCCACTTCAACCAACCACCAGGCCTGGTGGTCACCATCTAAATCTGTCATCGCTGAAGCCAAAGGTGAATTGTTAGTTGGTGTTTCAAATAACGGTTTTAAATTGCTGACACCGATCATATTAATCACTGCAAACAGCAACCAAGCAAAGATTAAGTTAATAATGGGGCCGGCCAAAACGATCGCAAAACGCTTATAAACCGATTGCTGATTAAAAGCCCGCGCCTTTTCATGTTCGGCAACCGAGTCAACTCTCTCATCTAAAAACTTAACATAACCACCGAGTGGAATCAGGCCGATTTGGTATTGAGTTTCACCGCGCTGTTTTTTATATATGGCACGCCCAAATCCGATTGAAAAGGTTAATACTTTGACGTTAAAAAAGCGTGCGACAGCAAAATGTCCCCATTCATGTATCGTCACCAATACGCCAATTAGTAAACTAAAGCCCAGCACCGCCCATAAAATCGTCATATCAGTTTAAACTCACGTAAACGACCAAAACACCCAAAACAATGGCAATGCCAATAATAAACTATCAATACGATCCAGTACCCCGCCATGACCGGGCAAGATTTTGCCACTGTCTTTTATGTTAACTTGGCGTTTTAGCAGGCTTTCAAACAAATCACCATAAACCGATAATGCAGCAATCAAACTACTTAATACTACAAACACAACCAGGCCTGGCGTGTAAAAAGCTTGCGCCCATTCAAACCAAACCAACACTGAAACCAAACCAACTAGAACCACACCGCCCAAGACACCTTCCCAGGTTTTGCCTGGACTGACATGGGGTGCGAGTTTATGACGACCAAAACGCCGACCTGCAAAATAAGCGCCTGAGTCCATCACCCAAATCATCGCCATACTAAATAAAACAACCCAAGCCGAATAAGCGTCTCTTAGCCATATCAGTGACCATGCAAAACTGACCAGAAACAATAATCCAACTAAGCCCACAAACAAGCGATGACTCAGACCCACTTGACCTTCACTCAATTGAAATCTTGTTACCATATAGACAACAATCAGTAACTGAAGCATCGCCAAGTAAACAATCCAATTTTGCAGATCAAATACTAGACCCAGAACAATTAATCCAGCCGTCACAGCACTGAAAGCTAATTTTATTATTCGATTTTCTAGGCGCATAAACTGCGTCCATTCCCAAGCACCTATCATGGCGATCAAAGTAACCGCCGATTGCCAAACAAGTGGCTCAGCACCAAATAAGGCCCATAAAGAAACCACAATTAACACCAAGGCGGTGATCAGTCTTTGCTTTAACATTAGGAAATTTGCTCACTGGTTTGGCCAAAACGACGTTCTCTTCGAGCAAAGGAATTAATCGCTTCGTCTAGGCTGGCCTCGTTAAAATCAGGCCACAAGGTATCGGTAAAATAGAATTCAGCATAAGCCATTTGCCAAATCAAAAAATTGCTTATGCGCTGTTCGCCACCGGTGCGTATTAAAAGGTCTGGCTCTGGCAATTCAGCTAAACATAAATAAGGGGCTAAATCAGCTTCGGTAAGATCGGCTGGTGTTTGATTTGGATGGGCAACCTGCCATGCTTTGATGGCTTCCAGAACATCCCAACGTCCACCATAGTTAGCCGCAATATTAAGTGCTAAACCCGTATTGGCCTGAGTAAGCTGTTCGGCCTGGAGAATATGAGACTGAATCGTTTCACTGAAACCCGCACGATCGCCGATAACACGCAAACGCACGTTATTTTCGTGCAACTTGCCGACCTCTTTTTGCAAAGCCTGCAAAAATAAATCCATCAACTTACTCACCTCATCCTGCGGCCGACGCCAATTTTCAGTACTGAAAGCAAATAAAGTCAAGGCTTTTACACCACGTTTGGCACAATGAGCCACCACCTTACGAACCGCATTACGACCTTTTTGGTGGCCGATATAACGCGGTAAAAACCGTTTTTTTGCCCAACGACCGTTACCATCCATAATGATGCCAATATGTTGAGGAACAGGTTGTGAGGGCTCAGTCTGTGACAAGGTCAATCCTAAAATATGGTTCTAAAAACTATATAGTGTATAGCTAAGCCAAAATTGATGGCAAAGAATGACAACGGCCCAGAAGGGCCGTTGTATGTGCAGACGAAATTATGCCTTATTCAGGGCTAAAATTCGACTTATATTTCCAATAATGTCGCTTCTTTATCGGCAAGTAGTTTATCGATTTTACCGACAAACTCATCCGTTAACTTTTGAATATCATCATCCGAGCGATGCGCCTCGTCTTCTGTGATTTCTTTGTCTTTTAACAAAGTTTTCACATCGCCATTTGCATCTCGACGAATATTACGAATTGCGACACGCGCATGTTCAGCCTCAGTTCGTGCAACCTTGGCGAACTCTTTACGGCGTTCCTCGGTCAACATTGGCATTGGGATACGCATCATATTGCCATGCACAACCGGGTTAACACCCAAATCAGAAATCATAATCGCTTTTTCTACCTTTTGAAGCATCGGGGCTTCCCAAGGCTGAACCGTCAAGGTACGCGCATCTTCAACGTTTATATTGGCCACCTGACTAATCGGTACATCTGAACCGTAATAATCCACCATCACCGAATCCAAAATACTTGGATGCGCGCGGCCTGTGCGGATTTTTGCAAAGTTACTTTCTAAAGTTTCAAGTGACTTTTGCATTCTATTTTTCGCATCATCACGAATGTCTTTTAACATGATTAGTCTCCTGTCGTTACTAGCGTGCCTTCATCTTCACCTAGTAAAATTCGATTAAGCGCGCCGTCTTTTAACATATCAAACACGCGTATGGGCATTGCATGGTCACGGCACAAGGCAAAAGCGGCCAAGTCCATCACCTGTAAATTCTGTTGGATAACGTCTGAGTAGCTCAACTGAGAGAATCGAATCGCTTGTGGATTCTTCTTCGGATCTGAATCGTAAATACCATCGACTTTGGTTGCTTTAAGCACAACATCAGCACCGACTTCAATGCCACGAAGCGCCGCGGCTGTATCAGTAGTGAAAAAGGGATTTCCCGTTCCGCCAGCGAACACTAAAACCTCGCCACTTGCCAAACACTTTTGTGCGTGGTTAGCATTAAAACCTTCAGCTACACCCTCAACCGCATTCGCGCTCATAATGCGGCTTTTCAAACCAATACTTTCAAAAACATCTCGCAGTGCTAGACCGTTCATAACCGTAGCCATCATACCCATCTGGTCAGCAGTACTACGTTGAATTGACTTGGATTGAACCTGCCCGCCACGGAACACGTTACCTCCGCCAACAACGATAGCGACCTCAACACCCTGCTCGCGAATCGCTTTAACTTGTTCGGCTACCTGCTGTAAAACAGACATATCCCAACCAAAGTCCGCTTTCCCCATTAGGACTTCGCCGCTAAATTTCAATAAAATTCGAGAGTACTTTAGTTTCATGGCGAACCCTTTAGTCTATTTTACACTTTATAAAGCTTTTAAAATTACCGGCCAAATCGTCGATTACACGCAATTTTAAAAACTCTAAAAAATCATTAGTAATGATTATGTTTTAAACACAAAAAAACCATAACTACCAGGTCGATCTTCGGCTGGCAATTATGGTTTTCACGACCAATTAACCTCGTGCTGCGGCGGCGGCGGCGGCTACTTCGTCTGCGAAGTTTAATACTTCTTTCTCGATACCTTCACCCACTTCTAGGCGAATGAAACGTGTTACTGAAGCATCATTTGCTTTCAATAGTTTTTCTACTGTCTGGTCAGGATCCTTAACAAAAGGCTGACCTAACAAGGTAATCTCTTCTAAATACTTTCGAATACGACCATCAATCATTTTCTCAATGATTTCCATTGGCTTACCACTTTCTTTAGCTTGATCAGTCAAGATTTCACGCTCTTTATTAAGCATTTCTTGATCCACATCGTCAGCTGAAATGGCTTGTGGCTTCGTCGCGGCAACATGCATCGCAACATCGCGAATAAGGGCTTCGTCACCGTTATTCATCGCAACCACAACACCAATTTTTTCGCCGTGCTGATAGCTACCAATTTCGCCACTTGAAGTTTCAACGATTTCAACACGACGAATTTGCATGTTTTCACCAATTTTAGCGATCAATGCACGACGAGTTTCATCAATGGTTTTGCCCGATTCAAGGGTTTCTTTCTCAAGGTCTTCAACACTTGTGAAGCCTTTTTCAAGTACCACTTTAGCCACACCATTTGCAAACGCCTGGAAGTCTTCACCTTTTGCAACGAAATCCGTTTCACAGTTAACTTCTGCGATCGCCGCTTTTTTCTTATCATCCGAAATTGCAATCGCGATTACGCCTTCAGCAGCAACACGACCGGCTTTTTTATCCGCCCCTGCCATACCTTTGACGCGCAAAAACTCAATTGCTGCATCCAAGTCACCCTGTGTTTCATCCAAGGCTTTTTTACAATCCATCATGCCTGCGCCCGTTCTTTCGCGCAATTCTTTTACCATCGCTGCAGAAACTGCCATGTTTAATTCCTTCTAAAATAATCTTTGTTTGGTTAGAAACAACCAGGCCTGGTATGACCAGGCCTGGTGATGATGCTTTAAAGCTTTAATTAAACGGCTTTTTCTTCCGTCTCTACCGCTTCAACAAACTCATCCGCTGCAGAAGCGGTTGTAATGCTAGCTTTCGCCTCCATTACCGTGTCAGCCATAGATTCTAAATATAGTTTGATTGCACGCAATGCATCATCATTACCAGGGATAACATAATCCACACCATCTGGGTTGTTATTAGTATCAACCACACCAATAACCGGAATACCTAACTTTTTCGCTTCCAAAATAGCAATATCTTCATTACCGGTATCGATAACAAAGATAGCATCAGGCATAGCGCGCATGTCTTTAATACCACCCAAAGACAATTCTAACTTTTCTAATTCACGAGTTAGTGTCAGAGCTTCACGCTTAGTGATTTTATCGAAGGTACCATCCTGTTGCATGGCTTCAAGCTCTTTCAAACGCTTAATAGACTGCTTAATAGTTTTGAAGTTAGTCAACATACCACCCAACCAACGGTGGTTTACATAAGGCATACCACAACGAGTAGCCTGCTCAGCAACTAAATCACGCGCGGCGCGCTTAGTACCTACAAATAAAACCTTGCCCTTATTAGCAACAACCGAACCTGCAAAGTTCAATGCATCGTTGAACATAGGAAGGGTTTTTTCAAGGTTTACAATATGAATTTTATTACGAGCACCAAAGATATATTGACCCATTTTAGGGTTCCAATAACGGGTTTGGTGTCCAAAGTGACAGCCCGCTTCAAGCATTTGACGCATTGTTACTTTTGCCATGTTTCTCTCCAATTTTGGGTTAGGCCTCCGTTTACCCAGCTAAAACGAACTAAGTCAATCGATCTGAACTTAGCACCCCGTTTTATGTTCCGATAAACGTGTGTTTTAATTAAAGTCGCACTATCTTTAAAACGCGTTTAAAAATAAGCGCGGCATTTATACCATATCACCCCCAAACACTCAAGTCTTCCAGCATCAAATAACATCAAAACAAGGCTTTTAATAAATATTTCTTAGGATCACCCTGCTTAGCCTTTAGCCAGAAGCTAGATATCTGGTAGACTTTGTAAAAAATAACTGTCTGGATATAAACCTAATCAACTATGAGTATTATCTTAAAAACCCCACAACAAGTTGAAAAAATGCGCGTAGCCGGCCGCTTAGCAGCTGACGTGCTTGAAATGTTAACCCCCCTTGTACAGCCTGGCGTTACAACAGAAGAACTTAATCAAAAAGCACATGACTATATGACTCAAGTACAAGGTACCGTTCCGGCCACCCTGGGTTATCATGGCTTTACGAAGTCCATCTGCACCTCCATTAACCAAGTAGTCTGCCATGGCATCCCCAGTGATAAAAAACTAAAAAAAGGTGACATTATTAATATTGATGTCACTGTGATTAAAGATGGGTTCCATGGTGACACCAGCATGATGTTTGAAGTTGGCAAAGTCGCGCCTTTTGCTTCTCGTCTATGTCGGATAGCGCATGAGTGTTTATGGAAAGGCATTCAACAGGTAAAACCAAGCGCTACACTTTATGATGTCGCGCTTGCAATTGAACAACACGCTCATGCCAACGATTGTTCAGTTGTAAAAGAATACTGCGGGCATGGTATTGGTGCGGATTTTCATGAAGAACCTCAGGTCCTACACTACAGCTCTCAAGAACAAAAACAAGTCGTACTAAAGCCTGGTATGACGTTTACCATTGAACCCATGATTAATCTAGGTCGCCCAGAGGTCAAGCTATTAGGTGACGGCTGGACAGTCGTGACTAAAGACCGCACGCTATCAGCTCAATGGGAACATACCTTACTTGTAACCGAAACTGGCTATGAAGTATTCACTTTAAGAACTGGTGAGAAACCTCTTTTATAGCGCTAAAGGTCTACTTAATGCACACCCAATCCGACCTACCCAACTTTATCAACGCACTTAAACAACCTGACATTGCGGCTAAGGTTGGACGCGATATGCTTCAGCGCTTTAGTGCCCATCAGTTCAATCAGTTTGACCAAGGAACGGCGGTTTCTGAATTGATTAAAGAGCGTTCGGTGTTTATTGATCAAATTCTAAAGAAGATTTGGCATCATAGTTTCGATGCTGAAAACTTTGCTTTAGTCGCAGTGGGTGGCTATGGTCGTGGCGAACTTCACCCTCATTCGGATATCGATTTATTAATTCTATGTAAAACCTCTTTCAGCGACTCTGACAAAATCAGTCACTTTATTACCCTGCTATGGGACATGGGATTTGAGGTAGGTCATGCTATTCGAACGGTCGAAGAATGCCATCAAGCCGGCTTAGAAGACATCACCACCGCGACCAATTTATTGGAAGCACGCTGGATTACCGGTAACTATGAACTGTTTGAAGCGCTGCAAACCATTTGGAAGTCTGACAGTTTTTGGCCCAGCCAAGCTTTCTTTGAAGCCAAGCTTAGTGAACAAGAGCAACGCCACAAGCGTTTCCACGACACCGTTTATCAACTTGAGCCCAACATTAAAGAAAGCCCTGGGGGCTTACGTGACATACAAACCATTTTCTGGGTCGCCAAGCGGCACTTTAATGCCACCTCAATTCACCAACTGGTTCAAAAACAATTTATAACACCGGATGAATACCGGGAGTTAGATGCAGCCTATAAGTTCTTAAGCCGAGTACGCTTCATACTGCACCGTCTAAAAAACCGTCGCGAAGACCGCTTGTTATTCGATAACCAACAGCAAGTTGCGGAAACATTTAACTATCAAGACACCAGCGAAAAGCTAGCCGTTGAGCAGTTTATGAATAGTTACTACCGAAACTTGCGAGCTGTGGTCAAACTCAATGAGATTTTGCTACAACATTTTTATGAAGAAATATTCACCCAGCAATCTCAAAAAATCACCAAAATCAACCAACGCTTCCAACTCGTTAACCAATATCTCGACATCCGAACCGAACATGTTTTCCAACAGTTTCCAAGCGCCCTACTTGAGCTTTTCATTATTGTAGAAAATGATCCCAGCATCGCCGGCATCCGTGCTCGTACGATTCGACTTTTACGAGAAAACCTGCATTTAATTGATGAATCGTTTCGTAACGACCCCATTAACAAAGCTTTATTTATTGAAATATTCCGCCAACCCAAGGGCGTAAACGCCTCCTTAAAACGCATGCATAGCTACGGCATTTTAGAAGCCTACATACCCGCCTTCCACAAAATATCTGGCCTCATGCAGTTCAATATTTTTCACGCCTACACTGTAGATGAACATACTATTTTGGTGATTCGGTATTTGAGACGTTTTTTCATCAAAGAATATGCGTTTGAATTCCCTACCGCCCACCAGGTTGCGCGCTCTATTTGCAAACCCGAGATCCTGTTTCTGGCCGGTTTATTCCATGACATTGCAAAAGGTCGCAATGGTGCTCATGAAGTATTGGGGGCTGATGACGCATTGCAATTTTGCAAAGCGCATAACTTATCCGATAACGATACCAAACTGGTCGCTTGGCTAGTTCGGCATCATCTTGAGTTTTCAAGCGTGGCACAGCGTAAGGATTTAAGTGACCCCAATGTAATTTTGGAGTTTTCTCGATTAGTTGGCGACCAAAATCGCTTGAATTACTTGTACCTTCTGACGGTTGCCGATGTTTGCTCCACTTCCGATGATGTGTGGAATGATTGGAAAAACGCACTTTTTTTAGAGCTGTTTAACGAAACCTCCAATGCGCTCGATAAAGCCTTAGAAATCCCAAAAGACAAAACCAAAAAAGCCTTACTTCATCAAGAAAAAGCGCGCGAAATCCTAGCCAAAAATGCGCTTAATGCCAGTGATTACCAAGCCTTATGGAACAGTTTTAAAAAGACTGAGTTTTTTAATCGCCAAACTCCGCTGGAAATCAGTCGCATCACGCAACAGCTGTATCAAACCCCTCTCGAAGAGATGGTTATATCCATTACCGGCAAAACCCATCGTGGTGCGTCTGAACTAATGATTTATATGCCTAACCGAGACTTCTTATTCGCTCAAATCACCCAAACGCTTGATAACTTAAACTTAAACATCGTAGAAGCTAAGGTCTACTCAACTCGCGAAAATATGACTCTAGTTTTAGTCTACTTTTTAGACAGGGATCAAGTCGCGATCGAAGATCCAGAACTGCTCAATCAAATTAAACTAAAACTGGAACACAATCTAGTCGACCACCCGCCTATTAAGCCAATGGTAAACCACACCAAAGAGCGTAGAATCCGTCACTTTAAAACACCCACTCAAGTGCAGTTTCAAGATTTAAGTAAAAAACTCACTGAAATCACAATCGTGACAAAGGACATACCAGGCCTGCTTTCCCGTGTAGGTCAAGCCTTTAGGGATTGTGAAATCCGCATGCACGATGCCAAAATTAATACCGTCGGCGAAAAAGCCGAAGATACATTCCTCATAAGCACCACACACAACGAAGCCATCCCCATTGAACGCCAACAACAGCTCACGCAAATCTTAATGACCTATATTGAATCCTAAAAACAGCCTGGCTCAACCGACTTCAAAAAGCTCAATAGCGTTGTGATCCAAATCTCTTAAAAATACGGCCTTTCGCCCTGACCGACTGGACGTATAAGACATGTTATGCTCATCAAGCATTGCAATAAATTCATCAATACTATCCACTCTTAACGCAAAATGCTGATCTCGTCCACCATGCTCAGGACGAACGGTTTCTTCACAAGGATTTGGCAACTGCATAATATGCAAACTCTGACCAACACCTAAGTCTAACCAATAACCATCAAAACCTAAATTGGGTCGATCTAAGCAACTTAAACCCAATAAATCTTGATAAAACGCTAAACTCGCCTGCGCATCTTTCACCAAAATACTGACATGGTCGAAGCCGACTACTTTTGCCACACTAACTCCTTTTTTCTTTAGGCCATAAATCAAAAATGTTATAATTCGTCAATTGTATTTTAATTAAGTAAACGGAAAACGGAAACTAAAAATATGTCTGCGGATCTACAGCAAATTATTGAAGCGGCGTTTGAACGCCGTGCCGAAATCACGCCAAAAAATGTTGACGCTGAAACCAAGCGTGCCATTCAAGAAAGCTTACATCTATTAGACAGTGGTCAAATGCGTGTGGCTGAACGTCAATCAGTCGGCAAATGGACGGTTAACGAATGGTTAAAAAAGGCCGTACTACTATCTTTCCGTACACAAGATAACATTGTGATGAATTCGTCTGAAACACGTTACTTTGACAAAGTGCCATCTAAGTTTGCTGACTATTCACAGGCCGACTTTGAAGCCGCTGGTGTTCGTGTTGTTCCACCAGCTATGGCACGTCACGGTTCTTATATTGCGCCTAGCACGGTTTTAATGCCGTCTTATGTCAACATCGGTGCCTATGTCGACTCCGGCACGATGGTGGATACCTGGGTAACAGTAGGATCTTGTGCGCAAATTGGTAAAAATGTTCACTTATCGGGTGGTGTTGGTATTGGTGGCGTACTTGAACCATTACAAGCTGCGCCAACTATTATCGAAGACAACTGTTTTATCGGAGCGCGCTCTGAAGTCGTAGAAGGCGTGATTGTTGAAGAAGGTTCCGTTATCTCAATGGGTGTTTATATCGGACAATCAACACGGATTTATGATCGCGAAACTGGCGAAATCCATTATGGTCGTGTACCGGCTGGCTCAGTTGTAGTATCCGGCAACCTTCCATCAAAAGATGGTACCTATAGCCTATACTGCGCAGTCATTGTGAAAAAAGTCGATGCCAAAACACTTGGTAAAGTCGGCATTAACGAATTATTACGCGATATTTAAACACTTCGAAAAGGCGCTTTTTAGCGCCTTTTTTGATTTAACCCAATATCAGGGTTAAACTCAAACTATAAACCCTTTTCTGGAAAACTCTAAACATGATGATTCTGTATGGCATTTCAAATTGCGACACTGTTCGCAAGGCACGAAAATATTTAGAGTCTGCTGGTCACAACTTCCAGCTCCATGACTTTCGCAAAGATGGCTTAACCACCCAATCCATTCAGTCTTGGTTAACCTATACCGACTACTCAAATTTAATTAATAAACGCAGCACTAGCTGGAAACAGCTTTCGGACGACGAAAAATTGGCGATTGAAAATAAAGATTTAGACCTGCTAACACAGTACCCGACCTTAATTAAACGCCCGGTTCTTCAACTTGACCAAACGGTGTTGATCGGCTTCAAACTGGAAGAATATCAAAAATTATGAGCGCCACCATAGATCTAGCCCAAACCCTACTCCGCATTGACTCCGTTACACCTGACGATAAAGGATGTCAAAACTTAATTACCGACTTTCTTAAACCGCTCGGCTTTAACTGCGAACCCATGCCATTCGGTGATGTCAGCAATCTTTGGGCGCGCAAAGGTGAAAGTGGCCCATTGCTCGTATTTGCAGGCCATACAGATGTAGTGCCAACGGGACCACTTGATAAATGGAAACACCCGCCCTTTTCAGCTGAAATTGATCAGGGAATGCTATATGCACGCGGCGCGGCAGACATGAAAAGCAGTATTGCTTGTTTTATGATTGCGACCGAACGGTTTATTAATGACCACCCTCATCACAAAGGCTCAATCGGCTTTTTAATCACCAGTGATGAAGAAGGGCCAGCAATTGACGGTACGATAAAAGTAATCAAAACACTTGAAGATCGTAATGAAAAAATCGACTATTGCCTAGTCGGTGAACCCTCAAGTGATATTAAGCTGGGTGACTCAATTAAAAATGGTCGTCGCGGATCATTAAACGCCAAGTTAACTATTAAAGGCATACAAGGGCATATTGCCTACCCACAGCTAGCGGACAATCCAATACATAAAGCGTTACCCGCTTTAGCCGCATTAACTGGAATTGAATGGGATCAAGGAAATGATTACTTCCCACCTACTTCCCTACAAATATCTAACGTACAGTCAGGCACAGGCGCCACTAACGTAATCCCGGGTGAAATAGAAGTCATGTTCAACTTCCGTTTTTCTACCGAACATACCCCTGAGTCATTAAAACAAGGCGTGGTGGATTGTTTAGCGCCATTTAACCTAGACTACCAGCTTGACTGGAACCTATCAGGATTGCCATTTGTAACGCCTGCAGAAGGTCAACTGATACAAGCGACATCTGATGCGATTCAAAAAATCATGAATTACCGTCCAGACCTATCAACAGGCGGGGGTACTTCGGATGGTCGCTTTATAGCACCGACTGGCGCACAAGTAATTGAGTTTGGACCTTTAAACGACACTATTCACAAGGTCAACGAATGTGTTAGTGTTAAAGATCTAGATTTATTAACAGATATCTACTATCAAATAATGATTAATTTACTCATACCAAAGGCGTAAATATGGAACTCCCTATCTGGCTTGAATATCTACTAATTGGACTTCAAATAGGTGCGGCGGTATTTTTTGTCTGGTTGGTATGGCCGCTGATTAAAGGCGAGCAATGGCGAAAAAAGTTTATTGAAAATAAACAAGCTTTTTCTATTCTGATCGTATTCATACTGATTTTTATATTTGTATACGGTTTAGGCTTTGTTTTTGACGCCTTATTTCCCGTCGAAATTCTCCGCTAATCAGTACCTATTTGTTATTTAATACCTACGCAACTAGTAAGGAATAAAAATGAGTTCAAACGACATCTTAACACTTTCACAGTCGGTCTTAGGCGCTGACTTATCGGAATCAGAATGCAAAGCTCTATTAGATATTAGTAAAAAAAGAAACCTACAAAAAGAAGATATCTTATTCAAGGAAGGCGATTCTGATGAGCAGTTATACGTTGTAGTATCTGGAAAAATTGATGTCATTAAAAACTTAGGTGCTAAAGATGAGACCATTATGGCGACCTTAACGGCCGGTTCTCTCGCTGGCGAATTGAGTTTTATAGATGGAGAGCCTCACTCGATGACATTAAGAAGTCGCAAAGATAGTGAAGTCATTATTTTAAACCGTAGCGATTTTGAAGGCTTGATTACAACCCAGCCGCACGCGGTTTATAATGTGATGCGGGCAATTGTTCGAGCATCCCATAAATTGCAGCGCGATTTAAATACTCGTTTTATGGAAATGAACCGCTTTGTCACTAACCAGTATATGTAATAGCTGATAGGTTATGCCGACTAGTTATATAGTCGGCATAACACATTAAACTAAACCTCTCTTGCCTTTAAACGCTTAACTCTAAGCAACCTCACCACGTAAATCACATAGACCGCAATACTGATTAGCATGATAGGCACAATATAAGTTTGACTCAAATTATAGGCAAACACCAAAATAATAGCGAAAGGGGTGACATAACGCAGACTAAAGTTAAATAAAGCCATCACCCAACCCTGCAAATCAATTTGTTGTGTTTTTAAATCAGCACGCATCGTCCAAGCTACAAATACGCCTATCAATAATCCACCTAGCGGTAACATGATACTGGAGGTTAAAAAATCCACCGAGGCAAAAAAGTTACGGTCACCTAATACTTTAATGTTTTCCCAGTAATTAAAGGATAGTACCGTACCCAGGCCGATCAACCAAGCAATTGCACCCAAGATCCAGGCCGATTTTCGGCGCGAATATCCCCCAATTCTGTTCAAACCAGCTGACAGCCGGTTCGATCAATGAAATTGCCGAACTTAAAGCCGCCATCACAACAAGTAAAAAGAACAAGCTACCAAAAAACCAGCCGCCTACCATCTGACCAAACGCAATGGGCAGGGTTTGGAATAACAACCCAGGCCCAGCTCCTGGCGCCAAGTCATTCGCAAAGACGACCGAAAAAATCACCAGGCCTGCCATAAGCGCAATCAGTGTATCCATTACCACAATCCAAACACTGGCTTTAACAATCGACATATTCTGATTTACATAAGCGCCATAAGCCATCATGGTGCCTAACCCAATACTGAGCGTAAAAAAAGCATGCCCAAGTGCGATTAATACCGCTTCCCAACTAAGCTTAGAGAAATCTGGCGTAAACATAAACGCCACGCTTTGTCCAAAAAAACCGGTAGTGGTCGCATAAGCTAACAACACCAACAATATAATCAATAAGCCTGGCATCATAAAATTGATCGCTTTCTCTAATCCGCTACGGATACCTTTTGAAACAATCACAATCGTAAACAGCGTTACCAAGCTATGCCAAAACAATAATTCCCAAGGACTCGCGACTTTTGCCTCAAACAAGTCTTGCGCTTGCTGGCTAGTTATATCAACAAACACCCCTTGCACACTGGTGACAAAATACGCCACCGCAATACCGGCGATCACCGTGTAAAACGACAAAATCAATAACCCCGCCAACACGCCGTTGAAACCCAAACCCGACCAAACACGTGATGCATCACTTTCATGAGCCACATTAGCCATCGCCTGCACTGGATTTGCTTGGCCGGTGCGCCCCAACGCGATTTCAGATAATAAAATCGGTAACCCGATAATTAAAATACATGCCAAATAAACAAGTACAAACGCCCCGCCACCATTGTCACCCGCAATATAAGGAAACTTCCAAATATTACCCAAACCCACCGCTGAGCCGACGGCGGCCATAATAAACACGGTCTGGGATGACCAAGATTGTGTCGAAAGTTTTAAAAGACTCATGCGTTTTCCTTTATAATTTGGGCCTGCTCGCTCTGTAACGACATCACGTTTTGGCAAAAAAGCTAACCCAATTGAAAAAGTTAGCTCACAATGGGCGTTAAAGACTTCTCTTAAATTTTAAAAATTATAGCAAACTAAGCAAAAACTATGCACATTCAAGCCAATTATCCGATTACTCATCTCAATACATTCAATATTGCAACTAAAACGCGTTATTACGTTGAGGTCAGTAAACAAAGCGATATTCCGGTTCTGCGCTCAGATTTAAAACTGGCTTCCATGCCTTGGACGATCATGGGAGATGGCAGCAATATTTTATTTACGCACGATATTGAAGGTGTCATTGTTCGCTGTAGCTTTAATAAAATAAAAGTCGTGAAAGAGGACCATGAAGGCATTTGGCTATCAGTTGGCGCAGGCATGAACTGGCATCAATTGGTTGAGTACACTGTCAAACAAAATTGGTGGGGTCTCGAAAACCTAGCTTATATTCCTGGAACAGTGGGGGCTGCGCCAGTACAAAACATTGGTGCTTATGGGACAGAAGCCCGCGACACCATCACCCGTATTCAAGCCTTAAACCTATATGATGGTCATCGTATTGAGTTTCGCAATGCCGACTGTGAGTTTGGTTATCGTACCAGTATCTTCAAACGCCAATTCACAAACCGCCTACTTGTTCATAGAGTAACCTTTCGTTTAAGAAAATTACATGCCGGTCAGGCCAACCTTGTATATGAACCGCTAAAGAACTACCTTCAAGCCCAAAACTTAAGTAGTATCACGCCACTAGATGTATTTAATGCAGTAGTCACCTTACGCCAAGAACGTTTGCCAGACCCCAAATTATTCGGAAATGCCGGCAGTTTTTTTGAAAACCCAATTGTCTCCGCTGAATACTTTGAGCAAATACAGCAAGAACATGGCGAAATTCCGAACCATAAAATGCTGGATGGTCAATACAAGATACCCGCTGCTTGGTTAATTGAACAATCCGGTGCGCATAAACTTAACCATGGCCGTGCGGCTGTATCTGATAAGCATGCATTAGTATTAGTTAATTTAGGCGGCGCGACTGGCAAAGAACTTGTTGAACTCTCTCAGATGGTGCAAGACGAAGTCATGCACAAATTCGGCATCCACCTCGAGCCAGAAGTGAATATTCTGTAATATTCGACTAAATTAAAGCGGCCTGTAAAGCCTGCTCACTAAGATGATTAATATTTTTAGCTGTGGCTTGCCAAAGAGGTTCATAATGCAAACGATCAAACGAAATCTGAGCGCGCCCGTGAAGTCGAATTAAACGCGCGTGGGATAACGGGCAGGTACGTTGAACGCCTTGTGCTAACACATCTGGTATTTGATCCAACTCATTGCATACCAAGACCAAATCACAACCCGCTTGTAACGCCAGATTGACGCGTTCAACCACTGACCCATAAACAACCGCCGCATGCATTCCCAGGTCATCGCTAATGATCGCTCCATCAAAATGACACTCTTCACGTAAAATCTTTTGCAGCCAATAATGCGAGAAACCAACAGGCAAATCATCCACATTAGGATAACGTACATGAGCCGGCATAACCGCCTCTAAACCATGAGACATCAAGCTCAAGAAAGGTTGTAGATCTTGTTGTTCTATTTGCGGCCAATGACGCTCATCAATCGCAATTTCCTCATGTGTATCCGCTTTGACATAACCATGACCGGGAAAGTGCTTGGCTACCGAGGCCATCCCCGCTTCACGCATACCTAAACTGACTTGCAGCGCCAACTTTCCAGTAATAACCGGATCAGCCGAAAAAGCACGATCGCCGATCACATGGCTTTCACCATAATCTAAGTCAACAACTGGAGCAAAACTGAAATCTACGCCACAAGCGAGTAACTCAGTCGCTAACAACCAGCCCAGCTCATGCGCTTTTTTTAGTGCTTGTTCAGAAGAACGTTGGTAGAGCTGACCCAAAACCCGCATAGAAGGCAAACGCGTAAATCCTTGACGAAAACGCTGAACCCGTCCGCCTTCATGATCAACGGCAATCAGAAGTTTAGGGTGGCGCAACGCGTGCACCTCATCGCACAAGGATTTTAGTTGCTCGGGAGACTCAAAATTGCGGCTAAATAAAATAACGCCAGCAACCATTGGATTAAGTAACCAATCTCTTTCTTGAGCGGTTAATTGTAAACCGCTAATGCCAATCATCACACTACCTAGCGACATGGCTTTACCTTGAACTTTCAACATAAATAGATTCCTTATACCAGGCCTGGTGCTTATAGGTGCGGCGAATTTTGTTTAACATCCAAGCGATCTCGCCAACGATCACCCAATACATTAATCGCTAATACCACCAGCATAAGAGCCACACCGGGCACTATTACCAAATGCGGTGCCACCAACAAATAACGCGTGCCTTCACGAATCATATTTCCCCAAGACGCATCCGGTGGCTGAACACCTAACCCTAAAAATGATAAGCCCGCCTCTGCAATCACCGCGCCGGCAAAGCCAAACGTAGCTTCAACGCCCAGTGGTGCGATAATCAGCGGCAACAAATGTCGGTATAGAATCACCGGCTGATTGACACCCAATGCACGCGCGGCTTGAATATGTTCTCGATGGCGTAAACTCAAAGTTTGAGCGCGCGCCAAACGCGCATAGCCTACCCAGCCCACGGCTACTAAAGCAAAAATCACATTCTCAATGCCTGGGCCTAATACCGCAGCCAGACCAATCGCAAGCAGCAAGCCTGGAAAAGCCAAAAACACATCAATCACTTTGGTAATAATACGATCGACCCAACCGCCCATAAAACCGCTGTAAATACCAATACTTGTGCCTATCAAGGCTGAAAAAACCACCACACCCAACGCCACAAACAAAGAGGTTTGTGCGCCAAGTAATAAACGCTCAAATAAAGGCCGACCTAACTCGTCATAACCCAACCAACTCTGCCAATCGGGAACCGCCAGCAATTTAGTCAAATCTACTAGGTTCGCAGACTCCCCGACCAAAAAGGCGCCGAAAGCCATTGCAAACCAAGCTATTACGATCAGCAAACTCAACCACTTCATTGAAAATATTCCATTCTATTAGTCATCATTTTGCCAGTCTAATTCTTGGGTCTAACCATGCGTAAACTAATTCTGTCAGGGCGTTAACCGTAATATAGGCCACACTAATAATTAAAATACAGGCTTGAACTACCGGATAGTCACGCCGCTGAATCGAGTCAACCAACAGTTGACCTAAACCAGGCCAATCAAATACTACTTCGGTAATAACCGCGCCACCTAATAAAGTCCCCAGCTGTAACCCCATAATCGTCACCACCGGTAACAATGCGTTACGCAAAGCATGCAGGCCATACACTCTTGTATTGGATAAGCCTTTCGCTCTGGCGGTACGAATATAATCTTCATGGAAAATTTCCAACAATGAAGCGCGTAACATCCGAGCTAGAATGGCGGCCAACGCCGTACCTAAGGTAACAGCCGGTAACACCCAAGCCCAAGGTTGATCCGCGCCACTGACCGGTAACCAAGCTAAGCTGATTGAAAACAATAAAATCAACATCGGGCCCAACCAAAAGTTAGGGATAGACACCCCGACTAAAGCCACCGTCATCGAAGCGTAATCTGGCCATCGCCCAGATTTTAAGGCGGCCCACATCCCTAACGGGAAAGCGATTAACACCGCAATCAGCATGGCCATGACAGCTAAATAGGCCGTCATAGGTAGCCGCTCTAAAACAAGATCCGATACTGGTTGTTGAAAGAATAACGAAGTGCCTAAATCAAACTGCAGCAAGCCCATAAAATAATGAATATACTGCTGCCAAAGCGGTTGATCCAAACCTAATTGATGGCGTAACGCCTGCTCATCGGCTGGGCTTGCCCAGTCGCCCAGCATGACAGAAACGGGATCACCCGGAACCAGATGGATAAGTAAGAAAACCAGACTGCTCACCACCCAAGTGATAAACACGAGAGATAAACCGAGTCGCAACAAATAATTAATCATAAATGAATGTTCACTCGCGTACCCACTGAGACAAGGTCAAACAGTTCAAGCATATCTTGATTTCGCATACGCACACAGCCATGCGACAAAGGCTGGCCCATAGGTTCAGAGTCAGGCGTGCCATGAATATAAATATAACGTTGCATCGTATCAACGTTACCCAAACGATTGCGCCCTTTTTCGCAGCCACTTAACCAAAGAATTCGGGTCAAAATCCAATCGCGGTTCGGGTTTGATTTAACCAGCTCATCAGAATAAATTTCACCAGTTGGCCGGCGCGCGACAAACACGCTATTAACCGGCAGGCCATCGCCAATTTTAGCTCGAATCACATGTTTACCTAGAGGAGTTTGATTGGAGGCTTTCGCTTGACCGGTGCCTTTTAAAGCCGTGCTGATTGGATAGGTTTTTTTGACACGGTGTCCACGCCATACCTTCAGTGTTTGAATTTTAACTGACACCTCAATATGCACGGGGTCTTCAATAATAATTCGCTTCAAGGTCACCACCAGGCCTGGTTATTCGCTATAACCGCTGGTGATCGGGTAACGTCGGTCGCGTCCAAAAGCGCGCAACGAAATTCGTACGCCCGGCGCCGCCTGACGACGTTTGTATTCACTGCGATTGATTAGACCTACCACTCGGTAAACGACTTCCGCTTCCGCGATCTCCGATGCAACGATTTCAGCCGGTGTATTATCTTGTTCAACATAGGCTTTAATAATCGCATCCAACACATCGTAATCTGGCAAGGAATCCTGGTCGACTTGATCTGGTCTCAGCTCAGCCGATGGCGGACGCGTAATCACACGTTTCGGAATGACTTTGTTTAATTGATTCCGATATTCCGCTAAACGATACACCAACGTTTTAGGCACATCTTTAAGCGGTGAAAATCCCCCCACCATATCACCATAAAGCGTACTGTATCCCACCGCCGATTCGCTTTTGTTACTGGTGGCCAACACTAACTTGCCAAGCTTGTTCGACAAAGCCATTAACAAGGTTCCACGAATACGTGCTTGCAAATTTTCTTCAGTAAGATCCACCTCATAACCCTCAAATCGTTCAGCCAAACTCGCTTCAAACCCACTATAAATTGACTCGATCGGCATATTGTCATATTTGACACGCATGGTTTCCGCTTGGGCTTGGGCATCTTCAATACTAATTTGAGCCGTATAGCGAAATGGCATCATGATAGCTTCAACTTGATCCGCGCCTAATGCATCGACCGCTAAGGCCAAGGTTAACGCAGAATCAATTCCACCGGATAAACCCAATAACACACCCTTAAATCCATTTTTGTGTACATAGTCACGAATGCCCAACTTGATCGCTTCATATATACGTGCTTCACCTTGGTAAAGCGGTGCCTGCGAACCGGCTAAAACCTCAACTTTACCTTGGTTTTTTACCAACTGCACGAGGGTTAACGCATTCGTAAACTCCGGCGCTTGTACTTGAACTGAACCTTCTGCCGACATGGCAAACGAACCACCATCAAACACCAGTTCGTCCTGACCACCCACTTGGTTGACGTAAACAACTGGCAGTTTAACTTCATCAATACGACGACGCACCACGGCTAATCGGTCTTGGTATTTTTCAGTGTGGAAGGGAGAAGCATTAATGTTAATAATGACTTCAGCGCCGGCTTGAGCCGTCTGTAAAGCCGGGCCTGGTTTCCAAATATCTTCACAGATGACTAAGCCAAACTGCACGCCTTTAAAACCCACCACACAGGGTTTACTTCCAGCGGCAAAATAACGCTGTTCATCAAATACATTGTAGTTTGGTAAATGCTGTTTCATATAGCTGGCTTGGATCATGCCTTCGCTAATCCAAGCCGCCATATTAAAACGTTCACCCAGCGCATCGATCATAGGATAACCCACCACCATCGCGATATCTTTTACTTGATCACATAGCGAGTTTAGCGCTTCCTGAATTTGTGGATACAAGCCATGCCTTAATAATAAATCTTCAGGCGGGTAACCTAACAAACTCATTTCGGGAAACACGACCAGGTCGGCATTATGGTCTTGTTTAGCCTGATTCGCCGCCCGAACCATGCGTTCCACATTGCCAGAAATATCGCCAACTAATGGATCAATTTGAGCCATGACAATTTGGATCGTGTGCGACATGTTTCCCCCTAGACCTTAAGCCTTGTTTAGTCGTTCAAAAAGTGCCGATCCCATTTCGGTTGGTGTGCGTACCACCGTGACTCCTGCCGTCTCTAAAGCGGCGAACTTGGCTTCTGCTGTGCCTTTGCCACCGCTGACAATCGCCCCAGCATGCCCCATACGCTTTCCAGGTGGAGCCGTCACGCCTGCAATGTAAGCCACCACAGGTTTGGTCACATGCGCCTGAATAAATTCAGCCGCATCTTCCTCAGCTTGACCACCAATTTCGCCTACCATAATAATGCCTTCGGTTTGAGGATCTTGCTCAAACAAACTCAAGCAGTCAATAAAGCTCATACCATGAATTGGATCACCGCCGATGCCCACACAAGTTGACTGGCCTAAACCATTTTGGGTGGTTTGATGCACGGCTTCATAAGTTAAAGTGCCAGAGCGAGAAACCACACCCACTTTGCCCGGCAGGTGAATATGACCCGGCATTATGCCAATTTTGCACTCACCCGGCGTAATCAAGCCAGGGCAATTTGGACCGATTAAATAGCTATCAGACGCCTCCAACACGGCACGAACCTTTAACATATCGTTAACCGGAATACCTTCGGTAATGCAGGTGATCACTTTAATACCAGCGTCAATTGCTTCAATAATGGAATCCGCTGCAAAAGCCGGTGGCACATAAATCATACTGGCTTCTGCACCCGTTTGTTTGACCGCGTCTTTAACGGTGTTAAACACAGGTAAACCTAAATGCGTTTGCCCGCCTTTGCCGGGAGTCACACCACCCACCATTTTAGTGCCATAAGCGATCGCTTGTTCTGAATGGAAGCTCCCTTGTTTACCGGTAAAACCTTGGCAGATAACGCGGGTGTGTTTATTAATTAAAATACTCATGCGCTTTCTCCTGCCACTTCAACCACTTTACGCGCGGCACTCGCCAAGTCATTGGCGCTAATAATACTTAAACCACTTTGCGCTAATTTTTCACGCCCTAACTCTACATTGGTACCTTCTAATCGCACTACCACTGGAATAGATAGCCCAACTTCTTTAACGGCCTGAATAATGCCCTCAGCAATTAAATCACAACGTACGATGCCACCAAAAATATTAACTAAAATAGCTTTGACTTCTGAAGACGACAAAATCAACTTAAAGGCTTCGGAAACACGCTCAGGCGTGGTGCCGCCACCTACATCCAAAAAGTTAGCCGGTTGACCGCCATTGAGTTGAATTAAGTCCATGGTCGCCATGGCCAAGCCGGCGCCATTTACCATACAGCCGATATTGCCATCTAATGCAATATAGTTAAGCTGAAACTGAGAAGCTTGTGCTTCACGTTCATCTTCTTGACTAATATCGCGCCATTCCACCAGGCCTGGTTGTCGGTAAAGCGCATTTGGATCGATATTAACCTTCGCATCTAGCGCGATCAACTGATTATCAGCGGTTAAAACCAACGGATTAATTTCAACCTGGGCAAAATCCTTATCCAGTGCTAACTGATACAAACGCTTTAAAATAGAACCCAGTTGCTTGAAGGCGTCACCGGTTAACCCTAGTGCAAACCCAATTTCTCGCGCTTGATAAGGCATTACACCCAATAAAGGATTCACATCCAAGCAGATAATTTTTTCCGGCTGAGTGTCGGCGACTTCTTCAATGTCCATCCCGCCAGCCGCAGAAACCACAAACCGATGGGCTTTTTCGACTCGATCTACCACCAAGCTCAAATAGAGTTCTTGTTGAATATCGAGCGTTTGCTCAATCAATAATTTGTTAATCGGCAAAGCTTTACCGGCCGTTTGAATCGTTGCTAAGCTTGAACCCAGCAAGGCTTTTGCAGCCTGCTCCGCTTCCGCGACCGTTTTAACCAGTTTAACGCCACCGGCTTTACCACGTGCGCCAGCGTGAATTTGAGCTTTCACCACCCAGCCTTGACTTGGTAGCTGGTTAACCGCATCCAACACCTGTGACAGATCATCAACCACTACACCTTG
This sequence comes from Thiomicrospira pelophila DSM 1534, assembly GCF_000711195.1. Lineage (NCBI taxonomy): Bacteria > Pseudomonadati > Pseudomonadota > Gammaproteobacteria > Thiotrichales > Piscirickettsiaceae > Thiomicrospira > Thiomicrospira pelophila. The sequence continues at coordinate 1,060,414 of NZ_JOMR01000001.1, read as the reverse complement.
CGGCACTGCAATTCCAGCTTGTTTAAACAGGAGCTTAGCCTGATACTCATGTAAATTCATTGTGTGTTTCAACTCCAACCAACAATGGCAAAGGCCGGACATGGCCTCAGATTAAAAATTGCTTTTATTGTAAATATTTCAGACAATGCTTGCATCCATGTACCCTATTAAAGGCTCACTTTGTATGCAAGCTGTTCTATTTTTAGCGTTTGTTCTACTCATTTATTTTTTGATTCGATTAATCCTTAACCTCATTATCGAGGCTCGGGAAAAAACCCAAAAACCGTCGAAAACCGAACCCCTCGATAGCCAACTCATGGTGCGCTGCGCCCGTTGTGGTATACATTTACCGCAATCTGAAGCCTACTTTGATGGCACGCACACCTACTGTAGCGAAGGTCATATGAAAGCCGGTCCTAAGCTTAACCCTAACGAAACATCAGAATCGAAACAAGCCGAAACTCAAGAGACCGAATCGTAAACTGCTTCAATCTTCACATCAAAAATAAAGGTTTGGCCGGCTAAAGGATGATTAAAATCCACGGTCACATCATCCTCTTGCATACTTACCACTGTACCTGGCACTTCATCACCAGTGGGCGTATCAAATCCCACTACATCGCCGACTTTTAAGGCCATGTCATCCGGAAACTCTGCGCGTTGCATGGTATAGACATTAGCTGGGTCAGGAAAGCCAAACCCATCTTCAGGTGGCACAAAAAATTTAGCCTGCGTGCCAACCTCTAAACCGATTAACAAACTTTCAAGATTAGCCAGTAAACTGCCCTCACCAATTCTAAAGCGATAAACCTCACCCGGCTCAGTTTGATCAATGGGCGTCTCATCAGCTAAACATAACGTAAAACTAATACCTATTTCACTGTTTTCCTGTACAACCAAAGGCCTTGAACTCATAAACTCTCCTGGTATAACTCGCTAATTGAGCCAATCTATTCATTTGACTCAAACGCATTTATTAGGTTTTGCCAAACAAAGAAAACGGTTCTCGCGGAATATCACCGCAACGAATACGCCACTTTAATTCATAACGGCAATCTTCACCGACAGCACAAGCCGCATGATTTTCAACAAATTCAGCCGACTTATGTGCGTAGCGCAATAAATATTCATAGCCTGTTGGACACAAGGCTTCAGCTTGCTTACGCAACGCTCGGCTTTCAAAATTCTTAGGTGGCTCACTGCGAGTCTGAACCAACTCGTATTCTTCATTCGCTTCAGATAAAGGATTAACGCTTACTTGCGCACAACCCGATAATACAAGTACCAGGCCTGGCACTAACCATAAAACATGTTTTATTTTCATAACATCGCTATTCAATTCAGGTCACGTGAATAGTGCATTTAAGCACCAACAACCGTTAAAACGCCAAGTTTACCACAAGCCCCGTTTAAACGAAGGTCATCCTTAACCAAAAAACCTTGTAATGAACGCAAATATTTATCTTTATCTAAAGTCAGCTCGCGTAAAATAGGCTGATTAATCTTTTTAGGAAAAAGCGAGCTTTTATGATTTTTGATCGTCTTGAAAATGCCCACTTATATAAAGGGCTACACCCAGCTATTGATCAGGCCTTGGATTATATTTCTAGTGGAATGGACTTTAATAAGCTTGAGATTGGTCGCCACCATGTCAGCGACCAACTGGACGCAATTATTGATGAATACGAAACCCAACCCAGTGATGGTTCACTTTACGAAGCCCATCGCCAATATATTGACGTACAAGTTATCTTAGCTGGTGATGAATACATGGGCGTCCAACCACTCGTCAATCAAACACCAGTACAGGCTTATAACGAAGAAAAAGATTTTGCACTTTACCAAGTCGCTGGCCAAATGATTCATGTTAAAAGAGGTATGTTTATCATCTTTTTCCCAACTGATTTACATATGCCGTGCATAGGCACCCCAGCACGCAAAATACGCAAACTAGTGATGAAAGCAAGAGTGGATGCAAAAAGCTAATTCGTTGAAATTCACCGCCAGCCAAAACAGCGCGAAATCATCACTTTATAAAAGCACAAAAAGTTTGCTATGATAACTTGAATATTTTGCGCATTAGGTAAGGAAAAACTATGAAGATTGCGATTCTAGGCACCGGGTTTGCGGCTTTAACCGCTATTAAACAAGTTCGAAAACAGCTTAAAGACGTTACCATTCAAGTATTCTCACCCAACCAAAATTTGATCTATCTGCCCAGTTTAATCTGGGTGCCGTCAAAAATCCGTCAACCCGACGACCTTAAAGTTGACCTGCATAACTTCTTCAACCGACAACGTGTTGAGTTTGTTCAATCTCAAGTTGAATCCATCAAAGACGGTGGACGCACCGTCGTTACCGATAGAGGTGAATTCTCAAATGATGGTTTAATCATTGCCAGCGGTGGGCGTTTTATTAAAAAATTGCCTGGTATTGAACATGCCATCACCCCTTGCGAAGGCATCCCAGCTGTCGAAAAAATCCGTGACCAACTTGAAGCCATGGAATCCGGCACAATCGCAATCGGATTTGGGGGCAACCCTAACGAACCAGCCGCCATGCGTGGTGGCCCCATGTTCGAGTTTTTATTCGGTATCGACACCTTACTTCGCCAGCAAGGACGCCGTGATAAATTCAAAATCATTTTCTTTAATCCGGCTCCAGAACCGGGCAAACGCTTAGGTGCTAAAGTGCCAGCGAAAATGCAAATCATGATGGCTAAAAAGAATATTGAAACTCATTTAGGACATAAAATGGTCGGATTTGAAGCCAACAAAGTCCAAACCGAAGGTGGTGAGTTTCAGGCCGACTTAATATTATTCATGCCCGGCATGACTGGCCCAGCTTGGTTAGAAAACACCGATTTACCTAAGTCGGCTGGCGACATGATTGTTGCCGATGAATTTGCCCAAGTCAAAGGCTTTGACAAAACCTATGTCGCTGGGGATGCAGGTAGTTTCGAGGGGCCAGATTGGCAACCTAAGCAAGCTCATGCGGCTGACATACAAGCCAAAGTCGCGGCACACAATCTGGTCGCCGACATTAAGCAAACGGGGAAAAAGCAAAAAATTAAACATGAGTTAGTCTGTATTGTGGACACACTTACTCACGGCCTGTTAATTCGTCGCACCGAAAAGGGCACTTTGATGCTGCCGCCCTGCCGTTTAATGCATTATGCTAAACGCTTTTTTGAATGGTGGTATTTGCGCAGCTACCGTTAATAACGCATTAACTCAAGCAATCTAAAATTCAAACTCAAGTAAATTTTAGATAAAAAAAAGCCCGCTATTAATCAATAATAGCGGGCTTTTTTTATCAACCACCAGGCCTGGTGGTTGTATTATCAGCCAACGGCCACGCCAATTTCGGATAAGTTTTTAGGCGACTTAATCTCATAATCCGCCATTTCATCAAATTGCAAATAACGATACACATCATCCGCCATGGTATTTAATCGACTCACCGCCGCCAAATATTCTTCTGGTGTTGGGATTTGTCCGGTCGCGGCAATCACCGCCGCCAACTCAGCCGAACCTAAATACACATTCGCGCCATTACCTAAACGGTTGGGGAAGTTACGTGTTGAGGTTGAGAATACCGTCGAACCGTCCGCTACACGCGCCTGGTTACCCATGCACAACGAACAACCCGGCATTTCAGTTCGTGCACCAGCTCGACCAAAAGTACTGTAGTAGCCCTCTTCGATTAATTGACGCTCATCCATTTTAGTCGGAGGCGCGATCCATAAACGTGTTGGCACCACGCCATTTAACGTTTCTAACACCTTACCAGCGGCGCGGTAATGACCAATATTGGTCATACATGAGCCAATAAATACTTCGTCAATTTTCTCACCCGCAACTTCAGACAACAGCTTGACATCATCTGGATCGTTTGGACAAGCAACGATAGGTTCTTTAATCTGATTAAGGTCAATCTCGATGACTTCGGCATACTGAGCATCGGCATCCGCTTCTAACAAGACAGGGGTATCAATCCACTTTTGCATTTCATCACGACGACGCAACAAGGTACGCGCGTCTTCATATCCATTTTCCACCATCCATTCAATCAAACGGATATTGGACTTCAAGAATTCAATAATCGATGCTTCACCTAACTTAACCACACAACCATTCGCCGAACGTTCCGCCGATGCATCGGACAACTCAAACGCCTGCTCTACTTTTAAATCCGGTAAGCCTTCAATTTCTAACACGCGACCATTAAAGACATTCTTTTTGCCTTTCTTTTCAACCGTCAACAAACCTTGCTGAATCGCTTGATACGGAATCGCATTTACCAAGTCACGTAAGGTCACGCCAGGCTGCATTTGACCTTTAAAACGCACTAACACCGACTCCGGCATATTCAACGGCATAACACCCAAGGTTGCGCCAAACGCCACTAGGCCTGAACCCGCCGGGAATGAAATCCCGATAGGGAAACGTGTATGTGAATCACCACCCGTTCCTACTGTATCCGGCAATAGCATGCGATTTAACCAAGAATGGATTACGCCATCACCCGGACGCAAAGATACGCCGCCACGACTGGTAATAAATTCAGGCAAACTGTGTTGCAATTTAATATCGACCGGCTTGGGATAAGCCGCCGTATGGCAGAAAGACTGAAGTACAAAGTCGGCGCTAAAACCTAAGCAAGCCAACTCTTTCATTTCATCTCGTGTCATCGCACCAGTCGTATCTTGAGACCCCACGGTTGCCATATGCGGTTCACAATATACCCCCGGGCGCACGCCATCGACACCACAAGCTTGACCGACCATTTTTTGAGCCAGTGTGAAACCATGGGTTTGTTTATCTTCATCCATTGGGCGAATGAAGTGCTCACTGGGTGCCAGTTCTAGCGCACGGCGCGTTTTATCGGTTAAGTCACGTCCAATAATTAAAGGGACTCGACCGCCCGCTCGTACTTCGTCGGGCATGGTAATTGGGTCTAATTTAAATTGAGTTAAAACATCCCCTGCTTCATTGGTGATTTTGCCTTCATACGGATAAATATGAATCACATCGCCCATATTCATGGCAGATACATCACACTCAATCGGTAACGAGCCTGAGTCTTCCGCTGTGTTAAAGAAAATTGGCGCAATTTTGCCACCCAATACCACACCACCTTGGCGTTTATTAGGTACATAAGGAATATCATTGCCAAAAAACCACATGACTGAATTCATGGCCGATTTACGCGACGAGCCCGTACCAACCACATCACCAACATAAGCCACTGGATGACCCTTGGCTTTTAAAGTCTCAATTGTTTGAGGCACATCTTGCATTTTTGAGGCCAACATTTCTTTGGCGTGCAAAGGAATATCCGGACGAGACCAAGCGGCTGTAGCAGGAGACAAATCATCTGTATTCGTCTCACCATCCACTTTAAATACCGTCACGGTAATTTTCTCAGGCATCTTCTGCTTGTCGGTAAACCACTTCGCGTCTGCCCAAGCGTCAATGACCTGCTTAGCATACTGGCTAGTATTGGCTTTTTCCAATACATCATGGTACGCATCATAAACTAGCATAGTTTTAGACAAGGCTTTCATCGCGGCTTCCGCCACCCCTGTATTTTGGCTATCCAACAACTCAATTAGCGGTTGAACATTGTAACCACCCAGCATCGTGCCCAACAAAAAAGCGGCTTTTGTCGCCGGAATAGCTGAAACGTTGACTTTCTCGGAAGCCACATCGGCCAAAAAACTAGCCTTAACATAAGCCGCTTCATCCACCCCAGGTGGCACACGATGCGTTAAAAGCTCGACCAAAGCTTCAACCTCTTCAGACTGCGGGTTTTTTAACAGCTCAATCAAATCAGCTGTTTGTTTCGCATCCAGTGGTAATGGTGGAATGCCCTGTTCAGCGCGCTCCGCTTCGTGTTGTCGATAAGCTTTTAACATAAAATCATGCTCCCTAATTTAGTTCGTCTAATTGCGATATAATATCACGTTTGATTATTTAAGGCTCGCAGCATCTACAAAGCTTATGTGCAATAAGCTCAATTTGACTGGCCCAGAATTCGTTTTAAGGAAATTATTATGTCTGACTCTCTCATGCTTTCTGAACTCACTGCTATCTCACCTGTTGACGGTCGCTATGGCGCACGTCTTAACGACTTAAAAGCCATTTTTAGCGAATTTGGGTTAATTAAAAACCGCGTAAGAGTTGAAGTTGCCTGGTTACAAATGCTATCCAATCACCCTGGCATTCCTGAGGTGCCAAAATTCAGCGAACAAGCTACCCAACATTTGCTTAAATTGGTTAACGAGTTCAGTTTAGACATGGCGCAACGTGTTAAAGAAATAGAACGCACCACCAACCACGACGTAAAAGCGGTTGAGTATTTAATCAAAGAACACATGCAATCAGTAGCGGAACTCGATGCCATTAACGAGTTTGTGCATTTTGCCTGCACCTCTGAAGATATTAACAACCTAGCCTATGCCCTAATGCTTAAAGATGCGCGTGAGCAAACCCTGGTTCCGCAAATGCAAAAACTGGTCGACCAAATGGCTGAAAAAGCCATTGAGATGGCCGCCATCCCGATGATGTCACGCACTCACGGCCAGCCCGCCTCGCCCACCACGGTTGGTAAAGAATTTGCGAATGTGGCTTACCGCCTACAGCGCCAGATTAAACAATTAATGAATGTCCAAATCATGGGCAAAATCAATGGCGCCACTGGCAACTATAACGCGCACTTGGCCGCCTACCCAGACTTAAACTGGTATGAGCTTAGTGAGCAGTTTGTTCAATCACTTGGACTGGCCTGGAACCCTTACACCATTCAAATTGAGCCGCATGATTATATTGCTGAATATTTCCATGCTGTATCACGCTTCAACACGGCACTAATCGATTTTGATCGTGACATTTGGGGTTATATTTCACTTGGTTTCTTCAAACAAAAAACCGTAGCCGGTGAAATTGGTTCCTCTACCATGCCACATAAAGTTAACCCGATTGATTTTGAGAACTCTGAAGGCAACTTAGGCATGGCCAATGCGATCTTTGACCACTTGGCACAAAAGCTACCGATTTCTCGTTGGCAACGCGACCTAACCGACTCAACCGTACTGCGTAATTTAGGTGTAGGCGTCGCACACACTCAAATTGCACTGCAAGCCAGTATGAAAGGTCTAGGCAAATTGGAAGTCAATGAAGCAAAACTTGCTCAAGACTTAGATGACAATTGGGAAGTACTAGCGGAAGCGATTCAAACGGTGATGCGTCGTTATAGCATTGAGCAGCCTTATGAGAAACTCAAAGAACTCACTCGTGGACGCCGCGTTAACTCACAAATTATGCAAGAGTTTGTGGATCGTTTGGAGTTACCAGCGGAGGCTAAAAAGGCTCTAAGAGAAATGACGCCAGCCAGCTATATCGGCAATGCACAACGTCAAGCTGAAACAATTCAATTGGCACTCACGATCGTTAAGGGTCGCTAAATAACAAGCGAACAAAATAAGTCTTCGGCACCAGGCCTGGTGCCGAACCCTCTCCAGCCCAAATAACGAACCAACCGTCTCTATATAGAAGGAATTATATGATTCATTTCAACAGCGTGGATCAAGCCACTTTTTTGCGCGATTATTGGCAGAAAAAACCACTGCTCATTCGCCAAGCCTTACCCAACTTCATCAGCCCTTTAACGCCGGAAGAACTGGCTGGCTTATCGCTGGAAGAAGAAATCGAAAGCCGCTTGGTTATTCAAAAATCGGATACCGACTATGAATTAAAAAATGGTGCTTTTAACGAACAAGATTATCAAAACCTGCCCGAAAAAAACTGGACCCTGCTTGTACAAGGCGTGGATCGATTAATTCCGGAAGTACATGACATTCTGAACGAGTTTGACTTCATCCCACGTTGGCGCATTGACGACATCATGATTAGCTACGCCACCGAAGGTGGAAACGTCGGTCCGCATTTTGACCATTATGATGTATTTTTACTTCAGGCGGCCGGTCAACGCAAATGGATGCTCACCTCACAAAACTGCACCGAAGATAACTATTTAGAAGACGTCTGTTTACGCCTAATGAAATCGTTTCCGATCGAAGAAGAATGGACGCTTGAAGCCGGTGATGTTCTGTATTTACCACCGAAATGGGGACATCATGGCGTCGCTCTAGACGATGAATGTATGACTTACTCGATTGGTTATCGCAGTTATAAAGGTCAAGAACTTTGGGATAGTTTTGGTGATTATTTATCTGAACATAATCAATTCAATCAACTCTACCAAGACCCTAACTGGATAGACGCAAAACCAGCCGAAATCCCTAACCAGGCCTGGTCGCAAGCCAAACAGTCTCTAACAAGCATCTTAAACAACGATCAAGCACTACAGCACTGGTTTGGACGTTTTGCTACTCAACTAGACCAACAAGCGCATCAAGCCTTGCCAGAACCGTTAAGCCCTGAAGAAACCGCCAGTCTTGAAGATTTCAAAGAAGCACTTTCAAGCACCAAAGGGTTTCAGAAAGATCCTGTTTGTCGTTTTGCCTATCAAAAACTTAACGATCAAGCGCAATTAACGCTCTATATCAATGGTTTTGAATGGCCAACAAATGGCCTTCAAGATGCCATTATTATGCAACTGGCAAACCAAGACTTCATCGACAAGACCACACTTGATCGCTGGTCTAAGCAACCCCAAGTTGTCCGAAGCTTATATGAGCTTTGGCAAAGACAATTCTTTACTCTAGTAGACGATGACCCAGTGGCTATTGAAGTCGACGAATTCGATTAATTAAAGTCAGCCTTGCAAATGACACGGCATTTGCAAGGCCAATTATTGAACTAGCTGAAAAGACATAGATAGATAGCACAAATAACGCAGACATAAAAAAGCCTCTAGAATCAAACAGACTCTAGAGGCTTTTTAGTATTGGCGGAGCGGACGGGGCTCGAACCCGCGACCCCCGGCGTGACAGGCCGGTATTCTAACCAACTGAACTACCGCTCCAATGTGGTGGGTGCTGAGGGGATCGAACCCCCGACCCTCGCCTTGTAAGGGCGATGCTCTCCCAGCTGAGCTAAGCACCCATGTAACGGATTACACTTATTTTGTCACTGTTTGCAAGGTGTCAAGCTTGCAATAAAAAAGCTAGCAATGCTAGCTTTCAAATCTGGCGGAGCGGACGGGGCTCGAACCCGCGACCCCCGGCGTGACAGGCCGGTATTCTAACCAACTGAACTACCGCTCCAGAATTTGGTGGGTGCTGAGGGGATCGAACCCCCGACCCTCGCCTTGTAAGGGCGATGCTCTCCCAGCTGAGCTAAGCACCCAATTCTGCATTCTGACTGGCTTAGAGCCGTGTGTCGTTGTGCTTAATTGATGCGCGTATTATAAAGAGCTGGGGAGCGATGTCAACAGAATTTACGACAAATTTATGACATTTAACCCTGAATTAGTTAACAGCGTCTTTTAAAGCCTTACCTGCTGAAAACTTAGGCACTTTAGCGGCTGGAATTTTCATCTCTGCGCCAGTTTGAGGGTTACGACCAGTGCGCGCCGCACGTTCACCTACTTTAAAGGTACCGAAACCGATGATAGCCACCTGGTCACCTTTACTTAGGGCCGTTGTTACTGTACCGACTGTTGCTTCTAGGGCTGCGGCCGCTTGTACTTTTGTTAAACCGGCTTTTTCAGCAATTGCGCTTACCAATTCAGATTTATTCATGTTTATATACTCCAGTAAAAATTATTATTATCGCCATCGAAATGGACTCAAGCATTTATAGCAACAGCCAGCCCCCTATGTCAAGGCATAGAGGCGCATTTTAGTCATTAATGTGGCTTTCGTTCTTCTAAAACGACACTTTCAAGCGCCGAATCCGCAACTGGTTGAATATTAGAAGGTTCTTCAACTAAAGGCGTAGGCTTAATCGTTAAGGCCTCTTCCAACACCTCTTCAATCCAATGCACGGGTTTAATATTCAGCTGCGATGTAATTTCTGTCGAAATATCGGCCAAATCTCGTACATTATCATAAGGGATCAACACGGTTTTAATTCCGCCACGTAATGCAGCCAACAATTTCTCTTTAAGCCCACCAATCGGTAAGACCTCACCACGCAGTGTGATTTCACCCGTCATGGCTACATCAGCACGTACGGGGATCTGAGTTAAGGCGGAAGTAATCGCCGTACAAACGGCAATACCAGCACTAGGGCCATCCTTTTTAATCGCGCCTTCTGGAAAATGCAAATGCAAATCCAGCTTTTCATAAAAGTCAGGTTGCAAACCAAAATCGGCTGAGCGACTGCGAATCACACTCATTGCGGCCTTAACGGATTCAGACATGACACTGCCCAACTGGCCAGTACTATCCAACTTGCCTTTACCTGGCATGACCGTAGCTTCAATACGCAACAAATCGCCACCAACCCGAGTCCAAGCTAGCCCTGTTACTTGACCAATACGGTTTTTATCATCCGCAAGGCCGAAACGATATTTAGCCACTCCCAAATAAGCTTCCAAATCCGCCTTATCAACCTTAATTAAACCCGCCTTAGAACCATCAACTAGTTGCTTTACGGCTTTACGGCAAATCTTAGCCAATGAACGATCTAGTGAACGCACACCCGCCTCTCTGGTATAAACCTGAATAATGTCTTTAACGGCCTGCTCCGTTACTTCAAGCTCACCTGGCTTTAAACCGTGATCCTTAATCTGTCTTGGCAGTAGATGTTGAATCGCGATATTAATTTTCTCTGGCTCTGTGTAACCGGCTAGATTAATAATCTCCATACGATCCAACAAAGCTTCGGGAATATCCATTGAGTTGGAAGTCGCAACAAACATCACATCCGACAGATCGTAATCAACCTCAAGATAATGATCGTTGAAGCTCGCATTTTGCTCTGGATCAAGCACTTCTAATAATGCGCTCGCCGGATCACCACGAGAATCACTCGCCATCTTGTCGACTTCATCTAACAAAAACAGTGGATTTTTTGTGCCCGCATTTGCCATTTTCTGGATAATTTTGCCCGGTAATGCACCAATATAAGTTTTACGGTGACCACGAATTTCCGCCTCATCACGTACCCCACCTAACGACATACGCACATATTTTCGGTTAGTCGCCTCAGCAATCGAACGCGCTAAGGTAGTTTTACCCACACCGGGCGGGCCAACTAAACATAAAATGGGGCCTTTAATTTTTTTAACGCGCTGTTGTACCGCCAAATACTCAACAATACGTTCTTTAACCTTTTCTAAACCATAGTGTTGCTGATCTAAAATAGTTTCAGCCCGCGCTAAATCCTTAGAAACACGCGAGCGTTTCTTCCATGGCACACTAACTAACCAATCCAAATAATTACGAATGACATTCGCTTCAGCCGACTGTGCCTGCATTTGCTTTAATTTACGCAACTCAGTATGAGCTTTAGCCAACACCTCACTGGACATACCAGCTTCATTAATTTTAGTCTCAAGGCGAGTTAAGTCATCTTCACCCTCTTCACCTTGGCGTAATTCTTTATGAATCGCTTTAATCTTTTCATTTAGATAATATTCACGCTGCGTTTTATCTATTTGATTCTTGACGCGCATCGTAATGCGTTTTTCAGATTCAATTAGCTCAATATCTTCTTCCACATAAGCCAACAAACCCTCTAAACGTGCATTAACTGAAACGAGTGATAAAAGGGATTGCTTACGCTCAATCCCCAAACTCATATTGGCCCCCACTAAATCCACTAAGCGATTAGCGTCATGGGTTTTCTCTATGGTGTCTTTAACCTCAGATGGTAATTTTTTACGCAACTCCGCTAAATGAAGAAAACGATCACGCAATAAACTGGTTAAAGCACGCGTTTCGGCATCTGGGCCGGAATCCATATCTAACGCCGCAATATCAGCCTCTAAAAACTCACCGTCAGTATGCAGATTTAACAGCTCAAACCGCTGCACACCTTCCACCAGAACTTTAACGGTTCCATCCGGTAGTTTTAAAGTTTGCAGAATGTTGGCCAAAGTACCCACTGAATACAAGTCATCACGTGTCGGATCTTCCAATTCTGGGCTTTTTTGGGCAATTAAAAATAATTGACGGTCACGTTTCTGGGCTTCATAAACGGCATTAATGGATTTTTCACGACCCACAAATAAAGGCATTACTGAGCCGGGAAAAACCACGACATCACGCAATGGCATAATCAACACTTTCATTTTCATCGCAATTTGTTCTATGTCCATAAGCTCTCTTTTAGAATAAAAAGCCCAGACTAGGCTGGGCTTTAAACAAATAAAAACACGTTAGCTAGCAAACTTTACTCACTCGCAGCTTTTGCTACGTCTGAATACACCATCATAGGTGGTTTCTTCCCTTGAATAACGGCCTTATTAATCACAACCTTCTCTACATTCTGCATACTTGGTAAGTCATACATAGTATCAAGCAAAATTTGCTCTAAAATAGATCGCAAACCACGCGCACCTGTTTTACGGGCGATCGCTAACTTTGCTATTTCTATAAGGGCATCTTTACGGAATTCAAGCTCTGCCCCTTCAAGTTCAAACATTTTTTGGAATTGTTTGACCAGCGCGTTTTTAGGCTCAGTCAGAATCTGAATCAAAGCTTTCTCATCCAGTTCAGTTAAAGCCGCAATGACGGGTAAACGCCCAACAAACTCAGGGATCAAACCATACTTAGTCAAATCTTCCGGTTCAATGCTGGCAAATTTTTCGGTTAAGCTTTTTACTTTATCAGCCGATTTGACTTCAGCAGAGAAACCAATCCCCATATTTTTTTCGGTACGTTGTTCAATGATCTTATCCAACCCTTCAAACGCCCCGCCCACAATAAACAGGATTTTTGAGGTGTCGACATAAATCATTTCTTGATTCGGATGTTTACGCCCGCCTTGTGGCGGGACAGCGGCTTGTGTACCTTCAATTAACTTCAACAGTGCTTGCTGAACCCCTTCTCCCGACACATCACGTGTAATAGAAGGATTTTCAGATTTGCGAGTGATCTTATCAATTTCATCTATATAGATAATGCCACGTTCGGCCTTTTGAGGGTCATTATCACAGCGTTGTAGCAGTTTTAATACAATGCTTTCAACGTCTTCACCAACGTAACCCGCTTCCGTCAAAGTGGTCGCATCCGCAATCGCAAAGGGAACGTCAAGCAATCTCGCCATCGTCTGCGCAAGCAATGTTTTACCTGAACCGGTTGGCCCAATGAGCAAAATATTACTTTTAGTGAGCTCGACCTCATCTTCTGAGTTCGCATTCTGCAAACGTCTGTAGTGGTTGTATACCGCCACCGACAAGACCTTTTTAGCTCGATCCTGACCAATAACATAATCATTTAATATGTGGCTAATTTCATGTGGTGTCGGCAAATGATCTAAATCAAAGGTCGCCTCAGCCTCTTCACCAAATTCTTCGCGCAAAATATCATTGCATAAATCCACGCATTCATCACAAATATAGACCGATGGGCCAGCAATTAGCTTACGAACTTCTTCTTGGCTCTTGCCACAAAACGAGCAATATAAAATTTTATCTGCCATAGGTTCCTCTCCACCCCCAATCATTTATTAGCGGTTCTGTAAAACTTGATCAATCAAACCGTATTCTTTCGCGCGTTCAGCACTCATAAAGTTATCACGATCTGTGTCATTTTCAATCACGTCTAAAGGCTGCCCGGTATTTTCAGCCAGTGCACGATTGAGTTTATCTTTAATATGTAAGATTTCCTTCGCATGAATTTCAAAGTCACTGGCTTGACCCTGAAACCCGCCTAAGGGTTGGTGAATCATCACTCGTGAGTTAGGAAGAGCAAAACGTTTGCCTTTTGCGCCAGCCGCTAACAAAAAAGAACCCATGCTAGCCGCTTGACCTAAACACATAGTCGACACATCTGGCTTAATAAAGCGCATAGTATCGTAAATCGCCATGCCAGCTGTCACGCTTCCACCTGGAGAGTTGATATAAAGATGGATATCTTTATCCGGATTTTCAGACTCAAGAAACAGCATTTGCGCCACTATCAAGTTTGCCATGTGGTCTTCAACCTGACCCACTAAAAATATCACTCGCTCTTTAAGCAATCTTGAAAAAATATCGTAAGATCGTTCCCCACGACTAGTCTGCTCAACCACCATCGGAACTAACGCATTACTGATTACCGAGTTGTCCATTCACTACCTCAACTTTAATAAATCTACTATGTAAGCCTATATTAGCGTTTTATGACACTAAAAAAAACTAAACCCCGTGACAAATTGCAAAAACAACTCGTCACGAGGTTTAATTAAGCATCTAAGTCCTTAAAAGCGGGGTTAATTAACCTGCGTTAGTCACCACTTCATCAAAGGCTTTTTTAACTTCTTTTACTTTGGCTTCATCCAAAATTTTCTTCGCCACAGCGGACTCAACCAAAATTGAGCGTACTTCGTTTAGGCGACCTGGATTTTTAGCATACCATTCTTTAATTTCAGATGGGTCTTCGTAAGTTGACGCCTGGTCTTCGATAAAGGCATTGATATCTTCTTCTGAGGCTTTAATCTCATGCGCACGAATAATATCACCAATAACCAAACCTAACTTAACACGTTTTTTCGCTTCTTCGGCAAACAGGTCCGCTGTCATACCCGACATCTGACCTTTTGGCATGCCTTGTTGTTCCATACGCTGAACATACTGCTCTAATAAAGCTTGTGACTCTTGAGTGACTAAAGCGGCCGGCACCTCAACATCCACTTCTTGCTCTAATGCATCAAACGCAGCTTGGCGGTTACGAGCGTCTAGAGTGCGCTTCAATTCACGCTCCATGTTGTCACGAATTTCTTTACGTAACGTTTCTTCCTTGCCATCTTCAACACCAAAAGACTGAATAAACTCTTCATCCAACTCAGGTAATTGTTTAGTTTGCACAGAATGAACCGTAATATCGAATTGCGCTGTTTTACCTTTTAGGTTTTCAGCTTGATATTCTTCAGGGAAAGTCACATCGATTGTTTTGGTTTCACCTTTTTTCATGCCAATAATGCCATCTTCAAAACCAGGGATCATACGACCACTACCTAGTTCTAATGGTACGTTTTCAGCTTTACCGCCTTCAAACTCAACACCATCAAGCTTACCAACAAAATCAATAATCACTTGCTCACCAGACTTGGCTTTTTTAGCCGCGCCAGCTGGCTTCCATGCTGAACGTTGTTCACGCAAACGCGTAATCATTTTTTCAACATCAGCATCGGTTACTTCAGACTTAACCGTTTCTACTTTAATGCCATTGAAAGCCGGTAAGGTAATTTCAGGATAAACGTCAAAGCGAGCCGTGAAGTTAATCTCACCCTTATCTACTTTTACTTCATCAATTTCAGGATAACCCGCAACTTGTAATTTTTCTTTATCAGCCGCGTCAAAGAAAGCGTAGTGAACCGCTTCACCCAAAAGCTCTTGGCGAACTTGTGCACCGTAACGTTTTTTGACCATGCCCATTGGCACTTTACCTGGGCGGAAACCGTCCATTTTCACGGTACGGCGCATTTCAGATAAACGCTGATCAACTTTTGCGTCTAATTCAGTCGACGGGAAGGTAACCGTGATCTTGTGCTCTAGGCCTTGTTCAGGTTTCTCAACAGATACTTGCATACAAATTCTCAAATCTCGTTAAATTCAAAATAAAGACACTCAACTAATAAAGCCAGTCGGTGCACGTAATAAATAGTCCCAAAATTATACAGATCCCAATAAAAACAACAAGGAAAATATCAACCAGGCCTGGTGCTCCAGAATATTAGCATTTACTTATTTTCTTCACACGATAGCATCAATTTAAGTTAAAATGAGCGCGTTATTTTCCATTCGATTTAGTTAAAAGGAAACGAGTATGAATATTGAAAGAGTCGTATTATTTGTTGCAGGTAGTGTTGTGTTAATCAGTTTGGCACTGGGTACTTGGGTTGGTCAGGCCTGGTTCTTATTAACCGCATTCGTTGGTTTAAACTTAATTGTTTCAAGCTTAACGCGTTTTTGCCCGATGGTGATGATCCTAAAGAAATTTGGATTGAAGCACGGCTCACCTTTCTTAAAAGATCCGGTTAAGTAATTAACCTTGTCTTAGCCGGTGACCTAGTCCGGTCACCGGCTCTTTAAATCCCTCTAACTAATCCGCATCACTCAGTCATTCATTTGAAATGATTTGCTGATTGTTTCAACCTCTTCTTGCAACATCAACCATTCGGTTTCTACATCATCCAAATTAGTTTGATATTCGACTTGCTGTTTTAATAACTCAGCTAACTTTTCAGATTGCTCCACATCATAAATCGCATCATCGGCTAATTGCGCGAGCACCTCTTCCAAGGAAGTCTGTAGCTTTGCCAACTGTTTATCCAACACGTCAATTCGCTTACGCTGAGATCGAGTAGCGTCCTGAATCTGCTTACGTAACAGAGCCGTTTGTTGACGTTGTTCGCGCTTGTTTTGTGAGCTTTCACTTGCACCTCCAGCTCCCTCAGTAACCTTATTTTCTTCTTGTTTCTGTTGTTTCAACAAGGTTAAACGCTGCTGTAAATACGCATCCAAATCACCGTGAAACAAGTTTACATTTGCGTTATGCACCCACCAATATTGATCCACAATCCCCGCTAACAAATGTCGGTCATGCGATACCACAATCAGCGCGCCCTCAAAACTCTGCAATGCCTCATCTAAAGCGTCGCGGGAATCCATGTCTAAGTGGTTGGTCGGTTCATCCAAAATGATTAAGTTAGGCTTTAAATACACAATCAAAGCCAAAGATAAACGCGCTTTTTCTCCCCCCGAAAACTGTTTAACGGGTGACAAAGCTTGTTCATGACTAAAACCAAACCCTCCCAAAAAGTCACGCGCCTGCTGATCTGACAGCTCTGGAAAGTGCTTTAACATCGTTTGCAATGGAGTTTTGTCTAAATCTAACGATTCAACCTGATGCTGGGCAAAATAGCCAATCTTCAAACCTTTGCTATTTATAATCTTGCCTTGATCCGGCTTAAGTTCATCCACAATCAGTTTCAAGAAAGTGGTTTTGCCGCTACCGTTTATACCGACTAAACCAATTCGGTCCCCGGCTCTGAGCACCAAATCAACCTTGTCTAACACAACTTTTTTATCGTAAGCAAAACTGACCTGTTCAATACGCATCATCGGGTCAGGTACATGATCTGGGTTCATGAATTCAAAACGAAACGGATTGGTGGCTTGCAAAGCCGCCACTTCTTCCATTCGCTCTAAAGCTTTGACTCGGCTTTGGGCTTGTTTGGCTTTACTGGCTTTGGCTTTAAATCGGGTGATAAAGGTTTTAAGGTGCTGCATACGTTGTTTTTGCTTGTCATGCAGGGCTTGCTGCTGCATTAACTGCATACTGCGCTGACGTTCGTAGGACGCAAAATTGCCGGTATAAAGCTGAATACGCTGATCTTCCATCAAGGCAATACCGTTAACCACCTTGTCTAAAAAATGTCGATCATGCGAAATCAACAACACCGCACCCGGATATTGCGCCAACCACTGTTCTAGCCATGCCACCGCTTCAATGTCTAAATGGTTAGTCGGCTCATCCAATAACAATAAATCCGAACGCTGCATTAAAGCTTTCGCCAATTTTAAACGCACCTGCCAGCCACCAGAAAACTGAGTAACCAACTGCTCAAAGTCGGCTTTCTCAAACCCCAGACCGTATAAAAGTTGCTGCGCTTTTTGCGGTATTTCGTAGGCCTGAATATGATCCAGATGGTCATGCAAACGCACCATCGCAGCCTGGTCATTTTGCTGTTCGGCCTGTTTCAGATCCGTAATTAACTGGAAGTACAGCGTATCGCCAGAAGTGACATAATCCAGCGCGCTGAGTTGCTCGGTCACTTCAGACTGCTCGACATAACCAACCTGCCAACCCGCCGGCAAACCAATCGTGCCCGCATCCAAACTGACTTGCCCCAAGATGGCTTTAAATAAGGTGGACTTCCCGACGCCGTTACGACCGATTAAGCCGACTTTTTGGCCCGGGTTCAGGGTTAAACTTGCGTTTTGCAGTAAGCACTTAACACCCGCATACAAACTCACAGATTGAATCGATAGCATAACGCGTTAAACTGCAGCGGGCTGAAGAATTCGACCATCGACCAAAGTGATGGTCTCGCCAATTTGAGCCGCTAAATCTAGGTCATGTGTCACCACTAATAATGCCGTATCAAACTCATCATTCAAGGACAACATTAAATCAAATACCTGCTCGGCCGATTTAGAATCCAAATTACCCGTTGGTTCGTCGGCCAGAATACAACCAGGCCTGGTGATTAAGGCACGGGCAATCGCGACACGCTGACGCTCACCGCCAGACAACTCAGCCGGTTTATGATGCAAACGATGCCCTAATCCAACTTGTTTGAGAAGCCCAATCGCTTGTTTTTCGGCGGTTGAAGCCGATTGGCGCGCCACTCTTAATGGCAACATAACATTCTCTAGCGCGGTCAATTCGGCGAGTAAATAATGGAATTGATACACAAAACCCATATTTTGGTTACGCAGAATACCGCGCTTGGTTTCTGATAAATTCGAAAAATCTTGACCAGCCAGTTTCACTTCGCCCGTGGTCGGTTTATCCAGCCCGGCTAACAAATGCAACAAAGTACTTTTACCCGAACCGGAGGCCCCGACTATGGCTTTACGCTCTCGTGCATGTAACACCAAATCAACACCCTGCAACACTTCGGTATTGATGAGTCCATCTCGATAAGTTTTGCCCAAATTATTAGCTTGTAGGATAATATTTTTCTCAACTGAGTTTGTGTGTAGATTACTCATAACGCAATGCCTCCGCTGGTTGAATGCGAGAAGCTCGCCAGGCCGGGTATAAAGTAGCCAACAAGGTCAACACAAAAGCTAAACCGGATACGGCCCACACATCCGACCACTCTAGCTTAGAAGGCACTTCACTGATGTAATACACATCCGCCGGGAAAAACTGGAAACCAAATAATTGCTCAATAAACGGAATAATCACATCAATATTCAGCGATAAGGCCACCCCACCCAACAAGCCTAATAGCGCACCAATAATGCCAATCACTAAACCTTGAATCATAAAAATGGCTTGCACACTCATGGGCGACGCACCAATAGTACGCAACACCGCGATGTCTTTTTGTTTATCGGTCACCACCATCACCATGGTAGAAACAATGTTAAACGCCGCCACCATAATAATCAGGGCCAACACGATAAACATCATGCGTTTTTCCATCTGAATGGCTTTAAAAAAGTTCGCATGTTGTTGGGTCCAGTCTCGAACTGAATATTGCCCTTCCAATAACTCAACATAATCGTTTCGGACCTGATGTACTTGAAACAAATCGCTTAAACGAAGTTGCAAACCGCTGACCTCACCATCCCGATACTTAAAAATTTTGGCCGCATCGTCTAAATGCAAAAACGCCATGCCCGAATCATATTCATACATACCCGCTTCAAACAAACCCACCACCGTTAAACGTTTAATACGCGGCAACACGCCCACTGGCGACACGCTACCTTGCGGTGCAATTAAGGTAATGCGATCTCCCACGGTGACCGCTAAATTCTGCGCCAAGTCAAATCCCAATACGATGCCAAACTCACCGGTTTTCAAACTGTTTAATGAACCAATTAGCATATTGTCTTCAAGCGTGGACACTTGGCTTTCAAGCTCCGGCAAAATACCGCGCACCATGACACCCTTAACGCGATCATTATTGGTGAGCATGCCTTGCTCTTCAATATTAGGCGCCGCGCCCACCACTAATGGGTGCTGTTTGCTAATATCGTAAATCTCCTTCCAATCACCTAAACGTTGATAACTTTCAGACAAAGTCATGTGCGCCGTCATGCCTAAAATACGTTCACGCAGTTCATGCTGAAAACCATTCATAATCGACATTACGGTTATCAAGGCCATCACCCCCAAACCAATACCAATCATTGACGACATAGAAATAAACGAGATAAAGCCATTGCGGCGTTTGGCGCGTATATAACGCAAACCCAACAGCCATTCGAAAGGAAGTTTAAACATAATCACCCATTAGTTATTGTTTATTCTGACCGATTCTCTGATCGATTTGACGGTGCAAACACCGGTAAACTGTAATTTTTTTGAATCGCCAATACACGCAAGCCAAACACCAAAACGATAGCCAATATACTCGCTAATTCTCGACTCGGTAAATAATGAAAACCTAACACTAAAACACTCGCCCCTAAAAAGGAAGCGGTGGCATAAATTTCTTTACGGAAAATCAGCGGTACTTCACCGGCCAATACATCACGAATCACGCCGCCGACCACACCTGTCATCACACCGGTCATAATAACAATCGGATCACTAAAGCCAAGCTCAAAGGCCTTTTGCGCCCCGATCACGGTAAACACGGCCAACCCAAGCGCATCCAAGATCAATATCAAACGAACCGGCACATCGTAATAACGTGCATAAATAAACATAAACACAGCAGAAGTCACAATCATATAAATATAAATGGTTTGCTGGGTCCAAAAAACCGGCACGTCCAAAATCAAATCACGCAAAGTGCCGCCACCCACCGCCGTCACCATAGCAAGCACTATCGCACCGAATAAATCCAGCTGTTTACGGCTAGCCGCCAGCAAGCCGGTGATCGCAAATACCACCGTGCCTAATAAGTCTAAATAATAAATGGCGTTTAAAAATGTCATAGTGGCGCAATTATACTCGCGCCCAAACAAAAACGCTGGCAAAAACCCGCTTTTTTACGCCCCATTATTAGGTAGAATAAGATTTTTTTATCAGCGGAATCAATCAAGCGGCATGAGCCATCCCATTTCCTTACTCGAATTTGAATCCATCCCACTGAAAGCGACACGTTCACACTGGGGACCACTCAACTTAAGTGAGCAAGCGCTCGCTATTGCCAAGCAAGCTAAACAAGCACCAGGCCTGGTAGTCGTATTATGTGCCGACAGCGCACGAGCCAATGACATGGTTGACCTATTACGGTTTTTTGTGCCCAAAGACTTCAAACTCTTGCAGTTTCCAGAATGGGAAACCTTGCCTTATGATCGGTTTTCGCCACACCAAGACATTATTTCCGAACGCTTAAAAACCCTCTACGAGCTACCTAACACCCAGCAAGGTTTGCTAGTGATTCCGGTCAATACCTTACTACAAAAACTCGCGCCATCGGCTTATATTCAGCAACACACGCTCCTGTTAGAAACCGGCCAGACCCTAGACATGTCGAACTTTGCGGAACAGTTAGAAAGTCACGGCTATCAACGTGTCAGTCAAGTCATGGAGCACGGTGAATTTGCAATTCGTGGCGCGCTTATCGACTTATTCCCAATGGGCAGCAAACAGCCGTATCGATTAGACTTATTTGATGACGAAATCGAGTCGATCCGCCGTTTCGATGCGGATAACCAGCGCACGATTGACCAGATGGGTCGTATTGAACTTTTACCCGCAAAAGAATATGACTTTACCGAAAAAGGCATAACTCAATTTCGTCATGCATTCCGCGAGGTGTTTGGCGCAGAATCACGCCAAAGCAGCATTTATAAAAAAGTCAGCGACGGTGAAAATATCGGTGGTCTGGAATATTACCTGCCACTCTTTCACGAACAAAGCGCCACCTTGTTCGATTACTTCCCAGACGACACCTTGTTTTTTGACCAATCTAACCTAGAAGACGCGATTGAACAAAACTGGCACGACTTTAACGAACGTTACGAAATTGGTCGCCATAACCCGGATTACCCCTTGTTAGCGCCTGATCGGTTAATTTTGAATGTCAGCGACACCTTAAGCCAGCTCAAACAATACCATCGCATCAGCCTACACGCGCATGACGATCAAACCAAGTTAACGACTCGGTTTGATACGCTTGTACTGCCCGACCTGAGCGTACAAAACCATTCCGATTACCCGATGGCTAAACTCAAGGCCTTTTTGGATCGCTACGAAGGCCGAATTGCG
Organism: Thiomicrospira pelophila DSM 1534; assembly: GCF_000711195.1. Classification (NCBI taxonomy): domain Bacteria; kingdom Pseudomonadati; phylum Pseudomonadota; class Gammaproteobacteria; order Thiotrichales; family Piscirickettsiaceae; genus Thiomicrospira; species Thiomicrospira pelophila. Next base: position 1,038,390 of record NZ_JOMR01000001.1, on the reverse strand, counting down.
TTTAGTGCTGAAAGCTTAGGTCGGCGCGAAACGCTACTTAACCTGCTTGGTAAACATCAAGTTCATCCTAAAACCTTTAATAACTGGTTGGAATTGGAAAAAACCCATACTGACCTAAAAGCACCAGGCCTGGTGGTTGCACCACTGCAAGAATCAATACATACATCACAATTCAGTTTGATTGCTGAATCGGCTTTACTGGGTCAAACCGTAGCGCAAAAACGCCGACGTAAAACCAAACACAACGAATTCGATCAAGCGATTACCCACCTAGTCGAACTCGAAGTTGGCAGCCCAATTGTGCATTTGGATCACGGGGTCGGTCGCTACCTTGGGTTAGAACACATCAATCTGCATGGCGAAAATCGCGAATTTCTGATGATTGAATATGCTGGTCACGACAAACTCTATGTGCCGGTTACCTCTTTACATTTAATCAGTCGTTATACCGGTGCCAGTGCCGAAACCGCGCCCCTGCATAAATTGGGCACCGACAAGTGGGACAAAGCAAAACGCAAGGCTGCCGAAAAAGTGCGCGATGTGGCGGCCGAGCTGCTCGACATCTATGCACAACGCGAAGCCAAATCGGGTTATGCCTACACCCTAACCCAAGACGCCTATAGCCAGTTTTGCGCCGGTTTTCCGTTTGAAGAAACCGACGATCAACAACAAACCATCGAAGCCGTATTGCACGACATGCAAAGCCCACGCCCGATGGATCGGTTAGTATGTGGGGATGTCGGCTTTGGTAAAACCGAAGTCGCCATGCGCGCCGCCTTTGTCGCCGCTTATGCTGGCAAACAAGTGTCAGTTTTAGTGCCAACCACCCTACTAGCTAACCAACACTTTGAAAACTTCAAAAACCGTTTTGCCGATTGGCCGGTGCGGATCGAGGTTTTATCACGCTTCCAGACCGCCAAAGAACAAGCCGGTATTTTGCAGGACTTGGCCGACAATAAAGTCGACATTATTATCGGCACCCATAAACTCATCCAAAAAGATGTGCAGTTTGCCAATTTGGGTTTAATTATTATCGACGAAGAACATCGATTTGGCGTACGCCAAAAAGAACAACTTAAAAAACTGCGTGCCGAAGTCGATGTGCTCACCATGACGGCCACCCCTATTCCGCGTACCCTTAATATGGCGATGAACGACTTACGCGACCTATCCATTATCGCCACCCCGCCGGCCAAACGCTTAGCTGTACAAACTTTTGTGCAAGAATGGAATGAAGATACGGTTCGCGAAGCTTGTTTACGTGAATTAAGGCGCGGTGGCCAAGTTTATCTACTGTTTAATCAGGTCGATAAAATTGAACGCATGGCCGAAGAGATTGCCTTATTAATACCGGAAGCCCGCGTTGGGATTGCACATGGTCAAATGCATGAACGTGATTTGGAAAGAGTCATGCAAGATTTCTACCACCGTCGATTCAATATTTTGGTTTGTACCACCATTATTGAAACGGGTATTGACGTACCGACCGCCAACACCATTATCATCCACCGCGCTGACAAGTTTGGTTTAGCCCAGTTACACCAATTGCGTGGCCGTGTAGGTCGATCCCATCATCGTGCTTACGCCTACCTATTTACCGGCGACAAAGCCATGATTACCGATGACGCCCACAAACGACTCGACGCCATCGCCAAACACGATACCTTAGGTGCAGGCTTTATGCTCGCCAGTCACGACCTAGAAATTAGGGGCGCTGGTGAATTGCTGGGTGAAGGCCAATCCGGTCAGATTCACGAAGTCGGCTTTGGCCTCTACAGTGAACTATTAGAACGCGCGGTTAAAGCGCTAAGATCCGGCAAACAGCCTGAGCTTAATGCGCCGCTAGAAACTGGCTGCGAGGTGGACTTAGGTTTTGCGGCCTTAATTCCAGAAGACTATCTGCCCGATATTCACTCGCGTTTAGTGTTTTACAAACGCATCGCCAGCGCCGAAGACGAACCAGCGCTGCATGAACTTGAAATTGAAATGATTGATCGATTTGGTTTATTGCCACAACAAGTCAAAAACCTGTTTGATGCCACCCGCATTAAACTCATGGCCGAACCTTTGGGCATCAAAAAAATTGACGCCGGCCAAACCGAATGTCGCATTCAATTTAGTGCTCGGCCCAACATTGACCCGGGCAAATTGATTCAATTAATTCAAACGCACCCTAAACGCTACAAGCTAAAAGGTCAGACGGAATTAAAAGTTTTCGATACAATGCCTGAGATAGGTTTGCGCACTCAGGTTATTCAGTTTACGTTAGAAAGCCTGGCACCGGATAATGCCGCCGCCAACCCTAACGACACACAGCCAAAAGCCGTTAAACCAGCCAAAGCAAAAAATAAAGGTTAACTCATTCATGAAACTACTTGTTATAGCCTTAACCAGTTTGATTAGTTGGTTACCCTTCCAAGTCTCAGCCGAAGACGAAAAAGCGCCACCGAAAGTTCAAATTGAGGTGATCGTATTCCAGTCGCTCGCATTGCGTGGTTGGACGGAAGAATACTGGCCGGATATTTTGGCATTACCGGATACGGAAAACGCCACCCAGTTTAATGCCGAAGATGGCTATGCTCGACTTCTAACAGCGGAGTCTTTCACGCTGAACGAAGAAGTCGAAAAGATGACCACCGAAAAAGGTTATGACGTGCTCGCACACTTTGCCTGGCGTCAAAATGCCTTATCAAGAGAAGAAGCTTTGCCTGTTTTAGTTGACCAGTTTGTTCAACAAAGACGCCTAGAATCGAGCATCTTGTTTGGCACCATTCGCATGTATCAAGAACGCTTCCCTCACGTTCAAGTTAACCTAGAGATTGACCGCCAAATCCCGCAAGCGGTGTTAGAGCGTTTTACAGAGCATCAGCATTTAGACATTGACTGGATCACCGAAGGTTGGCGTTTTCAAATCAACGAATCTCGCCGTGTTCGTTTTGGCGAAATCCATTATCTTGACCACCCTATTTTTGGTGTATTAATTAAGGTAGACCGGGTTAAATAAACACCACAAGTTCACCGACTTAGATACAAAAAAACCACCAGGCCTGGTGGTTTTTTTGTATCTCAAACAATAACTTAAATGATCACTTAAATAATTTAGCGTTATTTATTTTTTAGAGTCCGGCAGGATTAAATTCAACTCTAATACTTCAAACCCGTTTTCTTCATCTAACGAAATCTGCAAGTTTTCATCATCAATATCCACGTATTTGGCAATCACCTGCAAAATCTCTTCACGCAATTGTGGCAGATAGTCTGGTGCTTTAGCTTGCAAACGCTCATGGGCTAGCAATATCTGCAACCGATCGCGAGCTTGCATGGCAGACGGCTTTTTGTTCTGCCCTAATAAATAGTCTAGTAATGCCATATCTACTTCCCAAACAGTTTCTTAAATAGGCTTTTATGCTCAACGGTTAAAAAACGCTGGGGTTTTTCTTCACCCAAAAAGCGATCTACAATATCTTTATAAGCTTCCGAAGCATTGGTGTCTTCATTCAGAATCACCGGAATACCCGCGTTTGAAGCCTGTAAAACCTCTTCCGACTCGGGTACAACACCCAACAAATCTACACTCAACAGCTCAACCACATCTTGCATCGCCAGCATTTCACCCGCCGCCACACGACTTGGGTTATAACGTGTCAAAATTAGGTGCTCAACGACCGGCGTTTCGCCATCAATAGCACGTTTCGATTTAGCCTGCAAAATCCCCAAAATACGGTCAGAATCTCGAACCGAAGACACTTCAGGGTTTGTGACAATAATCGCTTCATCCGCATAATACAAAGCCAGTTGTGCGCCCTTTTCAATCCCAGCTGGCGAATCGCAAATAATATAGTCAAACCCATCCGCTTTCAGATCATCAATAACCTTGCCTACGCCTTCCAAGGTCAACGCGTCTTTATCGCGGGTTTGAGAGGCGGCCAAAATAAATAGGTTCGGCGTTTTTTTGTCTTTGATTAAAGCTTGCTTAAGGCTCGCTTCGCCTTGCACAACGTTCACAAAGTCATACACGACACGGCGCTCGCAACCCATAATCAGGTCTAAATTACGTAAACCCACATCAAAATCAATCACCGCGACTTTAAACCCTTTAAGCGCTAAACCGGCTGAAAAACTTGCACTGGTCGTGGTTTTGCCCACGCCACCCTTACCTGATGTTATTACGATGACTCGTGCCACATTGACTCCTTTTGAAGCTCATAAATATATAAAACATTATAATGAATAATAAATACAACTGGCATTAAAACAATAAAAACTACGCCAGCTTATTAAAAACTAATCGGTCGCCATGCAGACTAACCTCGATCCAGCCCTGCTTATATTCAGGCTTAATATCTTCCGACATTTGATACATTCCTGCAATACAGACCATTTCTGCATCCAAGTTATGTGCATAAATACGTGCCTGAGTATAGCCTGCGCTGCCCGCAAACACCTTACCTTTAACCGATCCGTAAATATGCACATGACCATCGGCGACCACTTCGGCACCAGGGTTAACCGTACCTTTCACAATTAAATCACGGCCTTGCGCATACACCTGGCGGCCAGAGCGAATCGCACCCTCAACCACCAAAGCTCCCTGATCAGCGGATGAATTCGCCGATGAAGATTTTGGCGCTTCATCTGCCGCGTTAGCAACTGGCTCAAACACCGCCAGGCCTGCATACTGAGCTTGTTCACGAATCGCCGCCTGAGAGGTTCTTACCCCAATCGGCACCATTTGATGTTGATGCAAAAAATCCACCAACAAGGCTAAAAAGGTCGGTTCAAATCCGTCTGCCTCTGGCTCGATCACCACTGGTAACCCGTTAAAAAAATCGGGCGCTTGAGTAATACTTTGTTCTAACTGGCTTTTAACCAACGCAATATCATCGCTGTAAACTTTTAACACGGATAAGGATAAAACCGACCCTTTTAAGGCCACCGCTTTGCTCATAATCTCAATCCAAAAAAAGCTTTAAATAGACAGTATTCTACCATTAATCCGCCTTTAAGAATTTAGCGAAAAAATCCAAAACACTTTGATCATATTGTTCAATACCACGGAACCGATGCCCCCCACCAGATGTAACGATTTGTGGCGCTTGAGGCAAATAATCCAACGCTAATTTTGCATCCAACACCTCATCATCAAGCTGCTGCAATAACAACAATCGTTGTTGCAAAGATTGGCTCGGACTTTCTACCCGATAGGCCGACAAACGCTCTAAATGCGCCGCTTGCCAACTAAAGCTTTGCGGCATGTTTGGTCGATTTTCACCGTCCAACACCGATTGCTGATCCCAAGGCGGAATCGCTGGGTTAATTAACACCGCCGGTAACTTGTATTTATTCGCTAAATAAATCGCAAAATAACCGCCTAAAGATGAACCAATTAAGCCAACCTTCTCATGATGTCCAACGGCCTGAATAATATTCTCTAAAGTATGAACGGCTAAACGAGATTCGGTGGATAAGCTAGGCGTCAAAAACGCCTCACCCTCAAACAGTTTTTGATAATGACGTGCTTTTTCGCTTAAGCCATTTGAGCCATAGCCGTGAATGTATATCAGCATAAAACCAACAATTCGTTTTTATAATTAACCATATAAAGAGCGCAAAAAACCATCCGCACTTATTCTTGTGGCACAGCGGGCGGTAAAGCCGGGCGTGTAATTAAAATGCCGCCAATTAAAATCGGAATCACACCCAACATTTGTGACCAGGTAGGCAACTCCGCCAACCAAAAATACGCCAACACCAAGGTAAACAAAGGCGTCATCGCCGCCAAAGCACTGGTTTTAGTAATCGAAATACGGTGCAGCGCCTCTACCCAAAGCCACTTGCTTAATCCCAATATCAGCACCCCAACGATTAACAAAGGCAACCAAACGGCCTGAATAGCCGACCAATCCGGTAAACCTTCCAACCACCAGGCCAGCCCCAGCAGAACCGGAAACGCCACCAGATTACGAAACCCCAACAAGGTTAAACTATCCACATGTAAACGCGCGCGCTGCTGAAACCGATTCGCAATCGGTGCCACCATCGCTGCCAACAACACCAAAGCATCGCCTATATTTAACTTAAAGTCTTCGGGAAACAACACCAAAATCGCGCCTATCATCATTAATAGCGCGCCCAGACTATGAAACAGCGATAACGGCTGACGCCCTAAAACATGAAAATAAAGATAAGCAAACAAAACCTGCAAAAACAAAATCACCGCCATATTACCGGCCGTCGTGGTTTGCAAACCTAAAAACACCAAGCTAAATAACAAAGTAATCCAAAACGCCGTCATCCAAAGATCAAACTGCGCACGGTTCTGCCATAAACGTCCCAAACGCCCGTTTAACGCCAACAAACCAATAAACACCAACGAAGCCAAAAACGTCGCCAACGCATAAGTGCTTAACGCACCCAAACTCGCCACCAACCCAATCGACAAAATAGGAAACCAAGCCTCGATTAAGGTCAAACTTAATACCGACGCCTCGCCCTTGCGCTCAGTCGAAAACTTAAAACTCATAAAATCTCATTAACTTCTTAACCAACAGACTTTTTTAAGCGTTTGATGTTACCCTCAATCACCGGTTTCAAACGCACAAAGCTGCCCAATATTTCTGCATTCTGCTCAACCGACTTAATAAGCTTTGCTAGCTCTTTCTCAAGCAAGCCAACCTTCACGCCTATCGCCTCAGCAAACCGATCAAAGTGGCGTTTTTGCAACCAATCTAAACGATTTTCCCCACCCAGCTTCATACTAAATTTGTCACTTAACCCTTCATAACACTGGGTAGACAACAAATCATAAAACGGCGCTAACTCACATTTTGGCGCATATAAAAAAGCGATATTTTTACCATGCGCATCCCGGTTACCAATCAAAATATTAAAAAGCACCCAGCGCACCAACTGTAAAATATCCGCCGCAGGTCGGTGACTGTAAGCGCGAATCAGTTCAGCACATTGTTTTAAAGTTGGGCCGCCTTCTGATTCATATTTATTTTCCGCATCTATCGCTAACGCTTGGCAAAAATCTTCCTGATGCAAACGCTCACCCTGCATCCGGTCATAACGTGTCACCAGCAAATGCATCTGGCCTTCAACCGGCAACAAATCCACCTCAGCCACATTCAAGCCCACCGCTTTGGCTAATCTCATGCAGGTCAACTCATTCATCACCAAGTCATCAAAATGCAGATTAGCGAGTTTAATAATATGTGTAGTCGCGATATCCGGTGACAAAGGCAAAGCAAACGTCCATGGTGCTTTATCATCCTGTTTAATAATCGGCAGTTTATTCTGCGCACCCGCCAAAGATAAACGCATTTCACCTTTTAAGGGTTTAAACGGTGTGCGGCCAACCTGTTGTAACACCTCGGCCAAATCGCTCAATCTCAAAGCAATTTGTTGGCTTTCGTATTTTGGCAAAACAGGTGTATCGTAAATCGAAATCGCACCCGCCACCTCACCGCCAATTTCCGCTAGCAGACCAAAATCATTTTTAGCAGACAGTCCCAATTTTCGGCACAAAGCGCTTCTTACATCCCCTTCAGGCAGTACATTGGCAAAAAACGTTTCAGCGTGCTCAAACGGCTGGTTTCCTAAAGGCAAGCTAATAGACAGCGCAAACGCCTCCTCAGAGTCCAACCAGGCCTGGTCATAGGTAAACTGCATATGGCGAGCCGCCGTTTTAACCAACTGACCAACCAAAGCGCTTTTATAAAAAACATACAAAGTTTGCATGACGACCACTACCTACCCATTATCTAACTATCTATCCGATAACATAAGCTGCAAGCCTAACGCATGCAAAACCGCCAAAACAGAATCCAGCTGCACACTCGGTTTACCGTTCTCAAGTTCCGACACAAACCGCACTCCGACATTCGCAATGGCGGCTAAGTCCTGCTGAGTCAGACCATCCGCTTTACGTTTTTCACGCACCCTTAAGCCAAGCTGACTCGAATCCTGTAAGCTTTCAACATTACCGAACGGGTTGTTTTTTACATAATCCATCATAAAAACCTAAATTAATCCCTTTCGGGAATAATAACCCAGTTATGACATTAATAAAATAATATTTTACCGAACGGGAATAAATTTATGAAAGAAACCAGGCCTGGTTGGACTACCGCTACTTTAATTGAAAATTTCTAACCTTATTTCGCAAGGGTTCTACGGCTTAACAAGAGATCATCACTAGGGTGCGCCATCTACAAATGTCTTGATGTAACCCAACACCTTGTCCAAAATGCGTTGTGAGACCGCTTTACGTTTTAAGATGGAAGGCTTCGTTAACATTGTTTCAACCACATCATCACGATAAGGCAGCTTTTCGGTGAACAGGTAACTTGAGATTAACTTTTTCAACTTGTCATGATCAAGCCCTTCTTCTTCGCTCAATTGATGCAGATAAGCTTGATCTTGCGCCTCCCAAAAGCGTTTAAACTCAGCTTCAACATCCCCACCGGAGGCAATCTTGGGCATATTTTCTTCAATAAACTTTTCAATCAGTTTTTTCTTAGAGCGCATTTCAACATCGCCTGAGAGCATATCAAGGATATTTTTCTTCTTAGCTTCGTGCTCTTTCGGTTCGATATCTTTCAGCTGGCCTAGCAGCTTAAGGATATAAGTGACATTGATATCATCTCGGTGAATAAGCTCCAGCTCAAAATCAATGTCGTTAAGAATCGAGACCTTTTCGGTCATGCGATTACTTTTGACCTTTTCATAAAGGTCTAAGTATTTGCTGCCATAATCGGCATATTCTTGTTCGTCTATCTCTACATCTTCAAACTTAAAATCCGTGAAAGTGTTAAGAATATTAAACACTCGCATCAATTCACGATAGGTACGAATAAACTCAAACTCAGCCTTTTCATCCAGCAATTTATTTACGTCATCCACCTCTGGCGCAATCGCTTTTAGATTCGCCAGCGCCTCATTAAAGCTCTTAACGTAATCTTCATAAGGCTCCATGATAATAGTGTCTTTAGCGTTCTTATCTGAGAACAAACTAATCGCATCATCCGTGGCTTGTTTGAGGTTGCGGAAACAAACAATATTACCCTGTGACTTCTTTTCACCCATGGTTCGATTGGTGCGTGAAAACGCTTGAATCAAGCCATGATGTTTGAGGTTTTTATCCACATACAGTGTGTTCAATGGCGGGGAATCAAACCCGGTTAAAAACATATTAACCACCAGAAGAATATCAACCTCTTTTTCGCGCACTCTTTTGGCTAGTTCGTTATAGTAGTTGTAAAACGATTTACTATCTTTGGTAGTGTACTTGGTGCCAAACATCGCATTGTAATCACCAATATAAGATTCCAACTTATCGCGACTGTGCTGATTAATCTTTTTGCCGGTCATGTCGGTGGTTTCTTCGGTGATAAAGTCATCTGAGCCTTTATCTTCTTCATTCGCCGCATAGCTGAAAATCGTCCCCACTTTTAAATTATGCTCACCGGCCCGTTTTTTCTGCTGGAAGATGTCGTAATAAGTCGTTAACACCTCCACCGAACTCACACAAAGCATCCCAGTAAACTCTTTGGCGTGGGTTTTACGTTCATGGTTCGCAATAATGTAATCCACAACCGCTTCAATGCGCCGCGGCGAATCCATCACCTCTTTGGTGTCGATGGCTTCGACTTCAATATCTCGAATCGTGTCATGCTGTTTAAAGGTATTAATGTACTCCACCGCAAACTTCAGCACGTTTTCATCGCGTATTGCGTCCGTAATCACATATTTGTGTAAGCACTCACCAAACAAGTCTTTGGTCGTGCGTTTACCATGCTGATTCTTAGCCACATTTTCAACAAAAATGGGCGTACCCGTAAATCCAAACATTTGATAGTGATTAAAGTATTCGGTAATGCGTTTATGAGTATCCCCAAACTGGCTGCGGTGACACTCATCAAAGATAAAGATAATGCGCTTATCTTTGAGCGGTTCCATGGCGGTTTTGTAGCGCTCTTTCATAATCGCCGTATTCAGCTTTTGAATGGTGGTGACAATAAGCTTAGTATCATCGCCCAGCTGGGTAACCAGCTTTTGGGTATTGTCGGTACTGTCCACACTGCCTTCGCTGAACGCATTGAATTCTTTAGCCGTTTGATAATCCAGGTCTTTACGATCCACACAGAACACGACCTTATCCACTTTGGGTAAATTGGTGAGGATTTGCGCGGCCTTGAAGGAAGTGAGCGTTTTACCCGAACCCGTTGTGTGCCAAATATAGCCGTTATGCACCGAGTTTTTCACCTTATCAATAATCGCCTCAACCGCGTAATATTGATATGGGCGCAACGCCATCAAGATTTTAAAGGTGTGGTTTAACACAATGTACTTGGTAAACATCTTCGAGAGATGACACTTTTCCAGAAAGGTTTTGGCAAATTTTTCGAGCTGAGTGATCTGGTTATTTTCTTTATCAGACCAAAAGAACGTTTGCTTAAAAGACTGCTTTTTATTATTAGCGTAATACTTGGTATTCACGCCATTACTAATCACAAACAACTGAATATATTGAAACAAACCCGCACCCGAACCATAAGAGTGTTTGTCATAACGTTTAGTCTGGTTAAACGCCTCTTTAAGCTCTAAACCACGACGCTTTAACTCAATCTGCACCAACGGCAAACCGTTAATCAAAATCGTCACGTCATAGCGGTTTTTATACTCGCCTTCCATCGTGATTTGATTAGTCACCTGATACTGGTTTTGGCACCACTCGATTTGATCAATAAAATCGACATACAAAGTCGAATCATCATCACGTTTTAAATTGAACTTATCACGCAAAGTGACAGCGCGCTCAAACACGTTACCCTTATTTAAGTGGTTCAGGACTTTGCTGAATTCGTTTTCGGAAAAAACCGTTTTATTATGTTTTTCTAACTGGCGCTTCAGGTTGGCCAATAGGCCAGTTTCGTTTTCAATCACAACGCGTTCGTAGCCTTGGCTGGCTAACTGTGCAATTAGATTATTTTCTAACTGCGCTTCCGATTGAAGCTGGCCAGAAGTGTAGAAACCTTGTTGATCGGAAACTTTATTTGTCATAAAACTCTTCAAATTAACTTATAAAAATGAAACTCAAAATCCTATTGATACCTAAATACTACCAGGCCTGGTACTTATAAATAGACACCAACTAAGTGTTTAAAGTTTATATATACAGGGAAGCGTCCTTTTTAAATTGCCACCTCCCGATTCAAAACCTTAAGTCAAAATTTGGTCTTGCGTCTTAACGCCACAATAAAATGATAACCAAGATAAATCATTATTACTTTATGCAAAAACCACACTGTATATGCACTCATATAATGCTCACTGGATCTGTTGAACGGATTCATAAAGTGAAAAAAACTATTAAGACCGCAATCCCAGAGCGCGGTTAATCCACAAATATAAGAGTAGGATAAGATAGAAATCAGACTCATCCAAACAAGCGGTAAAAACCAACTTTGTGCAAAATTTGATGTATAACGACTAAACAGGAAAACAAACTGATCCTGCCAATTATTTCGCCGCCATCCTATTTTTTTGAGTTCTTTACGGTAAGCCTCCATTTCTAAGCTATGGAAAAAGGCTTCATCAATTAAGTTTTTAGACTCGTCCATGCATATTTTTAGCTGTCTAAACGTATCACGCGGAGCCATCAAACTATCAAAGTTTGGCCATGCAATATTTTGAAGTCTAAAGTCTTTGGAAAAACTACATCCCGACAAGGTTAATGAATTATCAAAGTCTATATTTATAAAAAAGGACTTCATCTCCGTCAAATTTCCACCAGGCCGCATTTGAGGTTGAAACCGAAACCCAACAAATTCGGCTGAACTTTTGAATTGACAGTCCTCTAATGACAATACTCCGTCGCTATTGGGTTTGCTAAACAATAAGACCTTCCCCAAAAAAATACAGTTTTTAAACGTTATTTTCCGGCTCGCAGAAGTTTCTATAGTTACATCAGAACTAAAATGACAACCCTTAAAAATAATATCAGCCTTTAATAGATCAAGCCTTACCTCTGAAAAAGAACAATCCGAAAAACTAACCGAAAAACCCGCTGACGGAGCATTAATACTATTACCTGAAATAATCTGTTTTAAGTGTGAAGTATCGAAGTTTGGTAAGCCAAGCTTCGCATAGCTTGTACCACCCACATCTTTTCTAAGAATATGTTCAGGGGCAGACTGACTAGTTAGATGTAAAACGTCATCCCATGAATCAAAAGCCTGTAATTCAACTTCCGCACTCATATCAAACAAACATCTTCTGTAACAAGCCTTTCTTGAAGGCTTTGGTTTGTTCTAGGGTTGACCAAGCCTGGTCGATTTTATGGTCGATTTCGGTTAAAAACTTGGCTACTTTTTGTTGTTCTTCATCTCTTGAAGGAATCTTAAATCTTATTTTTGACAAATCAGAATTCTTTAAATTGTTTATATTTGTGCCTGCTAATAGAACATGTAGAGCTCTCTTATAATTCTGGTGGTCAAATAACAACCTAGCCAACACGCTCTTACTTCTATAAATACTACAGAAAGCACCTACTGTAAGCTCTCCAGTATAGGATCCATCATACAATCCCGCCTTACCTACTAAAGCTTTACTCCCGTTTGCCATGCATACTGCAATATCACCTTTTAAAAGAGCTATGTTTTCTGGACAGTTTTTATCTACAAATTGAGTATCTTCGTAAAAATTTAATTTACCTTTCTGAATATTTGACGAACGAAGCACTAACAAACCTGAACTTTTAACATTACTGGAGTCATACGATAAACCTCGTACAAACTCACCTAGCTGTCCAAGTGCTTTCTCCTCCCACTCAGGATAATCATTGCCATTGTCATCTTTAAAGCGGATCTGTTGGGTGAAGATTTGTTGCATGACGCCTTTTTTGTATTGGGTAAGCAGGCGGTATTTTTCGGTGAGTTGTTCGATTTTTTTGTCCACCGAACTTAAAAAATCAGCGATTTTTTGTTGTTCTTTTAAACCTGGCATTACAATCTTACAATGCGAAATTTCACCAAGATTGATCTTTTGAGGAAAAGCAACGTGAATTGTTCTTTTCCATAGCTCTCTTTGAAAATCTGGCGAACTTATCAATTGTGATAAAAACTTACTGTCAAAGGAGTCAAACACCTTAAATAAGGCAAGACTAACGTAAAAGGACGCTCGAACATCCCAATCTATATACTTGGCTTTCCCGATACTTCCTATACGGGTCATCAAGATATCGCTTTTTTCAAGCCTTACTCTCTGATTTTCTTTCTCATAAACCTCTTCAGAAATGTATTTAGTTTCTGAAAACTGGTTAGCCGTAACATGCTCAACACTGTAAAAAGGTACCCCCTGTTCAACATACTTAGGAGTTTGGTGGGTTCCATCATAAACTCTTGCAACATCAGAAACTTTTAAAAGACTCCAAGCATCCAAAAACTCAGAAAACCTCAACTCTGGCACATTCTTTACTTCACTCATCAGAACGGTGCCTCAATACCCAACTGTTTACAGTAATCCGCAATCACCGCATCGGTCTGTTTCATGTCTTCATCCAGCTTTTTAATTTGTTGCGTCACAGCGGTTAAATCAATCGATTCCTCTTCTTCAAACGTATCCACATATCTTGGAATATTGAGGTTGTAGTCGTTTTCCTTGATTTCTGACAGACCTGCTACGTAGCTGTATTTGTCGTGCGTTCCACGGTTGTGATAGGTGCTGACAATCTTTTGAATATGCTCAGGCGTTAGGGCATTTTGGTTTTTGTTTTTCTCGAAATCATTAGAGGCATCAATAAACAGAATGTCATCGGGATTGGTTCGGCATTTTTTGAACACTAAAATACAAGTTGGAATACTCGTACCATAGAAGATATTGGCGGGTAAGCCAATCACCGCATCCAGATAATTGCGGTCTTCAATCAGGTATTGGCGAATATGACCTTCGGCCGCGCCACGGAATAACACGCCATGCGGTAACACCACCGCCATCGTGCCATTGTCGGCCAAGTGGTGAATCATGTGTTGCACAAAGGCAAAATCGGCTTTGGTTTTGGGTGCGAGTTTGCCGTATTGCGAGAAACGGTCGTCACTTAAAAACAGTGGATTGGCTGACCAGTGTGCGGAAAATGGTGGATTGGCGACAATGGCTTCGAACTGTTGGCCCAAGTGGTGCGGATGTTCCAGCGTATCGTCTTGACTGATGTCGAACTGTTTGTAGTTCACATCATGCAAAATCATATTCATGCGCGCCAGGTTATAGGTGGTACGGTTTAGCTCCTGACCATAGAAATGACCGACTTCTTTGACTTCTTTGGCAACACGTAACAATAAAGACCCTGACCCACAGGTTGGATCATAAACCGACTTTAAGTAGTTTTTATCGTCGGTGACGAGCTTGGCAAGAATGGTCGAGACCGTTTGCGGGGTATAAAACTCTCCGGCTTTTTTTCCGGCACCGGAGGCAAACTGCCCAATCAAGTATTCATAAGAATCGCCCAACACATCGGCATTGGCGTTTTCTAGCTGAAAATCGACTTTATCCAAGTGCGAGAGGATTTTAGACACCAGTTCGTTTTTTTGTTTTTCAGTTTTACCCAGCTTGCTGGAGTTAAGATCGAGGTCTTCAAACAGTTTATTGAAGTCGTCCTCGGACTCAGTGCCCATGGTGGATTGTTCAATGTTGTTAAGAATGGTTTGAAGCTCACCCAGAATAAAGTTGTCGGTGGATTCACCTTCAATCGCCGAACCTTTTTTAGCCACCGCGGAAAAGAGTTCGGAAGGTTTTAGAGCATAACCCAGCTTTTCAATGGTTTCTTGAGCGACGGCCTCAATCATCTCTTTGCCTTCTTCGGTATTTTCATCGACTGAGGCATAGTCAAAGCCATCTTCTAAACTGTTGGCGTAAAGACAGAGCTTTTCGGATAGGTATTTATAGAAGATAAAGCCCAAAATGTAATCCCGAAATTCATCGGCGTCCATCTTGCCACGCAAAGCGTTGGCGATATTCCAGAGTTGTTGTTCGAGGAGCTTTTTTTCTTCTTCTGACATTTTGACGTTAACCTGAACTCAATTAGTAAAATTTATGTTCGCAATCTTAACACTTCCACCCACCCAGATAAACAGAACTTAGCTAATGTTATGCGTGGCAAGATGCGGTTAGATAGTGCATAGACAAGGATTTTACTATTGGGATTTTTTACAAGCATTTAAAAACATTTAAAAGCTGTATAGACAGTTTTAAAGTCAGATAACTTGAAACGGACAGAATCAAAATTTGAAAAAATAGAGAGGGGTATTCGGAAAATCAATAATGGTGCCCAGGGCCGGAGTCGAACCGGCACGGAGTTTCCTCCGAGGGATTTTAAGTCCCTTGCGTCTACCAATTTCGCCACCTGGGCGGTGACTTGTACATCTGTATAACGAATGGAGGCAGAGCCCGGAATCGAACCGAGATCCACGGATTTGCAATCCGCTGTATAGCCATTCTACCACTCTGCCATACTGGAGCGGGAAACGAGACTCGAACTCGCGACCCCAACCTTGGCAAGGTTGTGCTCTACCAACTGAGCTATTCCCGCTTTACAGTGGCGGTATTATAGGGGCTGAGGCTAAAACGTCAAGTATTATTTTGACGCTTTAGGCGATTAAATGCCGGCCTTTATCGCTGGCCAAGCCGCTTTAGCGTACTGCCACAATGACAACACGGTTAAAAATGTCGCCACAATCAATAAGATAAGACCGAGCGTAACCCAAGGCACGCCAAATAAATCACCTCCGTAAATTAAAAACGATAACGCAATTAATTGAAAGGTGGTTTTGTATTTACCCATTTTGGAGACCGCCACGACATCACTGAGCTTGCTTTCGGCCATCCATTCACGCAAGGCCGACACAGCCATTTCGCGCATAATGATAATGATAGTGGCTAAGGTAACGATCCAGTGTTGGTAATCGACCGCTACCACGACCAATGCCACGGCGACAATCAACTTATCGGCCACCGGGTCTAGAAACGCACCAAAACGGCTAGTGGCTTGAAAACGACGCGCTAAATAGCCGTCTAGCCAATCGGTGACCGCAGCAATTACAAAAATAACCATGGCACTAAAATGGGCTAATTCGAATGGTAAGTAATACACCACTAAAAATACCGGAATCAGCAGAACTCGAAGCCAGGTAATTGTCATGGGAAGTTGTTGGAGTGTCATAGCTTTCCTAGTCAGATAAATTTATTAACAGAATTTTAGCACCAGGGGCGGCCTGCTGGCTATTCAATTTGTAAAATTAGAACCACTCTACCGCCATGCCGACGCGTAAGATTGGATTTTTAATTGGATTTTTCTGATTATCTATTTGTTTAGAAACGGAATCGAACAATAGGTTTTGACCAAATAGAATCTCGGACTGTATTTTTCGGTAGCTCAATAATGTCTGGGCGGGTTGGTTGGATCTTTTGGCGGTTAATGGGTCGATATTTGGGATCGAGCAACGTGCACAGGGTTTCACGATTCTAAAGCGCTGGTCGCCTATTTTAATACCCTGCGCTTGATCTTCTGCGTAAGCGTCTGCTCCCGCAATCACCAAGTTGGGCCGAAAACGCGACATGCTAACCGGCTCGGCCAAACGTTGGTTTAAATCATCTAGCGAAACTTGGGTGATGAGTAGCAATGGAAAGCCATCCGCAAAGGCCAGTCCTTCGCCGCGATTGGCATAGTTCAAATCGACTTGGCGAAAATGATGATCTGGAAACCAGACTAAACGCACCGGCTTTTCTAAAAAAGCACTTAGTTTGTCAGACGCTTCCGAATCCGCCAACCAGGCCTGGCAGTGGTCGTTCCAAACCTGCACTTTGATGACCTGTTGCCCATTTGGAATCGCGACATCGAAAGCCTGTTGATTTGGCAACTGAAGCACCAGGCCTGGTGCTTGTGCTGGCTCGATTACACGGATTAAACACATTTTAGGACAGCTTCTTTGTGTCACCATTTTGCCTGCCGGGTCAACCAGCATCCAACGCCGATCATTTTGCAAACCAAATGCATCTAACTGGGCTTTGGCTAGGCTTAAGCCTTTGGCGGATTTAAGCGGGTAACGCCAAATTTCGCTTAAAACCAACTTAGCCTCCCAAGCAGGCCTGGCGCAAAGCCTGCATTTGTTCGAGGCCTTTTTCTCGCGCTAGGTCGATATTGGTTTGCGGAATGCTGTCTGGGTCGGGATGATGCGCTAAGGCTTTTTCTAAGCTGGCTTCTCGAATTAAGTGGAGCATTGGATAAGGCGAACGGTTTGTGTAGTTGGCTGGATCATTTTCGGCCTCGCCTGCAAAACAGTAATCTGGATGAAAGCTGGCTAATTGATAGACGCCTTCATAGCCTTCTTGCACCATTAAGTCTTCCGCTAGAGCGATCAAATCAAGATAGTCTAAAAACCCTTCAAACCCGACTGGCAGAATGAGCAGACTGGTTTCTATATCGGGGTTTTGATCCAACCGCTGACATTCGAGCATGAGCTGAGTCAAAACAGCTTCTAAAGATGAATCTTCTTGCACGCTGTAATATACGCGCTCGGCATCGACTTCACGTTTGGCAAACGGGCAAAAATTTAAACCCACCACGACTTTATCTACCCAACAGCGCGTGGCCTGGATAATTTGCAGATCGGTTGTTGAATCGCTCATATTAGGCTCCGTGGAAATGGTCGTAAATTCGTTGGGCGATTTTGGCGCTCACACTGGGCACTTTTGAAAGCTCGGATACCGCGGCATTTTTAACCTGATCCAACCCGCCAAAATGGGTTAATAGCGCCTTTCTTGTTTTGGGCCCGACCCCTTCAATGGATTCTAAGCTGGATTTGGTTTGTGCTTTTTGCCGACGCGCGCGGTGGCCGGTAATGGCAAAGCGGTGGGCTTCATCACGAATGTAATTTATTAAATGCAAGGCGATGTCATCGGCCTCTAAATCAATGCCTTCATTTTGTTGGGGGGTATAAAGCACTTCTAAACCCGCTTTGCGCCCTTCGCCTTTGGCCACCGACACCAGTGGCACGGATTCCAACTCTAAGGTTTTTAACACGTCAATCGCCTGACTTAATTGGCCTTTGCCGCCATCCACAATAATCAAATCGGGCAATACGGCGGATTCGGCTTTTAAACGCTGATAACGTCGGGTTAAAGCTTGGTGCATGGCGGCGTAATCGTCACCGCCGGTAATGCCTTCGATATTAAACTTTCGGTATTGTTGCGTCACTGGCACGCCGTCAATAAACACCACGCAGCTGGCAACGGTTTGTTGCCCCATGGTATGGCTGATATCAAAACACTCCATCCGCGTCGGCGGCTTGGCGAGCATCAGCGCCTCTTGCAAGGCGTTTAAACGATCTTGCTGGGTGGCTTTTTGGGTCAGGTGCTGTTTAAGTGCGCTGTTGGCATTGGTGAGCGCAAGCTGAATTAAGCCTTTACTGGTAGCTTGGCTGGCTTGCTTGATTTGCACATTTTGCTGTTTTTTGTCTGTCAACCATTCTACCAACCAGGCCTGGTCGTCGGGTTTTTCACTGGTCAACAAGGTTTTAGGAACCGGATGGGTTTCATAGTGCTGAGTTATAAAAGCCGCCAACACGGCGGCGGTGGAAACCTGTCCTTTTGGGAAATAGTTTTCGCTGCCCCATAAATGCCCGCCTCGATACATCATCAAAGTGACACAAAGTTGATCGGCCACTTCGGCCACCGCGAGCACATCCAAGTCTTGCGAACCGGGTTGATTGATAAGGTGCTGACTTTGAATCGCGCGCAAGGCTGAAATCTGATCACGCAATTGGGCGGCGCGTTCAAAATCCAATTGTTCGGAAGCCGAATCCATTTGCGAACCCAGTTCTTCGATCACATCAAAACTTTTGCCTTCTAGAAACATCAAGGTATGACGTACATCTTCGGCGTAATCGGTCGAACTTATTTTGCCGACACAAGGCCCAGAACAGCGTTTGATTTGATATTGCAAACAAGGGCGCGAACGATGATTAAACACGCTGTCGGCACACTGGCGAACCGGAAATATTTTTTGCAAAGCTTGCAGAGTTTGGTGCACCGCACCGGCATTGGGGAATGGGCCAAAATAACGCCCTACTTTGCGTTTGGCGCCACGATGAAAACTTAACGCCGGATAACCTTTTCCTGTAGAAACAAACACATACGGATACGACTTATCATCACGAAACAACACGTTATAACGAGGTGTCAGGCGTTTAATTAAGGTGTTTTCGAGGATTAAGGCTTCTGATTCGGTATCGGTCACCGTCACTTCAATGCGCGCCACCTGCTCCACCATCGCCTGGGTTTTGATGGCTTGCTGGTTTTTAACAAAGTAACTCGACACCCGGCGTTTTAGGTTTTTGGCTTTACCCACATAAATTACCACCCCTTGTGCATTCAACATTTGATACACACCGGGGCGTTCGGTTAAATTAGCCAGAAACGCCTTTAAATCAAACTCAAAATCCTGCGACATCCATAATCCAAAGCGGTTAAAATTAGTGAACACCATTATAGGCTATCTTGCGGCTTTTATAGGCCACAAGATCAAACTGCAATTGCTAAATTAGGACAAATGCATGGATCAAAATAACCCTTGGACAACCAATCCACCCGCTTCACAAGATTCTACGCCTTCAAACCCAACCGACTCTTCTGCGCAAAGCGCATTAGATAAAATCGCAAATGCGGCTGAGTCTTATGTCAAGCAAGAACGTTGGTCACGCCGCTGGACTAACGCGCTAAAAATCTTAATCGTGGTTTATATTTTATTTTCTATCGTGATGTTTGCTGGTTTTTTTGGTGATAACGAGGTTCAACCAACCAGTTCTGAACATATTGCGGTCGTCAAAATCAACGGCACCATTATGGCCGGTGCCCCCACGAGTGCTGAATCCCTGAACCCTGTTTTGCGTGACGCGTTTGAAGCGAAAAACTCGCGCGCGGTTGTGTTGTCTATGAATTCGCCTGGCGGTAGTCCGGTGCAGTCGGCGTTGATTAATGACGAAATCACGCGCCTGAAACAACTGCACAATAAGCCAGTTTATGTTGTGGCGGGCGATTTATGTGCGTCTGGCTGTTATTACATCGCGGCCGCGGCGGATGAAATTTATGCCAACAAAGGTTCAATCATTGGTTCTATTGGTGTGCGTTTTGATACATTTGGTTTTACTGAACTCATGCAGAAAATCGGCGTAGAAAATCGTTCTATGACGGCAGGCGAGCACAAAAGCTTTATCAACCCGTTTGGTAAAGAAGATGAAGAAGCCAAAGCGTTTTTTCAAACGCGCATTCTTGAACGGACGCATCAGCAGTTTATTGATGTGGTGAAAAGCGGACGTGGTGAACGCTTGAAAGAGAATGAAGACCTATTTACCGGTTTGGTTTGGTTAGGCGATGAAGCCGTCGAATTGGGTCTGATTGATGGTTTAGGTGACATTGGCTTTGTGGCTCGCGACCTAGTCGGTGTTTCGCGTTTACGTACCTATGAGCAAGAAAAAACCTTTATGGAACATTTGATGGGGGATTTAGTGTCGGAAACCGCACTTAAACTGAGCCAAACACTCAGCCATCAGTGGCAATAAAGCATACATAAGTAATAAAGAGCTTGAAGAAGTTTCTTTTAAAACCGGATGACGCTTCGGTGCGCTTCCGGTTTTGCTTTAAATCGAATCCGTCTGCGCAATTGCGAAAGCGACCGCATGATTTTTCTCATCACTAATCGACAAACGCCAAGATTGAATTCCCAAGTTTTGCGCCGTTTGCAACGCGACCCCTGTCAATTCAACCAATGGTTGACCCCATTCCGTATGTCCAATACTGATGTCATGAAAACTCACGCCTTGCGAAATACCGGTTCCTAAGGCTTTACTAATGGCTTCTTTTGCGGCCCAGCGTTTAGCTAAAAAACGTTCTGGATAGGCTTTATCCGCGAGTTCAAGCAGCTCTGATCCGCTTAACAAACGTTCTGCAAAACGTGAACCTTGACGGTGCCAAAGTCCAGCAATGCGTTCTACATCAACAATGTCCGTACCAATTCCAATGACCATAGTTAATCTTGCAAATAGGCTTGTTGACGAGCTTCAACCATCAAACGTTTCATTTCAGTGACGGCCGCCGGTAAGCCTGAGTAGATTGCCTGCGCAATAATGGCATGACCGATGTTTAATTCTTCGATCACCTTAATCGCTGCAATGGCTTGAACATTATGGTAATGCAAGCCATGACCGGCATTCACCACCAAACCTAAACTGTGCGCCAATTCCGCCGCTTTACGGATTCGTTGCAACTCGGCTTCCACTTCCGCTGGCTTAGTCAGCTCAGCGTAAGTGCCGGTATGCAATTCAATCACCGGCGCACCCACCGCTTTGGCGGCACGAATTTGAGTTTCATCTGGGTCAATAAATAAAGACACGCGACAACCCGCGTCTTTTAAACGCGCGCAAGCTTGGGTCATCCACTCTTGTTGACCGGCGACATCCAAGCCGCCCTCAGTGGTGAGTTCTTCGCGCTTTTCAGGCACTAGGCACACATCTTCCGGTTGGGTTTTGCAGGCAATCGTCAGCATCTCTTCCGTGACGGCCATTTCTAGGTTTACTTTGGTTTGATAGCACGCCATTAAGCGATAGACATCTTCATCCTGAATATGACGACGGTCTTCACGCAAGTGCAGTGTAATGCTGTCGGCCCCCGCCATTTCGGCATCCAGCGCCGCCTTAATCGGATCTGGATAACGCGTACCGCGTGCTTGGCGAAGGGTGGCGACGTGGTCAATGTTTAATCCTAGAAAAATCGGGTTCATATGGCTTTACCTTAAATAACGGTTAAATTAAGTACAGAGCTAAAATATTATGGGTTTAAAACGACTTAAACAATTGGCGCGTGGCCAAGGGTTTGGGGCCTAAATGCGGATGTAATACGCGACGCATTAATTGCTTCCAGGCGGGCAAACAGTCTTTACAAAAGGCTTTCTGAGCGAGCTTAATAATACACTCGCCAGAAATATTCCACTCAGACGAGTTTGCATAATTAGGGTGCAACGCGATTAAACCTAGCTCGGGCCGGTAAGTATACGAAACTGAATCCAATATTGGCTGAGCTTGCTGATCTTGTAGCAAATCCAATTCATAACCCAGTTCGGATAATAACGCCAACTCAAACTGACGTAAGCACCAGGCCTGGTGGTCTCTATTAACGGCCTGCTGCAGTGATTGTAAGGTAGTTTGGTAGTGTAAAAATAACGCTTCCATCGGCGCACAAGTTTGTAGCAAACGATATAACAACTCATTTAGATACAAACCACATAAACTGGCTTCACCTTTCAGACCAATGCTTAAACCATGCGGCTCAAAGCCTTGTGGGTGAATCCATTCACTGACTTGATTTTCAGCACCCCGCCATTGTATTTGCAAAGCCTGGAAGGGTTGCAACCAGGCCTGCTTTTGTACCGCGGCTTTGCCGCCAGACCGAACACCACGCACGGTGGCATTTAACTTACCAAACTCAGGTGTGAACAGCGTTAACATCACACTGGTTTCCCGATAGGGTCGGCTATGTAAAACGAACGCCGGCTGCTGATAAATCATTGATGGGCACCCGAGTTTTCAGTTTCAATCGTAAATTGAATCGGTATAACCTAAACTGGCTAAGGCGCGGTCATCATCCGACCAGTTTTCTTTTACTTTTACCCAAAGCTCAAGGTGAACCCGATTTTCAAGCAACGCAATCATGTCCTTACGTGCTTCGGTGCCCATCTGTTTAATCTTCTCGCCCTTATCGCCAATAATAATGCGTTTTTGACCTTCACGCTCCACCAGAATACGTGCGTTAATTTCCCATCGACCTGTTTCCGGGTCCTGCTCAAAACGCTCAATTTCTACTGTGGCACCGTAAGGCACTTCATCACCCAAACTGCGCATCAATTTTTCGCGCACAATTTCTGAAATTAAAAACTTGGTGGAACGATCGGTTATGTAATCTTCGGGGAAGATGGGGGGTTGGGTCGGCAAGGCGTTCACGACTTCTTTTTGAATTAAGTCTAAGCCGCTTTTCTTAAACGCGGATACCGGAATGACGGTATGAAAATCGACCTTACCATTTAAGCTTTGCAAATAGGGTAACAAGTCGGTTTTATTCTTAAACTTATCTACCTTATTAACCAATAATACAACCGGCGCTTCAACGCCGCGTAATTGATCAGCTACGGCTTGATCTTCTTTGCTCCAGCGCCCGGCTTCTACCACAAACAAAATGACATCGACCCCAGAAAAGGCACTTTTTGCGGTGCGATTCATATAACGGTTAATCGACTTTTGACCGCCCAAATGCATACCCGGCGTATCCACATACACAATTTGATGCTGTGGCGCGGTAAAGATACCGTGAATGCGGTGGCGGGTGGTTTGCGGTTTATGTGAGGTAATGCTTAATTTCTGGCCTAGTAGCTCATTCATTAAAGTCGACTTGCCCACATTGGGACGACCAATTACGGCGGCAAATCCGGCTTTAAAATGTTCAGTGTCCATTGGGATTTCTGGCGTTGTTGTGTTTTGCTCTGTCATATCAGACTCGTTATTTAATGATGGTGGCGTCATATCACTCATTGTTTTGCCAAGGCGGCAAGCGCATATTCTGCGGCCTGTTGTTCTGCTTTACGCCGACTGGTATCAGTGGCTTCAAATTTGGTATTGAGCTTGGATACATAACAAGCCACGGTAAAATGTTGAGCGTGAGCCGCACCATTAACACTGATGATGCTATATTCTGGCAAGGGCTCTTGGCGCGACTGCAACCATTCTTGCAAGCGAGTTTTTGGGTCTTTACCCACTTTCTTCGGGTCTAATGCTTGTAAACGTTGAGCATAAATACGCTGAACAAAACTGCGACAAGCCTCTAAGCCACCGTCTTTATATATGGCGGCAATAATGGCTTCAACCGAGTCGGCAATAATGGAGTCACGACGGTAACCACCACTTTTTAGCTCACCCGGCCCCAAGCTTAGATAAAGACTTAAATCGTATTCACGCCCAATTTCAGCTAGGGTTTCACCTTTAACTAAATGCGCGCGAATACGGCTTAAATCGCCTTCTGGTAACTTGGTAAATTGGTGAAACAAAATATCAGCGACCATAAAGTTGACTAAACTGTCTCCTAAAAACTCAAGACGTTCGTTATTTTTAGCCCCCAAACTACGGTGGGTTAACGCTAAGTTTAGCCAACTTGAATCACTAAATTGATAGCCAAGCTTGTTTGATAACTCTTTGAGCTTGGCTTCTCTTTCAACATCCAATGGCATTAGTTGATCCCCTTACCAATGCGATTAAAATGAATGCCGTCATCCCAATTCATCCAAATACCAAATGCACGACCTTTCAAGTTTTCATCCGGCACAAAACCCCAGCTGCGGCTGTCGGCACTATGGTCACGATTGTCGCCCATTGCAAAGTAATGCCCTTCTGGCACTACCACCGTATTAAGGTTTTGTCCGCTACGATCTGGGTCAATCAGAATCTCATGGGTTAAATCATCTGTTAGCTGCTCTTTTAGCAAGACCGCGCCGGTCATCACCGAGCCTGAATCTATCCCGACATAACGGCCAATTGGGGTTTGATCGGCTAGTTGACCGTTTACATAAAGCTTTTTATCAATATAACTAATTTGGTCGCCCGGTAACCCCACAATACGCTTAATATAATCCACATTTGGATCTAACGGGTAACGGAACACCACAACGTCACCGCGCTCAGGTTCACCTAATGGAATCAACTTATTTTGAATGACAGGTAAACGAATGCCATAGGCCGATTTGTTGACCACAATAAAGTCGCCAATCTCAAGGGTTGGATACATAGAACCGGATGGGATGCGGAAAGGCTCGATAATAAATGAGCGTAAAACTAAAACAATTAGAAATACCGGAAATAAAGAACGCGAATATTCGATCAACATCGGTTCTTTTTGGGTGGTAGCGGACTCTAAACGCTTTTGACGCCAGACCAGTTTATCGACAAAGACGATCACCCCCGTCACCGCCGTGATGATCACCAAAATTAATTCAAAGTTCACTTATCCGATCCTCCGGTATTGAGTATAGCCATAAAGGCCTCTTGTGGCAGTTCAACGCGTCCAATAGTCTTCATGCGTTTTTTGCCTTCTTTTTGCTTCTCTAACAGTTTCTTTTTACGCGACACATCGCCGCCATAACACTTGGCCAATACATTTTTACGCATCGCTTTGACGTTGGTTCGGCCAATAATCTTGCCACCAATCGCGGCTTGAATCGCAACTTCAAACATTTGACGCGGAATAATATCTTTCAATTTTTCGATCATTTCTTTACCACGAGATGGCGCGACCGAGCGGTGAGTAATCATCGCTAAGGCATCCACTGGTTCACCGTTGATCAAGAAGTCGACACGAACCAAGTCATCGGCTTGGAAACGTTTAAACTCATAATCCATCGAAGCATAACCACGACTGGTGGACTTTAAACGATCAAAGAAATCCAATACCACTTCGTTTAACGGCATTTCAAAACTGATTGAGATTTGGTTACCCGCATAACTCATGTGTTTTTGTACGCCTCGCTTTTCAATACAAAGCTTCATTACGGCGCCGATATGTTCTTGAGGCACTAAAATATTGGCTTGAATAATCGGCTCTCGAATTTCCTCAATCAAACTCACTTCCGGCAATTCGGATGGGTTATCAATTTTGAGGATCTCGCCCTTCTTGGTTTTCAATTCATAGACTACGGTAGGTGCGGTACTGATCAAGTCCAGGTTATATTCACGTTCTAAACGTTCTTGGACAATCTCCATATGCAACATGCCTAAGAAACCACAACGGAAACCAAAGCCTAACGCCTCGGAGGTTTCCGGTTCAAAATGCAAAGCGGCATCGTTTAAACGTAATTTACGCAAGGCTTCACGTAAGTTTTCATAATCCTCTGAGCTGATTGGAAATAAACCGGCAAATACGCGAGGTTGCACAGGTTTAAAACCAGGCATACGTTCTTTGGCTGGGTTTTTAGCATCGGTTAAGGTATCCCCTACTGGCGCACCATCAATATTCTTGATACCGGCCACAACATAACCTACTTCACCCGCACTTAATGAATCTCTAGACGTTCGTTTGGGAGTAAAGATACCGACATCGCCAATTTCATGGTCTTCCCCTGTCGACATGACTCGCATCTTCATTTTTTTGGTCAGTTTACCGTCTAACACACGCACCAACGAAACCACACCCAAGTAGCTATCGAACCAGGAATCAATAATTAGCGCTTTTAACGGGCCATCTAGATCCCCCACTGGTGCGGGCACTCGTGCCACAATTTGTTCTAAAGTTTCTTTAATCCCAATACCGGCTTTCGCACTGGCATTAATGGCTTCATCCGCTTCAATCCCAATAATTTCTTCAATCTCAGCTTTAACGCGATCGGGCTCGGCGGCCGGTAAATCGATTTTATTGAGTACCGGAATCACTTCCAGCCCTTGTTCAATCGCGGTATAACAGTTGGCAACCGTTTGGGCTTCAACGCCTTGTGATGCGTCCACAACCAGCAAAGCGCCTTCACAAGCCGCAAGCGAGCGCGATACTTCATAAGAAAAGTCGACATGTCCAGGCGTATCAATGAAGTTAAGCTGATAAGTGTTGCCATCGTCTGACGGGAACTGCAAGGTCACACTCTGAGCTTTAATCGTAATACCACGTTCACGCTCAATATCCATCGAATCTAAAACTTGCATTTCCATTTCACGGTCTGTTAGTCCACCGCAAAGATGGATAAAACGATCGGCAATCGTTGATTTTCCGTGATCAATATGCGCAATAATTGAGAAATTACGGATATGTTTTATTGGTTGTGACATGCATACTCCAAAAACAGCCAGGTGTCGGATCAAATAATTCAAAAAAATAACAAGAAAAAAGGGTGCTTCCGCACCCTTTTAAAGATTGTATCGTGTTCTGTTTAGCCCACAGAGCGACGAAAGACGACGCTCGACTTTAAAATTGCGTGTATTTTACGCTAATTCTAAACATCGCACCAGATAGATGAGGGCTAATCCATAACCAAAGCTAAAAAGATCGAACGGCCACCACGCACAACTCTAACGGGCAATGATTGGCCTTTTTTGGCTTTTGACAATACGGCATCCACATCTTTCACGCTACGAATGGGTTGGAAGTTAATACTAACCAACACATCCCCTTCTAAAATTCCGTTTTTCTTGGCTAATCCGTCACCCACTTCAGCCACGCCAACCCCAAAAGGTAAATTCAATCGTTTGAGGTCTTCATCGCTAATTTCCTCTAACTTTACATTTAATTGAGTGCTATGCGTCGCGCTTGATTCCTGAGAACCACCCATGGGGCCGTATTCGTCCAACGCGGCCAAACGCGTTTTTAACGTCATACGTTTGCCTTGGCGTAAAATGACAATTTCTACCGTTTCACCTAATGGCGTAATACCAACGGCTGGTGGCAAGTCAGTCGACTTTTCAATCACCGTACCATTAAAGCTCAAAATAATATCGCCCGATTCCAAACCGGCCTTTTCGGCTGGTGTATCAGGATAGGCCTGCGCAACCAACGCGCCTTGCGGTTTATCCATATCAAAAGAACGCGCTAAATCGCTGGTCACTTCTTGAACCTGAACCCCCAAAAACCCGCGCTCGACTTTACCGGTATTTTTTAGCTGATCGACCACATTCATCGCAATTTCAATCGGAATCGCGAATGACAAGCCCATAAACCCACCGCTTTGGGTAAAGATTTGGGCATTAATCCCAATGACTTCGCCATCAAGGTTGATCAAAGGCCCGCCTGAGTTGCCTGGATTGATGGCTACGTCCGTTTGAATAAAAGGCACATAAGTATCATCCGGTAAGCTACGGCCTTTGGCGCTCACAATACCCGCAGTTACCGTGTAATCCAGCCCAAAAGGCGCGCCAATCGCCAACACCCATTCGCCGACTTTTAAATCTTCACTGCTACCGGTACGAACAACCGGTAAATCATCGGCGGCTACTTTAAGTAACGCGACGTCGGTACGTGGGTCACTTCCCACTACTTCGGCCTTGTATTCCTGACGGTCGTTTAATCTTACGGTTACCGTATCGGCTTCGGCAATAACGTGGTGATTGGTCAAAATATAACCATCTTCACTGATAATAAAGCCTGAGCCAACCGATTGAGAACGACGCTCTGGAGCGCGCTTACCCTGTTCTGGGTCGATTCCAAAAAAATGTCTTAAAAAATCATCTGGCAAACCGCGAAATTGCGGCGGTAAAGCCTCGCGCCCTGAAGTTGCTTCGGTTCGTGTTGTGCTGATATTAACGACCGCCTGATAATTCTGCTCTACCAATTGAGTAAAATCAGGCAATCCGGCTGGATTGGCAAGACTTAAGGCTGGTATGGCTAACACAACCCAGGCAAACCAACTAAGTGTTTGTTTTTTCATAATTTACTCTCTTCTCCGTTAAGCATTTTGTTCAAAACAACACGCACCAATTTAGGCTGTAATGGCTGGTGATATCGCTTTACCCACCACCAAGCGATGGTTAATCCAAGCAAGCTGCCTGTAATAGTGGCGATATCTCCCCCATCAGGCCATAACCACAAGGCTAACAAGGCACCAATAAACAAACCAATCAGTGGCAAACCATAGGCCATAAAGGCTTGACTGATTAAGTTATGCCCTTCTAACGCCAGTTCTACCTGATCACCAGGCCTGGCATTAATATCGTTAGGAAGTTTCAATAAGGGTTGCGTACCCATCGAAAACAATCGAGCCAATGTACTGGTACCACAAGTTTGTTCTGAGCGACAGCCTCCACATCCAGATTCACGCTGGGTTCGGATATAAGCATACTGCTCTGATACCTCTTCAACCTGAGCATAAGCCACCAAGGTTTCACTCGAACTCATTTCATTCCTTTAATCGCTGTTAAAGCGGGGTTATCAAGCCTAAATGTTAGAACAATATGCTACTATTAGTCGAATTATTCAAGGGTAGAGCGAATTTTTTGTGTCAAACCATAATCTCAAGACAGATGTTTTAATAATCGGCAGCGGCATTGCTGGTTTATCGTTGGCTTTAAAGCTCGCGCACAAACGCAATGTCATCGTGCTGGCTAAATCGTCTCTATCTGAAGGTAGCACCATGTATGCTCAGGGTGGCATTGCCGCCGTTTTAGATCCTTTTGATTCCGTTGAAGCCCATATTAGCGACACACTCAATGCAGGTGCTGGATTATGTGATCCGCAAGCGGTACGTTATGTGGCCGAAAATGCATCAAAATCCATTGAGGAATTAATAGCATTAGGCGTGCCCTTTAGCCCGGCCGAAAACAGTCAAGCGGATTACCCATTCCATTTAACTCAGGAAGGTGGACATAGTCATCGTCGCGTTATTCATGCCGCCGACCATACTGGCCAATCCGTTTTATCGACTTTGATTGATCAGGTTAAACAACACCCCAATATCAAACTCTTACCCAACCACATGACGGTTAATCTCATTACCAACGATGACAAAACACGATGTGTGGGGGCCTATGTTTTAAACAAACAAAGCCGCAATATTTATAGCATTCAAGCGCCCTTTACAATTTTAGCGACAGGCGGTGCAAGCAAAGCCTATCTTTATACCAGTAATCCTGACACTTCTACTGGCGATGGTATCGCGATGGCTTGGCGTGCCGGTTGTCGAGTCGGCAATATGGAGTTTAACCAATTTCATCCGACCTGTTTATTTCACCCTAAGGATCGTTCCTTTTTAATAAGCGAGGCTGTGCGTGGTGAAGGTGGTATTTTACGCTTACCAAATGGCGACGCCTTTATGACGAAATACGATGAGCGAGCTGACTTGGCACCACGAGATATTGTGGCAAGAGCGATTGACCAAGAAATGAAAATTCACGGTATTGACTGTGTATTTTTAGATATTACTCATAAACCTAAAGCATTTTTAGAGTCCCACTTTCCCACTATCTATGGTCGCTGCAAAAAACTCGGCATCGACATCAGCAAAGAACCGATTCCGGTGGTCCCAGCCGCTCACTATACTTGCGGGGGTATTGTCACTAATTTAAAAGGCGAAACCGATCTGGCGGGCTTATACGCAATTGGTGAAACGGCCTTTACGGGCTTACATGGTGCCAACCGCCTAGCGAGTAATTCGTTATTAGAAGGGTTAGTGTTTGCTGAAGCCGCTCGCCAAAGCATTGAGTCGACGAGTATTGAAAACCTTGCTATGCCTGAACAAATTCCGGCTTGGGACAGCAGTCGTGTTAGCGAAGCGCGGGAGCGAATTTTAGTTGCTCACGATTGGGACGAGTTAAGGCGCGTCATGTGGGATTACGTCGGTATTGTTCGAACCGACAAACGACTTAAGCGCGCGGCGCAACGTATTCGCAACCTGCAAAATGAAATTGACGAATTTTATTATCAACATACACTCGATAGCGACCTGCTCGAGCTACGCAACCTGGTCTTGGTTTCCCAACTAATGGTAACCAGCGCACAAAAACGCAAAGAAAGCCGCGGGCTACACTACAACTTGGATTATCCTAAAACTAAAAGTCGATCCAAACCTACCATTTTGAAGCCCCCAAAACGAAAAAACCAAGTGAATTAACTTGGCTTTTTCAGTTTAAACATCGAGCGATTCGGTCTTAACCATTACCACGAATTGTGTGCGCATCGGCCGCTTCAATATCTTCTATGAGCCCTTCGCTTGCCAGTTTGTCAATATCAATCACAATGACCATGCGACCTTTTTTAGACGCCCCTGCTTCATTTTGATCTTTTTGTGGCGCACTTGAGTTAAACACCGTGGTTAACCCTAGAATAAACTGACTGTCGATAGAGGCCGAAATGTCTGGAGCGGCTTGCAAGCTAGCCACATCAAACTGCTGTACATCTGAAACCGAGTCGACCACCAAGCCCATGATACGCTCGCCTTGGTTAGTCAAAACATGCACCACCACAACCACCGTCGTGACATCATAAGAGACCTTCAGTTTAAATTTTTCACGTAAATCAATAATCGGCACAATCGTCCCGCGTAAGTCGACCACGCCTTTCACATAACTGGGCACGTTCGGTAATGGATCGGGGTTTTCCCAACCGCGAATTTCTTGAACACGTAATATTTCTACCGCGTATTCTTCTTTACCCAGCTCAAAGGTCAAAAACTCTTTCTTATTCGTTGTCACCAGTTACTCCCAGTGTTTACTTATTTAGACGCTAACATACTCGCTAATATACTGGGGTCCCCGCAAAATTTCAATCAGATTCCAACATGCCCCATTTAACCCAGCGCCATACTAGGGTATGATTTCAGGCCCAAACCAATAGGATTCGAAAGGAATAACCGTCATGAATAGTCTATGGCACGATTTTTTGACCGAACAAAAAGCCCAGTTTGACGATAGCGGCGCGGTCAGCCAGTTTGAGTTTCCCGAATTAGAACGCGTGTTAATCAAACATGGCCCGGTCATGACCAGCTTAGCCCACCAAGCTTTGATACGTGTATCAGGCGAAGAAGCCCAAGCTTTTTTACAAGGTCAGCTGAGTAATGATATTACCCAAGTGAATGAAGAAGCGGCTCAATTTTCGTCCTTCAATGATCCGCAAGGGCAAGTACTCGCTTTGTTTTTGGTGTTCATGCACGATGGTGACTATTTCCTAAGTTTTGATGGTTCATTACGTGAGCCAATTCTAAAACGTTTACAAATGTTTGTAATGCGCTCTAAAGTGACCTTAGAAGAAATCTCTGACACTTGGGTACGTTTTGGCTTTGCGGGTCAATTTGCA
Source organism: Thiomicrospira pelophila DSM 1534 (assembly GCF_000711195.1). Lineage (NCBI taxonomy): Bacteria > Pseudomonadati > Pseudomonadota > Gammaproteobacteria > Thiotrichales > Piscirickettsiaceae > Thiomicrospira > Thiomicrospira pelophila. The sequence continues at coordinate 1,006,536 of NZ_JOMR01000001.1, read as the reverse complement.
GACTTGGATATTCAGCGACGCTTAGATACTAAAATCAAAAAAGAATTTGCTTCCATGGCGTCTAAAGAACCTGGGTTAGAGTCAGTTCGCATTATCAAAGTGCCCGGGCCATTCCATCGCTACGAACTATTTGCGCCGGCAGAACAAGCGATTGAGGCCTGGTCAAAATTACGTTCAAATGGCGATGTTACTAATAGCTATGATTGGCGTTTGCTTAACATTGCTTCGGGCTTAGCCGAAGTGACCGCCGCCAACAGCGGTAAACACATCGCGCAATTTCTTAACTTAGACAAAACTCAGGTCATTAACTTTAAAAAAGGTTGCTTCCCTGGCCAAGAAATTATTGCACGCCTGCATTACCGTGGTAAGGCTGCCAAACGCATGTTACGCCTGCATCTGGATGAAGTGTTGGAATTAAACACGGGCGATACATTAGAAGTGATGGATTCCAACGAGAAGGTTCACAAGCTGGATGTTGTATTATCCAACCCGGATATTTTTGAAGGCACCTTGTGTCTTGTGGTTGGCAGTTTACGCGCGCTGGAAAAAGTAGAAGGCAACCTACACACGCTAAGCGGTGGACTGGTTAAAATTGAACCTTTACCTTATTTGATCACCGACGAAGATTAACCTCCCCTCTCCACCAGGCCTGGTGCTTCCGAATACCAGGCCTGGTGGCCTTAAACCTTAGCTTAAATTAAGTGCCTGCCGCAAACTCTTGGGCAAAACTAATACACGTTTAGCGCGTGTAATCGCCACATAAATGACATTTAATCCTTCCCGAAAACTGGGTTGTTTTACATCCGGCCATTCAAAATCTGAGGCTAAGACAACTTGATCAAACCCTAAGCCTTTCGCTTTATGCACGGTACTAATAAACACATGGGCTTGCGCCGCATAAGGAAATGCATTTTTACCTAACTGCTGGATTTTATTGAGGGTTTTCTCTTTATGGGTTTCAACAAACTTAATAATGGTTTTCCATTCAGATTTATTAAGCTCGTCTGCGACCTCACTAAACTCTTGCCACGAACCGAATAGACTTAGCTCCGGTGAACGCGGCGCTTTTCGATCGCCCTGATACAAACCATAGGCGGATGCAATCAAACGCGTAATTTGTTCTAACCCGCCATTAATACTGTAGGGAATACCGCGCGTTAAACAAAAGTCGGCGACCTCAAACACTTTGGCGTTAGTTCGACACATGACCGCATAGGGTTGATGTTTATCAAACCCCTGATTAATTGGAAGATCCTGCCCTAAACCGACAATTTTTCGAGTTTCCGACACCTTTTGTAGCAACCGATTCGCCAGCTCTGAAATATGCTCGCCAAACCGGAAAGAATGCGTCAAAGCGTATTCTTTTAACGCCAAACCTTCCATGGTATTAACTGCATTGCGCCAAGCGTAGATTTCTTGATGTCGATCCCCCACTAGGATTTTCTGGCAGGCCTGGTGGCGCATAATGGCCTGTAAAACCGGATTAGTATCCTGCGCTTCATCCAACAAAATCACATCATAAGCCAATTTGGGCTGGCGAAGCTGGAAGGCTTTAAGATAAGCATCATGGGTCATGGCGCAATCACAAGCCGGATCCAGCATATTGTCGGCGAGCTGCTGCGTTATATCGATAAGTTGTCCGACAAACAAAGCCAATTCTTGAGGACGCGCCGATTTACCCCAGAGCATGACCGCTTCAGGAATATGTGCTTCTGTGACTCGAAGATCGGCAGAATTGAAATACTGAGCAAGCGTTTCCCCAATCGCAATATTCACCTGAAAACGCGATCGACGAAACGGTCGCCAATGTTCAGGCTTGCCGGAGTGGGTTTCTAAGTCTTGATAGGGTAAAAATGCGCCACCACGCTGCAGCTTATCTTTATAGCTCGGCTGAGAAGCCATCATAAAACGATAAGCCAAACTGTGGGCGGTGCGACATTCGACCCAGTTAGGGAAAAGTTGGCGTGCCTCATCAGCAATCGCTTTGTTAAACGCCAAGTACAGGATGCGTTTATAAGTCAGGTGTTCCGCCACACCTTTAAGCGTGGTGGTTTTAGAGGCCCCTGCAAAAGCGGGCACTTTAAAACTTTCGCCACGTAAAGCCGCTTCAATAATCAACACCTGTTCTGGTGTGGCTTCATGTGACCCAATTTGATAACCAGAGTTCATCCCAACATCGCATTTTGTATAAGGCTGCCCATTATGCGAACCGCCTGTTATAAACGCAAGGAATTAAATAAGATTAAACCTACCAGCACTCCGAATCACCAGGCCTGGTGGTTAGGTCACCACCGAAGCCTGAGTGTTTGGCCAGCGTAAAGAGCCGATAACCATACCGATAATGGCCGCAAAGAAGCCAATAAAGTGAGCCGGCAAGCTTTCTTCTAGCGACGGTACTAATACCTCCAGAGCCAACCAAACGATTACCCCCATCGCAATCCCCAAATACGCTCCCGCAGAGCTGGCTCGCTTCCAATAAAGACCCGCCACCAAGGGCACAAAGGCCACCACCAACGTGATCTTATAAGCATTCTCAACCATTTTATGAATCGAGGTATCTTGCTCTAAAGACCAGAGAGTATAAATTGCCACCAACAAGGCAAACGCCACCACCACGCCACGTGTCATCATTAATAAATAACGATCACTCAACCCTGTAACAAAGCCTTTTAATATGTTTTCAGAAATAATTACCGATGGCGCCAGCATGGTGGCGGATGCGGTTGACATAATCACCGATAAAAGCGCGCCATAAAAAATCACCTGAGCAAATAAAGGCAAGTGTTGTTTGACCAACTGTGGCAAAACCTGCTGACTATCGAGCTGCATAAAATGATTAACTAGATCAGGGTTAATCAGGTAGGCGGAATAACCCAAGAAAATTGGCACAGCGGCAAACAACAAGTACAACACCCCGCCACCAACCGTCGCCCAGACCGCTACGTTTTCATTTTTAGCGGTGTTGGCTCGCTGAAACACATCCTGTTGCGCGAGCGACCCCAAACCCATAGTTAATAAGGCCGACATAAAAGCCAGCATCGCAATCGCATTAAAATCGGGCAAAAAGTTAAACTTATTTGCTTCGGCGGCATGTTCAATCACCGGCGCTACACCACCCGTCATACCTGACAAATACCAAGCAATAAACAACAAACCCAACACAATCACAATCATCTGTACAAAGGTAGTGACAGCCACCGACCACATGCCACCAAATAAGGTATAAATTAACACCACCGAGGTGCCTAACAAGATACCGTTGAATTGACTAATGTAGCCATCCGATAAAACATTGAATACAATGCCTAACGCCATAATTTGGGCTGATACCCAGCCTAAATAAGAGATCGCAATCGCAACGGACGCCACTAATTCAGTACGACGGTCAAAACGTACTCGATAAAAGTCGCCCAGTGTGAGTAAGTTCATTCGATAAAGCTTGCGCGCTAAAAACAAGCCAAACAAAATCAAACATAGAGCCGCACCAAAAGGATCAGAGATCAAAGAACCTAAATCACCCTCTAAAAACTCCGCCGGAATTCCCAGCACCGTCTCGGCACCAAACCAAGTAGCGAACACCATCGCCATAACCACCCAAATAGGCAGACTTCGACCGGCTGATACATAGTCACCCATGTTTTTAACTTTGGTGGCCGCATACAGCCCCAAACCTATCGAAACCAATAAATATAAAAATGTAAAACTAATTAACATTAAAGGGATCCTTGTTCAAAAGATGACCTTGCGATAATGGCACGCTGGGTTGGTGATAAAAAATCGAAATATAGCAGACAAAATCTAAAACGAATAGCGGTTTTTGAATTCAAGGCATAAAAAAACCCTGTTAAGTAAACTTAACAGGGTTTCCATATATGGTGGGTCGTGTGCGACTCGAACGCACGACCAATTGGTTAAAAGCCAACTGCTCTACCAACTGAGCTAACGACCCTCGTTGATATGCGGCGTATTATACAGAGCTAGCGCGGCTTGGCAAGCCTTTTGGTGATTTTTTTTAGATTTTTTTAAGCCACCAAATAGACAGACCAATCAGACAAACCACCAAGCTAACATAAACCTATGAAACTTAATCGTTTATATGAATCCACAGGTATAAACCAAATTAAAAAGAATATAGAAATTAGCGATAGCGTGTTGGGTCGGTCACACCAGCTTCGGCAAAACCTTGTTGGCGTAAACGACAAGAATCGCATTGACCACATGCTCGTCCATCACTATCAGCCTGATAACAAGACACCGTAAGCGAATAATCCACACCTAACTTCAGCCCCATATGGATAATCTGAGCTTTAGTGAGATTCATCAATGGAGTTTGAATTTTAATTAAGTGACCTTCCACCGCTGTTTTAGTCGCAAGATTCGCCATCGTTTCAAACGCCGCTATATATTCGGGCCGACAATCCGGGTAACCCGAATAATCCACCGAGTTAACACCAATAAAAATATGCTGCGCTTCCAAAACTTCAGCTAAACCAAGCGCATAAGACAGGAAAATTGTATTACGTGCTGGCACATAGGTGACTGGAATATCTGTCCCTACTCCGCCTACAGGAACATCAATTGTATTATCAGTTAAAGCTGAGCCGCCAATCGCAGCCATATTCATTTGCATGACTCGGTGAGTTTTGGCCCCATATTGCGCCGCTAATCGCTCTGCAGCCTGCAATTCAACTTGATGACGTTGACCATAGTCAAAACTCAAGGTATGGCACTCGTAACCTTGGGCGTGAGCATGCGCCAATACCGTTACGGAGTCCAAACCACCGGACAATAAAACGACGGCTCGTTGCTGACTCATGTTAATTACCGCTGTTAAAACGTTCTAAACGTCGTACCGCACTTTTAGCTGAACGTGATTCTGGCGCTTGCTTAACGAGTTGTTCATATAACTGTTTAGCTTCTTCCAGACGGTTAAGCCCCACCAAGCTGTCAGCGCCGCGCAACATAGCGTCTTCGACTTTATTGCTATTAACGTGCTGCTTAATAACGGTATCAAAGGCCGCATAAGCCTTAGCAAACTCTTGCTTAATTAAGTAGGCTTCGCCTAACCAATAATAACCATTACTTGTCAGACTAGTATTAGGAAAGTCTTTAACAAACTGACTTAAGGCTTGAATCGATTCGTCATACTTTCCCTCTCTTAACAAGCCAAACGCTTTATCATAATCGGCCTTGGCATCCGCGGTATTTTGGGCTGAACCACTGCCTACAGCTGTGGAGGCACTTTTAGCCGCTTCGGTTTTTACCGAACCAACAACAGCCGAATCTAGCTGAGTTGTTGATTCAGGTGATGCCGTTTGTTTTGGACGTGTTTCAAGCTTATTCAGGCGTTCATCCATTTCTTCATAAGATTGATCCAGTTTAGACTCTAACGTTTGTACTTGGCGTACCAATCGATCCACTTGATCATAGAGTGACTGAATTTCACGTTGTTGATCATTCATTCTCTGCGAATGCTGCAATAACACCGGATTACTCGATATACGCTCTAAACGCTCAATACGTTGTTCTAAAGTCTGAGAAAAACCAACTGAGCTAAAGACGGACAATCCGACGAAGGCAACAATTGAAAACGTTATTCTTTGTTTACTGATTTGCATTGTGATCACTTTAAACCTTAATTAAAACGCAATTCTACACGACGATTTTTATCCCAAGCCGACTCATCATGCCCCAGCTCAACCGGCTGCTCTTCACCAAAGCTAATTACGGTAATACGATCCGTATTTACACCATATAACATCATCACTTCCGCCGCCGATTTTGCGCGTTTCTCACCGAGTGCTAAATTATAAGATGGGCTGCCTCGTTCATCCGTATGCCCTTCTAAACTCAACAACAATCTTGGGTTTTCCAACATTTGATTCGCATAATGTTTGAGGGTTTGCATGGATTCCTCATCAATCGAAAACTGATCATAACCAAAGTAAATGACCGGCGAATATTCACGAATGGCTTCATCGGCTAATAAATCGCCGATTTCGCCCTGAATCAAGGTTTCACCTTCCAAGCCTTGTGAGTCACTTAAAGACAAAACTTCCACACCTTCATCCCTAGCTTGTTGGTTTCGATCTAACAAGCCTGCATCAGCTGTACGACGATCATCGACTGAAGCCCCATCAACACCAGGCATCGTGGTACAAGCGGTTAAAGAGCCTAGCAACAAGCCTGTCAACACAATCTTTGTTAAGCGCATTTGTCTAAATCCTTTTTAAATACAAGTTCGTTGAGTTCTGATTATTTGTTTGGTTGTACACGATAAGGACTCCAAGCCGGCTCCCTAACCTGTCCATCCTCCACACTTAGAATTTGTGAAGCACGACCATCGACCGAAACGACCGCTAACTGGCCTTTATTATTACGATTCATCGCATATACAATCATATCGCTATTAGGCGCAAAACTAGGTGATTCGCCTAAAAAAGCATCGGTGATAACATTAAACTCATTGGTATATAAGTCTAATAAACCAACATTAAAGCCATTATTAGAATGCACCATGGCTAAATAACGCCCATTTGGGGAGGTTTCAGGGTTTGCATTGTAATTTCCCTGAAATGAAATGCGCGAGACATTGCCTGAATCTAACTCCATTTTAAAGATTTGAGGCTGGCCTCGACGATCCGAGTTAAAGTAAAGTGACTTGCCATCTACTGACCAAGCGGCCTCCGTTTCAATCGCCCAATGACGTGTCACTTTACGTAATGCCTTGGTTTGCAAATTCATGATAAAAATATCCGCATTTCCGTCTTTGGACAGAGTCATGGCTAAGCTTTTACCATCCGGTGACCATGCTGGTGCACTGTTAATGCCAGAAAAATCGGCCAAAACTTCTCTATTGGAACCATCTAAATTCTGTACGACTACATTCGAGCGCCCGGTCTCAAATGAAACATAAGCCAACTTACGCCCATCCGGCGACCAACTTGGTGACATAATTGGCATTTTAGAGCGTAGCAAAGGTTGCGGGTTATGCCCATCAGAATCCGACACTTCTAAGGTGTAATGGCGCTCATCACCACGAATTTTCATTGTGACATAGGCCAGACGAGTGTTAAACGCCCCTGGAATGCCGGTCAACTCAAGATAGATCTCATCCGACATCTGGTGCGCTACCTGCCGTAATTGCTGGCGTGGTACATCACGCCAACGTTTACCGATGACTTGTTTACGGCGTAACACATCAACCAATCGCATTTCAACATCATAAAGACCGTTGGGTCGCTGGGTCACATTTCCCATAATCAAATGGTCAATATCTTTAGAGCGCCATTGCTCAAACACAATATCATCAACCTGAGCTGGCCTAGATGGTAACGCATTTTTATCTAACGGTGAAAAACGCCCGCTTCTCAGTAAATTGTGGCTGACAATAGCGGAAATATCTTCTGGAACTGCACCTGTACCATCTACTTGAAAGGGGATCACCGCAATTGGTAGGGCATTTTCATAACCTTCACTAATTTCAATTACTAGATTAGCTTGAGACGCACTCGCCATTAATCCCAATGTAAAAAATAACAAGGTTAGGATTCTATTTTTGACCTGAAACACTGATTTCATAATTAACCTGGTTTACGTTTAGGGTTTAAAAACAAAGCGTATATTACGCTCAAACAATTCTTCTACCGGCGGTTTAGGCAAAGGTTGTGCTCTTAGCACGGCGCTTTCAGCCGCTTGTTTAAACTGCTCGGTGGCCTGAGCATTGCAATTTTCGGTTTTAACACTCGACACATTACCATTCGGGGTTTGTGTAATCACTAATTCACACTGCGCTTGTTCCGAAATATTTGCCGGCGTACGCCAATTTTCACGCACTTTTGCGGAAATAGACGAAATATAGGTTTCGCGCAAACTTAATAATTCTCGCTGACGAGCGGCTTCACGTTGTTTAGAGGCCTCCTCTTCCGCTAACTTCTTAACCAACGCCTCTTGCTCTAATTGCTCACGCATTAAACGCGCCGCCAAGGCTTCCGCTTCCAACTGTCGTTTTTGGGCTTCTTTCTGTTTAACTTCCTCCGTAATCGCTTGTTGACGAGCGCGCTCTTTTTCAGCCTGCGCTTGAGCTTCACGTTGTAAAGCCTCTAGTTCTTTCAAGCGCTTCTCTTCGGCTTCACGTTGTTTGGCGGCGGCCTGTGCAATTTCTCGTGCTTGCTGCTCCGCTTGTTGACGACGAAGCTCGGCCTCTTGGGCGGTTTTACGGGCTTGCTCAGCTTGACGCTTAGCTTCGGCGGCGCGTTGACGTTCGGCCTCTTTGCGCTGGCGTTCGATATCGGCCTGCCGACGTGCCTCTTCTGCTAAACGAGTTTCAGCTTCTTGATCTCGACGCAACTCGGCTAGACGCTGTTCGTTACGCCTAGCTTCAGCCGCTAAACGCTCCTGTTCTTTTCGACGCGCTTCTTGTTCAGCCTTGATGCGCTCAACTTGAGCCTGAACGATTTGCTGGTCTACCGCAAACGTTTGCAATGGTTCGTTCTGAACGACTTCATCAATTTCGGTTTGACCATCAGACGACATATTAATTTTTAATGCATCGGTTTCTTTAAACCAATTATTGGTAATCAACACCCCTAAAGTTAAATGCAGCACAACCGCTAATGAAACAGCTATGGGGTGGCGTTTAACGAATAAAATCATTGGCGTTCCTCTGGCTGAGTAATCAGTGAAACATTTGGCACTCCATTATTTTTCAACACCACAAACAAATGCACTACTCGTCCATAAGGGGCTTCACGATCACCCTGCAAATAGACAGGTAAGCGCTCATCAATCTGGGTACGAGCTACAACTTCAGCCACCAAATCACCTACTTCAGTTTGGGTTAACACCACTTCGGGTGCTTCACTGGTTTTATACTGACCATCTTTGGTAATCGTAATCACAAATGGCGTAATAGGTTTAATGCTATCCGCGGATTCTTTTACCTCTGGCGCTTGTGGTAACTCAACGGTTACAGCTTGCTGCACAATGGGGGCCGTAACCATAAATATAATCAACAAAACCAAGGTGACATCAATATAAGGCACCACGTTAATTTCAGCCATTAAGCGCCGTTTGTCACGTGCTGTTCGAAATCCTTGCTGCATAGATCTACCCTTGTCCGTGTTGAGTTTGCGGACTCAATTTATAAAACATTCTATTTAGACGATACATGCGCTTGGCGCTGCAAAATGGTTAAAAACTCTTCGGCAAAACCTTCATAACGACTTAATAATTTATCTACTTTATTGGTTAAATTATTGTAAAAAATAACGGCCGGAATCGCCGCAAACAAGCCAATTCCAGTCGCCAATAAAGCCTCTGCAATACCGGGCGCGACAGCAGACAAAGTAGCGTTTGGTGTATCGCCTAAGCCCTGAAAGGCGTGCATGACACCCACAACCGTACCAAACAAACCAATATAAGGGGCCGATGAACCAACCGTCGCGAGAATAGACAATCGATTTTCTAACAGATCAACTTCTTTGTTAAACGCGATTCGCATCGTACGTTGAGAGGCCGAAACCAAGTCTGACGCTTCTTTCACACCCTGGTTTTTTAAGCGTACAAACTCTTGAAAACCTGCTTCAAAAATCGCATGCAGGCCTCTCGTGTTATCGTCTCCGTAGCGCCCCATATCGTTATACATACGACTTAAATCTTCCGATTCCCAAAAGTCATCTTGAAACTGTTTCACCAAATTATTGGCTTTACTTACTTCGTAAGATTTTGCCAAAGCCACCGACCAAGCCAATAACGACATAAAAACCAATATGGCCATGACCGCCTGCACAATAGGGCTTGCCATTACAACTAAATCCAGCATCGACTGATCGTACATCTCTTATTCCTTTTCTGTGTAATCCAAACCTAAGTGTTCGTATGCGCGCTTGGTCGCAATACGCCCTCTTGGGGTTCTCATTAAAAATCCCTGTTGAACCAAAAATGGTTCGATGACATCCTCGATCGTGCCTCGTTCTTCGCCTACCGAGGTGGCCATACTGTCTATTCCGACTGGCCCACCGTCAAAATGACTTATAATCGTTTCTAGTAAACGACGGTCCATCTTATCAAGACCTAGCAGGTCAACTTCAAGCAAATTTAGTGCCGCATTCGCGATCTTCTGGTCAATAACGCCACGACCTTCAACCTGAGCAAAATCCCGCACGCGTCGTAATAAACGATTAGCAATACGCGGCGTACCTCTTGACCGCTGAGCCACCTCACGCGCGCCCAATTCGTCTGAATCTATGCCTAGAATATTGGCGGATCGACTCACGATTTGAGCCAGCTCATCCACTGAATAAAATTCTAGACGCTGCACTATACCAAAACGATCGCGCAAGGGAGATGTCAATAACCCTGCACGCGTAGTCGCCCCCACCAAAGTAAAGGGGGGCAAATCTATTTTGACACTATGAGCGGCCGGCCCTTCACCAATTAGAATATCTAATTGGAAGTCCTCCATTGCTGGATAAAGAATCTCTTCGACAATCGGGCTTAAGCGGTGAATCTCATCCACAAACAACACATCATTTGGCTCTAAGCGGGTCAAAATCGCGGCTAAATCACCTGGCTTATCCAACACCGGCCCCGATGTTTGACGCAAGGTTGCGCCCATTTCTTGCGCCACAATGTTGGCTAAGGTCGTTTTACCCAGGCCTGGTGGCCCATATAACAGCACATGGTCCAAGTGCTCTTGACGCATTTTAGCGGCATCCATAAACATGCTTAACTGTTCGCGCACCGCCACTTGACCAATATAGTCCTGCATCATTTGTGGGCGAATTTTGGGCAGCACGTACAAATCGTCGTCCTGCTCCTGATTGCCGATTATGCGATCGGTTTCGATCATATTTTCACCTGTTGCAATGCGCGCTTAATCAACACTTCTAGACTTAAACCTTCTTCATACACACTTTTAATTAACGATTCAGCCTGTGCTTCTTTGTAACCCAAGGATATCAGAGCCGACACTGCAGAATGTGAATGTGATGTGACGACCAGGCCTGGTGCTAATTTAGATGCACTATTGGTTTGAATATTCGCCATTTGCCAGCTTTTTAAGCGGTCGCGCATTTCAATGACTAGGCGTTCAGCGGTTTTTTTGCCGATACCTGGTACCTTCGATAAAGCAGCGGTATCGGCGGCATTCACGTGTGCGCAGAATTCATCAACCGCTTGACTGGATAAAATCCCCAATGCCATTTTGGCACCAATGCCGCTGACCTTAATCAGCTCCCGAAACAAAGCACGCTCTTGCTCGGTGACAAAACCGAATAACAGCATCGCGTCTTCACGTACATGCATGTGCGTTAAAATCTGAACCTCAGAACCCAATTCTTTGAGTGCATAAAAACTCGACATCGGGGCTTCTACTTCATAACCCACGCCCTGCACATCAATCACCAACAAAGGCGGTTGTTTGACCACCAGTTGGCCACGTAAAAATCCGATCATGCTTTGTATCTCAGTGTCATTGCGTTACTCATTTTTATACGACTAACTAAAGTGGGTGCCTTTTGACAGGCTTTGTGGGTCAATCCCCAAGCTTAAATAACGGTCGTGGCATAAGGCGCACGCCAGCGCATCGGCGGCATCTTCCTGCGGCACCTCGGTTAAGCGTAAAAGTTGCTTGACCATAAACTGCACCGCTTCTTTACCGGCATGACCTTGTCCGACGATGGTGCTTTTAATCTGGGTCGGCGTGTATTCAATAATTGGGATATTTTTAATCGCGGCCGCGCACAAAATCACACCGCGCGCTTGCCCCAGCTTAATGGCCGAGTTAGGATTTTTATGCACAAAGACTTTTTCAATCGCCATCATCGACGGCTGGTATTGATCAATCAATTGGCCAACCGATTCAAATATATTCTTTAACCTTTCGGCCCCACTAAACTTTTCGACTCGAATCACGCCACTGACCACATAGGTCGGATGATAACGACCGGATTCAATTAAGCCAAAGCCAGTTTTACGTGAACCCGGATCAATGCCTAATATGCGTTGGGTGACTTTCAAACCTGTTGACTCACGTGCTAATCAGCGGCCATCAATTGTGCCATGACTTCGTCCGACAGCTCCATGTTGCTATAGACCCGTTGCACATCATCCAAATCCTCAAGCATATCAATCAGTTCCATCACCTTTTGAGCATCCTCAAAGTCTAAAGCGACTTTGATGTCCGATTCCATATGTACATCGGCTTCACTAGGTTCGTAACCGGCGCTGACCAATGCATCTGCAACCGTATGAAAATCCTCTGACGGTGTCACCACATCAATACTGCTGTCGTTGTTGACGATTACATCATCCGCGCCCGCTTCTATTGCGGCTTCCATTACCGAATCTTCATCTAAACCCGGTTCAAAACTGATCACACCTTGTTTATTAAACATATAAGCCACCGAACCATCGGTGCCCAAGTTGCCGCCTTTTTTACTGAAGGCATGGCGCACTTCTGATACGGTACGATTTCGATTATCGGTTAAACAGTCCACCATCACCGCCACTCCGGCTGGGGCATAGCCTTCATAACGAATTTCTTCGTAATCATCACCTTCTTGATTACCCGCACCGCGTGCAATGGCTTTATCAATCGTGTCACGCTTCATGTTTTCACGTAGGGCTTTATCAACCGCGGCACGTAGACGGGGATTGTCTTCAGGATAAGGCCCACCGGCTTTTGCCGCCACCACTAGCTCACGAATTAACTTGGTAAACACCTTGCCTTTTTTGGCATCTTGGCGGGCTTTACGGTGTTTAATATTTGCCCATTTACTATGTCCAGCCATGCTTTCCTCTTAACTTTTCTGTTTGACCAAACCGATTTGACGCGAGAAGGCTAGCATTCGGTCCAACGAGCCTAGGGCTTTTTGGCGAATTGATTCTTCAATCTCAATGGTTTGATCCAGTTTTTCTAAGCTATCCGCCAAATTCTGTAAACCATTCATCGCCATCCACGGACAATGTGCACAACTAATGCACTGCGTGGTCTTTGAATCGGTCGGTGCTACAATTAATTTTTTATGCGGCGCTAATTGACGCATCTTATAAAAAATGCCGTGATCCGTTGCCACAATAAAGGTTTCATCTGGCAAAGTTTGCACCGCATTAATTAACACCTTGGTAGAACCGACTACATCGGCCAATGCGACTACGGCTTCGGATGATTCTGGATGAACTAATAATTTGGCTTCAGGATGTTCGCGTTTTAATTGCTCTAGTTCAAACGCTTTAAACTCATCATGAACAATGCAATGCCCCATCCAACGTAGCATTTCTATGCCGGTTTCTTTTTCTATCCAGTTACCTAAATGCTGATCCGGTGCCCAGATAATTTTTTCACCTTGAGCTTTTAAGTGATTCACTATCTGCAACGCATTACCTGATGTCACCACCCAGTCGGCAATCGCTTTTACCGCTACGCTGGTATTGGCATAAACCACTACCGTATGATCTGGGTGTTGTGCGCAAAACGCAGCAAACTCATCCGCTGGACAACCAACATCTAAAGAGCAGGTTGCATTAAGATCCGGCATGATAACGGTTTTTTCCGGACTTAAAAGCTTGGCGGTTTCACCCATAAAACGCACACCGCAAACCACCAACACATCCGCATCTGACTGTGCACCAAAGTTGGCCATTTCCAGCGAATCTGCGACGATGCCACCCGTTTCTTCAGCCAAGGCTTGAAGATCAGCATCGACATAATAGTGTGCCACAATTTGGGCATTACGCTGTTTCAAAAGTTTTTTGATTCGCGTGATTAACGCCGTTTTATCTTCTACGTTTAACACTTTCGCCGGTTGGGCATCTGCCGCCAACTCGTTTATACGAGAAACAAGCTGAAGCGGAATTTCATTTTGTAAGTGGCTCATAGGCAACTACTTTGGCGCGTCTGCGACCTTTTTATTTAAACGCAGGTTTAACTCACGTAATTGAGCCATGTCCACCAGGCCTGGTGCTTCGGTTAGCAAGCATGCGGCTGACTGAGTTTTCGGGAAGGCAATCACGTCACGAATCGATTCACGTTCCGCCATCAACATAATTAAACGGTCCAAACCAAACGCCATGCCCGCATGGGGTGGACAGCCATATTTCAAGGCATTTAGCAAGAAACCGAACTTATCTTGCGCATCCTCATCCGAAATACCCAAAAGTTTAAAGACAGCGGCTTGCATCTTAGTTTCGTGAATACGTACCGAACCACCACCGACTTCAATCCCGTTGATTACTAAATCGTAAGCACGCGCCAGCATTTGACCAGGTGCTTGGCTGCTTAAGATTTCTTCGGTAGTCGCTTTTGGTTGTGTAAATGGGTGATGCATCGCGGCCACACGCGCGGTTTTTTCATCGACTTCAAACATTGGGAAGTCCACAACCCAAACCGGCTTCCAAGCTTCGGTAAACAGTTTGCGATCTTCACCAATTTTGACACGTAAAGCACCCAACGCTTCGTTCACAACCTTGGCTTTATCCGCACCAAAGAACACAATATCGCCATCTTTAGCGCCTACACGCTCAAGAATCTGCATGACTTGATCCGGGAAGAATTTGACAATCGGTGACTGCAAACCATCAATACCAGCCGACATATCGTTAATCTTAATGTAAGCCAAACCTTTAGCACCGTAAATGCCGACGAACTTGGTGTAGTCGTCAATTTCTTTACGCGACATATCGCCCGCACCCGGCACACATAAAGCGGCAACACGACCATTTGGATCTTTTGCTGGGCCGGCGAATACTTTAAAGTCAATATTTTGCAATAAATCCGCCACATCGACTAGTTCCAGCGGAATACGGAGGTCTGGACGATCAATACCGTATTTTTTAACCGCATCAGCATAGGTCATGCGTGGAAAGTCATAATCGAAATCGACACCAATGCCTTCTTTAAAGATGGTTTTAGTTAAGCCTTCCATCATGCCCATCACATCCGCTTCTGACATAAATGAAGTTTCAATATCTAACTGGGTAAATTCTGGCTGACGATCAGCACGCAAGTCTTCATCACGGAAACAACGCGTGATTTGGTAATAACGATCAAAACCAGACATCATCAACAATTGTTTAAACAACTGTGGCGATTGTGGCAAAGCAAAAAACTTATTTTCATGCGTACGGCTTGGCACCAAATAATCACGTGCGCCTTCCGGGGTAGACTTGGTTAAAATCGGCGTTTCCATATCAATAAAGCCGTTATTATCCAAATAGTTACGCATCGAACGCGTAACTTTATACCGCAACATTAAGGTTTTCTGCATTTCATCACGGCGCAGATCAATATAACGATACTTTAAACGAACCTCTTCGCTGACTTGCTTGTCGTCCAACTGGAAAGGAATCGGCTCAGCCATGCTCAAAACCTCTAGGTCTTTCGCCAACATTTCAACCATACCAGTCGGTAAATTAGGGTTCGTCGTTCCTTCTGGACGTTCGCGCACACGGCCCGTAATCGTCAACACACACTCAGCACGTAAGTGTTCTGCTTTAGCAAAAATTTCAGCGGTATCCGGATCCACGACAACCTGCAACATGCCTTCACGATCACGTAAATCAATAAAAATCACACCACCGTGGTCACGACGGCGATGAACCCATCCCGCGACGCTAACCGTTTCACCAATTAAAGCTTCTGTTACTTGACCACAGTAGTGTGTACGCATTATTTTTCCTTTCTTATTCAACATAACGAGCGAACGCATGACAAAATCCCGCGTTGCACTCTTTTAATAATTATTCTTAAACGTTACTTTCGTTATCTTTTTTTGACTGATTATCTAATACAGGATCGACATCCTGTTCTACAACATCAAGTTTCTGAGCCGTAATCCCCTTGAGTAACGGCTCGTTTGAAACCGGCGGCCAAGGTGGCACTACAACCCCTCCAGAAATCACCATTTTCAAGGCATCATCCACCGACATATCCAACTCAACCACTTCATGCAAAGACGCAATAATAAAAAAACCGGACGTTGGATTAGGTGTCGTCGGTACAAACAAATTGATGGTACCAACCACCCCGGTTTTCATCTGAGCTTCACCCCGACTCTTACTGGTCTGAAACGCTAACGTCCACAAACCAGGACGAGGATATTGAATCAAATACACCTTTTGAAAGGTTTGATCCCCTGCACCAAATAAGGCTTCAGCAATCTGTTTAACCGCGCTGTATATCGAGCGCACCAATGGTATTTTGGATAAAAAACGTTCCCACCAACTGACTAAACGATGACCTAAAATATTCGCCACCAACATGCCTGTCAGTAAAATAATACTCACCGACACGACAATGCCAAATCCAGGGATATCAAACCCCAGCAAAACATCAGGTTGGTACTTAGCAGGCAACAACAGTAAACTGCGATCAAATAAACCAATTAAGAAACGCAAGGCTTCAAATGTGATCCATAAGGGCAGCAAAACCAATAACCCTGCTACAAAATAGCGTTTTAAAACACCCATAACCACCCCGTAAAATTAAGCTCCACATTATACCTGAAACGAAACATCATGCGACACCAATCCACTATTGCCACCTTGATTTTATTCCTAGAATTGGTAGCGATAAAAACGGTTTTTATGTTAATTTGTTGCCAATTCAGTCGAGCTTAAAAGATTAGGACTTACAAACCATGCCAATCCCTATCACCCCTCCACAAACCATTTTAATAACGGGTTGCTCCAGCGGCATTGGACATCACTGCGCGCACGCCTTACAAAACTTAGGCTATCGAGTGATTGCTTGTGTACGCCAAACGCAAGATATACAACGCCTGCGCGAAGAAGGCTTACACGTGATTCAACTGAATTTAGCTGACCCAGATTCCGTTGACCAGGCCTGGTCTGAAGCGCTTGAACTCAGCAATAACCAGGTCGATGCCTTATTTAACAATGCCGCATTTGGTCTACCCGGTGCCGTTGAAGACCTCAGCCGAGAGGCACTGGAACATCAGTTTGCCACCAATGTGTTCGGCACTCAGCAACTCACTAACCTGGCCATTAAACACATGCGCCAACAAGGGCATGGCCGAATTATTTACAACAGCTCGGTTTTGGGGTTTGCTGCCATGGCTTACAGAGGAGCCTATAACGCAAGTAAATATGCAATTGAAGGTTTAGCCGACACTTTACGAGTCGAACTAAAGCATGACCCTATTCAGATCTGCTTAATCGAGCCCGGCCCAATATTGTCGCGTTTTAGAGCCAACGCCTACCGTGAATTTAAGCAATGGGTTGAACCTCTGTCACAAAATTCGGTGCATCAAGCAAACTATCAATCCATGGTGGCACGCTTGGCAAAAACCGAAGCCTCGGCGCCCTTTACTTTAGGCCCAGACGCGGTGTGCAAGGCGTTGTTACACGCACTGCAATCCAAACGCCCTAAAACTCGTTATCGCGTTACTTTGCCAACTAAAGCCTTCGCCCTCTTGAAACGACTTTTACCTACCCGCGCATTGGACTGGGTACTGGCTAAAGCCGGCGGCGATGGGCGACGTTAAACCAGGCCTGGTATAATGCGGACTTAATATAAATCTATCAAACTAAAACGAGCGCCCTGTGAACGCCCAATTGCAAGCCTATCAACAGCATTTAGAAACGGTATTAAACCAAACATTGGATCAATATCTAAAAACCACACCCGAACCTTTAAATCAAGCCATACGTTACGCGAGTCTGAGCCCAGGCAAACGTATTCGCCCGGCTTTAGTATTTGCGATTGGCGAGGGACTTGGAATCGAACGTCAACAAGTAGAGCCTGCGGCCTGTGCGATAGAATTAATTCACAGCTATTCACTCGTGCATGACGATCTACCCGCCATGGACGATGATGACTTGCGGCGAGGCCAGCCCACCTGTCACAAACAATTCGACGAGGCCACTGCGATTTTAGTTGGAGATGCTCAACAAACCTTGGCTTTTGAAATTCTAACCAAGGCCACACAGCTGTCAGCGCCAACAATTATTAAAAGCTTAAACATCCTATGCCAGGCTAGCGGACCAAATGGCATGATTGGTGGTCAGATATTGGACATCCATAGTGAAAATAAACAGCTCGATTTAGCCAAACTCACACAACTCCACCAGATGAAAACCGGCGCGCTCATTAAAGCCGCGTTACTGCTCGGCGCCGCACCCCATACCGACTTTGAACAACTCCAGCCCGCTCTATCAAAACTTGGCGAAGCGCTGGGATTAGCCTTTCAAATTCAAGATGACATTATTGATATTGAAAGCAATACGGCTACCCTGGGCAAAACCCAAGGTAGAGACCAACAACTCAATAAATCGACCTTTCCGAGCTTAATGGGAATGCAAGCGGCGAAAGCATTACGCGACCAAACAATTGATCTGGCGCATAAACACCATCAAAACTTACCTTTCCAAAGTCTTTTCCTGCATGATTTAATTAACTTTATTGCCCAGCGCCAACACTAATTTCGTTATAATTATTTTTTTGGGTATCATTTGGCACCCTATGCTTAATCCGCGCCTAACAACGCGTTGATTTCACGTAATTTATTAGTAGAAGACTGGAACTTATGGCACAGCAATTTACCCTTAAAACTTTACTCGACTTTGCCGCCGCTCACAGCTTACGTGGCTATGATGGTGACTGCGCAAAATTGCATGGCCACAACTGGAAGGTCGAAGTAGAAGTATCTGGCAATAGACTTAACGATATCGGTATGTTGATTGATTTTAAGCAAATCAAACAACACGCCAAACAAGCCGTGCAAGAACTGGATCACACTTTTTTGAACGATCATCCCCATTTTCAGCGCGTTAACCCAACCGCTGAAAACATTGCACAATACCTTTACACCGAAATTGCAAAACGCATTGAAACCGAAGACGTCAAAATGCACCGCATCACGATTTGGGAAAATGATCGAAATTGCGTTATCTATTCTGAATAAACTGGGAGAACCCGATGAGCATAAGCAGTCACGTAGAAAACAAAACCCTTCACCTACAAGTGATTGGCGCACTAACTGTTGATATTTTTAATGAATTTGAAAATGCTTATGCTCAAAAACAGCTTGACCACATTATTATTGACCTATTGCAATGCAATCATATCGACAGTGGCGGATTAGGCATGTTGTTGCAAATGCGGGATCGAATGGGACAGGATGCAAGCAAAATCACCATCAAAAACATGTCTCAGGACATTCAAAAAATATTTGAAGTAGTACGATTCGAACAGCTGTTTAAGATGGCGTAACGCATGAGCGAGTTGTTTATTACTGGCCTTTTAGGCTTGGTGCTTGGTAGTTTTATCTCAATGCTAAGTTGGCGTTTGCCACGCATTATGTTTCATCCAGCAGACGAACAACTTAAAGCCATCAGTCTGGGTGGCTCACACTGCCCTAAATGCGAGTCACCGTTAGCTTGGTATCAGTTAATTCCACTATTTAGCTGGCTTGTTAGTTTAGGTCGTTGCCAAACTTGCAAACAACCGATTTCTTGGCGTTATCCACTCATTGAAATTAGCGCAACCGCCTTGGCCCTTCTAGCGATTTGGCAGTTCGGATTTAATATGAGTGGACTAATTGGCGCGCTATTTTTGCTCTGGCTCCTCACCATCAGCGTGATTGATTTAGAACACCACTTAATTCTCGACAACCTGAGCCTGCCGCTACTTTGGGTCGGCCTACTCCTCAACACTCTTGGCCACTTTACCGATCCACAGCAAGCGATATTAGGTGCCGTCTTTGGTTATGGCATCCTCTGGTTAATCTATCAAATTCATTTTCGTCTGACCGACAAGCACGGCATGGGTTATGGTGACTTTAAATTAACGGCCGCGTTGGGTGCTTGGTTTGGCGTAAGTGCATTACCGCAAATTATAGTGGTTGCTGCTATCAGCAGCCTAGTTATTGCGATTCTACTTATTATGACTCGCAAACAAGCCTGGCAAAGCCATATGGCATTTGGGCCATTTCTGGCGATCGGCGGCGCGGTTCAGTTATTTGCAGGGGAGCAAGCCCTAATTGAATGGGTACTTAAGTTTGCTTAATTTGGCTGAGTTTTAATACAAAAGGATGGAACTGGAACCACCAGGCCTGGTGGTTCGGAAACCCGCAAGGTTAAGTCTTTTAGAACTTAAAAACGACAGGCTTTATGCGCCGAGTTTGACGCTCTCTAAGTCACATACCTTGGACATTTTCAGATTATTACTTTTGGCAAAATGCATCACATACTCAAACATACTGGGATTTTTTACCTCAAGCTCAGTATCAATAATTAAACATTTCACGCCATTATATAATTCTGGGTGTAAGAGTTCTGAATAAACCAAACGATGGGATTGTCCGTAGGACGCCATCATCGAAGAAATACGGTCAATCCAGTCACTCGGGCGGAATTTACGACCGTCTTCAGTCATACCTTCAATAATGTATTTGCAGTGTTGGGCCAAGACTTCACCACTTCTTTTTGAATCAATTTAATTGAAACAAATTTTAGCATAGTAAATTTTTTTTAATACCGTTGAAGCCATTTAATTTATTAAAAACCCCATTGATTCAGGCTATCGAACCACAAAAGTGATTATAAAAAATTCAAAACTACCAAAATCAACCGGTTTTTGGTAGGAGTGAGGTATCTATTTGGCTTATAATAGCTGGATTTTATGCCGCCCAAAAACGCAGGATACTGAACAAAGATGACGCAATATCAAACTGACGACCTTCGCATTAATCACATTACAGAAGTGCGCCCGCCAATTGATTTACACGAAAAGTTTCCCTTATCAGAAACTGCATCCAAGACTGTGTATGACACGCGTCAACAAATTCACAACATTCTTAAAGGCGAAGACGATCGTTTATTAGTCGTAATCGGGCCTTGCTCTATCCACGATACAAAAGCCGGCTTGGAGTATGCCCAGCGTTTAAAACAACAAATCGATCACTTTGAAAAAGACCTGCTAATTGTAATGCGAGTCTATTTTGAAAAGCCACGTACAACTGTAGGCTGGAAAGGCTTAATTAATGACCCGGACTTAAATGAAACCTTCCAAATTAACAAAGGCTTGGAGTTAGCTCGCGGCTTTTTGGTTGATGTAAATAACCTTGGTGTGCCGGCGGCAACTGAATTTTTAGACTTAATCTCACCGCAATACGTATCAGACTTAATTAGCTGGGGTGCGATTGGCGCTCGCACTACCGAAAGTCAAGGACACCGTGAGCTGGCCTCAGGCCTCTCCTGCCCGGTAGGTTTTAAAAACGGTACCGATGGTGGGTTTAAAGTAGCAGTAGATGCAATTCGCGCAGCCAACAAACCACACATTTTCTTATCGCTCACCAAAACTGGTCATTCAGCGATATTCTCCACCACTGGCAATCAAGATTGCCATGTAATTTTGCGTGGTGGTAACTCAGGACCAAACTACGAACCAGAATTTGTCGCTGATGCGGTGAATCAACTTAAAGCCGCCGAAGTACAGGCTCGTTTGATGATTGATTGTAGCCATGCTAATAGCAGCAAAAACCATGAACGCCAAATGATTGTGGCACAATCGATTGCCGATCAATTAGCACGCGGCTCTCAACATATTATGGGTGCGATGGTTGAAAGCCATCTAGTGGGCGGCCGACAAGATGTCACACCGGATCAAGACTTGGTTTATGGTCAAAGCATCACCGATGCCTGTATTGACTGGGATAGCAGTGAAAAACTGTTGGAAAACTTGGCACAAGGCGTTCGAGCCCGCCGAAAGAAATAAAACCTTGCGGGTTTAATATCTAATGACACTGGTATCGCGCACAATTTGTCGCATGCCAGTTTACTCAAACCCTTTTTTAAAAGTGCTCATAACCTCGCACAGCCATCTCACCGACCAAACCTTCGACCACCAGGCCTGGTGCTTGACGAATTTCACCAATACGATAAATCGACAGCTTCAACAAGTCGGATAAATCCTCAATAATCTGACGCTGATTTGAACTCGCCGTAAAGCACAGCTCATAGTCATCACCGGCATTTAAAGCTTGAAGTGGGTTTGACTGCGCCCACTTCTTGACGGCTATACTGAGCGGTATATCGGCTAACCGCAACTGTGCGCCCAGCTTAGACGCCTGCAAAATATGCTGTAAATCGGCTAACAAACCGTCCGACACATCAATGCTACTACTCGCCAAGTTTCGCAAGGCTAAACCTAACGCCACTCTCGCTTGTGGCCGATTTAAACGCGCTAATGCCTCAACCTCACCCGCATGGCTTGGAGCGCACCCTGCCTTAGCGAGCATCAATCCAAGCCCGGCTTCACCAATCGTGCCGCTGACATAAATGTCGTCTCCGATCTTTGCGCTGTTTCTTAACAAAGCCTCGCCTTTTGGCACCCAGCCTTGTGCCGTGACGGTAATACACAATGGCCCTTGCGTGGTATCACCCCCAATCAAAGGCATGGCATAGGGTTGAGCACAATCCTGCAAGCCTCGGCTAAATTCGGCTAACCAGGTTGAGTCAGCATTGGGCAAGGTTAGCGCCAGCGAGTAAAATGCCGGCTGCGCACCCATTGCAGCCAAGTCACTTAAATTAACGGCTAGGGATTTCCAACCAATATCGTAAGGCTCCGCGTCGGGCAGAAAGTGTACGCCGCTTACTAAGGTATCGGTGACCACCACCAGCTGTGAATCTTCTGGCGGTGTAATTAATGCGCCATCATCGCCTATCGCTAAATCACCAGGCCTGGTGGTTTGGCTCAAGGGTTTAAAATATTGCTCAATTAAATCAAATTCCATCGCCGGACTACCCAAAGCAAAAAACCCACGCCAAACCGGATAGATTGATTTATCCGATTACTTGGCATGGGCTTACTGATTAAAAAATACTTAAACTGAAAATTCGACTGGGCGCAGTTTTTTGGCGACCTTGTCCAGCACACCATTGATATATTTATGCGCGTCTTCAGCCCCAAAACGTTTAGTTAACTCGACAGCTTCATTGATCACAACTTTATAAGGAATTTGCATTTGAGTTTGCAGTTCATAAGTTGCCATACGTAAAATCGTGCGCTCGACTGGATTGATTAGCTTAGCGGAGCGATCAATAAATTGCACATATGCCTCGTCCAACTGCTCGGCTTGTGCTGAAACCTGTGCCAATAGCTCTCTAAACCATTCACGATCTAAATTAGACAGCTGTCCATCTTCAAAAAACTGCTTTTCAATCAGATAAACCTCTTCTTGGTTCACCTGCCATTGATACAACGCCTGTAAAGCCACACGACGTGCTTGAGTACGTGGGCTGGCCTGCGCTTCTTGTTCTTCGATTTCTTGTGACGGTTGCTTAATTAAGTCCGCCAGTTCTTTTGGATCGTTCATTAAATCTGCTTCAGTACATTAACCATTTCAATTGCAGATAGCGCGGCTTCTGCTCCCTTGTTACCCGCTTTAGTGCCAGCACGTTCAATCGCTTGCTCAATTGAATCGACGGTTAACACGCCAAATGCCACCGGAATATTATGATTTAACATGACTTGGCTTAAGCCTTTAGTGCACTCACCGGCCACATATTCAAAGTGTGGCGTACCACCACGAATCACCGCACCTAGTGCAACAATGGCATCATACTTGCCAGACGCCGCCATTTTTTGCGCGGCAATCGGCATTTCAAACGCGCCAGGTACATACACTTGCTCAATCAAATCCGCGCTACCACCGTGACGCACAACCGCATCCACCGCACCCTGTACCAGATGGTCCACCACGAAGCTATTGAAACGCCCCACTAATAGTCCAATTTTCATATCTTGTGCGGTTACATTTCCGGTAATCACTTTCATGTTTTTATCCTTGTTTTTCAATATATTCGGTCACTTCTAAACCAAAACCACTTAATGCGTTTAACTTCCAAGCTGAACCAATCACGCGTAACTGTTTAAGCTCTAAATCCGCTAAAATCTGTGCGCCCAAACCAAAGGTTTTGGCGTCATCTTCGGCTACGGCTTCAGGTACGTTGATACCACGATCCGACAACTGATAATGTGCAATTCTGTCTAATAGCTCGCTGGCTTCTTCGTGTTTGCGTAATAACACAATCACGCCCGACCCCGCTTGCGCAACTTGCGCCATCGCTGAGCGTAAAGGCCAGCCGCACTCTTGGCGTTGAGCGCCCAGTAAATCACACAGCGTATCCTGCATATGGACTCGCACTAAAGTCGGTTGTGTAGGATCGATTTTGCCGTACACCAACGCAAAATGCGCTTTATGGTCTAACGCGTCTTCATAAGCAATCAACTTAAACTCACCAAACTCAGTCGGCAAGGCACATTCCGATACACGTTCAACCGTCTTTTCATTCTTTAAGCGATATTCAATTAGATCCGCAATGGTGCCTAATTTTAATTCATGTTGTTCAGCGAACGCTTCCAGGTCATCACGACGCGCCATGGTGCCATCTTCATTCATAATTTCGACAATAACAGATGCCGGTTCAAACCCCGCCAAACGGGCTAAATCACAACCTGCTTCGGTATGACCGGCACGCGTTAAGACACCACCCGGCTGGGCCATGAGTGGGAAAATATGGCCAGGAGTAATAATGTCACTCGGGGTGGCATCCGCTTTAACGGCCGCTTGAATCGTAACCGCACGATCTGAAGCCGAAATACCAGTTGAAACACCTTGAGCGGCTTCAATTGAAACCGTAAAGTTGGTGCCATGCGGGTCTTGATTATCACGCACCATTAAGGGCAAATGCAGTTGCTGACAACGTTCTTTAGTTAAGGTCAGACAAATCAAACCGCGCCCATAACGCGCCATAAAGTTAATATCGCTGGCCGCTACAGTCGAAGCCGGAATCAGCAAGTCACCTTCATTTTCGCGGTCTTCATCATCCATTAGAATCACCATTTTACCTTGGCGATAATCTTCTAAAATTTCTTCTATCGAACTTAACTGCATGTTTATCCTTTTATGCCCAGAACTTCTGTGCGGGCGTTTGCCTGTGTAAAGTATCGCATTGCTAGAACCAATGTAGCTTGATTATGACATAAAGCCATGCTGCGCTAAAAACTCAGCTGTTAAAGACGAATTAACCGATTCAGCTTGCGGACCGGTCAATAGGCGTTCTAAATAGCGCGCTAACAAGTCTACTTCCAAGTTAACTTGCGTTCCTACTTGCCATTCAATAATATTAGTTTCGGAACGAGTGTGTGGCACGATGTTGACGTCAAACACACAATCCTCCACCCCATTCACAGTCAAGCTGATGCCATTAATACACACCGAGCCTTTTTGCGCAATGTAACGCGCGATCTCATGTGGCGATTCAATTTTATAACGCCATGAGCGGGCATCAGCTTCTATTGATTTAACCGTACCCACTCCGTCAACATGACCGCTCACTAGATGCCCACCAAGCCGATCTTGTAAACGCAACGCCTTTTCAAGATTTACTTTTGAGCCGGTTTTCAAGTGGCCTAAAGTCGTTACTTTTAAGGTTTCAGCTGATACATCCGCCACAAATGAGGTTTGATCAAATTCAATCGCGGTCAAACACACCCCATTAGTCGCGATGCTGTCGCCCAATTGAACATCCGACATATCTAAATCACCGACATCGACACTTAAACGCCAATCACCTTGGCGGGTTTCGATACGGCGAATTTGACCTTGTGCTTGGATGATCCCTGTAAACATATCGTGCCTTCTATTGTTTAATTCGCGTTAGTCGCTGCTCACGTGAATCTGGTTTATTGTGACGCGAACTCAAACACAAAATGCCAGTCATCGGCCACGGCTTCAACCGATTTAGCTTTTAAGTTTATACGATCTTGCATCGTCACCAGACCTGGTAGCATCAAAAGCGGTTTGCCTTGATGCCCCATTAAATGTGGCGCGACAAACCAATGCAACTCATCCACCAACCCGGCTTCAATAAACGCACCAGCGACAATCGCACCAGATTCGACCATGACATCGTTGATCTGCTCTTCTTGTGCTAAGTAGTCCAACACACTTTCTAAATCTAAACGATCCTCCTGCGCCTGTACCGCGACAATTTCAGCACCATTCGCCAACAAAACTTCAACCACCGGATCATTGTTTTCTACGGTCGCTTGGCTAGTCATAACTAAGGTACGACCCGGCAAACTTAACATCTTAGCATCCAATGGCAAACTCAAGTTTGGATCTAAAACCACCCGAATCGGGTGGCATAAAGCTTCATCCAATCCAAGCTCAGCCTGAATATTGGTTGGCAAGCGCACATTCAAACTCGGATCGTCGGCCAATACCGTACCAATGCCGGTAATAATCGCGCCATGGCGGGCGCGTAATTTATGCACCTCTGTGCGCGCCAATTCGCCAGTAATCCAAACACTTTCACCGGATGCCATCGCGGTGCGGCCATCCACACTGCTCGCTAATTTAAGCCGTACAAAAGGGCGTTTTGATTGCATACGTTTTATAAATCCTTGATTTAGTCTTGCCGCTTGCTCGGCTTCAATACCGACCTCCACCGCAACACCTGCGGCTTGCAGGCGTGCTAACCCTTGCCCCGCCACTAAGGGATTAGGGTCTTGCATCGCCACCACCACTTGCTTAACGCCGGCCGCCACTAACGCATCGGCACAAGGTGGTGTTTTACCAAAATGTGAACAGGGTTCTAAGGTGACATAAACCGTTGAACCCTGGGCTTGATTACCCGCAGAAGCTAATGCCACCACTTCTGCGTGCGGCTGGCCAGCTTTAACATGCCAACCCTCGGCAATCAGCTGGTCGTCTTTTACAATCACGCACCCTACGGCCGGATTAGGTCGAGTACTAACTAAGCCCTGCTTGGCCAATTCAATTGCTCGTGTCATCCAGGCCTGGTGGTTCGTTGTCATACGCTCAGCCTATTTATCCGTGCGGCCATATCAAGCAACCTCTAACCACGTTCAGCTTTTGCGGCCGTTGCCTGAACCAACTTTTCGATTTCTTCGCGGAATGCATTCACATCTTGAAAAGAACGATACACTGACGCAAATCGAACGTAAGCCACCTGATCTAATTCACGCAACGCTTGCATCACCCATTCACCAATTTGAGAAGACGGAATCTCACGTGAGCCTTCTGCCATCATCAACTTAGTAATATGATTAACCATTTCATCTATCCGCTCACTGGCGACCGGACGTTTTTCGAGCGCTTTGATTAACCCACGACGGATTTTTTCTTCATCAAAGCGCTCTCGATTGCCGTCTGATTTAACCACTCGAGGCAAAGATAACTCGGCACTCTCAAAGGTGGTGAAACGCTCGCCACACTCCAAACATTCACGACGACGGCGTACTTGTACACCTTCAGTAGCCAAGCGTGAATCGACGACTTTAGTATCTGGGGCGTTACAGAAAGGACAATGCATAGAAGCTCCAACTAACAAGCACCAGGCCTGGTGCTTGTTGTTTCAGGAAAATGAAGTTACTTATAAACCGGATGAGCCGCGCACAAGGTTTTTACCTTCTCACGTACTCCAGCAATCACCGCTTCATCCCACGTTTCATTTGCTTGGTCACAAGCATCAATTACATCACACATCCATCCGGCCAGATCACGACAGTCATGCTCATCAAACCCACGTGTTGTGGCGGCGGCTGTGCCCACACGAATACCGCTGGTCACAAACGGTGACATTGGATCATTCGGTACAGAGTTTTTGTTAATGGTAATGTGAGCCTCGCCTAAAGCCGCATCCGCCAACTTACCGGTTAGTTTCTTATCAATTAAGCTCACTAAAAATAAATGGTTTTTGGTGCCACCAGAAACAACGTCTAAACCACGTTGCATAAATACTTCAGCCATTGCTTGAGCATTTTTAATCACGTTTTGCGCGTAGGTTTTAAACTCTGGTTCCATAGCTTCTTTAAACGCCACCGCTTTAGCCGCGATCACATGCATTAATGGACCACCCTGAGTACCAGGGAAAACAAGTGAGTTCAATTTCTTTTCGATTTCAGGGTTGGCTTTAGCCAAAATCAAACCACCACGAGGGCCACGCAACGTTTTGTGAGTAGTAGTGGTCGTTACGTCTGCGATTTGCACTGGGTTCGGATACACACCTGCCGCGACTAAACCAGCCACGTGCGCCATATCTACTAATAAATAGGCGCCTA
Source organism: Thiomicrospira pelophila DSM 1534 (assembly GCF_000711195.1). NCBI lineage: Bacteria > Pseudomonadati > Pseudomonadota > Gammaproteobacteria > Thiotrichales > Piscirickettsiaceae > Thiomicrospira > Thiomicrospira pelophila. The sequence continues at coordinate 978,422 of NZ_JOMR01000001.1, read as the reverse complement.
CACTGTCTGCAATGTCACGGAAACGCTGCCAATCGACGACTTGTGAATAAGCCGAAAAGCCGGCTACGATTAATTTTGGCTTATGCTCTTTCGCTAAAGCTTCAACTTCTGCATAGTCAATTTCACCCGTTTCTGGGTTCAAACCATATTGCACAGCGTTGTAGATTTTGCCAGAGAAATTCACTTTTGAACCGTGGGTTAAATGGCCACCGTGTGCCAAACTCATACCCAGAACGGTATCGCCCGGCTCTAATAACGCCATGTAAACGGGCGCATTCGCTTGTGAACCCGAGTGAGGTTGCACGTTGGCATAGTCCGCACCAAACAATTTCTTAGCCCGCTCAATCGCCAAAGCCTCAATCACATCAACGTGTTCACAACCACCGTAATAACGTTTGTATGGATAGCCCTCTGCATATTTGTTTGTTAAAACAGAACCTTGAGCCTCTAAAATGCGTGGACTGGTGTAGTTTTCAGATGCAATCAATTCAATGTGATCTTCTTGACGCTTCGCTTCTGCCGCGATCGCATTAGCAACATCATCGTCATAGCCAGCAATGGTCATGGTTTTATTAAACATGCAAGGACTCCAAATCGGTAAAAAATAGGGATAGTTTTAGGTAAGGGATGATTTTAACAGCTGTCAAAAAAAATCACCATGCTAAATACGGTGAAGATCTTTATAAAAGCTGCAAATTTCGGTAAAGTGTTGAGCAACTTTATTGATATTGAATGGACACAGAAACCCCTATGGCACAATTTGTTTACACCATGAACCGCGTTGGAAAAGTGGTTCCACCGTCAAAACACATTTTAAAAGACATCTCACTGTCGTTTTTCCCGGGCGCAAAAATTGGCGTTTTGGGTTTAAACGGTTCGGGTAAATCTACTTTATTGAAAATCATGGCTGGATTGGACACGGATATTATCGGCGAAGCACGCCCCCAGCCAGGCATTAAAATCGGTTATCTATCTCAAGAGCCACAACTTGATCCAGCTAAAGATGTGCGTGGCAATGTTGAAGAAGCCGTTGCTGAAGTCAAAGAGGCGATGGCTAAATTAGACGAAATTTATGCCGCTTATGCCGAACCTGATGCCGACTTTGACAAGCTCGCTCAAAAACAAGCTGAAATTGAAGACATTATCCAGGCAATGGATGGTCACAACTTAGATCGAACGCTGGAAATTGCGGCGGATGCATTGCGTTTACCGGCTTGGGATGCGGATGTTACGAAACTATCCGGCGGTGAACGTCGTCGTGTAGCCTTGTGCCGTTTATTACTATCCAAGCCTGACATGCTGCTTTTGGACGAACCGACCAACCATTTGGATGCCGAATCCATTGCTTGGTTAGAACGTTTTCTACTCGAATTCCCCGGCACCGTCGTGGCCATCACGCACGATCGTTATTTCCTCGACAATGCCGCTCAATGGATTCTGGAGCTGGATCGAGGCCAAGGCATTCCTTATGAAGGCAACTATTCTTCTTGGCTAGAGCAAAAAGAAAAACGCTTGGAACAAGAATCCAAACAAGAAGCCGCTCGCTTACGCACCATCAAGCACGAACTTGAATGGGTTCGCTCCAATCCGAAAGGCCGCCACGCCAAGTCAAAAGCGCGTATGGCTCGATTTGATGAGCTTAGTAGCATCGAAACTCAAAAACGTAACGAAACCAATGAAATCTTTATTCCGGTGGCCGAACGTTTAGGTGACAAAGTTATTGAAGTAAACCACATTTCCAAAGGCTTTGGTGACCGCTTACTGATTGACGATTTAAACTTCAAGCTTCCACAAGGTGGCATTGTGGGCATCATCGGGCCAAACGGCGCGGGTAAGTCAACCCTGTTTAAAATGCTCACCGGACAAGAAAAAGCCGACTCAGGCGATATCGTGTTTGGCGAAACCGTTCAACTCTCTTATGTTGATCAAAGCCGCGATGCGCTGGATGACAACAAAACCATCTGGGAAGAAATTTCTGGTGGCGACGAAGTCTTTATGGTGGGTAATTTTGAAGTTAACTCACGCGCTTATTGTTCACGCTTTAACTTTAAAGGTGGCGATCAACAAAAACGCATCGGTGAACTGTCTGGTGGCGAACGCAACCGCGTTCATCTAGCCAAAACCCTGCGTAAAGGTGGCAACGTATTGCTACTTGACGAACCAACTAACGATTTGGATGTTGAAACCTTACGTGCACTTGAAGATGCCCTGCTCGAATTTGCCGGCTGCGCGGTCGTTATCTCGCATGACCGTTGGTTCCTTGATCGTATTGCAACCCACATGCTCGCGTTTGAAGGTGACTCACACGTGGAATGGTTTGAAGGTAACTTCTCAGACTACGAAGCCGACTACAAACGCCGTAAAGGCGCGGACGCCGCACAACCGCACCGTATCAAATATAAGCCGATTACCAAGAATTAATGAATTGGAGCATCCAGTAATGCCGCAAACTGATCAAACATTACACTCACATATTGAAGCGATTGCTAATGCCATGCCTGACCCGATTTTCATTATGGGTGAAGATGGTACTTATTTAGACATTATCGGTGGACAGGAACGCTCGCTCTACGCAGACGGCCATACGTTAATCGGCAAAACCTACGCTGAAGTCTTGCCTGAAAAAATGGCCATGCGCTTTTTAAATGTGGTACAAAAAGCTATTAAAACGCAACGTTTGCAAGAAATCGAGTACCAATTAGCAAACGACGAAGTCCAAGGCATTGATCCAAATGGACCGCAAGGTGGACAATGGTATGAAGCACGCGTTTACCCATTACAAACGGATGTGTACGGACAACCAGCGGTCATTTGGCTGGCGATCAACATCAGTGCACGTAAACACATGGAAGAGCAAATTGAGCATTTGTCTAAAAACGACGCTCTAACCAACTTTTATAACCGTGACTTCTTTTTGGATCTAGCAGACGAATTGATTAACACCGCCCAACTCAACCGCCAGCCGTTATCTTTGATAAAAATTGACTTGGACTGTTTTAAGAATATTACCGATGGTTATGGCCATGAACTGGGTGATAAAGCGATTTTAAATGCCGCCCATGCAATCAAACAAACCGCCGGAAAGCTTGGGCATATTGGTCGTTTAAGCTGCGACCAATTTATGATTGTGCTGCCGGAGGTGAAAGCCGTAGATGCGTTTCGCATCGCCAAACTGGCCCAAGAAAAAATTTCAGGCTACAAAATCCGTTTGGATGAAAATACCGTTACCTGCTTAACCAGCCAAGCCGGTGTGACCGAGCTTCGTCAACCTGACGAGGATAGTCGCACTTTATTTAACCGAGTAAACGATGCGATTCGCGAACTGCGTAGCAGTCGTGAAATTACAAAAATCATCTAAAATTAGATCTTAAGATCAAAGGATACAACATGAAAAAACTTAATATTTTCAGCCTAGTTGCTTTAATGTTTGCCCTATTTGCACTGCCTGTTCAAGCCGCGGATGATGGCGCAAAAGTGGTCTATCATGTCGATTTTAATGATGTCACACGTTATTCAGCCACGCTTACTTCAATTAATAACATTATGACGGCTTATGAAAACCAGTTGATGAATGCGGATGTGCATTTGGTATTTGTTGGTCACGGCCTTCGTTTCACAACCGACGATGCATTAAAAGGCACGGCCTATGAGCACGATAAAGATTTATTAGAACGTCGTGATGAGCTTAAGGGCCGCTTGGATGCTTTGATGAACTCACGTGGCGTTAAAGTTAAGTTATGTGACACGACTCGCGCCGAAGTGGGTTTATCAGAAGACAAACTATATGAAGGCATAGAGTTGGTAGAATCAGGTGTATATGACATCGCGATTTTACAAAGCGAAGGTTATGCCTACCTAAAAATCCAATAAGTTAGCTCTATTGAGATTAGATACAAAAAAGCCGCGAATAAATATCGCGGCTTTTTTATTGAAGCTTGGTGAAACCAAGCATAATTTAATTACTCAATCTCAAGCAATTTAACCTTGGTTAAACCAGTATCGTTAGCATAATGCGTAATTTCAGCCGGTGACGTTGCACCTAACTTTGTCATTAAGTTTTCACGATGCTTAGATACAGTACGATCACTGATTTCTAACATTTCCGCGATATCTTTAGTCTTGTAACCTTCCGCAATCAGCTTAGTAACCTGTTTCTCGCGAACTGAAAGCTTACGCATGCCGCGTTTTTTCTTCATCGACATATCATCGTCTAAGAAATTCGCTACACTTGGTTGAATTTTAGTATGAACAAAACGTTCACCATCCATTACCTTACGTAAACCATCCAACAGTTCTTTTTTACTAACTGATTTAGTGGCAATACCATGAATACCTAATTCCAAAGCTTCTTGCCAAACACTTGGCGTTTCAGCCGCGGTTAGTACCACTATTTTAGTGTCTTGATGGCGACGCTTCAGCTGCGAAATGGTGTTTAAGCCATTCAGTTTTGGCATTGCCAAATCTAACACTACGATATCCGGTGACTTTGCACGCACCTGCTCTAAACAGGTAATACCATCTTCTGCTTCAGCCACGACTTTAAAACCGTCATCGGATTCAATCAGTGACTTTAAGGCCGCACGAACTAAATCGTGATCTTCCGCTAGTAATAAATTGATTTTTTTAGCCATGATAAAACACCCCTAATAATATACTTAATGTTCGCAAGTAGCCTGTAACTCAAGGACGTGCGAACGAATTTTTTGTAACCTTTCTAAAGCGTCTTGTGCCGATTTTAATTGAATCGCCGTTTCCAACACCTCTATATCAGCCAGCCAAGCATTTTGTTGAAACAGCATAAAACTGCCTTTCAACCGATGTATCAAGTCCTGGCAAGGTTCATACTTAGATGCTTGTATGCACTGCTCTACTTCACCCAGTAGGTAATCAACTTCCTTAATAAATTTCGGAAGCATTTCGGTTAAATCGCTAGGTATTTTATCATGTATAAAATTTTTACAACTATCTTTTTTTGGATTATTTGGTTTAGAAAAGTTAGATAATCCGAATAGTTTCATTAATTGCAAAGAATCAACTGGCTTAATTAAACAACAATCAAAACAAGGATTTAGCTGGTCCGCCAAGGCGGGTTCAGCGCTAATTAACAACACACCCTTTAAATTGACTTGCTGTCCGGTCATTTGTAACTGCCTAATCTTTTGACACAATTGTTCGCCATCTAACTTAGGCATAAATCTATCTAAAATCACATAATCAAATGACTGAGTTTGCAAACACTCTAACGCTTGTTCACCATCTTCCGCTTCCACCCATTCGATATCAGGTTGGTTTAATTGATTTATTAATAGGCTTCGACTCAGTTCTGAATCATCGGCCAATAGCACGCGAAGTGGGAAAGAGTTTTTTTCATCGTTTTGTGAAGCGATGCGGGCCGGACTAGGGTTATCTGACAAATCAGTAGCAACCGATAAAAAAGGCAAACGAACCATAAATCGCGCACCCTGTCCAACCTCCGATTCAACTCGAATTTGCCCCTTCATCGCCGTGACCAACGACTGGACAATAAACAATCCCAAACCTGAACCGACCGCTTCACCCGTTTGGACTTGCACCAACTGACTAAAGGGTTGAAACAAGGTATTGATTTCCGATACTGACAAACCTGGACCGGTATCTTCTACTCGAAACTCAGCCCCCTCATCGTCAAGTTGCCAGTTCAAAGAAACACGACCTTGCTGGGTATACTTAATTGCATTGGCAAGCAAGTTAAGCAAAACTTGCTTCAAACGAAACGCGTCCCCCTTTAACCAAACCGAAGAAACGGGGATGTTAAACACCAATTGAATTGGTTTATCCCCTATCAATTTCCCAGACATGGCTTCTAGTTCGCGCAGAATCGTTTGTAAATCAAAAGGCTGAGTTTGAACTGTTAAACGCTGATGCGACACTTGTGCCAACCCTAATAGATCATTCACCGACATCGACATGTGCTGAACAGCCGCGTCTAACAACCACCAGGCCTGGTTGTCGATGACATCTTTGTTCTGTGCTTTTAATTGAGCCAGCGTAGATTCAACCACACTTAAAGGTGAACGCAGTTCATGTGTCCAAATCGCGTAAAACTGATTTAAGGCTTGTGAGTCGGCAAGCTGCTTGGCTAACACTTGGTTTTGTTTGGTTTGTTTCGCCCGTTTTTTTAACAGTTTTTTGCGCTTCACGATTCAACCTATGGGTTTTTGAATGAAAGATGCGTAAAATGATACCAATAATTTAAATCCCCTAGGACGGGATCAACTAAAGTTTGATCCCGCTTTAACTTTATTAATTTAAAAGACCGTCTTTAACCATGTCAAAAACTCGTATAGAACAAGATAGCATGGGAACCCTTGAGGTTCCGGCCAACGCGCTTTATGGCGCACAAACCCAGCGCGCAATCAATAACTTTCCGATTAGCGGGCGCGGACTCACGCCAGCTTTTATTCACGCCCTCGCCTACGTTAAACTGGCCTGTGCGCAAGCCAATTTGGATTTAAACCAAATTGATAAAACCAAGGTTGATGCGATTGATCAAGCCGTCAAACAGATCCTAAACGGCCAGCATGACCATCAGTTCCCAGTCGATGTATTTCAGACTGGGTCGGGCACCAGCACCAATATGAATATGAACGAAGTGATTGCGAATTTAGCCAGTCAGCTTACTCAGGTTCAGATTCACCCGAACGATGATGTCAATATGAGTCAAAGCTCAAACGATGTGATTCCAAGTAGTATCCACGTAAGCGCGGCTTTGGTATTAGAAAAACAATTGATTCCAAGCTTAAAACATTTAGCGGATACCATTAAAGCGCGTGAAACTGAACTTGATGACGTGGTAAAAACGGGACGCACCCATTTAATGGATGCGATGCCAATCCGTTTCAGCCAGGAGTTATCGGCTTGGCGTGCGCAAATATCCGATAATATTGCTCGCCTTGAAAGCACAAAAGCACGTTTATTAATGCTACCTCAAGGTGGCACGGCGGTAGGAACCGGCATTAATGCCCATCCTGAGTTTTCAGCACGCTTTTGCGACAAGCTATCACTTCTAACCCAGCAAAAATTTACACCCATGCCGAACCTGTTCATCGGTCTTAGCTCACAAGACACCGCGCTTGAGCTAAGTGGTCAACTCAATGTACTAGCGGCCAGCTTAATGAAAATCGCCAACGATTTACGCTGGATGAACTCTGGTCCGTTAGCCGGTTTAGGCGAAATTCGACTACCCGCTTTACAGCCGGGCAGTTCGATTATGCCGGGCAAAGTGAATCCCGTTATTCCTGAAGCGGTGGCGATGGTAGCCGCTCAAATCACTGGCAATCATATGGCAATCACAGTGGGAGCACAGTCTGGCAACTTTCAACTCAACGTGATGTTGCCCATGATTGCAGACAACCTGCTAAACAGTCTAAATCTGGCCAGCAATGCGGCCAGACAATTAGCTGATCAAGCCATCGCTGGGTTTGAGGTTAATCAAACTCAGCTTAAAAAAGCCCTAGACGTTAATCCAATCCTGGTCACCGCTTTAAATACTGTGGTAGGCTATGAAAAAGGGGCCGCTATTGCTAAAGAAGCTTACCGCAGCGCTCGCCCTGTGCTTGAGGTCGCTTTGGAAATGACCGATTTGGACGAAACCACCTTATTAGGTTATCTCGATCCGGCTAAGCTTACGCACGGTGGCACACCTTCGGTATAAAACCGAACTCTATTTATAAAACGAAAGAAAGGAAACCTCATGGCCGTAATCAATCTAACCTTAGCTCAATTTGACGAAACCATTAATAATAACGACATGGTTATTTTAGACTTTTGGGCAGAATGGTGTGGTCCGTGCAAACAATTTGGTCCGGTTTTTGAAGAAATATCTGAAAAACACCCGGACATTGTGTTTGCCAAAGTCAATGTGGAAGAAGAGCAAGAGTTAGCCGGTATGTTTCAGGTTCGCTCCATTCCCACCATTGCTTTAATGCGCGAAAAAGTCGTGGTGTATGCCAACCCAGGTGCCATTCCGGGTAGCAACTTGGAAGAAGCGATTGCACAATTGCGCGGTCTAGATATGCAGAAGGTTCATGAAGACGTGGCCAAATCGCAACAAGCTGATAGCGCTGAATAATTAAGCCTGCGCTTGCTTAAGCATAGATTTCAAGCGGCGGAAGTTTAGCCAGCCGCTTGATTAAATCCGAACGCGTAATCATACCAATTATCTGGTGTCCAGTTTCCGACATGACGGGCAAAGACCCAATCCGATATTGACTCATTATAAACGCCACGCGACGTACGTCGACATTCGCCAAAGTGGTCACCACTTCTGGATTGGCTATATCCATAATTGCACGATCAGCTGGTGTTTGAATTTGATTAGATTGATTCACGATCACATGGCGCAACAATTCTTGCGAAGAACAAATTCCAACTAACTTTTGCCCATCCAATACCGGAATATGTTGAATCCGACGCTCTTGCATGATATCCCAAGCCTCGGTTAAGGTAGCCGTTGGCGGTAAACTGATAACAGGGCTCGACATAATCTCGGACACAGTCACTACAACATGTCGGTCAGTCATGGTTTCAAGCTGTTTTTGGTATTGACCTAATGCATAATTGGCACGCTTATGACGCTGATTGTGTTGACCACGTTGAGCTTCGGTAAGGTAATCCTTATCTAATTCCATCATGGTCTCATCAAACTCAACTGGCGTAACCGCATTAATCTTAGTGGCCTTATTGGTTGGCTCTGCGCCAATAAAATTGCGCCCTTCTGGACTGTAAACCACAAACATAATGCCCGCCTTTATTAATCAGTTTTAATAAGTCTTTGCTAGAATAACGGCCAATCAGCGTAAAACCCAAGGAAACAATCATGTTACCCATTATTATTCAATCGAACCCCGCTCAAACTGAGCTTGATAAACTAGGCGTTCGTCACTGGCCAACTTGGCAAAAAGAACCTTCAGAGTTTGATTGGTATTATGACAGCTCTGAAGTTTGCTATCTGCTTCAAGGTGAGGTTTTGGTCACACCTGAACAAGGTGAGCCTGTATTGATTAAAGCGGGTGATTTGGTAACTTTCCCGGCTGGCTTAAGTTGTCAATGGCGGGTCAAACAAGCGGTGCTGAAACATTATCAGTTTTATTAAATCTTGTGACTAATGCACCACGCCAGGAGCTCTGACTTATTCAGCCGCATTAAACAACAAATCATATGGGCGCTCAATTTCATCCAACAAGGCCTGCAGGCTAAAACTGCGCGCCTTTTCAATAAAACGCTGACGATCAAAATACACCTGCACCACCGGTAAACTAAAGACTGACTTTTGCGCGCACAGGGTTTGGCTTTGCTGACAATCAATATAAACGATTTGTAAGCGTGGATAACGCTCCGCCAACATGGTTTCCAGTTTAGGTTTAATGACCTGACAAACCCCACAATGCTCGCCACCAAACAACACCACCAGGCCTGGTTGTTCCGCAATCATTTGGTCTAATTCATTCAAATCAGTCAAGGTTTTCATATTTATTCTCGTCCTTTTCCCCATAACCAAGCGGCACCAATTACGCCACTTGAATCGCCAAACATGGGCGGTTTTAATTCAGTCACGACCTGATCACTAAATACCCACTGCGTCCAACGCTTAGGTACTTCAGTATAAAGCTCGTCAATTTGGCTTAAGCCACCGCCCAACACAACCACCTCCGGATCATACACATTAATCACCGAAGCCAAGCCTTTTGCCATCCAATTATAATATCGATCCATCATCTTCTGTGCAGGTAGATGACCTTGTCGCATTAAGCTCACAATTTTCTGTGCCGAGCCGTCATCGCCAGTTTCAAACCTATAACGCTGAGCTAGGCCACTTCCCGATAAAAAAGTTTCAATGCAGTTTTTTTGGCCACAATAGCAAGCCAGGCTCGCGTCTTCCTCAACAGGCCAAGGCAGTGGATTATGCCCCCACTCTCCTGCGATAGCATTGGCGCCAGCTATAATTTTTCCATCTAATACCAAGCCACCGCCGCAACCTGTTCCAACAATTACACCAAACACACTTCGAGCATGTCGGGCGGCACCTTGGGATGCCTCGGAAAGAGCAAAACAATTCGCGTCGTTGGCAATTCGCACTTCGCGTTTTAGGCGAGCTTGCAAATCGCCTTGGAGGTCTTCGCCAATCAACCAGGTCGAATTCGCATTTTTAACCCGGCCCGTCTTTGCCGAAATCGCACCCGGAATGCCAAGTCCGACGCTTCCGGTTTGACCAATCTTGTGTTCAGCTTGGCGCACTAAGTCCACAATCGCATCCAAGGTTTCCGTGTAAAAACCTATCGGTGATGCCACGCGCTCACGTAACCGAATCGTGTTATCCGCATCTAACGCCACGATTTCAATTTTTGTACCACCTAAATCGATCCCTAAACGCATGCTTTAACATCCCGTTTTTTTAAAAACACACTAAAATCGTTAGGCAGGTAATCCGAGCGCCAATCGACTTTATAGGCAAATCGCTCACAAAAAGCGGCAATAGAGGCGGGATAAAAGCTTTGTAAATCCGGTCTCGATTGAATCCAAGGGTTACGTTTATTTAACAAGTTAAACCCAACGCCCAAACGAGCGATCCGATACAGATCACGAATAACTGATTTGGCATAAGCACCGGTTTCATCCACCACCTCGTTTAAAGCACCCGATAAGAATACAAAATCGAATGATTCATTATCAAATTGCTGATCCACCAGCTCGCCTTCAAACAACTGTATTTCTGGGTGCAAACAACGGGCGCTATAAATCATGTCGGGGGATATATCCACCCCGCTGTAATTTATGTGATAACCGGCTAGCCGTAAATAAGCGTAAAAATCCGCGAATCCACAGCCAACATCCAAGATAGACCAGGCCTGGTGGTTGGGTTTTTCGATATGAGGGATCAACTTCGTTAGTACTTCAAACCGCTGTTTTTGCACGTCTCTATCCGTCCAAAACAAGGCTTGTGGTTGATAACCAAAGCGCTCAATTGAGGCTTTATGGCGAAGTTGAATACGCATGCGCTGCGTTTCCGACAGACGAGTCAACTCTTTGTCAGTCATTGGTTTTCTCAAAGGTTTGCGCTTCCATGGATTTTAACCAAGCTATCTCTTGTTCTGAAAAGCCGGCCTTTTGGCGTGCATCATAGTTAAAAGGCCCGCGAATATCCCCATGGAAGTAAGTCGTTAAAATAGACTGAAACTCATCAAACGGGTTTAAGTCGCGCTCATCACAGACATACCGATACCATCGCGTACCAACCGCAACATGACCGATTTCATCTCGCAATAAAATCTTTAAAATTTCAACGCCACGATGGTCTCCAATCGCGCGCAAACGTTTGATCATATCCGGCGTTACATCCAACCCACGTGCCTCTAATGTGCGCGGCACCATCGCCATCCGTACCAACACATCATGATCGGTTTCGTAAGTGGTTAACCATAGGCCATTATGGGCTGCTAGATCACCATATTCATAGCCCAAAGTAAACAGATGTTCTCGGATCATTTGAAAATGGTAAGCCTCCTCCCCCGCTACGCCAAGCCAATCCGCATAATAATCGCGTGGCATATGTTGGAATCGGTAAACCGCATCTAAAGCTAAGTTAATCGCATTAAATTCGATATGTGCAATCGCATGCATTAAAGCAGCATGACCTTCTGGCGAACCAATACGACGACGCAAGAGTTTTTTGGGTGCGACCAGCTCAGGTTTCGCTGGCCGCCCAGGATCAGCGATTCGCTCAACCTTATCTAAGGGCTCAAAATTAAAGTTCTGCTGCGTCCAGTCAACTAACAGGCCATCCAACAATCGTACTTTTCGATCTAGATCGGCACAGGTCAAACACTCATAAACTTGTACGAATAGGTTTTTAGTCGTCACATAAAATCCAAATTTTAGATTTATTTTTGGCATAAAAAAAGCCGGTTATTAAACCGGCTTTTCGAGATAGCATCACCTATTGTCAATAGAAGGGATTTTATTGACGATAGTAAACAGCCATCAGGTAACGAACGCCCATGAAATTTTTGGTGTCGATCGCGTTGAAAAGGGTTGCCCACATTTCACGATCTTCAGCCGTCATGACTGAATAAGGGGCACGTACGTACTCCTTACCGTCTTTTTCAAATTTAAACTGGCCTTCATACTTAGCTTCGATCTCAGTTAATGCCGCTTTACACTGATCAATAGTAGTAGACTGCTGCACTTCACGTGCCGCTGTGTTACCACCCTCGATACCTGCTGCAATTAGCTTTTGTGCATCGTCAACACACTGATCATAGACAGAAGAAGCATGAACATTCATTGAGAATGCCGCAACACCTGACAGAAACAAAGCTTTAAGAGTTAATTGTTTCATTGAATACTCCAAATAGGTTTTGCCTCTCTAGCGTTGGTAATTCTGACGTGTTTCCAGATAAATTGCAAGCCGATTTTAATAGAATATAACCAAACACTTATAAGAAGATTTTATCTTAAACCCAGCTTATCGTTTTAGGGTGCAAACAGATGTCGTCAATCTCATTAAACGTGCCTAGTTTGTTATTAAGGACTCGTTCGGATTTTGCTTTCAGGTTCAACTGGCCAATCATTTAAATCGTACAACACCCCAATTCTGGCACGTCCCCACTTGCCATTGGCCGTTAAAGTAATCGTTTGATTACCAATACGATGCACTTGAATGCCCTGTTTCAATTCGGATTCTTTATAAATTACACCATTTATCTGGACTCGCTTATCGCCATTATGATTTAAAATCGCACTCACTAATAACGTCTTGTCTTCAATCACCAGGCCTCGTGCTTCTGTTTTGACCGATGCTTTTTCAACAGGTTGAGTTAAATAAGTCTGGCGCGCTCTATCAATTGTTTGGCGCTGTTCAGGCGTCATTAATAGAGCAGGGATTTCCGCCTGAACAAAGGATGCGCCAAGCAGGCTCGCCAGCATAACCAACTGACACATAAAGACTTTAAATATTCGGCTTTTAAAACTCACGGCTGACAGGGTTTGACTCATCATACTTAACGCCACTTCAGTGGATCAAAAGCTGCAGGTTCTGCGCGTAGCAGCTGCAAACCGCAGCGCATCATAATATTCCCCTGCTCTGGTTTGAATGTTAGCTCTACATCAACCCCAGTACGCTGAAGCTGGAGATCACAATGTTCAATCAAAAAAAATGGACTGACGTTCTGACGCAGCCAATCGATTAACTTTAAATAATCCATATCGGATTGCAACCTTAAGTTAAGCATCAATTTATTTCGATAAAAAATAGACTGCGATACCTGAAGCTGTTTAACATCGGAGGCGTTAACTCGCTTTTCAGCTTCAAATTGCACACTCAGACCGCTTAATAACCAGGCCTGGCTGACTTGGTTTAAACGATCGGTCCAGCCTACTCTGTCAACAGGTTGCACAAAGCCTTGCTGATCGAGCATTACAAAATCTTGTTGGTAAGATTCTGTAACAACTTGCTCTTGCTTTAATTGATCAACTTGTTGTACCAATCGATTAACTAATTGCTCTTGACTATAGACCTGCTGAATTTGCTGGCTGACCGGCTTAAGAAATTGATCATAAACAATCCAAGCCAAAACCAAGGCCAAGATTAATCCCATTAACGGCCAAAATATTAAGCGCTGAAAATAACGCGTACTAAAAATTAAGTCTAACTTATTCATGGCTTACCCTTTTGAAAAGAGTTCGAGTTCATGACCCACTCTAAACTAAATGGTAAGGCTCGAATATCTCGTCCAGCCTGGACGCGTTGCCCTTGTGATTGATCCTCACTAAATGGTTTTTGTAAAAATTCAACTTTATCAATACCTGGATGTTGAGTTAAATCGTCCGCAAACGCATTTAAGGCTTGAGTAATCGGTTTATATTGTCCGTCAAACGGATACACCTGGCCTCGAATTGTTACTTTTTGCTGACTATCATCAAACTGATTAAGTGGTTGCCAGCGAAGCTGTTCGACCTTAATTTTGGTATGACGGCTAAATAGTTCGGCTAACGAATCTAAATCTAAACCATAAGGCCGTGTTGTAGATATGTGTTTTAGTTGGTCAGCAAATTGGACCACAGCTTGCATATCCTGGGATATTACTTGTCCATCAAGCTCCTTGATTAAGTGATTTTTTTGAATCTGTAAAGACTGCGCTACTTGATGAAACAAATCTTGTTGATGATCTAAAAAATGATTCTCTAAGCTGGACTTAATAATCACAAACCCCATTGCGATCACGATTAAGCTCGTTAATACTTTAAGTGCCAGTCCTGCATAACGAAACTGGTTAACCTTCTCAATGGCGGGGTTTGAAAAGAAAGACGTTACCCAACCGATTTGCAATGACTGAGCCAGCACGGCATTGCCATAACATAAATCATCCGATGGCATACTAACGCGGTTTACCAAATTGACCACATCAAAGAATTGGCGCTCTTTATCCCAGCTTGGTGATACAACTCCCGCTCGTTCAAATATAGACCAATATTGATCACTCAAAGTCTCATCCACATGATCCACAATTATGTAGTTAAAGGCCGTGCCTTGAGGCAGGATTTTTTGACTGTATATAAAACGGGTTGCTAATTTAGATTCTTGGGCTAAAAAATTAATTTTATCAGAGTCGGTATCTTGATCTTTTTTAAGTTCAACTACCCGTGTCAAACGCAAGTGACCCTTTAGAAAAAAACATTGTCGATAATGACGATCCGACATCCTCACCACTAACAAAATCGGGGCTTTTGTTTGCTTAGTGGTTAACTTCAGTTGATCTTTCATATAGGAACGTAACAAACGTTTTAGCAAAAACGCGGACGAGTGTAAACCCGTCCAAATAAAATGCGATTCGCGTAATTGATCCATCAGCTTTGACACGGCGTTTGAAGGATAAAGTGCGACCGTTAACAACATTTCTTCTTTGCGGTTATCGTCACTTGTTCGGGTATGACCTGTCCAAATAAAGCGTTGTGCAGCAGCGCCCTTTTGACGCATTTTACTAACCAAGCGGGTTTCCAATGCCCATTTTTCCCAAGGCAAAAGCTTGGGCATGAACTCAACTTGCAAATCTTCATCAATCACATCCAGAACAACGCTAACTTCAGCACTTAGCGGTATGCTAGTGACAAAATCTGTCACCTGTGGCCAGTCTAAATAATGGTGAGCAACAATATGTTTTCCACGAAACTGAAACGCTTCTAAGTGATGATCCATCGCATAAAGTACATAATGCATAAACTGACCTTAAAATTGAACCTGTGTAATAGTGTCGTAAACAGGCCCAAGCACAGCCATCATAACCCAACCCACTATCACAGCCATGATGATGGTTAGTAAAGGCTCTATTGCAGGCTCAATTTTTTCGATACTTTCTTTGGCTTCACGGTCATAAAAATAACTCACATTTTTTAAAGACTCGTCCATTTGACCACTACGCTCACCCACCTTTACCATGCGAACCCCAAGAGGTGGAAACACATTGGCCGATGCAAAGGCTTGATGAATTGGCTCACCTTCTTTAATCAGTCGAATCGCCATGATGACATTATTTTCCATATAGGTGTTATCCACTACTTTTGACGCTAGCATCATGCTTTCGGTAAAACTCATACCCGCACTGTACATAACCGCCAGTGAATTGGCTAAACGCGCAACTTTTAATTTATAAAGCACCGACCCAATAATATTAATTTTAAACTTGGCCTTATCAAACTGTATCCGAAATGCTCTAGAACGTTTTAACCAAGCTTTAAAAATTAAAACCACACCAAATGGGGCGGCCAACAAAAACACAATGTTATTTTGAATAAAACTCGACGTCGCTATTAAAGCACGAGTGGAGGCGCCTAATTCACCGCCCATTTGACCAATAAAGCCCAACAATTCAGGAACCACAAATACCATCATCAATAACACCACACCCAGCACCACTAAACTCACAATCGCTGGATAAATCATGACCTTTTTTGCTTTCGCCAACAATTCATCTTCCCATTTCAACATATTGGCCAAGTCAGCCAATATAACTTCCAACTGTCCGGTCTGCTCACCAACCGATACTAATGAAATATACACATCACCAAACACATCACGGTAACTTTGCAACGAGTCTGAAAAGGTTTCGCCACCTTCCATGGACTGATAAATAAAATCGAGCATTTCTTTAACCGCATGGTTTTCGAAAGAGTCTCTTAAGTCCGCCAAAATCTCCATTAATGGCACACCCGCACGCAAAAGCTGTTCAAACTGAAAGGTAATCGCAATGATTTCTTTACGCGTAATTTTTGCGCGTTTGAATAACTTTATGCCGCGACCTTTCGGCTTAAGACTCAAAATATCGATTTTAGAGGCTTGCAGCTTTTGTTCAATTTCGGCTTGGTTCTTACCTTCAATTTGGCCACGAACCCGTTCACCATAGCGATTAATACCGGAAAATTGATAAATCTGCATACAGGCCCTTATACCAACTCGGTTAAGTTAACTACACGACTGATTTCATCGAGCGTGGTGTCTCCACGACGCACCCAGCTAACGGCACTTTCCGACAGAGTACGAAACCCTTGTTTTTTAGCCTGTTTCAGTAAAACATGCGTTGGTGCTTCATCTAACAATAAGTCATCAATTTCATTGGTAAAACGTAAGGTTTCTAATATTGCAAGTCTCCCCTTGTAACCAATGCTGTTGCAGGCCTCGCAGCCAACCGCTTTATATAACACGGCATTATTATTTTCTTCTAGCCCGACCAACTGAGCTTCGAACGCATCTGGGCGATAGGGTTTTTTACAGTGAGGACAAAGTTTTCGCGCCAAGCGCTGAGCTACAATTCCGATAATATTGCCGGCTAATACCGTAGAAGGCACGCCGATATCCAGCAAACGTGGAATTGTGCCCAGCGCGGAGTTTGTATGTAGCGTGGCAAAAACCTGGTGACCAGTCATCGCGGCACGAAAAGCCATTTCAGCCGTCTCGGTATCACGGATTTCACCGATCAGAATAATGTCTGGATCTTGACGCAATAAGGCGCGAATGCCACGCGCAAAGGTTAAACCTATATCGTCATTTACGGCGGTTTGTCGAATTAACGACATCGGATATTCGACAGGATCTTCGAGGGTCATAATATTAACACCCATATCATTCACTTCATTTAAGATCGAATATAAGGTCGTGGTTTTCCCTGAGCCGGTCGGGCCGGTGACTAGAAAAATCCCATTCGGTCGACTCATCATGAGTTTTACTTCTTGATAGGCATCTGGATCCAAACCCAAAGTATCTAACGGCACAATGCCTTTTTCACGATCGAGAATACGCAAAACAAAGTTTTCGCCGTGCGTGCCGGGTAAAGATGACACTCTAAAATCAATTCGACGTCCCATCACAACCAAGTCCATATGACCGTCTTGTGGTAAGCGCTGATCTGTAAGGTCCAAGCTTGATATAACCTTTAAACGCACCACCAGGCCTGACCAAAGCGACTTATGCAATAACCGAACCTCCTGCAGTACTCCATCAATTCGGTAGCGAACACGCACATAGTATTCTTCAGGTTCAAAGTGAATATCTGAGGCTTCACGCTTAACCGCATCAGTGAGCAAGCTATCCACTAAACGCACCATCGGTTGTGAGTATTCATCTGTTTCAGATAGCGCGTGAATGTCTACTTGGCCGGTTTCCAGTTCATTTAGAATGCCATCAATAGAGAGCTCATAGCCATAGTAGTGATCAATCGCGAACTGAATTTCTGACTCCGCTACCAACACCGGTTGCAACCGTAGATCGGAGCGTTTTAAATTGCGCCGAACTTTGTCCAGTAACAAAATATCTTCTGGATTACTCATCGCTAATTTAAGCAGATCATCGCGCAAACTAATCGGCAAAATCTGGTTGGCACGTGCAAAGGTTTCGGTAAGCATTTCTAAAGCCGACAAATCCGGCACAATACCTTTAATGCTCATTGAGTCATAACCGGTTGACTCACCCACCGCTTCACGCGACTGTTCTTCAGTCATAAAGCCAAGATAAACAAAAATCTCACCCAGTTTTTTTCCAGTACGACGCTGTTCCGTTAAGGCGATTCTTAGCTGATCGGCATTGATATAGCCTTCATGAATAAGTTTGTCGCCTAAGCGCATTGGTTGAGCCATGTTTAATTTTGCTCCATGAAAGTCTGTAGCAGGTTAATTCGCTGGTATACAGCGGCTCTGTTAAATTGAGCCGACGGGTGTTTTTCTGCAAACGCCAAGCTAAGCTTGTATTGTTCCAAAGCCTGCTTGAACTGGCCAAGATGATCTAAGCTAACAGCCAAATTTAAACGATAATCTGGGTTACTTTGCTCTAAACGCACACTATCAAAATAATGTTGTTGCGCCTTAAACCAGTCTTGGCGCAATGCATATTGATTGCCCAACGCAAACTGTAAGCCTGCCGAGTCAGGATAACGTCTTGCCAACCGGACCAAATCCTCCATCATGGCTTCCTGATTACCTAATTCAGAAGCAATGGAGGCGATGCCTTGCAACGCATCTTGATCACTCGAGTTTTCTTGAAGGACTCGCTGGTAATAAGACATGGCCTGCTCATAATCTCGACGTTGAGCGGCTACGGCCGCCAATCCAATTTGACTATTTTTGCTGTTGGGATTTTCAGCTAAACCTCTTCGATAATGGTATTCAGCTTTATCAAAGTCTGACTCTAAATAGGCTTGATAAGCCAATTCATTTTCATCAACTCTTGCTACTCGTTTCAACTGTACGATAGAAGCAGGCCTGGTTGTTTGCTGTGGCTCAGAATCTTCTTTAGTCTTAACTGTAGACGCTGTTTTATTGGCTTGAAGGTTTCTTGATTCATCAACCTGATTTTCACGCGGATTTATTGAGCTCTCACTTGATTGATTGACAGACACCTTCTCGGCTTTTTGAGGCTCTATGGTCGCATCAAGTGACTTTTCGCCTTCCAGTTTAACTGGCTCGACAGGTTTCTCAATGCTCGAGGAAAACTGTTGCACTTGCCGATCATATTGTTGTTCAAGATTGTGAAAAATAAAAAGTGCGAAATAAATGAGCACCGCGGTAACAACACCCAACCCCAAAAAACCTAAATAAACTTTACGCCAAATTGATGTCTTAATTGGTTTAAAAGTTGTAGTTAAAGCTGGCGAAAAAAGTTTTTTTACCTGCTTCGATTGCAAGGTCCGTTGTTGTGATGACAAGACATCACCAGGCTTAAATAAAGCTTCCAATTCCGACTTCTTATCAGTCGACTTTTGGTTAAGTTCCGCTATAGACTGCGTTGCCAGGTGCGGTTCGCTACTCTTTGCTCTTTTCTTTTCAACAGCTTGCGTAATATCCTCTATGTCAGATAGGGTATCCATAAGCTTGGATGAGCTTGCAGGCATATCTAGGTCAGCCAGTTTAAACTTAGCGTCTAGTTGTGGATTTTTTTGAGCGTTATCCAGCAAAGGTTGTGAACCAGGTATTGAAGTCAGCCCTTCCCTTTTAGGCTCGATTGGTGCTTGGTTTTGTAAGGGACTTAGAACATTTGACTTGCTTTCTTCTTCAGCGTGAACGGCTTCGGTTGATAAAGTCTTCTCAGCGATTGATTTTACTTCATCCAATAGAGGTGGATCTTTTGGTTCTGAGTATTTAATATCCGACAAGCTCGCGTCGCGGCTTGGTTCAACGGCTTTTTCAAATTGACTTTTTCCCACTTGCTTCGCTTTTTTTTCGGCAGCCGCTTTTTTTAGTGCGTCTAACAAGACACTCATTCAAACGCTCCCGTGCGTTTATCAAGTAGGCTACGGAATGATTGTAAATCACCCGACTCAATATCTGGCCGATCAACAATTATTGGACGAATAAAAATAACCAATTCGGTTTTGGTTGTGCTACGTTCAGAATAACCAAATAATGTTTTGCCTAAAATAGGAATTCGAGATAACCAAGGCAATCCTGATTCCAAATCATCTTGACGATCTTCTATCAGACCACCAATTACAGCGGTTTGGTTGTCTCGTAGTTTTAATACGGTTTCCATCTCGCGCTCCTGAACGATTGGAATTGAGCTTTCCGCACCAACCTCAATTAAATCAGGATTAGGATCATTTACACTGCCAATAATACGTGAAATGGTAGGACGAATATTTAACGAAACTTCTCTTTGATCACTAACAAACGGCGTCATACTCATCATAAAACCCACCGGAACGGTATGAACACTCGTTGAGTAGGTTACATCTGTACCAGCCGTACTGGTAGATCGAGACACATCAATCGTGAAATAAACTTGGTTATCGACCACTTTTAGCAAAGCCGTTTGGTTATTTACGGCCATTATTTTGGGGCTGGACAAGACCTGAACATCCCCATATTCCTCCAGTGCTTTTAGACCCGCATTCAAATCTAAACCAATATCATTACCCAAAGTCGCGGTAAAAACGTTATCCGCCATAGGTTCTGCATCTGGAAGGGCCATTAAGGCTCTTCGGTTGGAGAGGTTTCTAAACCCGTTAGCGGACCAATCAATACCAGATTGATGGTTTTCTGATAACACCACTTCAACGACTGAAGCCTCAATCATCACCTGACGTTCTGAACGTTGAGTAATGGAGTCTAGATAATGTTGCACCTCTTGATGTCGTTTGTTGTCGGCATAAACGAGAACTAAGCCAGCCTCCGGGTTAATCACAACGGTACTCGCATTATTATGTAAGGCACGAGTGCTAGTATTACTGTTTGGAGTTATTGATGCGTTAGAGGCAGTGTTATCAGTCATATTTAATGTACTAGGTACTGGCACAGAAGCACCAGGGCTGGTGCTTCTGTCATAGGTCATACTTAATAAACTCGAACGCAACGTAGACCAAAAGTCATGCACAGAAGCCACTTCAACGCTCGAGCGACTCCCCGTGGACTGCCCGCCTTCGGTTGGGTTAACTGAGCCACCCACTGTCATATTCATGACAATAGAATCTCGACTTGAGCGCTTTATATTTACATAATCAATTCGATAATGTTTCCAATAAGCTTTATCAGGCCTAATCTGAATAAGCTCTTGCTCTACATTAACAATCAAATCAAGCTGATCGGAGATTCTTTTTAAGATCGAATTTAATGGTTGGTTAATCGCATTAATGGTTAACTTACCCTCGACACCCGGCCAAATATCGACTTCGTGTCCAGACATCTCTGCGAGACGATAAATAATTTCATCAACTGGTGCATCAAACGCTGTTAATGTATAGCCAGGCTTTAAAGTTTCAGGTTTTGGCGGGATGTTATAGGGTCGAGCACTAACAATATTAGGAACCTCTGAAGCTTCGCTTACTTCACTTGGGCGTGCCTGTGTTGTTAGGTGCCCTTCCGTAACAGCAGGGGCTTTAACTTGTGATAAGCCACCCTCATTTTTATTAATTGGCTGACTGGAACACGAAAATACACCAAACAACAAACTTAACAGAATGGCTAAATTGACTCGAAAGTTTTTCACACTCACCTCTAAAAGCTAATTATTTGGTTTCTGATTATTTTGTAATGACTCGGATAAATAACTCAGCACCTGTGATTTTGAAACGATAAAAGGTTGTCCTGCCAAAATAAAATTTGGCAAAGAATCAACAAAGTTTATCGCTTTGCTATAACCACTAAAATAGCCATAGTATAGTGTGAACTGGTTACGCTTAGAATTAATTGAATAAAAGAGTTGTTGAGGATCAATCCAACCATGGGACTGGAGCGATTTAAGAGCCATCTCTAAATTAGACAGGTCAGAAGTCATAAGTTGAACACTATAAAGCATGCTTGAATCCAATTGAATGGTATCAATTCTTGATTTAACGGCTTTACTGTATTCAGAAAATAATTCATCCGGTTGCACTTTAGATTCAATTGAGCTTTTCAACTTCAACTCATCTAAATCAGACTCAACGGCGTCTGTTTGAATGTGCTCATTTGAAACCGTTTCGTAGTTAAAATGGATAGCTATCCATGAGATTATAGAAATAACCATTATTAGAACAAACCATTTGAATAGGCTAATCATGAAAAAATTAGTTTCAACAATATGTCTAGGTTTTATAAGTTTAGTACCTTCAGAATAAGCCGCCAGTAGAGCACGGTCAGCCAAAACATGAATATCTCTAGGTAAACCCTTAGACAACTTAGAAATAAGTTTAGCAACTTTTGTCCCGAACAGATCTTGTCCCTGGTAACCCGCTTTACGCATGCGAAAATTTAAATAGGATTTAACATCATCAACGCTAAACGCAGGCAAAAAAATTGCATGAGAGATTCTACTTTGGAATTGCCGAATCTCGGGTTTAGAAAGAATCGAATCTAATTCTGGTTGACCAAATAAAACAACCTGCACTAGCTTATGCTGATCGGTTTCCAAATTAAGCAACAATCTAATTTCTTCTAACGTTTCTATTGGCATAGCTTGGGCTTCATCTATTAAAATCAAAGGTTGACGGCCCAAAGCATGTTGCTGAATAAAAAAATCCCTCAATTTAGAAACTAGAAAAAACTTTTGCTCTTGTGGATCTACCGGAATACCAAACTCATGGCAAATAAAAAACAAAATATCATGTGAGGAAAGGTTAGGAGAATTAATATAAACAACCTGATAATCTAAAGACAGCTTCTGACTAATCCGACGTAGAAGCGTCGTTTTTCCACTACCTACCTCACCAACCACCTTAATAATGCCATCACCTCTATCTAACGAATATAAAATCGCAGACACTAATTCTTCACGGTCAGCATCTTTATAAAAGTAATCCAAGTCTGGGGTGGAGCGAAATGGTAAATCAGACAAATCAAAAAAAGGTCTATACATTTCTTTTATCCAAATTATTCTTTTTATATTTTAAAGAAGTTATAGCCCAAAAGCCAGAGAACTCTAACCATAAGTTAGAAGATAGTGACAGAGTACAGAAATGAAAAAGAATAGGCAAAAAAAAACCCCTCTTACGAGGGGTTTGATGTATGGAGCTTGGCGATGACCTACTCTCGCATGGGGAAACCCCACACTACCATTGGCGCTGGAACGTTTCACTTCTGAGTTCGAGATGGGATCAGGTGGTTCCATTCCGCTATGGTCGCCAAGCAATTCGGTTTTGCTCGATGTGATTACACACCTCGCTAAAATTCTTTGCTTTAGGAATCGATCTCTTCCTTAGGATTACATATATCTTGACTATCTCAAGCTCACATGCCAGTTAAGTCACTTTTGAGTTGTATAGTTAAGCCTCACGAGTAATTAGTACAAGTTAGCTTCACACATTACTGCGCTTCCACACCTTGCCTATCAACGTCCTGGTCTTGAACGGCTCTTTAGAAGACTTATAGTCTAGGGAGAACTCATCTTGGGGCAAGTTTCCCGCTTAGATGCTTTCAGCGGTTATCTTTTCCGAACGTAGCTACCCAGCAGTGCCATTGGCATGACAACTGGAACACCAGCGGTTCGTCCACTCCGGTCCTCTCGTACTAGGAGCAGCCCCCCTCAATTCTCCAACGCCCACGGCAGATAGGGACCGAACTGTCTCACGACGTTCTAAACCCAGCTCGCGTACCACTTTAAATGGCGAACAGCCATACCCTTGGGACCGACTTCAGCCCCAGGATGTGATGAGCCGACATCGAGGTGCCAAACACCGCCGTCGATATGAACTCTTGGGCGGTATCAGCCTGTTATCCCCGGAGTACCTTTTATCCGTTGAGCGATGGCCCTTCCACACAGAACCACCGGATCACTAGAACCTGCTTTCGCACCTGCTCGACGTGTCAGTCTCGCAGTCAAGCACCCTTTTACTCTTGCGCTCATTGCACGATGTCCGACCGTGCTGAGGGTACCTTCGCGCTCCTCCGTTACTCTTTAGGAGGAGACCGCCCCAGTCAAACTACCCACCATACACTGTCCCTGGCCAGGATTCACTGACCGAGGTTAGAACCTCAATAATATCAGGGTGGTATTTCAAGGATGGCTCCACCCGAACTAGCGTCCGGGTTTCAAAGCCTCCCACCTATCCTACACAGATAGTATCAAAGTCCAGTGCAAAGCTGTAGTAAAGGTTCACGGGGTCTTTCCGTCTAGCCGCGGGTACACGGCATCTTGACCGCGATTTCAATTTCGCTGAGTCTCGGGTGGAGACAGTGTGGCCATCGTTACGCCATTCGTGCAGGTCGGAACTTACCCGACAAGGAATTTCGCTACCTTAGGACCGTTATAGTTACGGCCGCCGTTTACCGGGGCTTCGATCAAGAGCTTCGCTTACGCTAACCCCATCAATTAACCTTCCGGCACCGGGCAGGCGTCACACCGTATACGTCATCTTTCGATTTTGCACAGTGCTGTGTTTTTAATAAACAGTCGCAGCCACCTGGTCTCTGCAACCCTCAATAGCTTACGGAGCAAGTCCTTCACCATCAAGGGCACACCTTCTCCCGAAGTTACGGTGTTATTTTGCCTAGTTCCTTCACCCGAGTTCTCTCAAGCGCCTTGGAATTCTCATCCTGCCCACCTGTGTCGGTTTGGGGTACGGTTTCTTATTACCTGAAGCTTAGAAGATTTTCTTGGAAGCATGGCATCAACCACTTCGTCCTATTGGACTCGTCATCAGTTCTCGGCATTAAAGACCCGGATTTACCTAAGTCTTCTGCCTACCACCTTAAACTTGGACAACCATCGCCAAGCTGGCCTAGCCTTCTCCGTCCCTCCATCGCAGTAATAAAAAGTACAGGAATATTAACCTGTTTCCCATCGACTACGCCTTTCGGCCTCGCCTTAGGAGCCGACTAACCCTACGTCGATTAACGTTGCGTAGGAAACCTTGGGCTTTCGGCGAGGGAGCTTTTCACTCCCTTTATCGCTACTTATGTCAGCATACGCACTTCTGATACCTCCAGCATGCCTTACAGCACACCTTCGCAGGCTTACAGAACGCTCCCCTACCATGTTAAAAACATCCGCAATTTCGGTACTATGCTTAGCCCCGTTAAATCTTCGGCGCAGGCCGACTCGATCAGTGAGCTATTACGCTTTCTTTAAAGGATGGCTGCTTCTAAGCCAACCTCCTGACTGTCTAAGCCTTCCCACATCCTTTCCCACTGAGCATAGTTTAGGGACCTTAATTGGCGGTCTGGGTTGTTTCCCTCTTGACAACGGACGTTAGCACCCGCTGTCTGTCTCCCATGATTGCACTTCTTGGTATTCGGAGTTTGCAATGGGCTGCTAAGCCTTGACGGCCCGCTAGACCATAACAGTGCTCTACCCCCAAGAGTGAGACATGAGGCACTACCTAAATAGTTTTCGGGGAGAACCAGCTATCTCCGAGCTTGATTAGCCTTTCACTCCGATCCACAGCTCATCCCCTAATTTTTCAACATTAGTGGGTTCGGACCTCCAGTTGATGTTACTCAACCTTCATCCTGGCCATGGATAGATCGCCCGGTTTCGGGTCTACTGCATGCTACTAAACGCCCATTTAAGACTCGGTTTCCCTACGGCTCCCCTATTCGGTTAACCTCGCAACACACAGTAAGTCGCTGACCCATTATACAAAAGGTACGCAGTCACAGAACAAGTCTGCTCCCACTGCTTGTACGTACACGGTTTCAGGTTCTATTTCACTCCCCTTCTGGGGTTCTTTTCGCCTTTCCCTCACGGTACTGGTTCACTATCGGTCGGTAGAGAGTATTTAGCCTTGGAGGGTGGTCCCCCCGTGTTCAAACAGAATTTCACGTGTTCCGTCCTACTCGATTTCACAATAAAAAAGTTTTGATATACGGGACTATCACCCTGTATCGTCAGACTTTCCAGACTGTTCTACTAACTTTATTATTGCTTAAGGGCTGGTCCCCGTTCGCTCGCCGCTACTTAGGGAATCTCGGTTGATTTCTTTTCCTCCGGGTACTTAGATGTTTCAGTTCCCCGGGTTAGCCTCCCATATAGGGATATCCTCGAAAGGATGGGTTTTCCCATTCAGAAATCTCCGGGTCAAAGGTTATTTGCCACCTCACCGAAGCTTATCGCAGGCTATCACGTCTTTCATCGCCTTCTACCGCCTAGGCATCCACCGTGTACGCTTAATCACTTAACTATACAACTCAAAAGCAACCTACGTTCGTTTTGACCTTTTGTATTGAACTTGCATTCAATCAAAACTTAACTTTTGAGCATACAACGTAACTAAGATTCTTCGCTGACATGTTCGCTTGAGATTACTCATCAAGATACATGTATACCTATTACTACAATAATGATTGGAGATCATTATTGCTGGTTATAAATCCGTCTCATCAACGTTTTATAACCTTCTCTTTAGAAGAGATCTATTCCTAATTGTTAAAGAACTTCGGCTTACTACCGAGAAGCGGAATATTATCATTCGCTTCCCTTTCTGGCAATAAGAACCGCTCATATATTCTCAGTTAATTTAGACTTAATCTTGATTAACTAAAACCACATGAGCGGTTGTTATTTGGTGGAGTTAGGCGGGATCGAACCGCCGACCTCCTGCGTGCAAGGCAGGCGCTCTCCCAGCTGAGCTATAACCCCTAATAATTACTCAATCAGTTGTGTTTCACAACCCCTGATTTTTTTGCTGCGGGTAATTTGGTGGGTCTGGGTGGATTCGAACCACCGACCTCACCCTTATCAGGGGTGCGCTCTAACCAACTGAGCTACAGACCCAGGTCTTGTGTCCTGAGCTGCACCCAGGCGTGTTCTTTTTATCTGTAATTCAGAGACAATTTATGTGAAAGCTCAAAGAGTTCGCTTTAGCTTTTCTTAAAGGAGGTGATCCAGCCCCAGCTTCCGCTAGGGCTACCTTGTTACGACTTCACCCCAGTCATGAATCACAAAGTGGTGAGCGTCCCCCCGAAGGTTAGACTACCCACTTCTTTTGCAACCCACTCCCATGGTGTGACGGGCGGTGTGTACAAGGCCCGGGAACGTATTCACCGTGACATTCTGATTCACGATTACTAGCGATTCCGACTTCACGGAGTCGAGTTGCAGACTCCGATCCGGACTACGATCGGTTTTTTCAGATTAGCACCACCTCGCGGCTTCGCAACTGTTTGTACCGACCATTGTAGCACGTGTGTAGCCCATCCCATAAGGGCCATGATGACTTGACGTCGTCCCCGCCTTCCTCCGGTTTATCACCGGCAGTCTCATTAGAGTTCTCAACTAAATGGTAGCAACTAATGATAAGGGTTGCGCTCGTTGCGGGACTTAACCCAACATCTCACGACACGAGCTGACGACAGCCATGCAGCACCTGTCACTGCGCTCCCGAAGGCACCAATCTATCTCTAGAAAGTTCGCAGGATGTCAAGGGATGGTAAGGTTCTTCGCGTTGCATCGAATTAAACCACATGCTCCACCGCTTGTGCGGGCCCCCGTCAATTCCTTTGAGTTTTAATCTTGCGACCGTACTCCCCAGGCGGTCAACTTATCGCGTTAGCTGCGCTACTAATCTTTTTAATAAGACCAACAGCTAGTTGACATCGTTTAGGGCGTGGACTACCGGGGTATCTAATCCCGTTTGCTCCCCACGCTTTCGCACCTCAGCGTCAGTTTTAGTCCAGGAAGGCGCCTTCGCCACTGATGTTCCTTCTGATATCTACGCATTTCACTGCTACTCCAGAAATTCCCCTTCCCTCTACTAAACTCTAGACTGCCAGTTTCAATCGCCGTTCCTAGGTTGAGCCCAGGGCTTTCACAACTGACTTAACAATCCGCCTACGCGCGCTTTACGCCCAGTAATTCCGAATAACGCTTGCACCCTCTGTATTACCGCGGCTGCTGGCACAGAGTTAGCCGGTGCTTTTTCTGTGAGTAACGTCACAGCTAGCAGGTATTAACTACTAACCTTTCCTCCTCACTAAAAGTGCTTTACAACCCTCGGGCCTTCTTCACACACGCGGCATGGCTGCATCAGAGTTTCCTCCATTGTGCAATATTCCCCACTGCTGCCTCCCGTAGGAGTCTGGGCCGTGTCTCAGTCCCAGTGTGGCTGATCATCCTCTCAAACCAGCTATAGATCGATGCCTTGGTGAGCCATTACCTCACCAACTAGCTAATCTAACATGGGCTCATCCTTTAGCGATACCTTTCAAGAAGAGGGCACCTTTCATCCGTAGATCTCATTCGGTATTAACGTACGTTTCCATACGGTATCCCCAACTAAAGGGCAGATTCCCATGCATTACTCACCCGTCCGCCACTCGACGCCTAGGAGCAAGCTCCTATCGTTTCCGTCCGACTTGCATGTGTTAGGCCTGCCGCCAGCGTTCATTCTGAGCCAGGATCAAACTCTTCAGTTTAATCTTGAACATTTTTATAACACTCGGAATTGACAAAGTTAACATGGAAGAATTTCTTCTACCTATACTTCATTTGTCGTTTCGAGTTAATTTTTGCTTCCGCTCACTCAGTGAACTTCCACATAAATTATCTCTGAATTACCTGATTTTTAAAGAACTTCTTAATTCGTTTTGCTTGTCGCTTTCGCTCTTAGCAAGCCGGCTATTCTAGCCATCTCAGCGAGATGTGTCAATCAAATTTTTCAATTTATTTTTCACTTCTCAACTGCGTTTTTTTCTCCTTCACAACCCTTGGCTGCGAAGTGAGGCGTATTCTACAGACTCCCCGCTTGCTTGCAACTGTTTTTTTAAACTTTTATGACAATAATTTAAGGTCGCTATTAGATTCAAGCACTTAGCTTATTTGAATAGTACACTACTGCCCTTACTTTTGATTTCAGGTTGCTTCCAAGGACCTGTGATTTTATATTTATAGGTAACTATATCTTCATTTATAAAAGATATGTTTTTAGCTAACAGATAGGCTAGCACCCCCGTCACTGGATTGGCTAAACCTAAGAGAGTAGCCACGGTAGGTAAAGCAGCCCCCATAGCGGGCGTGACTTGTGCATCTAAGTCAAACAACTGTTCTTTTAGTATTATCTGTCCATTCATGTCGACCTGAGCACCTGGAGAGGATACATTAAAGCGCTGAAGATCAATTTTTCCACTCGCGATTGTTCCATTTGCTCTAATTTTGTCGTATTCCATTCCTTCATTGGTAACGTCTTTTAAATCCAGTTTTAATCGTCGAAGAAAAGAGTCCACACTTAGCAAACCGATCAGTCGAGCCAAGCCTGGCTCAACTTGCTCTATCACGCCATCATTAAAGGCTAATTCAAAATCTCCTTCAACTTTATTAAGGCTAAAACACGGTATTCCTTCAGACCAAATTAGCTTTGTTTTAAACTGACCCTCTTTCCCAGTAAAGCCCTTTTTGAATCCAATAAAATCACTTAAGTCGGCTACCCGCTTACTTTGAAGCGTTAACGCCAAGTCACTTTTATTCAATGGTTTATGCCAGTAATAATTAGCCGTACCTTCACCCAATTGGTTTGCAAAACTAAACTTAATATCGGATAAAGTCCGCACTGATTGACGGTCCTCCACCTTAAAGGATAAAGAATCAATCAATTTATCCGCTAAGATTATATGACGTGCCCGCAGTCTAATATCGGGCCAAAGTGCTTTTGAAACAGTGGTTTTACAAGTTTTAGGCTGTGTATTCGTTACTTGGTTTTGTGCTTTGGGCCATTTTATTTGAGCGTGCTCTATCGAGACATCCACCCCGCTTGCTTTTAAATATTCAATCTGGCCTTGTAAATAGGCCGCTTTAACGTCTGCT
The DNA here is from genome assembly GCF_000711195.1 of Thiomicrospira pelophila DSM 1534. Classification (NCBI taxonomy): domain Bacteria; kingdom Pseudomonadati; phylum Pseudomonadota; class Gammaproteobacteria; order Thiotrichales; family Piscirickettsiaceae; genus Thiomicrospira; species Thiomicrospira pelophila. The sequence goes on along the minus strand of NZ_JOMR01000001.1, from coordinate 948,694 downwards.
TTAATTTGTTGAGTTACGGGGTCTGACTGCCAAGTTAAACTTAAATCGTCATACTCCTGATTTAAAAAATGAAGACGCGGGGTTTGAATCTGAGATTCAGCCCAAACAAACCCTGTCATGCCTTGTTCTGACTTTTTTTGGCTATTAAATAAAGTGCTTAATACCGGCGCCATTGCTAACCAAGCATCCACATCAAGTTCACCTAAGATCGCATTAAAGTGCACGCCTTTAGAGCCAGGCTTCAAGGGTCCATCCCCTCCCAAACCTATCCTTGCAAACTCAAGTGCAGGGGGTTCATTAGCTTGAAAGACTATTTGGCTAAGCATATGCAGTTGATCCGACAAGCTGGATTCTAAATACATTTGCCCATCGAGCATTCTAATCTGAGCCTGCCAATCTTGTAGGTTAATCTGATCCGTTTTAAATGGGGAAGGCCAGCGACTGATAATGGCGGCTGAATCCGCGACCAGATTGACTTCAAGGGGGGCTGGGCGATCCGTTTTATAAGGCACATTGATCTGCCCTCTAAATGGCAAGCGTCCTTGAAGTCCGTAGTTGTCATTTAGCTTTGATTCACCTTTAACATTTAAACTCACGCGTTTTTTTTCAGAATCAGTTTGGATATCTAGCCGGATGTTTTCGGCCCCTAAACCCTTTGCTTGAATTGACCGAGACGTTGAGACACCTTGATTATCAAATGAAAATTGGCCGGATAACTGACTGAAATCCAGTCGATTAAACAGTACTAAATTTGAATCATCAAAACCCACTTTGCCAGAGAAACGAGCGCGTTGATCATGAAAACCTTTGACCGGCACCCAAAGTTTATTTAGCTCGACCAACCATTTCCCATCGGCTTGAACTTGCCTATCCAGAAAGGATCTCATCCGCAATCTATCCGCCAGAGGAGACGCCAGCAAAAAGTTAATACCATTTTGTGCCTGCGTCGTTACGACACCACTTAATTCAACCGCAATATCAGGCTTATTAAGATTGGCGATATTAACCTTAATATCTTCCACTAACGCATCATAAATAGACGCTTTAGCAGAAGCTATGCTTAAATTAAAAGGGGTAAACTCAAGCATCGCATCAAAGTCATACAACATGGGCCAATTTGGGTTAAATTCCATGCGACTATTCTCAATTTGAGCCAAGACCCTAAACTCGCCCGGCCCCGTGTCAAATGGAAAATCCGATAAACGACCTTTTAACCAAGCTTCAACCTCAACCTCACCACCACTGATTAAGGCTGTTTTTAACCAACCTTTCAACTTAGACTTCATCAGCCCAAATGGCAACCACGAGCTTTTAACTTGTTCTAATGTTGAAGCCTTTGCATACACATTAAGATCGACAAATCCTTTAAAGTCGCCTTGCGCTTTCAAGCTAATTGGGAACTCATTTAACCAGAGCGGATGCTCTCTCAATAACCAGGCCTGGTGGTTATCTTGGTAATCAAGCACCAGGCCTGATCCAAAATCTAGCAAATAATTTTGTTGCTCCGTATGATGCGTACTGAGCGCAACGGGTTCGGCAAAAGTGAAGCGAACCTGATTCTTATCATGCTGAATTTCAAAACCTTGCACACCAACACTTAATGCCGGATTTTGCCAAGAAAACTCATCCACTTTTGCGCTCAAAGAATCAAATCGAGCTTGTGTCAAATTAAAAGCAGCATCAACCTCACGTAATTCAAATGACTGCAAGGAATCTACATAGTCTCCTGCAATCGAATGCAGGATAGGTTTAAAAGGAATTAAAGACGCCTGAGATAACTGTAATCGAATACGTTCATCTTGTTTAGTTAAGACAACGGCTGACCAATCTGGCACGGCCGTTTGATCCAGGCGCAAGTTAGATAAACTAGCTTGCATTAAATCGTTCTTTACTGCGCTCTGATCCCAGTTCAACTGAGCTGAAGCAGACCTGGGTAAACCAGGGCTGGCATGAGCCCAATTTAATTTTTCAAGATTCAAATTAACTAACAGATTATTAAGCTTGCGCTTTTTGACGACAGCCGACCCATCAAATTGAAATTCACCTCTAGGCAAACGATCAATAGTTGGTTTAATAGACGGCCAAAGGTGACTTACAACATCAAAATCTAAACCACTTGTCTGGCGCACACTTATTTCACCTGAAGACAGCAAACCGAACACATCCTCAATCAAACGTGCACGCACTTGAAAATTGGCTGACCGCGGTTTATCACCATAAATTAAATCGATATCTGCCAACGCATTCCAGCGTTCAGCTCGACTCACTTGCAACGAGCCGATTTGAAGCGCGGCACGGGGCTCAAACTCGATGCGTAAATCGGTAATATTGGCGCGGCGCCAGAACTTTGAAGCTCGATATAACGAAGACTCAACTTCAAAGACACCTGAAGCCGTATCGGTTTTAGACAATTGAACTAAACCGCGCTGAATCTCAAGACGTTCACCATAAGGTAGGCTCGGCCAAATGGGTGATAGCAGGTGATAATCAACCAACAGCTTTTGCATGTTTAAGTGCATCGATGGTTGATCAATATGAAGGTTTTGGACTTGTAACTTAAACCCTGTCCAAGTCTGCTCGAGCTTTAGACTGTCGAAATCAATTTGAACGCCGCTTAAATTATAGGTTAAATCCGCTACCTGATTTGGTGCCAGCTGAACCCAAGTTACCAGAGCACGAGTGATAACAAAATAAACAGCCAACAAAAGGATCAAACCCTCTAAAAAAAGGCGTATCGACTTAAAAAACATGACTACATCATCACCACATCAAAATACTCAGGCGGGTAACTGCTTTCAGCTTGAAAGCGGATAGATTTATTTAAAAAAGCTTCTAACGAGGCCACCGCATCGGATTCTTCATCCATAATTCTTGCCACGACTGACTCAGCCGCAATCACGCGGTATTTATCGGCATTAAACGATTTATCCATACGCGTAATTTCTCGAAAAATTTCATAAGCGACCGTTTCAGCCGTGCGCACGACACCCCGCCCATTACACATTGGACAAGGCTGACACAAAATCCGCTCTAAACTCTCACGTGTGCGTTTACGCGTCATCTCAATCAAACCTAAGCGTGATATCTCACTAATGGATGTTTTTACCCGATCACGCGCTAAAGCTTTACTCAAAGCTTCATAAACATGGGCTCGATGTTCTTTATCGTCCATATCAATTAAATCTAAAATAATGATGCCGCCCAGATTGCGCAAACGCAACTGGCGAGCAATCGCTTGAGTCGCTTCCAGATTGGTACGGTAAATGGTTTCCTCTAAATTTTTGTGCCCCACAAACCCGCCGGTATTCACATCAATGGTGGTCATGGCTTCAGTTTGATCAATAATTAAATACCCGCCAGACTTCAACATCACGCGTTTTTCTAACGCAGATTGAATTTCATCTTCAATATTGTAAAGATCAAAAATCGGGCGATCTCCTTTGTAATGCCCGAGCTTATCTGTGACTTCAAGCACATACATCTTGGCAAAGGCCTGCATCTTTTGAAAAGTCTCAGCCGAGTCGACTCGAATTTTTTCAATGCCTTCGTTCGGAATATCACGCAAAATTCTTAAGTAGAGAGGTAAATCCTCATAAATCAGTTTAGGTTTTTTAGCTTGAGTTGACTTAGATACAATTCCCTGCCATAAGCGCTGCAAATAAGTTAAATCCGCTCGAATTTCATGAAAATCCGCACCTTCAGCGACTGTACGTAAAATAAAGCCCCCCTCAACCTCTTGAGTTTCCTGAATTTGACGGATAACATCTTTAAGGCGATCACGCTCTTCAGGTTGATCAATTTTCTGAGACACACCCAAGGTTGTTTCGGCCGGCATATAAACTAACAAGCGAGATGGCAAAGAAATTTGCATCGTTACTCGAGCCCCCTTGGTTCCAAGGGGGTCTTTCACCACTTGAACCATGAGCTTTTGTCCTTCATAGAGCAACTTACTGATGTCCTCTGGATCATTCGGTGCACGTTGTTCGATTAAGGCCTGTGATAAATCCGAGACATGCAAAAATGCAGCACGATCTAACCCAATATCAACAAACGCCGCTTGCATACCGGGCAACACACGATCGACGCGACCCCAATAAATATTACCAACCAGGCCACGCTTTTTGGTGCGTTCCACCCAAACCTCTTGAAGCACACCATTTTCTACCCAAGCCACGCGGGTTTCATTAGGTGTGATATTTACCAGTACCTTTTCTTCATTACTCATTGAAACGCCTCATAGTAATGAGCCTGTGTTAGCAACTGACTCAGTTCAAATAAAGGCAACCCCATTACGGCTGAATAACTGCCATCAATACGCTCTATAAACTGTGCGCCTAAGCCTTGAATGGCATAAGAACCGGCTTTATCAATCGGCTCACCGGTTTGCCAATAATCCTGCATTTCTTGCTCATTTATTTCTCTAAAATACACCCAGGTTCGGTTCAGTGCACAAAAAGCCTCACCATCATTGACCACCGCGACAGCCGATAAAACTTCATGTGCTCGCCCAGACAGCTTTCGCCACATCCGCATCGCATCGGCCTGGCTTTTGGGTTTGCCCAGTACAAGGTTATCAACCTTAACTAGCGTATCCCCGCCAATTACCCAAATATGCGCGCCCGCTAATTTATTGAAACCATCCAATGCTTTTTCTATCGCCATCCGCTTAACAAAGGATTCCGCATCTTCATTCGGCAAAGCCACCTCTTCAATTGGGGCATTCACGGTTTTGAAACTCACACCCAGCTGACCTAACAATTCTGCCCGGCGCGGTGACATCGAAGCCAGATATAAAGGTTTAAACATCACGCATCTCCAGTTCAGGCAATACATGGTCAAAAATTTGCGCGACATGCTGTGCTTTACGCTCGGTTAAATCGGCAACCTGAGTTCGACAACTAATACCGGTCGCCACTACCCAATCTTCTGCTTGAGCTTCAGCCAAGGCTGGCAACAAGGCTTGTTCGGCGATTTTCACCGACAAATCATATTGGCGATAACCAAAATCTCCAGCCATGCCGCAACAACCACTTTGAATAGTTTTAACCACCAGGCCTGGTACTTGAGCTAATGCTTGTTCTACGTGTTCGGGTTTGGCCAAAGCTTTTTGATGGCAATGCACATGCAACCACAACTTACGATTCACACTCGCTAACTTGGGCAAGCGTTTTTGCGCCACTAAGTCCACAATTAACTCTTCATATAAACGAACCTGTCGATAATCAAATGCATCGGCTGTCTTAGGTAATAAATCTTTGGCTTCGTCGCGCCAAGTAATGACTTCGGAAGGTTCAACCCCAATAATATAATCATCCAGCTCAACCTGATTCAGCATTTGAATTAAACGCGCCAGCTCTTCACTGGCTTGCGGCAATAACCCTTGGCTGATTAAGGTTCGGGGCGAAGCTTTCATAAACACTGGTTTAACATCGAAACCCAGTTTAATCAGACTGCTTAATGTTGCTTTACCCACTTCTGGCTCTTGGAATTGGCTAAATAAATCACACAATACCCATACTTTTTGGCGAACATCGCCTTCAGCCATTGGATCTAGCTGCTGACTGCTTAAACTATTCCACCAAGCTTCTAAACTAAACGCACCCGCACCAGGTAACCGACGACGGCGATCAACCCCCAACGCACGTTTAGACAAACCAAAGTTTTGCCACCACTTAAACCACTTAGGATGTCGCACCCCCCAACTCATTAATTTATGCTGACGCTTTAAAGCCCAAGCCACCGACTTTTTAATGCCTAGTTGATAAGTAACTTCGGCCTTTAAACGCGACAAATCAACACTGGCTGGACACTCAGTCTTACAGGCTTTGCAGGACAAACAATGACTCAACGCGTCCTGCAATTCATTGCCACTTAAAGCTACTTTCGGGTTTGGTTCTGTTAAAGCACGACGCAATAAATTACTGCGTCCGCGAGTCGAATAAGCCTCTTCACGAGTCGCTTGGTAAGACGGGCACATTAAACCGTTTGATTTACGGCAAGTGCCCGCACCATTACATTTTTCAACCGCATCCATCAAGCTAATATCGGCACGCCAATCAAAGCCGGTTTCAAGTTTATGGCTGGGCTGCCGGTCAGCACGCTGGTTTTGCGTAATTGGTGTTTCACCTAAAATAACGCCTGGATTAAACAAGCCTTTCGGATCAAATGTTTGCTTAAGGGTTTGCCAGGTTGCATAAACCTCTTCACCAACTTGTTCTTTTAAGTAAGGAGCACGAATTCGTCCATCCCCGTGTTCAGCGGATAACGCGCCGCGAAAGCGTTTAACCAAGCTTGAAAAACGCGCCGCCAATTTCGCAAACACTTCGCGATCAGAAGGCTTGGCCAAATCCAACTCAGGTCGAATATGAATTAAACCGACTGAAGCATGCCCATAATAAACGGCATTCAAATTAAACTCAGTCATTAATGCTTGCGCCGCTTGATAAAAAGCGGGCAAGTTCGATACGGGTACGGCCGCATCCTCAATCACCGCGACGGCTTTTTTGCGTGAACGTTTGCCCATTAACAAGCCCAAACCAGATTTACGCAATGACCATACTCTTGACGCATCCGCCGGATCAATAATCGGCGCAGCATAGGCGCCCTGCTCTAACAACCAGGCCTGGTACTCGGCTAGACGCTTGGTTAATGTCGCTTTGGTTTGATAAAATAACTCAACCACCAAAACTGCTTTCGGATCGCCCTGAATCCAAAAACGATTCGCTTGTTGTTCGCTATTCGTTTGAGTGGCATCCAAGGTGGCTTTATCAATCAACTCAATCGCGGCTGGTTTAAACTTCAACAAGCCTTCCACCTGATTTAAAGCCGCGTCAATTGAATCAAAATGTGCGCAAATTAACTGGCGAAACTTTGGCCTCTCTACCAAGTTCAAAGTGGCCGCGGTCACCGTACATAATGTGCCTTCGCTACCACAAATTAACGGTACTAGGCTGAAAGGCTTACCTTTCGAATTAAATGGTTGATGCTCACGCAACATCACATCCAGCGCGTAGCCGGTATTACGTCGAATAATCGACGAATCGGGCGACTGCACCAAAATTTCGGCTTGGTGGGTTTCAAGCAACTGCATGGTTTCGCGATAAATCTCGCCCTCCAGATCCGTCTGCTGCATTTTTTGCACCAACTGATCCGCCGACAAATCTTCAAACACAACTTCCGCACCATCCGCCAACACTGCATCCAGCGACACCACATGTTCTCGCGTGGTACCGTAATAAACCGAATAAGCACCCGCCGAATTATTCCCCACCATACCGCCAATCATGGCACGATTAGAGGTTGAAGTATCAGGCGCAAACATCAAACCGTCTGCTTTCAGGTAATCATTCAAATCATCCTGGATCACACCCGGCTCGACTTTGATTTGTTTTTGTTGCGGACGGTACTCAATAATTTGATTCAGATACTTAGATACATCAACGATTACGCCCGAACCTATGGCCTGACCGCCCAGTGATGTGCCGCCCGCGCGCAACGTAATCGGATAATCTTGCTCAACCAAATCGCGGATACAGTGAACTAATCCATTACGGTCTTTAGGTGTTAGGACTCTAATTGGGGTGATTTCAAAAACAGACGCGTCCGTGGTGTATAACATGTTTTTCCTGGCTCCAAACTCAAGCTGTTAAATATTGAGACTATTCTACTGTAAACCCAAGTCCACGAGGACAAAGAATCCGTTTTGAACTCGCCAAAACAAAGCATCCACATGCTAAAATACGCACTTAATTTGAATAATACGCTGAACAACAAGGCCTAACACACATGAAAACATCGCAATTCCTGCTCGCTACCACTCGTGAAACGCCAGCCGAAGCCGAGATCATCAGCCACCAGCTAATGATTCGTGCGGGCTTAATCCGCCGCTTAGCCGGTGGCTTATACACCTGGCTACCTTTAGGCTTAAGAGTGTTACGTAAGGTAGAAAACATTATTCGTCAAGAGATGGATAAAGCTGGCGCACAGGAGGTACTGATGCCGGTGGTTCAACCGGCCGAACTTTGGCAAGAATCAGGTCGTTGGCAACAATATGGGGCTGAATTGCTTCGGATTAATGATCGCCACAATCGTGAGTTTTGTTTAGGCCCAACCCACGAAGAAGTGATTACCGATTTAATCCGTAAAGAAATCCGCAGCTACAAACAACTGCCGGCTAATTTTTACCAAATTCAAACCAAATTTCGTGACGAAATTCGTCCACGCTTTGGTGTGATGCGTTCACGTGAATTCATAATGAAGGATGCCTACTCTTTTCATATAGATCGCGCCAGCTTAGAAGCAACCTATCAAGTTATGTATGACACTTACCACCGCATTTTTAGCCGCATGGGCTTGAACTTCCGTGCGGTGCAAGCCGACACAGGTTCCATCGGTGGCGACGGCTCACATGAATTCCATGTACTAGCGGATTCAGGTGAAGATGCGATTGCCTTTTCAACCCAAAGCGACTTTGCCGCCAACGTAGAGCTGGCCGAAGCGCTGGCACCCAGCGGCGAGCGTCCGGTGGCATCACAAGCCTTAAGCGAAGTAGCGACACCAAAAGCGCATACAATTGATGAAGTCTGTGCGCTCCTAAATATACCGCCAACCCAAACGGTCAAAACGCTACTGGTCGAAGGGGCAGATGAAGCCAATCCAGTGATTGCCTTGGTATTACGCGGCGACCATGAGATCAACGACATCAAGGTCGAAAAAATAGCACAGGTCGCCTCACCGATGACCTTCGCGAGCGCAGACCAAATTAAACAAGTGGCCGGCTGCGATGCTGGTTCCATTGGACCAATTGGTTTAAACATTCCGGTCATCGTTGATCGCGCGGCCGCTTATTTAAGTGACTTTGTATGCGGCGCCAACAAAACTGGCTATCACGTAACGGGGGTCAACTGGGAGCGTGATGTAACACCAGGCCTGGTGGCTGACATTCGTAATGTAGTTGAAGGTGACCCAAGCCCAGATGGACAAGGCACCATTCAAATTCGACGCGGGATTGAAGTCGGCCACATTTTTCAGCTGGGCGATAAATATTCAAGCGCGTTAAATGCGAATGTACTCAACGAAAACAGTCGCGCCCAAACGTTAGAAATGGGTTGTTATGGCATTGGTGTAACTCGTGTAGTAGCGGCCGCAATTGAGCAGAACCATGATGAAAAAGGCGTTATCTGGCCAGATTCTCTTGCGCCTTTCCAGGTATGTATCGTACCGATGCAAATGCACAAATCACCACGTGTTAAAGAAGTCGTCGAACAGCTCTATCAACAATTAACCGCTAAAGGTATTGAAGTGCTGTTTGATGATCGCAACGAACGTCCCGGTGTCATGTTTAATGACATGGAGCTTATTGGTATTCCACACCGTATTGTGGTGGGTGAGCGCGGTTTGGATGAAGGCATGATTGAATACAAACATCGTCGTGATGAAACCAGCCAGAATGTTCCGCAAGCTGACTTTATGACATTCTTGATGGATAAATTAGCGAGATAATCTGCAATAGGTCTGAAACGCTTTAGCTCAGATATTAATAACTGGGCTTAAGGCTTCTTGCTGAAGATTCTTCAATTTGTAAGCGTTTATTTAAAAGACGTATTCTTCACTTTAACACTCAGTCACCACCGATGACTAAACAGGTTCTTTCTCCAAGGCCAATTGATCCGAGGCTCTCTGCAAAGCATCGCCAGCTTCTAGCCCTTGATGCATCAAATCATACGCCAACAATAAACGCTCATCTAAAAAGCGGGTTTCAAAATCACGTAACAAGGTTTGCCAAGACAAGCGATCAGCTTCCGTCTCTGGGGTGTGAACCAACATCTTAGCCAATAAACTCAGCGCCAACACCTGTTCATTTCGCGACTCTTGGGACTGATGAAAACGTTTAAACCCAGCAATTAAAGATAAAACACGTTGCTGCTGATCCTTATCCACTTCGCTCAGTAAATCTTCCAATCCATGATTAAGGGTTTCCCAACTGGTTTCATCCGACTGTACACCACCAGTGAGCTCCTCTACCGCTAAATTAAGCGCGAAACTAGCTTGCTGATAATCGTCCGGCTGAAAAGACAGACTTGAGCCGGTTTGATTAAAATCAAATTCACGTAATTCAGAATCAGACATGGACTGACTAGCAGCGGCTTCGTTCAACATAACTAAACGATGGTGGGCTAATAATTGGTCACTCGTGACTTGCGCAATATGGCAACCACACAGAACCAATCCGTCACGTTCTTGCAGGTGGACCACTTCGACGCTATCCAACGCGTAAAATTCAGCCGTGTCTTCAGATTTAACGCGCAACGCCAGAACTTGACCGGGCATGAATAAGTCCGGGTCATTCACCCAGAAACTCAAGCCAGTTAAATTGACATCCCAACCCTCAAAAGCCAGTTCAAAGTGTTCATCCTGATAGTCGGTGACTAAAAACTGGCGGGCAAATCGAGAGGATTGTCTCTGTTCTGACATAAGGCGCCTTTGTAGATTGGATTATTTGAAAATTAGCTTTTGCTAGATAATTTGCCCATTCTAGTCTTTTTGACGTGAAAATCCCAGTGCCTCGCAGTCAGACTGCGGAATCCAACCAATGCAACTGCGCACCTTCATAGATTGCACATTGCGTACAATCGGCATCACGGTCACAATACCCCATAAAATTTGATACCACTCCCAGCCAATCACCGACGGCTGACGTGCCCACCATTGATTATTTACCCCAAAGCGGCGGGTTTTAAAGGTTAGGTGAATCGCTAAACGCCAATATTTTACGCCATACTGAAGTTGATTTTTTAACGCTGACATTATTTGATCTCCAAACTAAATAGCGCATCATTTTCTTTAAACACGGTCGACCCTTTCGTAATAACCGTCTTCACTTCACCCGAAACGGGGGCTTTCACCTGAAAGTAATCCAACCAGGCCTGATGCATTTCCAGCTCAGCTTGGGCTTTATTCAACGCATTTTGGGCTAGTTCAAAATCCGTTTTTGCACGTTCATAAGGACGCCGCGCAATCACTGTACGGTCATACAAATCCTGAGTTTGATCAAACTCAATTTGCATATCCGCCAAAGCCGTTGCTCGATAAGCTACTTCCGCTTGCAAGGCTTTCAATTTAGCTTGATAACGACGATCATCAATTTTTAAAACCAAATCCCCTGCGCTCACTTTTTGACCGGTTTTCACCAAAACCTGCGTCACTTGGCCTGTCACCAACGCGCCTACTTTAACCTCGGCGGCTTGAGTTTGAATGCTCAAAGCCATCATTGAACTGGCCAGCACTAATAAAATAAGTTTTATCATGTCTTTACTCCGAATCTGTACCTGTTTGCTGAACAACCTTCGCCTGCGACAAATCATCCTGTCCGGTTAACGCTTGCATTTTTGCCCATAATAAAGCGCGCTTTAAATCAAAGGCCAAAGCGTCATATTGCGCTTGCGAAATTCTGACCATCGCATCGCCTAAATCGGTCTGCAACTCATTTTCATAGATCGCGCGTTTGTAATCTATATTGTAATCCGCGAAGGTTTGACCGGCTTGCACCGCCTGCTTTTCAACCTCCAGCAAACTTAATTGGAAGTATAAATTTGTAACCTGATCACGAACCTGTTGCTGGGCTTGATACATATTTGCTTGAGCTTCTTGTTGCTGCGCACGTTCTCGATCAATGCGTGACTTGGTTAAGCCGCCATCATATAAAGGCATCTTGATCGACAATTCAGCATGGTAATGACCTTCACGCTGTTCTGGATAACTCGATAACTGACCTACCCAAGCATCCGCGCGAATTTCCGGACGCTTGCCAGCACGTGCACTCTCCACTCTATAACCGCTGGCTTCATATGCCTGCTTCATCGCCAATATTTGCGGATTATTATCCATCGCCAATGCTAAATAATCTTCCACTTTTAACAGATTTTCAGGCAACTTCGATAAGTCCGGCAAGCTGACTCGCGAAATAATCGCATCCGAATGCCCCATCGCATTGGCTAATAACATCCTAGAGCGACGCAAATCAGCTTGGGCTTGTTGGCGTTTTACAAATACTTTTTGGTATTGTTCTTCAGCCTCATACAAAGTGGTATCCGATTCACGTCCGAGTTCATAGTTTTCCTGGATTTTATCAAGGGTGACATAGGCGATCGCCATGGCTTCATTTTCAACTCGGTAGTTTAAGTCGGCCAACAATACATTGAAAAAAGCCTGCATTAAATCCAGACGGTATTGTTTTTCAATGGTTTCCAACTGATATTGGTTGGCTTTGGTGTCATACAACCAGGCCTGGTCTTGATTCGCAGTACGACCAAAATCATACAACGGCAGACCCATATGCAGTGCCGCCATATTGTAATCTTGATCCTCACCTAAGAATTCACGCTTACCCAATCGAGCTTGCAAATTAAATTTCACCCGATCTTGTGCATTGACTTCGAATTGTTGCGCTTGACTCTGAAGCAGGCGTGCTTTTTGTCTCATTACTTCAGGGCTCATTGTCGCCGGTAATTCAAGCACATATTCCAAGGTTAGCGGTATTGGCAAAGGTTCCTGTTGAGCATAACTGCTGCCACATACACTCAAAAAAACCAAGCTCAAAATATTAAGTCGCTTCATACTCAACTCGCTACTTTTGTGCTTGTGCACGTTTGTAACGTGTAAATGGCATGTTTTTGTATTCGCCACTCACCACAAACTCACCCCACATCAAAAACTCTTCTTTAGTCGTTGTTGGTCCAGTATAGCGCGCCATGACCTTACCATCGTTATCAAACATAATCATGACAGGCGTAGCACGCACTCGATACTTTTTCTCCGCCATTTCCTGGCCGGAGGCAAACTCGGTGCCGTCAAAATCAACAACCGGACTTGCCCCTTCTATATCGAAACGATAGGCTTTGAAGTGTTGATTAAAATACTCTATAACATCCGGCTCAATCAAAATCGTTTCTTTCATACGGTGACAGAAAGGGCAATCATCCATTTCAAAAAATACAAATACGCCCAGCTTGCCTTCATCGCGCGCCATCGCCGCTTCTTCTTTAAAGTCGCCGAAACTCTGATCAAAAAAATCGGCGGCCCAGCTAGGCACCGATAATCCACCCAGCAAAAAAGCTAAACTCAATACAATAATCTTCATACCTCTCTCCTTAAGGTGTATCCACCACTTAGGCTTCAAACCGTCTTTTATTGCGGGTTTTTAGCCTCATATTCTTGTATAAATGCTTCCAGCGTTTCTTGATCCACCATACCAGCACGCCCCGCCACGATATGTCCACTTGGCGCCACCATGTAAGTACTTGGCAAGCCTCGCAACGGCCCAAACGGGGTTTTGTTGGCATTTAAGTCAATATCTTTGAAACGCACAATCGGAAACGTAACCATGAGCTCTTCAGTAAAACTACGCACCTTCTCTACCGGAATATTTTCATAATTGACACCCAATACAATTGCGCCATCGTCTTTATATTTTTCATGGAAAAACGTTAAGTCCGGCATTTCTTTAATGCATGGTGGACACCAAGTTGCCCAAATATTTACAACCACCCACTGACCTTTAAAGTCAGATAAGGTCACGTTTTTACCTTCTAAATCCACAAACTCAATTTCTTTAGTCTCGGCCTGCACCATAGTGGCCAACAAACTCAGAGCTATCATAATTAAAAAACCCATAACTCTGGTATTGTTTTTACGACATTCCATATTTATTCCCTTATTAATTTTTTAACTGGTTTGGTTTAAAGCGCCCAATTTATCTCGCCAAAACATCTTTGACAAACGGCAAGGTTAAGCGCCGCTTTTCGGCCAGCGTAGCTTGTTCCAATAGACCTAGTACAACTAATAGTTCTTGCAAATCGTGCGAAAAACGCTTGAGGAGAAAATTACCCACTTCGATCGGTAACTCAAACCCCTTGTATAACGCATGGCGTTGTAAGGCTAAAACCAGCTCTCTTGAACCCTGCAAAGCAAACAAATGCACTGGCATAATTGATACTAGCTCGCGTCTTAACTCATCTGTCACCACCGGCCAATGAATTAAATCGGCCGAACCTGTTAACAATACACGATGGCCTAACACGCGCGACTTAGCTAAAAAGTTTGCTAAAGCCCTTTCCCAGTCTGTCTGGCCGATAATTTGATCCACATCGTCCAAACAAACCAAGTCAGTAATTTCTAAACCATTCAATACGTCAGGGATCAGAGGCAAGGCACTATTAGATAGTGGGAAATACACACTTTGACGTTGCCTTTGGGTATAAAAGCGACAAGATGCCTGTAACAGGTGCGTTTTACCTGCGCCACTTTCACCAAAAAAATAATAACAACCAGCATAACGAGCATTATCATGCTGTTGTAAATGGCTTAAAACCAAAGCAATTGATTCTTGCTCAGCTACAAACGTCTCAAAACTAGCGTCTTCTCGCAGGTTAATTTTAAGCGGCAATTGCACCGACATGGTTTTATGACTCATGGCTCAAAACGCCCTTTTAACTGACTGCCAAAAAGCGACTCTTCAATTAAACGTAAATTTGGCACGCCTTCCATTAACTTGACCACGTTCGAATAACGCCCTTGGTAAAAAATATCAAAACGAACTTGTTGGCCATCCACCTCAACCATACTTACCTCGTTCAGCGCCGGACGCAATTGTTTTAAAAACCTTTCCATTTCAATCAAGGCTTCATAAGATGGAATCGCTTCCACCGTCAAACTCATCAAACCATAACTGTCAGCCCCTTCACGATATGGACGCGAATAAAGCTCAAGCAAACTATCAAAAGTGCCTTGCAACAAACTTAAAAAGTCCTCGCCAGTTTCATCCGATTGCAAAACGCGCTCACCGCTTTCACGCTCATACAAAGACCAAACCAAACTTGAAACATCACCAATAACGTCGGCCTTAAATACCAAAACATAATCCGCCCCAGCAGCACTCGCCATCGAAACCAGTTCGTTATTTAACTTGTTTCGAGACACCAAACGCTCTGGGTTAATACCGTTAAAATCTGCTTCTTTCTCCGGCTCTGTCATAAATAAAGCTAAAAGATTAGCGTAATCGCGATAATCTAAATCAACACGATACTGCAAACTTTCATCACTCAAATTCACTTTTAAACCCTGTTGTTCCCACTGCCCAATCAACAAAGTTCTAGGACGTTCGCTTAATGGCCAAACTTGAATCCCGTCGCGCTGAAAATCACGTAACAAACGGTTTTGATCAAACTGCACCACCAGCTTTTGCCCCACTACCACGCCGTCTACCTCTCGATTTTCAACCTGATAACTCTTGACCCATCGACGCGCTTGTTCTATATAAGTTTCGGCTTGTGGATGGTTTAACGCCGCCTCCCCACCCACGACGCGAATCAATAAATCCCTCATTGACGAGGTCAGTAAATCGTTTAGCTGGCTTGAATGATATTTTTCAACTGGTTTCTCAACCACAAACAGATTCAGGTCTGACTGTGCTTGAACGCTTTGTGCCGCAAAAAAAATGCTCAATATTATTGGAATTAGAAAAGTTCTCATACCCGCCTCGGTGATTTTTAGTTACAATATCATAATATTTTTTAACCCTTGGGGCTTGGTTGTTTTCAATCGAACTCCTATTCAATCTAAGAACTGACCCGAATCCTTATGACAAGCAAACCTTCCTTAAGCTACAAAGACGCTGGTGTTGACATCGATGCTGGCGACGCACTTGTTGATGCCATTAAACCTATAGCCAAAGCCACTCGCCGCCCAGAAGTGATGGCCTCGCTAGGTGGATTTGGTGCACTATTTGAACTTCCTATCAATAAATACAAAAACCCCGTACTAGTCTCTGGTACGGACGGCGTAGGCACAAAACTGCGTTTAGCGATTGATAGCGGTAAACACGATCAAGTCGGCATCGACTTAGTGGCTATGTGTGTTAATGACTTGATTGTTCAAGGTGCCGAACCACTATTCTTCTTGGACTACTACGCCACTGGCAAACTTGATTTATATGTTGCCAAAGACGTTATCCAAGGCATTGGCGAAGGTTGCCAGCAAGCAGGTTGCGCACTCATCGGTGGCGAAACCGCTGAAATGCCGGGCATGTATCCAGTGGGGGATTATGATCTAGCTGGTTTTTGTGTTGGTATTGTCGAAAAAGAAGATTTAATTGATGGCTCGGCTGTCAAAAGTGGTGATGTTCTAATTGGTTTAGCCTCTTCCGGCCCTCACTCAAACGGTTACTCGTTAATTCGCAAAATTATCGAGGTCAGCGGTGAAAACCTAAATACCGATTTGAACGGTCAGCCCTTAATTGACGCCTTAATGGCGCCTACTCGTATTTATGTTAAGCCGTTGCTTGAGCTAATGAAGCAAATCAAAGTGCACGCTTTATCGCATATTACTGGTGGTGGCTTGGTGGAAAATATTCCACGCGTATTACCAGATAACACCTGTGCAAAAATTCGCACTCAAGCTTGGCAAAGACCAGCCGTATTTGACTGGCTACAAGAAGCCGGCAATGTTGAATATGTAGAAATGCACCGTACCTTTAACTGCGGCATCGGCATGGTGATCGCAGTGGATGCAAAAAACCAAGACAAAACACTGGAGTTACTTGCCCAACTCGGCGAAACCGCCAATGTTATTGGTGAGATTGTCTCTAGTGATCAAACTGAACCGCATGTTCAGTTAATTGCCGATTAATTGTTATTCAACGCCGAGCTTCCCCACTCGGCGCTAAGGTTAAGCATGCAACAAAGTCCGCTTCGCGTTGTGGTTTTAATATCAGGTAACGGTTCGAACCTACAAGCCCTGATTGACCGACAAAACCAAGCTGATTGCGCTTATCAAATCGTCAAGGTCATTTCAAACAAGGCGGACGCCTTTGGTTTAGAACGCGCCAAACAACATCTGATTGAAGTCGACACGGTTCCCCACCAAAGCTTTGATGACCGCGAAACGTTCGAGCAGGCTTTAATCCACTCCATTGATCAAGCCCAACCAGGCCTGGTGGTCTTGGCTGGCTTTATGCGTATTCTAACCCCTTTATTTACCCAGCATTACGTTGGGCGCATGCTCAATATCCACCCTTCTTTACTACCCAAATACCCAGGTTTACAAACCCACCAACGCGCACTCGACGCTGGCGATAAACAACATGGCCTAAGCATTCACTTTGTCACCGATGAGCTCGATGGCGGACCCGTGGTTTTACAAGCTACCACCAATATTCAAGCGAATGATTCCGTCGAAACCCTAAAAGCTAAAGTCCATGAATTAGAACATCAAGCTTATCCTTTGGTGGTTAATCTATTTGCACAAGGTAAGCTCAACTATCAAAACCACCAGGCCTGGTGGTCAGGACAAGCTTTGACCACTCCGCTACAAATCGAAGATTTGTAGCATGCAAACCTTTCGTCAAACCATCACCCTCTTAGCTTTTGTGGGACTCATCATAACGAGTCAAGCACAGGCTAACCCTAGCCAAAATTTTGATGCTGAATTTGCAGTACGCTTAATGGGTTTTAATGTTGGTACCGTACAACAAAAAATGCGCTGTCAAACTGATACCTGTACATTAACCAGTGAAGCCGAGCCACCTTGGTGGGCGAAGCGGTTTATAAATGAATCCACCTACGAAACCACTAAAATACTGACTAAGAACAATCAGTTCCTTTGGTTAAGCTACCACAAAGACTTGACGCAGCGGCATGACGATTACACCAAGCACATTAAGGTGGATTTGATCGCAAACTTGGAAAACAATATTATTACGTTCCCACAGAAAGACCGCAGCTGGCCTGGTTCGCCCTACGCATATGACATTATGTCGATTGCTTATGCCCTGCAGTTCTACACATTAAACGGGAACGCGATACCGCCGCTTGTGCTGCAAGAAGAAAAACAACAAACACTCGTAAAATTTAATGTAGCCAACCAAGCTACAAAAGCCCATCTTAATTACAAAAGCAACCTTAAGGCGCGCTACTATGAGTGGACAACTGACACGCAAGAAATTAAAATCTGGCTGATTGAAGACTTAAACTTTTTCCCTGGCCGTATTGAAGTAAATAACACCAAACACAAGCGCCGTGTTGTATTAGCACTTGATAAGCCGCCCCATTTCCCATAGAACTCAACTTAAGAATCGAAGCTATGAAACTCAGTGATAAAGATATTTCCGCCGCATTAAGATCTGGCCGCATTGTGATCGAACCTGAACCAAATGCCAGCAAAATTAAAGGGATCAGCGTCGACTTAAGACTCGATAACCGCTTTCGTGTTTTTAACGACCATACAGCACCATTTATAGATCTAAGTGGACCAAGCGAAGAAGTCCAAACCCTGCTCGACAAGGTAATGGGCAATGAAATCGTAATCGAAGAAAACCAAGCCTTCTTCTTGCATCCAGGTGAGCTGGCTTTAGCTTCGACGCTTGAATCCATTACGGTACCGGATGACTTAGTTGGCTGGCTAGATGGCCGTTCAAGCTTAGCGCGCCTAGGTTTAATGGTGCACGTCACCGCACACCGCATTGATCCAGGCTGGCAAGGTCAAATTGTGTTAGAAATTTTCAATAGTGGCAAATTACCGCTGGCCTTGCGTCCAGGCATGGATATTTGCGCCATCAACTTTGAAACCCTATCCAGTCCGGCTGAAAAACCATACAACAAACGCAAAGATGCCAAATACCGCAATCAATCTGGTCCAACATCCAGCCGCATCAACCAAGATCAAACCGACGAACGTCAGCTAGCGCTATTAGATTAAAAAGTTAAACAACACGCGCTGTTAACGAGCAAGCACCTGGCCTGGTGCTTGGTTCACGCATCAATTCCTGATAAGATTAGTCAAGTATTTAAAAAAACAGGATCAACAACAAACATGGGTTTATTCAATCAACTGTTCGGTGACGGCTTAAATGATCAACTGAAAAGCCAAATCCACTCGATTTTCGAGCAAACCACACTGCCCTTAACGCAGCAAAATCTATCCAATACTAATCTGGTGTCCGAGCTTAGTTATAAAAATAAGCTATTAAGCTTTACAATTAACTGGCCATTTGCAGCGGAAAGCTTGCACAAGCAAGTTGAAACCGATCTAACGCAAAAATTAACCGCACTGGACGGCATTGATCAAGTCAAGGTTCAACACACCACTCAAATCAAAGCCCATCAAACCCAGCCCAATGTAACCGCGCTAGCGAACATCAAGAACATTATTGCTGTCGCATCAGGCAAAGGCGGGGTCGGCAAATCGACTACCAGCGTGAACCTTGCTTTAGCGCTGCAACAAGAAGGCGCAAAAGTGGGCATCTTGGATGCCGATATTTACGGGCCGAGCATTCCGACGCTACTCAACTTATCTGGCAAACCCAGCACATTAGATGGCAAAAGCATGCAGCCCATGCGCGCTTATGACTTACAAGCCATGTCAATTGGTTGTTTAATCGAAGAAGATACGCCCATGATTTGGCGTGGCCCAATTGTCACCCAGACCCTCACTCAACTCTTAAAAGAAACCGACTGGCAAAACTTGGACTTTTTAATCATTGACTTGCCACCAGGAACTGGCGACGTGCAACTAACCTTAGCCCAACAAATCCCCGTCACTGGTGCAGTCATTGTCACCACACCGCAGGACTTGGCTTTATTGGATGCCAAAAAAGCCGTCAAAATGTTTGAAAAGGTTAACATCCCGATATTGGGCGTAATTGAAAACATGAGCACGCATATATGCAGCCAATGCGGTCATGAAGAGGCGATATTTGGCGAACACGGTGGCGAAACCTTAGCTCACAACTATGAGATTCCATTTTTAGGCGCGATGCCGTTAAGTATGAGTATTCGAGAACAAGCCGACGCTGGTAAACCAACTGTTGCGGCGGAACCTAATGGCGTATTAGCCGAAAAATATCGTACTATGGCACACAGAATTGGATCCGGCATTGCTGAATCCAAACGCAACTATGCATCCGCTTTCCCCAAAATTGTGATTGAAAACAACTAGTCTTGTTGATTCAACATTGGTGTCAAATGCCAGCGATAAATAGCGGTAACAATATTACCGCGTCCCTCATAGGTAAGGCTTGAACATAAAGAACGCGTTAATAAAACCCCGCGCCCAGAAAACATAGACTGGCTCGGGGAAGGATCCTTATCCAGCGCCGCATAATCAAACCCTTCACCGCTGTCCTCAATCCGAATGGTCATCTCACCCTGAAAATCACCTAATGGCTTGTGCGTCACCTGAACATCAATAAACCCATCATTTAACTGATCTATTGCCTCTTCACGTGCATCCAAAAATTTTAAAAACCCTTCCTCCTCCTGCTTTAAGGAAGAATCCAGTCTTAATAAGCCATGCTCTAAAGAATTGGTATACAACTCATCCAAAATAATAAAAAGGCGCTCTTTATGACTGGGGATAGGCTGAACATGCATAATCATGTCAACTAAACCTTCCATAGGGTTAGCCATCTGTTTAAGTGCGACAAAATCAAACCGGAAATTCAAGTTCCAACTTGAAGCTTTAGTAAGCTGACCAAGGGAATCAATATAATTAAAATTCAAAATCGGGCCAGTTTTCAGCTCAGCAATGCTCGCGTCATCTTCTGTAAAACAATTCGCACAGAAGGTATCAACTTCCTTAATCAAAGCTTTAATACCCTGCTTGCCAGCCTTTAACAAAGTTTGTTCAACCCGCTCATCACCGAACATTTCTCCTTCTGAATTTCGTGATTCGGTGAAACCATCTGTCAGCATGTAAAACACTTCATCTCCACACAAGTCAATAGCCTGTGGATACAAATCCAATCGCTGACTACTTACTACCCCTAATGGCAAATTACGCGAACTAAAGCGAGTTAACTTATCAGACTTAACCATCAAAACATCTGGCATACCAAAATTATAAATACGCGCTTTTTTTTGTACGGGTGACACCTGTAAAACAGCACAGCCAAAAAACAGATGCGCTGGTAAAATGTTATGCAACTTAGTATTAATCTCACTAATAATTTCTGGAACACTGCGAGCTTTCACCACCATCCCATTAAACATTTCCGCCACAGGAATTACGCCAATCGCGGCCCTTAATCCATGCCCAGTAAAGTCCCCCAATAAAACGAGAACATCTCCAGATGGTTGCACCTTAGCTATTAACAAATCACCGTTAAAAATCGAAGCTGACGAGATATAACTGTCAAAACCGGCAATTTTTTGTGATGAAGGGCGCAAAAACTTCTCATAAATACGCTCTGCGTCTTTATGCTCTTGCTCAAGTGTATGATGCAATTGATAAATTTGATCACTGGTTGATTTCAAAGCAACATATAAGCTTCGGATACGTAACAGAGACTGGACTTTCGCCAACAATACTTTGTCTGAAAAGGGGAACTGCAAAAAACCATCCGCTTTTTTGGCGACGGCATGTTGCAAAAGTGTATTTTCATCTTGGTTGCTTGCCAATACAACCGGAAGAAAAGGACAATGAGCATCACAAGAATTTTTAATACCTTCAATTAGGTCATTTCGATCTTCAGAACAAATCGCTAGATCAACAATTACTAAGCTGGGTTGCGTCTGTTGAACCGTCTCTAAAATTTTATCATTTCGATCGACGTGCAAAACTTCAAAGCCTTGTTGAGATAAAACACGCTCATAAAACGCATAAGCTTCATCACTTGGGTCAGCGATTAAAATACGATTCGTTAACAACTCTAGGCTAGAAAAAAGGGGGGTCATCGGATTGTAAACAACTGGTGAAATTGTGCAATTTGTAAAATCTTGGCCACTTCATCATCGGCGTTAATTAATTCAATGTGTGTTGAATCTCCGGCCTTTTCTCGTAACAATAAAAGCATCCCTAACGCAGAACTATCCATGAAACTAGTGGTCGACAAGTCAACTTTAAACTGTTCTGCACGCCCTAATAAACTGGAATAAGCTCGATTAAATTCCTCATAACAGGCTATATCAAAGCGACCTTTAACAAACAGAACCGCAGTATTCCCTACCAACTGACCTTCAACTGACATTTTCAAAATCTCCGATTCATCTTACCCTAACGCCAAAACTGACCAATAACGTCCTAGCGAAAGTAAATTTTACCCAATCATAAACTATTCAACGACTCATATCCAACACTTTATCCCTACACATATCATGGGTTTTATACTTAGTTGTTAATCAGCTAACCTACTGGGCTTTAAACATCAATTATCCTTAGTCAGATGAGGCTAAAGCCGTTATAATATCAGGCTTTCAACCCGCAATAAGATGGATGCCTCTATGACCTCGGTCAGAAAAATTTTAATCACCAGCGCGCTCCCCTATGCCAACGGTCCAATTCACCTTGGACACCTTGTTGAATACATTCAAACAGATATCTGGTCACGATTCCAAAAGCAACGTGGTCACAACTGCCTATACGTTTGCGCGGATGATGCGCACGGCACACCGATCATGCTCCGCGCACAATCGGAAGGCATTACACCCGAAGCCTTGATCGCACGTGTATCGCAAGAACACCAACAGGATTTTGCCGGGTTCAATATTGCATTTGATCAGTATCACAGCACACACTCAGAAGAAAACCGCCATTATTCGAGCTATATATACAATCAACTAAAAGCCAATAATCACATCAGTCGCAAAACCATCAAACAATTTTACGACCCTGAAAAAAACATGTTTTTGCCGGATCGCTTTATTAAAGGCACTTGTCCCAAGTGTGGCGCTCACGACCAATACGGCGACAACTGTGAAGCTTGCGGGGCTACCTACGCACCCACCGAACTGGTCGATCCTAAATCTGTAATTTCAGGTGCTACACCAATTCAAAAAGATTCTGAGCATTTATTTTTTGAATTGAGTCACTTTGAACCCATGCTTAAAGAATGGACACAAGGCGGCCATTTACAAAGCCAAATTTCTAATAAGTTAAATGAATGGTTTGAATCCGGCTTGCAAAACTGGGATATCAGCCGTGACGCGCCCTATTTTGGTTTTGAAATCCCCGGCGAAGACAATAAGTTTTTCTATGTCTGGTTAGACGCACCCATAGGTTACCTTGCGTCTTTCAAAAAATACTGCGATGAAAATGGTCTGGACTTTGACGAATACTGGCGTGAAGACAGCCAAACTGAGCTCTATCATTTCATCGGTAAAGACATCGTCTATTTCCACGCCCTATTCTTCCCAGCGATGTTAACCGGCGCAGGCTTTAGAAAACCTAATGCCATCTTTGCCCACGGTTTCTTAACAGTGGATGGCGCGAAAATGTCGAAGTCTCGCGGCACCTTTATTATGGCCAGCACCTACCTAAAACACCTTGAGCCTGAGTATTTACGTTATTACTTCGCAACCAAACTCAATAGCCGCATTGATGATTTGGACCTAAACCTTGACGACTTTGTGCAACGTGTTAACTCAGACTTAATCGGCAAAGTGGTTAATATCGCGAGTCGTTGTGCTGGGTTTGTTACCAAGCGTTTTGATGGCAAACTCAACCAGGCCTGGTCATCAGAAGCGCAAGCCTTGTTTCAACAGTTTGCTGACAAAGCCGAGCCGATAGCCGAGCTTTACGAAAAACGCGAATATGCTCAAGCGATGCGTGACATTATGGCGCTGGCAGACAAAGCCAACGAATACATTGCCGAAACCGCACCTTGGGTATTAGCCAAACAAGAAGGCAAAGACGCCGAACTGCATGAATCAGTCAGTGTCGGTTTAAATCTATTCCGTAGCTTAATGATTTACTTAGCGCCGGTTTTACCGAAAACCAGTATTAAAGCTCGTGAATTCTTTAATGAAACCGACTGGAGCTGGAACCAGGCTAAAACCCCGTTAATGAACCATGAAATTCAAGCTTATAAAGCTCTATTAACTCGCTTAGATATGGCACAGGTAGAAAAAATGTTAGAAGATTCAAAACAAACCTTACAAGCAAATCAACCAGCGAAAGCCGAGCCAGCCGCATCGGCCGAAACCAGCCAGTTTGATCCAATTGCGCCAGAAATCACGATTGACGACTTTGCTAAAATTGATTTACGCATTGCTAAAATCGTTAACGCCGAAGCCGTGCCGGAAGCCAATAAGTTATTAAAATTAACCCTAGATATCGGTTTAGGCGAACGCCAAGTATTTGCTGGCATCAAATCGGCCTATGAACCAGAACAGCTAATTGGTAAGCTAACCGTGATGGTCGCCAACCTAGCACCGCGTAAAATGCGTTTTGGTTTATCCGAAGGCATGGTGTTAGCCGCCGGTCCGGGTGGCAAAGACTTGTTTATCTTGTCACCAGACGAGGGTGCTCAACCCGGCATGCGCGTAAAATAGTTTTTAATTAACCACTGAGGCACAAACACACAGAGTTTTAGTAAATGTTGTTAAACACAAGATTACACTCTTTTGTGGCTTCGCGGCTCGGTGGTAAAACAAATTCAAAAGAGCCGTTATGACCGATTATGTCATTATTTTAATTAGCACCGTTTTGGTGAATAATTTTGTGCTGGTCAAATTTTTAGGCCTGTGCCCATTCATGGGTGTGTCCAAAAAACTTGATGCCGCACTTGGCATGGGCTTAGCCACCACGTTTGTGCTCACGCTATCCTCGGTCATGAGTTATCTGCTTTACACCTACCTGCTCGCCCCGTTTGAATTGGAATACCTTAAAACCATCGGCTTTATTCTGTCGATCGCCGCTGTGGTCGGTTTTACTGAAATGGCCATTCACAAAACCAGCCCCGCACTCTATCAAGTACTGGGTATTTACCTTCCCCTAATCACCACCAACTGCGCCGTACTGGGTGTAGCCTTACTTAATATTGGTGAAGATCACAACTTTATCGAATCCGCCTTTTATGGATTTGGTGCGGCCGTTGGCTTTACGCTCGTCATGGTTTTATTTGCCTCGATTCGTGAACGGGTCGATGCCGGTGATGTGCCGACCCCATTTAAAGGTGCGCCCATCGCCTTAATCACGGCAGGACTTATGTCGTTAGCCTTTATGGGCTTTGGTGGGCTGGTATAAATGAGTATGCTCGCCGGAATTCTCATCTTTTTAGGCTTAGCCCTCGTTTTTGGCTTACTACTCGGCTATGCCGCGGTGCGCTTTAAGGTCGAAGGTGATCCACTCGCCGATATCATTGACCAAAAACTGCCGCAAACTCAGTGCGGCCAATGTGGCTATCCGGGTTGCCGACCTTACGCCGAAGCCCTCGCCAAAGGCGAAGCCGAAGTCAACTTATGCATTCCGGGTGGCGAACCTACTATGATCGAAATCGCCGAGATTTTAAAAGTTGAACCAAAACCAATGGAAGCCGAAGCCACCGAACCCAAACCTAAAATGGTGGCCGTGATTGATGAAGACATTTGCATAGGTTGCGTGCTCTGTATTAAAGCCTGCCCGGTGGATGCGATTGTCGGCACCACCAAAATGATGCACACCGTGATCGAAAAAGAATGCACTGGTTGCGAGCTTTGTGTGCCAGTTTGCCCGGTGGATTGCATTGATATGGTGATGGAAAAACCCAGCTTAACAAACTGGAAGTGGCCAGAACCTAAAGTAGCGGCGGAGCGCACCGAATGAAACCGAGCTTACGCCAAAAAATCATAAACTTAATTGCGCCGATTTACCCTATGGCGAAACGCTGGCTGTATCACTTTCACGGCGGTGTCTTTCCTAAATACAACAAAAGCCTATCCTTACGCCAACCATTGCGAAGCGGCTATGTGCCCAAACAACTCATTTTGCCTCTGCAACAGCATATGGGCGGCGCCGCGTTACCCTGCGTTGAGATCGGTGAACAGGTCAAAAAGTTCCAAATGATTGCACAAGCCGCCAAAGGTTTGAGTGCACCGGTTCACGCCCCCGCTTCCGGTAAAATTATCGCGATTGAACAGCGCATTTTGCCGCATGCCTCCGGTTTAGCCGAACCCTGTATTGTGATTGAACCAGACGCGAAACAAGACGCTGTAGAAAATGCGCTAGGCATCGTTGAAAAACCTAAAAATATTGCCGAGTTTAAACAACTTCTGCTTAATGCCGGTATTGTCGGCATGGGCGGCGCGGGCTTTCCGACCTTTGCCAAACTTCCCGATCAACCCGGTAAAATTAAACATTTAATTATCAATGGTGCCGAGTGCGAACCTTTTATTACCTGTGATGACTTGTTAATGCAAACGCACGCGCCAGAAATCGTACGAGCCGCGCTATTTATGGCCGATCTATTTGAGGTTGAAAACGTCATTTGTGGCATTGAAACCAACAAACCCCAAGCGATTTCGGCCATGCGTCAAGCCAGTGAAGCTACTCGAATTCGAGTGGAAGAAGTCGCCACGGTTTACCCGATGGGTGGACAAAAACAACTGACCCAAGAACTCGTCGGGCTAGAAATTCCCAGCCAACTTCATAGTATTGATATTGGTGTCGTTATGATGAACGTCGCCACCTTACGTGCGATTACTCAAGCGCTCGAACTCGGTCAACCGTTAGTTTCACGCTTTGTCACCGTCTCTGGCATGGGTTTAAAACAACCGTTTAATATCGACGCTCTGCTTGGCACGCCATTTAATGAACTCGTTGAACTCGCCCAACCCGAACCGAAACTAGATTACCCGCTCTTAATGGGTGGACCAATGATGGGCTTTGCGGTGGCGCACAATGATGTACCTGTGATCAAAACCACCAACTGCATTCTAGCGAACCCTCCCGAAACTTCGGATGAACCCATGGCCTGTATTCGTTGTGGCGAATGTGCCGAAGCCTGTCCGGTGAACTTACTACCCCAACAACTTTACTGGCATGCACGTGCGCATGAATACGATAAAACCGAACAGCTCAACCTATTCGACTGCATTGAATGCGGTTGCTGCTCATTTGTTTGCCCCAGTCATATTCCGCTGGTGCAATATTATCGTCACGCCAAAGCTGAAGTGAGAGAAATCAAGCAGCAAGCGAAATTAACCGAAATTGCAAAACAACGATTTGATGCCCGTGAAGCACGTTTAGAACGTGACAAAAAAGAGCGCGAAGCCAAGCTTGCCGCCAAAAAAGCGGCGGTAAAAAAACAAGCCGATGAAGCCCCAAAAACTGAAAAACCAGCCGCCGATGCGCCCAAATTGAGCGCGCGCGAAAAAGCCATTCAAGCGGCCAAAGCTCGCCAAACCGCCGCTAAAAAGACGAGCCCAGAAGACTCGAAGAGCACGAAAAATTCTAGTACAGAATCCTCTAAGTCAGAAATGTCGGCGGAAGACAAACGCAAAGCCGCGATGGAAGCGGCTAAAGCCCGCGCCGCCGCTAAAAAGACGAGCCCAAAAGAACCGAACAACACCAAAGACTCTGACACAAACTCCCCTAAGCCAGAAATGTCGGCGGAAGACAAACGCAAAGCCGCAATGGAAGCGGCTAAAGCCCGCGCCGCCGCTAAAAAGACGAGTCCAAAAGAACCGAACAACACCAAAGACTCTGGCACAGAATCCCCTAAGTCAGAAATGTCGGCGGCAGACAAACGCAAGGCCGCGATGGAAGCCGCCAAAGCAAAAGCCGCCGCGCGTAAAGCCCAACAGGAGACAAGCCAATAATGTCGACCTTTAGCAGTTCCCCATTTGCACACAACAACAGCTCGGTGCAAAAAATCATGTTACAGGTTCAGCTGGCCGCTTTTCCGGCGTTGCTAGCGCATATTTTGCTGTTTGGCTATGGCATCGTTATTCAATGGTTTTTGGCGGTAGCGACTGCCCTATTGGTCGAGTTTGTGATGCTCAAGCTGCGCGACCGCCCGGTTATGCCCAATATGACTGATTTCAGCGCACTCATTACCGTAACAGGCCTGGTGTTCTGTATTCCACCCGAATCGCCTTGGTGGGTGATTGTGACCGGCTGCACATTTGCACTGGTTTTCGGCAAACATTTATACGGTGGTTTAGGTTACAACCCTTTTAATCCGGCCATGTTAGGTTATGCCTTTTTGCTCATCTCCTTTCCAGCCGAAATGACACAATGGACCTTGCCCAAAGATTTAGCGGGTTACACCTTAAGCTTTTGGGACTCCTTCAATCATATCCTGTTTGGCGTGATGCCCAATATGCCCATCGACAGCTTTACTGGCGCGACCCCACTCAGTACCTTACAAACTGGTTTGCAGCAAGGTCTGTCCAGCCAAGACATGCTACAAGCGGCCTACTTTGAATCCAGCTGGTTAAACCTCACCGCTTGGGGTTGGATTAATGTCGCCTTTTTAATCGGCGGCTTATGGTTACTCTACACGCGCACCATTCGCTGGCAATTTCCGGTCGGGTTTTTGGGCACCTTAGCCTTCATGGCTTGGCTATTCCATATGATTAATCCCGCACTTTACGCACCGATCAGCTTTCACCTTTTATTTGGTGGCACCATGTTGGCGGCGTTCTTTATCATCACCGATCCGGTCAGCTCCAGCACCACCCCAATGGGGCGCTTAATTTATGCCGCAGGCATTGGTATTTTGGTGTAT
This sequence comes from Thiomicrospira pelophila DSM 1534, assembly GCF_000711195.1. Taxonomy (NCBI): domain Bacteria; kingdom Pseudomonadati; phylum Pseudomonadota; class Gammaproteobacteria; order Thiotrichales; family Piscirickettsiaceae; genus Thiomicrospira; species Thiomicrospira pelophila. The sequence goes on along the minus strand of NZ_JOMR01000001.1, from coordinate 920,217 downwards.
GTTATTCGTAACTGGGGTGCGTTCCCCGACGGTATTGCGTTTGCGATTTTATTAATGAACATCGCCGTGCCGATGATTGATCGCTACACTCAACCTCGCGTGGTAGGGCATATTCGATGAAACCAGAACTTAAACTAGCCATGTTTCGTGCCGCAGGCTTACTTAGCCTATTTGTGGTGATTAGCGTCGCCTTATTAATCGCTATCAATGCATTTACTCAACCTAAAATAGAACAAGCCGAACAAGCCTCTTTAATTCAACTGCTTAATCAGGTCATGCCGGCGTCTCGGTATGATAACAATCTATTAGAAGACACCAAGACCGTGACCGAACCCGACTACCTGGGCTCAACCGAACCCATGACGATTTATCGCGCGCGCCTAAATGGTGAACCAGCAGGCCTGGTGGTTGAAACCGTCGCCCCCAATGGCTATAACGGCAATATCCGTCTTATTGTCGGCGTATTTGCAGATGGCCGTGTGGCCGGTGTCCGGGTTGTAAGCCACCGAGAAACGCCGGGCTTAGGCGATAAAATAGAACTGCGCAAAGACGATTGGATTTTAAGTTTTAATGGCAAGGAACTGACTGAAGACAATGTGAATCGCTGGGCGGTCAAACGAGACCGAGGCGAATTTGATCAATTTACCGGCGCAACCATCACTCCACGCGCAGTCGTGGGCGCGGTCAAATTAACACTCGACTATGTCAATCGACACCAAGAGGAACTGTATGACTAAAGCATCCTTTAACCAAACTTGGCGCGACTACCAAGAGATTGCGCAAAAAGGTCTTTGGAACAACAACCAGGCCTTGGTCGCCCTACTCGGCTTATGCCCATTACTCGCGGTGACAAATAACAGTGTGAATGGCTTAGGCTTAGGTTTAGCGACCATGGCCGTTTTGCTGACCTCGAACATTTTGGTTTCGCTGATTCGTCACTGGGTACCGTCTGAAATTCGCATCCCGGTCTTTATTGCCATTATTGCAGCGGCGGTCACCATTATCGACATGCTCATGCACGCCTACTTTTATACCTTACACGGCATTTTGGGCATCTTTATTCCATTGATCGTCACCAACTGCGCGATCTTAGCGCGCGCTGAATCCTTTGCCTCCAAAAACTCGTTGGATAAGTCGATTGTCGATGCTTTGTTTATTGGGATTGGGTTTACGATTGTACTGGTCATTTTGGGCAGTCTGCGAGAGCTGATTGGCAACGGCACGCTATTCGACCAGGCCTGGTTGCTATTCGGCGAAACCGCCCGCAACTGGACATTGCATTTAAGTAGCGATTATACCCCTGTGTTGCTCGCGATTTTACCGCCAGGTGCGTTTATTGGCTTAGGCTTATTGATCGCGCTGAAAAATTACGCCGACCAAAAACTCAAAAAACCAGGCCTGGTGAATATTCCGGTTGAAGTGCAAAGTGCGAGTTAATATAGTTTTGGGTAAGACTCATTTAGGAAGCAAACTTCACTTTAACGCTACATTTAAAGCATTTAACGATAAAACTTTTTCATATCCAGATTTCAATTCTTGTCGCTGTTCGCAGTTTTTCATAATCGCAAGCTGTATCACGGCGTAAAGAGACCAGCAATCTTTTTCTATAGCAGATTCAGAAACCTTTCCTTCTTTAAAAAGATCGCACCTTAGCTTAAATAATCGATAAACTTCCTTATTTATAGCATCAGACCCTAAATCATCTCTAAAAAATTTTTTACGTTTATCGCCATTGCTTTCATCACCGGGGAAGGCGCTGATTATAGCCTCAAAAGCCAGCCACATTAGAACAAAACGTTCAACAGGATAAGTTTGCGAAAATGCTTTATCGAGAAGAATCGTTGACTCCACAGGTACTTCTATAATCTTAGCTTTTTCAATGGCAGGTTCATTAAACATATTCAATGATTGAGTATCAAACATTGATGCAAAATCTTTATCAGATTCACAAGAAGGATCATTGCTATCATTAGAGAAACGTCTAATAAGAATAAGTTCACGTGCAACAGGAACACCAAACACAAGCCTAAGTATATTCACCACGTAAATTGACTGAGTTTCATTATTTTGCTCCTCCTCCTTGCTGCAGTAACAAAAAGTTAGTTTCAAATTATTACTATTTTCAGGAATAAACTCTTCCCTTATTTTCGATATACATTGCCCTGACCTCTCATAGTATTTTGTCCACCTCATACGGGGCGTATCATTGTTATGAGGAATTACTATCGAAACATCTACATTCTTAATATGATTTTGGCTTAAAAAACGTCTAATTCTAGACAAATCCGCTTGTTGTAAAGACGAACTCCATATAGTTTCTTTAAATTCAGAAAATCCATACTTAGACCATTCCTGAATAATTGTGTTTTTAAAGTTATCCATAGAGTATGTATTCCTATTCATTTCCTGTTTCTTTTGGTAGCTTTTCACATTCAAATGAGCACTCATGTGTCAGTCAATGAGTTAACATTTTGGCATATTACTTTAACCCGCTATCCTTTGCTATACACCAGCGTATTAAATCCCAGAGTAAACAACCAGGCCTGGTTGTCATTTGTTTGTGCTATTATTTCAGCCGGTTTATGCGTGGTATGGCCTTGCTGCTAGCTAAGTAACATAAACCAAGCAAAGACTGTTTTATAACTAACCCTAAATCATGACCTCAAGACTCATCTAATGAATAAACTCAAACGCCAACAGATTTTTGACCGCTTAGCCGAAGCGATTCCGGAGCCGGAAACGGAGTTGAATTATTCGACGCCGTTTGAGTTGCTGATTGCGGTGATTTTGTCGGCGCAGGCGACGGATAAGGGTGTGAATATTGCGACGGCGAAGTTGTTTCCGGTGGCGAATACGCCGGAGGCGATTTATGCGTTGGGGGTGGATGGGCTTAAACACTATATTAAAACCATCGGGCTGTTTAATTCTAAAGCGGAAAACGTGATTAAAGCCTGCAAGATGTTAGTTGAATTGCATAACAGTGAAGTGCCGCAAACGCGTGAGGAGCTGGAAGCTCTGCCCGGCGTGGGGCGCAAAACCGCAAATGTGGTGTTGAATACCGCGTTTGGTCAAATTGCGATGGCGGTGGATACGCATATTTTTCGGGTGTCGAATCGCACCAAAATCGCGCCCGGTAAAAACGTGCTGGAAGTTGAACAGAAGTTACTCAAGTTCACACCCAAAGAACATTTAATGGACGCCCATCACTTGCTTATTTTGCATGGTCGCTACACTTGCATGGCGCGTAAACCACGTTGCGGCAGTTGTGTGATTTTTGATCTGTGCGAGTTTAAAGACAAAGACAAGTATGTTGATTAACGCCCGAACCTTGTTAACCACCAGGCCTGGTCGTGCGTTATGTTAACGTTGTACCTAATATATCTAGCCGCTTCCGCTGCCGCGATTATCAGCCCCGGCCCGGGTGTGGTAATGACACTTTCGAATGCGTTGCGTTTTGGTTTTCGTCCTGCGTTTTACGGTATTTTAGGCATTAGTATCGGCACGATTATTGTCGGTTATTTGTCCGTCACCAGTTTAGGTTTGCTACTCGCGGGGTCAGAAACGGCATTTCTGTTGGTGCAAGCGCTGGGCGCGGCTTATTTAATTTATCTTGGGATGAAGCTTTGGCGACGCGGTATTGCGGATATTCAGACTGACCAAGCTCACCGCGGCAAACCCTTGCAACGCTTTATAGAAGGCGTGCTGATTCAATTTACCAACCCAAAACTGATCTTGTTTTTTCTGGCGGTTTTTCCGCCGTTTATGTTGCAATCGCAACAGTTAGGCCTCAGTTTGCACCTGTTTGTGTTAAGTTACGGCGGCTTGTTGATTTTAGTTCACCTAGGTTATGCGCTGTTGGCGAATCGGGCACAACGCTGGTTGCATTCTGATGTTGGGCGTTTGCGTTTAGGCCGAGTCAGCGGCAGCATATTTATCTTTTTCGGCTTGCTCATTGCCTGGTCTGCCTTTTAAAATGACCCATCCCGATCGCCAAAGGTCACCAGGCCTGGTGCTTTTGAATTTAGTCTAAGGAAACGCTATTTATGTTCACATCCGAACGCGACAAACTGCGCCAACATTATGCGGATATTTGGCAAAAAGCGCGCGCCAATCAACCCTTGGATGCGCTGGAACAGCAAATTGCCCAGGTGATTGATCAGCATCCCGAGTATCATCAAATGCTCGAAAACAAACAACATTTAAAAAACGAATACCTGCCGGAAATGGGCGAAACCAATCCGTTTTTGCACATGGGTATGCATTTGGGTATTCGTGAACAAGTTGCCACGGATCGCCCGGCTGGCATTGCGCAGGTGCATCGCGTGCTCACACTTAAGCACGGTAACGTGTTAGAAGCCGAACATGAGATGATGGAATGTTTAGCAGAGGCGTTATGGCAAAGCCAAAAGAATCAGCAAGCGCCTGACGAGCAGGCTTACGGTGATTGTTTAAAACAATTAATTCAACAAAAATAAGGAACGACCTCATGTTATTTAACCCAAACAAACGTGCATTACGTAATGGCCTGCTGTTAAGTTTGGCCGTGGGTGCGGTGGTACTTTGGCAAGGTGAAGGTTGGTTAACCGCTCTGAGCAGCTTTGCGTTTACGTTTGCGATTATCACGCCGGCCTTTTGGTTGTCTTATAAATGGGCGAATCATCTCGCCGCTAAAAACCGCGACCAGTCTGATCAATAACGCCTGAGCACCAGGCCTGGTGCTTGCAATAATTCTTTATGCCACTACAATATACGGCTTCGTTAGGTGCGCGGTTTCAATACCGCGTTAAACGGGAAGAGTCGTACGAACCTCGATTAAATCGGGTTCAAATCGAACGCTGCCCCCGCAACGGTGATGGAGAAGACAGATTAATACACCATTGGAAGCTTGCTTCTGAGAAGGTAATCTGAAATCGCTCCTCAGCCCGGATACCGGCCTAGTGAACTGGCTAATTAAGTTTGGTCAACAACCTATTGCGGTGGGCAATACGGAGTGCTTGTAAAATTTTCGTCCTCCTTGTGAACACGAAAACCCGCTGATTAATGCGCGGGTTAAGTCCGTTTTGCCTTCGTTCATAACAGATATTAAAATCTATGAATTGAAGGAAATTTCCATGAAAACCTATGCTGTTCGTTTTAAACCCAACCCCCTCATTGTCGCCCTATTTACCCTAGCACCAGGCCTGGTCGCACAAGCCGCTGAAACCGATCTTAATAAGATTGTAGTGACTGCAAACCAAGTAGAGCAACCGCTCGACAGTGTGGTTGCCGATGTCAACATCATCACGGCCGCTGAGTTACGTGCCAAACGTTTCGTCAGCGTAAGTGAGGCACTGAATCAGGTCGTGGGGTTAAGTGTCACGCAAAGTGGCCCTTTAGGCGCGGCCACCAGTCTTTATACTCGCGGCTCGGATAACAGCCGTACCTTGATTCTTGTAGATGGTGTGCGCGCACAAAACCCAGGTAATACCAGTGGTGCTAACTTATCTGATCTCATGGTCGCCAATATTGAACGCATTGAAATTATCAAAGGTGCTCAGTCTGGGGTATGGGGATCGGATGCGGCCGCAGGCGTAGTCAATATTATTACTAAACAATCCACTGAAACCCATTTCACAATCGAAAACGGGGCTTATAACACGGCCAAATCTTCGGTTGCTACTGGCTTTAAACTGGGTAAAGCCAAGTTGTTTATTAGCGCTCAACGCTTAAAATCTGAGGGCTTCAGTGCCCAAGCACCGGTAAATGAAAACCCAAACCAGTATGAAAAAGATGGCTATGAAAACACCAATATAGCGACCAAAGCGGTGATGCCGATTGGCCATAATCAGCAACTTAGCTTGTCGTATAACTACACCGATGCATTATCAAATTATGATAGTTTTGGTGATGCCGATGCACTTAAACGCAGTGACAATCAAAGCCACTTAAGCCAGTTAACTTACCAAGCAGCCGATACTCAATTAACCATCGAACAGTCGTTATTTAGAAGCGAACAACTGGATGAAGGCACGCCGGACATTGTGAAAGGTCAAACACGATCCGTTCAGCTTAGCCAGCAAATAAATGGCTTACTCATTGGCGCAAACTACAGCGAAAACATGGCGAGTTCAGACAAATATTCTTGGGCGGCATCCGACAATGTATTTTTGGAAAAACAAACCCAGACTCAATCGGTTTTTGCGACAAACACTCACCGCTGGAAATATCTCAATTTTAACGAAGCCTTGCGTTATGACGACTACAGCACGTTTGGTTCAGAGCTAACAGGTAAGATTGGACTAAAACTTAATATCACCGAACAGCAATCTTTAGCCTTTAATTATGGCACGGCTTATAACGCGCCCAATATTATCCAAATGCTCAATCCATGGGGGTCGCAAAATTTGGATTTAACACCCGAAAAATCAACCGAAGCCAGTTTAACTTACCGTCTACAAGGCTTAAGATTGACCTATTTTGATAAAGAAATAACCGATTTGATCGACTGGGATTTGGGCACCAGTCAATATCAAAATATCGAAGGCACCACTCGTATTAAAGGACTAGAAGCCGAATACCGTCGGTCATTTACTCGCGGCAGCTATGCCTTTAACTACACGCACCTTAACACCGAAGACGCAAATGGTGAGGCTTTGGCTCGTCGTCCAGACAATCAACTTGGCATGGAACTTAACTGGTATGCCAGCGATAAACTGGATTGGAATGTGAACGGCCAATATATCGCTACGCGCGGTGGCGATATGCATAGCGCAACCGAAAACTACAGCGTTTGGAACACGGTGATTAACTATCAATTTGAGCCGTCAATCAGTGCTTATTTAAAGGTAAATAACCTCACCAACGTGTATTATCAAAATATTGAAGGCTATGCCACCGCCGAACGTAGTGCTTACCTTGGTTTAAAAGCCACATTTTAGGTGAATAACCCATGACCCAATCCGCCACGTTGATGATACAAGGCTGCACATCCGATGCGGGCAAAAGCACGCTGGTGGCGGGTTTGTGTCGGGTGTTGGTGCGGCGCGGTTTTACAGTGGCGCCGTTTAAACCGCAAAATATGGCGCTCAATAGCGCCGTGACCGCCGATGGTGGCGAGATTGGTCGTGCACAGGCGTTACAAGCCCAAGCCGCCAACATCGCCCCCACGGTTCACATGAACCCGGTGTTGCTCAAACCCAATAGCGATACCGGCGCTCAGGTGATTCTACAAGGTCAGTCGATCGGCAATTTGAATGCGTTCGACTACCATCAATATAAACCGAAAGCCGCGCAAGCGGTGTTCGATTCTTTTCAAATTCTGTCAAATCAATACCCGATTATTCTGGTCGAAGGCGCGGGCTCACCCGCCGAAATCAATTTACGCGAAGGCGACATCGCCAATATGGGGTTTGCCGAAGTGGTGGATTGTCCGGTGATTTTGGTTGCCGACATCGACAAAGGCGGTGTGTTTGCGCATATTGTCGGCACGCTGGCGTGTTTGTCAGAATCTGAAAGGAATCGTATTAAAGGCTTTGTGATTAACCGTTTTCGCGGTGATATTGCATTATTGCAAGACGGCTTGGATTGGTTGGAGCGCGAAACCGGCAAGCCCGTGTTGGGTGTGCTGCCCTACTTACATGGTCTACATTTGGATGCGGAAGATGCGGTAAGCGTGAATGACGCTCAGCACAAAGCACATGAAGATCACAAAGTTTTGAAAGTGGTGTGTCCGTTATTACCGCATATTTCTAATCACACCGATCTTGATCCATTGACTCAGCATCCACAAGTCGATTTTCAATGGGTGAAACATAACAAGCCGATTCCACCGGCGGATTTGGTGATTTTGCCTGGTTCTAAAAGTGTCGCGTTTGATTTAGATTGGCTCAAGCACCAGGCCTGGCTGCCTTATCTACATAAACACCTGCGCTATGGCGGCAAGCTGATCGGCATTTGCGGTGGCCTGCAAATGCTAGGGCAAACAATTTTCGATCCGCTCGGCATTGAATCCGATCAAGCCAACATACCAGGCCTGGCGCTGTTGGATTACACCACCCGTTTTTCCCCAGACAAACAACTAATTAACCGCACTGGTTTATTACAACTACCAGGCCTGGTCACAGCGGCCAAAATAACGGGTTATGAAATTCACCAAGGCGTAACCGATTTCAGCCAATACGCCCACGCAATCGAATGGCAAAACGGTGACGCTGATGGCACAGTATCCGACGATAACCAAATTTTTGTCAGCTATTGTCATGGATTATTTGACCAACCTGAAGCTCTGCAAGCCCTGCTCAACTGGTCAGGCCTGGTGGATGCGGAACCCTTTGACCTAAACCAACAACGCGAACAACAGCTTGATCGTTTAGCCGACAGCTTAGAAATCCATTTGGCGATGGATAAAATACTAGATTTATTTCACTCATGAAAACACACGCTTAATCACCCAACTTTGGCTGACCATTTGCCTATTCAGTTTTAGCACCATCGTGTTTCACAGAGTGCCAATTACCCTACCAACCAACCCTCGAATTATCACACTAGATAGCCACCATTCGTTACGGCCCACCCAGTTATAATTAAATGAGTGGGTGAGCTAGCAATAAAACTTACTCACTAGCTCGCAAATAAATGATAAAAATAAAATGAGCTCAATCGAACTATTCACTCTTTTTAAGCCTTTTCAAAACCGCTCATTTGCTATAGACTTATGTAGATACAGATAAACCACATTATAAGTATGGTATTTTTTCAGCTAGTTTAGATAGAATCCATGCCTACTTATTGAGTTATTAACGGTAAAAACTTACTTTAAGCTTTAAAGTGATTACACGCTTTGCCGACAAGGAAAATGATGTTTAAACGCTTACTCATCCTACCGTATTTTTTATTGGTACTAGCCAGCTTTACCACCCAAGCTGTTGAAATATCGACACACAGCCAAATTGAGAAGCCAAAACTACAGATTGCGATTTTAGCTTATCGAGACAAACTATCTACGGCACAACGTTGGCAACCTTTATTAAGTTACTTACAAAACGAAATACCGACCCACACCTTCTCACTTAACATTTACTACCACTTAGAACTCGAAAAAGCCGTTGAAAAACAACAGGTTGATTTTGTTTTAACTCACCCATCACATTATGTTTTGTTAACCCATCGTAATGGTTTGTCTTCTCCACTAGCATCTTTAATTAATCAAGAAGGTGCCACGCCTACGGATCAATTCGGTGGGGTGGCTTTTGCCCTAGCTAATCGAAACGATATCAACCAATGGAAAGATCTAAAAAATAAAACCATAGCGGCCATCGCAACCACTTCAACAGGCGCGTATCAAATGCAAGCATTTGAGCTTCTTCAACGAGGTATTCGATTGCCAGATGATGCAAACGTCATTGAAATGGGGCAACCTCAAAGCCTAGCCGTTAATGCCGTATTAAATCAACAAGCTGATGTCGGCTTTGTGCGTACGGGTGTATTAGAATCTTTATCTGATTCAGGCTATTTTGATATGCAACAAATCAAAATCATTAATGCAACCCACCCAAGTAATTTTCCATTTGTTACCAGTACTCGTCTATACCCTGAGTGGCCATTTGCCGCTATGCCACATGTAAATAAAGATGTGACTCGTCGCGTTGCGGCTACCTTGTTAGCGATAGAATCTGGCAGTGATTTAGCACAATCTATGCAAATATCAGGATTTACCATACCGGGTGATTATCGAATATTTGATGAAATGATGCGCCAATTACGTATGAAACCTTTTGCGCAGACTCAATACTTCGATTTGCGTGACGTCATGCAACGTTGGTGGTTTGAACTGGGGCTCGTTAGCAGTCTTACTATCTCCATCTTATTGTTTTTTATAGTTTTATTGCTAATACGAAATCGTACAATTAAACAGGCTAAACATACGATAGAGCAGTCCATGCAAAAAATTCGCCAGTTAAGCTTGGTCGTTGAGCAAAGCCCCGAAGGCATTATGATTACCGATACGCAAGGACGTATTGAGTATATGAACCCAGCTTATGAAACCATTACTGGTTATACCCTAAATGAGTTATCTGGTAAGAATCCGAGCGTGCTGCGGTCACTTGATACGCCAAAAATTATTTTCAAACAAATGTGGGATAATCTTTCACAAGGAAAACATTGGCGTGGTGAAATCATTAATAAACGCAAATCCGGTGAAATCTACCCGAGTGACAATATCATTTCGCCAGTAAAAAACTCAAAAGGCCAAACTAGTCACTTCCTAGCTATCCACAAAGATACATCTACTATCAAAAATCATCAACAACGCATTCAAAGCCTACTTTATTTTGATCAAGTAACGGGCTTACCCAACCGCACTCAACTAATCGAAACCATGGACAAACTGCTCAATCAAAAATCTTCTTTAGGTGCAGTGGCAGGGTTAATTTTGATTAATGTCGACCACTTTAAACTGATAAACGAAATACATGGTTCTTATAGCGGTGATGCTTTATTAAAAGCCATGGCCGAACGTCTTTCTGACTTTGTTAAGGATAGTGGATTTGTTGCGCGCTCAGGCGGGGATGAATTTGCCGTTCTATCCTACCGAGCTGAACATATTGTTGACTGTGAAAGTTGCATTATAGGACTTGAGCAAACCTTATTAGAGGAAATTGAAAAGCCCTACATTATTGGTGGCGAGCGTTTTGCCATTACTTGCAGTATTGGTGCCTCTTTTTTAGGCCGTGAAGAAGCCGAACAAGTATCTGAAGATATTTTAACCCTTACGATTAGTCACGCTAACACCGCCTTAAAACAGGTTAAGGAATCCGGTGGGCACGGCTGGAAACTGTTTCATAAAAACATGTCTGAAATAGCAAGACACCAACACCAAATTGAATCTGAACTGCGTTTAGCTATAGAACGAAACCAACTAAAACTCTTCCTGCAACCTCAAGTAAACAGTCGAGGCGAGTTCATCGGCGCTGAAGCTCTCGTCCGGTGGCAACACCCAGAAAAAGGACTGTTAAGCCCAGGGGAATTTATTGCCATTGCTGAACGCACCGATTTGATCATTGAACTGGGCCACTGGGTACTTAATCAGGCCTGCCTCGAAATTGACAAAGCTCAACAGCAAGGTTTAAGTATTTCGATTTCCGTCAATATCAGTCCACGCCATTTCCGCCAAGCCAACTTTGTGGATGAAATAAAAACTCTGTTAAATCGTCATCCCTTAACCAGCTGCCGTCTTGTTTTAGAAATAACTGAAGGCTTATTTATCGAAAATATTGAAGAAGTGTCTAGCAAAATAAACCCGTTAAAAAAACTAGGCTTAGAATTTTCGATCGACGACTTTGGAACCGGCTATTCGTCACTCAGTTATCTACAACAACTTGAAATTGACGAGTTAAAGATTGACCGCTCATTTATTGAAACCTTAGAAAAAACAGCCGTCACTGATAGCTTAGTCGAAACTATTTATACCGTGGCCAATAAAATGCATTTGCGCGTAGTAGCTGAAGGTGTCGAAACCGAACACCAAGTACAACAGCTACAAAAGCTAGGTGAACTGATTTATCAAGGTTATTATTATGGTAAACCGGATGAAGCGGATCACTGGCTCGAACGCTGGAAATAAGCTGGATTTAAACCCCACTCACTAACAGCTTAATTACCAAACCAAATCATCCGGGATTTCAAATTTGGCGTAGTAATCACGATCTTCTTCAGGAATGGATTCGTCCTCATTCGAAAAGGCAATCAACACACTTGCATCACGTTGTTCGATTTTTTCAACCACGGTATCCGGTACCAAAACATAACCCTCGCCTAAACGAGCGATGCGAATTCGGCCGTTGATTAAACCCTTCTGGGTTTTGGTGTTGACTTGCAAGGTTTTAACCTGCTTGTCGTCAGCAAAATTAAACGTCAATTCACCCTCAAAACCTTTTAACTGATTCGACTGAAGAATCTGTTTTAACTCAGCTTGCTTAGCTTTTTCAGCTTGCTGTTGCTGGCGTTCTAAGTTCAAATGTCGGTCTTTTTCAGCCTTTAAGCGTGCCGCTTCAGCCGCCAGTTTTGCCGCTTCATTTTCTACCGGCTCAGCCTGCTGACCCTTTTGCTTTTTAGATTGCTGGTACTTCTCTTTTTTAATCTGCTTGGCCTTATGTTCATTTACCAAGCCCGACTTCTTCAACTGATCAAATAACGATCCGGCCATAATAACTTTCCTTAAAAAGCGATAAAAACAATGCCGCCTATTCTAACTGAACACTTTGCTCATATCACAAGAAAAGCCAAAACACCCTAATTAACTTAGGAAACTCTCCGCCCTAACCACCAGGCCTGGTGGTCGAGTTAAATCACGACTTTATTTTGTTAAATATCACATCCGCTAAGTCCATCGGCAGAGGAAAGACGATGGTGTTGGAGCGGTCGTTAGCAATTTCAGTTAGGGTTTGCAGATAGCGCAATTGCAAAGCTTGCGGTTGTTGCGATAGGATTTGCGCGGCTTCTAATAGCTTTTGAGAGGCTTGCATCTCCCCTTCCGCATGAATCACTTTGGCGCGTCGGCTACGTTCAGCTTCGGCTTGTTTGGCGATGGCGCGAATCATACTTTCGTCCAAGTCGACATGCTTGATTTCGACATTACTCACTTTGACACCCCAAGCGTCAGTTTGTTCGTCGAGTGATTTTTGGATATCAATATTTAAACGATCTCGCTCGGCCAGCATTTCATCCAACTCATGCTGTCCTAACACCGATCGCAAAGTGGTTTGCGATAGCTGGCTAATCGCTTCGTGGAAGTTTTCGACTTGGATAATCGCTTTGTCGGGCTCAATTACTCGAAAATAGACGACTGCGTTAACGTGTACCGAGACGTTGTCGCGCGAGATCACATCTTGACTGGGCACATCCATTACCACGGTACGCAAGTCCACCCTTTCCATTTGTTGGATCAGTGGAATCACAATGATAATGCCGGGACCTTTTACTTTCCAAAAACGACCCAGCAAGAAAATCACACCGCGTTCGTACTCGCGCAGAATGCGAATTGCGCTGACAAAAAACAATACCACCAAACCGATGATGATATAAATGGCATACATACTCATGTCTATTCTCCTGCCTTTTAGTTTTCTGAGCTTAACGGCTCCACGCTGAGCGTTAAGTTTTTAAGCCCGGTGACCTGCACGACTTGTTCTTTTTTCAAAGGCACACTGGTGGTCGCTTGCCAATGTTCGCCGTGCATCACGACCGAACCTTTATGTTCAAAGTCATCCACCACTATTGCTTCACTACCGATTAGCGCTTCTAAGCCACTGACGACCTTGCGTTGACTCGACTTTAACGCCAATAACACCACACTCGCTAAGATCAAGACACTCAGTAGGGTAAAGGTAATGATCACGGATAAATCAATGCCATAACCAGGGGCATCGGTGTCCATCAAAATCACCGAGCCGATGACAAACGAGGCAATACCACCAAGACCCAATACACCAAAGCTGGGTTCAAATGCCTCAGCGATAATGAGCGCTACCCCCAAGAAAATCAGCGCCAAACCGACATAATTGACTGGCAGTAGTTGTAAAGCGTAGAGAGCCACCAGCAATGAAATCGCTCCCACGGTTCCGGGTAAGATGGCACCTGGGTTAAAGAACTCCAGGATGAGCCCGTAGATGCCAACCAACAGTAAGATATAAGCAATATTGGGATTGGTTATCACGCTTAAAAAGCGACTGCGCCAATCTGGCGCTATTTCGGTCACTTGAGCATTGGCGATATTTAGTGGGTAGGTTTGTTGATGGATGGTGACGCTTCGGCCATCAAGTTGATCCAACAAATCCGCTCGACTGAGCGCGATCAAATCAATCACATTGTTTTCTAAGGCTTCAGTGGCCGACAAGCTCGCCGCTTCTCTCACGGCCTTTTCGGCCCATTCGGCATTACGCCCACGTAATTGCGCTAGACCTTGAATATAAGCAACCGCATCATTTATAGCCTTACTTTTGGATGGGTCTGGCATGGCTTGTTCTAAGACCATTTCAGCTTGCTCGTTTTGATTAGTATCGTTCGGCTTAGATTTTTGCTTGGAATCCGAATTAGAACCTGATTTAGAATCCGGTTGTCGATCCGGTGGCGAAATACCCCCAATTTGCACCGGCGTGGCGGCCCCTAAGTTGGTACCGGGTGCCATTGCTGCAATATGACTGGCGTAAAGAATATAAGTGCCCGCACTGGCCGCACGCGCACCGCTGGGTGATACGTAAGTGGCAATCGGCGTATTGGCATTGGCAATGTTTTTGATAATCGCGCGCATGGCGCTATCTAAGCCGCCCGGCGTATCCATTTTCAGAATAATCAATTCAGCTTGTTGAGCTTCGGCTTTTTGGATACCACGTTCAATATAATCTTGCGTAGCTGGACCGATTCCACCCTCGATATTTAACTGAACCACCAGGCCTGGTGGTGGTTGTGTATCGTTTGCTAATACTGTATTCAAGCCCATAACGGCGGCTAAAAAGCATAACCAGACTGCAAGCCAACTTGTAATTCGCTTCATAAAATCAGCTCCTTACTCAGACAAATATCCTGTTATTCACTTTACGCCTCTTAACTCAAAATTCAAGATAAAGTCAAAGGCTTTGCCGAGCATTAGGGTCTTGCTGGTAAAACAAGCTTAACTGTTCGTAAACCGCTGGAAAGTGATGAATCAGTAAGTTAGGCGCGGTAAAAAAGTATTCAGTACTGACAGCAAAAAACTCAGCTGGTTCAGTAGCCGCATAAGGATTAATGGCGGGATGATGCCCGTGTTCAACTTGGTATTGTAATTGCTCAAATGCCTCGCTAAACGCCTGCGTCCAATGCATACGATTCATAGTTTTATGCAGTGGCGGCATGCCATTGGCGCGCCCATTAAGCATATCCAACTTATGTGCAAACTCATGTAGCACTAGATTGCGACCGGGTTTGAGTTCGTCGGATTCGGCTTTAAAACTTTGCCATTCCAACACCACCGGGCCGGTTAGCCAAGCCTCACCTCCCAAAACCGCCTGCTGATGCGACACAATACCTAATTCATCAGCTTCATCGCGCTCGACGATAAATGCGGTTGGATAAACAATAATATCTTGCCAACCTTGGTAGTAATCCAGGCCCAACTCTAAAATCAATAAACAAGCATGCGCAGAAATCGTCAGCACCATAGGTTTAGTCAAATTAAAGTCATCGCTGGCGCGGAAGTTTTTTTGATGCACAAATAAAGTAGTCAGCTCACGCAATCGGGCTTTTTCCACCGCACTTAAGCCGGCAAAAAGTTGATCCTGTATCATCAACTTATGCCAAAAACTATGGGGGATCGGATAACGTTTCAGAACACGTTTAACTTGCCAATGTTTAATCCAACGAATGATCATCTGTAAGCTCAATTACTTTGGTCATTGAAGCCTTAGCTAAACTGGTTTTTAACCTAAGCTCTTCTAATAAGGCCAATTACAAACACTAAAATAATCGCGCCGATCGTGGCCGTGAGAATGAGGCCAATCAGCCCAGTTGCAACGATACCCAAAAAATTTAATACAAAACCGCCCAGTACAGCGCCAACGATACCAACAACAATATTCCCAATCAGCCCAAAGCCGCGCCCTTTCATTAAGTTCCCGGCCAGCCAACCAGCGAGACCACCAACCACCAACAGTAGGATTAAACTTTGCATATCCATAATTTGCTCCTAAAACTTTTAATGTACAGATACAAATTCACTAAAAGACGAATGGCATTTGTATTGTAGAAAAATATAACCTTATCAGAGCTTGTAGCCGACATCGTTACAATCTCATCTTAACCAACTGTAACAGATAGTTGAAAGCACAAAAAACCAATAAGCATTAAAGGTGAAGTTAATTACGTTTATTTTTTTCTGTTAAAAGAAGGCCAATGAAAATTCATTTTGAACTAAACCCCTCCAAAATGAGCCAAGGATTTCGCGTTTAGTAAACTTTTATAATAAACTTAAAATCTAATAGATAACACATTAGGTTAGCGTATAGCATGAACCATCCTATTAAAGATGATAATCAACTCGAAGAAAAAACCGTTTCGTTGGTATTAGGTAGCGGTGGTGCGCGAGGTTTGGCGCATATTGGGGTGATTCGTTGGTTGGAAGAAAACGGTTACAAAATTCGTTCGATCTCTGGCTGCTCAATGGGTGCGTTAATTGGCGGCTTATACGCCACCGGCAAACTGAATGACTATGAAGAATGGTTAAAGCAGCTAAGCAAAACTGAGTTATTGGGCTTAATCGATGTATCTTGGAACAGCAGCGGACTGATCAAAGGCGAAAAACTGTTTAGCAAGCTGGCCGATTTTTTAGGGGATGTTCAAATCGAAGAGTTAGACATCACTTATACCGCTGTCGCGACCGACATTTTCCACGAAAAAGAAGTCTGGCTGCAAAGCGGGTTGTTGCATAAAGCAATTCGCGCTTCGATATCTTTGCCGATGATTTTTACGCCGTTTAAACATCACGATATGACATTAATTGACGGCGGCGTACTCAATCCGGTGCCCATCGCCCCCACCTTTAGTGAAAACAATGATTTAATTATTGCCGTAAATTTAGGTGGTAAACCTCAAGAAAACCTCAGCAACACATCTGAATCTGACCACAAAGAATCGTCTGAATCACCAGATTGGTTAGGCCATTTAAATGGGATAACGGAGACGATTAAAGATTTTTTTATCGAAAAATTTGGGCCACAAAAAGACAAGTCTGTGGGACTGGACTGGGATGCGCTGGATATCAGCAATCGCGCCTTCGACAGTATGCAAAATACCATCGCACGCCAAAAGTTAGCGAGCTATCCGCCGGATATAACTATCAACATTCCGCGTAATGCCTGCGGCATGTTGGAATTTAATCAAGTAGATCGCATGGTGAAGTTGGGTTATAAAAAAGCCCAACAAGCTTTAACCACCAGGCCTGGTGATTAAGATCGGTTTATTTAACCAGGCGTTAGACGCTTTTTGGCGTGCGATAGCCGGGCTTGGCGATAATTTCGATATAGCAGGACTCTAGTTTTTTTTCTTCCGCTTGGTTTAAAGCCGCATCTATTTCAGCAACGTGAACGACTTTACTATTAGCGGCATCCGCACCAAAACGGCAATCGAAATCCCAAAAATCCGCGCCTTTTGGTAAGGCTTTGGCGCGTTCGCGCTTTAGGTATTTACGCACATCGCTTTTAACTGATTCAATTAATCTGGCTGGCGCAATTTTTTCATGGGTTAAGCTAAAGGTTTTTTTCATGGGATTCTCGATAGATCTGAAATAAGTGACAAGTCTGTAAATTATAGAGACTTTTGTAAACTGGGTTGATATTTAATGCAAAGAAAGCGGATTTATTAGGAAACAATCGATCCAAGTTTTGTAAACTGTTCACTTTATTTTAAACAGTGACCATTAGCATGAGTTCAGACGATAAAAAATCCCAATATCACAAAATCCGCATGGAACGTAAAAAAGCCCAAATTGATGCGGCGATTGCCCGAGCCGACCAGAAAAAAGGTCTCTTGATCGTGATCACCGGCCACGGCAAAGGTAAATCCACCTCGGCCTTTGGCACAATCGCGCGCGCATTAGGTCATGGTTTGAAAGTTGGCGTTTGCCAGTTTATTAAAAGCCGTACCGACACCGGCGAAGAAGCTTTTTTTAAGGCCCAACCCAAATGCGAATGGCATGTTTTGGGCGATGGTTTTACCTGGGACACGCAAAATCGTGAACAAGATATCGCCACCTCAGAACGCGGTTGGCAAGTCGCCCGCCAAATGCTACAAGACCCAAGTTACGATTTGGTGGTACTGGACGAATTAACCTATTTACTCAGCTATGATTATTTGGATAAAGACACCGTACTGAACACCATCATGGAGCGCCCTGAGGGCCAGCATGTCGTTGTTACCGGTCGCTCGGCGATTGCCGAATTACGTGAGCTGGCGGATACCGTCTCTGAAATTCAAGACGAAAAACATGCTTACAAAAGTGGCATTCAAGCCCAGCCGGGTATTGATTTTTAATGACTCAACACGGTGGCCAATTTTTTGAGTTTGCTCAACGTCAAGGCTTGAGTCACACGCAAGCCTTGAGCCAAGTTTTGGATTTTTCAGCCAGCATTAACCCAAACCAACCGGTCGTCTCTTTAAATCTGGAGCCGGCTTTATGGGCGCACTATCCGCCGCAACAAGCTCAAAACTTGACCCGCTTGCTGGCCGATAAATTTCAATTACCGGCTGATCATATTCAATTAACCAATGGCATATCGAGTGCGATTTTAAATTTATTTGCGCACTTGCGCCCCCACACCACCCTGCTTTACACGCCGTTATATGGCGAATATCAGCGTGCGGCCCAGCTCTATAGTCAAAACACGATTGAACTGAATCGTGCGCTTCAGCAGCCCGACCACCAGGCCTGGTGCTATCCTGATTTGCCACCCAATAGCTTAGTCGTGTTTGTCAACCCAAGCACACCGGACGGGCATTATCATGCGCCCGAAAAATGCGCTGATTTAATTCGTTACTGGCAACAACAGGACTGCTGGGTGCTTATCGACGAATCTTTTTTACCTTTTATTGGCTTTGACGAATCGCTAAGTTTCAGACAATGGCTTCATGACTGGCCCAAACTCATTATTTTGCAATCCTTAACCAAATATTATGCCTGCCCGGGTTTGCGGGTTGGCGCGGTTTTTGCCCAGCCTGGGTTTTTAGGCGCTTGGCCGCAACCTGCTTGGCCGATTTCTCATCTCGATAGTCTGTTACTACAACAAGCTTTGCAAGATCCCGAGTTTGACTCCCACAACCAGGCCTGGTTGTTCAACGCCAAAGCCGATTTAGTGGCACAATTACAAACCTGCGCGTTGATAAAACAGGTTTACCCAAGCTCGGCCAACTTTGTCTTGGTGCAAACTCACGCACCTGCCAAGCAGATCGCCCAAGCGTTGGAGGATCATCAGATTTTGGTCAGACCTTGTGACAGCTTTGAAGCTGGCTTAAACACGCATCATCTGCGCATAGCGGTCAAGAAGCCGCCACAACACCAGCGCTTAATACAGGCGCTCAACACACTTTATCAGGACATTCAGCATGCTATTATTTGACCCAACCTGGATTTTAATCAGTGCTTTATTAGCGATTCTTTTCGATCGTTTTTTAGGTGAATTTATGGGGCGAGCGCACCCGGTGATTGGCTTGGGAAAACTGATTAGCTGGTTTGAAACACGATATTATGCGGATACGATTTTGCGCGGAGCAGGCCTGGTGGTCGGCTTGCTAATCATCAGTTTTGTTATCGCCAGCGTGATCAGTTTGCTGCTTTTTACTTTGCCGTTATGGTTGCATCTATTGATTAACGGGCTATTGGCTTCAACTTTAATCGCACATCATATGCTTTACCAAAAAGTAAGTGAACTGCTCACTCATCCGGCTCCGCAGCAAGCGCTCGCGATGCTGGTCAGTCGAGATACGGAAGAACTGAGTCAAAGCGAATGTTTCAAAGCTGGCGCTGAAACCTATGCCGAAAATTTAAGCGATGGTGTGATCGCGCCCTTGTTTTACTTTTTATTATTCGGTCTACCAGGCCTGGTGGTTTACAAGGCTATCAATACAATGGATTCAATGGTTGGCTATCGTAACGCTCGATACGAGCGCTTTGGCAAGGTTGCGGCTCGTTTAGACGACGTCGCTAATTGGCTACCAGCTCGCATCACGGCGTTATGGATTGGCTTATTGAGCTGCAAAATCAACCTGTTGAGCTGGTGGCGTCAAGCACGTGGCCATGCCAGTCTCAACGCGGGTTATCCGATTGCGGCCATGGCTTGGCGAATGGGTGTGCAATTGGGCGGCCCAACGCGCTATTTTGGTGAGATGACATCGAAACCTTATTTTGGCGATCCACAATCTCCTCGCGAATTGGAAGCCGATCATCTAAAACGGGCGTTAGCTTTAAGTTTGCCGCTGGACTTAAGTATGATGTTATTGATATTGCTCGGGTTGCTTTACTATGTGGTTTAAAGCCGCGAACTTGAAAATTTCCATAATCTATAGTGTTGCAATGGGCTTAATGCTGGCCGGCTGGGCCGTCATGGCCGAACCCGCGAAGCGCATAATTTCACTTGCCCCCAGCTTAACCGAGTTGGTTTATTCAGCCGGCGCAGGCGACCAATTGGTGGGCGTGG
Source organism: Thiomicrospira pelophila DSM 1534 (assembly GCF_000711195.1). Taxonomy (NCBI): domain Bacteria; kingdom Pseudomonadati; phylum Pseudomonadota; class Gammaproteobacteria; order Thiotrichales; family Piscirickettsiaceae; genus Thiomicrospira; species Thiomicrospira pelophila. Next base: position 900,019 of record NZ_JOMR01000001.1, on the reverse strand, counting down.
TTAACTATTCGGATTACCCGCCAGCCGCCTTATCCGTGCCCATTGTGGGCAGTTATAATGCACTCAATTTTGAAGTGATTATGCAACTCAAACCGGATTTAGTGCTCGCTTGGCAATCCGGTAATCGCCCACAAGATTTGGATCGTTTAAAACGCCTGGGCTTAAATTTATTAATTCGCGACACCCAGCGCTTAGATGATATTCCCAATTTAATCGAAGAAATTGGCGGTTTTAGCCAGCAAACCCAGACCGCCAGCACCGAAGCGAAACGACTACGCCAGCAACTTGATCAATTACGCCAACGCTACCAGGATGCACCAAAAGTGCGGGTATTTTATCAAGTTTGGCACCAACCGACCATTACGATTAATGGTGAACAGTTTATTAGTCAAGCCATTGAAGTCTGCGGTGGTACAAACGTGTTTGCTGATCTCAGTGCGCTCGCGCCTCATGTGAACCGCGAAGCCGTGATTCAGAAAAATCCCGACATCATATTGTTAGGTGGGTTAGACCATGTTCAGCAGAAGTGGCTAAAAGACTGGCAGAAAATTCCACAACTCAACGCGGTCAAAAATGCACAGATTTATGCATTAAACGCCGATCATTTTCAGCGCCCCACCGCTCGTTTGATTGATGCGCTCGACAATTTATGTCGGTTAATGGATCAAGCTCGCGCTCAAAATTAATAAAGCGCTGATTTCTAACACCTCGGTCATCATACCGGCGCCATCTCCGTTCATACCCCCCAGGTGACGCATCAACAGCCAACGCACCCAAAACCAAGCCAGTACCATCAACACCAGGCCTGGTGCTAGCACCAGCATTAAGCCAAGGGCGAAAACGAGCCACAGCCAACCAATTTTACGATTGAGATGGCGAAACATGGTTTCAGCCATGCCATTTTGTGAGGCATAAGGCGTTGTCATCATTAACACCAGCGAGCCGATACGCGCCCAGAATGGAATCAACACTAATAAAACCAGCCCATCGGTTTGCAACAACTCGGTTAACAACACCCACTTAGCCAATAAAATCAAACCAATCGCCACCCCGCCCCCGGTGCCGATTCGGCTGTCTTTCATAATGTCTAATGCACGTTGCTTATGGCCACAGCTGCCTAGCCAAGCATCGGCAAAATCCGCCGCGCCATCAATATGCAACGCCCCCGTGATCCAAACCCAGGCGAGCAATAAAACCAACGCCACCACCGGTGTTGGCAACCAGGCCTGTAAGCCTGATAACGCCCATAAAACCAAACCAATTAATAAACCAATCAGCGGAAACCAAGCTAAGGACCGCCCCATTTCTTGTTCGTTCACCGAGGCATATTGCGGCGTAGGCCAACGTGTAAAAAACTGCACGGCCAACCAAAAGGATTTAAAAAAAGAGTTCAAGGAATGGGTCATAAATTAGCGGGCCTAATCTCAATCAGTTGCACAAATGGTTGGGTTGGGGTGGGCGTAACTTCCAACACAAGCTGCACACCATAATCGAGTTTGAATTGAAATAAAGCATGATCGGATAAACCCAATATTTGCTGCATCAGCAAGCGTAAAACGCCACCATGCGTGACACACAAAAGATTTTGTGCCGGATGGTTTAATAGCGAGCACCAGGCCTGGTTTAAGCGTTCACGCATTTCGTTCCAGCTCTCAGCTTGCGGTATCGAATAATTAAATGGATCATCGTAGTAGGCCTGTAAATCCTGCGGGTTAATCTCAGCCGTGTTTAAACCATCCCAGCTCCCCCAGTCCCGCTCTTGCAGAGAATCTAGGGTTTCGACCTTGAGGCCTTTATATGCGGCAACTTGTTCGGCTAGAGTTTGACAGCGTTGCAGAGGGGAACTCACGAGCGCATCAAACTCAGTGTTCTGAAAGGATGTCGCTAACTGCTGAGTGGATGTCGGACAGGCCTTGAGTTCAGTACGCCCAACAAATAATCCGCTAGGATCAACTGCCAGCTTTGCGTGGCGAACCAGTTGTATTCGCTTAGGTTGCAGCGATTTCATGCGCTGCTACTCACCGACGCTTCGGCAAAAGTGGCCATTTGGTTATGCAAATCGCAGGCCTGTTGCAATAACGGCCAAGCCAGCGCCGCGCCCGAGCCTTCACCTAAACGTAAATCGAGTTGCAATAAAGGCTTTACGCCTAAAAAATTCAACGCGATTTGATGCGCGGGTTCGACCGATAAATGACTAAAAATCCACCAATCTTTGGCTTGCGGTGCGATCGCATTCGCCACCAGAGCGGCCGAAGTCGTAATCACCCCGTCTACCAAAACCGGCAGACCCAATTGCGCACAGCGTAAATAAGCGCCCGCCAACGCCGCGATTTCAAAACCGCCCACACAGGCGAGTATGTCTAAGGGGTCGGCTTGCTTTAAACTCGATGCGTGAACATCTAAAACCTGTTTTAAAATCTCAATCTTATGCTCTACACCCGCCGAATCTAAACCGGTACCAGCGCCCACTAAAGGCGCGATCTCGGTTTGCATCATACAAGCAAGCAATAAGCTGGATGAAGCGGTGTTGGCAATGCCCATTTCACCCGCAATAAAACACGAAGCACCTGCTTGATAAGCCCGTTCGGCGGCGCGTTTGCCGACCGCCAACGCCTGCTGGCATTCAGCCTGAGTCATCGCGGCTTGGGTTAAGGCATTGGCGGTGCCATAGCCTACTTTATCCACCACCAGGCCTGGTTGGTCAGTAAAATCAGCTTTAACGCCGACATCCACCACTTCAAACTGGGCTTGATGTTGACGGGCGAGCACCGTAATCGCCGCCCCACCCGCGATAAAGTTTTGCACCATTTGAGCCGTCACCTGTTGTGGAAACGCCGACACGCCTGCCTCAGCCAAACCGTGGTCGGCTGCAAATACACTAATCCAGGCCTGGTGCATGCTGGGCTTATGCGTGCCTTGCATTGCGGCCAAGCGAATCGCTAAACCTTCTAATGCCCCTAACGAGCCCGGTGGTTTGGTTAATTGATCTTGGCGTGATTGAGCCTGTGCTTGCGCCGACTCATCCAATGGTTTAATTGGCTCATTTAGCCACATAACATGTCCTTTTAAAATTGGGCAAATGCCTTTACTTAACCGTCATAGGCAGACCGGCCACCATCAACGTGACCCGATCTGCGCGAGCCGCAATCTGTTGATGCAAACGACCCAGCGCATCCACATAGTCACGAGACAAAGCCCCCATCGGCACGACACCCATCGAAATTTCGTTAGAAACCAATATCAAATCGCCTTCAAACGAGTTTAAAGCCTCGACAAACGCATCAATCGCTTGAGTATTCAGCTTAGGATGCTGGGCAAAACAATTCATCATCCACAAGGTCAAACAATCGACAATCACGCACGCATCCGCTTTAAGTTTATTCAAAACTAGGCCTAAATTTTCCGACACTTCCAGCGTCGCCCAATTTTCTGGTCGCTGTGCTTGGTGATGTTGGATTCGAGCTTGCATTTCAACATCATCCGCACGCGCCGTGGCAATGTAGGTGACGGGCTGGGTTTGTATTTTAGCTAACTGCTCGGCATAAGCGCTTTTACCAGAGCGTGCACCGCCTAAAATAAAATGGATTGACAAAATCCTACCCCTTTCTAAATGAACGCATAATGATAGCATCGGCTTAAGACTTTTTCAGACTGGCTCTCATCAAACGCAAAACTTTGAACGCGATAAATATTAAACAAATGTAATGTTAGTCAATACCGCTCATAATCTCTAAGTGTTTTTGCTAAAATAATTAATATAGGTTCTTAACAATGAGGATAGACCATGATAAACAAAACCACATTAGCCGTTGCGTTTGTATCCACGCTTGCTTTACAGGGTTCCGTTGTTGCCAGCGATGATATGCCACAACATTTTAAAGGTGTTCCATCACATACACTGGCGGAAGCGGTTAAGAATTTTTCTGAATACAATAAAAAGCTATCCGTGATTATGCTCAAGGATGAACTTAAGCCAGTGGATATGGCAGAAATTCATCAACTTACTTATACGCTTGAAAACGCCTTAGATGTCATTGAAGACGCAATAGACAATATTGAAGACAACCTAGAAGACCTGCATAAAGCAAGTGAAAAAGCTCATTATGATAAAGCCCTTAAAGCAGGGCGAGAGTATTTAGACGAGTCTAGAAAAATCATTCCTTAAACCCTCGTTTTAACCACAAAAAAAGCGCCTCAATGCTATTGAAGGCGCTTTTTTTATTGATAAAATTGACTAAAAGTTAGCTGTCAGACTTAACTTTAAACACTAGGTCATCAGCTTTTAAGTCAATCGTTACTTGCCCACCATTTTGCAGTTCACCAAACAAGAGCTTTTCGGCCAAAGGTTGTTTAATTTTATCTTGAATCAAGCGATTCATCGGACGTGCGCCCATTTGTGGATCATAGCCTTTTTTCGCCAACCAAGCACGCGCTTTGGTGGTTAAGACCAAGGTTACCTTTTTATCCGCCAAACTTTGCTCCAGCGCATAGATAAACTTATTCACCACCGATTCCATAGACGGTTCGGACAGTTTATTAAACTGAATCACCGCATCTAAGCGATTGCGGAATTCGGGTTTAAACACTTTCTTCAGCTCGGCGTCAAAATCGTGCGTATGATCTTGCTCGGTGAATCCGATGCTGGCGCGGCTCATGTTTTCCGCCCCCACGTTTGAGGTCATGATCAGCACGACATTACGAAAATCGACTTTACGACCGTTGTTGTCGGTTAGCGTACCGTGATCCATCACCTGTAACAACAGGTTGTATACATCGGGATGGGCTTTTTCAATTTCATCCAACAACACCACTGAATGCGGCTGACGATTGACCGCCTCAGTCAATAAACCACCCTGGTCATAGCCCACATAGCCCGGCGGTGCGCCAATTAAACGCGATACCGTGTGGCGCTCCATATATTCCGACATATCAAACCGAATTAACTCGACACCCATGTGTTTGGCCATTTGCTGGGTTAATTCAGTTTTACCCACCCCGGTTGGACCCGAAAACAGAAAGCTGCCGGTAGGTTTATCTGGACTGGCTAAACCTGAACGAGCCAGTTTAATCGCCGAAACCAGCTGTTTAATCGCGTGGTCTTGGCCAAACACCACCCGCTTGAGACTGTCTTCCAAATCAAATAGTTTGTCTTTTTCTTTTTGGGTAATATTGGCAATTGGAATACGTGCAATATTGGCGACCACCTGTTGAATTTCTGGCACGCCAATTTGTTTGCGGCGTTTGCTCGCTACCATTAAACGCTGTTTAGCACCGGCTTCATCAATTACATCAATGGCTTTATCCGGAAGATGGCGATCGGTGATATAACGCTCCGCCAACTCAGCGGCCGCTTTTAGTGCAGGCTGGGTGTATTTAACATCGTGATGAGATTCGAATTGCTCTTTTAAGCCTTTCAAAATTTGAATGGTTTCCACCACCGAAGGTTCACGTACTTCAACTTTCTGAAAACGTCGGGCTAAGGCGCGATCCTTTTCAAAAATACCGCGATATTCTTCATAGGTGGTCGCGCCAATGCAACGCAATTTGCCATTAGCTAACGCCGGTTTCATTAAGTTAGAGGCATCCATTGCCCCACCCTGCACCGCACCGGCACCAATGATGGTATGAATCTCATCAATAAATAAAATCGCATGTGGTTGTTTTTCAAGACTGTTAAGCAAGGATTTAAACCGTTTTTCAAAATCCCCACGGTAACGTGTGCCAGCCAGTAACGCGCCCATATCTAAGCTGTAGACGACGGCATCGCCTAAACTTTCTGGCACTTCACCATGCACAATCTTATGAGCTAAACCTTCCGCAATTGAGGTTTTGCCCACACCTGGCTCTCCTACTAATAAAGGATTATTTTTGCGACGCCTGCTCAAAATCTCTAAAGTTCGGTTTAACTCCCAGCCGCGGCCTATCATGGGGTCAATTCGCCCCTCCAACGCTTGCTTATTTAAATTAAGCGTAAAATTCTTGAGCGCATCATCACTAGTCGATTCAGACACTTGTTCTGCCGCTTCATCATCTTCTTGTTGATAGTATTCATGCTCTTCTGACGACACCATGCCATGCGACAAATAACTGAGTACATCGACACGCTGAATGCCATTTAATTCTAGGATGTAGGCGGCGTGCGAATCGGGTTCAGCATACATAGCGGCTAATAAATGCACCCCCATGACCTCATTGTAACCATTTGATTGCACCATATAAATTGCACGTTCAATCACACGCTGAAAACCCATCGATGGGTGGATTTCTTGACGCTCCGGGTTGGCTACAACCGGTTCGGATTCTAGGTATTCTTCAAGTGCCGCTTCAATCTGTTCTAATTGACCGCCGCAGGCCATCACCACCTCTTGCACATCCGGCAAGCTCAGTAGTTCTAATAGCAAATGCTCTAAGGTAACGAACTCATGTTCGTATTCATGCGCCATACCAAAGGCATTGCTGAGTGACATTTGCACTGGTTTACTTAACATATTCTGGTTCTCAATCGCTTTATTCGGCTTCGATTTGGCACATTAATGGGTGCTGGTTTTGACGTGAAAATTGATTCACTTGATAGGCCTTGGTTTCAGCCACATCTCGACTATACACACCACAAATTCCTTTACCTTGCTGATGAACAGCGAGCATGACTTGCATGGCCTTGGCTTCATCCATTGCAAAAAATCGCATTAAAACCTCCACCACAAAATCCATCGGCGTAAAGTCATCATTTAATAATACAACTTTATAACGTTTAGGTGGTTTGGCTTTTTGTGTTGCCTTATCTAACAACAGATTATCACTGGTTTCATCGAAATGAGACATAAAGTTTTAGCTTTCAAATTATTTGACAAATTAAGCGGCAATTAAACGCGCGTAGAGGTGACCAGCCAGGCCACGTTCATCGGAAGGTAAGCCTTTATTATGAACTTTGATAAAATCATTTTGACTATAATTAATGGGTATAACCACGGTTAACGCACCGACCGGAGACTCAAATTGTACCTTAGAACCTGGTACGAGCAAACTTTTCGGCACTTTAACTTCGCCATACAAGTCCGCCCCTTTTAGCTTCCAGCTTAAACTGTCTTGACTAATTTTGAAACTAACTAAATAGTCACCCGGACGACCACCAAACAAACCCTGATACCCTTTTCCCTTTAAACGGAAGGTTTTGCCTTCAAACGCTTGCCGAGTAAACTTCATTTTGACTTTCAAACCCGGAATGTAAAAGAAACCTTGATGCAATAAACGAATCGCATAGCGAAGCGTTAACGGGTAAGCAATCACTCGATCTTTGCCATTCACTGGCGAACGTTGCCATTGACGGTGATTTTGATAGTTTGTTTTGCTTTGTTGGGACTGCCAGGAAGATTGATGTTGATTAAAGCCGGCATGGCTCGAACGATTTTGACGACGTCGATGTTCACGACAATAAGCATCACGGTGCTTACTCAAAACCTCATAAGCTTCTGATATCTCCTGAAATTTTGTGGTGGCATCGGGCATTTTGGACACATCGGGGTGATACCGTCTCGCCATACGCCGATAGGCTAGCTTAACAGTTTTTTCGCAGGCCTGGTCATGCAACCCTAGCACAGCAAAGTAATCTTTAGTGACATCAAAGTGTTGCGATAACATGCTTTGAGAAAGTCCCAATTAATAACCAAAATTTGAAACCCAACTCAGTTGAGTTCCCCGAAATGCGGCTTTTAGCCCAAGCACAACTAGCAAAGTTAATGCCACTTCAACACACAACAGCATCTCATTAACTTTTAATTTAATGATCTAAAGCGGAATTGCCTGAGATCCAATCCAGTAAACCAAATTGAGTTTAAAACTATTGCACAGCGGTTCGAGTTAAAATAGTCTAAATTTTAGCATTTCAAACCAAGCCAAAAATATGTCTAGCGTACTTTTATTTAATAAACCTTTTAACGTATTATGCCAGTTCACCGATGACCTGGGTCGTGAGACCTTGGCTGACTTCATTAAAAACCCCGGTTTTTATGCCGCTGGACGATTAGATCGGGACAGTGAAGGCCTCTTGGTTCTAACCAATGATGGTCAATTACAGCACCAAATCAGTGACCCCAAACATAAATTGCCCAAAACTTACTGGGTACAAGTGGAAGGTCAAATAGATTCGACAGCCATAGATAAGCTGTGCAAAGGTGTGGTTCTAAAAGATGGCCTAACCAAACCCGCACAAGCCCAAGCCACTAGTGAACCGGACTGGCTATGGCCACGTAATCCCCCAATTCGTGAACGGCAATCTATTCCTACTAGCTGGCTTAAACTCACCATTACTGAAGGCCGAAACCGCCAAGTTAGACGGATGACCGCCGCGGTAGGTTTTCCGACTTTGCGTCTTATTCGAACGCAGGTTGGGCCGTTTAAGCTAGACGGATTAGCACTCGGGCAAAGTCAATTAATTAAGCAAACCAATCTGTTAAAATAACCGCCACATTTATTAAATTGAATTAACTATGAACTCAAATACCAAAGTCATTGTCGGTTTATCCGGCGGCGTAGACTCATCTGTCACAGCTCTATTACTAAAACAGCAAGGCTACCAAGTCGAAGGCTTGTTTATGAAAAACTGGGAAGGCGATGACACCGAAGACTATTGCCCGGCTGCAGAAGATTTACAGGACGTCTTTAGTATTTGCGAACAGCTCGACATCCCATTGCATGTTGAAAACTTTTCGAATGAATATTGGGATCGCGTTTTTGAACACTTCTTAGCCGAATATAAAGCTGGACGGACCCCTAACCCAGACATTTTGTGCAATAAAGAAATTAAATTTAAAGCTTTTTTAGATCATGCCTTGGCTTTGGGGGCTGACAAGATTGCAACCGGACATTATGCACGTGTTGGTCAAGCAGATAATGGCGATTTTCAGCTATTAAAAGGGCTAGATAATAATAAAGATCAAAGCTATTTCTTATATACCTTGCAACAGAAGGCACTCAGCAAAACTTTATTTCCGGTCGGCGAATTGCAAAAACCCGAAGTCAGAAAGCTGGCAGAACAAGCCGATTTGATTGTGCATAATAAAAAAGACAGCACCGGCATTTGTTTTATCGGCGAGCGGAAATTCAAAGATTTTCTGCAACGCTATTTGCCGGCTCAACCCGGCGATATTATTAATGAACACGGCGATATCATTGGCCGTCATGAAGGCTTAATGTATTACACTTTAGGGCAACGTAAAGGCTTAGGAATTGGCGGCGGCCACGGCGAGCTAGACAGCCCTTGGTTTGTCGCCGATAAAAATTTGGACACCAACCAGTTAATTGCTGTACAAGGTGAAAATCACCCTCTGCTACACCATAAAGCATTAAGCGCGTCACAGCTAGATTGGGTAAAAGGTGAATGCCCGGCTCTTAATACCCCACTCAAAGCTAAAATCCGCTATCGTCAAACCGAGCAGCCTTGCCAGATCAAGCAATTAAATAATGGCCAAATTCTGGTCGAATTTGAATCCGTTCAAAAAGCAATTACACCAGGTCAGTCAATCGTATTTTATGACGGTCAGGTATGCTTGGGTGGCGGTGTGATTGAACAGCGTGCTAATTCTGTCGATGCGCTTATGGCAAACTCAGTTAATTAAAGGAATCTTATGTCGAACTACACAGATCAAGATCGCGCGCTCGCTTTAATAGGAGTTTACCAGGCCGCCAAGTTGGTTTTTGATTTGGCGACCACTGGCAAGTTGGATGAAAAAGCTTACCAGACATCCATCAACTCTTTGTTTGTCGACAACCCTAGTTCGACATTAGATGTCTATGGTAATGAAGCGGAGAATATACAAGCCGGGGTCAAAACCTTATTGTCACAAATGGGTGCGAGTGATGCAGAAGAAATTCGTAACTTAGAAGTGACCCGCTATGCCCTAAACCTTATTTTATTAGAACGCAGTTTAGCTAAAGATAGTGATGCTCTTTCAAAGGTAGCCAAAACACTTGATACCGCGAAAAACCAGCGTGCGCACTTTGATGATTGGCACGAAAACGTGATTGCATCCATTGCGCGCGCTTATACAGAAAACGTCAGTCAATTAAGCCCACGCATTATGGTTAAGGGGCAACATGGTCACTTACAAAAGCCTCAGAATGCCAACAAAATACGTGCCCTATTATTAGCTGGCATTCGCTCAGCTATGCTATGGCGTCAAGTAGGTGGATCTCGCTGGGGACTACTGTGGAATCGTAAGAAATATTTACAAAATGCACAAGCTTTATATCGAGCTAGCAACGACTCAAACCAGAATCGTTTTAAACCAAATTAAGTTTAACTAAGCTAATAAAAAAGCGCCACTAGGGCGCTTTTTTATTAGCTCGCAGCACAACTCTTGCTATTTTATAGTTTGGTAAATGCTCAGCTTTTTAACCTTTGCTTCGGCTTTAATAGAATCAATACGAGCCTCAACTTCTGAAGCACCATAAATTGAAACTAACGCTTGCTCTATTTGCCCCATTTTCGAGCGGGTCTCTTCGTTTTCAACTACATCTACCTTATTGATACGAATCAACACAGTATCACCTGTCGTTAGCTGAGTACGTGTCCAGGTCGGTTGATCGTCAACCGGTTTTTTGGCTTTGAAAGCGGCTTGAGAAATCTGTGGCAAGACCTGCTGGTTTTGGCGTTCAATAAAACCAACTACATGCCACTCAACGCCTGAACGCACCAACGACTCTGGATCTTTGCCTTCTTCAAGTTGAACCATCACTTCATCCGCTAACTTAGAAGCCTTTTCAATTGAAGCTTGGCGAACTAAACGCGCATTGATCTGATCTTTTACTTCCGCAAAAGTTTGCTGATACTCAGGCGTATAATCTTTAATACGCAATACAATCGAGGTATTCGGTTCTACTTCAATCGCCGCTGAGTTTAAACGTGATTTAAACACATCATCTGAGAATGTCGCTTCCAATACTTTTGGTAAGGCCATCCAACCTTCCGAGGCACCTTCACGAGGGAAAGCTTCAGAGATCTGAATATCACCATCTACAATTGACAACAAAGGCTCTAAACTATCTGGTTGCTCGTATGCGACCGTATTTAAAGTTTCAAGCTGTTCGAAATAAAGGCGCTCAGCCATTTCGAGCTTAAGCTGTTCCTCAACATCTTGTTTTACGTCTTTAAAATCTAATGCTCGCTGTTCATTAATATCGGTTAATTGGATTAAATGCCAACCAAAATCAGTTTTAACGACATCGCTAATATCGCCGACTTGCATATTAAATACTACTTCATCAAACTCCGGCACCATCATACCGGCTTCAAAGAAGTCTAAGTCGCCACCATTCATTGCAGATCCTGGGTCTTGAGAGTGCTCCTTTGCAAGTTCAGAAAAATCTTCACCTGAGTCTAACTTAGCTTGAATATCTTTAATTTCAGCTAAGGCCACCTCTTCATCTTCAGCACGAATTAAAATATGACGTGCACGACGCATTTCAGGCTGTGTAAACATCGAAATATTGGTTTCGTAAAATTCTCGCACGTCTTGGTCACTAATCTGCAAGCTGTCTGCAATTTTATCCATGGATAAACTGACATATTCCACTACGACTTGCTCAGGCGTTACAAAAGAATCTTTATTGGATTCATAATAAGCTTGCATATCGTCTTCATTGATTTTAATTTGATCACGATAAACGCGCTGATCTAAACGGATATAATCAATGTCACGACGCTGATTTTGTAACTGAAAAAGTGTTTCTAATTCTGAAGGTGTGGCAAACACTGAGCTTTCAGTTAACCCTCTAAACTGGGTTTCAATCAGAAACTGACGTTGCTCATACTCAAAACTCGACACCGTTAATCCATTACGCATCAATAAATCTTGATAAACCTGCTCAGAAAACTGGCCATTTTCATGGAAAACTTCCGCCGCCTGGATCACCGATGCAAGTTGTTCGTCGCTGATCAATAACCCTTGTTTTTCAGCCCATTGTTTAATCAAGCGACTTTCAATTAGTGAATCTAAAACCTGGTCACGCAACTGCTGATCTTCAACTACTTGATCATACATATCGCCAAACTGCTCTTGCAAACGCATACGCTGGCGATTATAGAAACGTAAAAATTCGGTGCCCGTAATCGATTCGCCGTTCACCTCTGCAACGACCTGTTGTCGTTCACCCGTTGAGTACTGATCAATCCCCCATAATGCAAAAGGAACAATCAACACCAAAACAATGGCCCAAGCTATCCAGCCCTGAACTTTTTCACGAATCGCTAATAACATCCAAATTCCTTTAATCAGCTTATTTTTCAATCGCCATATCATACCAAGCCCAAATATGACTTTGCATAAAAAATTGAATTAGTTGCAGGCTTTTATAGGTTTCACATAGAATGACAACAAAATTTATAACCAAATGGTAAACATGAAAAAAATACTTTACGTTGATGACGCCCATTCATTACGGCAATTAATAGATATGGTGCTATCCAAGCATTACCAAATAAGTTTGGCGGAAAATGGCGCAGTCGGACTAGACATGGCGCAAAAATCAAATTTCGATCTAGTGATATCGGATATTAATATGCCGGTCATGAACGGTTTTGAAATGCTTAGCTCGCTTCGTCAGCTAGAGGAATATAAATTCACCCCTATTCTGATGTTAACCACCGAAGCTAGCGCAGAAATGAAAGAGCGGGGGAAACAATCTGGCGCTACTGGTTGGATTATTAAACCTTTTGATCCAGATAAAATACTCAAAGTGATTGAACGAGTACTTGGTTAAGCAACTCTTTTCAGAAACGATAAAAAAGGCTCAATTTGAGCCTTTTTAATGCCGATAACATCGGTGAATTAAGCAAATACATCCTGCAAAATAAGTGTTTCTGCACGATCAGGACCGGTTGACAGAATTGAAACCGGCACCCCTACTTGTTTTTCTAAATAATGAATATAAGCCTTAGCCTGTTCGGGCAAGTCATCCCAGCATTCAATACCTACGGTAGACGACTGCCAACCCGGTAAAGTTTCATAAACTGGCTGGCATAAATCATATTCATCCGCACTTGCAGGCGGAAAATTTATAGTTTTACCTTGGTATTCATAGGCCGTACAGACTTTAATTTCAACCAATTCATCCATCACATCAAGCTTGGTCAAACACATGCCAGTTAATCCATTAACTTGTGCCGAACGTCTCAAAGCCACTGCATCAAACCACCCGCAACGACGTTGACGACCTGTGGTCGCACCAAACTCACGTCCACGCTCACCCAATTGTTTACCAATTGCGTCTCCACTGTCCTCAGCTACACTGTAAACTAATTCTGTTGGGAAAGGTCCACCACCCACGCGTGTTGCATAAGCCTTAGTAATACCTAACACATAATCCAACTGGCAAGGACCAATGCCGGCACCGGAAGTTGCCCCACCAGCTGTCGTGTTCGACGAGGTTACATAAGGATAGGTTCCGTGATCTATGTCGAGCAAAGTACCCTGAGCCCCCTCAAACAATAAACTTTTTCCTTCTCGATTGTAACCATCAATTAAAGACGGTACATCCGCTAACATCGGCACAATCAAGTCCGCATAAGCTTGGCATTTTTCCCAAACGGCTTCAAAACTAATCGGCTCGACTTTGTAATAGTTTTGCAGCATAAAATTATGATAATCGACAGTTTCAGCCAAGATATTTTTCATTTTTGGAAGATTTTTTAAATCACCCGCACGTAAGCCACGACGAGCTACTTTATCTTCATATGCTGGCCCAATTCCGCGCCCTGTCGTACCAATCGCCAGATCACCGCGTGCTCGCTCACGCGCTTGATCAAGCGCAACATGGTAATCAAGAATCAATGGACAAGCTTCACTTATTTTTAAACGAGACTTAACACTTAAGCCTGTCAATTCTAGTTGTTCAACTTCTTTCTTGAGCGCATCTGGTGCCAATACCACACCGTTTCCGATAAAACACTCTACGTGCTCACGTAAAATACCCGAAGGGATTAAATGCAATACCGTTTTTTTGCCGTCAATCACCAAAGTGTGACCCGCATTATGGCCGCCTTGGAAACGAACCACCGCAGCTACACGATCGGTTAATAGATCAACAATTTTGCCTTTACCTTCATCGCCCCACTGGGTACCAACTACCACTAAATTACGTTTTGACATAAGTATTCTTCTTACAACCCACTTGATTTAACTGTCCACGCACCATTCAAGCTAATCAAACGGTCAGCTTGGTCGGGAATGGTTGATTCTTCATAAAACCGAATCACTTGCACACCTTGAGCACGCAAGCTCTTAATTTGTTCGTACAACTGAACATCGTCACTAAACGGTGCATAAATCTGACGCAATTCTGAGTTTTCAGGCTCAGGAATAAAATCCAGAATACTACGCAAATCTATACTAAAGCCGGTCGCAGGATGTGCTTCACCGAACGCGGCACACACTTCATCATAACGCCCGCCTTTTGCTACTAAAACACTGGTATCCGTTACGCTGTAACAGGCAAAAATAACACCTGTATGGTACTGAAAACCTCTTAAATCGCTTAAATCTAAGTGAGGTTTAATGGACTGCGTTTTAGATAAATAGTCGACTAGCTGATTTAAATGTGATAATGCTTCATCCAACTCAGTGCTTAAACCGGCTAGTACTGATTTAGCTTGTCTTAGCACATCATCCGCTTGACCACATAAAGAAGTTAAGCCTTCAAAAGCCATGCTTAACTTACTATCTGAAAAAGACTGGCTCGAGCACCAGGCCTGGTACTCAGGTAATGCTTTGCGCTTTAAAATATCAACCAATGTGGCCTGCTGTTCTTGAGTTAATTCAGCCAGGTTCATTAAGCTTTGCACAATCCCTACATGACCTAAACTCATCTGCAGGCTTGGCAATTTAAGTAAGCGTGCACTCGACAACATGACATCTATAATTTCAATATCGCTTTCAATCCCGCTATGGCCAAAAATTTCAGCTCCAAGCTGAATCGGACTGCGAGAGCCTTTTGCCTTATTGTTGCGAGATTTTAGAACCTCACCGACATAACATAAACGTTCGATTCCAGCAGGTTTGATGCGCGTACTAACAATACGTGCAACCTGAGGTGTCATATCGGCACGAACACCCATCATGCGACCACTTTCATAGTCGGTAAAACGACAAGTATCTAAGGCTAACTTCCTTCCTGCACCAGTCAATAGGGAATCCGTAAATTCTGCAATCGGTGGTAAAACCATCGCATAACCGGAAAGTTTAAATTCCGCCAATATAGCTTGGCGATATATTTCAAGTTTTTCGGCCTGTGATGGTAGTAAATCTTCAATACCTTCTGGGGTAAACCATATGTCTTGTTGCATAGCTTTCATCTTTATTTTTAACCCCAAACCCATAATAAAACTAGCCCGATTGAAATACTAATCAATCCGGTTAGCCTAAGTTGGTTTTCGGGCATCTGTGTGGCTTGAGTCATGACGCGACGCCAAAAGTTTGGAAACAGAAATGGCAATAAACCCTCGAATATAAATACTAGAGCAATCGCGCTTATTAAAACTGTTTCAAACATAAGTTGCTTCCATAAAAAAGGTGGGTTACCCCACCTTAGTGTGTGACTGTCTAATTGGATGACCGGTTAAAGTGCTTAAAGAAGTCCGTGCTAGGGTCTAAGATAATCATATCCGACTTGTTCGAAAACGACTCTTGATAAGCATTTAAGCTTTGATAAAACGAGAAGAACTCTTTATCAGCACCGTAGGCTTTTGAATAAATCTGTGCAGCTTGCCCGTCGCCTTCACCTCGGGTTTGCTCGGCTTCACGATAAGCCTCTGCAATGGTGACAGTACGCTGTCTATCAGCATCCGCTCGTAAACGCTCAGCAGCTTCCGCCCCTAAGGACCTTAAGTCAGCCGCGACACGATTACGTTCAGCTTCCATTCGACGGTAGACTGAATCACTGATATCACGTGGTAAGTCGATACGTTTAATTCGAACATCCACAATCTCAATACCAAATTGAGTTGCCTCGACATTGGCTAAACGCGTGATATTTTCGGCCACCTCAACGCGATCACCTGATACGACCTGCTTAACAGTACGGTTACCAAACTGAGCTCTTAAACCATCCTTGACGATTTGTGACAAACGCTGATCTGCTAAAGCAAAATCACCACCCATCGCGGTATAAAAACGCTCTACATTCGAAACACGCCATTTAACGTAAGAATCTACTTCCAAGTTTTTTAATTCACCTGTTAAATAACGTTCTGGCTGAGAGTCCATCGTTTGAATACGTCTATCAAATGTGCGTGCGTTGTTGATAAACGGTGTTTTCAGGTGCAAACCTGGTTCTAGGTCAGATTTAACAATCTCACCTAAACGAAACACCACGCCCGTTTCCCATTCGTTAACAACAAATAACGAGTTGCTGCCAATAAATAATACCGCAGCGATGAATAAACCTATAACCGCTTTCATATTAACGTAACTCCCTTTGTCTTAGGTAGTCGCGAATATTCGTTTCCGACTTCGCTTGATTCGCAGGAGTGCTAGTAGTTTGTGAGTTATTCGAGTTGTTACTCGAATTTTGCCCTGTACCTGTAATAGGAGATAAAGGTAAAGTTGACTGGTTTGAACCAGTTCCTGACCCCATCATTTTATCCAAAGGCAAATACATAATATTGTTTGAACCTTCAGCTCCCATCAACACTTTACTGGTGTTGGAGAGTACTGTAGACATCGTATCTAAATACAAACGTTCACGCATAATCTCCGGGGATTTTTTGTATTCGGTCACGACACTGGTAAAACGGTCCGCTTGACCTTCTGCTCGTGACACGACTTGATCTCTATAAGCGCGCGCTTCTTCAACAATACGTGCCGCTTGACCACGAGCCTGAGGTAAAATTCGGTTGGCATAAGCTTCCGCTTCGTTGATTAAACGTTCGCGGTCTTCTCGTGCCTTAACAACGTCTGCAAAGGCCGATTGGACTTGCTCTGGTGGCTGAGCATCTTGCAAATTAACACTTGTAATAAATAACCCGGCCTCATAATCATCAAGATTTTTCTGCGTCAATTCTCGCACCAATGCCACAACTTCGTTACGACCTTGGGTTAATACGAAATCCATACTATTTTTACCCACGATTTCACGAATCGCACTTTCAGACGAAGCACGAAGCGATTCATCAGGGTCTTTAACATTAAATAGGTAGTCTCCGGCCGATTGCACGCGATACTGCACAGCAATTCGAACATCGACAATATTTTCGTCTCGCGTAAGCATCAAAGATTCAGCTAATACACTGCCAGAACGGTTCTGTGCATCAGAACGGTAACCAATTTCAGTGGTACGAATGCGGTCTACATTAACCTTGGTAACCGATTCAATTGGATAAGGAATATGCCAGTGCGGCCCTGGTCCGGTTTCAGTCACTAGCGCACCAAACCGTGTAACCACGCCACGCTCAGCTGTATCGACGATATAGATACCAGACAACAACCAGACAACGAGAACTATTAAGAAAATTGCACCACCGCCGATTCCGCCGATGCCACCATTAAACTTACTACCCGCTCCGCCAAACATCTGCTGAGCTTTCTTTAACAACTCATCGATATCTTGATCTGAGCGTTTCTTTGGCTCTTTTGGCTCATCTTTCTTGCCAGAGCTACCGCCAGAGTTGCCCCAGGGGTCTTGCCCTGGTTTTCCTGGTTCATTCCAAGCCATATCCTTCTCCAAAATTTTAAGGTTGTGCTATTTTAGGGTGTTGATTACGAATTGTCATCCCTATTAATTAACTTTATAGCTGTTTATGAATTATTGATCCTAATCCAGTAGATTGGCATCCAATAATTCTGGCCAGTTTTGTACCTTCTGCCATTGCTGCTTGGTTAAGTTCATGGTGATCAACGCATCACCATGCTCATTAAACTCTTCTGCATCGACCTTTCCAAGCTGATGCAACTGCGCACGGCGCTGTCCAGCATGTGGCGGCAACACAACTTGTGCCTTAACAAATTCACCTTTAAAAAAGGCCGCTAACGCATCGTTTAATAAATCAATCCCTTTATTATTTTTGGCCGACAACCAAACACGTTCCGGCAAGCCCTCATCATTAAAATCAATATGCGGCTCAACCGCAGGTTCCAGAAGATCAATTTTATTAAACACCAGTAAATTTGGTACATCTTCAGCTCCCACTTCGGCCACGACTTTATTGACCTCGTGAATTTTCTCTTCACGTAAAGCATCATTCGCATCCACCAAATGAATTAACAAACTGGCTTCACTGGTTTCTTCTAATGTAGAACGAAAAGCGACAACCAAGTCATGTGGAATATGCCGAATAAAACCAACCGTATCTGCCAGAATCACGCCACCCGCTCCTGGAAGGTGAACCTTACGTAAGGTTGCATCCAAAGTCGCAAACAATCGATCTTCAGCATAAACATCCGCTGTCGTCATTTGATTAAACAAGGTGGATTTTCCGGCATTAGTGTAACCCACAATTGTAATCGTAGGCACTTCGGATTTTTTGCGTGTGCGTCGACCCAAGGCACGTTGCTGACGTACTTTATCAATTCGTTTTAAAAGGAACTTTATGCGTTCTTGCAGTAAACGGCGATCGGATTCTAGCTGAGTTTCACCTGGCCCTCTCAAACCGATCCCGCCTTTTTGACGTTCAAGGTGAGACCAGCCACGTACAAGCCGGGTTGACATATGGCGAAGTTGTGCAAGTTCGACCTGCAGCTTACCCTCATGAGATCGAGCGCGCTGGGCAAAAATATCTAGAATCAAACCCACACGGTCTAACACTCTACATTCAACCAATCTCTCTAAGTTACGTTCTTGGGCAGGTGTTAAGGCGTGGTTAAAAATAACCACGTCGGCCTCATGAAGTTTGACCGCATCGGCAATTTCTTGTGCTTTGCCTGATCCAACAAAATACTTTGAATCTGGCGATGAGCGTTTGGTGGTTAAGACTTGTGTGATTTCTGCGCCGGCTGAGTCAACCAACTCAAAGAATTCGTCTAAATCTTCTCGATTTACTTCATCTTCAAAATCAACGTGCACTAGGACAGCACGGTCAATTTCTTTGCGTTCTAAGCGACCAAAGATTTCCATGAAAGTGGCGCTTACTCCTCTGTTTCGGCTTTATCTGCGTCGGTTCCGTTAGCAAACTCATAGGCTTTAGGATCACGCATTGGCACAATAGTTGAAATGGCATGTTTATATACCATTTGAGTTACATTACTGCGTAGTAACACAACAAACTGATCAAACGAATCGACACGTCCCTGCAACTTTACGCCATTTACCAAATAAATCGACACGCTAATGCGTTCTTTTCTTAAGGCATTTAAATAGGGATCTTGTATCGGTAGCGCCTTGGTCGGTTTTGCTTTTTCCATTTTGATTTCCTTATTATTTTTAATGGTATTTTTAGGCTAAAATATTTTCAAAGGATAACATAGGCAAAACCTTATAGGTTAGTATTTTTCTGCAAATACGCCCGTACCAATTCGCACTGTTGTTCACCTGACAATTCAAACGGATCAAGCATTAACATATCCTGCTCTTTACGCAACCAAGTTAGCTGACGCTTAGCCAGTTGACGCGTGGCAATAAGGGCTTTTTGCTCGAAAGTGCTTTGGTCATATTCACCATTTAAATAGCACCAGGCCTGGCGGTAACCTACACTTCGAATGGATGGCAAATCGGCCTGTAAATCCGAGCGTGCAAATAAGTTTCTGACTTCATCTAAAAACCCTTGTTGATACATGGTTTCAAGGCGGCGCTGAATTTGCTGATGTAAACGTTCGCGCGACTTTGGAATCAAACCGATTTTTAATAAGTTTACATCCCAATCCACATTTGATTGGCGTGCTTGTAAGCTTGTTAAGGCTTCCCCAGTAATTTCATAGACTTCAAGCGCACGAATCAAGCGCTGCGGATCATTATAATGAATACGCTCCGCAGCCACTGGATCGCAAGATTTTAAGCGTTGATGCACTGCTTGAGGGTCTTGCTCATATTGCGCTTGTAAGCGCGCACGAATAGCCGAGTCGGCGCTGGGTAAATCGGCCATACCTTGCTGTAAGGCATGAAAATACATCATCGTACCGCCCACCAAAACCGGCAAACGACCACGCTGTAAAATCTCCTCAACTAAACGTTTGGCGTCCGCCACAAAGTCGGCGGCGGAATAACTTTGCGCCGGATCAATCAAATCAATTAAGTGATGCGGCACTTGTTGACGCTCAGCTTGACTGGGTTTGGCAGTGCCAATATCCATGCCCTTGTAAATTAGCGCTGAATCGACACTGATAATTTCAATCGGCCACTGCTTTGCCAACCTTAAAGCCAACGCTGTTTTACCGCTCGCAGTCGGTCCCATAATGGCCAGCACGGTTTTGGCTTGCACAAGCTTTTCAATAGTTGCATCCGCGACGGTCATTACTGCCCTCTCATAAATAACGCATCCAATTGCTTCATCGATAATTGTACCCAAGTAGGACGTCCATGATTACATTGGGATGAAGCGGGTGTGGCTTCCATATCACGTAATAACTGATTCATCTCGGCCACCGTTAACGGACGATTCGCCCTCACCGAGCCATGACAAGCCATGGTGGATAATAAACTGTTTATATACTCATCAATCCGCTGCGAGTCGCCTTCGGCGGCGGTATCAGCCAACACATCTTGCACCAATTGCTCGATGGAGGCTTTCGCTAGAATCGAGGGGACGGCCGTGACTTTGAGTTGTTGCGGCCCTAAGGCTTCAAATTCAAACCCTAGCTGCGACCACCAGGCCTGGTGGTTCTCCCAAGCCAACATATGCGCCACATCCAAGGCTATAACCATCGGCACCAACAAAGGTTGGGAAATTAAACGTTCCGTTTGCCATTGTTGTTTCATACGCTCATACACAATGCGTTCGTGAGCGGCGTGCATATCCACCAAAATCAATCCTTGCGCATTCTCCGCCAAAATAAACACGCCATGCAATTGCATTTTGGCAAACCCCAACGGCGGCATCGCGCCATCACTTGAAGCAAACTGATCGACTTGGTTGGACGGTTGGGTTTGATAAGTATTTGAACTATCTTCTACTCGATCTGGCCCTGGCTTTTGAAAATCAAAATAAGCCTGACTATTTAAAGCGGATAAGCTCGAATCTTGTTGGCCAGCAAAAGCACCAGGCCTGGTGCTTTCGAACTGGGCTTGCTGATCAGACTGCAAGGCATCGGCCTGAGTCAAAGGCTGACGCACCGCTTCTTTAACGGATCGACGGATAAAATCGTAGACCCAGCGTCCATTGGCAAAACGTACCTCATATTTTGCCGGATGCACGTTCACATCCACCTGATCAACCGGAATTTCTAGAAACAGTACATACACCGGGTGACGACCGTTATAAAGTACGTCCGCATAAGCTTGTTTTAGCGCATGGAATAACAAACGATCCCGTACAATCCGACCATTTACAAATACATATTGCATGTCGGTTTGCGCACGATTAAATGTCGGCAACCCAACCCAGCCACGTAAAGTTAGGTCTTGCGCGTCATAATGAACATGCATGGATTGGTCAACAAAGGCCTCACCCATTAGCTTGGCTAAACGGCGCGCCTGATCCGACGGAGTTTGCGCGGCCTCAACATGTCGCACTACTTTGTGGTTATGAATCAGCTTAAAGCTGATATCCATTCGACTTAGCATCGCGCGTTTAACAAACTCATCAATATGACCAAATTCAGTGCGTGCTACGCGTAAAAACTTTTTGCGAGCGGGCGTGTTAAAAAACAAATCATCCACTCTAACGCGAGTTCCGGACTTACCCGCGATAGGTTCAGGTTCGGGCCAAATAGCACCACCATCGGATTTTAAACGCCAAGCATTCGGTTCACTTGTTTGGCGGCTGATAATCTCAAACCTCGAAACCGAACTAATACTGGCTAACGCCTCCCCTCTAAAGCCTAAAGTGGCGACTTGAGTTAAGTCTTCATAACTGGAAATTTTACTGGTTGCATGTCGACTAACTGCCAAAAGAAGCTCATCTTTTGCAATACCACTCCCGTTATCAATCACCTGGATAGATTTTTCACCGCCTTCCTCAATCGAAATTTCAATCTCGGTGGCTCCTGAGTCCAATGCGTTTTCTAATAACTCTTTAACGACCGAAACCGGACGCTCAACCACCTCACCGGCTGCAATTTGGTTGGCTAATGCCTCAGATAAGGCTTGTATTTTTGCGGGTGAGCGCTGTGCACTCTGGGTCGGATCAATCACACACTTGCCTTAAAATTCAATAGGTTCTGGTACAAAACCTGCTATAGATCAGGAAAAATTAGACGTTTTAAATTCACACACTTAAAGGTTATCAATCCATGATGTATCAAAAACACACGCCGCAAAACCAGGAAGAGCAAACGATTTATTTGCAGATTCCGCGACCTTTTGTGTTTAACGGCCAAATTTGTTGGTCCAACCTACAACTGGATCAAATGGAAGGCTATTCTAACAAACATTCGTCGCAGGATGAGCGAACTCAATCGGGTCAGTGGTTGCAATAATCTATTAGTTTATGCCAAATACTCTGAAAATCAGACGTAAAAAAACCCTGACAAGCAGGGTTGCATATGGCTAGGTATTGCAATTTTAATGAGCGGCGGCCAATACACTTTCTCTAACCGGTACGGTTAGCTCTTTGCCGACGTAGAGTTGATTAGCATTTTTGATTTTATTCACCCGCATCAATTCATTCACATCCACTTTATGAGCATGTGCGATTTGCGACAGGGTATCCCCGCGTTTTACCGTGTATTTAAGATCATATTGAACGGTTAATTTATCGGTCACCGGCACTTTTAACTTGCGACCAACATAAAGCTGGTTGGCATTACCGATATTGTTGATACTCATCAAATCACGCGAACCTACGCCGTAAGCCTGCGCAATATCAGACAAAGTATCACCGCGTTGAACCTCATAATTAACATATAGGGTTTCACCCCAACGTGGCGCATGACCGGTTTGATCAATAAACTTATTTAAGCCGCGCGTTACCGCTTGAGCAAAGGTTTGATGAAAACGCGGATCTTGCAGCTTTTTCTCTTCAATTGGGTTCGAAATAAACGCTACTTCTAATAACATTGACGGCATATCGATTGATTTCAAAACGGCAAAATCTGCCGATTGAATCGCATGCTTATGAACTTTTACCGTGCGCTGCATTTCTGACAAGACCGACTGACCCAGTTTTCGGCTTGCTCGAATATTGGCTTCACGCGTTAAATCACTTAACACAAACGCCACATCTTTATCACGTCCCGCCAACTGCAAAACCCCTAAAGCTGCATTTTCTTGTTTTGCCAAAGTTCTCGCCATCACACTACTGGCCCCGGTATTGGATAACACGTACACCGAGCCCCCCTTCGGCGCCGCCGAAGAATAGGCATCCGCATGCACCGAAATGAAAATATCAGCATTTTTCTGCTTCGCAATATCCACACGCTCATGTAACTGTAAATACACATCACTATCACGCGTTAAAATAGCTTTCATACCAGGTTGAGCATCAATTACTTTCTGCAAAGCGCGCGCTTGAGCCAATACCACATCTTTTTCATAGGTACCGGCTGGACCAATGGCGCCGACATCGTGCCCACCATGACCTGGGTCAATCGCTACTATAAATTGTTTGGTTTGCACAAAGTCACGGTTGTTGTTTAACAATGATTCGGTAGCGGAGTTGGCTTGTAGACGTTCGTTGGTTGCCTGTTTGGTGCGCGCCACAATACTAGGCGTTGGTTTACGTGCAACCACTTTTTTAACTTCTTCTGGCGCAGATTGTACGCTTGGCTTAGACTGCTCCTTTTCTGGCTTTTGCGTAGAAGCTAGCTGAGTGGCAGAATCCGTTTTTGCTAACATAGGCTGCGTTAAGTCAATCACTAATCGCTCAGGACGAGCGCCATTTTTCCCCAGCGTAAAATACTTGTATTGATAAGCATCACGCAAATCCAACACCACACGAGTTCTTTTTTCATTAGAAGAGATTCGCATAGAGGCCACACGCTGGTCCTGGAATCGCTGGTTTTTAAAAGATACCGCATTACGCGCATGATGGAAGTCCACCACCACACGTTCTGGATTACTCAAGCGCATGACATCAAAACTCTGATTATTTCTAATTTCAAACACCACACGTGTCTGATCGGGGGTTTGACCCAAACGAATACCGCTTAATTCGGTCGCTTTTGCAACAGTCACTTGACTAGTTAGCATTAAAATCAACGCTAAAAAGAAGCGGGAGTTGTATCTGAGGTTGCGCTCATTGTTCATAATTATTAACCATTGTTGAACTGCCTTAAGGCTATTGTAGAACATTTTTTTACAATTTTTCAAGCAATCACAACAACTTGTGAGCACTTTTTAAAAAACACTTCACGTTAAGTATATAACATTGAGTGTTCTAAATTAACAAATAATGAACAAATTCAACTCTCTAATTTAGCGAGCAATGCCTCTCCTTGCACCGAGCACGCCTGCAAAATAAGCTCTCGCCCTTCATCTATTAGGTTTAAATTCAATACCAAGTCAGCTTTAGGCAGTACACCCTGTCCTTTGGATGGCCATTCAACTAATGCAATAAATGGCGTCACTAATAAATCACGAATGCCTATATATTCAAGTTCTTCTGGTTCACAAAGGCGATACAAATCAAAATGGAAAAGCGTCATGTTAGCTGTCGCATAACTTTCAACTAAAGTATAAGTTGGGCTTTTTACGCGCTGTCCCGGCAAAAAAGTTTGAATAAAAGCACGAGAAAACGAGGTTTTACCCGCACCTAATTCACCCTGAAGATAAACCACCAGGCCTGGTGTTGCCACGTCTAGTTTGTCGCATAGTTTTGCTAAGCTTTGGGCAAACATGACCGTCTGAGATTCATCTGTCAGATGTCGTTTTTTGCTAGAATACTGTTTATGAATCACACACCTTCTCCACAAGACTTAAGCCAACTGGCTGCTGCCATTAAAAACTGGGCTCACGAGCTTGGTTTTGCTGACACTGGCATCACCCACACTGACCTCGCTCAATTTGAGGCAGGGTATTTTAACTGGCTGGAGCAAAACTTTCATGGCGAAATGCATTATATGCAAACCCATGGCACTAAACGCACTCGACCTACTGAACTGATCCCTGGCACCGCTAGCATTATTAGTTTACGCATGAATTATTTTGATACGAGTGCTGCTCAAGCAACTGAGCAGTTGCACACACCCGATCAAGCTTATATTACGCGTTATGCTTTGGGACGCGATTATCACAAAGTAATACGTCAACGACTTAAACAACTGGTCAGCAAAATTCAGCAGAAACTTCCTGATTCATCACATCGAATTTTTGTCGACAGCGCACCGGTATTAGAACGCCCGATTGCGCAACAGGCTGGCTTGGGGTTTATTGGCAAAAACAGTTTAATCATTCATCCACGGGCGGGATCATGGTTTTTTTTGGCCGAAATTTATACCGACTTGAAGCTGCCAGCTGATCCACCCTTTGAAAGGCAAGGTTGTGGACCTTGTACAGCTTGCATCCAAGAGTGTCCGACTCAAGCTATCTTAGCCGATGGTATTGTGGATGCCCGGCGTTGTATTTCTTATTTAACCATTGAACATTCAGCCTCGATTCCATTAGAGCTTCGCCCAGCTATCGGCAATCGTATTTATGGTTGTGATGACTGTCAATTGGTGTGCCCTTGGAATCACTTCACTCAAACCCAAACCGAACCTGATTTTGAACCTAGACATCATTTGGACCAGGTTTCTTTACTAGAGCTGTTTAATTGGAGTGAATCAGACTTTAACGACAAGTTAGCCGGCTCGCCGATTCGGCGGATTGGCTATGAACGCTGGATTCGAAATATTGCGGTCGCGCTAGGGAATGGCTCGGCAACTCCAAACGCCCTACTAGCCTTAAAGAAAAAACAAGGAAAAGTCAGTTCGATGGTGGATGAACATATTGAATGGGCGTTTCAGCAGCTAAAATCTAGAGCTACGCAAAACCTACACAACGTATCGAATATCAACACTAAACCTTGGTATGCGCCTAAATACTATCTCCCCCGATTTAAGCGATCTGATCAATCGCATTCACATCGCGTACCGCTTGAAGATACAAATGGCGGTAGTGCGGACTAATTTCAGCATCATCTTTTGCTTCAAACGACTTTACAACCATTAATAGACGTCCAACATCACCGCGTTGATAAAGCATGCCATCAAGCATCTCATCGCTCAGCGGCAGTTTAGCTAAGGCCTCTTCCAATGAACAACCCAAAACAACATCTAACATGGAAAAAAGCCCTGACAGATAAAAGCTATCTGGACGATTTAAGCCATCTTGTTGAGCCGCATGACGCAAAAACAAGGCTCTAATTCTTGCCATATTAAATACTTCATCCGCCACATCCGATTGGGTATCCATCGCAATCATCGACACCCAAGATTGAACCCGCTTCAAACCAAACAGCATCATGGCTTCTTTTAAACTATTAAACTTCGGCATCCCCAGGGTGCGATAATAAGTCGCCACCTTCAGCAACTTATGGGATAAACCCATGTCTTTCTCAACAATAGCTAACAAGCCGTCAATAGAGACCGATTCATCGCTAATTTTGGCCAAGAGTTCAAGCAAATTAAGTTGATTAACCGACAGCTTTTTGCCCGATACAATCTGAGGCTTGGCAAAATAAGCCCCCTGAAAAAGCACACAACCCGCGTCTAAACATATTGAAAACTCATCTTTTGTTTCCACGCGCTCGGCTAATAATTGCGCCGATGTTACTTTTTTTATCCGTTCAAACACAAGCCCAAGGTTTTCAGGTTTAACAGTTGAAATATCGACCTTTATATAATCTGCCAAGCGTAAAAATGGAATAAATTTTTCTTTAAATACAAAGTCATCCAAAGCAATTTGATAACCCAAGTCTTTTAGATATTTAAGCCCTCCGATCACTTCATCGGTCGGCTCAATGGTTTCCAATACTTCACAAACAATCGCATTACAATCAAAAAATGGTGGCGTACGTAATTTGAAAAAAGACTCAGGAAAGTTGACAAAAGCTTTCGCTTTGCCAACCAGCTCGTCGAGGTTAAACCCCATTAAGGCGTTGTGTAACACCGCCGCCGTCGCTTGGTCATCCGATTCAAATTCAGCATAATTATGTTCATATCCATTTCTGAATAACAATTCATAACCATAGACTTGATTTTGTGGATTTAGAATAGGTTGACGACCAACAAAAACGTCAACAAAAGAAGGTTCGTGTAGATTCATAACCGTCATTAGAGCGCGACTCGGCAGTAGGATAGGACTTGCTACTCTATCAAATTGGTAAAAATACGCAAGCCATTAACACTAAAAAATAATCTTATGTAACTGGTTTTTTAATGAGTTAACAAACCAGCAAGATGTAAAGCACCAGGCCTGGTGCTGAGATATGAGGCGCTTTTGACTAGCGCTCAACAAACATGTTGTCAGTATCAACTAGGATAATAACGTTATCCTGATAATGCGCAATCCCTTGAATATAACCGGATGCGCCTTCACGCGTCGCCGCCATCAAATCGACTCTCGACTCAGGAATATCTTTAACCTCCTGCACCTTGTCAACCATTAAGCCGACTGCACGATCCTCGTCCAGTTCAACAATAATAATACGAGACAGGTCATCCGACGCCTTTGACGGCAAGCCATAAACTCGGCGCGTGTCGACCACGGTGACAATTACGCCACGCACGTTGATCACGCCAATCACATTGGGTGACGAACCCGGTACTTTTCGAATAACACCCACTCGCAAAACTTCACGGATTTTTTTTACATTGATACCGAAGTTTTCATTGTCCAATCTAAATAACACGCAACGTATTGTAGGGCTGATGTAATCATCATCGTCTAGATCAGCTCCATCCGAAAACAAACCGGTATTTTGATATTGGCGCTCGCCTGCTTGTACAGCCATAAATGATGCCCCTCTTATTGAAAACGTTCCACCAGGCCTGGTAGATCTAAAATGAGCGCAATACTGCCATTGCCTGTAATGGTCGCTCCCGCATAGCCGCTGACCTTATGAAGCATTAAACCTAGAGGTTTAATGACCACTTCCTCTTGACCATTCACCTGCTCAACTACCAGACCAACTCGCTGATTACCAATTGCAACAATCACCACTTTATCACCCTGATAATTTTCTTTTTCTATCCCAGGAGCTAACCAATCAGATAAGAAAAATAATGGAATACTTTGTTCACGCAAACGCACCATTTTTTGGCCATCAATGTTATTGGTCTTATCAGAATTGTAATCAAAAATTTCTTGCACACTGGTTAATGGAATAGCATAGCTATCCTCACCGAACGACACCATTAAAGTCGGTAAAATAGCCAAGGTTAAGGGTACGCGAATCCGAATTTGAGTACCTTCTCCCATCGCTGAATCGATATCAATACTGCCATTAAGCTTTGTGATCATGCTTTTGACCACATCCATGCCTACACCACGTCCAGAAATATCACTTACCTTCTCGGCCGTCGAAAAACCCGCCGCCATAATCAACATAAAGGCTTGTTTATCGTCCAACTGTCTGGCCGCAGCCTCGTCCATCACGCCTTTTTCAACCGCTTTGCGACGAAGTAAGTCAGCATCCATACCTTTGCCATCATCCGTAATAGACAATAGAATATGGTCACCTTCCTGCTCGGCGCCTAATACAATTTTTCCGACCTTAGTCTTACCGGACGCAAGGCGTTCTTCTGGCATCTCAATACCATGATCCACCGAGTTACGAACCAAATGAACCAGCGGATCAGCCAAGGCTTCCACCAAGTTTTTATCTAGGTCGGTTTCTTCACCTTTTAACTCAAGCTCAATATCCTTACCTAGCTTACGAGCCAAGTCACGCACCACGCGCGGAAAGCGCCCAAATACTTTTTTTACCGGCTGCATACGTGTCTTCATTACTGATGACTGTAGATCGGTGGTGACGTGGTCCAAGTTGGCTACAGCATTCGAAATTTCTTCGATACTGGCGTCCGCCGATCGCAGGGTTAGCAAGCGGTTACGCACCAATACCAGCTCACCTACCAAATTCATAATCTCATCAAGACGACGTGTATCCACTCGCACTGTTGAATCACCCGACGACTTAGGCTTTTCAGCTGACTCAGCTTTTTTAGCTTCGGCAGGTTTAGCAGGCGTGGCAGGTTTGGCTTTCGGCTTAGGAGCTTCAGCTGGTTTTTTAGGAACCGGCTTAGCCTCAGATTTAGGGGAAGATGTAACGATTTGTTCACGCTGCGCCAATAACGCATCGAATTCTTCGTCCGTCATATCGCCATCAGGGTCAACCCCTTCTGGCAAGGTTAAACTGGGTTCGGCTTGCTGAACGGATTTTGACTGCGCTGGTACCGAAGTTTCGGCCGTAAGTTGCTCACGCTGAGCTAATAAAGCATCAAACTCTTCATCCGTCATATCACCATCGGGATCCACACCTTCTGGCAAAGTTAAGTTAGGCTCGGCTGGTACGTCAGGGTTAGAAACTTCGGCGGTTATTTGAGCGCGCTGCGCTAACAAGGCATCAAACTCTTCATCCGTCATATCACCGTCAGGGTCCACACCCTCAGGTAGACTCAGCTCAACGTCAACTGGCGCAGCCGATTCTGCAGGCATCTCTTCCGTTGCTTCTTCAGAAGCCGCGGGGGCAGAAGCGGGTTTGTAAATCGCATCCAACTCATCTAACAACTCGGGTTCGGTCTCTTCGATTTCGCGTTCGCCATCGTTTAACAAACCAATAATTTGACTGACTTTATCGAAAGCTCTGAGAATGACATCCGCCGCGTCGGCATCATAAGCCACTTCGTGATTACGAATTTTATCGAAGACATTTTCAGCACGATGACAAATTTCAATTAATGGGACCACGCCCAAGAAACCTGCGCCACCTTTAATCGTATGAAACCCTCTAAAAATGGCATTTAGAAGATCCGAATCATCCGGTGAATTTTCTAGGTCAACCAACTGCTCATTCAGTTGGTCTAAGAGTTCAGTGGCTTCGACTAAAAAGTCTTGTAAAATTTCTTCATCCACGGCAGGTTCCTCATAAAAGCTAAAACTAGCTCAAAATTATCTTGCTCGTTTTAAAGCAATGATTATGCCATTAAATTCAAAAATCCCGTTTTAGAACAAGGCAACTTAAGGTCTAAAAACCTAACTGGCCCAGTAAATCATCGACATCGTCTTGGGAGGAAAGGTTATCTTGTTGACTGGATTTGGTGACATTGGGGCCTATGCCTTTCAACTCGTCCTCTCGTTTTGAAGACGCGCTGCGTTCTGGCAAAGTTGATAAATCATGACCGGATCGAGAAATTAACTCTAATAAACTACGTTCAAACGCCCCCATGACGATCATAACGCGATTCAAAACTTGGCCCGTTAAGTCCTGAAAGGATTGTGCCATCATAATATTCGTTACTTGACTTGATGCCTCATCCAGCAAAGCCTTTATCGGCTGCGATTGGTTAGATGGCAACGTAGCGATAAGTTCGTTTACTTGATCAAGACGCTCTGCCAAGTCTTCAGCCGCACTTAAAGTTTTAGCACTGGCTTCCTCGGTGGAAGCCATAACATATTCTAAACGCTCAGATACATCGGGCAAGTCATGCTTAACTTGCTGCAACAGTTCGGTATCATCCAGCTCTTTTAATGTGTCATGCAAATTACGCGTCATTCGGCCTAACTCTTGATAAAGTTCATGCTCTCGTAACTGGGTTAATTTATCAAGCTGCGCACCAGCGGCAATCAGATCACCCGCCTCCAAATCAGACAATAATGTTTGTACGTCAGAAATACTAATTTGGGTTAATAATGACACGTCACACCTCGAAATATAAAGTAATAAGCTCGGCCATTATTAGCTAGCTAAATTAGGCTGATCAATATGGCGTAGATTAATAGAAAGAAAGGATTAGATATAAAAAAAGAGCTTAGTTTCCAAAGCTCTTTTTTATTGATCACTCGGCGGCCTGAGCGCGTTTTGCTACGTTTTCAAAGATTTTTTGAATCTTTGCATTGAGCGTGGCTGCGGTAAAAGGTTTAACAATATAACCATCAACTCCGGCTTGCGCTGCTTCTAAAATTTGACTGCGTTTCGCTTCCGCTGTGATTAACAAAAATGGTGTTTCCTTTAACTTTTCATCGGCACGTACATTTTTTAACAACTGCAACCCCGTCATTTGAGGCATATTCCAATCACTTACAATAAAGTCATACTTGCCTGTTTGCACCATTGGCCAAGCCGTTGAGCCATCATCGGCTTCATCGAAATGACTAAATCCTAATTCTTTTAACAGGTTTTTAACGATTCGACGCATAGTAGAAAAATCATCTACCACTAAAATTTTCATATCTCGATTGATTTGCATTCCATATTTCCTGAATTTTTTTATTATTTTAGCACGCTAAATCCAGTCTGATAACCTAGATCGTAATCGTTTTATGGCTTGACTGTGAATTTGGCTTACCCGTGATTCACTAACATCTAATACTTGACCAATTTCTTTGAGATTAAGCTCTTCATCATAATAAAGTGCCATAACCAAGCGCTCTTTCTCTGGTAACTGTTCGATCGCCTGAGTTAAACCTTCTTTAAATCCTGAGTCCGCCAAATCCGCCAAGGGGGACTTTGTATGACTATCGAGTTGATCTTCCGATAAGTCTTCATGATCCGGCTCATCAATTGACAGAAGCTGTGCACTACAGGTATCGATCAGAATTTGATGGTATTCATACAATGTAACCCCTAGTTCTTCAGCTACTTCCCCATCATGAGCTTCGCGTCCCAGCCTGGCCTCGACACTCGCCATTGCTCCACTCACCTCACGTGACTTGCGATGCACCGATCGAGGCGTCCAATCACCCTTTCGGATCTCATCCAGCATCGCGCCTCGAATACGGATACCAGCATAGGTTTCAAAACTCGCGCCCTGGGTTACATTATATTTTTGGAGTGCCTCCATTAATCCAATCACGCCAGATTGGATTAAGTCCTCGACGAAAACACTGCTAGGCAAGCGGCCTTTCAGATGATAGGCAATTTTTTTAACTAAGGGCAAGTATTGCTCAATGTCCCCTAAAGGACCGTCTTGCGTCGACTGCACCTGGTTATATAAACTGGCTCCGTTCATCCGTTTTGACTCCGTCAATGACTGTTCCGTTTAAACAAATTTTCTACAAAAAACTGTAAATATCCTGTCGCATCACTTGGCACAGGCCAAGTCTGTAGTTTTTTGGCCATATCTCTAAAGGCCTTAGCAGATGGGCTCATCGGTTGATTTAATGTCACTGGCACCTGCTTTTGCACCGCATCACGTAAAGCTTGATCAAACGGTACCGTACCAAAATAATCTATATGAACCTTTAAAAACTGCTCACATACGCGTGCAAACTTCTCATATAAACGCTGACTATGGGCCGCTGAACGACTCATATTAGCGACTAAGCGAAAACGGGTCACCTGATAGTCTCGGCTTAGCACCTTTATAAGTGCGTATGCATCGGTTATTGAAGCGGGTTCATCACAAACCACAACAATGACTTCTTGGGCGGCTCGACAATAACTCACGACACTATCGGCAATACCCGCGGCTGTATCCACAATTAGAACATCTAATTCATCCGATAACTCTGCAAAAGCATTAATGATGCCAGCATTCTCTAAAGCACTTAATTGAGCCATGCGTTTTACCCCAGAAGCCGCCGGAATAATCTTAATACCGCCAGGCCCATCAACGATTACTTCGCGCAAAGTTTTTTGGCCGTCCAATACGTGAGACAAGTTATATTTAGTTTGCAACCCCAACATAATATCCACATTGGCAAGACTCATATCCGCATCCATCAATAATACACGGCCGCCAAGTTTGCTAAGCGAAATGGCTAGATTAACGGATAAATTGGTTTTGCCCACCCCACCTTTTCCGCTCGCCACCGTGATAACACGAACTGGTTTCTGTTGAGTTTTTTGATTCTCTACCTTCACACTTGAAGTTTGTGGAGAACGCCGCATTGCGCGAAGACCGGCCGCTTGATCATTGCGCATTTGACATCTCCTTGCCCATACCGATCCGGTATAACAAGTCATCAGTGGTATTATTAACCTGCTGGCCCAATACGATCGCACGATCAATCAACTCAGTGGCGGTCATTTTTTGTAAGTCTTCTGGTACACGCTGGCCGACCGAAACATAAGCCATAGGCAATTCAGTTTCAATCAACACACTAATACATTGCCCAATTGCAAGGCCTCATCCACCTTGGTCAGAATACACCCCTTCAATACAACCTGGCCGAAAGAATTAACAATATCACGCATCACATTTAACTGGGTAGCCGCAGACAAAACCAGATAATTTCTGACCGAGCCAGCCCCTGCATGACCTGATGTAAGCTGCTGAGACAACTGTAAATCACGCTGACTCATGCCAGCGGTATCTATTAACACCAAACGCTTCATATTTAACGAAGAGAGGAGCGCATATAATTCACCTTGAGTATTCGCTACATAAACCGGTACGCCAATGAGTTCTGCGAAGGTGCGTAATTGTTCCTGCGCACCAATTTTATAACAGTCTGTTGTAATCAACGCGAGCTGGTTCGCCCCATAACGCATTACGAACCGACTGGCTATCTTAGCAATGGTCGTGGTTTTACCTACACCTGTCGGCCCAACTAAAGCCACAATGCCACCACCATCAATAATGTCGCGTTCATGCTTGGGAATTAAACTTTCAATATCTTGCAATAAGAAGGACCAGGCCTGCTCTTCATCTTGCTGAACATCTTTAACTAACTGTTGACTAAGCTCCCAACTTAACCCTAGCCCCATTAGACGCTTTAACAAACTGACTTTATTCGGCTGTGCAATTTCAGATTGCCCCCAAGCCAAACCAGATAATTGCTGTTCGAGCAGGTTACGCACGGCTTGAAGCTCTTGCGACATTCTATCAAGCTCCGAACCTTGCACACTGGGCGTAGTCGGTGGCGTTGCAAAATGCTGGTCTAGTGGTGCTTTATAAGTGGCATGCTTATGTTCGTGCTGACTTTTTTGATAGTGTTCAATGGCTTCTGGGTCAATCGCAGCCACTACCTCAACACCTTCTGACAAGGTTCGGGTAGACAAAATTACAGCTTCAAGCCCTTGATCTTCACGAACCTTCACCATAGCCTGTCGCATTGTTGGTGCAACATAACGCTTAATTTTCACTAAGAAACTCCTGATTCATCTCAACCATTCCCAACGTTTGCCACCACACTAATCTGCCGGTTTTCCGGCACTTCCGAATAAGCTAAAATATGCAAACTCGGTAAGCTAAATTTAAATAAGCGCGCCAATTGCGCTCGAATCTGAGGCGCCACCAATAACACAGGAGCTTGACCGTCCATTTCAACTTTTTGCGATTCTTCTTTTAACGTGCCATGCAAACGTTCGGCCAAGCCCGGTTCAATCGCTAACTGACCATCCGGTGCCCCTTGAGTAGCCTGCAATAATAATTGCTCTAATGAAGGCTCAAGCGTAATGACTTTCAACTCTGAGTTCATTCCCACAATATCTTGAATAATTGAACGTCCTAATGCAGCCCGGACATGCATGATGAGCTGACTCGGATCGCGTGTTTGACCCACTTTTTCTGAAATAGCTTCAACGATCGTACGCATGTCACGAATAGAAACCTTTTCTTCCAGTAAGCTTTGTAGGACTTTCACCAGTACCGCCAGCGATAATTGATCTGGAATTAACTCGTCCACCAACTTAGGAGACGTCGCTTTTAATTTATCAAGTAGTTGCTGGGTCTCATCAAAACCTAATAGCTCAAATGCATAGTCTTGAATAACCTGACTGACATGCGTAGCGACGACTGTACTAGAGTCAACAACGGTGTAACCCAAAGCTTGCGCCTGATCACGATCTGCAGGCTCAATCCAAACCGCTTCCAAGCCAAATGTCGGGTCCTGCGTCGGCGTTCCGGCCACTTCACCATAAACATTGCCAGGATTGATCGCCATTTCGCGATCCGGCATTACTTCACCTTCACCAGATGGCACGCCCATGAGCATGATTCTATACTGGTTCGGTTTTAAGTCCAAGTTGTCACGAATATGTACAGGAGAAACTAAGAAACCTAAGTCTTGAGATACTTTGCGGCGGACACCGCGAATTCGTTCTAACAACTGCCCATTCTGCGATTGATCCACCATCGGAATTAAGCGGTAACCCACCTCTAGTCCCAACACATCAACATTTTGCACATCATCCCAGTCCAGTTCAGCTGGCTTTGATTCTTCTGCAAAGTCTGGTTCAATCAGATCGCTCTGTACAGCTAATTTTTTCTGTTGATTCAGGTAGATGAGATAAGCACCCATGCCAGCTATGGCTGCAAAGGACAGGAAGGCAACATTGGGCATTCCGGGAATGAGACCCATGGCTCCGACAATACCAGCGGTCACACCTAGCGCTTGTGGGCTAGAAAACATTTGCGCTTCAAGCTGCTCACCCATATCTTCTTTATCACCAGAAACACGGGTAACAATAATCGCGGTTGCAGTCGATAAAAGTAACGCTGGTATTTGAGCAACCAAACCATCACCAATGGTTAATAATGTATAAACCTCAACAGCTTCACCAAAACTTAAACCATGCTGACCAACGCCAATCGCAAACCCGCCAATAATATTAATCACCAAAATAATAATCCCGGCAATTGCATCGCCACGCACAAACTTACTGGCACCATCCATGGAGCCATAAAAATCAGCTTCCATAGTAATTTCTTGACGACGTTCTTGAGCTTCTTCTTGCGTAATCAAACCCGCATTTAAGTCGGCATCGATCGCCATTTGCTTACCGGGCATCGAATCCAATGTAAATCGTGCACTGACTTCAGCAACGCGACCAGCGCCCTTTGTTACGACCACAAAATTAATAATAACCAAAATCGCAAAAATAATGATACCAACAGCATAGTTGCCACCAATAACAAACTCACCAAAGGCTTCAATTACCTTACCGGCGGCATCGCCACCGTTATGCCCTTCTAGCAAAATCACACGTGTGGAGGCGATATTGAGCGATAAACGAAACAGAGTTGCAATCAAAATGACAGTCGGAAATACAGCAAAATCCAGAACACGCTTAGCGTATACCGTCACCATCAAAACAACCAACGAAATCACGATATTAAAAGTAAAGAAAACATCCAACAAAAGCGGAGGCAACGGAATTGTGATCATAGCCAACAAGGCTAGAATCAAGATTGGTGCTCCAAGCCCACTTTTTAGCCATTTCTTAGCTTGTTGAAAGATTTGTTGAATATTCATTATGTTCCGTTAGTTAGGGCTCGGTTTTAAGATCATTGGGTATATCAAGACTACTGACATCCAGTGGTTTTGTGCGTTTATTATCGCGCAAACCGAACACATAAGCCAATACCGCCGCCACGGCTTTAAATAAAGAGTCCGGTATAGGCTGATCAATCTCAGCATTATAGTACAAAGCTCGCGCCAATGGCGGCGCCTCAATAATTGGAATATTGTGTTCTTTTGCTAAGGTTCTGATTTGTGCAGCCATGAAGTCGACTCCAGAGGCTAAAACAACTGGAGCCCGCATTGAGTCCTGCTCGTATTTTAAGGCAACAGAAAAGTGAGTTGGGTTGGTAATAATGACATCCGCTTCGGGAACTTTTTGCATCATTCGTCGTTGTGACATTTCACGCTGAATTTGGCGAATTCGACCTTTAACCTCTGGGTTACCTTCTTGTTGCTTATATTCTTCTTTTACTTCTTGCTTGGTCATCTTCAACTGAGTCGTATGCTGCCAAACTTGAAAAGGCACATCCACAATGGCCACCACAATCAAAGCCAAGCTGACAAAAATAAAAGCTTCAATAATAATTTTCGCCGAATGGGCTAAAGCCGCATGCAAAGCCTGACTACCAATCGCAATAACATCTTCATATACATGCCATAAAAAATAAACTGCAACCGCTAACACTAAGGTAAATTTGGCTAAGGCTTTGAATAACTCCATTAATGCCTGAGTCGACAGCATGCGTTTGATCCCCTTAAGAGGACTAAGCTTGCTAAATTTAGGAGACATGGCTTGCGCACTAAAATTAAAGCCACCTAAAAGCGAAGAACCAATAATCGCAACAGATACCATTAGTATAAAAAAGGGCATCAACAGCATGATTGATTCCACAACCAAAGCGATAATCAATTCGAGCATCTTAGTGAGATCAAATGCATGATCTCGATCAAAACTCAGCCCATTGACCATTATCACTTCAAATGACTGAATCATGCCGGCACCGAAAAAATACAAAAATAGGGATGCCGAAATCACCATCAAAAAGGTGGTGAGCTCTCTTGAGCGCGCAATTTGCCCCTTCTCACTCGCTTCTCGAAGCTTTTTCTCGGAGGGTTCTTCGGTTTTTTCTTGACCACTGTCGTTTTCTGCCATGTATTACACCTAGGCTGAATTCAGTTGCAGCATTTGAATAGTCTCCATTGCACGGGTCATCAACTCTTGTAAATGTGGCAAAATCATAGGTGTGGTATAAATCATCATCACCAAGCCAGCTAATAAAGTAATCGGAAAACCAACTGCGAAAATATTTAAAGCCGGTGCCGCACGTGTAATCACACCAAAAGAAATGTTAATTAGTAATAACGCTGTAATGGCAGGCAAGGCTACCAGTACCCCTGCCGAAAACATATAGCTTCCAAACTCATACACCAGTTTAAAACTTTCTGTGGTTAACATATCGGCGCCAACTGGCAAATAATGAAAGCTATCAACCACAGCATAGATGACCATTAGGTGTCCATTTAACGCTAGGAAAAGCAAGGTTACTATAATTGTAAAATATTGTGAAACAACCGGCGCCTGAACGCCACTGGCGGGATCGACCATAGAGGCAAAAGCCAAACCCATCCCCATTGCAATCATATGACCCGCCACAACAAAAGCCTGAAAGACCACCAAAAAAATAACACCCATGGCCAAGCCAATTAAAATCTGTTGCATGATATACATTAAACCCAACCAGGTGAAGGGATCAACTGGTGGCGGTAGATTCAACATGGGAGCAACAGCAATGGTGATCAAAACTGTAAGGATCAGGCGCGATCTTACTGGAACTGATCGCATGCCAAACAATGGAATGATTGATAGCATTGCGCCAATACGCACAAACGGCCAGAAGTACAAGCCTATCAATTGAAGAAGTTCTTGATAGGTAAAAGACATGATTAACCAATCAAAGCAGGAATATTCATATATAGCTCAGTTGTATAGGAAATCATGGTGGTTAACATCCATGGTCCAGCAATCATCAGAGCCACCACAATGATCGCTAACTTGGGGATAAAGCTTAAGGTCATTTCATTAATTTGAGTCGCGGCCTGAAACATACCAATCAATAAGCCTACTAACAAGGCCGGAATTAAAAGCGGCGCGGATAACAGCACCACCACTTCCAACATTTTTTGCCCAAGCGTTAATACTGTTTCGGGTTGCATCTAAGCACCTCCTACCACGACAAAACTATTCGCCAATGTACCAACAACCAATGCCCAACCATCAATCAAGACAAACAACATTAACTTAAAAGGTAAAGAAATAATCATCGGAGACAACATCATCATCCCCATCGACATCAGTAAACTCGCTATAACTAAGTCAATAATTAAAAACGGAATAAAAATCATAAATCCGATTTGGAACGCCGTTTTTAGTTCACTAGTCATGAAAGCCGGCACCAAAACTCTAAGCGGCACTTCTTCTGGAGAAACCAACGTTATATCAGCCATCTCTGCAAACATACCCAAATCCGACTCACGTGTCTGCTCAATCATAAATTGATGCATCGGCACAACTGCTAGGTCTACCGCTTCTCTAAAATCCATCTGTTCTTCTAAATAAGGGCTAACGGCCGTATTGTAAATTCGATCTAATACCGGCGACATGATAAACAAGGTCAAAAACAAAGCCAAACCAATCAAAACCTGACCAGACGGTGTTTGCATTGTACCTAAAGCTTGACGTAATAACGCCAACACAATAATGATGCGCAAAAAAGAAGTAGTGGCAATTAGTGCCGCTGGTAACAGAGTTAAACCTGTCATCAGCAGTAAAATTTGGATCGTTAAGCTATAATCTTGATTTCCTTGTGGATCGGTTTCCACCGTGAAGGCAGGAATACCCGGCATTGCTTGGGCAAAAATGGGCAAGAAGGATAATAAAAGAAAAAGAAAGAATTTAACTATTTTCACCAGAATGTCTTTGCTTTAAGGCATCTTGAAGTCGTTGTGAAAAAGAGGGCTTAACATCGCCCGTTGAATTTTGTTCTTGAATCATGATCGGCTCATCAAGTTCGTGTAGTGTCGTAATTCTACTAGGCGTTACGCCAACCAACAGCTGCTTAGCGCCAATTTGTAATAACATAATACGTTCTTTTTGACCCACTGACAGCATGCCTAAAACACGAAGCTGGCCATCAGCTACCGCTGAAAAACGTCCGTACCTTTTAACCAACCAAGCGCCCATAAATATAATCGCTAACACTAATATTAAAGAGATCATAATCTGACCCAAATAATCACCAGGCCTGATCAATGAACCACCAACTTCGTTGCCGCTAGTACCAGTTTCGGCCGCTAAAGCCGTCCCCATCAATATCATTAAACCGGCCATAATAGCCGATAGCAAGAATTTAAATCGCGTCATTTAAGCTTTTTAATCCGTTCTTGTGGGCTAATTACATCGGTTAAACGAACACCAAACTTGTCGTTCACCACCACGACTTCACCATGAGCAATCAAAGTACCATTTACCAATAAATCTAGTGGTTCACCTGCCAACCTATCCATCTCAACCACTGAACCTTGCGTGTAAGACAACAGGTTGCGAATTGACACTTTAGCGCGACCAATTTCGAGCTGCAAAGTAACAGGGATATCGAGCACTACATCTAGGTCAACTTTGTTTTTAGAATCACCGCGATCAGCATTTAACGCTTCAAATGCGGCGGCATCCATCGCACCCGCTTTGGTTGCTTTCGCGCCTTCTGCGGCCTCAGCTTTTGATTGC
Source organism: Thiomicrospira pelophila DSM 1534 (assembly GCF_000711195.1). Taxonomy (NCBI): domain Bacteria; kingdom Pseudomonadati; phylum Pseudomonadota; class Gammaproteobacteria; order Thiotrichales; family Piscirickettsiaceae; genus Thiomicrospira; species Thiomicrospira pelophila. The sequence goes on along the minus strand of NZ_JOMR01000001.1, from coordinate 859,833 downwards.
TCGCTCAGAGCGTTACCCCAAGGATCATCATCCGCACCTACATCATCAGTATCTGCTTCAGACTCAGCTTGTTCATTTAAGGCGTCACCCCACGCATCTAGTTCATCTTGATCACTCATTGTACCAGTCCTTCACATTATCGATCATTCGCTCATGATAAGCAGGATGATGCAAAATTTCTTCAATTTTTATAGATTTTTTATCGTTACTAATGCCAACTTTACCTCTAGCCAACGCGATCCCTTCAGCTCGGAGGGTCACAGATTTTGGCATCTCAATAGGTATAATATCGCCAGTTTCCATTTTTAAAATATCGTTCATGTCCATCGCTATCTCAGCTAGCGCAGCCGTAATGGTCACCTCAATGTTTTTTGACTCTTCTCTCAAAGTTTTCGACCACCGGTTATCGGATTCTCCCTGAAGATTCTGCATACCCTCTTCAAGCTTATCGCGAACCGGTTCAAGCATGGCGTAAGGCATGACTATATCAACACGCCCTTCTACCCCCTCAAAACGCACATTAATTGGACTCACCACAATCATGTCAGTCGCATCAACAATCCCAGCAAATTTAGGATTCATTTCAGAGTGCATGTACTCAATTTCAACATCCATCACTGGCGCCCATGCTTTTCGCATGTTTTCGGTGGAGATATCCAAAATGCTACGTATCATACTCATTTCGACAGGCGTATATTCGCGCCCCTCGATTTTGAAGGGTAACAAGCCTGTGCCGCCGAAATAGATATCCACTGCTGTAAAAATAAGCTTTGAATCTAATGTAAACAAAGAAATGCCGTTGAGTGGATTGATGCGATAAATATTTAAACTAGTAGGGACAAACAAATTACGAAGATAATCAATCATTTTAATAATTTTAACTTCACCAGCCGTCACTTCGACACTTGCTAGGATCATCTCATTAAAATGTCGCTGAAACCCTCTCGCAAAACGTTCGTTAATAATATCCAACGCTGGCAAGCGCCCACGAATAATACGCTCTTGGTTAGTAAAGTCATAGACTTTAGCTGAGCCATCAGATGTCTCATCGCTTTCAGTCTCTACATCCCCATCCCCCATACCGCGGAGGAGCGCATCAACCTCATCTTGACTTAGGATATCATCCATCTAACATTCCTTACTGCATGACAAAACGGGTTAAAAACACATTTTGCACATATTCAGGGTTTAAACCGTTACTTTCAGCCGCCGCACGTCCAATTTCTAAAATGCGTTGACGCAGTAATTCTTGACCGTTATCTTGACTCAACTCAGTATATGTTTGGTTACGTAATAACATTTGCAGATCATTTTGCAAAACTGGACGAATGTGTTCCATGTCTTCAATTAACTCAGGGTGGCGTGACATAAACTTCAAATCAACTGCTAAAAAGCGGGCCCTACCTTCACCTTTAAAGTTCACAACAAACTTCATTTCAAAGTAAGACGGCGGAGTACCTGCAGGTGGAGCAGGATATTCTTTATAAGGAGAGGTAGATTCGGCTACCGCTTGTTCAGCTGCAGCTCCGTTTCCGCCTGACCCCATAAGCATCGTCGCCATTACACCCATACCAATAGCCAACAATAAAACCACCACACTTAATGCAATAATTAAACCTTTGCTACTTTTCTTTTCCGGTTGGACTTCTTCCGCCATGTCTGTAATCCTAAATTATGATTTAATTGAAAATTGTAACACCAAAATCATAGGGTGTTTTGTAATTGGCTGCCAGCTGAATCAACAACAGGGGCATCACTGAGTGAGCGAATACGCGCAATCGCGTCTTGATTTAGTACCACAATACTGATCCGACGATTGCGTGGATTATACGGGTTTTCCTTGTCAAATGGGACGGTATCAGAAAGACCTACAACCTGTACAATTCTGTCAGCTCCCACACCGCCCTGCAAAATTAATCGGCGAGCCGCATTTGCACGATCTGCTGACAATTCCCAGTTAGTATATTCAGCATTTGCGCCATAACTTGACGAATCGGTATGGCCAGCCACACTAATTTTACTGGAACTTTTACCCAACACCATGCCTAACTCTCTAATGATCGTTTGAGCATAAGCTCGCGGTGCATCGACACCCGCATCAAACATCGGACGCCGCCGATCATCTAGCACCTGAACCTGTAAGCCGTTTGGTGTAATATCGAGCTTGAGTTGCTCTTTAAATTCTTGCAATACTGGTGATGCTTCAATACGCTGCTCCAACTCTTGCTTCAGCTGCTGCATTTCTTCACGCTCTTGCTGACGCTCTTGCTCATTAATCTCATCATTCTTGTCGCCACGAGGGGCGTCTTTAAACCCACCCATATCGATTACCGAATCGGTAGCTTGGCCGGCGCGTTCAGATTGAATTAAAATTTCCGGAGACGCCTCAATGACAGTAGGGTCGCGAAAGTACTCAGCCATGGACTTGAGCTCTGAATCACTAGTTCCACCCAAAATCCACAACATCAAAAAGAAGGCCATCGCCGCAGTCATAAAATCTGCAAATGCGACTTTCCAAGCACCACCATGAGCAACATGGGGGCACTTATTGACTCGTTTAATAATTATGGACTGTTCGTCACTCATGCTATTTTGTCATTGGTCATTATTTTTGAGTTTGCAAGTATTCATCCACTTCATTAAAAGTCGGGCGTAACTTACCAGGAATTGATTTGCGTCCAAACTCAATCGCAATTTGCGGCGCATAACCGTTTAGATTAGCCATTAAGCAGGTTTTGATTGTAGTAAAAAAAGCACTAGATTCGTGAGCTCGATTCCCCATATCTGAAGCGATTGGTCCGACAAAACCATAAGCCGCCAAAATACCTAGAAAGGTTCCGACAAGCGCGACCGACATGTGATGAGCGATCTCCATTGGACCTGCATCCAAATAACTCATGGTTACGATAATACCTAACACGGCTGCCACGATACCAAAACCAGGCAAAGCTTCAGCTACTTTCCCAACGGCCTCTGAAGGCGCCATGGCTTCATGATGATGCACATCTAGCTCCAGTATCATTAAGTCTTCAAGCTGATATGGATTGCTGGCACCACTAATCATTAATCGCAAATAATCACATATAAAATCGACCACATGATGGTCTTTTACAATTTTAGGATACGCATTAAAAATATCGCTTTCATGAGGTTCTTCCACATCTGCTTCAATGGCCATTAAGCCTTCACGACGCGCCTTATTGAAAATACGGAACATTAAACCTAATAAGTCCATATAGAGCTGCTTGTTAAAGCTGGAAGGTTTTGCTAAAGCCAGCGCACCGGCAAAGCCGCCCTTAATAATCCAGCCAGGATTACCAATAATATAAGCCCCCAGCGCGCAACCAAAAATGATGAGCATTTCTAATGGCTGAAAAAGTATGCTCAAGCTTCCATGGGGGACGTAGCCGCCTAAAAAGCAACCCATTACTATTAAGGTTCCGACAATCGCCTTCACTGTATATTTACCCTTTTCATAAAACTATAAGACTAAGACACCCATCTCATATACCAAAACCAAGTTTGATAACTGGTTTTGTGTTATTAGTGTTTAATAACATTCGTCAAAGCGTCTTGAGCTGACTTTAATTGATTCAAACTAGCGGCAATATCATTTAAAAAATCACTCACTTTTCCAGCTTGTGTTTGCGTATTCTCTACCCGTTCTTGTCCATGTTCCATTACCTGAACCGCATTTCGAGCCCGTTTTTGTAATTCTTCTATAATGGTTTGTATTTCGGTTGTGGCCTGCTGGGTCTTACCTGCTAATATTCTAACCTCATCGGCCACTACCGCAAAGCCTCGACCATGCTCACCCGCACGAGCCGCTTCAATTGCGGCATTCAGTGCTAATAAATTCGTCTGTTCTGCAATGTCTCTAATTAAGACTAAAACCGTACCGATATTACTACTGTCGGACTCAAGTTGCTTAATCACTTCGGTTGCACGAGTTACTTCTTCAGTTAAACCGCTAACCTCGGTTATAACATTTTCAGCAGAAGACATACCCGAGACAGAGCCATGACTCATACGTTCTACCGCTTTTTCAACCTGCTCAGAGAGCTCAAATAACTCACTCACATCAAAACCTGTATCCGCTGAAGCACGTGCTTCTTCTGTTTCTTGCTGAGCATTGGTTAAGGCCGAATTCAAGCTATTTACCTGTTGCTGCAAGCTTTCAATTTCAGATTGATAGTTAGTCACTTCTTTCGAACGCTGATCTAATTTTTCCTGAGCTTGCTCAAGTAGTTGATTCAATGCTTTTAATAATTTAGGGTTCGTATTTGGAGCTTTCAAAACCTGATCAAAACGATCATCATGACCCACTTGTGTTAATTCATCAACTAGCTCTGACTGCTCACATACGCCCGCCTTATTACACCACAATAAGTAGACCAATGCACTAACGATTACAGCGGTCACACCCACCGCGACCGCCACAAAACCAATCATAGAGCCAGTTGTAACTTCAGTACTCGCCATGCTGATTGCGGGCAAACTAAGCCCTCCCAAAAACAGTCCATTGCTAACGGCTTTCATTCGTCTACTCCTAAGCATAAAAATCGATCATATTATCAGTTTGTTTTTTGGATAAGGGCGACTCAGCATCATCCTCGTCTCCGGAACCTGAGCTACCTGCTGCTTTCACTCTATCTGACTCGCCTGTTTGGCTTTGGCTTGATTGCTCAAAGACCTCTTCGTCTTCAACTTTAACCTCATCGAAACGGATACCAGCCTCTTCCAACATTTCTTTTAATCGAGGTATCGCGGCCTCCAAAGCCTCACGTGTCGCGCCGTGTTGTGCGGTCATAGATACCGTCACCATTTGATCTCGATCTAACTGCAACCTCAATTGAATAGGCCCAAGTTTATCTGGGTTAAGGCTAATTTGAGCTTGTTGCATCTGCTGATTCGCCATAAAGACAATCCGCTTACCAACTGACTGCGCCCACTGGGGATGACGCAGAGGGTAGGCAATCGAGGCCAAGGCTGGTGCATTCGATTTCCGCTCGGCTCCGGCTGCCTGCACACCCAGTAACTCAAGTTCACCTTCCGCATCTGCCGCTTTATACTTAATGTCCGAGGCCTTTAAGGTTTCTTGCTGCTGTTGCGCCAATTGATCTCTTAAATTTAAATTCATCGCCTGTTGCTGCAAGTTGGATTGGCTTAACTGCTGTTGAACCGTCTGTACCGGCGCCTGAGTATCTTGCAAAGGCTTAGAGGTTAAATCACTTGTCGCCGCTTGAACCTGAGCTTTATCTGCTAACGCGCTGGGGCTAGCGGGCTGAGCCTGACGATTAACTGCGGCTTGCACCATTCCTGTTAAACCTTGCGGCGCAGCTTGCTGGGTTGCTTGAGTACTAGCAGGAGTAAAAGCTATAGCCTGGTTTAGAATCGAGTTAATGCTGTCTTCATTTTCAGCAGTATTCATATCTAAATCAGGGTTGATTAACTCTTTATTACCCTCAGCCTTAGCCATGGGTTTGATATGCACCAAATCATCATTCAGCTGATTGGGTATCTGCAAACTCTCAGAGGACAAAAGTACCGTCAATTCCTCCAATGTATGAAGCGCACTCATATCACTGAACTCCAACTCACCAGAGTTTGAGGCGGCAAGATTGACCTGATCAGCCGACAAGTTATCGACTAACTTTTGAGCGCGTGGCAATAAATGCTTTTGAATAAAATCCGCCAGTAACGACGAATCTTCTGATGCCGCCTCAGCTTCAAACTCGGCAATTAAATTATGACCCTGATCAGTATCTAGATCGAATGAAACTGATGGCTTCTCTTGCTTTAGAAAAGCCATTAACTTCTGTAGTGAATCTTTAAAGCCATCCAGCGCTAACTGTTTTTGCTCCGTCGTTTCGGCACTTTTTAGTGCTTCAAGCATGGTTTGAACTGAAGCTTTCAACTCTTCAGCCAGCTCTTTAAATTCAGATAAAGTCTCAGGTGTTAACTCATCAGAATTAACTTGTCCAACCGCCTCAGACAGCTCAACCAGGCCTGGAGATTCAACATCAAGCGATGAATTAAGCATATTACCCAACGCGTCCAATTCAGAGAACGAGTCACTTTCACCGCCTGCAGACGACTTCGCATTCAGAGGGGACTCGGTAAACGATGTGGCTAAACCTTGCTGAGCCAGCCAACTTGAAAGCTGTTCAAACATACTTTCATCGGACTCAAGGTCAACATCAAAAGACAGGCCTTCCGCAAACTCTTGTAAAGATTGAGGGTCGACTTTTTTAAGATTGGATAAGGCCGCCAAGTCTAAATTGCCTTTTTTATATTCGGCCATCATCAGCGCACCCAACTGCATCGAGAAATCGCCCTGTGATTTTAAACCAGGACCCGATACCTCCAAAGATGGGGTTTCAGCACGATGAATAAACCCAAACATAGATGGTGCCGCTTTTGCGTCCGGTGCGTTGTTCAGCATAATACATATCTCATTAAATTCTTCTAAACGAGCTAAAGCAAACACTATGCCTAAAACCCAACACTTAACTAAACCTCCAGTTATTTAAGGAATTTTTGGGCGGCCAAGTCATCCATCAATCTTTGCTCAGCACGATCTAACGCCACCCTTTCATCCCGCTGCAACTTTTGACAAACTTTTTGTAGGGCATTAAATCTCACCCGCTTTTCTGTCCACTGCTCATGCGCCATCTTTACAATATCTTCCAGTGAATCCAGCTGTTCCTGCTGATTCTCAATCGCGGTTTTTAATTTTTCAATAAAGGCTTGGGTAGTTTGAAGTTGAATCGGCATAAACTGCTGACCAGAAGTGGTTAATTTGATGACGTACTCGTTTAGATATTGTTTTAGGTCATTCATCTGAACTTGGACATAATCCCGCTGATTGGTCACTTCTTTAAGAGTCGCATGCGCTGTGGCCATTTCTTCTTCAGCCAAATCCGCAATCACTTGCATTCGCTTAGAGCGTGACATAACAAACCTTAAGTTTTAAGAGAGGGTTTTGCTTAACGCATGCAAACTTTTTGCAAAATCAAATCGTTCATCTATCGACTGACTTAAAAAGTTATTTAACGCGCTATGTTTTTGAATCGCAAGATCAATTTCAGGGTTTGACCCTTTTCGATACGCACCCACACTAATTAAATCCTGATTTTGCTGATAAATTGAATAGATCTTCTTAAAGGTCTGGGCATGACTGTATTGATCTTTCGAAACAATCTCAATCATGACACGACTGATCGAGGATTCAATATCAATAGCTGGATAACGCCCTGAGTCGGCAATTGAGCGTGACAATACAATATGACCATCCAACACACCACGCGCCGAATCCACCACTGGATCAGATTGATCATCACCTTCCGCCAGTACGGTATAAATAGCCGTAATCGAGCCGCTTTCGCGACGGCCATTACCGGCTCGTTCAACTAATTGTGGTAATTTCGCAAACACCGAAGGCGGATACCCTTTACTGGCAGGTGGCTCTCCAATCGCTAATGCAATTTCGCGCTGCGCTTGTGCAAAACGCGTCAAGGAGTCCATTAACAACAAAACATTCAAACCTTTATCACGAAAGTGTTCGGCAATGGCGGTCGCTAACATGGCGCCGTGCAAGCGCATTAAAGGTGGATCATCGGCGGGCGTCGCGACCACCACCGCGCGTTTTAACCCCTCCTCACCCAGGTTATGGCGTACAAAATCATTCACCTCACGACCACGCTCACCAATCAACCCCACCACAACAACATCAGCATTAGTGAACTTGGTCATCATGCCAAGCAATACACTTTTACCCACCCCGGTGCCAGCCATCAATCCAATACGCTGACCCATCCCAAGGGTTAAAAGCGCATTAATTGCCTTCACACCGACATCGAGTGGCCGTTCAATTGGGTGACGGTGAAGAGGATTAATTCGTTGTCCAGATAAATCGGCATAACTATCAGTGGCTAACGCGCCCTTGCCATCTAAAGGTTGACCACGCCCGTCAATAACTCGCCCCAACATGCCGATACCTACCGGAACTTTAACCCCGCCTTTTATAGGTATAACCCTTGCATTAGGGGCTAAACCATGTGTTTCGCCAACCGGCATTAGAAATAAACGATCATCATGAAACCCAACGACTTCAGCGGTTACCGGCTCGGCATTATCATGCATAATTAGACAACGAGAGCCAATTGGAGCATAAGTACCTACAACCTCCAGCGTCATGCCAACCATGCGCACTAAACGCCCCTCAACCACCAGGCCTGGTGGTTGAGGTAAGTTTGTTTCCAAATAACCTAACTGGGATTCAATTTGTTGGTTTAAAAAGCTAGAGAAACTCATGACTAGACGGTGGTCGTGTCGTTTGTTGATGGTTTGGCATCACCAACCGAGTCTACGGCATCATCAGGCTGTGAAACCATCGAGTTAACCAGTCGCTGGGTATCTGACAACAACGTATCCAATCGAGTATGCCAATTATGACTCACAACCGAATTTAACTTTTTAACTCGACAAGTGCCAGGTTTGATATTTTTATTCGGTTTCAGCAGCCAACTTTGTTCAGTTTGTTGCTGATAATAGGTCACCATACTGAGGTCATCAGGGTGCAAATCAACTTCAATTTGCGCATCGCCTTCTGGCATTAAGGCCACCGCCTGTTCAACAAACTGTGTAATACGCTGTTTATCTAAATCTAGTGTCTCTTCCACCATACGTTCCGCCAATTTAATGGCAAGCTCCGCCAATTGCTGAAAAACTTTTTCAGTTAATAACTCTTGTGGCTGTGTAAGATCGGTCAAAATGGATTCTAAACGTTGAACTTTTGGTGTGATTTCAGCTTTAGCAGACTGCTCGGCCTTTTCAATCCCTTGAGATTGACCGGTTTCAAATCCTGCTTGATAACCTTCTTCAAAACCAGCCTGCTTCGCTTCTTCAAAAGCTTCTCGTTTTAGGATGGCGGTTTGCTTAGATATTTGTGGTTCTAATTCACGCTGTATGCGTTCATACACTTCGGAGCGAACTAACTGCTCTTTTCGGACTTCGTCTTGTTCGAGATTGATAAACTGCCAAGCATGAACTTCTGGATTTTTAACCTCTTCCGCCCTCACAAGACGGGTCAATTCGGCCTCGTCATGGACTGAATCGGGATGACGCTGATCATCGCTAGCCATGGACTAGACAAACTCCTCTGTCCCACCTGGCATCATAACCTTGCCTTCGTCAGACAAGCGACGAACGGTTTGGATAATAGTTCGCTGTGCTTCTTCTACATCGCTTAGTTTAACTGGCCCACCCGTTTCCAGATCATCGCGCATGATATCGGCTTGACGTTTTGACATATTATTCAGGAACTTATCTTTAAGGGTCGCCTCAGCGCCTTTCAGTGCGATTACTAACACATCATTAGCGACGTCAGCCAATATGGTTTGAACGCCGCGGTCATCAATGCCGATAATATCGTCGAATACGAACATTTTGTCTTGGATCGCCTTACTGACATCTTCATGTTCTACCGCAATTTCATCCAAAATCTTGCCATCTAAGCCACTACCAACATAGTTTAAAATTTCCGCCGCACGCTTATCTCCGCCAATAGACGCTAATTTACCGCCTTCACCATCACGTGAGGCCGATTCAAGCACATCATTCAAATCAAATAAGGCTCTCGGCTGAATCGTAGTTAAGGTCGCAATACGATAGATAACTTCGGCTTGGAAGCGTGCAGGAATGCCACGCAATACTTCTGCAGCTTGGTCAGAATCAAAATAAGATAAAACAATAGCAATAACCTGAGGGTGCTCATTACGCAGCATATTCGCAATCGTAGTGGGGTGCATCCATTTTAGAGCTTCAAGCCCTTTAACCTGATCGCCAAACAAGGCCGCATCCATTAAATAGCCGCCGCCATCTCCAAGCGCGTCGGTCATTAAGCTTTGAGCGTACTCATTGGCATCCACACCCAGTGCGTCATCACCAACTAGGTCTACGAAAGACTTCATAACTTGATGAACATGCTCATGTGTCACATTTTCGACACTCGTCATCGCCGTGCCCAATTGCTGAACTTCACGCGGGTTAAGATGTTTCAAAATTGAAGCGGCTGTTTCTTTGCCTAAAGCCAGCAACAAAATAGCGGCTTTATCCATCCCCTTAAGATCACTGGAACCGTCAATCTCTTCAATTCTCGACTCAGCCATTACTTCCCCTGCATCCACTGTTTAATGATCATTGACGCTAACTTAGGATCATTGGTTGCCATTGTTTTAACACGTTCAAACACATCAGCCTCTTCTGAGTTAGACTCGTTATCTTGTGCAACTTTCTCTTCCAATTCTTTGTTCATCTTATCCAAAGCATTTGCAATTTCATCCGCATCGCGAATTTCTTCAACGTCCTCTTCCGGCACTTCATCTGGATAATCTAAGTAAGTTTCTTCTTTACGTGATAGGTCTCTTAACATAGGGCGAATCACACCGAATACAATAATAAATAGAGCCAAGGCCGCCAGCACTTGCTTCATAATGTCCCAGAACCAAGCCTCCTGCCAAATTGGTGTGGCTTCAAAGAAGTCATCTTCCGGCTCTACAAATGATGCATTAACGAGACTTAAAGTATCACCTCGAGTCTCATCCAAGCCTACCGTATCTGTAATTAAGCGCCGATAACTTTGTAGCTCCGCTTCTGTTAAAGGTTGACGCTCCATACCATCATCCGTTACTACCCACTTATCATCCAGCACTACGGCCACGGATAAACGGCGAATATTGCCGACTGAATTTTTGATATGGCTTATTGTGCGATCAATTTCGTAGTTGCGAGTACTGCGTTCGGATAGGTTTTTTAGATTTGGGTCATTTTGAGCGCCAGTATAACCTTCCTCTGGCGCGATACCTGCTCTAGGAGGTTGATTCGTCAAAGCACCTGGAATACCGGTAGGACCTTCGTTACGGTTAATCTCACGGATTTCTTGCTCAGAACGAATCGCGGCCGGATCCGGGTCGTAATTTTCTCGGGTTTGTTCTTGCTGAGTAAAGTCGAGCTCTGCTGTTACTTGGGCTCTTACTTTATTTGCACCGCCCACAATCGGGGCAATTAAATTAACTACTCGCTTGGACAAAGTTTCTTCTACTGAACGCGTGTAGTCCAGCTGCTTCATGCTCATTTGCATATTAGTTGGACTACTATCATTCGACAACAAGTTACCCAACTGATCAACGACGGTTACATTTTTTGGATTGAGATTAGGTACACTTGCAGCAACCAAATGAACGATAGCCGATACAGCTGGCTCGTCCAGCGTTCGACCGGAGCGCAATTTAATAACTACTGAAGCGCTAGCTTCCTCTTGTTTTCTAACAAACACCGAACGCTTAGGCATACCCAACATGACTCGAGCCGATTCAACCGAGTTGATTGAAGCCACCGACTTAGCTAACTCCCCTTCAAGCGCACGATGATATTGGGTGGTTTCACGGAACTGAGAGATGCCAAAACCTTGCTCACGATCGAGCAGTTGATAACCTGTTTCAGCTTGCTTCGGGTAGCCTTCTGAAGCCAGTTGAAGTCTAAGCGGATGAACCTGATCGGTCGGCACCATAATCGAGCCGGTATTAGAATCTAATTCGTATTTAACATTTTGCGCATCTAATATCTGAACCACTTCATTCAGTTCAACAGGCTCCATGTTGCCAAATAACAAAGTGTAACTGGTAGTTTGCGACCACATTAGAATGCCGATCGCCAGCGCAATCGAAGCGGATAAGCCAATAATAATACCGACTTGACGCGCAACAGGAAGGGATGTCAAATTATTGATAAGAGTGGACATACTCATAGCAGAAGGCTGCGCATTCAATTTGTTATCTAATGATGCTGATTCAGCCATACCACACTCTATTTAGGTTAAAAAAATACAACGACAAACTGGTTGCATAATGAATTAGATAGGCATATTCATCACGTCCTTATAAGCCTCCACCAGCTTATTACGGACTTGAGTCATAGCTTGAAAAGAGAGGCTGGCTTTTTGGGCTTGCAACATTACTTCGGTTAAGTCGGCCCCCTCTTCTCCACTTTCAAAGGCTTCTTTAAGTTCTCTGGACTTACCTTGTTCCTTGTTGACAGACTCAATCGACTGCTTTAGCAAATCTGAAAAGCCTTGGGCTTTGGCTTCACCTGTCTGTTCGACAAGCTGGTTGTCTTCCGGACGGTTCTGAGCCTGCGCACTTAAGGCACGCATCTGCAACATTAAACTTTGAGTATCGACTTTGTCCATTGAATTTTAAACCCTATAAAACTTGCTAAAAAGCGTTTGATTATTATCACATAACCAGCAATTCATATGCCAATAAAACATTTTTTATTAGGCCATTAAGAAATTTCAACACCCTGCTCTTTCAGTCTTGCCAGTTTATAACGCAAGGTACGCGGACTCAAATTTAAATCATCCGCTGTTTTTTGACGATGACCATTATTTCGTTTGAGAGCAGTTAATATTAACTCTACTTCTCGAGCTTTTAAATCAAAGTTGGAATCCGTGTCCGACTCTATCGACTCTTCAGAAACTCGAATATCGTTCGACTTAGCCGGCTCGGCAGCAACAGAAGGTTGATGTTGATCCCCATCAAACAATAAATCCTGCTCATTAATCGCATCCCCGACCATCATCACCAAAGCACGCTGGATTACGTTATCCAATTCTCGTATGTTACCCGGCCATGTATATTCTATCAATTTTTTTAAAGCCGGCGCTGAAATTACAGGTTGCACTCGTGCATTTGCACAGCGCCGACATAAGAGCTTTTCGGCAATCGCGGCAATGTCTTTTGGGCGTTCGCGCAAAGGCGGTAAATGCACGGGGAAAACATTCAGGCGATAAAACAAATCTTCACGGAAGCGTCCATCCGAAATAGCCGACTTCATATCCACATTCGACGCGCTCAACACGCGCAAGTCTAATTGAATCGACTTCATCGAACCAATACGTTCAACTTCGCGCTCCTGCAACACTCGTAGTAACTTAGCCTGCAAGTCAGGCTTCATTTCACCAATTTCATCTAAGAAAATGGTGCCACCCTGAGCTTGCTCAAATTTGCCAGGCATGGCTTTCATCGCACCTGTAAAGGCCCCTTTTTCATAACCAAACAACACGGCCTCTAACATGTTTTCTGGAATCGCGGCACAATTGATCGCAACAAATGGCTGATCACGGCGCTCGGACTGTTGATGAATATAACGCGCCAATACCTCTTTACCTGTACCGCTTTCGCCGCTAATCATGACACTCGCTTCGCTTTGTGCCACTTTATTAGCCATCAATTTAATTTGTGTCGTCACCGGATCGGCCACAATGAAGTCGTCCGCTGAAGAGGCATCGCGATTAAAATAGGCTTTAGCTTTTTCCACTAACACATTGGCTTCAAATGGCTTAACCATATAATCTACGGCGCCTTCTTTCATGGCTTCTACAGCTTGCTCAATTGTTCCGTAAGCGGTCATCAGCACAATCGGCAAATAGGGTTTCAAGGCACGAATCCGTTTCATCAGATTATAGCCATCCATGCCATCCATGCGAATATCCGAAAAAACCATGCCAATATCGTCGTCTAAAGCGACCAAGGCCTCTTCAGCTGAACTGACGGCGAGTACTTCAAACTCATTTAGCATTAAAATATCCGTTAAGGCTTCTTGAAGTTCTGGATCATCTTCAACCACCAAAATCTTCGCAATACTCATCTAACCATATCCTCTTTAATCAAAGGCAAACGTATCCCAAACTGCGCGCCCTGACCGAGCTTGGAACGCACCCAAGCTTCTCCACCATGCGCTTCAGCCACCGTTCTGACCACCGCCAAACCTAAACCTGTGCCTTTGGCACGACTGGTATAAAAAGGTTCAAATATTTTTTCTTGAATCGCCGCATCAATGCCTGGCCCCTGATCGGACACAATCAAATCAACCCAACCATCTGCATTATCATGAATTCGAATATTAATGTTAGCACGCATTCGCACGACATCTATGGCGTTAACAACCAGGTTTTGCAAGGCCGTCATAAGAGAATCATGATCCCCTTTAACCACCAGCCCTGGTGCTTTATTTTGAATACTTAGCTGACTATCACTATTGGCCACTTGCTGCTCAACAGCCGACTGCAAGCCGTCAACCAACCCATCCAGCTCAATTAAAGCCTCTCCAACGCTACCGCCTTTAGCGTATTGCAACATGTCTTTAACCAGTCCATCCAAGTGTTTGAGACTTAATAAGGTCTTATTCACAAATTTGTGGCGCTTATCCTCCGCTAAACCTTCAGATGAGAGTTGCGACACATACAATAAAGCGGCCGCCAAAGGTGTACGAATTTGGTGAGCAAGTGATGCGGCCATTTCGCCCATCGAACGTAAACGCTGGTGTCGGTTTATATGATCCTGCAACTGACGTGCCGAGGTCACATCTTGAATCAATAAAATTTTACCTAAGGTGGTGTCTAAAGGCACTTGAGATAGCTGGTATATAGTTTTGTTATGTGTAATTAATTCTTGCGCGTCATTAGTGCTTAAGAAAACTCGCCTCACTACTTCGCTCCAAGCCTGACCATAAGCTTCATCACCCAAAATAGATTGTGCACTTGGATTCATTTCAATAATTTGATTGTGCACATTCAACACAATTACGCCAGCGGGCAAGAGCGTTAGTAAGCGTTCCAGTCGATCCGCTACCCGTCGCTTTTCTGAGTCACTTTGGGCCAATTGTTGCTGCAAGTGAACCACCTGGTTTTGCAAGGCTTCATAAGCTTGGGTCAACTGATCAGATGTTTGGTTAAATAAAGCAAAGGCTTGCTCCAACTCCTCCAAACGATCTTTTTCGACCTGATTAAGCAATATAAAGCTCCTTCAAATTATGTTTACGGATTTTCTCAATTAAAGTGGTACGATTCACCTGCAACAGTTTAGCCGCTTGCGACACATTCCCTTTCGTTTTTTGTAACGCACCACAAATCACCTCCAACTCCACTTGCTGCAAATAGGTTTTCATTGGCAACCCAGCATTTAAGTCAAAGCTCGGAATATCTACCAGGCCTGGTACTTCTTGTACCTGAAAGGCTTGTTGCACACTATCAAATTCATTAGTCGAATCTGGTAAAAAAGCATGACACTCATCATCATTAAAGTGATTAGACAACAGAAAAGCCATCTCATCTTCAATCAAGCCAAGCGGCAACTGATCTTTAGAGTGAGGCTCGCGATAGCGTTCCGGTAAGTCTTCCAGACGAACCAACTTACCGGCAAAGTTCGTCGCCAAGCTTTCAACTAAACATTCTAGCTCTCTAATATTTCCTGGCCAGTCGTATTCTTTTAGTGCATTTAACGCTAATGGATCTAGCATGGGTGGCTCTACATCGGCAGCTTGAACTTTTGCGAATAAAACTTGAAACAAAGATTCAATATCTTCAGGGCGGTCACGTAGAGGTGGCATGTGTAACGTATGCGAACGAAACAGCGCGTAAAGAGCGCCCGAGAAATAACCATCATCCACCAAATTAACCAAGTTATCGGTCGCCCCGACGACCAAACGAACATTCACTTTTAAAGGCACATGAGCGCCCACAGGGTAAAATTCTCCTTGCTGCAACGCGTGAAGTAGCTTTAATTGGATTGGCATGGGCAAATGATCGACATCATCTAGAAACAAAGTGCCATCATGTGCCATTTCTAATCGACCTTTTCGACCTGTAATCGCGCCTTGAAATGCACCCTGCACATGACCAAAAATTTCCGACTCTAATAATTCATGCGGAATCGCCGCACAATTAAAACTCACAAATAAGGCCGCAGATCTGGCAGATTCATAGTGTAGTTCATGTGCTGCAGAATCCTTACCCGTGCTTGATTCACCCAAAATTAAAACAGGCGTATCGATAGACGCCAGCTCGCTAATAGCCGTATATAGGCGCTGCATAAGCTGACTTTCACCAACCAAAGTAGAAAATAGATTTAAAGACATGTTCTCGCCGCAAATGAAATTTTTAAACATTCTACCCTCAAAAAGCGTAAAAGTGTCAAAATATTGTCAAGCAAGAATTAAAAGATTACTTAGAATTGGAATAAAATGAATTTATTTTTTTGGCGTCTCAAGGTATTGCTGCATCGCCTTAATATTACGGCCTTCTGCTCTTTGGAGAGAAAGAATACGCTTCTGCTCCTGTTTTATCAAGGCCTGTATTTGCTCATTTTGCTCAAGCAATTGAGCGGACAAAGCCTGACTCTTCTCTTCAGGCAAGTCAGTATTTGAGAAAAATGCTTCTAACATTGGCTGAAACTGTGTTTCTAAGCGACGCAGCTCATCCCAACGTTCCTGCTGCGCGCATACCAACATATTTTGGGAATGTGCGATCAACTTTAATGGTTCAGAGATATGCGATTGAGACACTACTGAGCTACTCTTTTTTGACGCATGGCTTTTAATTGATCTTGAGTCAGGTTTTGGTAATCCGCCGGCATTTCACCCCAAGCCCCATCCAAATCCTTTAATAGATCTACAACCTCATTAATTAGCGACACATCATTTTTAGCCGACGCTTCAAAAGTGCGCCGAACCATATAATCGTATAAGCCCCATAGATTTTCTGCTACTTCACCACCAACTTCCATATCTAAGCCGGCTTTTAAGCCATGCAAGATGGATATAACTTTATTAATATGCTCGGCTTTTTTGGCATAATCCTTACGCTCAATAAAGACCTTAGCCACACCTAGATTTTTAATCGCCGCCTCATACAATAACTTAATCAATTTATGAGGTGTAGCTTCCACTACCGCGGTTTCAACATAATTATTAGCATACTGTTGCGCGAACTTATTACGCATTGCCAAGCTCATTTTTAGCTCCCTATCCTTAAAATTTCTATGGGGTTAATCAATTATTGCGCAGGTCTGTTATAAGTCTGAGTTAGAAAACTTTGCGTCTCCTGCATCTGCGACATAATGGATTGCATCATAGAAAACTGCATACGATACTTCATTTCCATTTTTTCGAACCGAATATCAATTTTTTCACGCTTCTCTTCAAGCTCACCCAAACGATCATTCAATGAGCTGACGCGCTGACCGATTAAACCTGTATCAGCCTCTAATACATCATTAATAGTGTTAAATACCTTACTACCGAAACCTTCAACATAGTCAATAGTACCTCTAGGCCCCAAAGCGCCACCCTGCACATCAAACTGGAGACCTCTTACATCGGCTGCAGCACCTGATGAATCCACCGCAAACTCAGAGATGTTCACTTTGCGGCCATCACTCATATCCGCATAAGCACCAATATTGACGGTCGCACCATTGTTCATGGTCAAGGTACCATCTACGTTCTGACCAATATCGTTTGCAGCCGCACTATAACCCGCTGCTGCAAACGCTGACATATCAACTGACGAAGCGGCGCCAAATCGGTTTGATGTGATGTTTAGATTATTAGTCCCATCCAAACTGACACTCACACGTGCACCAGAAGCCATAATATCGGCATTCCCATTAATCGCGTCGGACATCGCTGTCGCAAACTCTTGTGGGCTCGCATAGTTTTGTGCGGCAAGCGTAATATCAACAGTAGCACCACCATCAACACTAATACTGAATGTTCTATCCGCGAGTGCCGCCGCTGATAAATCCACACCACCAGCTGCAATTGCAGTGTCGCCAGCCACAACGGCTCTTTCAGCCACCTGCGTGATATCTAAAGCATAACTACCTTCTAACGTTTTTGCGGATCCCCCCGTCACATTTACCAAATTATCTGTGGCGGTTCCACCGGCTGAAAAAACACCAGCCAGAGCATCCATATCAGAGCTCATTACTGAGTTAAGTTGCGCTTCATCTAACTGCATCTGACCATAACGATCAAACGAAATCCCAACACTAGATAATGAGTCAAACGAACCTGATGTACTTGTTAAAGCGCCACTCATTGCCTCTCTAATCTGAGTCTTTAAATTTCTAAGCAAGCTATTACCGGCTAAGTCACCCGTAAATTCTTTTTCCGGATCTTCCATCTCAGCTGCGGTTAACGGATCATAGGAACCCAAGTCCTTTAAGATCGTGTCCAACTGGTTATAAACGTCCACGAAATCTTTAATGGCCGTTACAACAGATTCAGAGTCATTAGCTATTGACACTACCTGCGTGCTACCCACGGCTTCAGAGTTTAAGTTAAATGTTAGTCCACTAATCACATTACTGAATGAATTCGTCGAATTCGTTACCTGAACACCATTTAATTTCATAATGGCATCCTGACCTTCAGCGCCAGGCACAGCCGCAAATGCATCCGCCCCAGTAAAATCTGGATGCCCAGTTACATCGAACTGGCTAGCGGCACCCGTTTCATTGGCGGTCATCATCAACTGGTATCCACCACCGTTGTTAATAATCGATGCCGTTACACCTAAACCGGATGCATTGATAGTGCGTTGCAACCCTTCCAACGTATTATTAGACGCATCAATCGTGATATCTTGGCCATTAATGGTCATGGTTCCATTCGAAATCGCATCATACTGAGAGCCAAATGTTTTACCAGAAATAACCGTATGAGCCTGAGCCAACTGCATCGATTCAATATTATAAGAACCCGCAGTGACATCACCCGTTATTGAAGCAGACACGACGGCTTCATTAGTTGAGTTTATGGTGTTTTGTGAAAATAAACTAGGGGACGCTAACTCTTTAGCATAGCTATTAAAAGCCGTCAGATTTGTTTGCAAATATTTCAACGCATTCAGTTCGGTATTATATTTTTCTGACTTTCGATCAACAATACTTAGCGGCCCTGCCACGTCAGCTTCAGCTAGGACTTTAGCCATATTACCAACATCGAATGAACTTCTTGTTAGCGAGTTTAAAAGTGTAGTGCCAATTTCGTTAGCCATGATACTCTCCTGGTCAGGGCGTTTATTGCAAAAGTTCTAAGCGACTTCTATACCAACACAAACGCTTGGTTGATTTACTCTGTATAAAAGTTATCGACCATTAAATTAGAAACTTTAGAAATCCAACTGAAAAAAAGCGGCCATAAAGACCGCTAACACACAAGGGAACCGTTAAACCTGCTGACTGGTAAATAAACCAACAGGTATTGAACTTGGATTATCACTCAATCCATTATTGACTTGCTTTAGATAAGCATCAATATTTTTTGCAATACGAAGAAAATCTTCGGAGGGAATCTGCATAATCAATTCATCAGTTTGGGCATTTTTAATCGCAACCACCATTTTATCGGTCAGCTCATCGCGCTCGAACCTTAAATAGCTGGCCCTTAAACTCTCTAACTGATTATTTGCAGCTAGCATAGCCTGATCCAATTCCTCAGGCGTAGCTTGTTTTGTATCAACAGGCGCCTGCATACTTTCCACGCGACTGTCGTTATGTTTGGGCGACGCAGTTTTTAACGTGTCAACTGGCTGCGTCGGATTGTATCCAATATCATCGCCGTTAAACGATTTCTTTACCGCACTTGTATAAACTTGATTTGACACCGTAGCAGCCAGTTTGTTTAACTCGCTCATGGTGATTACTCCTTAACAAATCTATCATCTATATGATTTCATTGAATAAGGCGCCTGTCAATTGTTGTTTATCCATGCCGGATGTCGGTTGTTGCATTAAATAGTTCTGAATATTTTTCATTACTTGCAAAGCCCCTTCACTCGGATATTGCTTGATCACCTCATCAGTTTGGCGATCTACTATACGAACAATCGGGCGATTGGTTTCCGCATCACGGTCAAAGTTAACACTTAATCCGTATTGAGAAAGCGCATCACTCACACGTTCAACATTAACTTCCAACAGCTCTGTTTTGGTGACTTCAGGCTGACTAGCCGATTTCGACCTGTCAACTTGTTCAATAGCGGGTCTAGGTTTTTGCTCAACCTGAGGCGACACGGGAGTATCACTTCGATACCCAATATTATTTGAAAGTCC
Organism: Thiomicrospira pelophila DSM 1534; assembly: GCF_000711195.1. Classification (NCBI taxonomy): domain Bacteria; kingdom Pseudomonadati; phylum Pseudomonadota; class Gammaproteobacteria; order Thiotrichales; family Piscirickettsiaceae; genus Thiomicrospira; species Thiomicrospira pelophila. The sequence goes on along the minus strand of NZ_JOMR01000001.1, from coordinate 839,875 downwards.
TGACGTTTCCATGACCTTCTCCTTTATTTATAAAGGCCGGCGCCCTAATAATTAGAGCGCCTAAAGCCGAGTCAATTATCTTAGTAACGATAATACGTTTTGTGACTGCTGGTTCGCTTGACCCAACATCGCCATACCCGCTTGCTGCAACACCTGGATTCGTGCTAACTGCGAACTTTCACGTGCATAGTCAGCGTCTTGAACCTGTGAACGTGCTGCATTCATGTTTTCATTCACGTTCGCCAGGTTCGATACGGTGTAATCCAAACGGTTTTGCATCGCACCCCAGTTGGCTCGTACGTTCTTGATCGAACCTAAGTTGGCATCAATTGAACCGATCGCCGATGACGCGTTAGCAATCGTCGTAATATCTGTAGCCAACGCCGTTAGACCAGTAAAGTCAATCGTACTGACGTTAATCTTATTGTTCGCACCTGTCTGCCAACCCACGTGCAAACTCACGGTACCGTTCGCATTCATTAAGTCAGTTTCGTTAAACTGAGTTGTGTTCGCAACACGTGTAATTTCCGTACTTAACTGTTGGAACTCAGCATCCATTTGAGTACGGTTATCAGCACTGTAGGTACCGTTCAATGACTGCACACCTAGCTCACGCATACACTGTAACATGTTTACCACTTCTTCGGTCGCCCCGTCCATGGTTTGCAACAATGATGCACCATCATTCGCGTTACGAATCGCTTGATCCGTGCCTCGGATCTGGGTGGTCATACCAGTCGTTACCGCTAAGCCTGCCGCATCATCGGCCGCTTTATTGATACGTAGACCTGAGGTCAAACGTTCCATTGCGGTATTTTGTTCTTTTTGCGTGCCGTCCAAAATACGACTCGCGTTGATTGCACCCATATTGGTATTGATTACCATAGCCATAATAACTCTCCTTTTTTAATAAAAAAGACAAGGATTCTAAGCGATCCTATTTTGCCTCATTAGAGTTAACGACCGACCAAACTATAGCTTTAGTATTTTTTTAAAAAAATTTAATAAATTTTTTTAGGTATAAAAAAAGCGGCCATAAAGACCGCTAACACACAAGAAAATCAAGTTAAGTTCAACACCCTACACTCTCGCTTAAGATGCTCAACTTAACCGGCTGGCCAGTTTAAAGTCTGACCAGCGGCTTTTAAACTTAACGCACCAATGACAAGACGTTTTGTGACTGCTGGTTCGCTTGACCCAACATCGCCATACCAGCTTGCTGCAACACTTGGATTCGTGCTAACTGTGCCGATTCGCGTGCATAGTCAGCGTCTTGAACCTGTGAACGTGCTGCATTCATGTTTTCATTCACGTTCGCCAAGTTCGATACGGTGTAATCCAAACGGTTTTGCATCGCACCCCAGTTGGCTCGTACGTTCTTGATCGAACCTAAGTTGGCATCAATTGAACCGATCGCCGATGACGCGTTAGCAATCGTCGTAATATCCGTACCTAACGCTGTTAGACCAGTAAAGTCAATCGTACTGACGTTAATCTTATTGTTCGCACCTGTCTGCCAACCCACGTGCAAACTCACGGTACCGTTCGCATTCATTAAGTCAGTTTCGTTAAACTGAGTTGTGTTCGCAACACGTGTAATTTCAGTTGTTAACTGCTGGAACTCGGCATCCATTTGAGTACGGTTATCAGCACTGTAGGTACCGTTCAATGACTGCACACCTAGCTCACGCATACGCTGTAACATGTTTACCACTTCTTCGGTCGCCCCGTCCATGGTTTGCAACAATGATGCACCATCATTCGCGTTACGAATCGCTTGATCCGTACCTCGGATCTGGGTGGTCATACCGGTTACTACAGCTAAACCCGCCGCATCATCGGCCGCTTTATTGATACGTAGACCTGAGGTCAGACGCTCCATTGCGGTACCTTGTTCTTTTTGCGTGCCGTCCAAAATACGACTCGCGTTGATGGCACCCATATTTGTGTTAATTACCATTGCCATGATGTTCTCTCCCTTACTGGAAATTATTTTCTTAAAGAGGTTCAACCCCTTGTATGTTCATTTAGTTAAACGGCACTTTTAACTAAAACTTTAGAATAATTTAATTAATTTTATTTTTTTGCACAAATAAAAAAAGCGGCCATAAAGACCGCTAACACACAAGAAAATCAAGTTAAGTTCAACACCCTACACTCTCGCTTAAGATGCTCAACTTAACCGGCTGGCCAGTTTAAAGTCTGACCAGCGGCTTTTAAACTTAACGCACCAATGACAAGACGTTTTGTGACTGCTGGTTCGCTTGACCCAACATCGCCATACCCGCTTGCTGCAACACTTGGATTCGTGCCAAGTTAGCACTTTCACGTGCATAGTCAGCGTCTTCAACCTGTGAACGTGCTGCGTTCATGTTTTCATTCACGTTCGCCAAGTTCGATACGGTGTAATCCAAACGGTTTTGCATCGCACCCCAGTTGGCTCGTACGTTCTTGATCGAACCTAAGTTGGCATCAATTGAACCGATCGCCGATGACGCGTTAGCAATCGTCGTAATATCCGTACCTAACGCTGTTAGACCAGTAAAGTCAATCGTACTGACGTTAATCTTATTGTTCGCACCTGTCTGCCAACCCACGTGCAAACTCACGGTACCGTTCGCATTCATTAAGTCAGTTTCGTTAAACTGAGTTGTGTTCGCAACACGTGTAATTTCCGTACTTAACTGTTGGAACTCGGCGTCCATTTGGGTACGGTTATCGGCACTGTAAGTACCGTTCAAAGACTGAATCCCTAGCTCACGCATACGCTGTAACATGTTTACCACTTCTTCGGTCGCCCCGTCCATGGTTTGCAACAATGATGCACCATCATTCGCGTTACGAATCGCTTGATCTGTGCCTCGAATCTGGGTGGTCATACCGGTTACTACCGCTAAACCCGCCGCATCATCGGCCGCTTTATTGATACGTAGACCTGAGGTCAGACGCTCCATTGCGGTACCTTGTTCTTTTTGCGTGCCGTCCAAAATACGACTCGCGTTGATGGCACCCATATTTGTATTAATTACCATTGCCATGATGTTTCTCCCTTGTGACAATTTTAATAACTAGGCCTGGTTGTTTTTATTTGGCCCAGCGACACTCTCTTTTTAAAACGTTACTTCTATTAATTAAAAACTTACTGCAATAACTGCAAAACATTCTGAGCCAACTGGTTTGACTGCCCCAACATGGACATACCCGCTTGCTGTAAAACTTGAAATCTAGCTAAGTTGGCACTTTCTTTTGCATAATCCGCATCTTGAATCTGGGAACGTGCACTGTTCATATTTTCGTTTACGTTTTGTAGATTTGACACGGTGTAATCCAAACGGTTCTGAATCGCGCCCCATTTAGCACGCTCTGTTTTAACGGATGCTAGATTAATATCAATCACACTAATAGCTTGTGAGGCATTCGCTACCGTTGAAACGTTCTCACCCAGTGCCGCCATACTTGCAAAATCAACCATAGATAAAACAATTTTATTTTCTACGCCTGTTTCCCAACCAACGTGAAGCTGGATCGTAGAAGCAGAGTTATTCATTAATGCAATTTCGTTGAACCTAACCGTCTGTGCTACACGTTCAATTTCTCGTGCTAGTTGCTGATACTCAGCATTCATTTGACCGCGGTTTTCATTACTATAGGTTCCAGTTAAAGACTGAATCCCCAACTGACGCATACGCTGCAACATGTTAACCACTTCTTCTGAGGCCCCATCAACGGTTTGAATTAACGACGAACCATCGTTGGCATTACGGATAGCTTGGTCGGTACCTTTAATCTGCGTGGTCATCCCGATCGCTACGGCCATACCAGCGGCATCATCCGCTGCTCTGTTAATTCTCAAACCAGAGGTTAAACGCTCCATAGTGGTTGACTGATCCTTTGATGTTCCATCTAGGATTCTTGCGGCGTTCATAGCCGCCATATTTGTATTAATAACCATTGCCATGACTATTTTCCTTCTTGTGTGTGTTAGATATTTTTATCTTTATATTTTTTCTTGAGGCTGTATCTTCAGCCTTCAATTTATTTAACGGCCTAACGCCGATTACTTGAGTAAAATTTAGCCTGAAAAATGCAATAGAAATAAAAAAAGCGCCGAATGGCGCTTTTAAAAGGAAGGAAGCTTGGTTTTATAAAGACTTTAGTAAGTGCAAGGCCGTTTGATTATCTGGATCAAGCGCTAAAACTTTCTGTAAACTGGCCTGAGCCTCCTGGTTTGCAGACACATTAATTTGACGTTGTGCCAACTTAATATAAGCGCTGATATTGTCAGGTTTTTGTGTCAAGTACATCTTCAATACCTCAATCGCCATCGACTCATTGCCTAATAGGGCTAACAAATCCGAATAATACACCATGTAGTCTAGTGAAAATAAACAAAGGTTTTCAAGTGTAACCATGGCCTCTTCGTATCGCTGCGCCTGCATCGCGAAGTTTAAAATGCGTTTTAAAGCCAGTAACTTTAAATCCGGTAGCTGAACCTGTTTAAAAAACCCTATCGCTTGTTCTTCATTTTGTTGCAGTTCAGACTGCATACCTTGAATCAAGTAGCTTAAGTCACGTTTTTGATCAGTGTCTTCTAACTGAGCGGCGTGTTGCAGCAACATATCCAGCTGAGATGGGCTCGCTTGATTAAACGCATCGGTTACTTTTCTTACCAAGGTCTCTAGGTTCTGAGCTGAACGCTTTAAGTTTTGAAATTGCTTGGTATCGGTTTTTTCAATCTCCAGCTGAAACGCTTGTTGCGCTTGTTGCAATAACGCCTGCTCATCTTGAGTCAAACTTTTTCCACTATGCCAGTTTAACCAGAGCTTTACACGCCCAAACTCATCCCTGGCTTGCCAAGCCTTAAATAACTCCGACAACGCTACCTTGTCCTCCAACTCATCAATACGTAACTGAACTCGTTCTATCGCTTTCAATATTAACGTTTCAAACTGCTGTGTTGATTGCTTTACACCTTGGAAAAAACCATTTAACTGAGTGGTGACTACATCCGAGTCCAGCGGTGAATCTTGTTCGACTGGAGTATAAGTATCTGCAAAGTTTTCACCTTGATAACTTAACAATAAATCCCCATCTTCTCCCACCAAACGATTCACTTTTTTTCTTAATTTCTGAACTTTGTTCATGACCTTGAACTTGGGCTCGGCACCTTTTTCACTATACAGTTTCGGAATCAACCCTAGCGCTTCATCCGCCACGCGAGCAACCGCTTTAAAAGCTCTCAACTGTTGCTGAAGTTCTTCTTGAGTTAATTTCGCATAGTCCAAGCGCTGCGGTTGATTTAACGCTAAACACTGTTTCAAATCGGCTAATTTAGACTTGGTTTCAGGGTTCAAAAAATGTATAGAATTCGGGTCTAAATACTCAACACCTTCCACTTTTGCTGAATGCAACCCGGTTGAGTATAGTTTAATGGTGGGGTTTTCTTTATGATAGAAGTTTGCTTGGTGCTCTAGCGCATCTCGTGCTTTCGCCAAAGTTGGCTCGGTTGTTTCAAGCTGACCCGAATTGGTAACCAGTTTAATATTAGTCTTATGGCTCAAATGTGAAGCCGCTTTAGCCTCATCACTACTAGATTCATGACTCTTACCCTTGGCAAAACAAAAATCCACGCCAGATAATATGACATTTGAACACCCAAGATAAACCGAAACATGTATGGCGGTATTAATGACCGTTGGGCCAATCGGTTCAAAATTTTCATCGTAACGATCATTTTTCCAACCGTATTTAAGCCCCATATAACAAGACAAACCTGCCCATTGACTGAGCAGTTTGGGGTTAACGTGATAGCCATTAATTAAGACAGTGGAATCCTCAAAGGCAAAAATTCCTTTTGAATTATCAAAACTCACATCGTGCGGATCAACCGACACAAAGAAATCGGGGACAATGCCTTCAATCGCTAAACGTCGTGCGACCCTAGCGGCCGCAAAAATGACTAAGTTTTGCTGGTTTCCTTTAATCCAGTCAATCACGTCATCCAAGGTTGGGCCACCACCCAACACAATCGCCGTCGCAGTTTCGAGCTTATTCTTTAAGTTCATAATTGGCAGAACGTTATCCGCGGCATTATACAAACGTGCATCCTCAAACTGAGAGCTGCGCTGACTCACTAACACCTCAAGATTAAATGCTGAAAAGCGCGCTTCAATATCTTGCCATAATTGCTCGTAGGCACTTGATGGCGTTGCATCCATAACGGCTAAGCTTTTAATCAAAGTGTATTTTTTACGGTAAACAAAGGTTTCAAACTGCTCATGAAATGCCGCAAAATCTACCGATTCATCGACAAATTGAATTTGTTTGTTATCTTGATCAATACTTAACCCTAAAGCCTGTATCACATTTGATAACTCAATAAAAACAAACTTAACATGAGGCTTTATGGGCTGACTTTTAATGAACTGATAAAGCAGCCCACTATCAGTACCTACTACAATAAATAACTGCTCTTTCTCATCAAGCAAACTCGAAAAATAATGTTTAAAGACGGTTTCTGAGGACTGTTTTGCAAATGTAAGATTATTAATTTCTTCGTAATAGGCTTCACCAAACGCGTTGTGCTTGGGCTGTGATAGTTGAAGGTCGTTCATAAATTCCTCGGAAAAGCTCAGTTTTAAGTTTCAACCTTGAAGCACAAACCAGACCAGTGATTTCAGTTAGGTTTATTTTAAAGACGTGATTGTAAAAATTCCGCATATTGGAAATCAGTTAAAGTATCAATATCAACAGAAAACTGAGGCTCCATTTTATAGGCATAAGTACCACTAGGAACATAAAATGTTTGATTACTAAGCAATGCTTTAACTTGTCCACAGCTTATCGCGCCATTTAAACGATAACGTTTTGGCAAATCTTGGCTACGGGTTTTTAGATGCGTTAGATGATGATGGATAAATTCATCTAAATTGCCACTGTCTGGCAAAGTCATACTCCATTCAACTGGGTGATCAAGCTCGGTTACCGATACAACTGCGTTTGCATTAAACTTTTGCAACATTAAGAAGGCTTCCTCAATATGTTGGCTTTGCCTAAAAGGGGAAGTGGGTTGTAACAATATTACGTAATCATAATGACGCCCAGAAGCCGCGAGTGTCTTTAGTGTGTAGTCGATTACATCAAAACTCGATGAGGCGTCCTGAGCTAATTCATCCGGCCTCATAAATGGGATATCTGCACCATACTCTAATGCAACCTTAGCGATTTGTTCAGATTCGGTCGATACAACCACATCCATATCCAGCCGAGCTTCCAGTGCCGACTTAATTGTCCAAGCAATTAAAGGCAAACCACCCAAAGGCATAATATTTTTTTTTGGCAAACGCTTGCTGCCCGCTCTGGCTGGAATAATTGCTAGTATGTTGTTTTGCTTTTGAGTCACAAGTTAATAACCTTGTATTGAAGTCTGTCGTTTCTGAAAATGTACTTCATAATCCGCTTGGGCTTGATGGTAGTCTGGCATTTGACCAATATCCATCCAGTATTCAGTTAATGGAAAGCCGCCCACTTTTTTATTATTCGCTAAGGCTTTTTCAATTAGAGATGTCATATCATAAAACTCATTAGGCGGCATTAAATTCAATACTGCTGGGCTTATAGCATAAATTCCAGCATTGACAAAATAACGGTAAATTGGCTTTTCTACTAGCTGATTAATTTGGTGACCATCCATTTCAATCACGCCATAAGGTACCTGTTGCGAATACTCGCGCATACAGGCGCTTATGATGTCGTCATTAGTTTGATGAAATTTCAACAAGGCTTTCAAATCAACCTTGGTGAGTAGGTCGCCATTCATCACAATAAATGGCTCCGTTAATCTTTCAGGTAGCAAGGATAACGCGCCAGCTGTTCCCATTCGTTCAGTTTCTTCAACATAATGAATCCGTACGCCAAACTGTTCACCATCACCAAAATAATCGCGTATTTGTTGACCTAGGTAATTAATACAGAAATAGAACTCTTCAAACCCCTGCTCTGCAATATGGCGCACTATGGTTTCCAATATTGGCTGATTGCCTACCGGGAGCATGGGCTTAGGAACATTCTCTGTCAATGGACGTAACCGAGTGCCCATGCCGCCTAACATTAAAACCACGGCATTAGGTAAGGCTGATTGAGTCTGCTTTTGATAAAACAAGCCTAATATTTTTTTCGTTTGAGTCACAATCGGTAAATGGCGTAATTGATGTTTAGCAATGCGTTTTTGCCAAACCAAAACCGACTCACTTTCCATGCCCAGCGTAGGCTGTTTATTCATTACGTTTTGTATTTCGCTTTCAAGACCAAAACCCGCCAAGAGACCACGACGTATATCACCATCGGTTACTGTGCCCACCAAAGTTTGGTCAGTCGCAATCACCAGAGCAATCTGCAGAGCGGCTCGATCCATCACTTCTAATGTGTGTTTAACCGAGCTTTCTGGCTCAACCGCAATCAAGACCCAATCATGCAAATTCATAATCTATCCTTCGAAGGTGTAGTAAGAGGTTTATCGACCAAGTCATAAAAAGCTTTTGTGTTTAAGTGCTTAAGCTCAACTTCACTTAAAATTTTTAGCATTTTTTCAACACTATTACCTTGACCATAAACGCTGTTTTTTTGAGCCGCCAATTTTTGAAAGTCCAAAGTCAGGGCTTTACAAATCGATTGATGAATCCCTTCTTCGGATTCATCACAATCTAAAATTGAGGGTGAACGTAACCGACCTTGTTGTCGGCTACCTATATTGACGGTTGGTGTGCCTATAGCCGGAGCTTCAATAATTCCACTTGAAGAATTGCCTATTACCACATCCGCCAATGCCATTACACTTAAGTAACGCGCGGAGCCCAATGAAGCAAATAAATGTACGTTTAAAATTGAGTTGTGCGACCACCGTTTAATCATTTGATGCATGGTTTCGCCTTGCACATCGGCGTTGGGCGCTGTCCATACAATCGTCGCCTGTGGAAAAGCTGCCAGTGCAGCAAACAAGTTTTGCAAGGCCTCCATTCCGGCCGCTGTACCCCATGTAACTGGATGATAAGTAATCAAAAACAACGGTGAATTCAGTGACATATTTAATTCCGTCACTAATTGCACTCGAGTGAGCAATCTAAGGTGACGGATTAAATCCAGGCCTGGCGCACCCACATTAAACACTCGATCCGGCCGTTCACCCATTTGTATCACCCTTTGGCGATAAGGTTCAGTCGCCGTGAAGTGTAGGCTGGCCATTTTTGTGATTGCATGACGAATTGACTCGTCAACCGCTCCGAATGTTAATTCGCCCCCGTGAATATGAGCAATAGGCACATTCATCAATAATGCAGCTTGCGCGGCCGCCAGCATTTCGTAACGATCACCGAGCATCACTAGAATATCCGGCTTTAGATGCTGCAAGGCATCGGCAAACCCGATCAACCCTTTTGCAACCGACTTAACTACCGAAACGGCATCATCTCCGTCCTCGAGCATTTCAACTCCGGCATCGACTTGAAAACCATCGGCTAAAATTTGGTTAACTGTCATACCATGCTTAGCCGATAAGTGTGCCGCGCAGGCTATCACTTGTAATTGTAGTGTTTCAGCATTTTGAATTGCCGCCATTAACCGACTCAGCAAGCCATATTCGGCCCGAGTTCCCGTCACCACGCAGATTTTTCGTAACGTGTTATTGTTCAATTTCAATCCCCGCACCCGCTTGAAAAGTAGCGACCGACGTTTTGCCAATAAGATCGTCCCAAAATTTAGATTCCAGCCCTTTATCACTTCGCTTTAAAGTCAAATTTTGCTCCGAAAAAAGATCCCCTTGATGGATCAAAGTTTTAGCGACGATGCGTTTTCTGGCGACGGCAATATTGCCTTTTTCCGATTTTGACGGTTGTTTATCCGCAGACCCCATGGCTAATTCAATATGACGAACTGCACTCACCATCTCTTTCAATTCAAAGGGTTCAAGGCTGGCTTTATGATCCGGACCAGGCAGAGTTTTATCCAGTGTAAAGTGTTTTTCAATTACTTGAGCTCCCAGCGCCACGGCCGCAATCGGCACTTCAATACCTAATGAGTGATCCGACAGGCCCACGGATACGCCAAGTTCATTAGCTAAGGTTTGCATCGCGCGCAAATTGACATCTTCATACGGCGTTGGATAAGCCGTATTCGCATGCAATACGATAAGATTTTCCCTATCTAAACCAGCCTGAAGCAAGGTATTAACGGACAGACTTATTTCATCCAAATCCCCCATTCCGGTGGATAAAATTGTCGGCTGATTTAAGGTGGCAATCGCTCGTAAATAAGGAATGGATAACAACTCACCGGAAGGAATTTTCCAGCGTCGCATACCCAGTTGATGCAAAAGGCGAACACTCGGCATATCAAAAGCCGTCGACATAAACTCAATACCTTGTTGCCGACAATAATCAAACAAAAAATGATGATCTTCTTCTGTTAATTCCAGCCGTTTAAGCATCGCAAACTGACTTTCTTTAACACCCGTGTTAGCAGTTTGATAAGCCGCTTGCTCGGCCGTTTCAGTCACCAACTCCTCGGTTTTAAAGGTTTGAAACTTAACCGCATCTGCGCCGGCTGCCACCGCCACATCAACCAGTTTTTTAGCCATATCGAGCGATCCATTATGGTTTACCCCAGCCTCAGCAATAATAAAAACAGATGGCTTTATGGTATTTTTTTGCATCACTATTATTCCTGTTAATTATGCCTACTCCAGCCTTAAAAACCGGCCAGTTAGTTTTTTACTGATACTTGCCCCGTCACCACATTAGCCGATAAATCAAACTGGTAAATTAAATCTGATGTATCAAACTCAGCCTTTTTTAGCTGATCGTTAAATTTAAACTCTGGGTTAATATCTTGCAAGAACCCATAGCCAACCTCAAAAAACTTCCGCATCGACATCCCCATACCATGGCCTAAGTTTTTAATAAGATGCCCATCAATGTCGGACTCATCCACCACGTTCATTAATACATGCTTAAACCCTAACTCGGCCATATTATTGGCCATTTCGATTTTTTCATGGGTAGGTGCAATGTTGTCAGTTTGGGCATGATAAAACACGTAAAACGTATCTTGACCGCCTTGATTTGCCATACTTTGCAATTGAGGCTTAGAAAAGCCACGAATTTCTTGACGTCCACCACTAAATGTATTCGGCAATCCCTGGGTTAGTGTCCAAGGAGAACGAACATTTAAATCTAGAATGACCTTAGGATAAACCTGATAGGAAAACTCAGGCACGCCCATTTCTTGTCCTACCACATAAGCCAAGTTGGTTTGTGCCCATGATGAGTTATCAAATACTGCTTTAACTAAGCCCGGATATACTTTAGTAACCAAGTTAGCCAAATAGCCACCGTAGGAAGATCCCACCAAAATCACATTATCCAAGCTGAGATTAAAGCGCTGAGTGGCGTCTTTAATCGCATTAACAATGTCTAAAGCAGCCAACAAACCAAAGTTTTGATATTCATTTTTCGTGGGTACCAAATCACCTGTTAACTTAATATGATTATTGGAGTTCATAAGCAGCGCATTTAAAGCTTCAATAGAGGCTTCACCCGTTCCCCCCATTTGAATAAAAGCCTGTTCAACTTTGGCTTTTTCAGAGTTATGAACTTCAACTTTCGCACCAGCTGAAGGCCGAGAACCAATACAGAAATAATTCAGCGTCATAGCCGCCATTTGATATTGTTTAGACGTTTTTTCACAAAACGCTTTGGCATACTCACCCAAGTCGCCACCAAAACCGGGGATATATACGACTAAACCATCAGTATAGTCTGTGTTATAAATAAAATAATCGGTTTGACGTGTACCATTCAAGCCAAATTCAAAATCGGCGCAGGTATCAAAAACCACTTGTTGTTCCATACTTTATTTCCTTAATCAGCGCGGCTGGCTGAATTGAGTAACCGACCTTGACCCACATAACAACCAGGCCTGGTGATGTCTTTCAAAATTAATGCACCTGCGCCAATAATCACATTATCGAGAATCTTGACGCCCTGTTTAATCATCGCTCCACTGCCAATTAAACAGCCCTTACCAATCGTAACGTCGCCGTTGATTTTCGCGCCGGTCGAAATGTGGCAATGATCGCCAATAACCGCATCATGCTCAATTAATGCTTGTGAGTTGATAATACAGTTGTGGCCAATTTTCGCGCCGACATTGATTAAAGCCTGGTGCATCACCACCGTGCCTTCGCCAATTTCGGCATGCTCAGAAACATAGGCTTGCGGTGAAATCACCGCTGGAAACTGCGCGCCCGCCTGTAACGCTAAATCAAACAACATCATGCGCAGATCAGCTTGTTTAACTTGACCGACACCAATTAAGCAATGAGGTGTTTGTTGCACCAGGCCTGGTAAATGGACATCCGTACCCACAATTGGATAACCCAGCACTTGGCCGCTGGTTGCTTGCGCTTCAACAATACCGGCCACCGCAAAGTCGGATGTCTGTTCGATCACATCGACCAAGGCGCGACAATGACCGCCACCTCCTAATAATAGAATCGGCGTTTTAGTCATGGCACTTCACCCCACTTGGTAAATTGACCACCAGCGCGGCTAACCATTCAGTATTGGGCAATTCGCTGCGCAAGCAATCGGCATAGATCGGCAATTGATGCATAGGTGTCCACAACGGACGGGCTTGGATGTTTTGGCCGTTACACAATTCTAAAAACGCATCGCGCTCGACTTCGGATTCGCATTGCAATGCATTTAACCAATAGTTGGCTTGCGCATTTTTTGGTTGTTTTATCATCACCAAGCCTGGTGATTGCTGATAAGCCTGTGCTAATTGATGCTTTTCAGCTAAAAAAGCCGGCAATTTTTGCATCTGAGCCAGGCCCAGTGCCGCATTGAGATTCGGCATCCGCATATTGTAAGCCGCTTCATCATGTTCAAATAACCAGGCGTGTGGGATTTTGGCCGTGGTGCTCAAGTGTTTGGCGTGGCGCGCCAGTTCGGTATCATCGGTAATGAGCATGCCGCCCCCGCCGGTGGTAATAACTTTATTGCCATTAAAGCTAAACACCCCCATTTTTCCAAAAGTCCCGGTATGTTGAGCTTTATAAAAGCTGCCCAAACTTTCAGCCGCATCTTCCACCAGGGCGACATGGTATTGGTTACAGATTTCTAGAATTTGGTCGATTCGTGCCGGAAAGCCCAATGTGTGCATGGGCACACAAGCGCGGATTACACGCCCGGTTTGACGATGAATACATTGGCCATTTTTCAGCTGGGTCTGCTCGGCTAAAAATGCATTTAAGGAGTCAGGACATAAGCCTAAAGTTTCGCGCTCTACATCCACAAATACCGGATCAGCCTGATGCATTTTGATCGCGTTTGCCGTCGCCACAAAGCTTAAGGATTGAGTTAACACTAAATCATTTGGCTGTAGTCCAACTACTTTTAACGCCAGATACAACCCCATGGTGCCATTCACCACCGCTACCGCATGTTTCGCGCCAGTAAACTCTGCAACCGTCTGCTCAAACTCGGTTACGTATTGCCCCACTGACGAGACAAAAGTGGAATCAATACAATCGACAACCAGCCGTTTTTCCGCCTCATCAAAACACGGCGCATGTAACGGAATTAAGCCTTCTGCCACACCATAATGCTGGCGAATAAAATTAATTAACGGCAACCAGGCCTGGTGGTTAGACATTGTAAAGTCCTGTTTTATAGGCTTGCAGGTTTTGTGGCTGAGTGAACCAATCAATGGTTTTTTTCAAACCGATTTCCAATGAGGTAGTGGGCCGATAACCTGTCAATTCAATTAATTTCGAGTTATCACCCCACAAACGGAAAACTTCCGAATCTTTAGGTCTTAGGCGTTGCGGATCTTGGATAAACTCAACGTTGGAATCCATTAAACGTTTAATTAAATCAAGCGTATCTTGTACCGAAATTTCATAATTGGAGCTGATATTAACGCTTTCACCAATGGTGTTATCGCTCGCCATTAAAGCCATCATGCCGTCACAGGTATCCGCGACATAATTAAAATCACGCGTTGGACTGGTATCGCCTAGCTGGATTTGGCTTTGACCAGCGGCTATCTGACCAATAATGGTTGGAATCACCGCGCGTGCGGATTGGCGTGGGCCATAGGTGTTAAAAGGCCGCGCAATCGTCACCGGGGTTTCAAACGCCAAATAATAAGACATCGCCATCGCATCTGCACCGATTTTGCTCGCACTATAAGGCGATTGTGGCTGCATTGGATGTTTTTCATCAATCGGCACATAGCGCGCGGTACCGTAAGTTTCAGAGGTGGAGGTATGCATAAATCGGCGCACATTTTGATCTCGCGCCGCTTGCACCATATTTAAAGTGCCGGTAACGTTGGTATCGACATAGGAACCGGGAGCAATGTAAGAGTAAGGAATGGCGATTAATGCCGCTAAATGAAATACGGTATCCATGCCTTTACAAATAGTCTGGCACAAAAATGGATCACGGATATCGCCGCTGATAATTTCCATGTCATCAGCCTGTGGACTCTGATCCAACCAGCCCCAACTATTGAAGGAGTTGTACTGCACCAAGGCTCGCACTTGTGCGCCCGCATTGACCAAGGTTTCCGCTAAATGCGAACCGATAAATCCGTCTGCACCGGTGACTAATACCTGTTTTCCTTGCCAATTGCCTTGCATCGTTTATTCTCCTTAGCACCAGGCCTGGTGGACTGTTATCGGCTCGCGATTAAATTCGTATCTTCACCTAATAGAGCTTGATAGCGTGTTTTGGCCTGTAACACTTTATCTAAATAGCGTCGGGTTTCATCCGAAGCATGATCATATCGCAACTTGCGATAAACCTGACGCGGACTGAGTTTATTAATTTGCGCCACCGCTTGCTCAGGTGTGTCGCCAAACAATCGCCAAACGGTTGACATGCCGCCGTTATAAGATGAGATGGCCACCATTTCACGCGATTCTGGGTGGCGAATATCGGCAAAATAGTCATGTTTCAGCAAGCTTAAATAAGCGGTGCCGATTCGGATATTATTTTCAGCATCAAATAACTCGGCATCGCTGGGCGCATCCAAACGAAAATCAACATATTGGTAGACATCACGCCCAGCGGCATTGGGCTTAATTTGCATTAGCCCTTTGGCTTGCGAACGACTGACGGCTTGCGAATCAAACCGGCTTTCAGTTTCCATAATTGCAAACACCAAGGCGGGATCAATATTAAAGTCTTGCGCAAAGCCCATTACCCAAGGTTCGTATTGACGAGCGGGTTCCGCTAAGTTGGAAGCTTGCAACGGGATATGCAAGCTGACAAATTCGCCTTCTTCGTCCTTAGATTCGGTTTGATGACGTGCCATCAAATAATCAGCATACTCAAACGCAGCACGCGGGTAACGAATGGGTTGTTGTTTTGCATCGACCACTCGGCGATAAAAAGCCGGTCTTTGTCGATACTCAAGCGGCTCCAAACTTAATAAATCCTGTTCGGCATAAGGGTTCGGGCTCAGCAACACTCGACTGACGGCTCGTTTAATATTTTGTGGCGTCGCCAGTTGTTTAGGAAATTCAATCACAATTTCATCATCATACACTACCACAATCGGCTGAAGTTCAAACGCACTGTCCGAATCATTCTGCGTAATCATAGAGTCAGCTGGCGGTTTAACCAGACCTGCTGACTTGGGTTGAGTTTCGTCTTCAGCTTGTGCCAAACCACCAGGCCTGGTGGTCGGATTTAGGGTTGCTGGTTTGGATGGCTTTGTCTGTAGAGTCTGCACGGGCTGTGCATTTAATGACGTATTTAACGAGACGTTACTCGGGATTGAAGCATTCAATTTAACGTGCTTAACTTGTTCAGTTTCGACAGGTTTTACTTCCGTTGGTTTTGACACGCTAGGCATGAGTGCAGGCAAAGGACGATTTGAAACCACACGCAGATCGGGCAATGAACTTACCTGAGCAATCTTCGATGTATTGGTGGTGGCATAACTTTGCGCCATCGCCCAATACTGAAATTGTTGAAACGCCGCGCCACCTGCAATTAATAACAGGCCGACCGGAATTAACAAAGCGATGATTAAATGTTCAAATTTCATTTACAAAAATGCCTCCACTGGGGAGGCATTAGCAAGTTGGGTACCAACTTTAGAATGGTTAACGCATATAGTTAAATAAAGACATATCCTGCACTTTACCAAACACCTGTTGCGCCATTTGCAAGGCATTCTGAGTAACGGTAAACTTGGAAATCCCTTCCACCATATCCAACTCTTCAATATTTGACTTACGTTCGGTAAGCGGCATTTTAAAAGACTCGCCTGCTTCATACTGAGTTTCAATACGAATTTGGCGCCCGCCAATACCCGCCACTACTTCTGACATGTTTGTGATTGAGTTTTTCAAGTCATCCAGCACATCGTCTCCAGGTTTTTGACCCGCCATCATCCGATCATACATAACCTTCATAGTATTATATATATTTGGGTCAATTTCACCCGGTGCCGGAGGAAGAGTTTGCGGGCCTAAAGACGTAGCCGGATTGGGCGCAAAACCAAATACTTTCGAACCGGTATCAGTAATCCGCACACGCGACATATTAAATTCATCATCTGGCTCTAGCTTATCTGTATGATCAAAGCCAATTTGTACAAAGCGGCCACCAAAGGTCGCGTTTTCATCATAATCAGCCGCCGCATTTGGGTTACCAATGTAAACTAAGTAACCGGGGTTAGCCGGATCATCCACAAACGGAGTGTCTTTTACATTGTTACCGGCAAACATGTACTCACCTTCTGAATTTTTCATGTTCATGGTGCCTTTTACATGCAACATCATCTGCTCAACTTCGGCGGCGGCTACTCGACGCTGATCTGGGCTGTAAGTATCGTTCGACATTTGAATACCCAACTCTCGAATACGTTGCATAATATCAATCGTATCTTGGACAGCCGTTTCCTCCAAAACCAGTTGCGACTTAGCATATTCACCATTTTTCGCATATTGGTCAATCGTATTGATCGCACGATTAAGAGTATGGATTTGACTCATCGCAACCGGGTCGTCACTCGGGCGGTTAACCCGATTACCCGTGCTCAATTGTTCTTGGATATCTAGTAACTTATTGGAATGCGACTGGATGGCATTAAATCCCATGCTATAAACTTGATTAGTGGTAACACGCATTATCCTATCCTCTTACCGCCCCTAACAGGGTCTGAAATATTGTTTGTGAGGTCTGCATCACTTGAGCCGCCGCTTGGTAAGCTTGCTGAAACCGCATCAAATTGGCCGCTTCTTCATCTAAGCTGACCCCAGATAAACTCTCTCGGCGATCCATAATGTAATCATAAGTATTCTGTTGTGCGGTCAACTGAATCTCTTGACCGCGAACATACATACCGACACTACTCGCCATTCGTGAGTAGCCGCCTAATAGTGTTTCGGCCGGTTGGCCGGAATTATTAGCAAACATCACCTTTTTTGATTGCAAACTCGCCATATTAGCAATATTTACGTTATCCCCTTCAGCCGCTGGACGTACTGGTTCGTCATCCAAGTTACCCGAACCTGTCGAATCAATAGGCGATTGACCACGTGTAGCCAACTCTTGACCATCACGAATTTCAACCCCAAAACCTTTCAAAATATCTTGATGCGGCTTAAGCACGTAACGATCACCCGCGACACTATTTAAATTGGCCTCTTCAAACCGCAAGCCATCAAACTGAACACTGTCACCCGATACAAAAGTCGCGGTTTCTTTATTACTTAAATTCGTTACCGTCCAATTAGTGCCATCAAAGCGCATTTCATAACCATCGGGCGACAAGTTTGAAATCGAAGTATAAGCATCAGTCAAATCCTGTTTTTTATCACCATAAGTCAACGGCTGAGGAGGATAAGGTGGGATAGCCGTGGCATCAATTGGATTGAATGTAGCTTTAACTTCACCACCCAGGGTTGAGTTATCTTTGTGAGCCAACCCAGTCGACGCTAAAGGCGTAAACAAATTACCCCCCGCGTCACCATTTTCATCAAACCCTTGATAATGCTGCCAGTTATTCGCGGCTACAAAAGCATTTAATGTTGTACCCAACTCATTTTGTGCACGATCCAACATATTTTTACGGAAATCTAGCACGCCACCCAGCTGGCCGCCACCTAATAATAAATCCGTTACTTGTTTACGCTGGCCACCGATCTGAGCATAAATCTCAATTCGGTTTTCATCTGGGTAAGCGCTTTGATCCGCTTGCAAACGCGTCACTGTGTTATCACTCAACAAAGGTACTTTACCGTTGATGGTATGAATATCAATCGTGCCATCAGGCTGTTTATAGGTTTTCACCTCAACCAAACTCGACAGTTCTAAGATTGCCTGTTCACGCTGATCCAATAAATCGTTTGGTGGTTGCGTACCTTGCGATTGAGCGTAAGCCACCATATCATTAATTTTTTGAATTTCTTCAAGGTTGCGATTGATGCCCTGAGTCAGATCTTTAATTTGGTCGTTAACCTGATACTGGGTATCGTCTAATACCACGCTGATATTATTGATATGACCAGTCAAATTATTAGCCTCATCTAACATCAGCTGGCGATTTACACGCGAGGTCGGATTATCCGCTAGGTTTTGCATCGAATCGAAATAACGCTGCATAAAGTCCTGCACACCTTCATCGTTACCAGCAATGATGCCTTCCACCTGTTTTGAATAACTGAGCGATTCCTCATAGCCTTTAACGGTAGCATTGGTACTTACCAATTGCTTTTGAATATAATCAGCATACATACGCTCAACCGTTTCAACGCGTGAGCCGCCACCATTAAAAGAGGTTCCCACAATGCTTGGCGAGTTAGCATAAATTTCAGCACGCTGACGGCTGTAGCCTTCCGTGTTGACGTTGGCCACGTTATGACTACTCACATCCAACGCTTTTCTAAAGGTGGTGGCCGCTGAACTGGCAATACTTAACATATCTGACATAACGATTCTCGCTTATGGGTAACCCATTTAATGGGGTTTCAGTTTTGAATAACCCGCTTATAATTAAAACGAGCTATTCTAAATTAATTTCAATTATTCCAAGTTTCTTAAAGCTAACGCATCTTGCGTTGAACTGGGCGTTTTGCTCGACATGCTTGACTCAAAACGTTTTTGTTGATCATTCAACCACTGTTGCTTTTGTTCATCATTCAGTTTTGGCAAACTGGCAGAAAGTTGCTCTACTATTTGATCGGCAAATCCTAGAGAACCTTTAGCCGACATATCCTGTGCAAGCTGTTTATCGTACATATCGTAGTAAGAATCGGCTTGTGAACCATCTAACCAGCCATCGTCTAGCTTAACACTGCGGGAATTTTTGAGAATTTGCTCTAAAAACATCGCTTCAAATTGTTGCGCAATCGGCTTTAAGACCGACTCTTGATCTTCGCGCGCTTGACGTTTTAAATCGTTTAACGCTCCAAGGTTGGTGTAAATCGTATGGTCTTGCGGGCGCGTTGTGGTTAAATCGCTAATACTCGACATCGCAGCCTCCTTTAAATAACCATTAACTCAGCTTTAAGCGCGCCGGCTTGCTTTAGCGCCTCTAAAATTGCCACTAAGTCGCTGGGCGCTGCGCCTACCTTATTCACAGCTTCCACTAAGGAATCCAGTGTAATCCCCGAATCAAATTTAAACATCCGACGATCACCCTGCTGTTCAACCTCAATATCCGTATTTTGTTGCATCGCGGCTTGACCACCTCCAAAGGCATTCGGCTGCACCACTTCTTCGTTTTCTTCGATACGTACCACCAAACCACCGTGCGTCACCGCCGCTGGGCTTACACGCACTGTTTGACCGATCACTACCGTGCCGGTACGTGAGTTGACAATAATACGTGCCGCACCTTCACCTTCTTTCAATTCAATATTTTCCAGTACGGATAAGAACGACACACGCTGATCAGGGATGCGTGGTGCAATCACCTCAACGGATTCAGCATCCAAAGCTCTAGCTGTACCTTCACCCAATAAATCATTAATGGATTTAGCCATATTACTCGCGGTCGTAAAATCGGCACGATGCAAATTAAACGTGACCGTGGAACCTAAATCAAAACCGGTATTCACTTCACGTTCAACATTTGCACCATTCGGAATACGTCCTACGCTTGGTACATTCACTGTCACACGCGAACCATCATTACCGCTCGCATCTAAACCGCCAACTACCAAGCTACCTTGCGCAATCGCATATACTTGATTATCCACACCTTTTAACGGCGTCATTAAAAGCGTACCGCCTCTCAAGCTTTTGGAATTACCCAAAGAAGAAACCGTCACATCAATTTTCTGACCTGGTTTCGCAAACGCTGGTAAATCTGCATGAATCGCCACGGCCGCGACATTTTTAGATTTAGTATTCACCCCCGGCGGCACGTTAATACCAAACTTGTTTAACATACTCACCAAGCTTTGCTCCGCAAACGGGGCTTTTTGATCACCCGTACCGCTCAGACCTACAACCAAGCCATAGCCAACTAACTGATTATCTCGAACGCCGGCAACATTTGCCAAATCTTTTATGCGTGAATTGGCTAAGCTTAAGCTGCTCCAAGCCATTAACGCGATCATTAAAACTAAAATTTTTCTGGTTATCATGCTCATGCCCCTTAAAGGATTGACTGAGTTTCTTGAAGCCGTCTTAACGCGGCAGATTTTTATTAATTTATTGAACACTAAGCAGGATTAATGCCAGATCATAATCTTGAGGATAACAGAAACTAAAAGACAAAAAAGGGTGCGACTGCACCCAAGACCAGAAATCATATACCACCAGGGCTGGTGGTATTGAATAGCAAACGAGTCAAGGTTTGAATCGCTTGCCTTTAAATAAAAAACCGACTTGTAAAAAGGAGAGTATAAAAACAAGCCGGGTCAAGTTTTAACCCACTTAAGTCAAACTTAAAGTGGCCAAAACTTTGACAAAAACTTTGTTACCGCACCAGGCCTGGCGGTATCGCCCCCTATGCCGGTGTCTCTATAAATCATGCGAACATCCGCCACTCTAGTGGATTCGATTGTATTATCAGGTGTAATGTCTTGTGGTCGGACAATACCAGCAAAGCGAATCACCTCTTCACCATCATGCACCGTAATCCATTTCTCGCCACGTACAACTAAATTACCGTTAGGAATGACCTCCACCACCGTCACGGCTATCGAACCGGATACGGATGAGTCTTGTTTAACATCACTTGAACCATCAAACGTGTTACTTGAACCATAACCGATGCCACCCGTGCCTAATTCCGAATAAATTTGCGCTGGTGTGCGCCCAAGAACATTTAAAGGCGTCGTTACACCGAAGTCCGCCTGCGAACTTTTATCATAGCTCGCTTCATCTTTTTTATTGGCGTTAAACTGCTCCGCCAAGCTCACCGTAATAATATCGCCGACTCGATGAGCACGAGCATCATCAAATAAGGTGACCGAGTTCGATGCCTGATACAAAGAGCCGTTTCTGGGTGGAGGCTGCTGCCCCATATTGGTTGGGTAGCTTGGCTCGTAAGTAAAGTCTTCCATGCGTTCGGGCACCGAAGAACAAGCTTGCAACAAACCCAAAATCAACATTAATAACCCGAAACGTGAATAAATTTTAATCTGCTTCATGTCATCCTCTCAACGTTACACGTTGTTATTTAGGTACTGCATCATGCCATCGGCGGCGGAGATTGCTTTTGAATTCATCTCGTAAGTGCGCTGGGCTTCAATCATGCCAATCAACTCTTCTACCGTATTGACGTTTGAGGATTCCAGTGCCCCCTGAATTAAGGCACCAGCATCTTCCGCATTCGGGTTATTTACCACCGGCGCGCCACTGGCAATGGTTTCATAAAACATGTTCTGGCCAACCGCTTCTAGACCCGATGGATTAATAAAGGTCGCAACTTCTAACTGACCTAAATCCAATGGCTGGGGGTTTCCTGGCTCTTTAGCAAACACCGTGCCGTCTCGCCCAATCATCACCTCAGTTGCTTCTTGCGGAATCTGGATATTCGGTTCCAATAAATAACCTGATGAGGTCACCACGTCGCCATTCTGGTTCACTTCAAACGAACCATCTCGGGTATACATAATGTTGCCATCGGCATCCAAAACCTGAAAAAAACCCTTACCATCAATCGCCATATCCAACTGGTTATCGGTAATCATTAAATTACCTTGGGTATGAATTTTCTGAACCCCAACAGCCTTAACCCCGACACCTAACTGTAAACCGGAAGGCAAAGTATTTACTTCATCCTGCGTCGCCTGAGCACCCGGAGTCCGCACGTTTTGATATAACAAATCATCAAACTCGGCACGACCAGATTTATAACCATAAGTATTCGCATTGGCTAAGTTATTCGAAATGGACGCAAGACGGAACTGCTGGGCTTCTAGGCCGGTTTTTGCAACATATAATGCTCTATTCATATCTCACCCCATTATCGAATTGATAAAATCTTGTCTGATGCGGCA
This sequence comes from Thiomicrospira pelophila DSM 1534, assembly GCF_000711195.1. Classification (NCBI taxonomy): domain Bacteria; kingdom Pseudomonadati; phylum Pseudomonadota; class Gammaproteobacteria; order Thiotrichales; family Piscirickettsiaceae; genus Thiomicrospira; species Thiomicrospira pelophila. Next base: position 817,344 of record NZ_JOMR01000001.1, on the reverse strand, counting down.
CCGTGATCTTTGGTGGTCTTCATCATTTTGACTTGCATTTCGTATTTACGCTGAAGCTCTATCATCGTCACCAAAGCCGTCGCCGTATTCACGTTACTGCCTTCTAGCGCGCCATTTAGCACCGATACGGGCGCTTGCACTAATTCGTCATTACCTGGCTTCTGACGAATAAAACCATCCAAACCTTTTTCTAGCTGCTTCACATCTGGTTGCACTAAACGTAGCTGATCAATCACCACTAGCTCATTTGCCGCGGCGCCAACTGGAATAACCGAAATCGTACCATCACGACCAATTTCAACCGACTCAACTGGCGGCAACACAATTGGGGCACCACCTTCGTTTAGCATCGGATTGCCGTGCACATCCACCAAGGCACCACCGGCGGTAATTTGCATACTCGCTGAACGCACATAAGCTTCATCGCCCGCAGGCGATAACACCGCCATAAAACCGTTTTCTTTGGTGGCCACATCCATGCTACGTCCGGTCACCTTGATTGGCCCCGCGGTAAAATCTGTTGCCGGACGCTCGTCCATTGAATAGGTACGTGTATGCCAACCCGGCCCTTCCATATGCTGGGCACGGAACTGGTTGAAGTCCTGTTTAAACCCGTCCGTGGTTGCATTTGCCAGATTATTGGCATTATTGGCCTGCGAGATCATGGCTTCTTTCGCACCACTCATCGAGACATATAGCATTCGATCCATCGTATTACTCCGAATCTGTATCTGTTTTCTGGTCAGAAAATGGCCGGGCAAGCCCAGCCGACAGCTTTATTAATTTATTTAGTTTTAACACAGTGCGTCTTGGTTTATATATACGACGCGATTCCCTTGTGTGTTAGCGATCTCGCTTGGATTGCTTTAACAAAAAACTAAAAGCAATCTATATGCCAATAAATAAATAGAAAGGGGTAATAGGAATTAAATAAAACAGAATTAGAGCACCAGGCCTGGTGCTCTGAAAATTGTGTGACGAATTTAAACTATAAAAAAACCCCATCAACTCTAAAGAACTGATGGGGCTTCTTATGTATGGTGCGCCTGAAGAGATTCGAACTCCTGACCGCTCGGTTCGTAGCCGAGTACTCTATCCAGCTGAGCTACAGGCGCTTAACTTGGTGCGTATTATAGTTTATCAGCCTAAACTGTCAACCTTTATATCACGCTTTTTTAACACTTAATTGAATGGCGGTGAAGGAGGGATTCGAACCCTCGATAGAGCTACAAACCCTATACTCCCTTAGCAGGGGAGCGCCTTCAGCCTCTCGGCCACTTCACCTAATTCAAGCCGCGTATGTTACAAGGAATCCCGCCCCTTGTAAAGCCAAAACCGAAAGATTTAGCCAAAGATTTGGCTTAATTTTCGGTTTCAGATTTTGATACGATTTATTAAGCCTGATCTAGCTCAAACTTTTCGTGCAAAGTCTTAACGGCCGTCTCTAACTGGCTTTCATTAATCACCACAGAAATTTTGATTTCGGTGGTCGCGATCATTTGAATATTGATATCTTTATCCGCTAATACTTTAAACATACGGCTGGCGATCCCTACGTGCGAACGCATACCAACACCGACTAAAGATACTTTAGCAATCGTATCGTCATATACCACTTCGCGCGCACCTACTTCACTTGATACCGCATTCAGAATTTCCAACGCATGAGCGCGATCATTGCGATGCACGGTAAAGGTAAAGTCAGTTGTGCCGTCTTGGCCTTGGTTCTGGATAATCATATCAATTTCGATATTCGCATCCGCAATTGGCCCCAAAATCGCATACGCCACACCAGGTTTATCTGGCACGCCCAATACTTGTAGTTTTGACTCATCGCGGTTAAACGCAATGCCTGAAATTAAAGGTTTTTCCATTTGATCATCCTCAGATGTAATTAGGGTTCCACCGCCTTCTTTAAGCGAAGACAATACGCGTAACGGCACTTTGTATTTGCTGGCAAATTCGACCGAACGAATTTGCAATACTTTGGCACCTAAGCTCGCCATTTCCAACATTTCATCAAAGGTAATGGTCTCTAAACGTCGCGCTTCTGGAACCATGCGTGGGTCCGTTGTATATACGCCGTCCACATCCGTGTATATTTGGCACTCTTCGGCTTTTAGCGCGGCCGCCAAGGCAACCGCCGTGGTATCAGAACCGCCGCGCCCTAAAGTCGAAATATCGCCATTCGCAGTCACACCTTGGAAACCAGCGACCACAACCACTTTATTTAAGTCCAACTGATCTTGAATCTTTTGCGCATTAATGCTGTCAATGCGGGCTTTTGTGTGAACTTCGTCGGTTTGAATTGGCACTTGCCAACCCGTATAGGAAATCGCATCATGACCGCTTTGTTGTAACGCCATGCTCAATAAGGCAATAGTTACTTGCTCACCAGTCGTCAAAAGCATATCCATTTCACGTTTGGACGGGCGCTCTTGCATGGTTTTAGCCATATCGGTTAATCGGTTGGTCTCGCCAGACATAGCGGATAATACCACTACAACCTGATGACCTTCATCAACAAACTTTGACACTTTTTTGGCTACGTTTTGGATACGTTCCAACGTGCCGACCGACGTGCCGCCGTATTTTTGGACAATCAATGCCATGTCGTTTATGCCCTTATCGCTTGATATTGCCTAAATCCCCTGCTTATGACGCTTTAGGTGTGGAACCGCAGGAGATTCGGGCAGAGTTTATTTTGATTCCACCCAAGCTTCAATAGAAGCTAAAGCTTGCGGTAAGTTGGCTGGCTCTTTGCCTCCGGCCATTGCCATATCAGGACGCCCGCCCCCTTTACCGCCAACTTGTTGTGCCACAAAGTTAACCAGCTCACCAGCTTTAAAACGATCCGTTGCCGATTTACTGACACCCGCGACTAAACTGACTTTCTCACCATCAACCGCGGCTAATAAAATCACCGCTGGTTCAATCTTATCCTTTAACTTATCCAGGGTTTCGCGTAATAAATTCGCATCGGCACCCTGCATTTGAGCCGCTAATAAGTTAATACCGTTGACGGATTTAACTTGTTGCAAAATCTCTTCGCCCTGGTTGGCCGCAAGTTTGGATTGCATTTGCTGCATTTGCTTCTCTAAATCGCGCTGTGACGCCACCAGTTGCCCGACTTTATCGACCACGTGTGCTTTGTCCGCTTTGGTTAAGTTTGCGACCTGACCTATGACATTTTCTAGTTCATAAATCGTCTGCCAAGCACCTTCACCAGTAATGGCTTCAATACGACGCACTCCAGACGCCACACCGCCTTCAGATAGAATTCGGAATGGACCAATATTGCCGGTAGAGTTCACATGCGTGCCACCACAAAGTTCAATCGAGAAATCGCCCATATCGACGACTCGAACCACATCACCATATTTTTCGCCAAACAGCGCCATCGCACCCATTTGTTTGGCCGAATCAATATCCATCTGCTGAGTGCCGACTGGGAAGTTCATCATAATATTATGGTTAACAAGGCGTTCAATCTCACGCAACTGCTCAGCCGAAATGGGTTCAAAATGCGCAAAGTCAAAACGCAAACGGTCTGGCGACACCAGTGAGCCTTTTTGTGCCACATGCGACCCTAATACTTGGCGTAATGCCGCGTGCAATAAGTGGGTCGCCGAGTGATTGCGCTCAGAAGCACGACGTGCACCGACATCAATACGCGCTTCAACCGCCTGACCCACCGCCAACACCCCAGCGGTCATTTCGCCTAGATGTAAAAACAAGCTACCCTGTTTTTGCACATCGTTCACATGAAAACTATGCATACCTTCGGTTAACGAACCGCTATCGCCCACCTGCCCGCCAGATTCGGCATAAAACGGCGTTTTATCCATAATCACCAGGCCAGCTTGGCCCTCTTCTAACTTATCAACCGACTGGCCATCTTTAAAAATCGCCAATACTTTAACTGTGGCGCAATCTTGGTCGTAACCGATAAAATCGGTTTTGCCTTCAAACTCAACTCGTGTTTGACCTTGCGAGCTAAAGCTACTAGCGGCACGCGCACGTTCGCGCTGAGCTTGCATGGATTGTTCAAAACCAGCTTCATCGATTGTCAAACCCCGTTCGCGCGCAATATCAGCGGTTAGATCAAGCGGAAATCCGTAGGTGTCGTAAAGTTTAAATACGGCTTCTCCCGGAATTTGTTTGTCGGTTAGAGCTTCAATCACTTCATCTAACAACCGCATGCCGTTTTCAAGGGTTTCGGCAAAACGTTCTTCCTCCAGTTTAAGTGCGCGCTCAGCTTCGGCCTGCTGGGATTTTAGCTCTGGATAGGCTTCGCCCATTTCGGATACCAAAGGTGCCACCAGCTTATGGAAAAACGCTTGTTTTTGACCTAGTTTATAACCGTGACGAATCGCACGACGAATAATGCGACGCAACACATAACCTCGGCCTTCGTTGGATGGCAATACACCATCCACAATCGTAAAGGCACAAGAACGAATGTGATCGGCAATGACGCGCAAGGAATTGTTAGTTAAGTCGGTTTCGCCAGTTAAGTCGGAGGCCGCTTTTACCAAGGTTTTAAACAGGTCGATATCATAATTATTATGCACGCCTTGCAATACTGCGGCTAAACGCTCCAAGCCCATACCGGTATCGACTGAAGGTTTCGGCAAAGGTGTTAACGTGCCGTCTTTCGAGCGATCAAACTGCATGAACACCAGGTTCCAAATTTCGATATAGCGATCGCCATCTTCATCTGGCGAACCAGGCGGCCCACCGGCCACATCTGGCCCGTGGTCGTAAAAGATTTCGGTGCAAGGCCCGCAAGGCCCAGTGTCGCCCATTGACCAGAAGTTGTCTTTCGCACCACAACGAGAAAAACGCTCCGCGCTTACGCCGACTTGTTTTAACCAAATATCCGCCGTTTCATCGTCTTCATTAAATACAGTGACCCAAAGCTTTTCTTCAGGCAAGCCCAAACGTTTGGTTAGAAACTCCCAAGCAAATGCGATGGCTTCGTGTTTGAAGTAATCGCCAAAACTGAAGTTACCCAGCATTTCAAAGAAGGTATGGTGACGCGCGGTATAACCGACGTTCTCTAAATCGTTGTGTTTACCACCGGCTCGAATACAACGCTGCACACTCACCGCACGCGTATAGTCGCGTTTTTCATGGCCGAGAAAGGTGTCTTTAAACTGCACCATACCGGCATTGGTAAATAACAGCGTCGGATCTTCGGCCGGAATCACGGGGCTGGAATGTACGGGCGTGTGATTCTTTTCGGCAAAATAATCAATAAACGCTTGTCTGAGTTCTGCACTGGTCATATAAGCAAACCTAAAAAGTTAAAATTCTGTTTTTTGTTTCAAATTTTTGATGCCTTATCAAGCATCAGGATTTAAACGCTTTGTAACATTGCGAGCCACTGAATCCTCGGCTTTGCAAAAAGCGTAAGCGTTTAGCATGTTCTTTACGCTCTGTAGGTTTATAAGCATCCTGGTATTTTTTTTCCAGAGCTTGCTGTGCGATGTCACACCAGACATCGTCCCCCAGGTTTAAATGCGCATCCATAATGGCCTGGTCATCACTTGCGCGCATTAAAGCTTGGCGAATTTTTAATGGGCCCTGCCCTTTCTGCATCGCCATGCGCACATAGGACTCGACATAACGCTCATCACTTTGCCATTTTTTTTGCTGGCAACACTGGATCACGTCATCCACCAGGCCTGGTGCCTGCTCATATTCGGCAAACTTTTGACACAATTTAGCTTTGAGTTCTTTTGCGCCATGCTCACGCATCGCAAGCAAATATTGCGCACGCCCGAGCATGGTTTTAAACAAATCCTCGGGGGATTTTACGCTTGCCTGCTTAGTCTGGTATTTCATCCAAATCAAACTCAGCGGCGGCTGAAGTCTTTGAACCCGGCTTCGGCATTAAGCGTTCTTTTATTTGCGCTTGCAAGGTCTGGGAGATCTCTGGATTGTCTTTCAAGAACTGACGGGCATTGTCTTTACCCTGACCAATTTTTTCGCCGTTATAGCTATACCAAGCGCCCGCTTTGTCAATCAGCTTTTCTTGTACACCTAGATCCACAATTTCGCCTTCACGCGAAATACCTTGGCCATACAAAATATCAAATTCAACTTGTTTAAATGGCGGCGCGACTTTGTTTTTTACCACTTTAACGCGGGTTTCGTTACCCAGAATTTCGTCGCCTTTTTTAATCGCCCCAATGCGGCGAATATCCAAACGTACTGAAGCATAAAATTTCAATGCATTACCGCCGGTGGTGGTTTCAGGACTACCAAACATAACGCCAATTTTCATACGAATTTGGTTAATAAAGATCACCAAGGTATTGGTGCGTTTGATGTTGGCGGTCAATTTACGCAAGGCTTGCGACATTAAGCGCGCTTGCAGACCCATGTGTGAATCACCCATGTCGCCTTCAATTTCGGCCTTAGGTGTCAAAGCGGCGACCGAGTCGATCACCACAATATCAACCCCACCGGAACGCACTAGCATGTCGGCGATCTCAAGCGCCTGCTCACCGGTATCCGGCTGCGACACTAATAGATTGTCGACATCCACACCCAGTTTTTCAGCATAAGATGGGTCTAACGCATGTTCGGCATCCACAAATGCGGCCACGCCACCCTTCTTTTGGGCTTCAGCAATCGCGTGCAGGGTTAAAGTGGTTTTACCGGACGATTCTGGTCCGTAAATTTCGACTACGCGCCCTTTTGGCAAACCGCCTATTCCTAACGCAATATCCAACCCTAACGAACCGGTTGAGATGGACTCAATGTCACGCGACGCCGTTGAGTCGCCCATGCGCATAACTGAACCTTTACCAAATTGCTTTTCAATTTGACCTAGTGCCGCCGCCAGCGCTTTTTGTTTATTTTCGTCCATTGAGACTTCCTTTTCGTAACGTATTGGTTAGGAATTACTTGGTTTTACAACAAATTAACTACATAAAAACCAAGCCGCAAACCCATTTTAATGACAACAAAAAACCTTTGTCTGAATCCTCAAACAAAGGTTTTTACCGAACATTGTGAACAAAAAATTATCCCACAATTAACGACATTTTAGAAGGGATACTAAAATTTAGACTGGATTTTCGTTGGAATTAAAACCGAATGCATCCCGCGATTCGACTTAAACGCTTTCTAATTTTGTAAAATTTCCAACAAGCCTTCTAACGCGACCTGTGTAGTTTGCAAACGCACCGCATCACGATCGCCTTCAAATAGCATTTTTTTGGTGACAATATCACCATGACCCTGACGTGCCCAAGCTAACCAAACCGTACCCACAGGTTTGTCTGGCGAGCCACCGCTTGGTCCGGCAATGCCACTGCAAGCGACACTCACTTCGGCGTGTGATTGTTGTAACGCGCCCAACGCCATTTCGGTGACACAATCTTTGCTCACCGAGCCGCTGCGCTGAATAGTGGTTTCTTTTACACCCAGCATTTCTCGCTTAGACTCGTAGCTATAGGTAACATAAGCCCGATCAAACCAGGCCGAACTGCCGGCCACCGATGTCAAGGCTTCTGCAATCATGCCACCCGTACAAGATTCGGCTGTGACCGCCATAATATTATGGCTCTTTAAAGCCTCTCCCACTTGAGTGACCAATGCATTCAATTCCATTACTTTATTACTCCTGACAATTGCACTTGCTAATTGATTCCTCTAGGATACCTTTTTTTACTCTTATTCTAAAGTGACAAACTTCGAGATGAGCAAATCCTCCAGCCAACACACCCCGATGATGCAACAATATCTTGCGATTAAAGCCGATCACCCAGATCGTTTAGTGTTTTACCGTATGGGCGATTTTTATGAATTGTTTTTCGAGGACGCGGTTAAAGCTTCTCGACTGTTAGATATCACCCTCACCGCAAGAGGCCAGTCGGCCGGCAGTCCGATTCCAATGGCGGGGATTCCACATCATAGTGCGGAAGGTTATTTAGCCAAGCTGGTCAAAATGGGGGAATCGGTCGCGATTTGTGAACAAGTTGGCCCTGTGCCGGATAAAGGCCCAGTAGAACGTAAAGTAGTACGTGTGATCACGCCGGGTACTTTGACAGAAGATGCGCTACTCGAAGCCAATCAAGAAAATCTATTGTGTGCCTGTTATCAGCTGGATAATCATTACGCGCTGGCGTATTTGGACGTGGCCAGCGGTCGGTTTGAAGGTTGTGAATTTGACGATAGAACCAGCTTTGAGGATGAATTAAAGCGCTTACAGCCAGCTGAATGTATTGTGGCCGATCAACACGAATTAGAAAACCTACTGAGCGAACAACCAGGCCTGGTGACTTTACCCGGTTGGCATTTTGATAGCCAAAGCGCCTATCGCAAAATGACCGAACAACTCCAAACTCAAGATTTGATTGCGTTCGGCTGTGACGATAAACCGGTGCTTATCAGTGCCGCTGGGGCATTATTGTATTACGCACAAACCATGTTGCAGAATGAGCTGAAACAAATTCAGAGCTTTCATACTTATTCCACTCAGGATTCGCTGATTTTAGATGCCATCAGCCGACGCAACCTTGAACTGGATAGCAATCTGAATGGCGGCACGCACAACACCCTGCTAAGCCTGTTAGACCAATGCAGTACAGCCATGGGCAGTCGCTTACTTAAGCGCTGGTTACTACTGCCTTTACGTGATCAAACTAAAATTAACCAACGTCTTAATAGTGTTGAGAGCTTAATTAAACATGATCAGGTTGATGCACTTAAAACCGAGTTTAAGCCGATTGGGGATTTGGAACGTATTTTAAGCCGCGTCGCATTATTTAGCGCCCGCCCACGAGATCTTTTACAACTTGGTCGCGCATTAAACCAACTGCCGACTTTACAGAATCGGCTGGCCGTTTTTGATGACGCCGGACTCAAACAGCTTAGTCAACGCATCGCAGAGTTTCCTGAATTAGCCGACACACTGAATCGTGCGATTCTTGATAATCCACCCGTGTTAATGCGTGATGGCGGCGTATTTAAGGAAGGTTATGACACGGAACTGGATGAGCTGAATAATTTAAAAAATGAAGCTGGTCAATTCTTAATGGATTTAGAGCAAACTGAGCGCGAACGCACTGGCATTTCGACACTAAAAGTTGGTTATAACCGTGTGCATGGTTATTACATCGAAGTGAGCAAACTGCAATCCTCTCAAGTCCCGCTGGATTATGTGCGCCGCCAAACCCTTAAAGGTGCCGAACGCTATATTATTCCGCAACTTAAAGCGTTTGAAGACAAGGTTTTAAGCGCGGGTGATAAAGCGCTGGCACGCGAAAAACAGCTTTACGATGAACTGTTGCACACTATTAACCAGTCTTTCAAAGCCCTGCAAACTTGTGCGCAAGCCTTGGCTGAATTGGATGTAATTACCAACTTTGCCCAAAAAGCTCAGCAACTGAATTTAACCCGTCCGCAATTAACTCAAGCACCAGGCCTGGTGGTGATTCAAGGTCGTCATTTAACGGTAGAAGCTTTAACTGACACACCGTTTATTCCAAATGACAGTGTGTTTGATGACCAACGCCGATTACAAATTATCACCGGCCCGAATATGGGCGGTAAATCTACCTTTATGCGCCAAACCGCTCTAATCGCGATCTTGGCGCACATTGGTTGCTATGTACCGGCGGAGTCGGCTCAAATTGGTTTAATTGATCGTATATTTACACGTATCGGCGCATCAGATGATTTAACCAGTGGCCGCTCGACCTTTATGGTTGAAATGACTGAAACCGCGCATATCTTGCATCATGCTACCGAACAGTCGTTGATTTTAATGGATGAAATTGGACGCGGCACCTCCACCTTTGATGGCTTGGCTTTAGCTTGGGCGATTGCGGAACATATGGCCAAAAATGTGCGCGGCTATTGCTTGTTTGCCACGCATTATTTTGAGCTCACCGGCCTGACGGAGCAGTTTAAAAACACAGTTAACATCCATTTAAATGCGATTGAGCATCACGATAAAATTGTGTTTCTGCATCAAGTTCAAGAAGGCGCGGCGTCTAAAAGCTATGGCTTACAGGTTGCCTCCCTTGCAGGAGTTCCGAAAAGCGTAATCGGACGTGCCAAGGAGATTCTGCAGGATTTAGAAAACCACAACACCACCTCCACAAACAAAGAAGCGCAAGCCAAGCTTGGCTCAGGACGCACAAAAACCCAAGCTAACAAGACATCAAAAGAGGCCGAAATTCAATACGACCTCTTTAATTCGGGCACATCGCACCCTATATTAACTAAACTTGATGATATTACACCCGATGAAATCACGCCTAAACAGGCGCTCGATTTACTTTATGAACTCAAAAAACTGCGCTAATGCGCGAACATTAATAGGATAAATCATGAGCCAAGCTTTAATCGCCGATGTAAGTGCGGACAACTTTCAACAAGTCGTGATTGAAAACTCAAATCAAATTCCAGTATTAGTCGATTTTTGGGCGCCTTGGTGCGGACCGTGTAAATCGGTGATGCCGATTTTAGAAAAATTGGCCGAAGAGTATGCCGGCTTGTTTTTACTTGCCAAGATCAATATTGATGACCACTCAGCGTTGGCCGATCAATATGCCGTGCGCTCAGTGCCCAGCTTTAAACTTTTTAAACAAGGCGAAATGGTGGCCGAACTAACTGGCGGCCAACCTGAATCAGCTTTTCGTGAATTATTGGATGCACATATTGCGCGCCCGTCGGATGCCATTCGTGCGCAAGCGCAACAAGCGTTTGTATCCGGCCAGATGGATCAAGCGCTCGCGTTACTTGGAGAGGCGGCTCAACTTGATCCGCTCAATCACAAGGTTCACTTGGATTTGGTGCAAATGTATTTGCAAACCGGTCATTTAGATAAAGCCACCAACCTTTTTAACAAGCTACCGGATGAAGCCAAGAATTCAACCGAAGGCAAACCCATGTCGGTGATTCTGAGTTTTGCTGAAATTATGCAAACTACGGATGATATTCAGACCTTACAAAAAAAGTTGGCTGACAATCCGAATGATCCAGCCGCACTTTATGGATTCGCCAGTATTTTGGTGATGCATCGTGAATATGAAAAAGCCATGCAAACTCTGCTTAAATTGTTTAGCGTTGATCGAAGTTATGCCGATGGCGGTGCACAAAAAGGACTCATCAAGCTGTTTGATATGTTGGCTGAGCAAGCACCAGGCCTGGTTAAAGCCTATCGCCGTAAGCTCCAAACTTTACTTTATTAATGCACGATTGTTTTGCTACAATTCCAAACTATATTAGAAAAAACTGAAATAACACCCATTCACCGAGGCTATTTACATGAAAAAATCGATTCTTCTTACTTGCGTATTGGGGCTGAGTTTTGGACTAACGTCTATTGCCCAAGCTGAAAGTGAGGTATTTAAAGCACCGCAAGACTTAAGCAAAGTGAAACCGCAACAGCTTTGTGTGCATTACGCAGAACAGGATGAAGCTGAGAAAAAACGGTTTTTTGATCGTTTAGATACCCTTAGCTTACTGAGCCACAAAGATTATGACTTAATTTCACAAGGCAAAGTTGAAGTAGGTTCGTCTATGTGTGGCATGTATATGGGCAAAGGTAAGCCATTGTCTGAAGATGGCATTCAGATTCGTCCAATGGTCTTTAAGGTTGTACATATTTATGACGATCTATACGCGGTGACACAAAGTGGTATGGTAATGGAAGTGCATGAACGCATTGAAGGTAAAATGCCACCGACGCTAAACCAACAAACCCCAAAAGTGGCTCCACCTCCGATTTTACCCCACTAAGTCAGCAAAGCCTTTTTCAAGCATGGGTGCGTTAATAAATACAACCCACCCATCCTGTTTAAGAACCGTTAGGAACAATGATGGGCCAAGCGCCTGGTCGCTCAATCACCTCTACCGAACTTTGGTATACCGTTTCTATATTATTCTGGGTCAACACCGATTCAACTCGACCACTCGCATAGACCGCCCCTTCATGCATCAACAAGGCTTTATCCGCAAACTGCGATGCTAAGTTTAGATCATGCAACACAGCAACGACACCCATTTTTTGCTCGCGAACACATTGCTTCAACACCTTAAAAACCTTCTGTTGATGAGCTAAATCTAGGTTAGAGGTGCATTCATCTAATAGCAAAAAACGCTCTTCAGCCAAGGTTAAAGGGTTTAAAACTTGCGCCATTACACGGGCTAAATGGGTACGTTGTTTTTCGCCACCTGACAGCGTTAAATAATTACGCTCAGCCAAGTGAGTGACATCAAATAAAGTCAAAGCTTGATTCACCAAACCTTCAACTTTATCTCGTGATGTGTCCAATAAACCCAGCGCGACCACCTCTTTTACCAAGAAGCCAAACTCTAGTCCAACCGACTGAGGCATCACCGCACGTAATCTCGCTAATTGACTGGAAGTGTATGATGTTAAAGGCTGCTGATTTAGAAATACTTGGGATTGAAACCTGTTGAGTTCGCCCGATAACACATTTAACAAACTAGACTTACCGGCGCCATTTGGCCCTAAAACTACCCATATCTCACCGGCTTTTACCTGCAAAGATACTTCACTCAATATGGCCTTATTGCCAATTGTATAATTAATAGATTGAGCTTCTAGCATATTTAGGACACCTCGATTATCCCCTAGATATTTCTGCGGAGGACTGACCACCAGGCCTGGTAGTTAATCCAAATAGGGATAAGTTTCAGCCTCAAGGGTTTCTTGGTAGGTTTCAATATTACCTGCTGCAATATCAGTTCGATAAAAACGTGCAATATGGAATAAGGCTTCACCTTCGTTCACCAAGGGTAGATGCAATTGGCCAATAATAATGCCACTAAATGGCGACCAAACTTCCACTTCTGACTCGCCAAACGGATCAGAGACACGCCCCAATAGCGTTTGATCCTTGACCACGCGCTGCCCCTGCTTGACACTGGCACGGAAAATCCCATCTTGAGGCGCACGCACCCAGGCCGAAGAACGTGCCATGATAGGTTCAGCAGGCTGTGCTTTTCGTGATTTAGGTAGCATTTCTAACTGGCGCATCACGCGAAGTATACCCTGCACGCCACCACGAATTGCCAGTTCGTCAAATCGCAAAGCCTCGCCGGCTTCATATAATAAAACCGGTATACCTTTTTTAGCGGCGGCTTCACGCAATGAGCCATCGCGCAAATCCGAGTTAAGAATCACCGGCGTTCCAAATGCACGCGCTAAATCTAGGGTTTGTGGATCATCTAAATTAGCGCGAATTTGTGGCAAATTTGAACGGTATATTGCACCGGTATGTAAATCAATACCGTGGGTTGAACGCTCTACAATTTCCTCTAAAAACAAACGCGCTACACGCCCTGCTAATGAGCCTTTTTCAGAACCCGGAAAGCTACGGTTTAAATCTCGACGATCGGGTAAATAACGACTTTGGTTAATAAACCCATGCAAGTTCACAATCGGTACGGCAATTAAGGTGCCCTTAAGCTGACGCAAACCCGGCACTTTAAGTAGCCGACGGATAATTTCTACCCCATTGAGTTCATCGCCATGAATCGCAGCACTTACAAACATCACTGGCCCGGCTTGGCGGCCACACAACACCTGTACCGGCATGGTGATTGGGCTATGGGTATAAAGTTTACCTACCACTAAATCGACAGTGCGACGCTCACCAGGCTGAATCGTTTGTCCGCCCAGTGTTATGGGCGAGTTCTTGCGCCGTTTTGGCGCTGGCGAGCCAGACGACATCAACCTTTACCCTTGGTTTGGGTTTTATTTGGCTTGGCGGTTTTTTCTATAAAATCGATAATTAAGCCTGCTACATCTTTACCGGATGCGGTTTCAATTCCTTCCAAACCCGGAGAAGAGTTCACCTCCATCACCACTGGGCCATGGTTTGAACGCAAAATATCAACACCACATACATTCAAGCCCATAATTTTGGCAGCTCGCAACGCCGTCGCGCGTTCTTCTGGCGAAATCCTTGTCAAAACGGCACTACCACCACGGTGTAAATTGGATCGGAACTCACCATCTTGCCCCTGACGTTTCATAGCTGCAACCACCTTACCACCAACTACAAAGCAGCGAATATCCGAACCACCTGCTTCCTTAATGAACTCTTGAACCAAAATATGCTCTTTCAAACCCATAAAGGCCTGTATCACACTTTTGGCCGCTTGCTTATTTTCGGCCAATACCACACCAATACCTTGCGTGCCTTCCAGCACTTTAATAACAGCAGGTGCACCACCCACAATGTTTAATAAATCATCAATATCATCTGGCGAGTGCGCAAAACTGGTGACAGGCAAACCCACACCGTGTTTCGATAAAAGCTGCAAACTGCGCAACTTATCACGCGAGCGTGAAATGGCCACCGATTCATTAAGCGGGTAAACCCCCATCATCTCAAATTGACGCAATACCGCCGTTCCATAAAACGTAATGGATGCACCAATACGTGGAATGACAGCATCAAACCCGGTTAATACCTCACCCTTGTAATGGATCTCAGGATGATGGGAAGTGATATTCATATAACAACGCAGTGCATCAATGACACGCACTTCGTGACCGCGCGCCTCGGCTGCCTCGACTAAGCGGCGTGTAGAGTAAAGATTACGGTTTCTCGATAAAATGGCTATTTTCATGCGTGGCTCCCTTGAGCAACAGTTTTGTCTAAATTTTTTAACGCTTATTTGGGCAATTTTTGGCAGTAAGAGCGACTTACATCCACTAGGAATCGGTTTTCCATCGCTACGCGCCCAAGCAACATTCTAAAACGCATTGTATCGCGACTGGTTAAGGATAAGTCAATCATAAAACGCTGGTCGCCCAAGACTAGTTCCGTTTCAATAAAATAACGCTCCGTTTTATTACCGCCGGAATCGGTTACTGTTCTTTTATCTTTAACTCTTGCTTCACACCATACTTCGGTATCCAGTTCATCTTGATGCGGGTGAACCCCAAATCTTATCCAGTCTTGGGCATCACGTTCAAAAGGTTCGACTGAAAAAGCATGCAAAGCGGAGGTTCTCGCTCCTGTATCGACTTTGCATTTTAAAGCTTGGATACCCAAACCTGGCAGAGATACCCATTCTCGCCAACCTAACGTTTGTTTAGCTAGAACAGGCTCAGATAGCGTTTGTTTATTTATATTGGTTTTCACTTAATGACCTCACCCAGTCTTGATCCAAAAGATGCCAATCGTTAAACCTTATCATAGCCTGAATTTCTTTAATATATTCTTCACGACGTTGCGAATACGCCAACAAACCTTTAGCCAACTTCTCACCAGTTAATACTTGGTTCTTGTTACGCAAATCTAAACGCAACTGACGAAAATCACGATAAGTATGAAACGCATTTAAATTAGTCATATAAGCCTGTACCGATTCGCTAGGAGACTTAAATAAACGTACTTCATATTTTTTGCCATCAGGTCGCTCCTCTGGTACGAGCCCACAACCTTCTGAGAAACACCATTGGCCATAAAAGTTTAAACCTTCCGTCGCAAATCGTGAGGTACCCCAAGCCGACTCATTCGCGGCCTGAGCCAATGCAAGCGATGGTGGTATGATGTCGACTTTTTTTAATAAGGCCTGCCGCCATTGTGCCTTAGTTTGTTTTGCTTTACGTGGTTGCTGATACTTGTCAGCCAACAAGGCTAAACGCCGTGCTTGTGGTTTGCTTAAGTTGTTAAAATCTAACGCCTGCAAAAAAGTACGCTCTTCTAAAATTTGTTCATTAGACTGGTGGATCGCTGGTAATAAAAACGCCTGGAAAGCCTGCTTTTTTTGATTAACATCCTGAATACTAGCAAAATCCGGCAAGCTTACTTTTTCGACTGGTTGATTCTGCTCTAAGGCATTTATACCTTGTTCTTGTGTAGCTCGTTCTAACGGCTTCTGTTGACGACTCTCGCTTACAAATATCCCTATCGCAACCAAAATTAACCCCGCCAAAACTATTTGAATCACTCGTTCCAAAACACCCTCCAAGGTTATTACAATATAATGTCTTTAATTCGGTTATTATCTCAAAACTCAGGAATCTACATGCTGAAAAAAAGTTATAAACTTGCATCTATCTTACTACTGTCCAGTTTAGTATCTGGCATGAGTTACGCTAAGTCATCCGCTGTGATTTTAATGTATCATCATTTTGGTGATGACACGCCAGCTAGCACCAGCGTGACACTTGATCAATTTGAAGCCCACTTAGATTATTTAGAACAAAATAATTTTAATGTATGGCCTTTGTCTAAGCTTATACAGCAATGGCAAACGAATCAGGATGTGCCTGATAAAACCGTTATATTGACAGCAGATGACGCTTATAAAAGTGTTTATACTGAAGCTTATCCACGCCTTAAAAAACTTGGCTGGAGCATCACAACCTTTGTTAATTCAGAGCCGATTGATAAACGTTTTGGCAATTTTATGAGTTGGGATCAAATGCGCGAAATGCAAGCGGATGGTTTTGAATTTGCCAACCATACTCACACTCATACCAAAATGCGCCCATCAAACGATGAAACCAAACAACAAATGTTGGAACGCGTTCGTAACGAACTGACGTTAACGCAAACACGCTTGCAAGAAGAGCTGGGTGAACAGGCCAACCAAAATCCAAAGCTATTTGCCTATCCTTATGGTGAGTACAGTGAAAGTGCCGCAAACTTAATTGCCGAAATGGGTTATGTGAGCATGTCGCAAGTATCCGGTGCGGTGGATAAAAACTCCGATCGACGGGCACTCAACCGTTTCCCAATGGCTGTTAATTTTGCCAAGATTGAGGATTTCGCTCTAAAAGTTAACACGCTCCCTCTCCCTATTCGCCACCAAAGCCCTAGCGATCCATTAATTCAAACCAACCCACCGGAGCTTACTCTTAAATTAAGCAAACCGGTTAAGCAATTAAATTGCTTTAATAGCCTTGGCCAACACTTAAGCATGGATTGGCGCTCAGAAACTGAGATCATGGTTAAAGCAAAACAAGCTCTTAAACCACCCCGTGATCGTTATGCCTGCACCGCACCTGCGGGCCAAGGCCGTTGGTACTGGTTTGGTCAACTTTGGATTATTGACAAATAAACCCAACAGCCCAACCTTATACATTGATTTGATATGCGTAAGGCTTAAAACAAAAAAACCGCCTTTCGGCGGTTTTTTTATGACGTCTTGTTTAAAGAAACTATTATAATTTTTCTTTAATACGAGCCGCACGACCTGACAATTCACGTAGGTAGTAAAGTTTCGCACGACGTACCGCACCACGACGCTTAACAGCAATACTCTCAACAAGTGGACTATATGTCTGAAAAGTACGCTCAACACCGACACCGTGTGAAATCTTACGCACAGTAAAAGCCGAGTTTAAACCACGGTTACGTTTTGCAATTACAACGCCTTCATAAGCCTGCAAACGTACGTTTGTACCTTCCTGTACTTTAACCTGTACAACTACTGTGTCACCCGGTGCAAATGCTGGAATTTCTTTCGTCATTTGTTCCGTTTCAATTCGCTTGATGATATCGCTCATCTTAAAGCTCTCCATATTCTTTGAAGTGTTTCTCGTGTTTTCACTTCAAAATTGCTATTCAACCAACTTGAGCCAAGCATCCAGTTTTTGGCGTTGCTCAGAGGTTAGTGCCAATTTTTCTATCAAATCTGGTCGACGTGCATGGGTGCGTAACCATTTTTGCCGCTCGCGCCATTCGTCGATTTTGGCATGATGTCCTTCCAATAAAACACTTGGAACCAGCATGCCGTCCACCGACTCTGGACGCGTATAGTGTGGACAATCAAGCAACCCGTCCGAAAAAGAATCTTGTTGAGCCGACTGCGAATGACCAAGTGCGCCTGGCAACAGGCGTATCATGGCATCCATTAACATCATCGCAGGTAGCTCTCCGCCACTTACAATAAAATCGCCAACACAAATTTCTTCATCAACACATTGCTCAATCAAACGTTCATCAATGCCTTCGTAGCGCCCACATAGTAAGGTTACTTGTGGACGCTCAACCAACTCTTCCACTTTCGCTTGTGTTAAGGGTTGGCCTTGTGGAGACAAATAAACCACATGCGTTTTTGCATCTGGCTGCGATTGTTTGAGCGTTTGATCTAACGCATCAAAGGTGTCTTTAAGAGGCTGGTACATCATTAACATACCCGGCCCCCCACCATAAGGGCGATCATCTACGGTTTTATGCCGATCATGCGTAAAATCACGCGGATTCCAAAAGTGCAGATCAACTAGCTCTTTTTGAAATGCCCGCCGACTTATACCTTGCTGCGTAATCGCATTAAACATGTCAGAAAACAGCGTAATCACATCAAAACGCATGCTTTACTGATCATCCTCTTCATATTGATCCGCTTGCCAATTAACTAAAATCTGCTGTTGTTCTAAATCCACATCCAAAATGTAGTTGTCGAACACAAACGGAATTAAATGGCTTCGCTCACCTTTGACACGCAACACATCATGTGCGCCTGTCTCAACTAAATCAGTAACTCGACCCAGCTGCTCACCTTGTTGATTTTTAACATCGCAGCCAATTAAGTCTGTCCAATAAAAACCATCGTCATCTTCGGGGAACTGATCACGCATTACAGCGATATCAGATCCCATCAAATCCCGTGCTAATTCACGCGAATCGATGCCTTTCAAATGAGCCACTATGGCCTTGCCACCTTGCGGTGCATGGGAGTCGATAACTTGCATCTCCACCCATTGTCCCTGGCGTTTTACCAACCAGGGCTGGTAACTTAAAATGTTACCGACTGGGTCTGTATGTGAATACACTTTAACCCAGCCTTTGACGCCATACACGCCATTAATTCGGCCGATAATGAGTTTATCTGGTTTCATTAAATCGACCGAAAATTCTTAAGCTTTCTTTAGAATGCTTTTAACGCGATCACTCATTTGAGCGCCTTGAGCAACCCAGTGATCCACTCTCGCCTGATCAACACGAAGAGTTTCTTCGTTGCCACGGGCGCTAGGGTTATAAAAACCAACTTGCTCAATAAAGCGACCGGTTGCCGCAACACGGCGATCCGCTACTACTAACTTATAAAACGGGCGCTTTTTTGAGCCACCACGTGCTAAACGAACTACAACCATTGTGTATCTCCTTATGGTTAATCAGGCGATGACAGGAAACCCCATCAACAAATTCTTCTAGTTTACAGTCACCAGAACCAGGCCTGGTGATGGGTTGACACGATTTTAGGCGCATCAAGTAAGCGCGTGATTATACACGCGCGCTTAATGTTAAGCAAAGTTTTTATTAGGCTTGCTAAATACGCCTCTAGTCATACGACCAAGTTGGTTATCTTGGCATTCCGCCAATACCACCCATTCCAGGTGGTAATTTTCCGGCCATGCCCCGCATCATGTTTTTCATGCCGCCTTTTGAGACTTTTTTCATCATTTTCTGCATTTGCTCAAACTGCTTGAGTAATTTATTAACGTCTTGAACCTGCGTGCCCGAACCCGCGGCGATTCGACGCTTACGCGAACCTTTTAGCAGAGTAGGATAAGCGCGTTCTTTTGGCGTCATGGAGTTAATAATCGCTTCTAAACGTTTAAACTCTTTCTCCGCTACACCTTCTTGCATTTGGTTTTTGAGCTGCCCCATTCCGGGTAATTTACCCATCAAACCACCAATCCCACCCATACCTTGGATTTGTTGCAACTGTTGACGAAAGTCTTCCAAATCAAATTGACCGGTTTTTTGGATTTTTTGTGCAAAGGCTTGTGCCTTTTTTTGATCGATTTTGGTTTCGGCTTCTTCAATCAAGCTTAAAACATCACCCATCCCCAAAATACGACCGGCCATACGATCTGGATGGAAAAGCTCCAACGCTTCAGTTTTTTCTCCCGCACCAATAAATTTAATGGGCTTGCCAGTTACTTCACGAATTGATAATGCTGCACCACCTCGTGCATCACCATCAGTTTTGGTCAAAATTACGCCAGTTAAAGGCAAAGCATCATGGAAAGCTTTAGCTGTATTAGCGGCATCTTGACCTGTCATGGCATCCACTACAAACAAGGTTTCGATCGGCTTAATCGCTTGATGTAAGGCCTTTATTTCGGTCATCATGCCTTCATCAACATGCATACGACCAGCGGTATCCACCAGTAACACATCCATAAATTGTTTTTTGGCTTCGGCTCGCGCCCGCTCTACGATATCAACCGGCTTTTGATCCGCACTAGATGGTGAGAAAACCACTCCCACTTGTTGAGCCAGCGTTTCTAACTGCTTAATCGCGGCTGGACGATACACGTCGGCGGACACGACCATAACTTTTTTCTTCTCACGCTCTTTTAACCAGCGCGCCAACTTAGCGACCGATGTGGTTTTACCTGCCCCTTGCAAACCCGCTACCATAATCACCGCAGGTGGCTCCACACTAAAGTTAAGCGGCTCAACTTCTTGCCCCATGGTTTCGGCCAGTTGCTCACGCACCACTTTAACAAAGGCTTGTCCTGGGTTTAAGGCTAGTGAAACCTCTTGCCCTAAGGCGCGCTCTTGTACCTTATTAATAAAGCTTTTTACTACAGGCAGGGCAACGTCCGCTTCTAGCAACGCACGGCGAACATCCCTTAGGGCGTCCTTAATATTATCTTCTGTCAGGCGACCTTGACCGCGAATGGTTTTCAGCGTCTTCGCCAAACGATCCGATAAATTATCAAACATAACGATTCTCCAATGTTCTAAGCCAAGTTGGTAAAGTTGGCTTAGGGTGTGTTATTTGACGGTCCATTTATGAGAAATCCTTCTCAATAACTTTTAATTTCGCTATTATAGCGGATATGATGATTTTTCGAGACCTTTGCATTGCTAGCCTCTGTCCAGCATGCTAAGAACCCCTGTCACAAACAAGGAATTTGCATGATCAGTAGCCTTAGCGCCCTTATGGCGAGTTTGCTTTATTTAATGAGCACCTATTATCTATTGCGCTGCATTCGCGACACCCAAACCACCTCTCGCTCTTTGCGCCGCCCGATTTTGGGCGTGGCGACTTTTGCACTAGTGCTACATACCATTTCCTTAACACTGACTTTGTTTACTCCGGAATCAATGATTTTTAGTTTTGGTAATGGCTTATCCTTAATTGGCTGGATCGGGGTGTTTGCCCTACTTATCATTAATTTGAACAAGCACACCGAAGCCTTAGGCATTTTTATTTTTCCACTGGCCGCGATGGTGACGTTATTCCCACAGTTTATCGGTGACTTTCACCCCATTGATTATACGCTTGGCTTTCATGTCATTATTTCAATTTTTGCCTACAGTGTTCTTGGTTTAGCGACCGCCCAAGCGGTGCTTTTTTCTGCCCAAGAGCGTCGCTTTCAGCGTCGCAACTTATCGAACTTAATTCGCGCCTTGCCGCCTTTGCAAGTCATGGAGAAAACATTAATTCAATTAGTTGTTTTGGGTTATGTGATTCTGACCTTTGCAATTTTTAGTGGTGCTTACTTTATTGATAACTTTTTTAGTCAAAACATCGCGCACAAAACCTTCTTTTCGATACTGGCGTGGCTAACCTACAGCCTGTTTTTGTGGGGGCACTTTCAATTTGGCTGGCGCGGCCAAAAAGCCGCGCGCTATACCATCTGGGCCTATAGTTTCTTGATTATCAGTTACATTGGCACCCAGGCAGTTTATGGTCTAGTTAACGCTTAAGCACTAGACTGAACACCCTAAGTATGCATTCGATTATAAAATTCGTTATAATCCCAATCTTGTTTTCAAACTTAATGGTAATACTTTGAACGACATCCCTCTATCCTTGTTATTCTTTATTTTATTTCTAATGATGGTTTTATCGGCGCTTTTTTCAAGTTCCGAAACCGCCCTTATGTCGCTCAACCGTTATCGCTTAAAGCATAAAGCGAACAGTGGTCACAGTGCCGCCATCAAAGCCCAAAAGCTACTTGAAAAGCCTGACCGTTTATTAGGTGTGATTTTGCTTGGCAACAACTTTGTGAATATTTTCGCTTCATCCATCGCAACCATTATTGCGTTGCGCTTAATGGGTGAAGCCGGTATTGCGATCGCCGCCGGTCTATTAACCCTCTTGATCTTAATTTTTTCTGAAGTGGCACCAAAAACAGTCGCCGCTTTATATCCAGAAAAAATCGCTTTCCCAATGGCTTATATCCTTGACCCAATGCTCAAAATATTCAGTCCGATTGTTTGGTTTGTGAATATTTTTGCGAATGGCTTTTTACGTTTGTTTGGCATACATGTCAATAAAATCCAAGCTGACCATTCTTTAAGCCATGAAGAACTTCAGACCTTAATTGATGAATCAACGGGTCAATTACCACAACAATATCGAGACATGTTAACCAGTATTTTACGCTTAGAAAGCGTCACGGTTGAAGACGTGATGATCCCAAAGCAAGAAATCTATGGTGTAGATGTGGATCAACCATTTGAAGACTTCTTAAAGTCAATTCAAAACTCCTCATATACTCGAGTTCCTTTATATCGCGGCACGTTTGATGCAGATTTAGTTGGCATACTCAATTTACGCCGTGCATTGCCGACTCTAATGAAACCTGGAATCACTCTAAAAGATATCATCAAATTAGCAAGACCGGCTTACTACGTGCCAGAAACCACGCCGCTAAACACTCAGTTAGCTAACTTCCATAAAAACAAGCGACGCATGGCATTAATCGTTGATGAGTACGGCGAGCTGCAAGGCTTACTAACACTTGAAGATTTGCTAGAAGAAATTGTGGGCAAGCTTTCAACGGACGCCAATGCAAAGCTGTCTGAACATGTTGCAATCCATGCAGATGGCTCCATGACCGTAGATGCGGCCGAATTTATTCGTGACCTAAACAAAGATTATTTTCTCGACCTACCCACGGATGGCCCCAAAACACTAAATGGTTTAATTCAAGAACATTTAGAAACTTTGCCGGCGGCGGGCACTTGCATTCGGATTGGTGAATATAGCCTTGAGGTTTTAGATGTATCTCAAAACGCAATTGATAAAATCAAACTCAGTTTAATTGATACCAACCGAAACAAAACAAACTAAAGGCGGCGCTTTATGTCCCACCCATTTGTCGACAACCAGGCCTGGTCAGGCCTCAAACAAGCCATTGTAAGCCTAGCCAAGCAAGAAGTAATGAGCCGGTTTAACCAAATAGGTTATGAAGTTAAAAAAGACGGTTCCTTGCTTACTGAGGCGGATACATCCATGCAACAACAAGTAACCCAACTGCTTAAACGCGAGTGGCCTGAATTTGCTTTACTAGGTGAAGAATCATCTTTAGAAATACAGCAGGCGGCACTAGATCATCCCAATGGCTGCTGGGTTCTAGACCCTGTAGATGGCACCACTAATTTTGCAAATCATATACCTTTTTTTAGCGTATCTCTCGCTTTGTTGATTGCTGGAAAACCGGTAGCGGGTCTGGTATATGATCCGGCTAGAGATGAATTATTCAGTGCCCGCGTAGGATTAGGTGCTGAACTCAATGATCAACCACTCAACAGTCCCCAAATTACCCCGCCTTTAAAACGCTGTGTAGGGATTATCGACTTTAAACGCTTAGACGCTCCCTTAGCCACCGTATTAGCCACCCAAGCGCCATACGCCTCGCAACGTAGCTTTGGCTCGGTAGCTTTAGATTGGTGCTGGATTGCTGCAGGGCGCGGTCAGATTTACCTGCATGGCAATCAAAGCTTATGGGATTATGCAGCGGGCTGGTTAATATTAGAAGAGGCTGGAGGAGCCAGTTGCAGCTTAGACGCTGAAGCGGTTTTTCAAAATAAAATCGGCAAGCGTTCAGCCGTAGCCGCGATTAATCAAAGTACGCTTTCCTTGTGGCATGAGTGGATTCAGACTCAGCAGTAATTCGTTAACTATAAAAAGTCTTCTCAAACAAAACTGTCTTTAACGGCTCCAACGCCAGAGAACCCTTTGAAGTGCTTCGACATCTATTGGCTTACTTAAATAATCATTCATGCCAGCGGAGATAACTTTTTCACGATCGCCAAACATCGCGTTCGCGGTTAAAGCAATAATCGGAATACAAGCCACGTTTTGGTTTTCGTGATTGCGAATCTTCTGCGTGGCCTCTAAGCCATCCATTTCTGGCATTTGCATATCCATTAGAATTAAATCGAACTTTGAGCCTGGCTTATTCAGCTGTGCTAGCACTTCCAGTCCATTTTCAGCTAAGACTGTTCGATGATTTAATTTGGTAAGAATTGCTTGAATTAAAAGCTGATTAGATGGGTTATCTTCAGCCACTAGAATTGATAATGAATGTTGTTTCAGGTAATCAGACTGACCGATTTCTGACTCAAGTTCATCTGGGTTTGCGCGCTCACAAGGTACTTCAAACCAAAAACAACTGCCAACCCCTAATCGACTACGTGCACCGATGTCTCCGTGCATCGCTTGAGCCAATTTTTTACTGATGGACAAGCCCAGCCCTGTCCCCCCATATTTTCGGCTAGTAGACGCATCAGCTTGAGTAAAAGCATCAAATAATCGCTGTAATTTATCCTCCGCAATGCCAATACCTGTGTCCTTGACCTCAAAACGGATTCGATGGTCAACAGCGATTACTTTTAAGGTGACCGAACCTTTTTCAGTAAATTTAATTGCGTTACCCAGCAGGTTAAGCAAAACCTGACGTAATCGCGCCGGATCGCCTTTTATATGAGTCATCAGGTCTGGTTGCTTATCAACCAACAACTCTACGTCCTTAGCTTCGGCACTAGGTTTAACCATTTCAATAACGGTATCAATCAGTTGATTTAAATCGAAAGCCTGATGTTCTAATTCAACCCGACCCGCTTCTAACTTATTAAAGTCCAGAATATCGTTGACTAAGTGAAGTAAATGTTGACCAGAGCGCTGAATCATTTCAGCTTGGCTCTTCTGCTCCGAGTCCAACTCTTGGTCTAACAATAAACCCGACATGCCAATTACGGCATTTAATGGCGTGCGAATTTCATGACTCATTACTGACAAAAACTCAGACTTGGCATTGGCCGCTGATTCGGCCTCTTGACGCGCCTGCTCTAACACTTGCTCCATTTCTCGCCGGTCTGTAATGTCCAGCGCGAATCCTAATATCCAAATTTCAGGGGCTTGGTCCGGACGCTGAATATGGATTGGGCCACGGCCAGTTAGCAGCCAGCGTGTTTGACCCATTAGGGTTAGTTGTTCTTCCGACACAATCAACTTGCCACCTTGTTTGGCCTGTCGATCATCATCCACAAACTTACGCGCTAAATCAATAGGAAACACCTCGAAATCGGTGCGACCAATCGCACGATTGCGTTCAACTCCGGTTATCTGTTCGGTTTGCTTGCTGTAAAAACGGAAACATCCTTGAGCATCTTTAACGTAGATACTGATAGGAAGCGCATCTAAAACTTGCTCAATTAAAGCCTCCCGCTGCCTAACCGTCTGTTCTAATCGCTTAGCGTCTGAAACATCGCGAACCGATCCCATTAAACGGTACGCTTGATTAGTCTCTGTTTGCCAGCTGGCTTGCCCAGTCATTTGCATCCAGACAAAACTTTGGCTAGAAGTCTTAAAGCGGAACGTTACATTGAATGGCCAACGTGCCTCAAGGTGCGCAAACAAGGCATCTTCTACCCGAACCCTATCTTGAGGATGGACACGCGCCATAAATTTGACTTTTGTCTGACCCAGTTCAACCGGTGAAATGTCACACATTTGATAAAACCGATCACTGTAACGGATCAAATCTTGTTTTAAGTCCCAATCCAGCAAACCCAAACCCGCCGCATCTGATACCGTTCGGTATATCTGATCTTCTGCACATTCTGGATTAAAACTTTCTGTATGAGCCCCCGACATCATAAATTGGATTAGAATTCCATTTTTATAATGCACCAACGTAAAGTGACAAGCTTCTACCCAACCTTTTAAAGCATGCTGAAAAGTCGAAACACCGTTACGCTGCATCGCGCTTAATAGTTGTAACTTCAGTTCTAGATCTAAGTTGAGGTCATAATGCCCCCATAGCGAGTGGGCGGTTTGATTTTGCCAGCTGATACGCCAGTGCGACTCATCATTGCAAACAGCCAAGGCGACGGCCAAAGGCGAGTTGGCATAAAGTTCGTTTAAAGCCGAGTTGGCAGGCATGGCATATCTCTTAAAAACAAATTGAAATTTATTCTAGCCTATTGGTCTTGATAAGTGGAAGGTCTTTTACACAATCCATTCATAATTGATCTAAAGCTTGCGCTAAATTATGTACCCCGATCAATTCCATACCTGCAACCCCGCCTTTTGGGATATTCGCCATAGGAACAATCGCCCGTTTAAATCCGTGCTTACCGGCTTCAAAAATGCGCTCTTGACCACTTGGAACTGGCCGGATCTCGCCTGCCAAACCAACTTCACCAAATACAATTAAATCCTGATCGAGTGGTTTATTGCGCATACTGGATAGAATCGCCACCAATAAAGCTAAATCTGCACTGGTTTCCGATACTTTAATCCCGCCCACCACATTCACATAAACATCCTGGTCAGCCGCTTGTATACCGCCATGACGATGCATAACAGCTAACAACATTGCAATTCGATTTGAGTCCAACCCCACACTTACACGACGCGGACTGCCATAAGGTGACTCATCCACTAAGGCTTGAATTTCTACCAACAAAGGGCGCGAGCCCTCCCAAATCACCATTACTACCGAACCGGGTGCGGGTTCATTGGCACGCGATAAGAAAATAGCTGAAGGATTTTTAACCTGTTTTAGCCCTAACTCAGTCATGGCAAATACGCCCAACTCATTCACTGCACCAAAGCGGTTTTTTATCGCCCTTAAAGTTCTAAAGCGGCTATCAGATTGACCCTCTAAAAATAAAACACTATCCACAATATGCTCCAGCACACGAGGGCCAGCCACTTCACCGGATTTTGTTACATGCCCAACCAGGAATACTGCAATATTATTTTGTTTCGCAAAGCGTGTTAGATAGGCGGCCGATTCTCTCACCTGAGTTACCCCTCCGGCCGCCGTCCCAACTTCAGCTAGCTGCATGGTCTGAATCGAATCCACTACCATCACCTTGGGCGACTCTTGTTGCGCAAAACGAATTATTTGCTCCACTTCCGTTTCCGCCAATAAACGTAAATGATCTTCCGGCAGCTGCATACGCTTCGCGCGCATGACGACTTGTTGTAGAGATTCTTCACCAGTTACATAGAGCGCTGGAATAGCCTGACTCAAACCACACATGACCTGCAACAAAATCGAGGATTTGCCCACCCCTGGATCACCACCAATTAACACCACCGATCCAGGTACGATTCCGCCACCTAGCACACGATCCAGCTCTGAAATGCCGGTCGAAAAACGTGGTACTTCGCCCAACTCTATATCGTTGACTGACAATACTTGATTCGATTGGCTACCACTATACCCTTGAACAGAACGCGAAGCTGACTTGCTAGACGTTGAAATTTTAAGCTCTTTAAGCGTATTCCAAGCACCGCATTCCATGCACTGGCCTTGCCACTTAGTGTGCTCGGCGCCACAGTCCGTACAAACAAATACTGATTTTGCTTTCGCCATACTCAATCCTTAAAGACTCAGTGTTTTGCTGTCAAAATAAAAAGGCCCGCTCTAGCGGGCCTTTCTTAATGCTTCACATCTCGCCAATATTCTCTTTTGAGAAGATAGGTTAGAAGCAATAATACAAGTAAGAATAAAATAACCTTCCAACCTAGATCCCAACGTTCTACTTTATTGGGTTCAGCAATATAATCTAAGAAGTTAACTAAATCACGCGTCACTTGCTCATACTCTTCTGGGCTAGAGTGCTTCTGGAACGACTCTAGAACATTTGGCATGGAAGTACCCTCCAATACCTTATTGTTCCAGTTACCCGGTTCCCAAACACCTTCATTCTCCAGGTAGTAACCACGTAAAAAAGTATAAATGTAATCGTTACCTTTTAAACGCGCCATCAACGATAGATCGGGAGCCTCAATACCAAACTTGCTTTCTGACACACCGTCTTCCATAAAGCTCATCATGTGATCAACTGGTAAACGCTGACCAAAAGCTAGTTTTTCAACCACCTCTTCATCCGTCCAACCCAAGTCACGAGCTACACGGTTGTAACGCATGTATTGAGCGGAGTGACAGGCCATACAATAATTCGCAAAGTGAACGGCACCACGCTGTAATGACTCTTTATCTCGAATGTCATTATTGGCTGCTTCAAGCTCTATATTATAAGACGCCGCCGCTAGCACTAAGCTAACAGGAAACACCATTGCCGCTATCACTAAACTCAGTCTGCTTAAAAATGATGTCATCATTAAGTTGTCCTCTCTGGTACAGGTTTGGTTTTTTCATACGCTGAGGTATAAGGCAGCAAAATGAAGAAAGCAAAATACAAGATCGTAAATATTTGCGCTAGTTTTGTATAAAGCGCTGTCGATGGTAAAGCACCTAATACGCCTAGCACCACAAAGCTAATTGCAAACATGGTTAATAAGAGCTTATAAGAATAGCCACGGTAACGAATGGAACGTACTTTACAGCGGTCTAACCAAGGCATCGCAAACAATACGGCAATCGAAGCCCCCATCGCAACAACACCTAGGAATTTATCTGGAATTGCACGTAAGATCGCATAGAAAGGCGTAAAGTACCAGACTGGCGCAATATGATCCGGTGTTTTTAAAGGATCAGCTGGCTCAAAGTTCGGCGCCTCTATAAAATAACCACCGCCCTCTGGCATATAGAACACCACCACTGCAAACAAAATCAGGAAGGCGGTCGCACCAAACGAATCTTTTACGGTGTAATACGGATGAAATGGAACCCCATCCAAAGGTAAACCTTGTGAATCTTTATGCTTTTTGATCTCAACACCGTCCGGGTTGTTTGAACCCACTTTGTGTAATGCAACGATATGCATAAAGACCAATAAGAC
Source organism: Thiomicrospira pelophila DSM 1534 (assembly GCF_000711195.1). Taxonomy (NCBI): domain Bacteria; kingdom Pseudomonadati; phylum Pseudomonadota; class Gammaproteobacteria; order Thiotrichales; family Piscirickettsiaceae; genus Thiomicrospira; species Thiomicrospira pelophila. The sequence continues at coordinate 788,371 of NZ_JOMR01000001.1, read as the reverse complement.
TAACACCAAAGGCAAGGCAATCACATGCAATGCAAAGAAACGGTTTAGAGTTGCGTCTGAAATAATGTAGTCACCACGAATCCATAATGCCAAATCCGGCCCCACTAATGGAATCGCACTAAACAGTGAAATAATGACTTGTGCCCCCCAATAAGACATCTGACCCCATGGCAACATATACCCCATGAAGGCTTCAGCCATTAACACTACAAAAATCAACATCCCGATTAGCCAGACTAACTCACGTGGCTGTTTGTAAGAACCATAGAGTAATGCGCGAGTCATGTGCAAATAGACCACTAAAAAGAAGGCCGAAGCCCCTGTGGTATGCATGTATCGAATCAGCCACCCCCACTCTACATCTCGCATAATGTATTCAATCGAGTTAAACGCATCATCCGCTGAAGGCTTATAGGACATGGTTAACCATATACCAGTGATAAATTGAATCACCATCACCAACAAGGCAAAAGAACCAAAGAAATACCAAAAATTGAAATTTTTTGGTGCGTAGTATTGAGCGACATGCTCATTCCAGGTGCTGATCAAAGGATAACGATCATCCAACCATTTCAACATGCCACCAGGCGCGGCTTGATTTGTATTTTTGTCAGACATTAGGCTTGCCCTCCTGATTCCGCATCTTCACCTACTCGAATATGTGTTTCTGACAAATACATATAAGGTGGAATTTCTAAGTTGGTCGGTGCTGGCACCGAACGGAACACACGACCCGCTAAATCAAAGCTCGAACCATGGCAAGGGCAGAAAAATCCACCTCGCCAATCTTCCGCCATATCTGTCGAATTTACGGCCGGACGATATAAAGGCGCACAACCCAGATGCGTACAAATCCCAACGACTACAAGATATTCAGGTTTGAGCGCACGTGAAGGGTTTTGACAATAGTCTGGTTGAATAGAAGCAACGGAATCTGGATCTCGCAGCAATTCGTCTAAAGTCGTTAAACGTTCTAGCATTTCCGGAGTACGGCGCACAATCCAAACTGGCTTACCACGCCAGCTTAAAGTCATCATCTGACCGGGTTGTAGCCCACTAATATCCGCATCAACCGGAGCACCGGCCGCTTTTGCTTTTTCACTGGGTTGCCAAGAACCTAAAAAAGGTACGGCTACAAATGCCGCACCCACGGCACCCACAACCCCTGTTGCACCAGCCAATACTTGACGGCGCTTTATGTTCACCGTTTCTATCGTTTTCGTTTCAGACATAGTCATGACTTCCTCATGGCTCAAAAATAGGGCTCTATTCTACAGAACCGCCTCGTGAACTGGTATATATAAATGTTTATACCAGCATAAATAACTTTTATCGATATTGCACATTTTAACCCAATAATTCGTTTGAATACTCGGGGATTTTTTCTCAGATTATTTCTAGTTAAACCGGGTTAACACAGTCTACAAATTGGCACTCAATACCAAATTTATTTTGAAGGTACTCACCTAAGGCTTTCACACCCCAGGTTTCAGTCGCATGGTGTCCTGCAGCCAAATAATGAATACCTGATTCACTGGCAATATGCGTAGTCTGCTCTGACACTTCTCCACTAATATAAACGTCAGCCTGCCAATCTACGGCTTGTTGAATATAACCTTGTGCGCCACCGCTACACCAGGCAACAGTCTTAATCTGTTCTGGACCACCCGGCAGATGCAAAGGCTCGCGTGCTAAGGTTTCACTAACCCTATGTTTAAATTCTTCTATTGACATAGGGTTACTCAAGCGTCCCAACCGTACCAGGCCTGGTGCTGGCGTAATATCTTCTAACTGCCACAGCTTACCCAGCTGAGCATTGTTACCATATTTGGCATGGCCATCTAAGGGCAAATGGTAAGCGAATAAATTCAGGTTATTTTGGATCAGTTTTTTAATGCGCTGAAATTTCATACCCGTAATAGCTTGAGGTTCATTTTTCCAGAAATAACCGTGATGAACGATAATCGCATCCGCTTGGCGATCGATCGCCGCTTCAATCAGTGCTTGAGTCGCTGTCACGCCCATTACAATTTTGTTTATCTGCTCAGGGCCCTCCACTTGCAACCCATTCGGTGCATAGTCTTGGTACTGATCGACCTCTAATAATTGATGTAAATGTGCTACCAACTCATTTCTTAGCATGAAACCCTCACAGATTTAGGCTTTTAAATGATGCGAAAAACTATTCAAAAATGCTTGATTTTCATTTGGGGTTCCGACCGTGACGCGCAAACAATCCGTCAACAAGCCACCCATGGGCGACAGGTTTTTAATCAGCACCCCGTCTTGTTTCAACCCATCAAAAATACGATTAGCTTGTCCATTAGGCACCCGTAGAGTGACAAAGTTAGCTTGTGAGTCAAACACTTTCAATTCTGAAAATTCGGAGAGTGTTTGCATTAAAATGGTTCGATCTTGCTTAATTTGCTCAGCTTGCTGCCTTAACACATCGCTATTTTCCAAGGCAAAGGTCACGCCCATTTGAGTGACCACATTAATGTTATACGGCAAGCGAACCTTATCAAACTCAGTCATCCAGGCCTGGTGACCAATCATGTAGCCCAAACGGAAGCCGGCTAAACCTTGTTTGGAAACCGTGCGCATCACAATTAAGTTAGGGTAATGTTGAATATCGCCAATAAAACTATCATCGGCGAACGCGTTATAGGCTTCATCCAACACCACCAGGCCTGGTGCTTGTTGAATAATCTGCTCTATATCTTGACGGGAAAAGGCATTGCCGGTTGGGTTATTGGGGTAGGCTAAAAACACAACAGCAGGTTGATGCTGCTGCATCGCGTTTAAAAAAGCGGGCAAATCTAACTCAAAATTTGATTGGAGTGTCACGCCATGAAATTGCAAACCTACAAACTTAGCAATCATCTCATACATGACAAAGGTCGGAACCGGCGACATCACACTACGACCTGGTTGAGATAACGCCATCATTATGATCTGAATTAACTCATCCGAGCCATTACCAAATACCATTGCTTGATCGTCTGACAAAGCCAATTCTTGCATTAATATATGACGCAAGGACTCTGCTGTTGGATCTGGGTAGCGATTAAAGGCTTGATAACGAGTGCGCTCAATCCATGCCGATTGCATTTCGGGTGGCCAACCATAAGGGTTTTCCATTGCATCCAGCTTTATCATATTCGCCGCGGGCTGAACATGATAAGCCTTAATGTCTCGAATTTCAGGCCGAACCCAACGCTCAATCCAGTTTTTCACGTCCATAGGTTCCGTATCTCTTAAGGTTTTATTATGATTTTTTCAGGCGGAAACGCGCTGAAGCAGCATGTGCTTGCAAGCCTTCACCATCCGCTAAAATTCCGGCCACTTCACCCAGAACGCTCGCGCCGTCGGCCGAGCACATTATTAAGCTTGAACGCTTCTGGAAATCATATACACCTAATGGCGATGAAAAACGTGCAGTACGAGACGTTGGCAATACATGGTTTGGACCGGCACAGTAGTCACCTAAGGCTTCAGCAGTATAGCGCCCCATAAAAATGGCACCTGCATGGCGAATTTTTGGCAATAAGGCCTGCGGATTGTCGACCGACAACTCCAGGTGCTCAGGTGCAATAAAATTAATCATTTCAACCGCTTGAGCCATATCGTCCACCACAATCACGGCACCACGCGCTTCTAAAGCGGTGCGAATAATTTTCTGACGCGGCATGGTCGGTAATAAACGATTCATGCTGGCGACTACTTTATCGGCAAAGTCCGCATCCGGCGTTACTAAAATCGACTGAGCATCTTCATCATGCTCCGCTTGTGAGAACAAATCTACCGCAATCCAATCTGGATCGGTTTCACCATCACAGACGACTAAAATTTCGGACGGCCCAGCAATCATATCAATCCCAACCGTACCAAATACCATACGTTTGGCCGTAGCTACATAAATATTACCTGGACCCACCACCTTATCAACCGGTGGAATAGTTTCGGTGCCATAAGCCAAGGCCGCTACGGCTTGAGCGCCACCCACACAGAATACACGATCTACGCCACAAATCGCTGCGGCGGCCAATACCATTTCATTCACTTCGCCATCTGGTGTCGGCACGACCATTATCAACTCAGGTACACCCGCAACTTTAGCTGGCACCGCGTTCATAATTACCGATGAAGGATAAGCTGCTTTACCGCCTGGAACATACAAACCAACCCGGTCCAAACAGGTAACCTGCTGGCCCAGCATGGTGCCGTCTTCTTCAGTGTAAGACCAAGATTCACTTTTCTGACGCTCATGGTAAAGTCGAACACGCTTCGTCGCCAATTCCAATGCATCACGTTGTTCTTTTGGAATATTGATTAAGGCTTGCTGTAGGCGCTCCTGAGAAATCTCAAGCTCCGCGCCGGTTTTCAAGTCTAATCGATCAAACTTAGCGGTATACTCCAACAAGGCTTTATCACCTTCGGTCTTAACCCGATGCAATACTTCTTTTACAACATTGTTAACGCGGTCATCTGAGACCCCTTCCCAATCCAATAAACGATTTAGCTCTTGTTTAAAACCCGATGCATTAGCATCTAAACGGCGAATATTAATGGCTGAGTCTGACATAATTATTTTCCTATTACAGTTTTGAACTGTTCCACGATTTCTTGAATCTGCGCAAACTTGGTCTTATATGCATGTTGGTTAACAATTAAACGCGAACTAATATCCGCAATATGTTCCAGCGGTTTAAGATGGTTAGCTTTCAGTGTGTTACCGGTGTCGACCAAATCCACAATACGGTCGGCTAAGCCAATTAAAGGTGCCAACTCCATCGAACCATAAAGCTTAATTAAATCGACTTGCTGGCCTTTTTGTGCGTAATAAGCCCGCGCTGAGTTCACATATTTGGTGGCAATCTTTAAACGATGTCCATGCGGGCCTTCCTGTTCTGGACCGGCCACCATTAAACGACACTTGGCAATTTGCAAATCCAGTAACTCATACAGATTATCCGATGGAGCCTCCATCAATACATCTTTGCCTGCCACCCCAATATCGGCCGCACCATAAGCCACATAAGTAGGTGCATCGGTTGTGCGCACCACTAATAAACGTACATTCGGCTGAGTGGTTTCCAGAATCAACTTGCGACTGGTTTCTGGATCATCTAAAGGCTCAATGCCAGCGGCTTTTAATAAGGGCAAAGTATCTTTAAAGATTCGGCCTTTTGACAGCGCGATCGTTAATGTCTGTTTCATAATCTAAACCTCAAGAACTTAAACGCTGAATATTGGCGCCTAAGCGGTGGAATTTTTCTTCAATACGTTCATAGCCGCGGTCAATATGATAAATTTTATTAACCACGGTTGCGCCTTCCGCTACTAGTGCGGCTATGATTAAGCAAGCCGAGGCCCTTAAATCGGTGGCGACCACTTCCGCGCCATGGAATTTGGCTTGACCTTTGGTTTTCGCGACATTTCCATCTAGCTCAATGTCGGCTCCCATCTTAATGAGTTCAGCCACATGCATATAACGATTCTCAAAAATGGTTTCTTTGACTTTAGCTTCGCCTATCGCCAAACAGTTCATCACTAAAAACTGAGCTTGCATATCGGTCGGGAAATTCGGATAAGGATGCGTCACAATATCAACGGCTTTTAATTCACGTCCTCGCATATCCAATGTAATCGTAGATTCCGTTTCCGTAATCAACGCCCCCGCCTCTTCAAACTTCTCCAGCACGGATCTTAAATGCTGAGGTTCAACCTGCGTCACGGTGACACAACCTTGTGTTACAGCGGCCGCAGCCAAATAAGTACCGGCTTCAATACGGTCAGGGATCACACGGTAAGGTACGCCTTGTAATTTCGACACGCCTTCAATCGTAATCGTAGGCGAGCCTGCGCCCTTAATTTTGGCACCCATTGCATTTAAGAAGTTAGCTAAATCCTCAACTTCAGGTTCACAAGCGGAATTGCGTAAAATCGTGGTGCCTTTCGCCAAAACAGCGGCCATAATCAAGTTCTCTGTGCCGGTGACCGTGACTGGATGCATATCAATATCCGCACCTTTTAAACCGGCTTCGGCCTTGGCAATGATAAAACCGTCTTCAATGTGAATATCCGCACCCATTTTCATCATGCCATCAATATGGATATTAACCGGGCGCGAGCCTATCGCACAACCGCCTGGCAATGCCACCTTCGCTTCACCGAAGCGCGACAACAATGGCCCCATCGCCAAAATAGACGCACGCATAGTTTTCACCAAATCAAAAGGGGCTTCTTTGGTATGAATATGTGAAGAATCGAGCGTAATGTTCATACGCTCATCCATCATGACTTCTGTACCCATGGTCGCAAGCAACTGGATAGTGGTGGTGACATCACGCAAATGAGGCACATTCGATAAGGTTACAGGGGTTTCGGCCAGCAAAGCCCCCATTAATATTGGTAACGCGGCATTTTTTGAGCCCGAAATTTCGACTTCACCATTTAATACCGCCTGACCTTGTATGACTAATTTATCCATTCAACTTACTCAGGTGCGTGGGTTTTAATTGAAAGTGCGTGTAGTTCACCATTTTCAAGCTGAGTTTTAAAAATATCGTTAACCAAGCGATGACGTTTTAATGGAGGCAAGCCCACAAACGCGTCACTCGTGACTTCGATACTAAAATTACAGTCCGCACCGGACATCTTGACCTGACTGCCAGGTAAGGCGTCATGAATCATTTGTTGAATTTTTTCAGGAGACATAGATTTGATACCCAATTTTTTAGTGGCGTATTTTAACGCCTTTCAGCAATAAAATCAGATTTATCACGGTGACTACCAACAAAAAGGCCAGAGTAACCGCTAAGCTTAAATAAACAGAAACGTCTGAACTGGCATAAAACCCGTAACGAAATCCGTCTACCATATAAAAGAATGGATTGAAGTGTGACATGGTTTGCCAGAACTCAGGCAAGGCATGAATCGAATAAAACACGCCACTTAAAAAGGTCAAAGGAATAATAATGAAGTTCTGAAAAGCGGCCAAGTGATCGTATTTTTCAGACAAAATACCGGCGATTAATCCGACACCGCCCATTAAAGCCGCACTTAATACGGCAAATAACACCACCCAGCTAACCGAGTACCATTGCAAATCAAACCAGATCCAGCCGACTACTAACACGCCCAAACCAACGGCTAAACCACGCAATACAGAGGCTGCAATAAATGCTATATACAACTCAAGCGGCGAAATCGGACTCACCAACACAAACGTCAAATTACCGTACATTTTTGATTGAATAATACTCGAAGACGAATTAGAAAACGCGTTCTGCAAAATCGCCATCATCACCAGGCCTGGTATGAGGAATTGACTGTAAGTTAAGCCTGAAAACGCATCAATACGGGCCTCAATAACTTGTCCAAAAATCAATAGAAATAACAGCGTTGAAACCACGGGAGCAAAAACGGTTTGCACGACCACGGAGTAAAATCGACGCACTTCTTTTACAAAGAAAGCCCAACATCCGTACCAATTCATGCTTTCACCTCCGTTAAATCTAAAAACACTTCTTCAAGTGACGCATCACGAGTACTCAGATCTTTGATATTCAAACCATTTTCCTGTAGCCAACCCAAAATAGTCTCCATCGAAATATTTTTTTCGACTCGAAACAAGCAGGCGGTAGCTTCACGCTCGACCAAACGCAACTGAAGCTCGCTGGTTAAGCTGATGGTTTTCGGATTATGCTCCGGCAAAGTGATGCGCAAATAACGATAAGGATGGCGGGCCAATAAAGCTTGGGTTTGCTCTAAGGCTTTCACCTCACCCTTTTGCATAATCGCAACCCGATCACACAAGGCCTCCGCTTCTTCTAAATAATGCGTGGTCAAAATAATCGTGTGTCCTGCAGAGTGCAATTCACGCGCAAACTCCCAAAGAGTGCGCCGCAGATCAACATCTACCCCAGCCGTCGGCTCGTCTAAAACCAGTACTTGTGGCTTGTGTACAAGCGCCATCGCAATTAACACACGACGTTTCATACCCCCAGAAAGCTGCTGAGTTTCGGCATTGGCTTTTTCACTCAAGGCCAAACGTTCAAGCAACTCATCCACCCATGCCCACTGAGCCTTTCCGTGCAAACCAAAATAACCCGACTGCACACGCAAGAGTTCACGAATTGAGAAAAACGGATCAGATATAAGCTCTTGTGGCACCAAGCCTAGCGCACGTCGCGCTTGACGATAATCACGAATAACATCATGCCCCATTACTGAAATTCGGCCAGAGCTGGGCGTCACTAAACTCGACATGGCATTAATAAGTGTTGACTTACCTGCACCATTCGGTCCAAGCAAACCAAAAAAACTGCCTTCTTCCACTTCAAAACTGACATTATTGAGGGCTTGCAAGTCTCCGAACTGTTTTGAGACCTGTTCAAATTTTACCGCTCCACTCATGCTGTCTCCTTGGCAATGGGTAATATTTCGGTTAAGTTATATAAGCTTAATAAGGTTTGTAATGAAGCCGGTGGACTAGCCAACACTAAGCGAGCCGAACCACGCTGTTGCAAGTCAAGCAACAATGCAATTCCGGCACTATCAATCTGCGACACTTCGGCCATATCAAGCGTCATAACATCTAACATGTTAATTGATGCTAGCTCAGCCCAGACTTCAGATAAATTAGAAAGCATCAAAGCCTTTTTGAATATTAAACGACCTTCCGATGTCTGGTTAATCCACTTCATTAAATGACTTATTCCGTTCTTTCATCGCTACGATCACCTCATCAAACCCACGACGCTCTATGTCGGTCGCATAGGATTGACGGAAATTAACTAACAAACTAATGTTCTCCACTACGACATCATAAATCAGCCATTTTCCGCTACTGGCTTCTTTGAAAATGCGATAAGTCACTTCTGCGGTTGAGCCGTCGTCCTGGGTAACCTTAGTAGAAACGATTACCCGATTTTCACCATCTGGCAAAGGCTTAGCTACATCAATGGAACGCACATTCAACTTTAAAATACTTTGTGAGTAAGAGCGCATCATGGTTAAAGTAAATTGTTCAACAAAATCCTGCTGCTGCTGTTCACTTGCCGTGCGCCAATAACGTCCAACCACATAACGCGCCATACGAGCCGTATCGACATAAGGCAAAATATTCTGATCTGCAAACTGGCGAATGGCACTGGGGTTGTCCGACAACTCATCAGCGCGCGCCTTAATTTCGTCTAAAACGGAGGTCGACAAGCCTACCACCATCTCTTGAGGATCTTGCTGGTTAAGCTTAATCGGATCGGCTATCGCGAACCCCGCTCCCAAAGCAAGCCCGAATAATGCCGTTATTATTTGTGTTTTCCACAGCCTCATTTATCACCACCTTCGGTTAGACTTACCATCAGACGACCAATTAAATTCTCAAGCACTAAGGCCGACTGAGTATAGCCAAAGCGACCACCGTCCGCTAAAACTCGTTCATCCCCCCCTATCTCAATCCCGACATACTGACTGCCGAGCAGACCCGATGTTAAGATTGAAGCCGATGAGTCCATCGGCAAGTCATCATACTCATTATAAATATCCATCACTACCTTAGCTCGATAACTGACCGGGTCAATACTGATCTCGCCGACTCGACCTATCGTTACACCACTTATTTTAACTGGGGCACGCACGGTCAAACCGCCGACATTACTAAACAGGGCTTCAAGTTGATAACTCGGGCGATCTTGCATTGCGTTAAAATTACTCACTTTTAACGCAATAAACACCATGGATATCAGCGTCATCAACACCAATAATCCCACTCCAATTTCTGCTTTAACTTGACGAGTCATAATCTTTCCCTAAGTAAACATCAACGATGTCAAAATAAAATCCACACCCAATACCACAAGTGACGCATGCACCACCGAACGAGTCGTCGCGCGACTCACGCCTTCCGATGTGGGCACGGACTCATAACCTTCATACAGCGCAATAATGGCAATTAAAACCCCAAATACGATGGCTTTAATCAAACCATTCATCACGTCATCTTGCCAATCCACTTGCTCGGACATCTGCGCCCAAAACGCGCCGTCATCCACGCCTAACCAACCGACCGAAACAACGTAACCGCCAAACACACCCATCGCGATAAAAATCATCGCCAACATTGGCAAGGCAATAATACTGGCTAGGATTCGAGGCGCGATCACAAATTTCATTGGATCCACCGCCATCATTTCGAGTGCCGAAAGCTGTTCGGTAGATTTCATCAAACCTACCTCAGCCGTCAAAGCCGAACCCGCACGCCCGGCAAACAAGAGTGCCGCAACCACCGGCCCCAATTCACGAATTAAAGATAAAGCGGTCATGGTGCCAACCGCTTCTTCCGAATTATAGGTCGTTAAAATATGATGTCCTTGCAAGCCAAGCACCATACCCACAAATAAACCGGCAGTTAATATAATCGGCAGTGATAACACACCGGCGAAATAAACCTGCTTCATTAGCAATCGAATTCGCCAAACACTATAAGGTAAAGCGGGAATAACGGCCCAAACAAAAAAAGCACGCTTACCTAGACTCTGTAGAAACCCTAAAGTTATGCTTCCCAACCAAGCAATAGACCGTGTGGCTGTATGCATCATCGAAGTCTTCATTATCTTACACCCCAAGGTTCAACCGGATAATGCATCGGTACTGGACCATCCGGCAAACCTTGTAAAAACTGCTGAACATAATCTGAGTCCGACTGCTGCAACTCTTTCGGTGTGCCTTGCGCCACAATTCGACCTTCTGACAGCACACAAGCAAATTCGGCAATGGATAAGACTTCATTCACATCATGCGACACAATAATACTGGTTAAACTCAAACTGGCATTCAATTTCTGAATCAAAGACACCAACACCCCCATTGTTATAGGGTCTTGACCAACAAAAGGTTCATCATAAAATAACATTTGTGGGTCCAGTACAAACGCGCGGGCAAGCGCCACTCGGCGCGCCATACCTCCGGACAACTCAGCCGGCATTAAAGCATGCGCACCTCGCAAACCCACCGCCTCAAGCTTCATACGCACTAAATTAGAAATCAATGGTTCGGGCAACTTGAAATGCTCACGTAAAGGAAAAGCTACATTTTCAAACACATTTAGATCGGTTAGCAATGCGCCCGTTTGAAACAGCATTCCCATTTGTTGTCTAAGCTTATACAAGACATTGCGACTTAGATTATTAACATCTTGACCATCAATCAAGATACGCCCTGAGCTGGGTTTTAGTTGACCCACGATAAGCTTTAGCAAAGTAGTTTTACCTGTGCCACTGGGCCCCATAATCGCCGTAATTTGGCCGCGCGGAATTTGCAGGCTCAGATTATCGAAAATCTTTCGATCACCTCGATAAAAGCTCAAATTTTCGATTTCAATCAATGGCATGCTTTGCATAATAAGTTCGAATCCAAGCTGAAATTCCGTTAATAACCCAGCAACTCAGCCAGGGACTTAAGTTGCTGTAAATCGTCCATCTTAATGGATTCGCCGCCAACAAAAAAGGGCACCGTTAGTTTTTTATCCACCAAGCTCGCCGCGAAACTGCGCAGCATTTGTGCTCTTAACTTAGGATTCGAATCCAACTCATCCACCCAACCACAAGGTTCGCCAGACAAAACCTTTCCGGCGAATGACCAATGCCACCCCGACCAGGCCTGATGATCTGCTACCCAAGTGACTGGACGACCATGAAAGCGTTTATCACCCGCTGACCAACTCTCATCGAACACAACAAAACCTGCCACCCAATCACCTAAAACCACTAACAAATTGGCCAGATGAGACTCCGGAACAAGCTGCTTATCATCAATTCGCAAATACAAAGCACTTTCAAGCCGATACGCCACCTGTAACTCGTCAAAATCCAAATCACTCCAAGCCACCCACTCAGTTTGTGCAATCAGTGCGCTGCGATATTCATTTAAATAATAATCAAATCGCCATTCGACGGGCAGACTTTCAGGATAATAATACTCAATCAATTCTGGGCGCTGCCAATCATCGACGCCTATCGACATATTTTTAAGCATAACTTTGTTACCCACCACCTAACTAAAACACATAAATTTAACAAAATCCGACCTAAATACAGCCTAGGTCGAAAAAAGCTGAAGGTATCATAAATTTTTTTTATCCGAACCGACAAGATTGTATAATGTCGACCAAATTTTGAAAACTAGTCTATAGCGAGTAACCCGCCATGTCGACAACATTAATCCTACCCAGTGCCTTACTTATTATAGGTTTAGCCCTTTTAGTCTGGAGTTCTGATGTCTTTATTGAAGGCGCCGCCAGTACGGCCTTACGCTACAAAGTCTCGCCCCTCATCATTGGGGTCGTTATTATTGGCTTTGGTACATCAAGTCCTGAAATGATAGTAGCCGTAATGGCTTCACTAGAAGGTAACCCAGGCCTGGCGATTGGTAACGCGGTCGGATCCAATATTACCAATATCGGTTTAGTTTTAGGTATAACCGCGTTAATTGCGCCACTGGTCGTAAAATCTTCGGTATTAAGACGCGAGTTTCCGATCCTACTATTCATTACGGCTTTTGGCCTGGCCTTGTTGCTAGATCATCACCTGGGGGTGATTGATGGCATTATTCTACTGTCTACCCTTATCGGCATTCTTGTTTGGATGGTTCGCTCCAATAAAAACATTGCGTCCGGGGACCCATTAGCCGAAGAAATAAATCAAGAACTCGGCTCACTTCCTAAACTCTCTAAGGTAAAAGCATTAGTGTACCTATTTGGTGGCTTGGTTTTATTGATGATCAGCGCCCGCATGATGGTATGGGGTGCCGTCGAAATCGCTGAGTACTTTGAAGTACCCGACTTAATTATTGGCTTAACCATCATTGCAATTGGAACAAGTCTGCCTGAACTAGCCGCCGCCATTACTGCTGCGTTAAAAAATGAAGTGGATATGCTCATCGGCAACATTCTAGGCTCTAATCTATTTAACATATTAGCGGTGTTAGCTGTGCCGTCAATTCTTGCACCTTCATTAATTGATATGGATGTATTACAGCGCGACTACCCAATTATGTTGGCCTTCACCGTTGCTATGTTACTGGTCGCTTTGCCGCGTAAAGGTAATGCGGCTATCTCTCGAATTGAAGGCTTTTTACTGCTGGCCTTATTTGTTGGCTACCTAACTTTGTTATACTTCAACACAGTCTCATAACCAAAAAGCTTATAAATATGGATTCTTTACAAAGCAAAGCAAAAAAAATAAAACTACTGTTACTAGATGTAGACGGCGTTCTGACCGATAACCGCCTAATTTACGGTGATGACGGTCAGGAATATAAAGCTTTTTATACACGTGATGGCCACGCTATGGTGTTAATCCAAAAAAGCGGGATTGAAATTGGCATTATTACCGGCCGTAAATCTAAACTGGTCGAAAAACGTATGCAAGATTTAAAGGTCAAACATTTGTACCAGGGTGTTCCCGATAAGTTGCCAACGTTTGAAGCTTTAATAGGTTCAATTAATATCGAGTTAGACCAAGTCGCTTATATGGGTGACGATATCTTAGATTTACCGATTTTGACGCGAGTCGGACTCGCTAGCTGCCCAAAAGATAGCGATCCTGAAGTAATCAAACGCGTCGACTTTGTGAGTAATTTTAATGGTGGCCGAGGTGCTGTACGTGAGCTTTGTGAATTTATCATGCAATCACAAGATACCTGGCAAACTCAACTAGACTTTTACTTAAGATAAGTCCTTTCATGTTTAAGAAGCGTTCATTTATTTTCAGTCTACTGCTTGGACTGATGGCCTTGGTTATCCTAGTCAACAACCAAGAGCGTAACGACAATAAATCTCCAGTGAGCGCTATTGAGCAAGACGACTGGCAAATAAGCCAATCACAAAGCTGGCAAATCAACCGTAATCAACCCAACCAACAACAATTTTTGCAAGCTGAGTTCATGCGCAAACAAAGTGAAAAGGTGTTTATTGAACAACCCCAGTTGGTTCTACAAGAAGCCGAACAACTTGTGCGCCTTGATAGTGCGCATTTAGAAATCCACAACCAAACTCGGTTCGAGTTTAAAGGCAATGTGATTGTTAATCGTCATAATGAAGATGCCAGTCAAAACCAGCGTTTGCTAACCGAACTGTTAATTTATAACCAGACCAATGACCAGCTAAGCAGCCCGTTATTGGTTAAAATAGAAAGTCAAAATCAAATCACAACCGGCGTTGGCTTGGTTGCCGACTTAAAAACCAACCACACCCAACTGCTTTCTGAGGTTAAAACACGCTATGTTCCTTAACTATGCCATGCGCTCAGTTGTTGCTTCATTTTTAATAGGTTTATCTGTTAGCAGCTGGGGGCAAACCCAAACCAATGATGAAACAACCTTACCTATTGACATTGAAGCTAACGAGTTAGATGCACAAGACCAACAAGGCTTAACTATTTATAGCGGCCAAGTGGTTGCAACTCAAGGCAGCTTAACCTTAACCGGCGACCGTCTCGAAATTCAACACCCGGATCGTCAAGTACAAAAAATCACCACAACGGGTAGCCCGGCGACATTTAAACGTTTTTTAGTCGAGGAAAATGCTTGGATCAAAGGTAAAGCCGATACCATTATTTACTTAAACCAAAGTCGACAGGTGGAACTCATTGGCCAAGCTTACTTGGAACAAGAAGGCGCACATAAAATTGAAGGCCCAAAACTGGTTTATGATATGAACGCTCAAACCCTAAACGCTGGTCAAACCGACAAAGAAGCTGGACGCATCAAAATGACCATCACACCAAGCACAGAATCCTCGCCAACCGAGGGAGAAGACTAATGGCACATTTCTTCGCTCGTGGGCTGGCCAAAAGCTATAAAAAATACAAGGTTGTCACCTCGGTCGATATTGATGTATACAGTGGTCAAGTAGTTGGTTTACTAGGACCCAACGGCGCCGGGAAAACCACCACCTTCTATATGATGACCGGCTTAGTGCAGCATGACCAGGGGCAAATATTTTTAGATGAGCGTGATATCAGCCAGCTGACCATTGACCAACGCGCAAAATTGGGGATTGGCTATTTGCCTCAAGAAGCGTCGATTTTCCGTAAACTCAGTGTAAAAGATAATATCTTAGCCATTCTGGAAATGCGGCCAGAATTAGATTCACACCAACGTGAAGAAAAACTCCAACACCTACTCGAAGACCTGCAAATAACTCATATTATTAACCAGCCAGGTCAAGCCTTGTCCGGCGGTGAGCGCCGACGTGTAGAAATAGCACGTGCGCTGGCGATGGAACCCAAGTTCATTCTGCTTGACGAGCCTTTTGCGGGGGTTGATCCGATTTCAGTCAAAGAAATTCAAAACATCATTCAACACTTAAGAGACAAACAAATCGGTGTTCTGATTACTGACCACAATGTGCGAGAAACCTTAGGAGTGTGTGATCAAGCCTACATCCTTCATGCCGGTACAATTCTAGCCCAAGGTGAACCCCAAGTCGTACTGAACCATCCAGATGTGCGCCGTGTTTATTTAGGTGAAAATTTCCGAGCTTAGTCGGCTTAAGGCCAACTAGAAACGATCAGTCTACCAAGCGCAAATCCAAACAACACTAGACTTCCATTTAAATCGAATGTGCTATACTGAAATCAAGTTTTAAAGTCCTATTTTGACAAAATTCCACACATAATATAAAAGGAGTCGGGAATGCAAATTAACATTACAGGTCACCATGTTGACCTAACCGATGCGCTACGCGATTACGTTCAAGAAAAATTGACTAAGCTAGAGCGTCATTTTGACCACGTTACAAATGTTCATGTGATTTTGACGGTTGAAAAACAAGGTCAAAAAGCTGAGGCTACGGTACACGTTTCTGGTCAAGATTTGTTTGCACAAAACGAAACACAAGATATGTATGCTTCAATTGATGGCTTGGTTGACAAGCTGGACCGCCAAATTATCAAACATAAAGAAAAAATTGGCAACCACCACCAAAAGTCAGGTGGTGTTAAAAACATGCTAACGGACGAAGAATAATTTCCTCCTTCTACCCATGTTAATAAAAGAGCGCTTTATGCGCTCTTTTTTGTTTTGCTTTTTAAAGCTCTAGCTCCCCTTCAACCCTCCAAATATTTTTTATATCAAACGGTCATGCTTTTCATAAGCATATCTCACTCATGGCCTTTATAATAAGTTCACCAGCACAAGGAACCAGCATGACTGAATACGACGACATCAAACTCACCGATCAACTCATCGACGCCTCCAAACAGGAAGATGAAGCTAGTATTCGCTACTTCCTAGAGACGATGGCGGCCGAAGATATCGCGGATGTCCTCGAAGCCACGCCCCCCAAGCTACGTAATATCATTTGGCAATTTGTTGACCCGGATAAACAAGGCGACATTCTTGGTCATACTAATGACGAAGTACGTTCCGCCCTACTCGACCAGCTAGAAACTGAACAGATTGTCGAAATTGCGGAAGACCTTGAAACCGATGACATTGCGGTTATTGCCCAGTCTCTACCAGATGAAGAAAAACAAACTTTTCTTGAAGCCCTGACCGAAGAGGATCGTACTGCGGTTGAAATGGCACTGAGCTTCCCGGAAGACAGTGCTGGCGGCATCATGAGCACCGATTTTGTGGCCGTGCGAGCTGATATTACTTTGGACGTTGTACTACGTTATTTGCGCAAACAATCCGAACTCCCCAAATCGATGGTTAACCTATTTGTGCGGGATCGCGATGGGCGTTATATGGGCACATTAAAGCTCAACCATATTCTCACCAAAGATGGCGACACACTAGTCTCAGAATTGGTTGAAGATACTGAACCCACAGTTAATGCGCTACTTTCAACCAAAGAAGTCGCGCGTATGTTTGAGGTTCACGATTTGATTTCAGCCGCTGTACTGGATGATAAAAACCAAATCTTGGGTCGTATCACCATCGATGACGTGGTTGATATTATTCGTGAGGAAGCCGAGTACACCCAAATGAAAAGCGCGGGCTTGGATGACGAGGACGATATTTTCGCCCCCGCACCGCGTACCGCCAAACGCCGCACCTTTTGGCTAGGCATTAATTTGCTTACAGCCTCATTCGCCGCCTTTGTGATTAGCTTCTTCGAAGCCACGTTAGATCAAATTGTTGCCCTAGCGATTATGATGCCGATGGTCGCGAGCATGGGTGGCGTAGCTGGCACACAAACCTCTACCGTGGCGATTCGAGCCCTAGCGACCGGCAAACTGGTCTCTAGCAACAGCCGAGCCTTGTTAATGAAAGAAGGGATTGTTGGGTTATTGAACGGCGTTACCTGGGCTGTTCTGACCGCGATTGGGGCCTACATTATTTTGCAGCAAATTGATTTAAGTCTGATTTTTGGCGCCGCCATGTTAATTAACCTAGTAGCGGCGGCCATCGCGGGGGTTTTGATTCCACTTATTTTAAAACGCATGGATATTGACCCAGCTTTAGCCACCGGCTTAATGATTACGACCGTCACCGATTCATTAGGCTTTTTTGTCTTCCTAGGCTTGGCGACAATCGTTTTAATCTAGGCTTAAACCAAAAAAACGACCTGACTTATACAACCGATTTTTCCAATACCTTATCGGTTATTAAATTTTGGTAAATCGGTTGCTGTCTTAAACCCGCCAATAACGGATCCGACTCAATTTCTTCTCGGTAGGTTTCTGAATAACTCAGGGTTTGAGTTAAGAAACGTACTGCTTCTTCATACTGTTCTAACTGGGCATAAGCACAACCCAACTGGAAGAAAGCAAACGCGTTTTCCGGATCTAGTTGCAAGGCTTGATGACACAAGTTAATCGCCCAACGCGGTTCATCCATTTCCAATACCGCATCCGCTTTATAGGTATAAGCTTCGACACTGGTGGGGTCAATCACCAAAATTTGGTCATAAATTTTGACCTTATTTGCCGCCGAGTGTTCTTGCTCAGCGCGCAACCAAAGCGCGTGCAATTCTTGCGTACGTTCTATCTGCTCCTTGTTTGAATCAATACTTTGGGTTTTATCTTCAATCAAGTGCTCCATCGCACGCAAACGGGCTTCGTACTGCGTCACCAGTTTCGTGACTTTTTGTTCTGCCAAACTGTGAACACGCTCTTTAATATCTCGGATAGATGTCCAACCCACCCAAACCAAAACGGTACTCACACCGAGGATCAAATAGAAAAAATACGTCACCGTGTTGGTGGCATAACCCAGCGACCGATCGGCGACCGTCATTTCACGATCCACCACTTCGCGCACGATTTCTACACGTTGATTCGCCATATCAATACGCAATTGTTTAAGTTCATCCAAAATATAACGCTCAATAAACGCTGAATACATGGGTTCTTCTAAGCCTTCGATCACGGCCACAGCATGATCATCTTGCACGTTAGGTTGCGGCTGATCCGCTGTATAGTTATTGTTTGCCCAAACACTCTTGGCTAACATTGGCATCAATATCACTAAAACCATGATAAACCCAGTCAACTTCTTCACACGCCATCCCTCTTTACTTTCATGAATTTTTTAACAATAACAAATATTATGGGATATGTCGAAAACTCAATATATCAGTCGTGATATGACATAAACTGCGCACGTTGACTCACAAATGCATCAAAACTGTGCTTTAGATCGTCAAAGTTTCGACCCTTTTCAAGTTGCGTCAGTAAGTAATATATAGCTTCAAGAGTAGACAAACTGTCCACCCGATTTGATTTTCGGATCTTATAATCGGTCGGACTAAGATCTGACAAAACCAGCCTTGGTAACGCCTGAAGCATCGGATTTAACTGCAATATCTTATGCGTCTTGCGCCAAGTACCATCCAGCAAAAGCACTTGAAACGATTCTGGCTTAAATTGTTTCGCCAATTCCTCAGTCGATACCACCAGGCCTGGTGCTTGTTGGGGATACAATAAATAAGTCGGCTTTTGTGACAACCAGACCTGCAATTCCGGCAAGTCATCTACCTGCTCACTCACCCATATCCGACAGTTCTCTAAACACAAACTCGCCAGCTTAGCCGTGCCCTTGGCCTGTTTAACTTCGGATGGGTGCTGTAAAATACCCAAACCAATTTGATGCGAAACCAGTCGCACCAAACTGCAAATACAAGCACGCTGGGCGCGCATACATTGCTTACAAACCGCACGTTTTGTGCCTACATTTTTATTGGAATCAAGCGGTGAATCAATCACTACACAGCACCTATCAATTTAAAATAGCCGACACTCTCAGCTGGGGCTTAGTTAAGCGTTTTCATAAACAAACCAAACTCAGCACACCTCTACAAAGCGACCGTGTATTTTTAGTTTTAAAGTCCGAAAGTATAATCGGTGTGGCGCGCTTCATTCAACACCACCAGGCCTGGTGGTTAAGAGGGCTTTACATTCTACCCGAGTATCGTCAAAAACATTTGGCAACGCAATTGATAGAGTTTGCACTTAAATCACTAGGCGCACCTTGTTATGCGTTTGCGCAACCTAATCTTGAGCATTTCTATCAAACATTAAACTTTCAGCCTCAAAACCCAACCCAATTGCCCAACGAACTAGCTGAACTTTATAAGCGTTATCAAGCCAGCAAAACGCATCTGAAAATTTGGTATAGAGCTTAAATCGTCCCTCACAAAAACCTTATTCCTTTCACAATAAAATCTGTAAGCGCGTGTATTTTTTAACTGATACTCATAAAAACACAGGATAACAACATGAATGGCCGCAGACAGTTTATACAAAAATTACTCGCACTAGGGGCGACCACTACTGCCTCATACAGTGGCTTAAGCTGGGCTAACACAACATTCTCTGCTACAAACAGCACTGGAGTCGTGCTAGATGATCTATTTTTAAAGCATACAATGAAAGGTCATCCTGAGAGCGCCGAACGCCTAATTGCTATTGATCGTGCATTAGAAAAGCGCGACCTTTGGAATCAACTTAGCCCAGTCGCTGCACGTATGGCCAAAAATGAAGAACTCCGATGGGCGCACAGTCAAACTTATATCGACGAAATCGAACACCTCAGTCAAACTCATGTCGGCTATTACGATCCCTATCACGAAGACACTTACATTAATGCCGCTTCATTTGATGCCGCTAGAACCGCCGCTGGTGCCGCGATTGAGCTGAACTTAGCCGTATATGACCGTAAAGTGGACAATGGTTTTGCTCTACTCAGACCACCAGGACACCATGCTTTAAAAGACAAAGCAATGGGCTTTTGTATCTTCAACTCCGATGTTATCGCCGCCAGAGCGTTGCAGCAATATCGTGGCATAAAACGTGTCGCGATTGTTGATTTCGATGTGCATCATGGCAACGGCACACAAGACATGACCATTAACGACCCAAGCATTATGGCCGTGTCCATTCACCAACATCCCTACTGGCCATTGACTGGCGGCATGGAATGGGTTGGTGAAGGCGAAGCGAAAGGCACGAATGTTAACTGCCCATTTCTTCGTGATGCCGGCGATAAAACCTACCTCAAAGCCTTTAACGAAATTATTTATCCAAAATTAAAAGCTTTTAAACCACAACATATTATTGTATTTGCTGGTTACGATGGACACTGGCGCGATCCGCTTGCTCAACACCTTGTAAGTGTGGATGGATACAACCAGCTGGTTAACCGCTTGAAACAAACAGCTCAAGAATTATGTGACGGTCGTTTAAGCCTATCGCTTGGCGGTGGCTACGATGTCGAAACCCTAGGACATTGCGTAACCGGCAGCATGCAAGTACTTCTCGGTCAAACTCCGACAGCTGATCCACTCGGCCCATCGCCAGACAAGGAAAGGGATTTTTCAAAACACCTGAAAGAACTCAAAGCTGTCCACAAAACGGCTTAATCTTTGACGCGCTAAAGCCTTACCAGTTTGTTTTTCAGATGCAGACTGATAAGGCCTTTTAATCTGTAAACTATCTTATAAACAATTAAAAGTAGTAATCAAGACCGACGTAAACTCGATCATTGTTTTTCATCGCCTCCCACAAAGAATGATCGCCACCGAGATAATCAATATAGCCAAAGGTTAAATTGATATGATCACTATAATCATAGTCTAACCACAAACGCTGAAAACCGCCCTGCTGTCCGGCTTCTCCAAGCAATGAAACCAAATAACTCAGTTGCGCTCGATCTCGATCAAAGCTGTAACTAACCCGGCCTGCCGTTTGCCAATTATGCTCTTCAACGGCATCAGGTAAATCGCCCATTTTAGGCTCATAATTTTGGATATATCGATCGGCCACTTCAATCGATAACGTCCAATCCGGTATCGACATATAGTCATAACCCAGTAACCAATCTATGCGATGTTTTTTATCAGTAGTGGTGTTGTAACGTAAATCCGACAAATAGGCGACCTCGGTTTTTATTAATCCGCCGCCAAACGAAAAGTTAGCCGCCGCCCCAACCATATTTATCAAACCATAGTCTCGTGCGGTTTTATTGTCAGTAAAATGCCAACGACTGTCTTGGACACGAGCGGCATAAAGCGATAAATCCCAACCACTAAATCGTCCCTCCGCTGAAGCCGCAAACGTGGTTTCATAATCCGACTTTTGGCTATCCACTTCTGGAAATTTGAATCCAGGCGGAAATGGAAAAGCCTCTAATGGTAAAAACTCTCCGTTGATCGCTGGTTCTTTTGGTGGACGCTGCTCATGCAAAGCCAATAATGAAAACGCCCAGTTTGATGAATAAGCTGTCATCTTGCTTGCAAAGATAGGTAAACGTAAATCTTCTATATCTACCAGGCCTGGTTGTCGATTATCCAACGGGTTAATGACATCTGTGATACGTATGCTATCCGATTTACCCCAAACCTCGATTTGACGCCCCACTTTCAAGTCCACTTGATCGGTTAAGGAACCGGTGACATAAGCTTCAAAGATTTCGGATTCAGATTCTTGGGTTTTTAAAACCTCTTTAGGATAAGAATCTCGGTCATTTAAATGGTAAACCACATCATAATTGGCGTTAACGCCCAATTTGGCTTTCCAGCTATTGGGTAAGTCCGCATCCGCTTCAATTCGGGTTTTAAGCTGTAACTGCTGTAGCCCCCGCCAATCCACTTCATTTTGCGGTGGCGCCGAATGCGCGGTTGTAAACTGACTGTTCACCCCTAGCATTGTCCGTAGGTTCAACCAGCTAGGAGAACTTGAGCTCGGGGTTGATTTAGCACTAGATAGATCGGAGGAGTCAAACCCTTGTAACGCTTCACCTAAATCATTTTTCGCTTCTGCAGATTCATCAAATCCGCCTAATGCATCATCTAATTCGCTGTTTGCCCAAGCGCCATTCATCGACAGGGTTAATAAAACCCCGATCCCTAGGGCGTAGATTGGTGACCTAAAACGCATTTTATAAGCCACGCTCAATTCGTCGAACAGAGAAAAAGCTCTCATCAAAGTCTTGGTTAAACTTAACATCTCTAAAACTCATCAAGGTGGTATGCAAGGTGATCTTATCTTTGGTTGTGCGCATCTCGATTAAGGTTGGCACCCAAATACCTTCGATTTTTTCAAGCTCTTTTACATCCATGTACTTACGCTTGCCATCGGTTTGAAAGTGAATCGCCCTAATCACCACAAAGTTATCTTTGCGCACAAACATGTAAGATTTGTCGTACCCCGTCTCACGACGAACTTTTTCAGTCTTAGGCACCGCTTCCATAATCCAAACTTCGTTTCCATTCACCTCATCTTCTTTTGCAATTTTATAACTATAGTCCTCTATCGCACGTGAGGTCATATCCGCATAAGAAAAATCAGACCCCATAAAACTGCTACTTTTATCACTGCTGACAATACGTTTAGTATTACGCAAAGCGGGCAAGTATAGCCATTGATCATCATCCTTAGATGAATCCGCATAGTCGAAAGTTAAAAACGCGGTATTTCGAACATCACTTGGATCTGAGAAAAAGATCACACTATGTGTATCTTCACCAAAGTCCTTCTCGAACTTATTCATAGTTCGCACACGTTTATTGCCTTGGCGATCAATCAAAGTCATTTGAATCACAGCGCTACCATTGTCGCCATCATCACGTGCATCAACCGCTTGCGCCACTTCATCTGCCGTATAGGCCAGCGCCAACCCGGGGGTAAAAAACATCCCCATGCACAAACTTAACCCGATCGTTTTAGTCCAGTTTCTCATTATTAATCCCTCACTTTAATTTGGTATTGCGCATGACAAGCCACACAGCTTTTTTGCAAATCAGCCAGTTGTTGCAAAATGATGGTTTGATCACCCAAACCCGAGGCTTCATCCGCAATATTCTCAAACCCTAAATGCGCTTGTGGTTGTGGGCCTAACTGAGTAAACCCCGCCGGCAGCTTATCTTTTAAACTCGCTGGCGTATCTTTCATTAACTTCACGCCTACCGGTCTGGCTAAGGTTTCCACCTTTGTCATATCTTCTGCAAGGGTGGCCTCTAATATTTGCTGACTGGTGCTTAAAAACAGTCGCATTTCACTCATTAAAGCCGCGCGCTCGGCTCCACTTAGCCAAATAACTTCTCGCGCATCCGTTTCTTGCCCTAAAGCTAAACCGCTTGTGCTAGTAAGGCTGGCTATTAAAATCCCTTTCCAAAATGACTTGATACTTAAAGATTTCATTTTTATCACCTCAATTTGATATTTTTTTAGAAACAAGATTCGATTTTTTGGTTTGATGGTCTGGATAAACCAGCGCCATTAAAGCCGGAGCTAAGAAGAAAACAGCCAGCAGAGCGATTGCGAACGCAACCGCCGTCAATAAACCAAATAGAAACAAGTTGTTCATATTGGCGAACATATACAACATAAAGCCAATCACCAATACCACCGTGGTAATCATCATGGCGCGGCCGGTAGTGGTTAACGTCATTTCAACCGCAACACGTGTTGAATAACCTTGTAGGTGATAACGACGGAAGTTATGCATAAAGTGCACAATGTCATCAACCGCAATCCCTAACACGATGGCACCGATTAGCATGGTAAATAGATCCAAAGGCCAGTCGAACACCACCATAACCCCAAGTACAAACAGTACAGGCAAGCTATTCGGAATCATCGCCAATAAACCAAGCTTGAAACTTGATAACAATAAAACCAGCATTAAGCCGATAACACCAAAGGCAATCATATAACTCACCCCTGCACTCTGAATCGCAGCGGTGGTAGTTTCAAGTAACAAATTAATCATCCCTGTGGTCGTAATGTGTACCGAACTATCAAAGTTTTCCTCCAGCAACTGTGCGGTGGTTTGCAATAATTTATGGTATTCAAACGCATCAATCCAAGGCGCTTTAACAGTAATGCGCGCTTTAGACAGCTGGCTATCAACAAAATCTTGCAGATCATCCGAGCCTGAGTTCTCAAATAGTAAAATTTCTTGTGCAACTAAATCTGCGCTACCAGGCAGTGCGTGAAAGTTTGGATCATTATTGTTGAGTGCTTGATGAATTTCTTTAATCACATCCACCACACTGACGGCTTTGCCCACAAAATATTCGGGGTGATCTATGGCTTCTAATTGAGCGGTGGTTTTCTCGATTGCCTGCAATAAACTCACATCGTACAAACCACTTGGACGCCCGGTATCAATCACCAGCTCTAGCGACACCGTGCCACGCATTTCTTTATCTATGGTTTCAGTCGCGATCCGTGTTGGGTGTTCCTCTGGAAACCATTCCAACGGATTGTGTGAATAACCAATTTGGGTCGCAATCGCAATCGATCCCAACATCAGCACCATAGAAAACGCGACTATTTTTTTGGCATGGTTTTGCGAAATGGCGGCGACACCTTTTAACCATTTATCCAATGTATCGTGATGATCATCGTTACGCTGATAGGTTTTTTGTTTGATCTTCAGCACCATCAACATGGCCGGTAAAAAAATCAAGGTAAACACCAACGCAATCAAGACCCCTGCAAAAGCAAATAGACCTAAATCGGACACAGGTGCAACACTTGAAGGTACAAAAGACGCCATACCGGCCGCCGTGGTTAAAGAGGTCATAATGATAGCCACGCCGGAATGCTCAAGGGTATAACTTAAGGCCTGAGCTTTATCACCGGTTTGATCAAACTTTTTATAAAAAATAGCTAATACATGGATGGAGGCCCCTACCCCGACGGCCAATAAAAAGGAAGGTAAAACCTGCGTCATTACTTTTACAGGCGTGCCAGTTAAAGCCATTAACCCCATGGTGCTGATAACGGCTAAAAATACCGTAAGCAAAGGCAGCAACACGCCAGAAACACGTCTAAAAAGCAAAGCCAGCACAATCGCAATGGCAATAATAATCATGGCAATAAATTTGCGCATGTCACTCATAATAGAACTTTTAAGAAAAGCCGTAACAGAAGGCGAACCAGCGACATAAATCTCAAAACCGGGTTGATTAAAGTCCGCCACAACTTCGGCCACTTTTTTAACCATTTCACTATTTTCTTTGTCGGTAATAAACGCCCGACTTGTGTTTTCGACCGTCTCAGTAACCTGGTCAAACCCTGATAATTCATCGGCCAAAATATCGGCTTCATTTGTCAGTTCGCTCTGACCTAAACTACTATAGGTATTTGACTCCAACACAATAACCGTAAACTCAGCCGCGTCATTAATTAATATATTGCGATACATGGGGTTGGCTAAAGCACGTGCTTTTATTTGGTCAGCCTGTTGCTGAGATTGTGGCCAGTCCACCATTAAATCATCCACCAGCAGACTGTCATTTTCTCCAATGGTATTACGTGCATTAATTAATGAGCTGATATCGTATAAATAAGGCACCTCATCAGCTAAACGCTGGTGTAACTCCCGCAGTTTTTCTAAGTTATCAAGCTGAAAAACATCTTCAGACTTAATCGCGACTACAATTTTTTCATCACGCCCAAACTCATCCCGAAACTGGTCATAAATCACTCGAACCGAGTCAGTTTCGTGCAAAAACCCTTCCGTTGACGTATCTACGGTGGTTTTTGGCAGGTTGACGGCTAAGGCCAATACAAATAACAAGCTAAACGCGATAAATCGTTTCGGTGCATAAGCAATGAAAGCACCCAAACGACCTAAGCGAGCCTCCATTTTTAACATTAGGTTTCTCATTTTTTATCCCCTAATTACTTAATAAAGCGTGATAAATCAATTCTGAAACATGACCAATGGCTTCATCCAAACTCGGATCCGTTTTGGATTCAGTCTGAATGGCTAAGCGCATCGGCTCACTCGTAATGTGAAAACTCAAACTGCCAATAATCATAAAATGGATCATTAATGGATCGACGCTACGGAAAACGCCCTGCTTTTCACCTTCAATTAAGATCTCTTTTAGTGTGGCAAGCAGACGCTGCATTTGCTGGCGTGCTGGTACCGGCATATTTTTACCCGCCGCCGCGATTTCTCGCATTAAAGTAGCCGGCATTTGTTTATGGCTGTAAGCCCCTTTGGCAAACTCGTAAACAAAGGTTTTTAGTTTTTCCTCTACCCCATCACACTGAGCGACCTGCAAGATCACTTGATCCACCACTTTTTTAAAAAGCCGAGTCATGCAAACCTCATACAAGCTGGCCTTATCATTAAAGTGATAGTAGATACTCGCCTTATTGACGCCACAATGTTCGGCTAACTCATCCATAATCGTGCCTTCAAACCCTTTCTCAGCGAAGATGTCCGTCGCGCAATCCAAGATTTTCAATGCCGTTTTACCGTAATTTTTATTCAAAATTCATGACCTCTTAAATTTAACTAAATAGTTTAACTATTTAGTTAAATTTGGCAAGACTAATATTAATATTTATTAAAATACAGGTGAGATAAAAAAAATTATGAGCGCAAGAATGTCACAAATTTAGTACTCACAAATGAATGATATGGGCGTTAATGAGCTACAAGAGGAGAGTTGGAGGGTTTGGTCTAAAAGCCTATAAATCGGCTTTTTCCAGAATTTAGGCAATAAAAAAGCCCGAACTAAGTCGGGCTTTATCAATATGGCGGTGGAACAGGGATTCGAACCCCGGGTAGGCTACAAACCTACAACAGTTTTCAAGACTGCCGCATTCAACCGCTCTGCCATTCCACCGGGTTGATGGAGCGGTATTATAAAGATTTGCTCAGGCTTTGCAAGCCTTCCAGCCATTTTTTACAAAATTTCGCTTAAATTTGATCCGCTCCACCCATATAAGGTTTGAGAACATCCGGTACGGTAATACTACCGTCTGCATTTTGGTAGTTTTCAAGGATCGCAACCAGGGTTCGCCCTACAGCTAGGCCAGAGCCATTTAAGGTGTGCAGTAGCTGAGGTTTATCTTGGCCTAACCGAAAACGCGCCATCATACGTCGTGCTTGAAAGTCTTCAAAGTTTGAGCAAGATGAAATCTCACGATAAGCCTGCTGACCTGGCAACCAGACTTCTAGGTCAAAGGTTTTGGCCGCAGAAAAGCCCATATCCTTGGTGCATAACGACATCATTCGATAAGGCAAACCGAGCTTTTCAAGAATCGAAGCGGCATGCTGGGTTAGTGCATCTAAAGCTTCATAGGATTGATCTGGGTGGACAAATTGCACCATTTCGACCTTCTCAAACTGGTGTTGACGAATCAACCCTTTTACATCACGGCCATAAGAGCCGGCTTCAGATCGGAAACAAGGCGTATGCGCCACATAACGAATCGGCAATTGCGAAGCATCCACAATTTCAGCACGCATTAGATTAGTGATCGGCACCTCTGCGGTTGGGATCAAGTACAGATCGCGATCACTGGTATCGTGTTCATCGTGTTTTTCTAGTTTGTATAGATCCGCCGCAAATTTAGGAAGCTGGCCTGTTCCATAAAGACTGTCTTGGTTAACAATATATGGAACATACACTTCTTCATAATGATGTTCGTTGACATGGGTGTCCAGCATAAATTGAGTTAACGCACGCTGTAAGCGTGCCATAGGACCTTTCAAAACTGAAAAACGTGCCGAGGTCAGCTTGGTGGCTGCATCATTGTCATACCAACCACGCTGCTCCGATAATTCGACATGATCTTTCACATCAAAATCAAATTTACGCGGCGACCCCCAACGTTTGATTTCAACATTATCATCTTCTGATTGACCAATCGGAGTAGAGTCATGTGGTAAATTGGGCAAACTGGCCAACATCGCATCCAACTCGTTTTGTACTTGATCAAATGATGATTTGGCTTCTTCCAGCTGCGCACCTAAATCCGCTACCGCATCTAACAAAGGCTGAACATCTTCGCCTTGGGCTTTCGCCTTACCAATCGCTTTAGCGCTTTGGTTTCGTTGCGCTTGCAACTGCTCGGTCTGCACTTGCAGGTCTTTACGCTGCTGCTCAAGCTGTTCAAATTTGGCGCCATCAAAGTTAAAGCCTCGCGTAGCTAACTTCGCCACCACGCGGTCCAAATCGGTTCTTAATAATTTTGCATCTAACATAATTTCTTCTCTAAAGTTCTAAATCTATCTATTCAACTAAAAACTGTTTACCCGCGACCAAACCGATCCAAACCGCGATCAAGCACCCCGCTACGCTCAAAGCAATATTCAACATGGCTTTGTTTAACTCACCGACTTGAATATATTGCATGGTCTCAAATGAAAAGGTTGAAAAAGTGGTAAAAGAGCCTAAAAAACCAACAATTAAGAATGCACGCCATTCAGCGGATACTGCGAATTTGTTGATTAGTAAAATGGTCAGCAGGCCTATCATAAATGAACCGATAAGATTGACGGCTAAAGTCCCCCATGCAAAATCACGCCCTAACCATATATAGGTTTGATGTGATAAAGCAAAACGACTAACAGCACCCAAAGCCCCGCCCAATGCAATCGCCAACCAAAAAGTCATGAGTCTTGTCTCCGCTTATTTTCAGCCTGCTGATCTAGCTGTTTTAAGTGCGCCATTTTGGCGGCAATTTTTATTTCCAGACCACGTTCGACTGGCTGGTAATATTCGCGTTCCACCATTGAATGAGGGAAATAACATTCACCCGCGGCATAAGCATCCGGTTCATCGTGGGCATACCGATAACCTTGCCCATAGTCCATCGATTGCATTAGTTTGGTAGGCGCATTGCGCAGGTGTAACGGTACCTCATCTGAACCATGTTTCTTAATATCTTTCAAAGCCGCTTTATAAGCCATATAAACCGCATTCGATTTAGGAGCAACCGCTAAATAAGTCGCCGCTTGCGCTAGGGCTAAATCACCTTCTGGTGAGCCTAAGCGCTCATAAGCTTGTGCGGCATTGATGGCGACATCAAGTGCGCGCGGGTCGGCATTGCCAATTTCCTCGCTCGCCATACGTACCAAACGTCTGGCTAAATAACGGGCATCCACGCCCCCATCGAGCATACGAACCAACCAATACAAAGCCGCGTCAGGATCGGAACCGCGTACCGACTTATGCAACGCCGAAATTTGATCATAGAAGGCTTCGCCGCCTTTATCAAAGCGCCGAATACCGGCTTGGACCACTTCTTTGCAAGCTTGCGGCGTCAGCACCAGGCCTGGTGATTGAGTTTGCGCATCAATATTGGGCTCCGCAAAATCAGTTGCCTGCTCGACAAAGTTGAGTAAACGACGCGCATCACCATCGGCGGCTTGAATTAAAATTTCGGCGGCGGCAGCTTCTATTATTAAGTTCTCACCTAAATCTTCAGAAACCAAGGCTTGCGCACGCTGCAAAACTAATTTTAAATCTTCCTCATCCAACGAGCGTAAAACATAAACGCGCGCGCGCGACAGCAAAGCATTATTCAATTCAAACGAAGGATTTTCAGTGGTGGCGCCAATAAATACAAATGTGCCATCTTCGACATAAGGCAAAAACGCATCCTGTTGCGATTTATTAAAACGATGAACTTCATCTACAAATAATAGGGTTCCCTGTTGAAATTGTTCGCGGTGTATCTGAGCCTGATCCACCGCTTTACGCACTTCTTTTACGCCATCCAAAACGGCTGACAAACTAATAAATTGCAAATCCGATTGCTGAGCAATTAAGCGCGCCAAGGTCGTTTTACCTGTACCGGGCGGCCCCCAAAAAATCATTGAATGCAAATGTTGCGAAGCAAATACGCGTGACAAGGCGCGGTTTTCGCCTAATAAATGACGTTGTCCGACGAAGTCGGCTAATGTTTGTGGACGTAAACGATCTGAAAGGGGCTGATAAGCCATCATAAATCCTTACATGCGCCCTACAACATCCGCGCCCTGGGGCGGCGTAAATTGAAACGCACGCGGTGAAACACCCTCGTTCAGGCGAATATTTTTGAACTTAACTTTAGTGATGTTATCGGCACTCTGATACATCCAAACTTCTTGCATCACGCCATCACGTAGACCAATTTCGATACTTTGAAAATAGGTAGCCGAACGAGGTTGCAAGTTATACCAGGTCATATTATTGCGATTCCCTGCTGGGATAATTCGATAGGCTTTTTCAACCGGTTCATCAAACAATAACCAAGCCAAAGGAATATCCCCTTGAATGTCTGCAATCGGTCTCACCGAAACCTGGTCTAATTCCAAATCATAAACCCACAAATGCGAACCATCGACAATAATATGTTGCTCTTCCGGGCTGTGATAATCCCAACGCATTTTGCCTGGACGATCTAAATCAAATGTACCTTTTGCACGCTCAACCCGGAAAAATGCGTCTTCTTCACGCTCCTGCACAAACTCCGCCGAATAGCTTTTTAGATGATCAATAAAGCTATGCAACGGCTGCGTATTGGCAAGCACCAGGCCTGGTAGTGCGACAAGCAAACCGCCGACTAGATATAATTTTTTTAGCATGTGTTTTCCTACTTGTTTGGCTTGATTCGGTTTAATCGTGTTTGGGCACCAGCACTTCGCGGTTGCCGTTCGCCTGCATAGTCGATACCACGCCGGCGGCTTCCATTGCCTCGACGATTCTAGCCGCGCGGTTATAACCAATTTTAAAGCGACGCTGAACAGATGATATCGACACGCGCCCAGCTTGCACAACAAACTCAACCGCTTCATCATAAATCACATCTTGCTCGGCATCACTCGGATCGGCCGCGTTACTACCCGATTCAGCATTCATTGAATCAGGGTCTCGCGTGATCGCCTCTAAGTATTGTGGTGCGCCCTGCTGTTTAATAAAATCCACCACGCGGTGAACTTCATCGTCAGAGACAAACGCACCATGGACTCGATCAGGCGCGGCGGTGCCGGGCGGCAAATACAACATATCGCCCATCCCCAACAACTGCTCCGCCCCCATTTGATCCAAAATAGTACGTGAATCAATTTTAGATGACACTTGGAATGACATACGCGTCGGAATGTTAGCTTTAATCAAACCTGTGATTACGTTTACGGACGGACGCTGGGTCGCCAAAATTAAATGAATCCCCGAAGCACGCGCTTTTTGTGCGAGTCGCGCGATCAGCTCCTCCACCTTTTTACCCACCACCATGATCATGTCAGCAAATTCGTCTATCACCACCACAATATAAGGCAAAGGCGTTAAGGTAGGCGGTGCGTCCGACAGCTCCATTCCCTTGGTGACGGCTTGCTGATAAAGCGGATCAATAATGGGTTCACCCGCATCAATCGCCGCTTGAACTTTTTCATTAAAACCAGCCACATTTCTAACGCCCAATTTGGCCATTAGTTGATAACGCCGATCCATTTCAAACACGCACCAACGCAACGCATTGGCTGCATCACTCATATCGGTAACAACCGGCGTTAACAAGTGCGGAATGTCTTCGTAAACCGACAATTCCAACATCTTCGGGTCCACCATAATTAAGCGCACTTCATCGGCTCGGCTTTTATAAAGCAAGCTTAAAATCATGCTATTCACACCCACCGATTTACCCGAACCGGTGGTACCCGCAACTAATAAATGCGGCATTTTAGCTAAGTCAGCAATCACAGGATTACCGGCAATATCTTTACCCAACCCCATCGTCAAAGGCGATTTACTCTTTTGGAAAACCTCTGACGATAAAATGTCGCGGAAGCCGACAATTTCACGTTTCTCGTTCGGAATCTCAATCCCCACAAAGGGTTTGCCCGGAATAATATCCACCACACGCACTGACTTAACTGCCAATGCACGCGCTAAATCTTTTGCCAGGTTCGAAATCTGACTGACCTTCACACCCGCGGCTGGCATAATTTCAAAACGCGTGACGACGGGCCCCGGCAACACCGCTTCGACCGTTGCCGTGACACCAAATTCTTGCAAACGCGTTTCCAATAAGCCCGACATTTCTTTCAAGTCGTCTTCAGAAAAGCTGTCTTCATAAACCGGTGCTGGATCTAATAAATCCAAACTTGGCAATTCGGCATGCTGCGCCTCAGGTACATAAGAAGACGAGTCTGATTTGTAAGGCGCATGAACCTGAACGTTCGTTGCTGCCCCCCCTGCGGTAGCCTGTTGGGTCTGTTCAATTTGGCTAGGGGAAGCTTCAACCGGCATTTTCGCTTGAGCCGGCTTACTAAACGAATCAAATAATTTGGCACGTTTTTCTTCAATGCGCGCACTCATATCAGCTCTCTGCTCAACCACGGGTCTCACCGTTTGTGAGTTCGGCAGACTTTGAGTTTCTTTTTTCAAATCTATTCGACTTAATACGTTTTTAAACTGTTCTGAATGCACCACATGTTTCTTGGCATTTTTATGGATAAAGCTAATCAAGCGCCAGGCCTGGCGCCCAGTTACATCACAAATGGTTAGCCACGATTGGCCGATAAGCATGCTAAAGCCCAATGCGAACATCACCAAAAAGAACAAAGTGGTGGCTAATAAATCGATCCCCTCAACCAACCACAAACTTAACTCATAACCCAGTACACCGCCCGAATAATACGGCAGACTCACAACCCAACTATCCGGGTGCAAATATAGGCTAGCCATCGACGCGCCAGAGAACACCAATATTAATAAGCCGAACATGCTTAGCCCAAAACGCGCCCAGTCAAACTCAGTAGATGAGCGAATTTTTAAGGTCACCCAACCGGCTAGCAAAATACCAAATGGCCAAGCAAAACCGAATACCCCAAACAAATACAAAATTAATGAAGACAGCCACGCGCCACTCGCGCCGCCGTAATTATTGAAAGCCTCAACCGAGCGTGCCATTTGAAAGCCCGGATCATCTGGATGATAGCTATAAAGAATAATAAACAAGAAAAACGCCAAGCCTATACAACTTAGCAATACCAAATCTTTTAACAGCCATGTCCAACGCGAAGATGGTTTCGTCACATCCGCATCGTCGAGGCTGTTATCCTTATCCGCTGATTTAATCAAATTCAAAACCATACCTATTTATAAGACAAGACAAGCAAGCACTTTTGCCAAGCTCACTTGACGCCAAGTTGATTATCTTTCATTCGTAAAAACTGCTAGAATTTTAACACACAAGCCGTCATATGGTAGACACACTCCATCTAAAACCATGGGCATCATATTGACTAGGCCGCACTCTGGTGCAAGTGAGCCAATTTATTCACCGAAAAGGACTCAGATTATGGAAACCAAACATTGCAAACTGCTTATATTAGGATCAGGCCCAGCCGGTTACAGCGCAGCCGTTTATGCGGCGCGAGCTAACTTAGACCCCGTCATTATCACCGGCATGCAACAAGGTGGTCAACTTACTACCACCACCGAAGTCGATAACTGGCCGGGCGATGTGGAAGGCTTAACTGGGCCGGACTTAATGGTCCGAATGCAAAAGCACGCTGAGCGTTTTGGTACCGAAATTATCTTTGACCACATCAACCAAGCTGACTTACAAAAACGTCCTTTTACTTTAAGCGGCGACAGCGGCACTTATACGTGTGATGCACTAATTATCGCCACCGGTGCTTCGGCTAAGTATTTAGGTTTAGATTCAGAAGAAGCATTTAAAGGCAAAGGCGTATCGGCTTGTGCAACCTGTGACGGTTTTTTCTATCGCAACCAAAAGGTCGCGGTTATAGGTGGTGGCAACACGGCGGTTGAAGAAGCCTTATATTTGTCCAACATTGCCGCCGAAGTGACCGTGGTACATCGTCGTGATAAATTTAGCAGTGAGAAAATCTTATCTGACAAACTACTGAAAAAAGCCAAAGACGCTAACGTAAAAATTGAGTTTAACAGCGCATTAGAAGAAGTATTGGGCGATAAAACCGGCGTAACCGGCATACGTATTAAAAACAACCAAACAAATGAAACCAAAGACGTTGATTTAGCAGGTGTCTTTATCGCGATTGGTCACACACCCAACACCTCCTTATTTGATGGCCAGCTGGATATGGTAAATGGCTACATCAAAGTTCAAAGCGGCTTACAAGGCAACGCGACCGCCACCAGCATTGAGGGCGTATTTGCCGCTGGAGATGTAATGGATCAAGTTTATAAGCAAGCGATCACCTCAGCTGGAGCAGGCTGTATGGCGGCTCTGGATGTTGAAAAATACCTAGAAACAAAAGGTCTAGCTTAATCCTAAAAAAGTGGTGCACACTGCACCACTTTTGAACCATTAACGTATATCCCGCCTCATCAGCGCCTTTAATAAACGGCCAATCATTAGTTAACCACCTGATATAGCGATATTTTTTTAAAGTTACCACGCAGCATGCTTATGTATAAAAATTATTAATAAGCAGAATTTTAACTTTAATGTCTATTTCAACTCATTATCAACCCATTATTAGCTTGGCACACCGACGCGTTGTTGGCTATGAGGCTTTGTTGCGCGCCAAACGATCCAATGGCGAGTTTTGCCCGCCGTTAGAAGCGTTTGAGCACGCGCGCCAACAAGGACGAGCTGAGCAATTCGACCGCTTGTGCTTAGCCAACCACCTCAAACACTTCGCACCGATTCAACGCCAAGACCAGTGGTTATTCTTAAATCTAAGTAGCGATACAATTAACCCACAAAATCAGCGCGCCGAACTCATCACGAATCGTTTGGCCAGGCAAGGTTTGCAACCCCAAAATATCGTATTGGAAATACTCGAAGATGCGGCCAAAGATGGTGAACAACTCAAAGAATTTGTGCATTACTATCGAAATGCCGGTTTTTTAATTGCGATTGATGATTTTGGCACGGGCCACTCCAACTTTGACCGCATGTGGGAGCTTAAGCCTAATATTGTCAAACTGGATCGTTCAATGTTAGTCAATGCGCGTAATAACCCAGGACGCCAACGCTGGCTGGCACGTTGTGTTGCATTGCTGCGCGAAACGGGCGCACTGATTATAATCGAAGGCGTTGAAACCCAAGACGATGCTTTGTTAGCACTCGATTCGGATGCGGATTTAGCGCAGGGTTATCTATTTGCAAAACCCTCCCCACTCGGGCATCACGACCAGGCCTGGTTGTTGAATGAGCTACAAATGCTACACCACCATAGTTTGTACAGTTTGGGCGAGCGCCAACGACTGCACACCCAAAAGAAGGTCTCGCTAAAAAACATGTTACTTGAAACTTCAATTGCTGTTTCTCAAGGCATTGATTTTCAAACCGCGACGGCCGAAATACTCCAGCATACCGCTGTTGAGCGGGTTTACTTGCTCAACAGTGAAGGCGTTCAAATCGTTGAAAGCCTGATCTCTGAACATGTGATCCAAGACACCTCCATGCGTTACGCACCTTTAACACGTAGCGATGGGGCACTTTGGGCGAGGCGCGCTTACTTTCGCAATGCGATGGACCAGCCCGATCAAGTACAGCTCTCTTCGCCCTACATTGGGCTACCTAATGCCAATTTAAATATCACCTTGTCAAAAGCTCTGTGTCGACCCTTTTCCGAAGAGAAAAACGTATTATGCGTTGATATCAACGCACATTACTTAAGTGAATAAAACCAAAATCGTTGCCGACCAAACCGGTGACAAAATAAAAAAATACGACGATGAGATTCTGCTATGCAACAAAATATTAAAGAACTAAAACTCTACACCCAGTACTTGCCTGAAGTAAAACGCTACTTAAGCCAACTCGAAGAACAAGATCTTTGGTGGACGACCGTCGCGATGGTCGGCAAAATTAACAATGAAAAAATGGACCCTCAGCTATTGGTGTCAATTGTTGAAACCCAAAAAGAATTTCAACAGTTACGCGATATGATGATTGAAGCCTTGATTACTCGTTACCTAAATCAAGCAAACAGCGAGGTGATGCTCAAAGCCCAAGCCACCATTGATATGATCAATCGAAACCTATTTGAGCGCACCGCCGATGTCGGCTTTTTAGCGACCGATGATGATTTGGTCAACTTTATGGCCGAATCTCAACCCGATGCCAGTCAACAGAACTTTATTCAAAATCGACTCGAAGAATATGTTGCCAAATACAGCGTATACGATGACATAGTGTTACTGAAACCTAATGGCGATGTGGCAGCCAAGCTTAACCCAAACAATCAAGCACAACATAGTCAAGATCCATTAATTCAAGAGGCCTTAATTGGCAAAGAAGATTATATTGAGATCTATCGCCATAGCGATATTTTCCCGCAACACGGCAAAAGTCTAATTTATGCAAAACGCATTCAAAAACAGCACGGTCGCGAAACCAAAACCATTGGCGTGCTTTGTTTAAGTTTTCGCTTTACCCAAGAAATGGACTTAATTTTTGACATATTAAATAGTCAAGATGCGGCTTACGAAATTCTGTTGAAAGATGAACACGGTGAAGTACTGGCCTCTGATTGCCCTAAAACTCACCCAGTCGGCCAAAAAACTAGCCCGCCCATCTTAAGCGAAAAACCTATTAGCCAGGACAACCAATTGCAGTTTTATGCGCAAGCGAAAGGCTATGAAGGCTTTATGGGGTTACCTTGGTTTAGCCAAATCCGAGTGGACAACCAGATCGCATTTGCTGAAAAAACTAATAGCCAATCAATTGGCTTAAAAATCTCGCCCGAATCCCCAGTGTATTTAAAAGATCTAGAGCAGACCAATCTTAAAGTCAGCACCTTATTGTTGATCGTGATTTTGAATGGAAAAATTACCTCGCTAAAAAAGGATGTACAATCCTTTTTGCCCATCCTAGATAGCTTTCAGGATATCAGCCGGAATATTGCCGAGATTTTTCATGATTTCATTCATCATATCCATGACGTCCTCATTGATACCATACAAGACAAAGTTCGCTTTAGTGGCACGCTAGCCGCTGAAATTATGGATCGAAACCTATATGAACGTGCTAACGACTGTCGTTGGTGGGCACTTAACTCCACCTTTCGCCAAATGCTTTCTTTGCACGATCAAGGGGAAGCCTTAAACGGTGAACAAGAAGCTGAACTCCACCGCATATTAAAGTACATCAACTCCCTGTATACCGTCTATACCAATATCATCCTATATGACCGTAAGGGCATGGTTTTAGCAATTTCCGATCCGGCACAGTCTGAACTGGTCGGTCATTCGCTAGGTCAGGTTCGCGACAGCCAGGCCTGTTTGTTATTAAATAGCACGCAAAGCTATACGGTGTCGGAGTTTGAGCAAACCAAACTCTACAATAACCGCCCCACTTATATTTACCATGCTGCAGTTAAAGATTGGCACAATATACAAAAAAACGTCGGCGGCATTGCTTTGGTATTTGACAGTGAACCTCAATTTGAAGCCATGCTAAAAGATACCGAACCCAAATACCAAATTAAAGAAATACAACAAGCCTCGTTTAGCATGTTTGTGCAACTTAACGGTATTTTGATCGCCTGTAGTCACCCAGACTTTGCACCAGGCCTGGTCATGGATTTACCAAACGAATTGTTGGCATTTGAAGCCGGAAAAACTGGTACGCTTGGCTGGAAAATTAACGGGAAAAACTATGTAGTAGGTTATCAAATGACACAGGGCTATCGTGAGTACAAAACCAGCGACGGCTATGATAATCCTATCCTCGCGTTGGCTTTAACACCGATTTAATCCAAACCACCAGGCCTGGTGGTTTGGATTAAAAAACAAGCCTAAAGTTTAACTTTCTATAAATCGGAAAAATCGACTTTTACCTCATCTATTAGTTCCGCGGGTAGATGACGCTGTGCGTATTCCAAGTAAAGCCCCGACTGATAGAAAAACTTCACCAACCCTCGATCCAAGTCATCATCTTTGGCCATGAAATATAAAATCTTCATCGCCACCGATAAGGGGTTAGCTTTTTTGTAAGGTCGGTCATGTGCCGTCAGGGCTTCAAACACATCCGCCACCGCTAAAATACGGGCTTCAAATGAAATCTCACCACCTCTTAAGCCCAGTGGATAGCCTTTACCATTTATTTTTTCGTGGTGCGCCCCAGCAATATGCGGGATATCTTTATACTTTTCAGGGAAAGGCAACTGCTTCAAAACTTCTAAGCCAATTTCGGCATGTTCATTGATAATCAAACGTTCTTCGTTGGTTAAGGTGCCTTTTTGCACCACTAAACAATAAGCTTCTTCAGGTGTAATCAGCGCCAGACTTTGACCACCAATTTGAAAAGGTTCGTCCGCCAATTTTTGAATCGCTGCAGCTTGCTCATCTGGCAAAAACTCACCGCCCATATTACTTTTTCTTACAAGTGCTAAACCTTGTTCCAATTGATTTAAATGGCTCAAAAGTTCGGTTTCAATCTCGGCCTGACGCACTGGATAATTGAGCTGCATCCGCAGCGCATTTTTTTCCATTTCGGCTCGAATATGCAAAGCCCGCTGTTCCACCAACTCAATCCGATCAAAATGCCCATCCAACTTGGTCGCTTTATCCATCACCGTTTCAGGCGTAGCCAGTTTGCCAATATCGTGCATCAGGGCGGCTAACTTGATTTGTTTGGTTTGTTCACCGGTATAAGCTTTAGTCGCATAAGTGTGCTGGTCATGATGAATCGCATCTGCCAATAATTCGCTCAACGCCACCATACGGGTGATATGACCCGCCGTATAAGGTGACTTGCGCCCCATCGTATAAATAATGCTGTTTAAGAAAGATTCGAGCAAGTTTTCCAAGTCATCAATTAATTGTGCATTGGTTAAGGCCACCGCGGCTTGGGACGCTAATGACAAGGTCACCGCTTCGTCTTGTTCAGAAAAACTAACCGTTGTTAGATCGACATCCTGCTTGTTTAACAACTGCAAAACGCCAATGACTTTTTGCTCAAAATTGCGCAACGGAATCACTAGCATGGACTGAGAGCGGTAACCGGTGCCCTGATCAAACTTTTTGGTACCATCAAACGAAAAACCTTCGGCCTGATACACGTCTTCGATATTAATGACTCGATCTTCAAGCGCACAAGTAGCCGCTACCATTTTTTTATTTTCGCGCCCATCGTCTAAAACCAAAGGCAACGGCGGCCAGCTTATTGGATCGCCAGTGCCTCCCATTTTTATTCCTAGCGAGTCCGTTTGCGCGACCGTAAAATGCAGCTGATGATTTTTTAATAAATACAGGGTTCCACCATCCGCACCCGTCAGGTTTTTGGCTTCGCTGACAATCATTTCTAACAGGTGATTGATATTTTTTTCAGCCGATAATGCGACCCCAATTCGATTCAGCTTTTCAACTTGCTCGGCCTGATTAACTGGCTCATAGTGTTTGACTATCGCCCCAGTATCGAGTTGAATCTGGTCGCCTTCGTTTAGGATATTTTGGCTGGATAATCCAATGGCGTTAAGTTCCGAATGAATCTCATCTAGATAAGCGGGTTTTAAATGAAAAACATAGATTTGAACATCATGCCGTTTCAAGTTTAACAACTCTTGCGCAAGCAACTTAGGGGTTAAGTGCTGACTGGCATTCGCAAGCTGTGATAAACGATTTGGAAACGAGACATCCAACACCACCGATCTTATCGCTGGATTGGCATTAATCAGCGGCCAAATATCGGGGTTACAATAGCCATCGCCGCCAAAGACCAAAGCTTGATCGGCATGCTCGATCACATAACCGCAACTACCTTGCGTGTGATGGGCATTGATCGGCGTCAGCACCAGGCCTGGTTCTATTTCATAGCGTTTATTAAGCTCGATCGGCACAAACTCAAGCGCAAACGCATCCGATTCGATTAATCGAATATTTGAAAAATCCGGCCAAATTACACCATTAAACACATGCTGTTTAAGCGCCGCTAAGGTTTCGGGTAGTGCGAACACTTGCAGTGATTTTTGACGGATTGCAAAATAATGATCTAGCCAAAAACCTAAATCTAAAATATGGTCTAGATGCGCATGAGTTAAGAAAATGCGCTCCACTAACCGAGCCTCATCGCCCAAACCATTCAAGATATTACCCGCGTCTATCAGGGTCGTATCCGACACTTGAATGCAGGTGGGCTGAGAAGACGCTGTCCGACTGCCGTGTGCGCCTAAAAAACGAATGCTATGCATATAGTTCAAGCCTCTTAATTACTTATTGCTCAAGGTGAATACGCCGTCAAAATCAGACGGCGTATTCTCAATATAATGCTGACACCGTTCAACGTACATCGCATAAAGCGTTTGCGGGTAATCATTTTGCAAGGCTTCAAATAACCTTAAAGCCTCATCAAAGCAGGCCTGGTGGTAAGCGTCTTGTGCTTGATTATAACGTTGCGCCTCGGGTTCTTGATAATCATACCAGGCCTGGTGCTTATCGCCCAAACACTCATACACCGAAACCGGTTGCGTTTTGCCTTTCACTCTAACTTTATCTAAAAATCGAATTTTATATTGTTGCGGATCTTGTAATGCCGCGAGTGTAAACTCAGTCAGTACGATTTGCGCGCCATAGGGTTTACTTAATCCCTCAGCTCGTGAGGCTAAGTTTACGGGATCGCCGATCACCGTATAATCAGATCGGCCTATTGAACCCATTTCACCCACCACTGACAAGCCAGTGTTTAAGCCTATGCCAATTTTCAGGTTGGGTAAGCCCTCTTGGGTTAGCTGCTGATTTAAGGCATCCAAAGCAAAAATTTGTTCGATCGCGGCTTTTAGGGCTTGATCAGCATGTTGCTCTATCGGCAAGGGCGCGTTCCAATAGGCCATAATCGCGTCACCAATAAATTTATCCACCGTGCCCTGATAGCGTGTAATCACCTCCACCATCGGCGTCATATACCGATTAAGCAATTTAATTAACGCCTGCGCCGACCCCATATTTTCCGACAAGTGGGTAAACCCGCGTATATCGCTAAAGAAAATCGTGACTTCTTGCTCGCGACCTTCCAAAACCAAATTATCGGGATGATTGATGAGCTCTTCCACCACCGCCGCCGAAACTTTTTGGGCGAATCGGTTTTTAATGCGGGCTTTTTGTTGGGATTCATAAAAGTAATTCACCACGATGCCCAGTAGGAATAAACCAACCAACACAAACATCGGCATGACGGTGTTTAGCAATAAACCCTGCTGGGTAAACGCATAGTAATGCCCAAAACCAATACCAAAGAACAAACTAGCGCCGACTAGAAAACCGGCAACCGAGCCCAGCCAAATCAGCATCGCACCGACCACCAAGCTCAAAAATACGATGCTCAGAAAATCCGCCCCCAACACCCACATGGGCTTGGCAATAAATTCCTGATTTAATATATTGTCGAGCGCGGTCGCATGCACCTCGACGCCCGGATAGACGTTATCAAATGGCGTCGCACGCAAATCTAACAAACCCGCCGCCGACGTACCTACCAAAGCGATTTTGCCAGCCACTTGTTCGGCCGGAATACGACCATGAATAATGTCCGTCGCCGAAATATACTCATAACGATATGACTCGCCGCGGAAACTTAACAATAAGCGGCCATGCGTATCGGTGGGGATTCGTAAATCGCCAATATAAACCGACTCGACTCCATTATTTTCATACTGAATAGTTAAGCGATTCTCACCCAAAATAATGCGCATCATCTCCAGGCTCAAAGCCGGAAACAGCATGCCGTCATATTCCATCACTAAGGGCACACTGCGCACCACCCCATCGGTATCCGGAATCGTATTGAAATAACCGCTTGAATAAGCGCTATTTTGAACTTCCGGAATATTCAAAACCGTACGATAGGGTTTAAACAAATAGGACGCATCAGGCTTGTCGCGCTCGACAATGATGGCTTGAGAACGTGGCGCGTCGCCTGGAGCAACGGGATCAGGATTTTGGATAAACACATAACCTAAAATAGTAGGCGTTTCGGCTACGGCCTGCGCCAACATAGCATCGAAGTCTGGCAAGTTTTCCGCTTGCATCCCCAAACGTTCGAACACACGTTTGGGCGAACTGTTATCGGCTTCGGCAAACACCACGTCCAGCCCAATCATACCAACATCCAAATCCGCTAAACCTTTCAACAAAGCCGAAACCTGGTCGCGTGGCCAAGGCCATTGACCGATTTCTTTTAAGCTCTGTTCATCAATATCAATAATCACAATCGCCGGATCAGCTGGCAATTCGCCACGCCAGATCATCATTTGATCTTTGATTTTTAATTCGAAGGGTTCTTGCAGGTGAGGAGCATAAAGCGTGATGTATAAACTCGCCAGTAACACACTCAAGGTCAAAACAACTTGGATAATGACCCTGGTCATATCTAAAACCGGTAAATGTAATTTAGATTGGCCTGGGTTTTATTAAACTCGTAAGGGCCTTGGTTTGATTTGTGGAAAGCCTGACTTAGATTCGCACTCACCAGAGAAACACGGTTAAGCTGATACTGGCCGCCCAAGTCAAAACGGGTAATTCGGTCAGAGCGTTTATTTGCAAACAAGGCAGTTTCTTGTTGATAGTCAGTATTGGTAAACGAAGCTCCAGCCATTAAACGCCAGCGTGCGCTTAATACTTTGTTGACGTTTAACTTGAATATTTTTTCGGTTAAAGAAGCCGGATCCGAAGCCGCATTTTTTGCTTGTTGACGATTTTCATAGCTAAAATTTGCGGCTAACACCAACGGCTTTTCACCAATCGCATGTCGATAACTCATTGAATAGATATTCGACCAAGCATCTCGAACTGCATTGTCGCCATCATACTGCATCGAACGTAATTTATAAGCCGCCGCTAAGGTTTGATTGGCGGACAGGAGTTGCTCTAAACTCGCCCCTAACGAAGCATTAGAAAGATAGTCTTCGCCATCCACAAACACTCGATCCACCTCAAGTGGAAACGCTACTTTATAAATATCATGTTGATAACTGGGAGCCGTCAGAGCACCAAAATATGTCACATTATTTTGTGAATAATCCTTATTAAGGCGATTAAACCCGACAAACTGACTATTAAGCGTCCAAGCTCCACGCTCGCCTAAATCATAGCCGTGATTGTAAACCAGCGTTTGACCAAACCCATAATCTTCGGCTTCGGCATTGCCCGACAGTTCTAAGCCACCAAAACCGTCCAATGCAAAGTTATTACCTGCACCAATATCGTTGTTCACATTAGAATCATAACCTAAGGTAAAAACCAGTGTGGTAGCATGAGAATGTTTGGATTGTTGCTTATCAATACGCGCTTTAAAATCGATCACATTTTGACGTACCTTATCTGGTAAGTTGGTGCTCAACGCCCTATCCAACTCGGCATGTGCCAATGCATACTCACCCATTTCAAAATAAAGTTTCGCCAACTCTAAACGCGTGCGCACACTTTGCGGGTTCAGCATTAACACCCGATCAAATGCGGCAATGGCTTGATCTGTTCGCTTTAAAGCGGCCGCGCTCATCGCAAAATAAAAATTAAC
Source organism: Thiomicrospira pelophila DSM 1534 (assembly GCF_000711195.1). Lineage (NCBI taxonomy): Bacteria > Pseudomonadati > Pseudomonadota > Gammaproteobacteria > Thiotrichales > Piscirickettsiaceae > Thiomicrospira > Thiomicrospira pelophila. Next base: position 744,668 of record NZ_JOMR01000001.1, on the reverse strand, counting down.
CAAAGCATTGGATGGTGCTCGATTTAATAAGCCCTCAAATGCCACATAAGCTTGATTAAACTGCCCATGATCGAACAAGGACTTTGCTGTTTCAAAATCGGTTTTTAAGGCAGCTTGAGTTTGCGAATTAGTATCTTGTTCGCTACTAGAGACATATAACGGAAAGCCGCAAAGATTTAAAACCACAAATGATTGAATGAAAAACTTAATCACGGCTTAACCGCCTTAAAGACACCATTGGCTTCATAGTAATCCAACGACTGCCCCTCAGTTCCAAAACTAAAAATCCCACCTACTGAATTAGCTTCTTTACCAAAGAATTTGCCGTCCATATAACCGTAAGCAAACGCAGATTCTTGATTAACATCACCCGATGTACTCACACTAAATCCACCAGATTCAACATAACCTGAATCAATCATCATATTCCAATCCGTACTCGCTGAACTAAACGAAACATGCCCATTAATGGCACCTGTAGCAAAGTTAAACTCCAAGCCTAAGCTACTAGCGCTAATGTCTTCAACCGATTCATTAACGAGAACCTCACCTAAAAGGTGGCCTGCATAAGAATATGAGCCCCCTTGCTGAATCAAAGAGTCAATATGATCGGCTGCAGCGCTAGCTTCGGTGCCACCCACCCAGTAACCAAACATGCCATCCTGCTCCCAAGTACCCCAGCCCACGTTATCATCAAAGGTTCCGAGTAAATCAGTTTGTGAAACTTCAAACGTATAACCTAAGTAGAGGTCATCTTGGACAGGCTCGCCCTGACAATCGATACAAGGATCCTGTATAAAATAATCAGATAAATAAGATGGGACCTTCCACCCTACTACTGACAAACTCGAACTTGACGATAGCTGACTATCGATTTCTTGTTCAATTTGAGCATTCAATGCTTGATCGACAAGACGGGTATCCACATTCTGTTGATCATTATTTATAGAGTCGTTTTGATCGGCTAAATCGTCCGAATTTTCAAGTTCTTGAGTTTCGTCATTTGTACCCGCTTGGTTTTCTGAACCTTCACCAGACCCGCCTTCTGTTTGGCCACTTTCACCTTCTTCGTTCATGTGTTGCAACTCTTGAGTCGTCAAAGGTTTAGGCGGCTCAGGCGGTTGGCCTGGCATAATATTGGTAAATTGACCGGCTGGTACTTCAACACTCAAACCGGTTTGATCTTCAATAACATAAATAAGGCCGCTAAGCGTCGCAATCATTTCTCGCTCAGGTGTAACGCGACCGCTAAAGATCGTGCCACGAATCCCGATGGTAGCGGTACGGGTTTTGACTTTAAATTTATCAGGGGCGGCTTTACCGATTTGGCCAGTGATCGCCTTAAACGTGCCTTTGGCGATATTGAATTTGGCTTCAGCTTGGTTAGAGCCTTCATTTAAAAACGTCTCAACACCGAATTCGGTGTTACGTCCAAGCGTAATCACGGTGTTATCACTAAAGCGTAGCTGAGCACGCGCGTTGTCGCGCGTGAGAATTTTGTCTTGCTCAAAAATAGACGATCCGGTTTTTGCTTCGATTAACTGATCCGCACGTTGAATTTCAACCTCGCCAGTAGCCAGCACAATCGTACCCACCGACGACCAGGCCTGGTGACTAAAAAATAGGATCAAAATAAACAAGAATAGAGGGTTTGGACGCTTAAACATGAGCTATCCCCTTGTCATAAAAGTAGTGATTAGGTAAATCTTACCAAACATAAATCCAAAAAACGTCTAAATTACAACACATTAGAATTTACTAACACCTTAATCGTAATTTTTATCTACAAAAACTAAGACTTGAGATAAAGCCTTCAAAAACGACAAAGCCACCAGACCTGGTGGCTTTGTCGTTAGCTACGCTTAGCCGATAACTGAGTTTTAATCTTATCTAATGTTCACGGGTTGCCGTGAACTTTAAATTCGGCCAACGTTCTTCGGTTAATTGTAAATTCACTCTTGTGGGCGCAATGTAAACCAGTTGGTCTGCAGCATCATACGCTACGTTATCGGTGACTTTATCGAGAAACTTTGAAATTTCGGCCTTATCACCCAGCACCCAGCGAGCCGTTGCAACACTTACCGGTTCAAACTGACAGGCCACTTTGTATTCATCGGCTAGACGTTGCGCTACCACTTCAAACTGCAACACCCCAACTGCGCCTAAAATTAGGTCATTGTTGTTGATAGGTCGGTAAAGTTGGGTCGCGCCCTCTTCTGAAAGCTGTGTTAACCCTTTTTGCAAGGCTTTCATTTTCATCGGATCTTTCAACTGTGCACGACGGAATAACTCCGGCGCAAAGTTTGGGATTCCGGTAAATTTAAGGTCTTCACCCTCGGTAAAGGTATCACCAATTTTGATTGTTCCGTGGTTGTGCAAACCAATAATATCGCCTGGATAAGCGACTTCAGCTTGCTCACGCTTATTAGCTAAAAAAGTAATGGCTTTAGAGATTTTGACGTCTTTGCCGATGCGCACATGTTTGAGCTTTTTACCGGCCTCATACTTGCCTGAGACAATCCGCATAAACGCAACCCGGTCGCGGTGAGCCGGGTCCATATTGGCTTGAATTTTAAACACAAAACCAGTCATTTTTTCTTCAGCCGCATCCACAAAACGCGTTTCGGTTTCGCGACCTTTTGGCGGTGGTGCATACATGGCAAACCCATCAAGCAATTCTTGTAAACCAAAGTTATTAACCGCTGAACCAAAAAATACCGGCGTGAGTTTTCCGCTTAAAAAAGCGTCCAAATCAAATTCATGACTTGCACCACGCACCAATTCAATTTCATCACGCAACTCTTGTGCTTGACTGCCCAGGACTTCATCTAAACGCGGATTATCCAAGCCTTCCAACAACTCACCCGCTCCAGCACGCTGACCATCCGCTTGGGCAAACAGGCGCACCGTATCATTATAAAGATGATAAATACCCTTAAAACGTTTACCCATACCAATCGGCCAGGTCATAGGGGCGCATTGGATTTTGAGAATGTCTTCGACTTCATCCAACAACTCAATCGGTTCTTTACCTTCACGGTCCATCTTGTTAATAAAGGTCAAAATCGGCGTATCACGCAAACGGCAAACTTCCATCAATTTAATAGTACGATCTTCCACCCCTTTCGCGACGTCGATTACCATTAAGGCGGAATCCACCGCCGTTAATACACGATAGGTGTCTTCCGAAAAATCCTCGTGACCCGGTGTGTCGAGCAGGTTCATCATCACATCTATATAAGGGAACTGCATCACCGATGAGGCCACCGAAATACCACGCTCCTGCTCCATTTTCATCCAGTCGGACGTCGCGCCTCGGTCTGTTTTTCGACTTTTAACCGCGCCCGCCATCTGAATGGCACCACCATAAAGCAATAACTTTTCAGTAACGGTAGTTTTACCGGCGTCGGGATGCGAAATAATCGCAAAGGTGCGGCGTTTGGTTTTTTCTAAAATTAACGACATCGAATCTCTTTACTCACTTAATACTCATTTAGTCTTGCAACTTACGCTTGGCTTCGGCTTCTAAAAATGCGCGCTGCAATTCATCTTCTTTTTCGTCGGAATCATCATCCGCTTTAACCGGTGGCATCAAGTCTTGCTTTGAAACGCCTAACATTAAAGCGACATTGCTCGCTACATAAACCGATGAGTATGTCCCCACCACGACACCAATGATTAACGCAGTGGCAAATCCATGAATAATTTCTCCACCTAAGAAAAACAGCGCCACTAGTACCATTAAGGTTGTTAAGGAGGTCATCAAGGTACGCGACAGCATGTCGTTTAGAGCTTTATTTGTAACTTCGGATGGCGACCCTTCACGAATCATACGAAAGTTTTCGCGTACACGGTCAAACACCACGATAGTATCGTTCAGTGAGTAACCAATAATCGCCAGTAAGGCGGCTAATACGGTCAAGTCAAATTGAATTTGCGTCCAGGCAAACACGCCTACCGTAATCACCACGTCATGCACTAAGGCGGCTATCGCGCCTAATGAAAAACGGAACTCAAAACGCAACGCCACGTAAATTAAAATACCAATTAAGGCATACAAAACCGCCAGCGCGCCATCCGAAGTCAGCTCTTCGCCAACTTGTGGGCCGACAAATTCGACTCGACGTAATTCAATCGTTTCATCACTCGCGGCTCTTAAGCTCGCCATCACTTCGTTACTTAAAGTCGCTGAAGCCATATCTTCACGCGGTGCAATACGAATCAACACTTCACGTGATGAGCCAAAATGTTGCACTTGAGCTTGTTCGTAACCGGCTTCAACCAGCTGGTCTCGCAAAATATTCAACTCGGCACCATTTGGATAAGACAACTCAATAATGGTTCCACCGGTAAAGTCTACCCCTAGGTTGAGACCTTTCACCCATAACCCAGCGAGTGAAGCAACTAACAACACCAAAGATAAAATCATCGCTGGTGTACGAACTTTCATAAAGTTGATTTTGCCTAGATCAACGGAAGTCTGGGTCTTTGTTTGTTCTTGTGTCATGTTGACCTCCTAAATAGACAGTTTCGAAACACGTTTGTTACCGTAAATCCAATTTACAATCGCACGTGTTCCTAAGATGGCCGTAAACATTGAGGTTATGATGCCGATCGTTAGCGTAATCGCAAAACCTTTGATCGGTCCGGTACCAAAACTAAATAATACAATCGCCGCCAACAAGGTGGTAATGTTGGCATCCGCAATGGTAATAAAGGCTTTTTCGTAACCGGAGTGTATCGCGGCTTGAATTGAGCCATTTTTAAGCTCTTCTCGTATCCGTTCAAAAATCAATACGTTCGCATCTACCGCCATACCGACTGTCAATACAATCCCAGCAATCCCAGGCAAAGTTAAGGTAGCTTGCATTAGCGACAGTACGGCCACAATTAACACTAAGTTTAAAACTAGAGCCATGTTTGCAATCATGCCAAAGGTTTTATAACGCCATGCCATTAGAATCAGTACCAGAATAAAGCCGACCACAACCGACATTAGACCTTGGTCTATATTGTCCTGGCCCAAACTTGGACCAACCGTACGCTCTTCTACAATTTCCATTGGCGCGGCTAACGCACCAGCGCGTAATAATAACGCTAAATTTTGGGCTTCTTGTGGGCTATCTAAACCGGTAATCTGGAAACGATTAGCGAACTGATCACGAATCACCGCCGCGTTAATAACATCGCGCGTGACGACACGTTTTTTAACCATCTCACCATTTTCTTCAACCGTATCTACTCGGCTTTCAATAAACACCACCGCCATACGATTACCAATATTGTCACGTGTGGTATCTAACATACGACGGCCACCGGCTCCGTCTAAGGTAACACTCACCTGGGCTGACCCGGCTTGGGCATCAATACCCGATTGAGCGTTAATGACGCTATCACCGGTAACGATCACACTGCGTTGCAATAAAATCGGACGACCATCACGGAACTGATAAAGTTGCGACTGACCTGGTGCGACACCGGTACGTTGCGCACGTTCGGCATCGCCACGTTCATCAACTAAGCGAAACTCCAAGGTCGCGGTTGCACCCAAAATTTCTTTGGCGCGCGCGGTGTCTTGCACACCAGGTAACTGCACCACAATACGGCGCTCACCTTGTTGCTGAATCACTGGTTCCGCCACACCTAACTCATTAATACGGTTACGCAAGGTGGTAATGTTTTGCTGAAGCGCGAACTTTTTGGTTTCAGTAATGACACTGTCCGACAATCGCAATGAAACGCTCGCCTGTTCGTTTTCATCAACCGATAGGATTTGCATTTCGTTGGCGTATTCGTTTTCTAGTTCGACTAAACCTTGATCGCGCGCATCCGCACCTCGGAAAACCACTCGAAGCGTTTCATCTTGATAATCAACCGATTGATAACGCACTCGTGCTTTGCGCAAAAGGTTACGAATTTCATCATCGTAACGGCGATACGCGCCTTCCACGGCCGCATCCATGTCGACGTCCATTAAGAAGTGAACCCCCCCACGCAAGTCGAGACCCAAATACATCGGCTGACCACCTAACGACCGTAACCAAGTAGGCGTCGCAGGCGCTAAATTTAATGCGACCACGGCTTGACGCTCGAATAACTCACGTAATACATCGTTGGCTTGCAACTGGGCTTCGACATCACTAAAACGCAGCAGATACTGATTGCCATCAAACTCCAAGGTTTTCGGCACCAGGCCTGATTCAGTCAAGCGTGTTTCAATAGCCTGCGTGGTGTTTTGATCAAACTGACCCGCCTGTATCGGAGAAACCTGAACCGCCGGATCATCACCAAACAAGTTCGGCATGGAGTAGGTTAAGCCTAAAACCACGACCGTAATCAGTAGAAGGTATTTCCATGCCGGAAAGCGATTATTAATAATATTACGTTGAGATTCAAACATATGATTTGCCTTTTCAATGGCCGCTAGAATTTTGTTTCATCATTAAAAAAGGGGCCTTAGCCCCTTTTTTGACTTGACTGATTAAGCTTCGCTATCCGCTTCAGCTTGATCCTTCTTATCGTTGTTTGCCGTGCCTTTTAGCGTGCCTTTTGGCAATAGGCGGGCGATGTTTTGACGGTCTACTTTTACCACTACATTGTTAGCGATTTCTAGATCACAAAACGCTTCATCTAAATCACGAATTTTGCCACCCATACCGCCGTAAGTAATAATTTCGTCACCCTTAGACAGTTCGCTCACTAACTTGCGGTGTTCTTTTACTTTTTTCTGCTGTGGGCGGATTAGCAAAAAGTAGAAAATTACAAATAGTAAGATTAGAGGAATCAATCCTTCCCATCCAGCACCACCAGAAGCGGCTGCACCTTCAGCCATTGCATCGCTAATAAAAAAGCTCATATTCCTACTCCATGTATTTAAAAAAATGTGTCGCGGTATTTTGGCATAAGCCGACCTAAAAATCAGCTTTTTTCAGCAGGCCTGGTGGTTTTGGTTGAATAAAACCTACAAGGGCGGCACGTCCAAATCGCGTGCCGCATAAAACTCAGCGACAAACGCTTCTAAGCGCTGATTGGCAATCGCATCACGTAAGTCTTGCATTAAAGCTTGGTAATAATGCAGATTATGGATGGTGTTTAAACGCGCGCCCTGAATTTCGCCGCACTTATCTAAGTGGTGCAAATAAGAACGCGTGTAATTTTTGCAGGTATAGCAATCACACTGTGCATCAATCGGCGCCAAACTGGTTTTGTGCACGGCATTGCGAATTTTTACCACGCCTGTGTGCGTAAACAAAAAACCGTTACGCGCGTTACGTGTCGGAATCACGCAGTCGAACATATCAATGCCTCGACGTACGGCTTCGACAATATCCTCCGGCTTACCCACCCCCATTAAGTAACGTGGGCGGTCTTGTGGTAAATGCGGTTCGGTCACTTCTAAAACACGTAGCATATCTTCTTTAGGCTCACCTACCGATAAGCCACCAATCGCATAACCATCGAATCCGATCTCTTGCAACTTCTGAGCCGATTCTTGGCGCAAGTCTTCGTACATGCCACCCTGCACTATGCCAAATAAGGCCGCCGGATTGTCGCCGTGGGCTTGTTTTGAGCGTTCAGCCCAGCGTAAGGATAAACGCATAGACACATCGGCTTCCATATGAGTGGCTGGGTAAGGTGTGCATTCGTCGAAAATCATGACGATATCGGATCCCAAATCACGCTGAATTTGCATAGATTCCTCTGGCCCCATAAAGATTTTAGACCCATTCACTGGGTTACTAAACAGCACGCCTTGCTCGGTAATCTTGCGCATTTTACCCAGACTAAATACCTGGAAGCCACCAGAGTCGGTCAAAATCGGACCCTTCCAATGCATAAAATCATGTAAATCGCCATGCAATTTAATAATGTCGGTGCCGGGGCGAATTGCCAAATGAAAGGTGTTTCCCAGAATAATCTGCGCGCCAGTTTCCACCAGTTCTTCAGGTGTCATGCCTTTTACCGAGCCATAAGTTCCCACTGGCATAAAGGCCGGGGTTTCTACCGTACCACGTTCGAACCTCAAGCGCCCACGACGAGCCCGTCCATCTTTCTTATCTAATTCAAACTGCATATATTTTCCAATTTATTGAACCACCAGGCCTGGTGGTTAGCCGTTAAGCATCCGGATTGTATTGTTTTGGCTTAATCGGTTTTCTTAAACACCAGCATGGCGTCACCATAACTGAAAAAACGATATTGCTGCGCTACAGCGTGTCGATAAGCCGCCATGGTTTTTTCGTAGCCGGCTAAAGCACTCACCAACATAATCAAGGTTGATTCTGGCAGATGGAAGTTGGTTAACAGTACATCAACCTGTTTAAATTCATAACCGGGTGTAATATAAATATCCGTTTCGCCGCTATAAGCTTGCAACGATCCTTGGTTAGACGCTGACTCTAAACAACGCACACTGGTGGTTCCCACCGCAATCACGCGCCCGCCTTTTGCGCGCGTTTGATTCACCTGCTCCACCAAACCTGGTGATACCTCAATCCACTCCGAATGCATGACATGTTCGGCAATATTATCGACCTGTACGGGTTTAAAGGTGCCGGCTCCAACATGCAGGGTGACAAAACCCAACTCCGCCCCTTTCGCTTGGATTGCGTCTAACATCGCCTGATCAAAATGTAAGCCAGCCGTTGGCGCGGCTACAGCACCAGGCCTGGTGCTGTAAACGGTTTGATAACGTTCTTTATCTTCCTGTTGGTCCGCTCGCTCAATGTAGGGAGGCAAGGGCATATGACCGTAAGTTTCTAGCCACTCTAGTGGCGTTTTCTGTGCATCAAACAAGACTTCAAATAATGCGCCTTGGCGCCCGACGACTTCAATCTCAAAAGCTTGCTCCATGGTGAGCCTGGCGCCAGTTTTAGGAGATTTGCTGGAACGAATATGACATAACGCGTGATTATGATCCAAGATACGTTCAATAAGCACCTCAACTTTACCGCCCGTCGCTTTTTCGCCAAATAAACGCGCCGGAATTACGCGCGTATTATTAAACACTAGCAAGTCATGCGGCTGAATATAGTCCAGAATATCGCTAAACTGCTTGTCTTCAAGACGATCGGGCTGTAAAACCAGCAGACGGCTATCGCGTCTTTGCGCGGCCGGTTGCTGCGCAATTAAGCTTTCCGGTAAATCAAAGTAAAAATCTTGGCGTTTCAACTAACCAGCCTCAAGTCTAAAAAGCGTGTATTTTCGCTGATTTAAGGTAAAAGGTCACGCACCAATTTAGAAAACCATCAAAAGCTAAGCACCAGGCCTGGTACTCACCAAATATCAACCGACTCGGCAACTTTTGCCAAACCAATAAAAAAGCCGGCATAAAGCCGGCAAGACCAGAAAACGAATATAAAAGCTTACAGCTGTAAAATAGTCTGCGTTAGCTGCTGCGAGGTAGACAATACCTGGGCACTAGCTTGGTAAGTACGCTGGGTTTGGATCATTTTCACCAACTCACCTGCCGTATCCACGTTTGAATATTCAAGTGAACCCGCATTAATGGTACCCATACCGCCCGACTGAGCCATACCGATCATCGCCGCACCAGATCCAAACGATTCAGCATAGGTCTGACCACCGAGTTTTTCGAGGGCGTTTAAGTCATTAAAGTTCGCCACCGCTAACTGGGCCACCGGAATAGAACGACCGTTTGAATAACGCGCCTCGATCACACCATCACGGCCGGTAGTTAGCCCCACCAAATCACCGATACGATAACCGTTCTGTGTCACACCACGTAGCGTGTAATCACCGGAATACATAGTCATGTCAGAAAAATCAACATCAATCGCTAACTGCAAAGTCGTCGGATCCTCCGCACCCAGTGGGTCGGTGGCACCAGTTTTAGGGCTGTCAATAACCCAGTCCAACTTACCTTTACGGCCTGAAACTTCAACCCAATCAGCCGGACTCAACTCACGAGAGGTAGGATCCATGTCTGCGGCCAAATTCTCACCTTTAGGATCTGTACGGTCCGCTGGTTGACGCGTTTGTAATAGGTTGCCGTTCGTATCGAAACGCAACTCGAAAATCACACCGGCTTCATTGGTCTCTACACCATTTGTTTGATCATAACGATGACCACTTGTAGTCCACTCACCCGTGTCTTCGTCATAATCTTCTACGGTATACTGCACAATCCAACTGGTATACTTTTCACCTAAATCATTTAGATCCGCGGTTTTACGACCGTCGTAAGTTACGCCGTTATCACCGTCGAGCTCGTACTGGTACTCCGCATAAGTTGTCGCTTCATCTTCAGCCAGCGTATAAGCATCAGTTGCAAGTGCAGACAACACAGTATTATTACCTAACCCTTCATTAGTGAAGTCATCAGATATTCTAGTTTGAAAGTCGGCAAATGTTGTCTCTAGTGCTGTTTCAAATGGATCAATCAGGTCCTGCACCGCTGTTTGTGCGTTAGGATCGGCTACTAAATCCCAGTTGGCCGCGTTATCTATCTCATTTCGAAAGCCGGTGGGGGTTAATGCTGATAATGCAGGGCCTATATAATTATAAGACGCTGGGTCGGCATCAATTTTGGCCGCAAGGTCATCAATCTGATTATTTAAGTTCACCAAGGCATTTGAGTAATCATTGTAAGCTTCTTGAAAGCGTGACAAACCCACTACCGCTTCAACCACATCGCGCTTATAGAAATTAGAGGTTAAACGGTGTTCACCACCTAAAGTATCATGGATAGTTTTTTGGGTTGAAAAATCAGGGAAGCCCCCAAATGGACCCACGCCCGGCTCTTCTGGCTTAGTTAACTTCAACAAGTTATCTGTTGAGCCTACGGTGGCGGTTGGGTTAACATCAAATGGGTCAACATTGTATTTTTCTTGACCATCCAAGTTAATGTCATAAGTCATTTCGTCGGTAGCGCGTGGTGTTTTGTTCAATTCCATCAAATTGATCGACGATAAGGTCGTATTAAACACCGGGTTCAACTCTTTTGATAAGGCTTCATTTAGCGTATAACCTTGCACCTTATTGCCAGCTTGGTCGGTCATAAAGCCTTCTTTATCCAACTTAAATGAACCATTTCGGGTATACACATTACCGTATTTACCGGTTTGGTCATTAAGAATAAAGAAACCCTCACCATCCAACGCCAAGTCCATTTCACGACCGGTGGCGGTAATCGTACCCTGCTCAAAACTCTGCGTAATGGCTTCAACCCGCACCCCGTTACCGGGTGATTTTTGTGCGCCTGAAAACATATCGGCAAATTCAGCACGACCACTTTTAAAACCGATGGTTTGTGAGTTGGCCAAGTTGTTTGAGATAACGCCTAAGCCTTGCGAAGACGCGTTTATTCCACTTAAAGCATTTAGATCATATGCAGACATGATTTACTCCTTCTCAAGTCTTAACCGATTTCTCGCACAGCATCCATATCAACTTTTTCACCCGTTGATAAGGTTAGCTTTAACGAACCATCAGCATTAATAGCGACACTGTAGACGCTGGTCGAAACGACCGTTTTAATTCCTTTAATATTGCCTTCTTCATCATAACCATAAGCTGTGATGTCATAGGTTCCACTTGCCGCTGGGCCACCATCATCATTCAGGCCATCCCACTTCACTGAAGTTTCACCTGTATTCAATGTACCCATGGCTTCCATTTCACGAACTACGCCATCTTCATTGCTAATTACAATTTTGACATCCGACAATGGTTCGTCTGTATCCAAACGGAAGTGGCTTTCGTATTCATCACTATGATTAAACGCATCACCCTCAGCCACAACTGCACGCCCTACCAGGCTTGCAGCTTGCATCACTTGCATATTCTGGAAGCCAGCGGTCATAGAGGTCACAGACTTATTTAACTGCTGAGTCGCTTCGAGCTGACTCATCTGGGTTAAATCGGTTACAAAACTACTCGGATCCATCGGCTTAGTAGGATCCTGGTTCATCATTTGCGTACTCAACAGCATTAAAAAATCCTGCTGCCCCATCTGTTCTTGCGGAGCAAATTGGCTAGCCGAGGTTGATTTATTTTGCATTGACTCGACAAAGTCTGTACTACTTGGAATAGTGCTCATAATCTACGTCCTATTTGCCCAATTGAATGGTGCGCAGTAAAAGTTGTTTTGAAGTATTTAATACTTCAACATTGGTTTCATATGTTTTTGAAGCCGACATCATGTTGGCCATTTCTTCCACCACGTTGACATTAGGGCGGTAAATATAACCTTCCTCGTTCGCCATCGGGTGGTTTGGATCATATTCCATCTTCAACGGCGCCTGACTTTCAACAATTTCTTTAATTCTGACGCCGCCTTTTGGCTCACCGGTACGTTGATCCAAAATAGTCTGAAACACGGGCTGTTTAGAGCGGTAGGTTTCATCGGCATTGGAACTGATACTGTCAACGTTCGCCATATTCGAGGCCACCGTGTTTAAGCGCACCGTTTGGGTGTGCATGCCAGTACCGGAAATATCTAGAATATTAAACAATGACATAATTATTGACCTTTCAGCGCGCCGCTGATTCCTTTAATACGACTATCGATAAATTCGAGAGTAGCTTGATATTGCATTGCATTTTCGGCAAATTTTGCCTTCTCAATGTGAGTTTCCACTGTATTGCCGTCTAACGATGGCTGGGTCGGCATGCGATAACGCAAATGGTCAGAGGTCGTCATTTCGGCAAAACCTTCCAAGTGACGAGAATTAGTACGCTGCATATCCGGCTTAAAACGGCGATCTTCCATGCCTTGAGCTTCATGAATGGCTTTACGAAAATCAATATCACGCGCTTTAAAATTAGGCGTGTCCGCATTGGCCAAGTTATTCGCCAATACTTCGGATCGATCCTTGCGCACATGAAGCGCTTGTTCGTGAATACCAAATATTGAATTAGACATGGAAACCTTCCTTGTTTTACCTGTGAAAAGATAAAAGCAATCTGAGTGCCAACCTGACAATAAAAATAAAAAAGAAAGAGTTTTTAATTAAAGAAATGAATCTTGAAGCCGTTAAAGCTCAATCACCAGGCCTGGTGGTTGGGCTTTAACGCTAATTTGAAATAGGGTGAAAGGAAACCCTACCAGGACCGAACAACATCACCAATTTGAACACGGCCATTCTGGGCCACCAATTCACCCACGGCGAATTTGGGCATAATCCGTGTAATTTTTAAAAAGCCTGAAGGCGTTTCATCCATACCTAAGTTGCGCCCTTGATAGCGCACCGGGTTGCCGGTTCTTTGATATATTGATAACTGATCACCGACCTGCACACCGGATTCTTCAGATAAAAACAGTACATATTCACCGTTTCGCACATCAATAATCTCGGTTTCCAACAATTCGCAATTTAAATGATTGTAGAGGCGCTCCGTTTGTTGATTTAAAATCGCATTGAAAGCTTGCCCTGTATCAGTTTTAAAAAATGCTGCGGTACCAAATGGTCGGTCACGCCCAACGCGCACATCGCCACGAACTTCAAAACCTTCACGCTGCTGCTTAACAATACGGTGTTTGTTTAAATCAACTAAATACCAATCAATCTCAACATAACGTCGGTTCTTTTTAGAATCGTAACCATAAAAGTTACGTACTCCATCCATGAACCCCTTGTTTTCACTTTGCGAAGCGGCTGAACGCACCACCGACATCAACAAAAACTGCCCACCCGTTTGGTCCTGAATTGGGCGCAACACGTCTGGTTCTAAATTAGGTGTCACCAAATTACCAGGCTGTATGGACTGAGCATAGTCAATTAAATCTAAGTTGTTGTAACCCGACTCTTTTAAACGACGGAATAATTCATTTTGATAACCGGTAATTAAATTTGAAATATCATTGGCTTCGCGACTATTTTCAATCACAGTCGGCGCAATCACCACACGATTTTGATAATGCGTTCCAAATGAATGACCGCAGGTGCTCGGGTCTTCGGTTAAACATACATTCAACTCAACTTCATACTGTTTAAGCTCTTCGTCTGCATATTCATCCATAATACCAAAGCGCTGAATTTTACTGCGAGTGGTAAAACGACTGGCTTGATTTTTCAGCTGAAAGTTTTCAGCGTCTGAACGCGCCGAGATATGTAAATTATTTTGCATACTGGCCAATTCTAGGCCATTACGAATCGCCATCTGGCGAGCATAAGCACGGTCAACACCATCCATAGAGGCTACACCGGTAACGGCCACGCAATTATTGGCTTGAGCCGAAGTGGCTATCATCAGATAAAAAGCTAAGGTTACAAACCCGCTCAGGTTTATGCGGGTAAAGCTTAAAGATACTATATTACTCAGTCGCATTTACCGATTCCACTTCATCAATACGTTTGACAATCTCTCTTGCCAGTTCTTCTGAGTGCCACTTAGACAAAAACTTATTCGCGCCGACTTTTTCAGTTAGCTTATCGTTGAAGCCCCCACTTAAAGACGAGTTTAAAATCACATACAAGTCCTTCAAACGATCATCTTTACGAATACTGGTGGTTAAGGTGTAGCCATCCATCTCAGGCATTTCAATATCCGAAATAACCATTAACACTCTTTCACTAACTGGATTAGCCACCCCTTCGTCAGCCTCATCAGCCCATTTTTTCAAAAAATCGAGTGCTTTTCGACCATTGTTAACAATTACATGCTTAATACCCAGCTTATCTAACACACTCTTTAGCTGCGTTCTGGCCACGGTTGAATCATCCGCACCCAATACAAAATAACCATGACCTTGCGTTTTACCTATATTATGCTCGACAAACTCCTCCGACATAACACCCGGCATACCAGAAACCTCGGCTAACACCTTCTCCACATCTACAATCTCGACAATCACGCCCTTAGCGCGCGTAATACCGGTCAAATAGTTAACGTGATGCAAAGACTCGGGCGGTGGTAAAATGTCCTCCCAGCGCAAATGTACAATTCGGTCGACGTCTTCAACCAAAAAACCTTGAACAGAACTATTAAACTCGGTAACGATAGTTAAGGTATCCGCCAATTTGTCACGCGGTATTGGTGGTAAATCCAAGGCTTGTGCCAAATCAATCATCGGCATGGTTTGGCCACGAATGTCCGACACCCCCACAACACGCGGGTCGGACTTGGGTACGGGAGAAATATCAGGCGTACGAATAACTTCACGAACTTTAAAAACATTGATGCCGAAGAGCTGTTTACCCTGGATATTAAACAATAACAATTCCATGCGATTCATACCTGCCAACGAGGTACGTTGATCAACACTCTTTAGAAAATTCGACATCTCAAAGCCACCTTATATTACAATGTTCCATTCCAATCCGAACTATCGGAACAATATACCTTAGAATCCATTCAAAAGTGTAGAACTTAATCCCACACTAGACTATGTTACCTATTATTTTTATGCGCCATACAATATCGAAATCCCTTTTTATTGGATTGATCAGCGGCCTCTCATTACTATGGGGCGGGCTGACTATGTCGCAAAATCAGTCCTTAGAAGAAATTCATGAACTGGTTTACGAACAAGTAAAGCAAAACATAGACCAACAAATACATGAAGCCCAGATTGATGTAAGAAGCTTACCCTCAACACTTACCCTTCCGCAATGTTCAATGCCACTCGAATTAAGTCAACGTGATCCAAGTCAAATTCATGGTCGCTTAACCGTCAGTGTCAATTGCACCCAACCTTCTTGGCGTGTATTTGTCTCAGTCAATATAGATGGCAAAATACCCGCCATTGTTTCCACTCAAGGAATCTTACGTCAAGCCGTTATTAACAAAGACGATGTCGAATTGACACTAACACCTTTAAATGAAATACGTCGCGGATCTTTGCAATCGCTTAATAATGTCATCGGTATGCGCGCCAAGCGGGCAATCCCAGCCAACCGCGTATTAACCCTACAAATGCTCGACATTCCTTACTGGGTGGTCGAGAAAGAAGAAGTGACGCTCGTTACCCGTGTTGGCGGGGTTGAAATCAAAACCACCGGCATTGCGCTAGAAGATGGTATGCAACAGGACCAAGTCAAAGTAAAAAATATAAATTCTGATATTACCGTAACCGGCATAGTAATTGCTCCAAAGACCGTAGAAATTCCATAACGTTATAAATTTATTTGAAAAATAAATTAAAGTTTCTTAATTTCTTGCCGTTATCTATTTCAAGAGCGACAGTAATACTGCTACAATAGCGTTTAAAATCATGAGGGTAAAATCATGGATATCAAGAACATACAGAACAACTTAGCTAACTCAAGAGCTAACGAGACCTACAAAACACAAGAAAAAGCGACGCCTGGACAAGGTTCTACGGCAGAAAACACCGAAAAACCACAAACAGATCGTGTAACACTTACATCTATGTCGGCACAATTACGTGAACTTGAAAAACGTGCTGCCGCCGCTAATGTAAGCAACGAATCTCGCATTGCTGAACTTAAGCAAGCCATCTCTGACGGCACTTACAAAGTTGATGCGGCAAAAATAGCCGACAAGCTCATTAAAACGGAAATGCTTTTTGCCAAGGCTTAAACTTTCCTAAGGTAAAGCTTTATCATGCCACAAACAGTTCATCCACATGACCTTACCCTCCATTTAAATGAACTGTTTGAAAACTTAACAGCCTTCCAATCCATTCTAGAAAATGAAGCTCAACTTCTAAAAAAACATGACCTCAACAGCCTCGTTGACTTGTTACCCAGAAAACAAACCCAATCAGAACAGATAAATAATTTGGTTCAACAAATTGAAAGCCAATTTGACCTGCCATCCAATTTAAATGAACTATCGAAACATATTGAGCTACAAAAATTCCCTCAGATAACACAGCAAAACTTAATTAAAATAGTAGAAATAGCCGAAGCTTGTCGTAACTTAAATATACGCAATGGCACTACGATCCAAGCCTTGGACAATATCAACGCACAACTCACCAATTTATTTACTGACAACCCCGCCACCCCTGTCAGCCTTTACAATGCAAGCGGTGTGAAAAAGCACTCAAGCAATAGCAAAGCTTCTCTCGGTAAAGCTTAGGCACACTAATTGCTCAAAGTTTTATAACAGAGTATATTTTGTACTAGAATAACAATATAAAGCCTTACAAGGGATTCAAAATGTCTAAAGAACAACGTTCCTTTTTTCGAATTGATGCCATGTTGCCATGCAGCTATCGCATCATTCCAAGTAAAGAAGCAGAACAAAACCCGCTGCCTGCAAACCCGGACGCTAATTACATAGAAAAGTATTTTATGGAAAATTTGGGTGAGCTAGATGAGCAGATAAATGAACTGATTAGCCAAATTGGCACGAAAAGCACCATTTTATCTGCCGTTTTAACGGCCATTAACAGCAAGGTGAATTTCTTTCTGCAAACAATGGATCAAGACCAATTGACCCACAGCATTCCCCAAAGAATGGTGAATATCAGCGCGGGTGGCTTAGCCTTTGACGTGCCAGAGAAAATTAGTAAAGACGATAAAGTTGATTTACTGCTAAAACCCTTACCAGAAGAGCATCCTATTTTAGTTCGATGCAATATCGTTAAAATTTCACTAAAAGGCAACGTAAACCAGGTTGCTCTCGAGTTTGAAGATATTACCGAAGATGATCGTCGTAAAATTGTCTACTTCATCCAAACCAAAGAGATTGAAATGGCCAATAAAAAGCGCGAAGAATCTGACGCCCCCTTCGCTAGAGGTTAAAACGAAGCATATGCAAGCACCACCTGGCCTGGTGCTTGCTAAAAGACGATCTCTCATACCTCAAAACTAACCTAGCTAGTTTCATCGCCTTATCGATCAATTAAAATACGTATAAATAACCATAGAAAATCCCACAATTTCCCCCACAGTGGTGAAATTTGGACAATAAAAAAGCCCGATTCTCAAGAGCTGTAACTCATTGAAAAATCAGGCTTTTATTATTGGTAGCGGGGGCAGGATTTGAACCTACGACCTTCGGGTTATGAGCCCGACGAGCTACCAAGCTGCTCCACCCCGCGTTAATTGATGTGCGTATTATACTGTCTGAGAACCAGAATACAAGCCTTTATTTGGTTTAATTTCTAATGATTATTTCTTGGCTTTATCTAGGTACATTTTCAAGTTATATCGATAAATAAAACCTGGAAATGAAAAGATTGTAAACATGAACAGATTGATCACATAAAACTCCCATTGCTGGGGTTCTATATTGCCCATAGTCTTGTATTCCAACCAAATGCCAATCAAACCAACAACGACTAAATAAGTTAGCCATTCAATTAAGTTCAGCCAAAGCGCCTTAGGCTTCGACAGAGCTACAAGGACAAATAACCTATTCGATAGTATCCAGGGTACATTAGCCAATACAATGGCTAAAAACAACAATATCCATACTGCTTGATCAACACTCATTTTCTATTTCCTCTTAATACAAATAAGGCGCCATATGGCGCCCTCTTTTAAAACATTTGGAGCCTTAGACTATTAAGCAAGCAAACTGTTATAAGCGACGCTCATTAACCATGCTGGCATTAAACCTAATACTAGCAATGCAAGCGAGAACACACTTACGCCGGCAGCCATTTCTTTTGTGGTGGCCTTTAATTCGCCGTCAACTGGTGAACTATCAAAGTACATAACCTTTACAACTCTTAAGTAGTAGAAGGCACCCGCAACGGCCGTAACCACACCAACAATAGCCAGCCATACGAAACCGGCGGTAATAACTTCTTGTAACACCACTACTTTAGCGTAGAAGCCAATAAATGGTGGAATACCGGCCATCGAGAACATAATAATAAGCATCATAGCGGCTAACCATGGGTTGCGCTGATTTAGACCTTTAAAGTCCTTAATTTCATCAAATTCAAAACCTGTACGAGCCAGAGTGATAATCATACCAAACGCTGCGACACTGGTTAATGCATAAACTAATACATAAAACATTGCCGCTGAATAACCTTCTGGCGTAGCCGCAATAAAGCCCAGTAGCAAAAACCCAATATGAGCAATACCAGAATAAGCCAGTAGTCGTTTAAAGTTGGTTTGGGCAATCGCAATCACCGTACCCACGACCATCGACAACACAGCCATAATAATCAACAATGGCTGCCAATCAAGTACCAGGCCTGGTACACCATCAACTAACAAGCGATAAACGATTGCAAAGGCGGCAATTTTTGGAGCCGCACCAATAAAGAGTGTTACGGCCGTTGGCGAGCCATGATAAACATCTGGCACCCACATATGAAAAGGAACCGCGCCCAATTTAAAGCCCAGGCCGATCACAATAAACACAACCCCAAAGGCTAATACGACAGAGTCGGCTTTACCGGACTCAACGATTGATTTTACTTCTGGAATGGTTAAGCTGCCCGTTGCGCCATAAATCATCGATAGGCCGTATAGTAAAAGACCGGTAGCCAGTGCACCCAACACAAAATACTTGATGGCGGCTTCAGTAGCTTTGCTTGAATCACGCTGCATCGCAATCATCGCGTACATGGCTAGTGACATAATCTCTAAGCCAACAAATAACGTAATAAAGTTATAAGCCGACACCATGACAAACATACCCAAAATGGCAAATAAGCCAAGCGTAAAGAACTCACCTTTGTAAAAATCATTTTGCTTTAAGTACTCTCTTGAGAACAAGAACACGCCTAAAGAAACAATGACAATAAATATCTTCAATACATCCGCAAACGCATCGCGCACAAAGCTTTGATCAAAGGTCACCACCGGAGCGGTGGTAAAACTAATCAAAATTAGGATGCCCACTAAAAACAAAGTGAACTGCGTGGCATAGTAAGTAGCATTAACAAATCGCTTAGACCACATCGTGTCCGCAATGAGAATAAACGACGCCAGCGTTAATAGCACAATCTCTGGAATGGCTGGCATAAAATCTGGAATAACAAAATTCATAGTTTTGACTCACCTAGTCTCATAGTTACAGTTTTGATGTGGTTGCTTGGATTAATAAATTATCAACCGAGCTGTGCATCACTTCTAACAGCGGATTTGGCCATACACCCAGCAAAATAATGACAAACGCCAAGGTAGCCATAATCGCGAATTCTCGACGATTTAGATCCTGCAATTTGGCGACTTCTTCGTTTGCAACGGATCCGAAAATCACGCGCTTAATCATCCATAAAGTGTAAGCCGCGCCAACAATCAAGGTTGTGGCGGCTAATACGCCGAACCATACATTGGCTTTAAACGAGCTTAAAATAACCATAAACTCACCGACGAAGCCTGAAGTACCCGGCAGTCCCGCGTTAGCCATAGCAAATAAAACCGCAAAGAAGCCAAACCATGGCATGCTGTTAACTACCCCGCCATAAGCGCCAATTTCACGCGTATGCATACGGTCATACAACACACCAATTGCCAAGAACATCGCACCCGATATAAAGCCGTGCGAGATCATTTGAACCATCGCACCTTCCATACCCAAGGCTGCACCTTGAACGTCACCGGTTTTGCTAACAATGCTGTACACCAAGAACAAGCCTAATGTAACGAAACCCATGTGCGCGATTGATGAATAAGCCACCAGTTTTTTCATATCGCTCTGAATCAAGGCTACGAACGCAATGTACACAATTGCAATCAGGGATAAGGCAATAATCAGCCAATCCAATGTCATGGATGCATCTGGCGTAATTGGTAAACTAAAACGAACAAAACCATACCCACCCATCTTCAACATGATCGCGGCTAGTACAACCGAACCTGCAGTGGGCGCTTCAACGTGCGCATCCGGCAACCAGGTGTGTACCGGGAACATGGGGATTTTGACCGCAAACGCAATTAAGAAAGCCAAGAAAATCAAAATTTGCGCGGTCATACCAATCGGCATCGCGTGGAAATCGAGGATTGAGAAACTGCCTGATTGGAAATACATGTATAAGAAAGCCACCAACATGAACACCGAGCCCATGAAGGTATAGAGGAAGAATTTTAAGGTCGCATATACACGTTTTGGCCCACCCCACTTACCAATTACGATAAACATCGGAATCAGCAAGGCTTCCCAAAACACATAAAACAAGATCGAATCTAGCGCTACAAATACACCAATCATTAGACCTTGCATGATCATGAATGCGCCCATGTATTGTTCTACACGGTCTTTAATCACTGTCCAGGCTGAGGCGATTACTAATACCTGGGTAAAGGTGGTTAATAACACTAACGGCATAGATAAACCGTCAACACCCAAGAAGTACTCGATATTGTATTGCGGAATCCAACTTGCACGCTCAACAAATTGCATCGCTGAGGTAGTGGTGTCAAACGCCACGTAAAGCGGCAAAGACAGTAGGAAAGTTAATACAGCCGCACCCAAAGAAAACCATTTGGCAAACTCTGGGTTATTGCGACCTGCAAACAATACAATCAAACCCGCAATGATCGGTAACCAAATAAGGGTACTGAGAATCGGATAGCCTAAAGACATGAAATCGTTTTCCTTTTCTTATTATTCTTTAATTACCAAAGTGCCCAGATCAATAAGCCTAAAAGACCAAAGATCATGACAAAAGCATAATGGTACATATAACCAGTTTGTGACTCTCTGAACATGGTCGCCATATCTGATACGCGACGTACCGTACCATTAACCATACCTGTATCAATGACACGCATATCGATAGAGCGCCAGAAGAATTGACCCAAGCGGATCGAACCTTTTACAAACACAATGTCATTTAAGCGATCAAATCCATAGGCATGTTCAAGCACATAATTTGCTCGCGTACATTTACCCTGAATCCAAACTGGAATATCAGGTCGCTTCATGTAGAACAGCCATGCCAAAGCCACACCAGCAAGTGCTAACCAAACTGGCAAAGTCATAAAGCCATGAATAATAAATCCTAAAACGTTATCAAACTGGGTTGCATAGATATTCGCTAGAACATCATGCGACGGTAGCACCGTAATCGCATCTGAAAAATAGTTACCTGACAACACAGGCTGAATCATGAACAAGCCCAATACAACCGATGGAATCGCCAGCAAAATTAATGGAATCGTCACGACTTTGGGTGATTCATGAATTTTATGTGATTTCACATAATCACTTTCTTCGCCATGGAACACTAAGAAGAACATTCTAAAGCTATAGAAAGCCGTCACAAACACGCCCATCAACAATAATGTATAGGCAAAACTCGATCCCCAAGAGTCGGTCTGATTAACTGCCAATAGAATGCTGTCTTTAGAAAAGAAGCCTGAAAAGCCTGGGAAACCTATCAATGCTAGTGAGCCTAACAGCAGTGCCCAATATGTCACTGGCATGTGTTTTTTCAAGCCGCCCATTTGACGAATATCTTGAATATGGTGCATTGCAATAATCACTGAGCCCGCTGCGAGGAACAGTAAAGCTTTAAAGAATGCATGCGTGAGTACATGAAACATACTTGCTGCGTAAGCAGACGCACCTAGTGCGGCTGTCATGTAGCCTAATTGCGAAAGGGTTGAGTAGGCGACTACACGCTTAATATCATTCTGAATAATGCCTAATAAGCCCATCATGAATGCGGTTAAGGCGCCCACGACTAAAATGAAGGCAAGCGCGGCTTCTGACATTTCATAAGCCGGTGATAAACGGGCGACCATGAAGATACCAGCGGTAACCATTGTAGCGGCGTGAATCAATGCTGAAATAGGCGTTGGACCTTCCATAGACTCTGGTAGCCAAACATGCAATGGCATCTGTGCTGATTTACCCATCGCACCAATGAATAATAGAATCACCATGACGGTAATCACAGACCACTCAACCCCTGGAATGAAACTCATCATGGTATGTTCGTGCTCAGCTAAACGATCAAAGAATTCTTGATAGTCGAGTGTATTGAAATACACAAACACCATCGCGATACCCAAGATAAAGCCGAAATCACCCACGCGGTTAACTAAAAAGGCTTTCAAATTCGCAACGATTGCCGACTCACGCTTCATATAGAAACCAATCAACAAGTAAGAAACCAAACCTACTGCTTCCCAACCAAAGAACAATTGAAGAAAGTTATTGGCCATAACCAGCGATAACATTGAAAAAGTAAACAACGACAGATAGCTAAAGAAACGCTGATAATAAGGGTTGCTATGGTCGTAATCTTCATCGTGATCCATATAGCCAATGGTATAAATATGAACCATTAAAGATACAAAGGTGACCACCAACATCATAGTCGCCGTTAAACTATCAATCAAAAATCCTATTTCAAAACGAATGCCATCACTGACCATCCAAGTATAGAGCGCGGCATTGTAGACTTCAGCTCCATTAAAGATGTACTCAAGGAACACATAGGCAGATAGCACCGTCGAAACAGCCACACTTAAGATAGTCACGCTGTGCGCGCCTCGACGGCCTATTCTACGACCAAACAAACCCGCGGCGATCGCACCAAAGAGCGGCGATAGCAGTATAACGGTAAGAATAAAATGCAACATTTCCATCTAGTCTTACCCCTTCAGTGAACCAAGATCATCAACGTTAATACTGTTTCGGTTACGAAACACCAATACGATGATAGCTAACCCGATCGCGGCTTCGGCGGCCGCGACAGTTAGAATAAAGAAAACGAAAATTTGCCCCGCCGTATCATTTAAAAAATAAGAGAAAGCAACCAAATTTGTATTAACCGCGAGCAACATCAACTCAATTGACATCAATAAAATAATCACATTTTTTCGGTTAAGAAATATCCCAGCCATGCTCAGAGTGAAAAGTATGGCACTAAACACCAGATAATCAGACAGTGCAACCATTACTCGTCCTCCTCTTGTTTCTTAATAGGTTCTTCTTTGGTGGCTTTCATCTTGACCATTTTAAAACGATCTTTTGCTTGTACCTTGACTTGCTTATCAATGTCTTGGTACAACACTTCGTGAGGTAACCTGCGACGTATAGTTAAAGCTATCGCGGCCACAATGCCGACTAGTAATAACACGGCGGCTAAAATGAAGGCATACGCATGTACGGTGTATAGCTCTAAACCAATCGTAGCGGTATTACTATAGTCAGCTGAGAATTTAAGAGGCTCGCCCGTCTTTTCTAAACCAAAATGTGCTGGCCCGAGCACCATATACATCAAGGCAAAAATGGCCACCGATGCCAGCACACCAATTGGTAAATAACGTGTAAAACCTTCTTTTAATTTAACCAAGTTAATATCCAGCATCATGACGACAAACAGGAATAACACCATCACTGCGCCTGCATAGACGAGAATCAAAACGATGCCTAAAAATTCAGCCTGCGCCGTAATCCACACCCCTGCCGTCGAAATAAACGCCAACACTAACCATAAAGCTGCTTTAACTGGGTTGTTAACACTGATCATCATTAAAGATGCAATCACCGCAATGCCGGCTAATACATAAAATATAAGTTGCTCAAAAGTCATAAAATCGAATTCCTGTAGATTTAACGGTACTTAGCATCTGCAGCTCGGTCAGCTGCAATTTGGGCTTCATGCTTGTCACCAAATGCTAACAACTTATCTTTCGTCATGATGTGAGGCCCGCGTTCGTCAAAAGCATATTCAAATACGCGTGTTTCTACCACGGCATCAACCGGACAAGCTTCTTCGCAAAAACCACAGTAAATGCACTTAAACATGTCAATATCATAAACCGTGGTACGACGCGAACCATCACTACGCTCTTCGGCCTCAATGGTGATCGCGTTAGCTGGGCAAACCGCTTCACACAATTTACACGCAATACAACGCTCTTCACCGTTGGCATAACGGCGCAAAGCGTGATGACCACGAAAGCGTGGAGACATAGGTGTTTTTTCTTCTGGGTATCGAACCGTTATTTTCTTTTTAAAGAAATACTTACCCGTTACCGCTAAACCTTTAAATAACTCTATGAGACCAAAGGTCTTAACCTGATGTTTTAGAAATGCAACCATGTTCAAACCTCACTCAATTAAACCAGGGACCAATGCTGAAGTAATGCATTAAACCAACTACAAATACCCAAACGATGGTGACAGGAATCAATACCTTCCAGCCCAAACGCATCAACTGGTCATAACGATAACGTGGGAAGGTCGCACGGAACCACAAGAAACAGAAGAGTAAGAAGGCAACTTTTAACAACAACCAAACAAACCCTGGAACCCAAGATGTTAGTGGATCAAGCAAAATAATGCCTTCAAATGGTGAATACCAGCCACCTAGAAACATAATCGCCGTCATGAATGAGATCAGAATCATCATGGCGTATTCAGCTAACATGAAAATACCAAACGTGATCCCCGAGTATTCAACATGAAAACCAGCGACGATTTCTGCTTCACCTTCCACTACGTCAAACGGCGCTCGGTTGGTTTCAGCCAGGCCTGAAATAAAATAAACAGCAAACATCGGTAACAAAGGAATCCAGTACCAGTTCCAGAAACCACCCTGCTGGCCATGCACAATTTCGGTTAAGTTCATGCTACCAGCGACCATGAGAACAGTAACAAGTGCAAAACCCATTGCAATTTCATAGGAGACCTTTTGCGCTGAACCACGCAATGCGCCTAAAAAAGCATATTTCGAATTTGAAGCCCAGCCGGCAATAATAACCCCATAAACCACAATTGAAGACACGGCTAATACATACATCACGCCCACATTTAAATCTGAGGCAACCACCCCTTCATCAAATGGGATAACGGCCCAAGCCGCAATCACGGGGGCAAAAGCCAAAATCGGAGCAATAAGAAATAGATAAGCATTTGACTCAGCAGGCCGAATAACTTCTTTCATGATGAGCTTAATAACGTCTGCAAACGGTTGCAGTATTCCATATGGCCCAACTCTATTTGGCCCCATTCTGACCTGCATAAAGCCAATAACTTTACGCTCGGCTAGAGTTAAAAAAGCCACCGCCAAAATAACGGGGACCACAACAATTAAAACTTGGATCACCAAGGTGATCATAATAGCCAACCAATCCCATAAGAAAACGCTTAGCCAGCTTTCTAAAGCATTAAACATACACTTTTCCTTTATTATTCAGGTTGACCAATTGGGCGCGCATCCGGTGTTGCTTGCAATGCAGGCGAACGACGCACCAAAGCATCTACCGAGTAAGGCGACACGAAATCGGCAACATTAGTTGACGTCAATTTATCAACTAAGCTGATCTGCATGTCTTCATAATTAGTCGACATCATTTCTAAATTAAGCGCCTGAATCTCCGTTAAAATCTCATTGGTATTGACGTAGTCAAAACCTGCCTGGTCAAACATATTGCCCAGCACTCGAAGAATCTTCCATAACGGCTTCGCTTCCGCTTTGGCATTTGCTACCATTTTGAAGCTCTGCCAATCACCTTGAGCATTAATGTAAGTACCTGCGTTCTCAGCAAACAAAGCCATCGGTAGCATGAAATCAGCATAACCACGCTGTGCAACACTATCAAAACCTGTGATATTAATAACTAACTCTGCATTCTGCATCGCTTTCAAAGCTTCAGAAGCACGCACTGTATCTTGCTCAGGCTCAACACCCAAGTTAATGAATACTTTTTTACCTTTCTCTAACCAATCGTTAAGGTTATCCTTTGCATTATCTGATAGTAATAAGTTTGCACCCTGTGTATTCGCAGACATTGGCAAATTACTAAAAACACTGCCGGTGGCTTTTGCTAATAAAGCTGCTAGGCGAGCTAAGATTGAATAGTTTTCATCCATCTGTGCGCGCAGCCCTAAGATAACGCAAGCTTTATCGGCTTTTAATAGAGATTCAGCGACAGCTTTGTGTTGATCAGATGGTTTAACATCTGACAACCAAGCCTGGTTGTCCAACTTAGCTAATTCAATCGCGGCTTTAGTAATAGCGGCTAGTTCTTCAACCATATCGGATGTGACTAGTTCGTTCGTGACCTTGTAGTTGTAATCCAAGGCAACTGGGTTAAGTGTATTAACTTGGGCGCCCGCTAAGTGCGCTTTACGCACTCGATTGTTTAGGAGCGGTAATTCTTTACGAAGGTAAGAGCCAACCATGAAGACCGAGTCTAAATTCTCAACATCACTAAAAGACTGTCCCAAAGAAGTGCTAATCCCAGCAGCATCTCCACGGAAGTCTTGTTGACGTAAACGAGACTCAATTGAACGTACACCTAGAGCGTTAAATAACTTTTTGGTTAAATAAAGTTCTTCTAATGTCGTATTAGGTGAAATCAATACCGCAATATCTTCTGGTTTACTTAAATAAGGTTTTAATTTTTTAACCAGTTTTTCTAATGCCGATTCCCACTCAACTTGCTGCCAGCCTGTGTCGCTTTTGACCATAGGTGAGGATAAACGATCCACTGAGTTTAAAGCTTCGTAGGAATAGCGATCTCGGTCCGAAATCCAGGTTTCGTTAATGGCTTCGTTTTCGGCCGGAACCACCCGCATTACTTCACCATTACGTGTATGAACCAAAATATTCGAACCAATACTGTCGTGCGGTGAAATCGTCGGATGCGAGATTAACTCCCAAGCACGTGCTTTATAACGGAAGGGTTTGGAGGTTAAAGCCCCCACTGGGCACAAGTCAATCATATTGCCAGACAACTCTGAGTCGATCGATTTTTCTATATAAGTACCGATCTCCATCCATTCACTACGGCCCGTAGCACCCAATTCTTTTAGACCCGCGACTTCTTGACCGAAACGTACACAGCGTGTGCAGTGAATACAACGTGTCATGTCGGTTTGAATTAAAGAGCCAACATTACGATCACCTACAATTCGTTTCGCTTCAGAATAGCGAGAGACGTCATCACCATAATCCATAGCAACATCTTGAAGCTCACACTCACCACCCTGATCACAAATTGGACAATCCAAAGGATGATTAATTAACAAAAATTCCATAACGGATTTTTGAGCGGCAATGGCTTTGGGGGATTTTGTGTTGACACGCATACCATCCGTCACAGGTGTAGCACATGCCGGAATCGCTTTCGGGGCTCCCTCAACCTCAACCAAACACATGCGACAGTTTGCTGCGATAGAAAGTTTTTTGTGGTAGCAAAAGCGTGGGATAGATACCGATGCGCCATCCGCCACATCAATTAACATGTCTCCTTCACGCGCCTCTACAACCTGACCATTTATCTCGACTTTTACCATAATTCTTAACCTAATATTCGACGCTTAAATTTAAGCGCGGTCGAAAATACTGCATCCGTGATCAATATAATGACGGAACTCATGTTCAAAATGCTGCAAGAAGCTTGTCACCGGGATCGCCGCTGCATCTCCTAAACCACAAATTACGCGTCCCATAATTTTGCCTGAGACGTCTTTTAATGTTTCTAGGTCTTCTGGGCGACCTTTGCCCTGACGAATACGATGTACCACACGATACATCCAACCAGTGCCTTCGCGACATGGCGTACATTGTCCGCATGATTCATCATAGTAAAACCAAGTTAAACGCTCTAGGGCTTTAACCATATCGGTTTGATCGTCCATAATAATGACCGAGCCAGCACCAAGAAATGAACCTGCTTTAGCAATCGAATCATAATCCATCGTCATAGCGAGCGCCTTATCAGCGGGCAATAAGGCGGTTGAAGAACCACCAGGAATCACCGCTTTTAACTCTCGGCCTTTCCATACGCCGCCCGCTAACTCAAGTAAATCTTTAAACGGTGTACCAAGCGGGATTTCAAAGTTGCCCGGCTTTTCAATATGACCTGACATGGAGAAAAGCTTGGTCCCACCTGCATTCGGCACACCCAGCTTGGCAAACCAATCACCACCCTTAGCCAAAATCATCGGAATAGAAGCCAAAGTTTCCGTGTTGTTGATCGTAGTAGGACGACCGTACACGCCATAACTAGCTGGGAAAGGTGGCTTAAATCTTGGCTGCCCCTTTTTCCCTTCCAAAGACTCTATTAAGGCCGTTTCTTCGCCACAAATATAAGCTCCAGCGCCCTGATGTGTATGAAGGTCGAAGTCGAAGCCCGAATCTAAGATATCTTTACCGAGTAAACCTGCCTTGCGAGCTTGCATAACTGCCCCAGTAAAGCGCTCGTAAGGCTCCCAAAACTCACCGCGAATATAGTTATAACCAGTATTAGCGCCAATTACATAACCGGCAATCATCATGCCTTCGATGAGCTGATGCGGGTTGTAGCGCATAATATCACGGTCTTTAAATGTGCCCGGCTCACTCTCATCTGAGTTACATACAATGTATTTCGGTCCCGGTGCTTGACGGTTCATAAAGCTCCATTTCAAGCCTGTAGGAAAGCCTGCACCACCGCGCCCACGTAAATTAGAGGTCTTCACTTCATCAATAATTTCTTGCGGGCTTAAATCACCCGCAAGAACTTTTTTCCAGACCTGATAACCACCCTGTGCAATGTAGGTGTCGATATCCCAAGAGTTTTCTAGATGGTTATTGCGATAACAACAAAGATTTAGTTCAACCATAATTACTCCAAGTTATCCAATATGACATCTAGTCGAGTTTCGGTTAAGTCTTCATAATAAACCTTACCTACTTGCATCATAGGAGCGCCGCCACAGGCTCCTAAACACTCAACTTTTTTGATAGAAAACTTACCGTCGGCCGTAACTTCACCCACACCGACACCGAGTTTTTTCTGAAGGTAATCAAGTAATTCATCACTGCCGCGTAACATACAAGAAATATTTGTACACAAACAAATCTTATGACGCCCGACAGGTTTATGTTCAAAGTTAGAATAAAAGGTCGCAACTTCATAAACAGAGATTGGTGTCATCTCTAAATAACTAGCAACCTGATCCATTAAATCACGAGTTAAATGACCACCATTTACTTCTTGAACAATGCGTAAAGCCGCGATCACGGCTGATTGTTTTTGATCGTCTGGATAACGAGCTAACCAGCGATCAATACGGGTTTTAACGTCCCCTTGAATGATGTTGCTATTCTCTGAACTAGCCGTGCTCATCGATCAATCTCCCCAAATACAATATCCTGCGTACCGATAATCGCGACCACATCCGCAATCATGTGTCCTTTAGCCATTTCATCCAAAGCCGCAAGATGCGGAAAGCCTGGTGCTCTTACTTTCAATCGATATGGTTTATTTGCCCCATCCGACACCATGTAAATACCAAACTCACCCTTAGGGTGTTCAACCGCACTATATACTTCACCTTTCGGCACAATAAAACCATCTGTAAAGAGTTTAAAATGATGGATCAGCGCTTCCATATTCGATTTTGCATCTTCTCTAGAAGGCGGCGTGACTTTATGGTTGTCAGCAATGACTGGCCCCGGATTTTTCTTTAACCAATCCACACATTGCTTAATAATTTTGTTTGATTCACGCATTTCGGCAACTCGTACCAAATAGCGGTCATAGCTATCGCCGGTTTTGCCAACCGGAATATCGAAATCTAAGCGATCATATACTTCATATGGTTGGGTTTTACGTAAATCCCATGCGATCCCTGAGCCACGTAACATTGGACCGGTAAAGCCTAACTGTAAGGCTCTCTCAGGCGATACGATACCGATATCTACTGTACGCTGTTTCCAAATACGGTTATCCGTTAATAAGGTTTCATATTCATCAATATAACCTGGAAAACGCTCAGTAAAGGCTTCAATAAAATCAAGTAACGAGCCTTCACGAGTTTCGTTCAACTTATCAAGTTTTTTACCCTTATGCCATTCAGATTCACTGTATTTCGCCATGGTATCAGGTAGGTCACGATATACTCCACCGGGACGATAATAAGTAGCGTGCATTCTGGCACCCGACACCGCTTCATAGCAATCCATCAGGTCTTCGCGTTCGCGAAAAGCATACAAGAACACCGTCATCGCACCGATATCTAAAGCATGCGCGCCCAACCACATCAAGTGGTTTAAAACACGTGTAATTTCGTCAAACATGACTCGAATATATTGTGCACGCTCAGGCACTTCGACACCCAGCATTTTTTCAATGGCCATAACATAGGCATGCTCGTTTGACATCATCGAGACATAATCCAAACGATCCATATAACCTATTGATTGGTTGTAAGGCTTATATTCAGCTAACTTTTCAGTACCACGATGCAACAGTCCGATATGGGGATCAGAGCGCACAATGGTTTCACCATCCAACTCTAGTACAAGGCGCAATACGCCATGTGCAGAAGGATGCTGTGGACCAAAGTTAAGGGTATAGTTGCGAATTTCAGGCATAGCTATCTCAATCCTTATCAGAACTTAGTTGCGAATGACTCGTGGTACATTCACTCTATTCTCAATACTTACTGGCTCGTATACGACACGACCTTTTTCTGGGTCATAACGCATTTCTACATGGCCAACAAGTGGAAAATCTTTACGCAATGGATGCCCAACAAAACCGTAATCCGTCAAGATACGACGCAAGTCTGGGTGACCATTAAATAAAATACCAAACAAGTCAAATGCTTCACGTTCAAACCAGTTTGCAGATGACCAAACCTCTACAACCGATTCAACCATAGGTTGTTGGCTATTTGCAGGGTAGGTCTTAACACGGATACGTAAATTGTTTTGAATCGAGAGCAAATGATAAACCACAGCAAAACGGCGCTCTGGGTACAAGTCCTCGGTATCACTTGCAATATCAAAATCAAAAACACCACGACTGAAGCCCGAGTTACTTGCTTGTGCACTTTCCCAGTTCGCCAAACCATAACTTAAATAATCAACACCACAAAGATCAACTAGTTGTTCAAACCCCAGTTCATCACGTAACCGAACCAATAATGACTTAGTATCTTCAGGTGCAAGTTCAATGGTTAACTCGTCAAACTCAACTTTCATGTTGACTAATTTATTGCCAACTAAATCTTTCACGCGAGCTTGTAAATCTAATACAGACTGTTTCATAGAATTCTTCCGTTACCTAGTATGAACACGCTATCTAGCGATCGTGTTAGTGCTTCGGATTTTATTTTGGAGCTGGATAATTCCGTACAATAAAGCTTCAGCCGTCGGCGGACAACCCGGAACATAAACGTCTACTGGAACGATACGGTCACAGCCTCTTACAACTGAGTAAGAATAGTGATAATAACCACCACCATTAGCACAAGAACCCATTGAGATCACCCAGCGCGGTTCAGCCATCTGGTCATACACCT
The DNA here is from genome assembly GCF_000711195.1 of Thiomicrospira pelophila DSM 1534. Lineage (NCBI taxonomy): Bacteria > Pseudomonadati > Pseudomonadota > Gammaproteobacteria > Thiotrichales > Piscirickettsiaceae > Thiomicrospira > Thiomicrospira pelophila. The sequence continues at coordinate 712,568 of NZ_JOMR01000001.1, read as the reverse complement.
TTCTAAGAGCCGGAGCCATTTTATTAACCAAAGTTCCAGCTACAATCATGACATCGGACTGGCGAGGGCTAGGGCGAAAGATAATACCAAAACGATCTAAGTCATAACGCGCCGCACCGGCATGCATCATTTCAACCGCACAACAAGCCAAACCAAATGTCATTGGCCACATCGAACCAGTACGCGCCCAGTTAATTAACTTGTCTGCAGAAGTTGTGATTACTCCCTCTTTCAATACGCCTTCTATTCCCATTCTAGCGCCCCCTTCTTCCATTCATAAATAAAGCCCACAACCAACAAAGACAAGAAAACCGCCATTGACAGTAAGCCAAATAAGCCAATTTCATCTAACACGATGGCCCATGGGAATAAAAATGCAATTTCGAGGTCAAAAATAATGAATAGAATGGCGACCAAGTAAAAACGCACATCAAATTTCATGCGAGAGTCCTCGAAGGCCTCAAAACCACACTCATAAGGAGAATTTTTTTCAGAATCAGGCTTGTTTGGCGCCAACACAAAACTCATTACAAGTGGACCGATACCAAACAGTACACCCAAAACAATAAACGCCAGTACAGGTAAATAGTTTTCTAGCATCGGTTATGCCCACCTCTTCTAGGATTAATAATAAGCCGGAACAGTCCGGCTTATAAAAAATGGTGCCGATGGCCGGACTCGAACCGGCACAGCTTTCGCCACTACCCCCTCAAGATAGCGTGTCTACCAATTTCACCACATCGGCTAGTATTAAAATCAGTTTGGAACGACAGGCGTATCCGTATCTACTTCTTCTTTAGGTGCGGGTGCTGCTTGTTCCGACACCACACTCTTATAACCTTTCACTTCTTTACTGGCAATATAAGCCAGGGATAAGCTGGTAATAAAAAATAAGGCTGCTAAAACCGCCGTGGTTCTAGATAAGAAGTTTGCAGAACCTCGACTACCAAATACAGACTGTGATGATGAACCACCACCAAAGTTTGCACCGGCATCAGCCCCCTTACCCTGCTGTAGTAAAACCAGCACAATTAACACAAATGCAATCACAATATGGATTGCTAGAATTATTTCGAACATGCATCACCTGCTGCTTCACATATGGCTAAAAAATCAACTGCATTTAAGGACGCACCACCAATTAGGCCACCATCAATATCAGTCTGAGAGAACAACTCTTTTGCATTATTGGGCTTAACACTACCACCGTACTGAATAATTAAGCTCTCAGCTATGGTTGCATCTTGCTTAGCGACCAAACCACGAATAAAAGCATGCACATCTTGAGCCTGCTGTGGTGAAGCCGTCATACCGGTACCAATTGCCCAAACTGGCTCATAAGCCACGACTACTTTAGCAAAAGCTTTAACGCCAACCTTATCTAAAACGGCTTGCATCTGCGAGCCTACAACTTTTTCAGTCACATTGGACTCGCGCTCTTTTAGGGTTTCGCCTACACATAAAATAGGAGTTAAACCTTCAGCCAGTGCAATAGAAACCTTGTTGGCGACCTGTTCGTCGGTTTCAGCGTATAAAGTACGACGTTCTGAATGACCAACGATCACGTAATCGCAGCCAACATCCTTCAACATTACGCCCGTTACTTCACCTGTAAAGGCACCTTGTTCAGCAACATCAGCCATATTTTGGCCACCAACTGAAATCTTAGTTTCAACTAAGCCTTGCTTTACATAATCGATATAAACAGAGGGAGGGCACACAGCCATATCCACTGATTCTAAAGGCTTCGCACCCTCAACCAACTCGGCTAACAATGTTTGAATCATGGCTTTTGAGCCATGCATTTTCCAGTTTCCTGCAACAAACGGTCTTCTCACTCGACTATCTCCAACCAAAAAGTCCGACAATATTAGCGGCTTTGAACCAAAAAAACAATATTGACAATTTTATGAAAACGCTTTCCCTACCAGCCCGGCCAGCTTTTCTACGTAGTTTGTAACCACTTCTTGATCTGCAGCTTCAACCATAACACGAACCACCGGTTCAGTACCGGATGCACGAATCAATACACGCGCCTGTCCTGCATAGTCAGCATTAAACGCATCAATAGCCTTAACTAACTCAATATCAGAATTTAAATCAAAAGGCTTAACTACTTTTACATTTACTAAGCCCATTGGGTACTTCTCCACTCCCTCTAGTAGCTTAGATAAACTTTTGCCCGTTAGCTGCATCACACTCAAGACTTGTAACGCAGCCACAATACCATCACCTGTTGAAGACTTATCTAGACATAAAATATGACCCGATCCTTCCGCGCCCAGCAACCATCCTCTTTGTTTGAGTTCTTGCATAACATAGCGATCCCCTACATTTGCACGAATAAACTCCAAACCTTGTTTCTTAAGGGCGTTTTCAATTCCCAAGTTAGTCATTAAAGTACCAACTACACCTGTTTGCTCATCATAAGTATGTGAAGCCAGAATATAAAGCAGATCATCCCCATCAAGAACCCGTCCGGAGCTATCAATCATCATTAAGCGATCGCCATCGCCATCTAATGCAATCCCTAAGTCCGCTTTTTCTTGTTTAACTTTTTCAATTAGAGCCGCTAAATCTGTGGCACCACAACCTTGATTAATATTTAAACCATTCGGTTTATCACCCATTGTGGTTACTTTTGCACCTAACTCTTCAAACACGTGCGGGGCCACATGATAAGTCGCGCCATGTGCACAATCAATAACCAAGTGAAGCCCATCTAACTTTTCACTCAAAGGGTAAGTGCTTTTACAATATTCGATGTATCGTCCGGGCGCATCTGAAACACGTTGAGCACGACCTAAAGCCGCCAATTCGTCTAACTGACTATCAATTAACATAGGCTCATCAAATGCTGCTTCGATAGCCAACTCCATTTCATCCGAAATTTTTAAACCGCTCTCATTAAAAAACTTGATACCGTTGTCATAGTGTGGGTTATGTGAAGCGCTAATCACAATACCAATATCGGCGTGAAAGGTACGGGTTAAATAAGCTACCGCAGGCGTCGGCATCGGACCCAGCAATAACACGTCAACACCAGCATAAATTAAACCCGCCTCCAAGGCTGACTCGAACATATAACCTGAAATTCGTGTGTCCTTTCCGATCAGAACTTTTGAAGCACCCCGAGCTTTTAATACACGCCCTGTTGCCCAACCTAGTTTTAGAACTTGATCGGGCGTCATCAAACCTTGCCCTACCCGACAGCGTATTCCATCTGTTCCAAAGTACTTTTTATTCATCTCTTAATCCCAATCGTTACAAGGAGTTGCTCGTTAAAGATCTAGCCAGACTGAGTGCCTGTGCTGTTTCCGCTACATCATGCACGCGCACAATTTTGGCTCCGCGTTGCACCGCCAATAACGCCGCGACAACACTGCCAAGCATCCGTTTATCAATCGGTGCGTCACCCAACAATTCACCAATCATAGTTTTACGCGAAACACCTACTAAAACTGGAAAACCTTGTAGAGTTAAGTCTGTCAAATTTTTAAATAAGGTTTGGTTGTGCCCAAGGCTTTTACCAAAACCAAAACCTGGATCAAGCACCAATCTCTTTTTGTCGATTCCTGCTTGCTGACAAGCCTCAATTCTTGCTTTTAAAAACTCATGAACTTGTGTAAGTACATCATCATAGACAGGCTTAGCTTGCATGTTTTCTGGTTGCCCCTGCTTATGCATTAAACATATTGCGGCATCAACTGAGGCTAACAAAGCCAACGCACCATCCGACTGGAGTGCATTGACATCGTTAATCATATCTACACCTAAAGCAAGTGATTCACGCATCACTTCGGTTTTATAAGTATCAATCGATACCCAACAATCCGAATACTCTTTGACCAACTCTACCGCCGGCAAAACACGGTCTTTTTCTTCTTCCAAGCTCACACTTAAAGCACCAGGCCTGGTGGATTCACCACCGATATCAATGATGTGTGCGCCTTGCTCTGCCATACTTTGAATGCGATATTTCAGCTGATCTTGTTGTGTATAAAGCCCTCCATCGGAAAACGAATCCGGGGTTACATTCAAAATACCCATAATAAGCGGCTCAGCACTATCCGCTTGCATACTATCAACTAAGTTCATAAAACCACCCACAAAAAAGCCCTAGTTGACTTAATGGGTTAGCTTAACCAGCATTAAAACAAGTAGGGCTCTAGCTAAACGCTAAATTAATGAAGCTTGGGCTCGGCTCCAGCCGGCTTTTCATCTTCTCCGGTCAGATCATCTGATACCATTTCCGGTGCACTAGCCTCTGGATCATTTGGCTTAACCGGTGCACTTGGCTCACCCCAATCTTTTGGTGCGCCGGGTTCACGACCTTCCATAATGTTTTTTATTTGCTCAGCATCAATTGTTTCGTATTGCATTAAAGCTTCCGCCATAATTTCAAGTTTATCTTTATGTGTGGTTAAGATATCTTGTGAACGCTTGTAATTATCATCAATTACACGACGCACTTCACTATCAATTAACTTCGCCGTTTCATCGGATACATGACTGGTACGCGAACTAGATCCTAAAAAGTTTTGCTCTTCTTCTTCATAGAGTAACGGTCCTAATTTATCAGACAAACCCCATTTTGTTACCATGCTACGCGCCAGCTTGGTAGCACGTTCAATATCATTACTCGCCCCTGTCGTCACTGCATCCGGACCGAAAGTCATTTCTTCGGCAATACGACCACCATATAAACTTGAAAGTTGGCTTTCGAGCTTACGTTTGCTGTAACTCCAAGAGTCCTCTTCTGGCAAATACATGGTTACACCTAATGCACGTCCACGTGGGATAATACTCACTTTATATACTGGATCATGCTCAGGTACTAAATAACCAATAATGGCGTGTCCCGCTTCATGATAAGCCGTTAGGCGTTTTTCAGCCTCGCTCATCACCATACTCTTACGTTCAACGCCCATCAGGATTTTATCCTTAGCGCGCTCAAAGTGGTTTTGAGTCACAGTTCTTTCGCCTAAACGCGCAGCAAACAAGGCCGCTTCATTAACCAAGTTGGCCAAATCGGCACCTGAAAAGCCAGGCGTACCACGCGCAATCAAGGCGGGTTTTACATCATCAGCTACAGGCACTTTACGCATATGTACTTTTAAAATTTGTTCACGCCCACGCACATCTGGCAAGCCAACGGTGACCTGACGGTCAAAACGACCAGGACGCAATAAGGCGGGATCCAAAACATCAGGACGGTTCGTGGCGGCAATCACAATCACGCCTTCGTTGCCTTCAAAACCATCCATTTCAACCAGCATTTGGTTTAGCGTTTGTTCGCGTTCGTCATTGCCGCCACCCATACCGGCTCCACGACTACGTCCCACTGCATCAATTTCATCTATAAAGATAATACAAGGAGCATGCGCCTTTGCTTGCTCAAACATATCACGGACACGTGACGCCCCGACACCGACAAACATTTCTACGAAGTCGGAACCTGAAATCGTAAAAAAAGGCACCTTAGCTTCGCCCGCAATCGCTTTAGCTAGCAATGTTTTACCTGTGCCAGGCGGACCCACCATCAAGACACCACGCGGAATTTGACCACCTAGATTTTGATATTTTTCAGGGTCACGTAAAAAATCGACCAGCTCAGAGACTTCTTCTTTAGCCTCATCCGCACCAGCGACATCATCAAAGTTAACCTTCACCTGATCTTCTGACAACATGCGCGCTTTGCTTTTACCAAACGACATAGGGCCACCTTTACCGCCCATGCCACCGCCCATTGAGCGCATAAAGAATATCCAAATCGCGATCAATAACAACATTGGGAACCACGAAATGAAAATCTGCATTAACAAACTTTGTTTTTGTGGTGGCTGAGAACTTACGGTTACACGATTTGCAAGTAAATCACCCATCAAGCCAGCATCACCCGGGTTATAAGTGGTAAAGGCTTCGCCTGACGAATACACGCCACGAATCGTCGAACCTTCAATATTGACGCTACTGACTCGGCCATCACGCACTTCATCAATAAACTGTGAGTAATCTAAACGGCTGGAGGACTGATAGTTTGATGACCCGAAGTGATTAAACACAGACATCAAAATTAAGGCTACCGCAGCCCAGATCAGTAGATTTTTTAGCATATCGTTTTTCATTTAGTTTTCCTTAAAAACCATGCTAAGCATAGTGTTTTAACAATGTCACATAGAGCAATCATACCATGCAGATAACACCCGAGCAAAAAGAAGAATAAGTTTTAATTATGACCTAATAAAAATAAAACGAACATTTATCAAGTTTAAAAACATGTCATTTCTTACCCATACCTAACACATAAATTTCTTTGCTGCGTGGTCTTGAAGCTTTAGGTTTTCGGCTAATCACTTTCATATAGTCAGCGCGCATGTTTTGCAAGAGCTGATCAAAACCTTCACCCTGAAAAACTTTCATAATAACCGTACCATTTTTTCTCAATACTTGACTCGCAAGCTCCAGAGTTAATTCAACCAGGTGCATTGCGCGAGGGATATCAACCGCCTTATTACCACTCATATTCGGCGCCATGTCTGACATAACGAGATCGACCTCACGATCACCCAGTGCATCCAATAAGTTTTGATAAACCTCATCTTCTCGAAAATCGCCTTGAATAAAGCTAACACCCGCATAAGGGTCGACCGGCAAGATATCCAATGCAAACACATGACCTGTCTCGCCAACTTGCTGCGCCGCCCATTGCGACCAACCGCCCGGTGCGGCACCTAGATCGACAACCACCAGGCCTGGTTTAAACAGTTTGTCTTTCTCATCCAACTCTTGCAGCTTATAAATGGCACGTGACCGCCAACCATCTTTTTGTGCTTGCAAGACATATGGGTCATCAAAGTGTTCTTGTAACCAGCGTGCGCTGGATTTGGATCTGGACATATTCGTTTGGTTCCCGCTGATTTAGTTCTCGGACGAAGTTGTTTTCATTTAAAATAGCTTTTTTAGCTTTTGAGTAGTCACCAACATGAAGACCGATTCAACCTTAACCGCAAATCAAAAAAAATACTTACGTGGCATTGCACATGGCCTAAACCCCGTTATCATCATTGGTTCGCAAGGTGTCACAGACAGTTTAATGGCTGAGTTAAACAAGTCGCTAGAGCATCATGAATTACTAAAGGTTAAAATGGCCGCGGGTGAGCGTGAAGATCGCAAAGCGATTATCGACTATGTAATCTCACACTCCAAAGCCAAGCTGGTGCAGACGGTAGGTAAAATGTTTGTTATTTATCGTGCTCGCGCCAAAAACCCTGAATTAGTGTTACCTAAATAATTTTTGTTAATTCTGTTATTAGCTCGAACGGATTAAATCAATTGATCTAATCCGCGTTGCAAGTCGGCTTGAATATCAGCCAAGTTCTCAAGACCAACCGACACTCTGACCAAGTTATCGGTAATACCTGTTGCTAAACGTTCTTCAGCCGCCACTCTGCAATGAGTGGTTGTGGCTGGATGCGTGATGCTGGTTTTAACATCGCCTAAATTGGCCGTAATAGACAGCATCTGGGTTGCATCAATTACTGACCAGGCCTGCTCTCGTCCACCTTTGATGCGAAAACTCACTAATGCACCACCAGCGGTTTGTTGTTGTTGAGCCAAAGCATATTGAGGATGCGACTCTAAGCCTGGATAAAATACTTTTTCTACTGCAGGATGTTCACTTAGCCAAAGTGCAAGCTTATGCGCACGCAAACAATGCGCTTCCATACGAACATGTAATGTTTCTAAGCCCTTGATGAAAACCCATGCGTTAAACGGACTCATACTCGGCCCTGCAGTTCTGATTACACCCCGAACTTCTTCACCCACCAGTTTCTCGGAACCGATGACCGCGCCGCCTAAGCATCGACCTTGCCCATCGATGAACTTGGTCGCAGAGTGAATGACGATATCCGCACCCAATTTCAAAGGTTGTTGCAAAATCGGCGTGCAGAAACAATTATCCACTATCAAAAGTGCATTATGCGATTTTGACAGCTCAGCCAAATAACCGATGTCCGCAATTTCGGTTAAAGGGTTAGAGGGGGTTTCTAAAAATAACGCCTTAGTATTAGACTGAATAGCCGAGCACCAGGCCTGGTGATCCGTTTGCGGTACAAACGAAACCTCAATACCAAATTTGGCAAGATATTTAGTAAACAAAACCTTGGTGGTACCAAATATACTGCTGGATGAAACGATATGGTCACCATGCGAAAGCAATCCCATAAAAGTAGCCAAGATTGCCGCCATACCAGAAGCCGTCGCAACACACGCCTCACCGCCTTCCATAGCAGCCAAACGTTTTTCAAATGTGCGAACAGTTGGATTGGTAAATCGCGAGTATACATTACCCGGCACTTCACCACTAAATCGGTCGGCTGCTTGCTGGGCACTCTCATATACAAAACTGGAGGTTGGAAAAATAGCCTCACTATTCTCTTGTTCATGAGTTCGTTCGTAGCCCGAACGTATGGCTAAAGTTTCTAACAAAAATTCGTCCAATTTAATGTCCTTGATTATGTAAACCAATGGTTTCTGGGGCATTGTTTTTTTGTTTCGCTTTGGCTCCATCGTTACGGGCATTGGCAATACTTTGCAAATACTCCTCGGTAATATCGCCAGTCACGTATTCGCCACTAAAGCAGGACGTATCAAAACAAGATATCTGCTGACTACCAACACCAACCGCTTCTACTAAATCGGTTAGATCTTGGTAAATGAGTTTGTCTGCACCAATAAATGCCGCCACTTCTTCTTCCGTTCGATTATTAGCAACCAACTCGTTCGCCGATGGCATATCAATACCATATACATAGGGGTACCTGACGGGTGGTGCGGCGGAAGCAAAATAAACTTTGTTCGCACCCGCTTCTCGTGCCATTTGCACAATTTCACCTGAGGTGGTACCACGCACAATCGAATCATCTACTAGTAATACATTTTTACCTTCAAACTCTAAACCAATCGCATTCAATTTTTGGCGCACTGATTTCTTACGTTGGGTTTGCCCCGGCATAATAAACGTGCGTCCTATATAACGGTTTTTTATAAAGCCTTCACGGTAAGGTAACCGCAGCTTCTCTGCAAGCTGTAATGCAGCCGTTCGACTCGTATCCGGAATCGGCATTACCACATCAATATCGTGATCGCCCCAAATACGTTGAATTTTTTCAGCCAACTTTTCACCCATACGTAAACGGGATTTATAAACTGAAATATCATCAATCATTGAATCTGGACGTGCAAAATAAACAAACTCAAAGATACAAGGTGAATACTGAGGGTTGTCGTGACACTGCTCAAAATAAATCTCACCGCTTTCCATGACAACAACCGCTTCGCCGGGGGCCAAGTCGCGATAATGTTTAAAACCCAAACCATCCAAAGCGACGCTTTCTGAGGCCACAATATAATCTGTTCCGCCTTTAGGGTTCGTACGTTTACCCACGATAACCGGTCGCAACGCAAACGGATCACGGAAAGCTACCATACCGACACCAGAGATTAAACCTATCGCCGCATAACCCCCTCGAACGCGATTATGGACACGTTTAATAGCACTAAAAATATCATGTTGATCGACAAACAACTTCTGCTGCTTCATCAACTCGTGAGCAAATACATTCAGTAATACTTCCGAGTCAGAGTTAGTATTGAGATGACGTTGGTCCTGCTGGTAAATTTCTTGGCTCAGCTGCTCAGCATTGGTTAAGTTACCGTTATGACCCATCACAATACCGTACGGCGAGTTCACATAAAACGGTTGAGCTTCAGAGCTGGAGGATGACCCAGCGGTTGGATAACGCACATGACCTATGCCAGTTGAACCATGCAGATCCCGCATGTGACGGGTATGGAACACATCTTTAACTAAGCCATTATCTTTGCGCTGGAAAAAGCGCCCATTATCATGAGTTACAATCCCCGCCGCATCCTGTCCACGATGCTGCAGAATAGTTAGCGCATCATATAGCTCTTGATTAACAGGTTCTCCACTCGCCGAGACAATTCCGACAATACCACACATGAACTTACTCACTTATCTTAGATTTAAATCAAAATTTCCAGCCACTATCGAAACAGTCAGCTGACTAAAAACGGTTTTAAAATATTTTACTCATTATCGGATTTGAACAATCACTGAATTAGTAACCAATTCCTTATCCAATACTGTTTTAGCTTCTTGGGCCTCTTCAAAGCTCGAAAATGGTCCGACGCGAACCGAGTAAATTTTTTGAGTTTTAGTAGAAAAGTCACCGATCGTAACTTTATAACGCATTTCTAACACACCCAATGTTCGATTAGCTGACTCAATTGAGCTATAAGAAGCCACACGCACCAACCAAGCTGGAGACTTGTCTTCTGAAGGTATTACTGGCTCTTTAATTTCGGCCGTCTCTTCTGTTGACATAGGTTGGTCTAGTTCAATAGAATCGTCCGGCTTCTTAGGCTCAGCTATTACACTCGTTTCGATTGATGGCGTTGTTTGTGCGGAATCTTTTGGCGTTATATCTGTTTGTTTTTGACTTGAAGCATTCGACTTAACTGGTTGGGGATCGGATTTTATATCAGAGCCTGTTTTGCTAGTTTCTGCAACATACTCTGAAGCTGGATCGCTGGACTGGCTAGGCGAACTTACAGGCATGACTTCTTCCGCAGGTATTGAATTATCTGACGTTGAGTATAGCCAAGGCTGTGCTTTTTCGTAGTCAACTGGATTGGCATACCAACTCGGCACCAATAATATCAACAACGCCAGCCAAATCACCGCGCCGGTTATTCTATATTTTGTTAACTCATCCATTCTGTCAACTCTGTCATTGCTTGTGAAACGGTAACAAAAGAACCATAGACCAAAACCCGTTTTTCTTTTGATTGACGTGCATAGATGACGGCATCAGCCATCGAATTAAAAGTCTGCTGATGGTCTGCTGCCACGCCAGCTAATCTTAACACCTCTTGAAGCCGAGCTAAAGGCGCAGAACGTTCAACGTGTAAATCAATCAGTAGCCACTGACTGGCAAAAGATTTTATTTGAGACGTCATCGCCTGAATATCTTTATCAGATAAGGCTGAAAAAATAACTAAATATTCAGTTTTATCCGACTCTGATGTTAGATGTGCGGCTAAAGCATCAACCGATTGTGGATTATGAGCCACATCAAACAACCAGGCCTGCTGGTCTACTTGAATAGTTTGTAAGCGGCCAGGATGCTGCACTTTTTTCAACCCCCCTTCAAAAGCCGCTTGATCCATTTTTAAACAGGCTTGATTCTTTAATAAAGCCACTACGCCCGCCGCGTTTTGCAGTTGAAATTGACCAGCTAAATTAGGTTCTGGCAAAGTTATTGATTGATGCTTGGTTTTGAAGTGCCAGTTTCCGTTGTTGGACTCAAAATCATAGTCCCGACCCAACAACTTTAAATCAACCTTTAGATTTTTTGCGTGTTCGAGCACCGTTTTAGGGGGGGTTGGATCCGAACATACCGACAATCCATTCGGTCGCATAACACCTGCTTTCTCGAAACCGATTTTGTCACGATCCGATCCCAACCACTCAATATGATCCACATCAATGGCGGTTAATAAACAAGCCTGGGCATCGACAATATTAACGGCATCTAAACGACCACCCAATCCGACTTCAAGCACGACTACATCAATATCGGCCTGTTTAAAAATAAACAAAGAGGCTAAAGTAGCAAACTCAAAATATGTAAGTTTTATGCCCTGACGTGCTTTTTCAATTGCATCAAATGCCGCCACAATTGACTGATCGGTAACAGGTTGCGCGTTTAATTGAATGCGTTCATTAAAACGCAAAATATGCGGGGACGTATAACTGCCAACTTTATAACCTGCTGCCTTCAAGATAGCCACCAGCATCGCGACGCTAGAGCCCTTACCGTTGGTGCCTGCAACGGTAATCACAAAGGGAGCCGGCGTCAATACATCAAGCTGTTTAGCTACCTCTCGAACTCGATCCAACCCGAGTTCGATTTCTTGTGCATGCAATTTGAGCAACCAGTCTAACCAATCAGTCAAACTACTGCGAATGGTTGGTAGATTCAATTCAATCTCTTATTGATTCATTAACATCCGTGCCATAGATGCCAACTCTTTATTGAGTTGGTGGCGATGAATAATTCGGTCAATTGCACCATGCTCTAACAAGAACTCACTACGCTGAAAACCCTCGGGTAATTTTTCACGCACTGTTTGCTCAATAACACGTGGTCCCGCAAAACCAATCAATGCCTTTGGTTCAGCAACATTCAAGTCACCTAACATCGCAAAACTGGCCGATACGCCACCCATAGTTGGATCAGTCATAACAGAAATATAAGGCAAACCTTGGGCTCGTAAGCGACCTAAAGCCGCACTAGTTTTCGCCATCTGCATTAATGAGAACAACGCTTCTTGCATTCGCGCTCCACCACTGGCAGAAAAACATACAAGAGGACAACGACGAGCTAAAGCTTCATTTACAGCGCGAACAAATTTCTCGCCCACAACTGAACCCATTGACCCGCCCATATATTTAAACTCAAAGGCAGCAGCTACTATTTCTAGCCCATCAATAGTGCCGACCTGTGTGATCAAGGCGTCTTTCTCACCCGTCGCTTTTTGAGCCGCTGCAATACGATCTTTATATTTTTTCTGGTCTCGGAATTTAAGTGCGTCGACCGGGGAAACATCTGCCGAAATTTCAGTGATTTTGCTCCCTTCATCAAAAAAAGCGTTTAAACGCTTACGTGCACTCAAACGCATGTGATGGTCACACTTAGGGCACACTTCGTCATTTCGCTCAACTTCTGAACGATACAACACACTTTCACACTTTGGACATTTCATCCACAAGCCTTCCGGCACTGATTTTTTGCGATCTGTTACCTGCTTAATGCTGGGTAAAATTTTCTCAAACCAACTCACAATATCTCTCCCTTATCGGCTTGATCCAAAGCATGTCGAAACACGCGCATTTGTTTAGTCAAAGCCTGTTTAATTGCTGATAAACCTTCTTGCTGATGCTGCTCGATCAAGTTAACCAAAGCAGAACCTATAATGACCGCCTCACCAACTTGTGCCATTTGATAGGCGGATTCAGAATCCCGAATGCCAAAACCTATGCCGACGGGCAAATTAACCTGTTTTTTAAGCAGCTCCACCTGTGTTTTTACATTGCCTGCGTCTAATTTTCCGGTACCGGTTACACCTTTTAGCGAGACATAATAAACAAATCCACTGCCTTGCTCAGATACAGCTTTCAATCTAGATTCAGGCGTCGTTGGCGAAACTAAAAACACGCGTGCTAAATTATGTTTGGTTAATAATTCCGTATAACCCGCGGTTTCTTCAGGCGGCATGTCCACCGTTAATACACCATCTAAACCAGCTTGCTCCGCTTGTTGGGCAAAGTACTCAAAGCCCATCGCTTCAATCGGATTTAAATAACCCATCAATAAAACTGGGGTGTCATTGTCGGTTTCTCGAAACTGTTTAACAATCGACAAAACTTGTCTTAAACTCATGTTATGTTTTAGCGCACGCTCAACTGCTTTTTGGATAACAGGACCATCCGCCATCGGATCTGAAAACGGTACACCCAGTTCAATTAAGTCCGCACCTTCAGCCACCATTAATTTCATTAATTCAAGTGTAGCATTAGGCTCTGGATCACCCGCTGTTATATACGGAATTAAGGCCGTTTTATTGTCCGTCTTTAATTGCGCTAAACGGGTGTTAATTCTATTTATATTAGTCATCTCAGAAATCAAACCCTTCAATCTTCGCTATGGTATTCATGTCTTTATCGCCGCGTCCTGATAGATTAATGATAATAGTCTGATCTCTACGCATCGTAGGGGCTAGCTTGGTAGCATAAGCTAATGCATGACTGGTTTCTAACGCTGGAATAATGCCTTCCATACGGGTTAAATCTCGCCAGCCTTGTAAAGCTTCATCATCGGTAACAGCGACAAACTCGGCACGCCCAATGTCTTTTAACCACGCCAGTTCCGGCCCAACACCTGGGTAATCTAATCCCGCTGAAATTGAATGCGTGCCCGAAATCTGGCCATTTTCATCCTGCATTAAATAGGTGCGATTACCATGTAATACCCCTGGTTTCCCTTTACACAAAGGAGCCGCATGTTGACCTGTCTCTAAACCATGCCCACCCGCTTCAACACCGTAAATCATTACTGACTCATCGGCTAAAAACGCATGGAACAAACCCATCGCATTCGACCCACCACCAACACAAGCGATCAGCGCATCAGGCAACTTACCTTCTTTTTGCAGAATTTGCTCGCGTGCCTCACGACCGATAATAGACTGAAAGTCACGCACCATCATTGGATAAGGATGCGGGCCGGCGACGGTTCCAATAATATAGAAAGTATTATCAACATTGGTGACCCAATCACGCATAGCCTCGTTCAAGGCATCTTTAAGTGTACGAGTACCCGATTCAACCGGCACAACCTTAGCGCCCAGCATTTTCATACGAGCAACATTTGGTGCCTGACGCACCACGTCATCCGCGCCCATATAAACCACGCATTCCAAACCTAGACGGGCTGCAACCGTTGCACTCGCCACACCATGCTGACCGGCGCCAGTTTCAGCAATAATTCGTGTTTTACCTAGCTGTTTTGCCAACAAGGCCTGACCAATCGTATTGTTTATTTTATGAGCACCCGTGTGGTTCAAATCTTCACGTTTTAAATAAATCTTGGCACCACCGAGACTATCACTCCAGCGTTTCGCATAATAAAGCGGGCTAGGGCGTCCTACATAATCCTGATAATCAACTTTTAACTGCTCTAAAAAATCAGGATCATTTTTAATTTTCTGGTATTGCAGTTTTAGCTCTTCTAAAGGCGCCATCAGAGTTTCAGGTGCAAACACACCACCGTATGGACCAAAGTGGCCCTTCTCGTCAGGAAATTGAGCGTAATCAATTGTCATTTAATCATCCATTTTCATCTAATTTTTACAGGGTAGCCTGAATAAAGTCGGTTATTTTTTGGGGGGATTTTATGCCTTTTTCTAACTCAACGCCACCACTTACATCCATGGCCCACACATTCGGAATAGCTAAAGCACGTTGAATATTTTCGAGCGTTAAACCGCCCGCTAAAACGATTGGTTTCATCGAAGATTTCGGAATCCATTGCCAATTAAACACTTCACCTGTCCCGCCAGGGACACCAGGCTTGTAAGTATCTAGCAATAAAGCTCGAGCATCCTTATATATCTCAGCAAGTTGCATTACATCAGTATCAGCCTGCATGGCTACCGCCTTAATATAAGGACGTGAAAATTGACGACAAAATTCGGCCGTCTCCTCGCCATGAAATTGCAGCAAATCAATCTTCACTTCATCTATTACTTGCTTAATCAGTACTGGATCAGCATCTACAAATAAAGCGGTTGTGGTTACAAAAGCGGGCAAATTTTTGATAATTAATTTGGCTTGTTCAATTGTCACAGCGCGTGGACTAGGTTCGTAAAAAACCAAGCCTATCGCATCCGCCCCTGCTTTTGCTGCGGCTACTGCATCTTCTGGGCGTGTAATACCGCATATTTTAACCCTGACGCGTTTTGCTACTGCCATAAAACCTCATTCAGCGAAGCCTGCGGGATCGAAAACTCGGGTGGATAGAATGCATTAATAAAGTACAAACCCGTAGCTGGTGCCGTTGCCGTTGCTTTGGTTCTGTCTTGCAATGCCAATAAATCAGCAACCCATTCAACTGGTGCTTCAGCTCGTCCGATTTGCATTAAGGTTCCAGCAATATTTCGAACCATATGATGTAAAAAAGCATTCGCTTTTATATCGATAAACACAAAATCACCTCGACGTGTCACCTCAACAAACTGTATCTCTCGTCGGGCGTGACTGGCCTGGCATTCTGACGCTCTAAAGGATGAATAATCCTGCTCACCCAGTAGTGGTTGAGCCGCTACGTGCATAAGATCTTCACTTAAAGGCTTACGCTCCCAAGTGACTCGACCGCTTAATACCGCACTGCGAACCGGCCGATTAAAGATCACATATCGATACTGGCGAGCAAATGCACTAAAGCGAGCATGAAAATCTTTATCAACCGATTTCACCCAACTAATGCGAATATCATCTGGTAAATGGGTATTAGCACCTTCTAACCAAGCTCTAACAGGACGATCAACCGATGTTTCGAAGTGAACGACTTGTCCTATCGCATTCACACCTGTGTCGGTACGACCAGCACAAAAAACCTCAATCGGCTCAGCGGCAATACGACTTAAAGCCTGTTCGACAAAAAACTGAACGGAATCACAATGGCGTTGACGCTGCCAACCACAATAGTTTTGACCTAAGTATTCGACTCCCAACGCCCATTTCATTTTAACAATTACAGGTATTTTTCAATCAATACTTCAGCTATCTGTACGGTATTGGTTGCTGCACCTTTACGTACATTGTCAGCCACAACCCAAAGGTTCAGACCACGTTCGACTGTGATATCCTCACGAATACGACCCACATACACTGGGTTCGTATCGGCCGCATCGGATACAGCGGTTGGATAGCCACCATCTGCATGCTCATCTATAACCACCAGGCCTGGTGATTTTTGCAATAATTCACGAGCTTGTTGAGCCGTAATCTTCTGCTTTGTTTCGATATGTACGGCTTCACTATGCCCAAAGAAAACCGGAACACGTACCGCAGTAGGGTTGACTTTAATGGACTCGTCACCAAAGATTTTTTTCGTTTCCCAAACCATTTTCATTTCTTCTTTGGTATAACCGTTTTCCATAAATACATCAATTTGAGGAATACAGTTAAACGCAATTTGCTTTGGATAAACTTCAATTTCAACCGGTTTAAGATTCAGTATATTAGCGGTCTGTTTAGCCAGTTCTTCGATCGCTTCCTTACCTGTTCCAGATACCGCTTGATAAGTGGCGACATTGATACGTTCAATACCTACAGCATCATAAATCGGCTTTAGCGCTACCATCATTTGGATGGTTGAGCAGTTTGGGTTCGCAATAATTCCACGTTTTTTATAACCAGCAATCGCGTCTGGATTTACTTCAGGTACAACTAGGGGTATCTCATCGTCATAACGGAATTGAGAGGTATTGTCGACAACCACGCATCCAGCTTCTGCGGCTTTCGGTGCATAAATAGCAGACACACTTGCACCTGGTGAAAACAAACCTATTTGAGCTTTTGAGAAATCAAATTTTTCTAGGTCCAATACCTCAACCCACTCACCTTTGAATTCAATTTTTTTGCCTGCAGAGCGACTGCTTGCGAGCGGGTACAAGTTTCCAATAGGGAAATTACGCTCTTCTAGCACTTTTAAAATCGTTTCACCCACGGCACCCGTGGCCCCTACTACTGCGACATCAAACTTTCTCATAAGAAACTCAACCTATCCTTTGCTTTACGCTTTAGTTATGCTTTTTTCTCTTCTAAATCAGACTCTTCGTCATGATTAGAATCAGATTCTTGATCAAATTTAGGCTTTTCAATCTGAGCAGGTTTTTCATCTTCAACACCTACAATAATACCGCTTTCGCTTAGTTCGCGACTTTGACCAATAAACTTACCGCCAGTCTCAATAGTTAGCTCACCACTAATTAATTCACCTACTAACTTGCCGGTTTCTAAAATTTCTATACGCTCACAAGCCACTTTTCCTTCTAACTTTCCACTAAGGAAAATAGAACGTGCCTTGATTAAACCATTTAGGCTTCCGTTTTGCCCAATTGAAATATCGTAACTGGTTTCAACAATCCCATCGATATGACCATCAACATGCAAAGCACCTTGCAAATCAACGATTTCACCGTTTACTGAACATCCCTCAGCAATAATTGTTTTTCCACCTTCTCGACTTGGTTTCTGATCGCCTGACTTAAAGATCCCCATGGTATACCCTCTACTTTATCAAAAATACTATCGTAATCTTCCAAGCCCCACTGCACAAACGGAGCCGGATTTAATTTTCGTTGAACAAAATTTACTTCATAGTGCAAATGTGGGCCCGTTGACACCCCCGTCGAACCAATAGCGCCAATCAAATCACCCTTATTAATAAACTGACCTGTTTTCACATTTAAACTATTCAAGTGGCCATAAAAGGTTTTAAACCCATAAGCGTGACTCAAAATGATGAGATTTCCATAGCCACTACTTCGATGATAGCCTGAATACTCAACAACTGCATCTGCCGTCGCTAACACCGGTGCGCCACGTTCACCACGATAATCTATACCATAATGAAACTCACGTGTCCCTCTAACCGGATGAGTTCGCCAACCATAACCGCTTGTAACCCCTCTAAAAACACCAACCGGACGTCCATTTGGAATATGGTCCAACATAATCTGCTTTTCTAAAGTAGTTAACTGCGTTATTTTTACTCGCTCAATTATTGGTGAGTCCATTTCTGGCTGAACACCAATCAACTCCTCCAAGCCTTGCAAAGTTTGGTCTAAGAAGCCAACCTGCTTAATTTTTTCTTCTAGTTCATTAATTAACTGTGCTTTTTCTTCAACTAGATTTGAATATTCATTTTGACGTTCATCTAACGCTCTAAGAAATGACATTTCCGCTTGGCGTTTTAAGGTTTGAATTTCTTCAACCTCTTTATTCAACCACCAGATAGAGCCTGCACCACCTGTAACTACTAAGAAAAAAACAATCAATAAAACCCAGACAAACTTTTTAATAAACTGACTGAACGAGTAATGACGTGCACCATGTACATCCGTTATCGTAATTGTAAAATGTTGTCTAGATGACATCCGTTATCCTAAAGCCTTAACGACAGCAGACCCCATTTCAGAAGTCGATACTTTTTTCATGCCTTCTGAATAGATATCTCCTGTTCTTAATCCCTGATCGAGTACTTTACTAACAGCCTGCTCTATTTTAAGAGCCAAATCCTCACGCCCCAAACTGTAGCGTAACATCATGGCTGCAGACAAGATGGTAGCCAAAGGGTTGGCTAGGTTTTGACCTGCAATATCCGGTGCAGAGCCATGACTTGGCTCGTACATACCTTTATTATTTGCGTCTAATGACGCAGAAGGTAACATACCAATTGAACCGGTCAACATTGAGGCTTCATCCGATAAAATATCACCAAACATATTACCCGTTACAACCACGTCGAACTGTTTTGGATTCCGTACAAGCTGCATGGCGGCGTTATCTACATACATATGTGTCAACTCCACCTCTGGGTATTGCTTAGCTAAATCCGTCATTACCTCACGCCACAACTCTGTGACCTCAAGTACGTTAGCCTTATCTACTGAACATACTTTTTTATTGCGTTTCATCGCCGCTTGAAATGCCACATGACCGATGCGCACGATCTCTGATTCAGAATAAACATAGGTGTTATAGCCTTGACGTTCACCATTTTCTAACGTGCGGATGCCACGTGGCTGACCAAAGTAGATACCGCCTGTTAATTCTCGTACAATCAATATATCTAACCCGGATACTACTTCAGGCTTTAAGGTGGAGGCATCCGCTAACTGTGGATACAAAAACGCGGGGCGCAAATTAGCAAACAAACTTAATCCTGAACGCAATCCTAGCAAGCCCTTTTCTGGACGCACTGAGATATCAAGCGACTCCCACTTATAGCCACCTACAGCTCCAAGCAAAATGGCATCAACATCACGTGCCATTTGCATGGTTTCATCTGTTAGCGGGTGGCCGCTCGCATCATAAGCGGCGCCCCCAATCAAACCACTTACCATTTCAATATCTAAACCATGATTTGCTTTAAGTGCATCTAAAACCTTGACCGCTTCTGCTACGATTTCTGGACCAATACCATCACCTGGTAATAACAATACTTTTTTTGTCATCTAACCTTTCCCTAACAATCTTGATTTATGCGAACAACCATGGCGTAGCTTTACGCATTTTTTGTTCGTATGCTTTTATATCATCCGCATGCACTAAAGTTAAACCTATGTCATCCAGTCCATTTAACAGACAATGACGTCTAAATGCATCTACTTCAAAGACTATAACTTCCCCAGCCGGCGTATGAATTTGCTGTGTTTCTAAATCAACAGTTAATTCGTAACCTTCTTGAGACTCAACCGCTTTAAATAAAGCATCCACTTGTTTTTCAGATAATGGAATGGGCAAAATGCCATTTTTAAAGCAATTGTTGAAGAAAATATCGGCAAAGCTTGGCGCAATCACCACATCAAACCCGTAATCTTTTAAGGCCCAAGGCGCATGTTCACGACTAGAACCGCATCCAAAGTTTTCACGTGCCAACAAAACTTTAGCACCCTTATAGCGTGGCTGGTTCAACACAAAATCTGGATTTATCGGACGCTGAGAACAATCCTCTCCTGGCTGCCCTACGTCTAGATAGCGCCACTCATCAAACAAATTAGGGCCAAAACCTGTACGCTTAATTGACTTCAAAAACTGTTTCGGAATAATGGCATCCGTATCAACATTTGAACGATCAAGCGGCGCAACAATGGCAGTTAGCTTAGTAAACTGATTCATACTCATAAAGATCCCCCCATCATTTCGCGTACATCAACAAAATGACCGGCTACCGCAGCGGCCGCCGCCATTTGCGGACTTACCAAATGCGTACGTCCACCCGCTCCTTGGCGCCCTTCAAAATTACGATTTGACGTAGATGCGCAATGTTTTTGTGGAGGCAAACGGTCTGCATTCATCGCTAAACACATCGAGCACCCTGGATTGCGCCATTCAAAGCCAGCTTCAATAAAAATCTTATCCAAACCTTCTGCTTCAGCCTGATGCTTAACCCTACCAGAGCCTGGTACGACCAAAGCTTGCTCAACATTTGATGCGACTTTATGACCCTTTACAACACTTGCGGCCGCACGTAAGTCTTCTATACGTGAATTAGTACAGGAGCCGATAAACACATAATCAATTGCAATATCTTTAATCGCCATGCTGGGCTTTAAACCCATGTAGTCAAGTGCTCGTTTAATGCCGCCAGCCTTGACAGGATCAGACTCTTTAGCCGGATCGGGTACAATACCATTCACACCAACCACCATTTCGGGTGAGGTTCCCCAGCTTACCTGCGGCTCAATACTTGAACCGTCCAGCTCAATCACCTTATCAAATACAGCATCAGGATCTGACTTAAAATTCATCCAATAGGCGACAGCTGCATCCCAATGTTCATCTTTAGGAGCGAAAGGACGACCCTTAACATAGTTAATTGTATTTTCATCTACAGCCACCAAGCCTGCTCTCGCACCAGCTTCAATAGCCATATTACAGACGGTCATACGTCCTTCTATCGACATATCCCGAATAACCTGGCCACCAAACTCTATCGCACAACCATTACCGCCAGCTGTACCAATCTTACCAATAATAGCCAACACTACATCTTTTGGACCGACACCGGGTTTTAATTTACCATCAACCCTAATCAGCATATTTTTCATTTTCTTTTGAATCAAACACTGCGTTGCCAGTACATGCTCGACTTCAGACGTACCAATACCATGAGCCAAAGCACCTAATGCACCATGAGTTGAGGTATGAGAATCACCGCATACAACCGTCATACCAGGCAAAGTCGCACCAGACTCCGGACCGACAACGTGCACAATACCTTGACGGACATCACCCATACCATATTCCGTAATGCCAAACTCTTTGGTATTACTTCCTAAGGCCTGAACTTGGATGCGAGAAATAGGGTCTTTAATGCTGGATACACCACCCTCCAACTCGGTAGTTGGAACATTGTGGTCTGGCGTGGCCAAGTTCGCTGAAACTCGCCAAGGCTTGCGTTGAGCCAAACGAAGGCCTTCAAAAGCTTGAGGCGAGGTTACTTCATGCAATAACTGCCGATCAATGTATATCAGGGCGGTGCCGTCTTCTTCCTGACGAACCACATGGGCATCCCACAACTTATCGTAGAGCGTTTTTGCTGACATTAGTTTTTCCGTATCCATTAATACTTGAGCGGTACACATATTCCGAGCAAGCTAAAGTCTAAAAAATAGTTTTCGATTATAACATTTTGAAACTTTTACAACGTAGTAAAATATCACCAATTCGAACTAAACCTTGCGGAAACAACATGAGTTATCAGATCAAAGAAGTATTTTACTCCCTTCAAGGTGAAGGCGTGCACACTGGTCGACCGGCTATTTTCTGCCGATTTAGCCAGTGCAACCTATGGACTGGCCGCGAACAAGATCGCAATAATGCAATTTGTTCATTTTGTGACACCGATTTCGTTGGTACAGACGGTCAAAACGGAGGACGTTTTGAAGATGCGCAAGCCTTAACCCGGCACCTACTAAGCTTCTGGCCAACATCTAGCCCACAACACCCTTTTGTGGTCTTAACTGGAGGAGAACCATTGTTGCAAGTGGATCAAGCGCTGATTAATGAAATGCATCAGCACCAGGTAGAAATTGCCATTGAAACAAATGGAACCAAACTACCACCTGATGGCATAGACTGGATATGCGTCAGTCCAAAAGCGGGAGCACCCTGGATACTTACCGAAGGCGATGAGCTCAAACTGGTTTATCCACAAGTTGACTTATTGCCAAACAAAATTCCACTCACAGGGTTTAAACACTTTTATTTACAACCCATGGATGGCGACCAACAATCAAAAAACCTTCAATCTGCGATTAAGTTCTGCCTTCAACATCCAGAATGGAAACTTAGTTTACAGACTCATAAAATTATGAATATTGATTAAATAAGAGGGGTTGACAATTTTATGTGGAATCAAAAGTTTAATCGGCAAGATTATTTATACGGTACGGAACCAAATGATTTTTTACGCTCTGCAGCTGAGCAGCTTTCACCCAATAGTAAAGTGCTTTGCATCGCTGAAGGTGAAGGACGAAACGCCATCTTTTTAGCAAAACTTGGCCACCAAGTGACTGCAATGGATGCCTCCGAGGTGGGGTTAAACAAAGCTAAGCAACTCGCGAAAAAAAATGGGGTTAGCCTTAAAACACTTGTCGCTGACCTGGCAGATTTTGAAATGGGGGTATCAAGATGGGATGCAGTTATTGCGATTTTTTGCCATCTCCCACCCTCGTTAAGAAAGCTGGTAAACCAAAAAATAGTAACCGCACTCAAACCTAACGGTTTATTTATCGCCGAAGCCTATAGTAAAAAACAAATAGAACACGATACGGGTGGGCCAAAAGATTTAAATTTACTAATGGATTTAAACCAGGTTAAAAGTGAACTTACCGGACTAGATTGGCTTCTAGCCTCTGAGATCAAACGAGAAATCATAGAGGGCGCGGGCCACACAGGGCTAGGTGAAGCAATTCAGTTAATTGGCATCAAACCGAACACAAAACCATTAAGGTAGAAGGTTGCCGGTCTTATCAACCATAATAATAACTCGGCGATTCAATGAGCGCCCATAAGGCGTATCATTGGGTGCAACAGCATCATTATCCGCACGGCCTTCAATTGAGACCAACTCTCGATCTACCCCCATATAAATAAAGGTTCGACCTACCGTAGCTGCTCGTGAAGCTGATAACTCCCAGTTAGAAGGATATTGAAGTGTATTAATAGGCGCACTATCGGTATAACCGGTAATTCGAATCGCCTGACCACGCCCCGCCAAGGTTTCACCAAGCAACTCTAATTGCAGACGCGTTTTTTCGTTAATCGTGGCTCGCCCACTTTCAAAAAAACTATCCGATTTCAGCGTAATCTTTGTAAACTCAGGGGTGTCTTCAATTTCAATATCTTTCGGATCAACTTGATTCATTGCCCGCTGAATCTCAAGCGTGGTGGCTGGTGGCTTTAAATCTAATGGATTCAATTCGCTACCACGGATACTGGCATCTTGTTCCACTTCTTTCGAAGTCTTATCCCCCATCAATGACTGCACAAAATCATCACGATCCCCTGGATCAACGACCGACACCAACCACATTACCAAGAAAAACACCATTAACACCGTCATCAAGTCGGCTAATGCAATCTTCCAAGACCCACCATGAGCGCCACCATCATCGTGTCCGCCACCGCGACGACGAGACATATCAAACTCCCTGCTTTAAATTATTCATTAATTATTCCGAGGAACATCATATTCGGGCGGAATGCGCTGACGCGCAACCTCAACCGCAAGGTTAGGTGAAACCCCATTTGCATAAGCGGCAATAAAAGCCGCTGTCATTTCAAGCAGTGTACGATCCTGTCGATTCATCACCTCTAATGCGTGAGTAAAGGGCGCCACTAATGCAAATGCGAAGAATACGCCTGCTAATGTCCCGACTAAAGCCGCCCCAACAGACTGACCGATCAATGCCACATCCATCTCACCACCCAGTAGAGTCATAGTCAAAATAACGCCCATAATGGCGGCCACGATACCAAAACCTGGTAACCAATCGGCTACTTTTCCGGTCGCTTTTGGCAACTCCATCATGGAGTTATAAATACCATCAATCTGATCTAGTAAATGATCCTCAAAATGCTGGCTTTGCGGTGGGTTGAGCAGTAGATAACTAAAGTTATCTACAATAAATTTACGCAACTGCTTATGTTTCATTACCAAGGAATAATGACTAAATATCGGACTAACTCCGGGGTTTACGACATGCTTCTCCAATGCCAACATACCACTGGCACGCGCTGTTCTAGCCAACTCTTCAAGCAGGCCAATCGTTTCAGCGTATAAACGCTTATTGACCCGATCCCCTGCAAATACTCGCCCTGTACTCTTAATCGCATCAAACCAAATATACATAGGTGTAGATACCATGAAAGCACCCAAGGCCACACCTAAGATAATCACCAATTCAGAGGGATGCCAAATTGCAGCAAGATCGCCACCCATTAGCTTGAAGCCGCCGAGAAAGCTCAAAAATATAACTAAGATCCCGAGGGGTTTTGCAATAATACTCATATTTGACCATTCACCGAGTTAATTCACATCCAAGTCAACTTGGATTGCACGTTTTTATTTTGATTGCTTTTGCTGCCGATAAGCAAAGCAACTGCTATGCCAGACTATTGTGCGACACGAATCTCATTTACTTTTTTTAAGGTTCTTGGCAAGGCCACTCCACGTTTAGCTCGTTGCGATAACGCCTCTTCAATTGCGCTTGCGCTTAGCGTTTTAACATAATCTCCCGCAACAAAGTCTAGTTTACTGCCAGGCTCACAGGCGAACACAGCCATAACCTGCTCACCTTTGGCCAGCTGTATCAACTTATTACCCTTACCCTTAGCGAGCTCAGGTAACTCATCAGAGACAAACACTAAAAGTCTCGGCTCAGACGTTACCACAACAATCCAGTCACCCGACTTCACTGCACAAGGTGTCAATACTTCAGACTTAACTGGCAAACTTAAAATCGCTTTACCTGATTTGTTTTTAGATACTAAATTGTCTAAACTCGTTATAAACCCATAACCTGCCGATGAAGCTAGTACAACTTTCTGCTTTGGCTCACCCATCATCACTTGGGTTATACGGCCTCCGGCTGGTAAATTCAAACGACCACTTAACGGTTCGCCATGACTTCTAGCGGAAGGTAAACTATGTCCAGGCAGACTGTAACTACGACCCGTTGAATCAAAAAACACCACCATTTGCCGACTCTGGCCGAATGCCTGACCAGCAAAGCTATCTCCTGATTTATAGGCCAGCTGACGTCCATCCACATCATGTCCTTTTGCCGCTCTGACCCAACCATTATCCGACAACACAACAGTAATGGGTTCAGATGGCAACAAATCTTGTTCACTCATGGCACGAGCCGCGTCCACCTCCAATAAGGATGAACGACGATCATCACCATAAAGCTCTGCATCGGCCAGTAGCTCTTTTTTTACCTGAGTATTAAGGCGTGTTTCACTGGATAGGATACGTTCAAGTTTTTTACGTTCAGCCTCTAGCTCGGCTTGCTCACCACGGATTTTCATTTCTTCTAGACGTGCCAAATGACGTAACTTAAGTTCTAGAATCGCTTCGGCTTGAATATCACTTAAACCAAAACGCGCCATTAATACAGGTTTAGGCTTATCTTCTTCACGAATAATCGCAATGACTTCATCTATGTTTAAAAAGGCAATTAATAAACCATCTAAAATATGCAAACGATCCAGCACCTTATCCAATCGGTACTGTAGCCGGCGGCGCACAGTTTCTACTCTATAAGACAACCATTCAAGCAATAAACCACGCAAATTTTTAACTTGCGGACGACCATTTAAGCCAATCACATTTAAGTTCACACGATAACTACGTTCAAGATCGGTACTGGCAAATAAGTGCAGCATCGTGGCATGCACATCAATACGCTTAGAACGCAATTCAATAACCAAACGGGTCGGATTTTCATGATCTGACTCATCGCGTAAATCTACCACCATCGGCAATTTTTTCGCGCGCATTTGATTCGCAATCTGCTCTAATACCTTGGCACCGGATACTTGAAAAGGCAGCGCATGTACTACCACATTAACATCGTCTTCAACTTCATACGCAGCACGTTGACGTACCGAGCCATGACCGGTAGTGTAAAGTTGGGCCAATTCTTCTTTTGGTGTAATAATTAAAGCTTCATTCGGGTAATCCGGGCCTGGAACGAGTTCAAACAATTCCGCATCGGTTAGTTTTGGATTTGCAATTAGGGCAATACAACCAGCCACAATTTCACGTAAATTATGTGGCGGTATATCGGTAGCCATACCAACTGCAATCCCCGATGTGCCATTCAGCAATATATGAGGCACTCTAGCTGGTAAGACGAGCGGCTCACTCATCGTACCATCAAAATTAGGTACCCAATCAACGGTACCTTGTCCTACTTCATCTAGTAACAACTGAGCAAACTTAGACAGCCTTGATTCGGTGTAACGCATAGCCGCAAACGATTTGGGATCATCAATTGAACCCCAATTACCCTGTCCATCGACTAAGGTATAACGGAATGAAAAGTCCTGTGCCATCAGAACCATGGCTTCATAACAAGCGCTGTCACCATGTGGATGGAATTTACCCAGCACATCCCCCACAGTACGAGCTGATTTTTTATATTTCGATGTCGCCTTCAATCCTAGCTCAGACATCGCATAAATAATTCGTCGTTGAACCGGCTTTAAGCCATCACCAATATGAGGTAAGGCACGATCTAAAATTACGTACATCGCGTAATCAAGATAAGCCTTCTCTGTGAAGTGAGCTACGCTCTGCTGCTCCACTCCCTCGTAGTTGATGATTTGCTGAGACACACTTACTCCTTAGTCACTTTACCGATTGCACAACTAACAAATGATTTGGCTTTAGCCCCGACCGCACCCAAACCTTCCAATGATCCTGCTACTGGATAACCTATACTCTTAAGCTCTGATTTAACCTGATCAATTAATTCGTTTTTAGAAGAAAACGTAACTTGCCCCTGCTCAACGTCGACAGTGACATCCGTCACGCCATCCAAACCCGATAACTTAGATACAATAGAATGAGCACAACCGCCGCATTTTATATTGTCAACATTCAATCTATGTTGCATAGTAATCACCTATATCTAGTAAATTAAGAAACGAGCATTATGTCAAATAAAAGTTCAAACTCAAACACCGAGCTTCGTCATAATAAACGAATAACCACTCACAGACCAATTATCTTAAATCATCAAAACCTAAGTTTAGGTATAACGATGATTAATCTATCCCTGACTGGACTGGGCGCAACCAGCGCCATAAAAATAAACCCCGACGCCCCTGTAGAAGTAAAGTTTAGCTTGCCTTTTAATGATGAATTTATTGAATTAAAGCTCAATTCTTGGCTTGTTCACAGCACTCCTGTTCGAGGCCAGTTCTTGATTGGCTTGGCTTTTGATAAATTAAACTCACATCAACAACGCATCATTTCAAACTTCATTAACAGCCACCAAAAATCACAACTTTAAATTTTAAATGGCTAATAATTAACTAAACCAGGGTACTAGATTACTCAAAAAGCGCGAATTAATCATCTTAAAAACGGTTAAGACACTATAATGCACTCATAAACCTTAAAAATTCAAATTTTTGCCCACTTTTACAAAAAAGCAGATACAATACTTCATAAAGTAACAATTCGAACTATCCGAGACGATTCATGGCAAAAACTAATTCTAAGTACATCACAACCACCGAAGCTTGCGACTTGATTGGCGTATCCAAAACAGTCATCAAGCGCTTGGCAGATGAAGGTGTTCTGCAAATATGGAAAACACCGGGCGGTCATCGTCGTTTATTGCGTTCATCTGTAGATGAGTACATTATGCAAAATGGCCGTGAAAGAGCCAATGAAGACGATGGGGTATTAAAAGTATTAGTTGTAGATGATGATCGAATTTCACAAGAGTTGATTAAGTCAATGGCCCAAAGCTTGGACTTCCCAATGAAAGTTCTGACCGCTAATGATGGTTACGAAGGTCTCATTAATGCTGGACGCTACAAGCCAGAAATTATTTTTGCAGATCTCATTATGCCGCAAATGGACGGTTACAGTATGGTACATGCAATGCGTAACTTTGAAACTACCAAAGCCGCAACAATTATTGTAATGACGGGCGAAAAACCTAGTGAAATCGATCGTGAAAGGCTACCTAAAGACATCACAGTTATGCATAAACCAGTTCAGGCAGACATCCTAAAGCAGTTTTTAACTTACGAATACAACCTGAAACGCGGTTAACGCCTTTAAGGTTAGCGATCTTCTGCTAAAAATGTCACCACTAGCTCATCCCAGTTATTAACAAACCGTTCAATCGGATGAGCTAAAAATATTTGATAAGCTTCACACACCCTATCTAAACGAGCCGAGTCGAACACTAACTTCTCCACCTCTAACCAGTCATTCCAGGCCTGGTGAATCCCCCAGCTAGGCTGTCCTATCTCACTATCTGGTAATCGATAATGCAAGGTTGGACGTGATTTGATTAACACATCATCCGCGATAGCCAGCACTCGACTTTCATCAAGAAAGCGAAACAATGGCAGCATATCAAGTGCCCGATTTCGGGTTGGGTTATAGCTCAAATAATCATCAATTAATTGATCCTGATTCGGCCAATAATCTGGCGCAATAACTTTAAGCACATAAGCACGAGGAAATGGATCGACATAACTGGTGATCTTACGCGTAAGATTAATATCAGCACGCTTTTCAAGCCAATCATATAAGCACAAAAAAGCTTTCAAAAAACGCACAATCATCTGAGAATCTAAACTCGGCATCTCGGGGTTGAACTGCATGCCAAACGCATTGCGCCATCGGTCAGATGTGCCTTCCGCACCGGCTTTTGTTAATTGTTCAACCAACGACTCCACCTCAACTAGCCTATCCATCTCAATGGGCGGGCTCACCAGTTCTAATGGCACAATTTGTTCAGAAAGGGTTTTTAGAGTTTTCTCTAAACTAGCATCCAACTCGTCCATAAAAGAATCGCCAAGTCTCTCTTGACGCCCCCAGCGCTTTAACAAATCAAAATCCAGCTCTACCTTCCAGTCACCTGCCGCATCACCTTTTAAAAGGCGCTCGTAACGACCATCCGTTTTAACGGTTAGATTAAAATGCTTGGCTACAATCTGAGCCAACTCATCCACACCCAAGCCACTCATTTCAATTTCGACACCAATTCGGCGCTTATTGCCTTCAAAGTTATGAGTAAAGACAAGCGGTTTTAATGGACTCTTGGTTGACATATTAATTCCTATTTAAACTTACGGTTCCAAGCGCTGGTAAACCCAAGCTTGAGAGCCATCAGTTAAACTCATTTTTACACGCTTGTAGCGTTCACCTACACGCTCATAACGATCCAATTTACGCAACGCATTTGCATCTACTTCAAACACTACCCCTTCTGTAACAGCACCTTTACGCACATGAACATCTAGCCCTACCTGGTGATAATCACGCAACTGGGCTGGCTGAGTATCAACCCGTTGATGAATAATCAACCAACGAATGACCGGATTGGTTAAGGTTCCGTAAGCAAATACTCGATAACTGGCTTGTTCTGATAAATCATCAACTCTCTGTGCGCTGTATCCAAGCGGACTAACGAACAACCACCATAAGTAAATAATGACGGCAAGTAGAACAGAAAGCCCTAGGGTTATCCAATGCTTAAATTGACGAAACGACCCCAATAGTTTCATAAAACCTCGGTTCGATTAAGTGAATGAGTAGGAATGCAGATAAGGGGAACGGCCTGGCAAAAACAACCAGGCCTAATGGTGAACAGATTATTCAGTGATCAGAGGGTAAACACCGTTTTCATCGTGTACTTCACGGCCGGTAACCGGTGGATTAAACACACAAATCAAACGCATATCCTTAGTCGCACGCAAGTGATGGCGATCATGATTATTTAGAGCATAGAGCGTTCCATCTTCAATCGGTGTCGTCACACCTGTCTCTAAATCTTCAATTTCACCCTCACCTGCCACGCAATACACCGCTTCTAAGTGATTTGCATAATGAAAGTAGTTTTCATGGCCTGCGTAGATAATGGTTTCATGCATCGAAAAACCCATACCATCTTTTGCAAGTAATAGACGACGACTGACCCAATGACCGTTATCCGGTTTAACATCGCGATCGGTTCCAATAATCTCTTTTAACTTGCGAATAATCATGCCTTCTCCTTTTCTAATTTTTCTACTGCGGCCGCTACGGCTTCACGAAGAATAGCAAAGCCTTCTTCTAGTTCGGTTTCGCTAATAACCAATGGGGCTAAGAATTTCAATACCTGGTCATCTGCCCCAGCGGTTTCCATAATTAATCCACGTTGGAAAGCTTGATAAGATACTTCATTACAAAAACCTTCAACTAAAGACTCTAAGCCCCAAATCATGCCTAAACCACGAACGTCGGTAATGTATTTTGGGAATTCTTTTTGCAGACTCTTAAAGGTTTCTTCAACCTGCTTACCTTTAGCACGAATCGAGTGACTGAAATCATCGTTCTTCCAAAGTTCCATAACCGCTGTACCAGCCACAAACGCATGACTGTTACCACGGAAAGTACCGGTATGTTCACCCGGTTCCCATACATCCACTTCTGGCTTCATTAATACGATCGACATAGGTAAGCCGGTACCAATCGATTTAGATAAAGTGATAATGTCGGGCTTAATACCCGCACGCTCAAATGAGAAGAAGTCACCGGTACGACCGTTACCAACCTGGATATCGTCCATAATCAATAAAATATCTAGATCCTTACACAACTTATCTAGCTTCTGTAACCACTTAACACTGGCGACGTTAATGCCACCTTCACCCTGAATGGACTCAACAATAATAGCTGCTGGCAAATCATAACCTGAACTGTTGTCTTCCATGTAGTGACGCAGCATATCCATGCTGTCCATACCTTTGTCATTATCGAAATAATTGTCAAATGGCATTTTAGTTACGTTTAACGGCACGCCATAATAATCATCATGATAAAACTCGTTACCTGTGACCGCCAAAGCGCCCAGCGTATGGCCGTGATAAGCATTGGTAAAGGCAATTACATTGCTACGCTGTTTCTTTTTACGTGCGAGCTTAAGAGCGGTTTCTACACCGTTGGTTCCAGTTGGGCCAACGAACTGAATTTTATAATCCATACCACGCGGCTTTAAAATCGTATTTTGGAAAGATTCAATAAAGTCGTGTTTAGCAACGGTCGCCTTATCTAAAGCGTTACTGATTCCGTTGCGCTGAATATAGTTAATCAAAGCTTGGTTAACTAACGGATGGTTATGACCGTAGTTTAACGAGCCGGCACCGCCAAAAAAGTCGATATAGCGTACGCCGTCTACATCAACGATGGTGGCACTGGTTGCCGTGTCAAAGATTTTTGGGAAAGAACGAATATAACCACGAACGTTAGACTCATATTGTTCAAATAATGCAATGTCCATTTTTGTATCCTTACGTTTTAAGTGTTTATGTTTTAGTTTTATATTTTGTTTAATTAAGACTTGGTCAAATCAATGACAACTAAAGGCTCATCTTCATGGCCACCGCCCAAATGGGTTTCTGTCAAGAAAGGTTCAATCTTAGTGTGCGAACTCAGCTCACCCGCCAATTTATTAAATAAAGCATTTGAAGCTGTATTGGATGGTGAAATGGTGCACTGAACTTGGCGAATCTCGCCAAACCAATCTCGTTGTGTTAAGTTTTTTAACAGCGCCATCGCTAAACCCTGACCGCGCATCTTTGGATCCACGGCTACTTGCCAGACAAACAATACACTTGGATCTTTTGGCAAACGATAAGCCGTTACAAATCCGACCAGTTCGTTATCTGCATCATCAAGCTGCGCTACCGCACACGTATCTGAAAAATGCTCGGCAAGTAAGAAATAGAGGTAACTGGAGTTCACATCCAGTGTTTGCGATTGTTTTACCAATCGAGTGATAGCCGCACCGTCTTGTAGACAAGGGGGTCTTAAAGTGAAATTCATGTTTGATTGCGTTTTCATCGTCACTTCCTGCTGAAGTGGTACGCTAAAAAACGTCTCCTTTGCTTTTTAAGTTAATTGAATCGAAACCGCCAAGGCAACTTCCGTCAAATTTGAGATCTTTTAAACCCTAACACAATTTGACCCCATTCATCAAGTTCAAACCTCATAAAGGGTGATATTAATGCTAACACCAACCCTAACCAAAATCAGAACAATTTCAACTAAATTAATCAGTTAAAACAAACCCCACTCCACTTATACTTAATCTAAATTACCGCTTTACAAGCCTATTTAAAACTTAGCTAAAAGCTCGTGTTGTGAATGTTTTGTTAAAGTGGTCAAAATCGGATAAAATCGCTGTCTCTTTTTTAACCAGACACTTGCAGTGATCGCATGAATTTATTCGCCTTAGGTGTGAACCACGAAACCGCTCCCGTAGACATTCGAGAAACCGTGTCTTTTACGGCCGAGCGAGTTTTTAGCGCCCTACAGCAGCTCAAAGACGATCAACTTGTCGCTGAAAGCATTATTTTATCGACCTGCAACCGCACTGAAATCTACTTTACAGTGAAAGATGCGCAAGCTCAGGGTGTGATTGACTGGTTACATGCATTTTTTGAGTTAACGCCCGACAGTTTGACTCCTTATGTATATCTTCATCAAGACCTAAACGCAGTTCAACACATTATGCGAGTCGCTTGTGGCTTAAACTCTTTAGTATTGGGCGAACCACAAATTTTGGGGCAAATCAAAGATGCCTATAATTTAGCGCACAAAACTGAAAGCGTGCATCACACATTAGAACACTTATTTCAACAAGTATTTCGGACCGCTAAACAAGTAAGAACCGACACCGCAATTGGTTCAAGCCCGGTTTCAGTAGCATTTTCGGCCGTTTCGTTAGCCAAACAGTTTTTTGGTGATTTATCCAATCAAACCGCTTTACTCATTGGTGCGGGTGAAACCATAGAACTCGTCGCTCGTCATTTACATGAAAGCCACATTGGTCGCATTATTATCGCCAACCGCACTTTCAGTCGCGCTCATAGTTTAGCGGAAACCCTGGGTGGGTTTGCAATCGAACTCGACCAACTCACCGGGCACTTGCATGAGGCCGATATGGTCATTGCCTCAACCGGTAGCCCAGTACAATTAGTAAGCAAAGCTGATGTAAAGCAAGCACTTAAAAAGCGCCGAAACCGTCCGATGTTTATGGTAGACATCGCCGTTCCACGAGATATTGATGCCAATGTAAATGAGTTTGAAGATGTTTACCTATATAGCGTTGATGACTTGCAGGAAATCATTTCTGAAAATAAACGTTCACGCCAAGATGCCGCTAATGAAGCTGAAGAAATCATCCAGATGCAAGCCGAACGTTTTATATGCCAATATCAGGCGATTCAGTGCGTTAACCCACTGATTCGAACTTACCGTCATCAAGCTGACAAAATTAAACAACAGGTCTTGCAACAAGCATTGCATCAGCTTGAATTGGGTCAAGATCCACAAAGCGTAATTCATCGCTTGGCACACCAACTCACCAACAAACTCATTCACACACCTAGCCATCAGCTACACGAAGCCGGACTGGCAGGTAATCAAGATTTAATCAATATGGCAGAAACCCTGTTGTTAGAATCCAATCATCACCCAACAAAAGCAATCGAGAAACCTGAGTGAAATCGTCAATACGCAATAAATTAGAAACCCTAGTCGAACGACTGGAAGAAGTCGGGGCTATGCTATCGGAGCCCAGCATTGTCAACGACCAAAACCAATTCCGCAACTTGTCCAAAGAGCATTCGCAACTCACTCCAGTAGTCGAAACCTACCAAAAATTTGTTGCAGCTGAAGCCGATTTGCAAGAAGCCAAAGATATGATTGCTTCGGGGGATCGCGAGCTTAAAGAAATGGCGCAAGAAGAATATCCAAGCTTAGAAAGATCCATCGACGAGCTCGAACTGGATCTAAATAAAATGTTGTTACCGCGTGACCCCAACGACGATGCCAACATATTCCTTGAAATTCGCGCTGGTACAGGTGGGGATGAGGCTGCAATTTTTGCTGGTGATCTATTCAAAATGTACAGTCGATACGCCGAAACGATGCGTTGGCAAATCGAAATCATCAACCAAAATGAAGGCGAACACGGCGGTTTCAAAGAAATTATTGTGCGTATTATTGGCGATGGCGCCTACTCTAAGCTTAAGTTTGAATCCGGAGCCCACCGCGTTCAACGTGTACCGGCAACCGAAACCCAAGGTCGCGTGCATACCTCGGCCGCTACTGTAGCTGTTATGCCGGAAGTACCGGATGTCGAACAGATTGAATTGAACCCGGCTGACCTTAAAGTGGATACCTTCCGTGCCTCAGGTGCGGGTGGCCAGCATGTCAACAAAACCGATTCAGCGATCCGTATTACGCATATTCCAACCGGTACTATTGTTGAGTGTCAGGATGAACGTTCTCAGCACAAGAACCGCGCGCGTGCGATGTCGCTGTTAGCAGCTCGAATCATGGATGCAAAACGCCAAGTTCACGATCAAAAAATTGCTCAAGAACGCAAAAACTTAGTCGGTTCCGGCGATCGTTCTGAGCGCATTCGCACCTACAACTACCCTCAGGGGCGTGTTACGGATCATCGCATCAACTTAACCCTCTATAAGTTAGACGAAGTCATGAATGGCGGCCTAGCCAACGTCATCGATCCGTTAACCCAAGAACATCAAGCAGAACAGTTAGCGGCATTAAGCGGCGCGGAATAAAGCATGCACCAGGCCTGGTCGTATCAGCACGCGATTCAACAAGCTCAAATCCAGCTTGAGCATGAGTCGGCCAAGCTTGAAGCTGAAATATTACTTTGTCACCTGCTCAAGATTTCACGTGCTCAGCTTTATACCTGGCCAGAGCGCGAACTCACAGACCAACAGGCCAATGACTTTTTCGACCTGATTGCTCAACGTCAACAAGGTCAACCCATCGCCTATTTAACTGGCCAACGCGAATTTTGGGGGTTAAACCTGCAAGTCAATCCCAACACATTGATTCCTCGCGCCGACACTGAAACCTTAGTGGAAATCGCGTTGCAGAAAGCGACGGCTTATACGCAACCCAAACTACTGGATTTGGGTACTGGCTCGGGTGCGATTGCATTAGCCTTGGCCAGCGAATTAAACCAGGCTGTAATCCACGCGGTGGACTACTCAGCTGATGCGCTCACCATCGCAAAAAGCAATGCCAAACAACTAAACTTGTCGATTAAGTTTCATCATGGCAGTTGGTTTGAACCTATTGTTGATCAGGATTTCGATATTATTGTTTCAAACCCACCCTATATAGAATCGGATGACCTGCATTTAAACCAGGGTGATTTACGCTTTGAACCAAGTCAAGCCTTGGCCTCTGGCGTTGATGGCTTGGATGACTTACGCCTAATCATTTCACAAGCCAAAACGCATTTGAACCCACAAGGTTGGCTTATTGTCGAACACGGTTATAATCAAGCTCAAGCCGTCGCAGATTTATTTAAACAATCCGGCTATCAAGCGGTTGAATTAATAACCGACCTAGCTGGTCAGCCCAGAGTAACCATTGGACAAAAACCATGATCACAGAACTCAACGATAACGAACTTATGCGTTATTCTCGACAAATCCTGCTGCCCGAAATTGATTACAAAGGACAGCTTAAATTAGCGCAATCACATGCTTTGATTATTGGCTTGGGCGGCCTGGGATCACCGGTGGCGATGTATTTGGCTTCCGCCGGCGTTGGACAATTAACACTGGTGGACTTTGATCAAGTAGACGAATCCAACCTTCAGCGCCAAGTGATTCATAATGAAAGCCGTGTTGGTCTGAATAAAGCCGAATCGGCCGCGCAAAGCTTGCGTCAACTTAATCACACGACCCAGTTAAACGTCATCACACATCAGCTGGATCCAGACGAGTTAGCTCAACAGATTGATCAAGCCGATATTGTATTAGATTGCTCCGATAACTTTGATACCCGTTTTGCGCTTAACCAGGCTTGCTATAAAGCCCAAAAACCCCTGGTGTCAGGTGCGGCCATTCGCTGGGAAGGCCAACTCACGACCTATGATTTCCGTAACAGCCAATCGCCCTGTTATGAATGCCTATACAAGCGCGGCAGCAATACCGACCAAACTTGTAGTCAAAACGGCGTGGTCGCCCCCTTGGTGGGCATGATCGGTTCGATGCAAGCCCTAGAGGCGATTAAAGCCTTAGTCGGTTTGCCCACTTTAATGGGGCAACTCATGTTGATTGATGGTTTAACGATGAGCATTCGTCGGTTTAACTTAAATAAAGACCCGGGGTGTCAGCATTGTGGTGACTAATTTTCGATTGAGCTTTATTTCTGGTTTTGTGTTGATTTTGGGGATCATGATCATTCCTCCCTTGCAGGCTCAACCCAACTTCAACTATTCTCAGCTTCAAGCCCAATTCGGCTTTGCTAGTTTTGATGAGCCTTTTGTTATTCAACACGATGCTTTATCAGACGAATACTCCGCCCTGCAAATTTGGGGATTGAGCGTAAGCTACCAAACCCGACCAGGCTTAATTGTCACGCTCAATACCACTCAAGGTCAAAGTTCGACTGAATTCACTAAACTGAACAGCCAAACCTACGCAGCCAAGCTCGGTTATGCGATTGGGATCAGGCGAAACTGGGATGTATATGCACACCTTGGTCAATACTTAAGTCGGGCTCAAGCCTGCAACCAAATTGACTGTAACCGAGCCGAGGAAACCAACTTAGGCTATGATTTTGGTTTTCGGGCTGGGGCAAAAAACTGGTTTGAATGGGGAATGAATTTAAATACAGTTGGGTTTTTAGAGGCCGAAGAAACCTCTACTTTGGGAGTCTACGCCGCATTTTGGATAGACCGATATTCCAGCCTAACCACCAGCGTGATACGTAATGCCGACACAAGCGCCATAGCGGTCGGTTATCGTTTTAGCTTTTAGGTAAAAACACAAACAAGTATTTATTATATTCCGAGCACCAGGCCTGGTGCTCGCGCTGATAATCCGACTAAATCACTTTAGAAAAACGGTTCTGCGTGCCAGGTTTTATGTAAGCATCAAATGCCATACAGATATTTCGAATCAATAAGCGCCCTTTGGCGGTAATGTAAATATCCTGCGCATCTATGGTTAATAACCCATCTTCGGCAAACACTTTTAGAGAATTCAATTCGTCCGCAAAGTATTCATCAAACCGAATACCCCACTGCTGATTTACCTTGGCAAAGTTTAAGTGAAAATGACTGATTAAACGCGTAATCACATCTCGACGTAACTCATCATCCTCGCTTAAATGTACGCCACGGAAAACGGCCAGTTGTCCGGCATCAATGCGCGCATAATAGTCATCCAAGCTTCGCATATTTTGCGCATAGGTGTTATCAATCAAGCTGATCGAGGTCGCCCCCATACCGACTAAATCGCAATCCGCGTGGGTCGAGTAACCTTGAAAATTTCTGTATAGCGTTTCATTACGCTGGGCGATCGCCAATTCATCATCAGGTTTTGCAAAGTGATCCATGCCAATATACACATAACCCGCCTCTAGCAAACGCTCAGTAGTCGCCTGCAAAATCGCCAATTTTTGATCGGGCGATGGCATGTCTTCTTCTTTCATGCGTTTTTGGGTCGGAAACATAGTAGGCATATGCGCATAGTTAAAAATCGAGAAACGATCTGGTTCTACTTCTAATAACTTATCTAGAGTTTCTAAAAAACTGGTTTGAGTTTGAAACGGTAAACCATAAATCAAATCCACATTAACCGATAAAAAACCTTCCGCACGAGCCGCATTCAAAACCGTAAAGGTTTCTTCTTCGGACTGAATACGATTGACCGCTTTTTGCACCTTGGGATCAAAATCCTGCACGCCTAAACTCATGCGATTAAAGCCCAGTTCGCGCAGCAATTTGACGGTTTCGGCGGTCGCTTCACGCGGGTCAATTTCAATCGAATACTCACCGCTGTCGTCGTCATACAAATTAAAGCATTCACGGGTTTTCGCCATCAACTGACGCATTTCATTGTGATCAATAAAAGTGGGGGTACCACCGCCCCAGTGCAACTGCTCAACCTTGCGGTTTGGGTCAAACAGCTTGGCCTGCATTTCAATTTCTTTAAATAAACGTTCTAAATAAGGCGTGGTTTTAGAGCGGTCACGTGTCCAGACTTTGTTACACGCGCAATAAAAGCAAATCGTGTCACAAAAGGGAATATGAAAATATAAAGATAAACCGCGTCCAGACTCATTACTTCGCTGGGCGGCTTTTTCATAATCGGCTATGCCAAAGGCTTCTTCAAACTGCACCGCTGTTGGATAGGAAGTATACCGAGGCCCGCTTTGGTTGTAGCGTTTGATTAACGCTGTATCAAATTGAATACCCT
Source organism: Thiomicrospira pelophila DSM 1534 (assembly GCF_000711195.1). Lineage (NCBI taxonomy): Bacteria > Pseudomonadati > Pseudomonadota > Gammaproteobacteria > Thiotrichales > Piscirickettsiaceae > Thiomicrospira > Thiomicrospira pelophila. The sequence goes on along the minus strand of NZ_JOMR01000001.1, from coordinate 673,624 downwards.
GTTCCATCATTGCGTCCTCTTGTTTTTGCGGCCATTCTATCGCAAGCACCAGGCCTAGTGCTTGCTTGCGCCAGCCGATACTTGGCTAAACTTGAGGCAAATCAATTTAGCCGCTTTCGACTTTAGCGTGTTCGTGTTTTTCGCGCTTTCGCTGGCTTCTTTTTGGCGGTTTTAGCGGGTAAAGGTTTGCGACCATTTTCGCTGTGTTTGGTTAAAAACTGCTGCTGACCAAACTTGCGCCCTTTACGTTTGCCTTCTCCACCCGTTAAGCCGGTGCCCGCTGGCTGGAAAGATGGAATCAAATGTTTTTTGCCATTACCAATTAAATCCTCGCGCCCCATTTCACGCAACGCATCACGCAACAAAGGCCAGTTTTCCGGGTCGTGATAACGCAGAAATGCCTTGTGTAAACGGCGCTGTTTAATCGATTTAGGCGTAAACACTTGCTCATCTTTATCATCACGATGAATTTTCCGTAATGGATTAAGATCGGTATGATACATAGCCGATGCAATCGCCATTGGACTCGGAAGAAAAGCTTGAACTTGATCCGCGCGATAGTTATTGCTCTTCAGCCAAAGTGCCAAGTTCATCATATCTTCATCCGTTGTGCCCGGATGAGCCGCAATAAAATAGGGAATCAAATACTGTTTTTTACCGGCTTCAGCGGAATACTTTTCAAACATTTGTTTAAAGCGATCATACGCCCCCATACCCGGCTTCATCATTTTGTTAAGTGGGCCTTCTTCGGTATGTTCCGGGGCAATTTTTAAATATCCGCCTACATGATGCGTAACTAATTCTTTTACGTATTCGGGGGTTTCCACGGCCAGGTCATAACGCAAACCGGACGCAATCAACACTTTTTTGATCCCCGGCAATGCGCGGGTTTTACGATACAACTCAATTAATGGTGTTTGATCGGTGTTTAAATAACGACAAATGCCTGGGTGCACACAAGACAAACGTCGACAATTGGTTTCAATACGCGGGTCTTTACACGCTAAACGCCACATATTAGCCGTCGGGCCACCTAAGTCAGAAATGACACCGGTAAAGCCTTTAACCCTGTCTCGAATATCTTCCACTTCGCGCAAAATAGATTCTTCTGAACGGTTTTGAATCACGCGGCCTTCGTGTTCGGTGATCGAACAAAAAGTACAACCGCCAAAACAACCGCGCATGATATTCACTGAAAAACGGATCATTTCCCAAGCCGATATTTTAGCCTCACCATATTGGGGATGCGGCGCACGCGCATAAGGCAAATCAAAAACGCCATCCATTTCAGGCGTGGTGAGTGGAATCGGCGGTGGATTAATCCATAGATCACGATCACCGTGACGCTGAACTAAGGCACGTGCATTACCCGGGTTGGTTTCGAGATGAAACACGCGTGAGGCATGGGCATACAACACCGGATCATCCCGTACTTGCTCAAACGACGGCATACGAATCACGGTTTTATCACGCGGGTGATGGCGTGGAATTTCCAACGCCACCCGCACGACTTGCACCCCATTTTTCTGGTCAATGCTTTGAGCGGCTTGTTCCGTCTGTGTTTTTTTGGTTTCACAGCCTTCTTCAGTCACCATTTCGTAAGGATTGAGATGCGGCGTCACCAGGCCTGGTGTATCAACTTCGGTCGAATCCATCACAATAAAACCTTCCGGCACACGCGGCACGATATAAGCCGTGCCACGAATATCGCGCATCTCTTTAACCGATTCACCCTTGGCTAAACGATGAGCAATTTCAACAATGGCTCTTTCAGCATTGCCATACACCAGTAAATCACCTTTGGCATCAAAAATGACCGAGCGTCGAACTTTATCCGACCAATAATCGTAATGTGCAATGCGGCGCAAGCTGGCTTCAATGCCACCCAAAATTATCGGTTTGTTTTTATAGGCTTCACGACAACGTTGCGAATAAACGGCCGTCGCCCGATCAGGGCGCTTACCAAAATCATCATTGGGCGTGTAAGCATCATTATGACGCAGTTTACGATCCGAGGTGTAATGGTTGACCATCGAATCCATATTACCGGCGGTAACACCGAAAAATAGGGTTGGCTCACCCAATTGGCGGAAATCATCTACCGACTTCCAGTTAGGCTGGGCAATGATGCCCACGCGGAAACCTTGCGATTCCAACATACGGCCGACCACCGCCATACCAAAACTAGGGTGATCAACATAAGCATCGCCTGTCACCAAAATAATATCGCAGGCATCCCAGCCTAATAAATCCATCTCGGCTCGTGTCATCGGCAAAAACGGCGCAACACCGAACTTATGTGCCCAATGCTTGCGATAAGAAAAAATATTTTTGGCCCCTAACATGACAACTCAACCCTAAGCGAAAAGAAAGCCGACTATTATACCTGATCAATCCAGGCTTAACTTAATGAAAAGACTTAGTTTTACGCGATAAAAACCAGGTTAATAGCAAGGAATTAATGTGTAAGGCATTCTTTTGGGAGGGAGGATTTTAACTAGGGATTGAAAAGCCCGCTTAATCAAATTGATCAAGTAGGCGAAGAATTATTTGGATGCTTTTTTGACCGCTTTCTTAACGGCTTTTTTAACTTTCTTCTTGCTAGACAACTCTTTTTTATCCACGGCTTTGGTCACTTTTTTAATGATTTTCTTCGCATTCTTCTTTTTCACGTCCTTGTTAGAGACCGCCTTTTTAGTGACTTTCTTAACAACCTTTTTAACATCTTTTTTCTTTATGTCTTTCGCCATGACAAACTCCTTGTGTAAATGATTATGTGATGATTTTTTAACACCAATAAAACTAAGCTAGACCTATTTTTTGTTTTTATCAAGCAACTGGACTTAACAAACCACCGAAACCTCTAACCATAGTAAAATTTATTGATATAAGGTAACAAACAAGAATTCGAGCGTGTATTATTTTTTACGTAACAACCAGGCCTGGTGGATTTTCGGACTGCGTTTAAAGTCTTCCGGCAAGGTTTTACGTGTAATATCTTCAATTTCCCATGTGCTTAAGGCTTCTGTATCAAGTTTAAATTTCTGGCGATTATTGGAAAACACCAATACCCCGTTTTGAGTCAACAATCGCCCCGTTTGCTCAATTAAATCAACATGATCTCGCTGCACATCCAACACCCCTTCCATACGTTTAGAAGACGAGAAGGACGGCGGATCAAGGAAGATCACATCAAATGGCGTCAAGTTAGGTAGATTCTGCAACCAAGCGACTACATCTTCTTGTAATAATTCATGGCGTTCTAAATCCATACCGTTAGTCATGAAATTATGTTTGGCCCAGTACAAATAGGTTTTCGACATATCCACACTTAGCGAACTGACTGCACCCTTCACGGCAGCTTGCACAGTGGCCGTGGCGGTGTAACAAAACAGGTTTAATAAACGTTTGCCTTTTGACAACTCGCCCACCAACGCACGCACATCGCGGTGATCCAAAAACACACCGGTATCTAGGTAATCTGCAAAATTCACCCGTACTTTGGCGCCGTTTTCGATAATCGTAAAATAGTCTTTACGTTCTTGGAGTTTTTCATATTGACTGCCACCACGTTGACGTTGACGAACTTTAAACAAAATCCGTTCACTCGGAATATCCATTACGTCCGGCAAAACTGACATGGCTTCGTATAAACGGCGTTTGGCCTTGGCCGCATTCACTGTTTTCGGCGCCGCATATTCGTTAACGACCAGCCATTCACCCGCTTCAAGCGTATGGTAATAATCAATCGCCAGAGCGTATTCGGGCATATCGGCATCGTAAACACGGAAAGCTGTTACCTTGTTTCGATCCGCCCATTTACGTAAGTTTTTTAAATTTTTGCGTAACCGATTGGCAAACATCTGCGCACCTTCGGTTTGCGATAAATCGGCCATTGAAACTTCAACTTCCGCCGCTAAATCGACACCCGCCTTTAACGCCGGTTGACGGAAAAACTCTTCTTGTATCTCAAAGCGGAATAACTTACATTCAAGCGCACCGTTAAAAAAGCTGTGATCGCGCTTGGCTTTTAGGCCTAAATATAAACCCAACTCCTTATTACAAGTTAAAACCGCCGCCTGCCAGCCGACAAACTGAGTTTTTAAACATTCGCCAATTTGTATATATAAGGCTTTGACTTCATCTTCATCGCCCAAACGTTCACCATAAGGTGGGTTAGCAACCACCAGGCCTGGTTGCCATTCACCCCAAGGTTTGGCTTCGTTGATGTTTAATAGCTGCACCTCAATCACATCGTCAAACCCGGCTTGCGCTATCGCTTGGCGGGCGATCTTGATTGCGCCCGGATGAGAATCTGACCCGTAAATCGGCGGCAAGTGTTTTAGACCTTCGGCCTCACGTTTTTCAGCTTCCACCACCAAGTTTGACCAAATATCCCGCTGATGCCCTAACCAAGATAAAAAGCCCATATCCTGTGATTTGGCTAAACCCGGGGCGCTGTCAGCGGCCATCATCGCCGCCTCTATTAAAAAAGTGCCTGAACCACACATGGGGTCGTATAGCACCCCGCCCTGCGTTGCAATGTCTTTCCAACCTGACCGCATTAAAATCGCCGCTGCGACGTTCTCTTTTAAAGGCGCTTTAACCTGCTGGCCCTCGCGATAACCTCGTTGATGCAAACTGTGCCCGCTTAAATCTAAGCTCAACGTAAACTGATTGCGATTAAGGTGACCATGTAATCGAATATCCGCATAATCCACATCCACCGATGGTCGAACACCTCGACTATCACGAAAATAATCCACCACCGCATCTTTAATTTTCAACGCACCAAAGTGGGTATGTTCAATCCCCATACCTTTACCGGTAAACGAAATCGCAAAACTATGATCCTCACTCATATGGCGAGACCAATCAATCGCGCGCACCGTATCGTAGAGTGCTTCTTGATTCGGCAATTCCGCTTCGACCAATACCAAATAGATTCGGTTAGCCAAACGCGACCACAAACAAGCCCGATAACCATCTACCAGCCCACCTTCAAACGCCACGCCGCGTGGTTGGGCCTTAACGTTTTGTGCGCCCAAGGCCATCAATTCTTCGCGTAATAATTCTGATAAGCCGCTCGGAGCGGTCGCAAAAAATTTCATAAATTCTCTCACTATATGAGACTTGTAAAAGTCTCTGTAAATTTAGCGCTAATTTTACCCTCTTTAAGCTAAGGTTTCGGTAAAATAGCGGCTCGACTGTTAAATAATGTAAAGCTTGATTAAAACTATGACCCTAAATTGCCTATCCAGATTCCGCCATTCGGCCCAACTCTTATTCGCAGCAAGCTTAATGGCTGTAGCGGTACAGGTAAGCGCGCAATCCGAAGCCGAATTCCAGGCCTGGTTAACCGATTTCAAACAACAAGCCAAGTCACAAGGCATTTCGCAACCTACTTTGGATATGGCTTTTGCCGATGTGCATTTAAATCATAAAGTGCTGGAATTGGATCAACGTCAACCTGAGTTTACGCGCACCTTTTGGCAGTATTTCGAAGCCACCGTGACCGACTGGCGGATTAACAAAGGCATTGAGCTATATGAAGAAAACCGCACATTGCTGGATAATGTGACTCAAAAATACGGCGTGCCCGGGCGTTTTTTAGTCGCATTTTGGGGCATGGAAACCAACTATGGCGGATTTACCGGCAATATCCCGATCATTGAAGCCTTGGCGACTTTGGCCTATAACCCACGCCGTAGCGAGTTTTTCAGTGACCAATTAATTTATGCGTTACGCATTTTGGATGAAGGCCATGTGCCACTCAAACAAATGAAAGGCTCTTGGGCCGGTGCAATGGGGCAAACCCAGTTTATGCCCTACAACTATCTGCGATATAGCGTGGACGGCGACAACTCGGGTCATAAAGATTTATGGAACAGCTTGCCTGATGTATTTCATTCGTCCGGTAATTTCTTAAACAAGCTTGGTTGGAATAAAGAAGAAAACTGGGGACGAGAAGTTCAGTTACCGGCCAAATTTGATTATGCTTTAGCCGATGGCTCAACCCGCCGACCTTTATCAGAATGGCGCGAAATGGGTATTACACTGGCCGATGGCCGTCCAATCCCTAACATTGACATGAAAGCCGCGTTATTAATGCCGTCTGACTACCGTGGCCCCGTATTTTTAGTATACGACAACTTTTTTGTGATCAAACGTTGGAATAATTCTAACAGTTACGCTTTAGCTGTCGGCCATTTGGCCGATAGACTAATTGGACGCGAACCTTTAGTCGCCACCAAACCTTCTGATGATGAAGCTTTGAGCAAACAACATATCAGTGAACTGCAGCGTCTATTAAGACGTTTGGGTTACAAGTCAGGCGGTATTGATGGCGTGGCCGGAACCATGACACGCCAGGCCATTCGCGACTTCCAAATCGACCGCAATATACCGGCTGATGGATTCCCAAGTATGCACCTTTTAAAAATACTGCGTGAGGCCGTACATTAAATGAACCAGGCTAATAATCAGCCCGCCTATTTTGCCTTGCTCAAATCCACCCTGGGTTTGGGCTATCAATTTTGGAAACTGCAAGCGCGCAGTGTCAAAATTGAGTACCGCCAGCTGCGCGAGCAAAAAGTTCAATCACCGCAATAATCTCGGTTTCACGGTCTCATCAAATTTTTCTGTGCGCATCATTTGCACAACATCATTAATTAACGCTAATATAATGATTCACTTAATATGAATCATTATTCTGAATCAAGAGTCTTATTATGCACCCAAAGTCACCTCACCTTATCCCTACTTTATTCATTGCGTTAACCAGCTTCGTTTTATTACCAGGTTGCGGATCAGACTCTGATGGACAAAACACCCCCTCCAAGCCCTATGTGCTGACCACTCAAATTGAACAGGGCACTTTTCTACAATGGCATCTGAGTGGTCAGGTGGAAGCACAAAAATCAGTCCAGCTCGGTTTTCAAGTAAACGGACAGATTGAAAAACGTTTGGTTAACCCTGGCGATGCAGTCAAAGCCGGTGATCCATTACTCGAACTTGATAGAACCGATTTGAGTCTCAAATTACGCGCCGCTCAAGCCAATTTAGCCGCCACCCAAGCCGAACTAAATTTATCTAAAACCGAAGCCAAGCGTTCGCAGGATTTATTGGATCGTAAACTCGTCTCTCAACAAGAATACGACCGAGCTCAAAACCAAGTGACCACCTTGCAACAACGTGAAATCGCACTGCAGCGCGAACTAGAGCTCGCTCAGCGCCAACTTAACTACGCCCGTCTGAGTGCGCCAGCACCAGGCCTGGTGCAATCGGTTTTGGTGAATAAAGGTCAAGTTGTTTCAGCCGGACAGGCCCTGATTGAATTTCTTTATCAAGACGGTCGAGATGCGGTAGTGCAGTTGCCGGAATCGCGAATTCATGACGTACCCAAACAAGCCAAAGCTACCTTACTGCATCAACCAAACCAAACTTTCAACGTTACGCTGCGCGAGCTAAAACCTAGTGCGCACAGCGGCTCCCGTACCTGGCAAGCGCATTACGCCTTACCCACGAATGCTCAAGTACAACTGGGTCAAACTTTGCGGTTGAGCTTTGGCGACAATCTAAATTTAGCTAAAGTACCGTTATCCGCGCTTTATGAACAAGCTAATGGCACGTTTATCTGGGTGTATAACGATCAGCAAGTAAGCTTAGCCTCGGTTGAAGTTGTGCATCTCGCGTCTGATTTCGCCTTGATTAAAACCGACTTGCCTAGTAAGGCTCGTATCGTAAAAGCCGAGGTTCACTTGTTGAAAGATGGCCAAGCAGCGCTGGAGCGTGCATTATGATGGATCGTTTTAACTTATCTGCCTGGGCGGTTAGAGAACGTTCGCTCACGCTGTATTTTATTATTCTTGTTGCGCTCGCCGGTTTATACGCTTTTAGTCACCTGGGGCGCGCTGAAGACCCCAGTTTTACAATTAAAGTCATGACCGTTTCAGCCAACTGGCCGGGGGCATCAGCACAACAAATGCAGGAACAAGTCGCTGATCGCCTGGAAAAACGTATTCAAGAAGCCCCCTACTTTGACCGAGTTGAAACAACCAGTCGACCAGGGCAAGTTAACATGCTCATCCAGTTTCAAGATCATACTCCCGCCAGCGAAGTTCACAACGTATTTTATGAAGTGCGAAAACGTATGTTGGACGAAGCATCCAAGCTACCCAATGGCGTACAGGGGCCATTTGTAAACGACGATTTTTCAGACGTATATTTCACTCTCTACGCCTTAACGGCACCCGAACTTGAGCATCACGAACTCATCAATCCGGCCGAAAAAATTCGCGACCAACTTTTGCGCGTCAATGGTGTACAAAAAGTTAACCTGCTGGGTGAACGCCCGCAAACTGTATTTATTGAACTATCTTCAAACAAACTCGCTCGACTAGGATTAAGCCCACAGCAAGTATTTGATGCCATTGATGCACAAAATCGGCTCACACCTAGCGGCCAAGTTGATACTCAAGCGGCCCGTGTTTATTTACGCCTGGATACCGACCTATCTGAACTTGAAAAACTGCGTAATCTGCCTTTATCAGTTGATGGAAAAAGTTTTCGCTTAGGCGATATCGCCAGTGTTGAACTAGGATACCAAGACCCACCCACATACCTGATTCGTGACCGGTCACAACAAACCTTATTGATTGGCGTGATCATGGAAAAAGGTTTTAATGGTTTAGATTTAGGCGAGAATTTGACCAAAGCCGAACAACAAATAAATGCCGAACTTCCGCTTGGTTTTCATTTGGATAAAATCACCGATCAAGCCAATGCAATAAGCAAAGCAATCAACGAATTTCAAATGAAGTTTGTAGTCGCACTGGCTGTGGTTATGTTAGTAAGTTTTTTAGCGCTTGGTTTGCGAGCCGGCCTAGTCGTTGCGTTAGCCGTACCTTTAACCCTTGCTATGACCTTCTTTATTATGATGTTGATGGGAAAAAACCTCGATCGCATCACACTTGGTGCCCTAATCTTAGCACTCGGCTTATTAGTGGATGACGCCATTATTGCGATTGAAATGATGCTGGTAAAAATTGAAGAGGGTCTTGATAAAATCCAAGCCGCCTCTTATGCCTGGACTGTTACGGCTATGCCGATGCTGGTCGGCACGTTAATTACGGCTGTGGGCTTTGTGCCAATTGGCTTTGCGGCCTCAAACGTGGGTGAATATGCCGGTAATATTTTCTGGGTTTTAGGTATCGCACTCATCGCCTCCTGGCTGGTAGCGGTCCTATTCACGCCTTACCTGGGTGTAAAGCTGCTCCCGAAGCACCCTCATCATAGCGATCAATCCAACCCCTATGACTCGCGAATTTACCAAAAGCTTCGCGCGGCTATTACCTGGTGTGTTCATCAACGCAAAACTGTGTTGTTAACAACATTTATATTGTTTGTATTATCCGTGGTCGGCATGGGTAAACTGGTGGAAAAACAATTCTTTCCAAGTTCAGACCGCCCCGAATTAATGATCGATATATATTTACCTGAAGGTACGGCCATTCAAGTTACGGACAAACTCACACAACGCGTCGAAAAAGTGCTTGCCGAACAACCCGAGGTGCGCTCTCTTTCCAGTTATGTCGGTCAAGGTGCCCCACGTTTCTTCCTAGCGCTTAACCCGGAATTACCAAACCCGGCGTTTGCCAAAATTATTGCGATCACCGGTGATCGTGACGAACGTGATGCATTACAGGCACGTATGCAAAACCTAATCGACCAAGGCGAGTTTGCTGAGGCTCGTGTTAGGGTTCATCCGTTGCTTTATGGTCCACCTGTGATTTGGCCGGTAACCTTCCGAGTCATGGGCGAAGACCCAGTCGTCCTGCGTGATATTGCATCTCAAGTTAGGTCGGTAATGGAGCAACATCCGCAAACCATTCAACCGCATTTGGAATGGGGCGAGCGTGCTCCAATTATCAATCTCGAATTAAATACTAATCGTTTGGCACAACTTGGTTTGACGCCACTTGATCTGCAAAATCAGCTACAGTTTTTGTTGAATGGTGTCACCGTATCAGAACTGCGTGATCAAACTCGCAGTGTTCAGCTAATCGCTCGCGCAACCGATAACGAACGACTCGACTTAGCCAGCGTGGGTAGCTTACAAATCAAAACTCGTAATGGTGACAGTGTCTCTCTAGAGCATTTGGCGAAATTAAATGTCGAGTTTGAAGATCCGGTATTAAAACGGCGCAATCGTATGCCATATTTGTCGGTTAACTCGGAAATTAAACCCGGGGCGCAGCCACCAGATGTGACAATGCAAATCTGGCCAGAATTACAAGCAATCAACACCGAGCTACCCTTGGGATACCGGATAGAAATCGGCGGCTCGGTTGAGGAGTCTGGCAAAGCACAAGGTTCCATCCAAGCCATGATGCCAGTCATGGTGGTGTTAATGTTCACGCTCGTTATGCTTATGATGCGTTCTTTCAGCGGCATGTTTATGGTAATTTTGACAGCGCCTCTTGGCTTGATTGGCGCAGTGATGGCGTTGCTGTTATTTTCACAGCCTTTCGGCTTTGTAGCGACCTTAGGTTTAATTGGTTTGGCCGGTATACTCATGCGTAACACGCTTATTTTGGTCGGCCAAATTGATGATAACAAACGCCAAGGCATGAATGATTACGACGCTGTGATTGACGCCACCGTCCGACGCGCCCGACCGGTCATTCTGACCGCTATGGCGGCGGTGTTGGCATTTATTCCATTAACCACTTCCACCTTTTGGGGGCCATTAGCTTATGTATTAATTGGTGGGGTCACGATGGGAACCGTGTTGACCTTGTTATTCTTACCCGCGCTTTATAGCAGCTGGTTTAAAGTCAAAACGGCTTAAATAAAACTCCGCAACAAAAAACCACCAGGCCTGGTGGTTTTTTTAAACGTCTAGGATTCATCCGTCGGCTTTGTTGATAACTCGCCTGTTTGTTGAGACAGCCCATCAAGTTCTAACGCTTTGCGTTGAGCTTTGGAAACATAAGGCGGCTTTTTAACCGGCTGGTTTTTCGCCTTTGCCTGCTGCATTTTCTTTTTATATTTTTGATAAATTTTTTTCTGACGGTTCATAAATAAACACCCTGATTAATCCGCTCTACAACGGCTCATAGTTTAACTATTTGTTAGCTGTAGTTTTGGATTTAGGGCGCAAGAAAAACTCATACATAATAAGCAGCGCCGCCCCAACTGAAATCGCAACATCGGCGATATTAAAAGTCGCGTAATGCCAAGAACCGTAATAAAAGTCCAGAAAGTCGGTGACGCGACCAAACAATACACGATCAATTAAATTCCCAATCGCCCCTGCCAAAATAAGATTTAAACCTAACACTTCAAAGGTCGGTTTGGCTTTAAGTTTAGCCAGCCAGAACATCAGCCCAACACTCACGGCTATCGCTAACAAAGAAAAAAACCAACGTTGCCACCCTCCCATCTCGGCCAAAAAGCTAAACGCCGCACCATAATTAAACACCAGGGTTAAGTTAAAGTGTGGCATTACCGCAACCGGTTCTGCGAATGTTAAATAGCTTAACGCCAAAAACTTGGTGAACTGATCTAACACAAGCACCAGGCCTGCTAGCCAAAGATAGCGCAGTCCACTCTGACGGAAAACTGGCTTATGCATAATGACGCACTTCGCCGTCACCGGCGACGTTATCCACACAACGCTGGCATAACTCTGGATGTTCAGCATGTGTGCCGACATCGGCACGATGGTGCCAACAACGCGGACATTTGGTTTTGTCGGTGGCTTGTGCGTCAATCCATAATCCACTTAATTCACTTTCCAATGCCTGATCGGTCTTATCCGCCAAGGGTAAGACTCTGGCATAGGATGTAATCAACACAAAACGCAGTTCGTCATCTAAGCTCGTTAATAGTGTGTAAAGTTCGGCATCCGCATACAGGGTCACTTCAGCCGTTAACGACGCTTTAATCACACCGTCATTACGCAGCTCTTCTAAGCGTTTTGATACCGCCGAACGCACTTGCATAATTTGCATCCAATAATCTGAATTCATCGCTGAGCTTTCATCTAAAGCGGTTAAGCCGTCATACCAAGTCGCAACAAATACGGTTTTTGAACGTTCACCCGGAATGTATTGCCAAAGTTCTTCGGCGGTAAAACTTAGGATCGGTGCGATCCAGCGCGTCATGGCTTCAACAATATGATACAAAGCGGTTTGCGCAGAACGGCGCGCTAAGCCATCGGCTTTACAGGTGTATTGACGATCTTTAATTACGTCTAAATAAAACGCGCCCATTTCCACCGAACAAAAGTGCGAGACCGCTTGATAGATTTGGTGGAAGTGGTACTGCTCATAAGACTCCACGATTTGAGTTTGCAATTGATGCGCATGCCCCACTGCCCACTTATCCAGCGGTAATAAGTCGTCATAGTCAACCAAGTCTTTAGCCGGATCAAAGCCGTTTAAGTTAGCTAAAAAGAAACGTGCTGTGTTACGAATACGACGATAAGTATCAGCGGTACGACTGATTATTTCGTCCGATACCGTCATTTCATAACGATAATCGGCCGCTGAAATCCACAAGCGTAAAATATCGGCACCCAAAGTACCGGCAATTTTCTGTGGCGCGACCACATTGCCTTTGGATTTCGACATTTTCTTGCCATCTTTATCCACCGTAAATCCGTGCGTCAGTACTTGTTTATAAGGCGCCTCTTTATTAATCGCGATGCTGGTTAATAAAGACGACTGGAACCAACCGCGATGCTGATCCGAACCCTCTAAATATAAATCCGCCGGAGCCGACAATTCTTCACGTTGCTCACACACTGCAAAGTGGGTAATACCAGAATCAAACCAAACATCCAAAATATCCTGCACTTTTTCGTAGTCGGCGGCCTCGTCACCTAGTAACTCAGAAGCATCCAAGTCATACCAAGCATCAATTGAGTTTTGTTCAATGCGCTGTGCTACCTGCTCCATTAACTCAACCGTACGCGGATGCATTTCGCCAGTCACTTTATGTATAAAGATGGTGATCGGCACGCCCCACAAACGTTGGCGTGAAATACACCAATCTGGGCGGCCATCAATCATGGATTCAATCCGATTTTGTCCCCAGTCTGGCACCCATTCCACGGTTTTAATTGCGTCCAATGCCGAAGTACGTAAGTTTTGTTGATCCATGCTAATAAACCACTGAGGCGTGGCACGGAAAATCAACGGCGTTTTGGTACGCCAACAATGCGGGTAGCTATGCGTAATCGCTTCATGGTGTAGCAATGCGCCATGCTGTTTTAGAACCTCAATCACCGGCTCATCCGCTTTAAGTACATTAATACCGGCAAATAACGGCGTGCCTTCCACAAAGGTGCCAGAACCATCGACCGGACAATCGACTTCTAAGTCATACTTCAAACCCACAATATAGTCATCTTGACCATGACCGGGCGCGGTGTGAACACAACCTGTACCCGCATCGGTCGTCACATGGTCACCTAAAATAATCGGTACAATTCGATCGTAAAATGGGTGCTGTAAACGTAATAAATCAAACTGATCACCGCGCCCATAAGCTACCACGCGATAATGTTCGATATCACATTTCGCCATCACATCTTTGACTAAGGCTTCGGCCATAAACAAGCGTTCTGGCTCTTGCTCACCCTCTACCTGCACTAAGGCATATTCCAGTTCTGGGTTAATCGCGACGGCTTGGTTGGCCGGTAAAGTCCATGGCGTGGTTGTCCAAATCACCACCGACAAGGGGCCTTCGCCGGTGTGATCTTCGACATGATGGCAGCGTTCAAAAAATGCGGCTTCATCTAAAATTTTAAAGCGCACATCAATCGCGTTTGAACGTTTTTCTTCGTATTCAACTTCGGCTTCGGCCAAGGCGGAACGCCCTCCAATTGACCAATAAACCGGCTTGGTACCTTTAACTAAATGACCTTTTTCAATAATTTTTGCCAGTGCACGCACTTCGTTGGCTTCAAAATCGAACGCCTTGGTCAAATAAGGGTTTTGCCAATCAGCCATCACACCCAAACGCTGAAAATCTTTCATCTGACCTTCAACCTGCGTTTGCGCATAATCGCGGCAGGCCTGGCGAAATTCGCGTTCGTTTAACTTAACCCCAACCCGGCCATGTTTCTTTTCTACGTTCAGCTCAATCGGCAAACCGTGACAATCCCATCCCGGCACAAACGGCGCATCAAACCCACTCAGGCCTTTCGATTTAACAATCATATCCTTTAACACTTTGTTCACCGCATGACCGATATGAATGTCACCATTCGCATAAGGCGGGCCGTCATGCAAAATAAACTTAGGACGACCGGCCATGTGCTCACGCACAGTTTGATAAAGGTCGTTGGCTAACCAAGCTTCAACTTGCTTTGGTTCACGCTGAGGCAAACCACCGCGCATTGGAAATTCAGTTTCAGGAAGATTTAATGTTGGCTTATAGTCCGTCATGATTAGGGTCTCAAACAGGTTTTAGGTTTAAAAGTTGTCGAGCTTGAGCCGCATCTTTTGCAATCTGCGTCTGTAATTCGCTCAAACCATTGAATTTCATTTCTGGCCGGATAAACGCCTCTAAGCGCACTTCGACATGTGCACCGTAAACCGAGGTACTCCAGTCAAATAAGTGCACCTCTATCGATGGACGCTTGCCTTGTACTGTGGGTCGAACACCAATATTAGCCACTCCCGGCCAAGGCTGCTCGCTCAGCCCAGCGACCTTGACAGCAAACACACCGCTCACCGGCATTTGTAAACGTTTTGGGTTTAGGTTTAAGGTCGGAAAACCGATCTTACGTCCGAGCTTTTGGCCGTGAATCACTCGGCCTTCAAAGCGAAAATCATGTCCCAGTAATTGGTTAGCTTGTGCTAGGTCTGGAATCTGTAGTACTTCACGAATTCGCGTGCTACTGACTCGTTCTGACTCAACAATAAAGGTCGGCATCGCACTTACTTCAAAACCCAGCGCCTGGCCTTGAGTGTTTAAAAACGCAAAATCGCCTTGACGCTGATGTCCAAATCGAAAATCATCGCCAACCACAAGATATTGAGCTTTTAGGCCTTGGTGAAGGACTTGACTGACAAATTGTGCGGCGGACAATTTGGCAAACTCGGCGTTAAAGGCCACGCAAAACACAAAATCAACCCCTGCCCTCTCAAACGCATGTAGCTTTTCGCGCAAGTTCATCAGCCGAACCGGCGCAACTTCTGGGCTGAAAAACTCGACCGGAAAAGGCTCAAAAATCATCACCACACTGGGTAGATTGACTTGCGCGGCGCGTTGTTTTAGTTCGTCCAATACACGTTGATGGCCAATATGCACGCCATCAAAATTACCAATCGTGACCACACTGCCTCGACTTAAAGCCGACTGTGCATTGACTAAATTATGTAAACCACGAATTAATCGCATAGTGACCGTAAGTGCATTCTAGGACAGGGAAATTAGAGATTATAACGGATTCAAAAGCTTATGTGATAACAACCAGGCCTGATGCTTTAAAAAAAGCGCCAGGCCTGGTGCTTTAGGAACTAACAGGCCTGGTGATTGCTATCCATTTTGACTAGGAAAGTCAGTAAATCAGCATAATTGACGGGTTTCGAATAGAGATAGCCCTGAAATTCACGACACCCTAACGCCATCAAGTTTTGATGATGTTCGCGAGTTTCGACGCCTTCTGCCACCACACTTAAACCCAGCTCTTTACTCATCAATAAGATACTGCGCACCAAGGGCTCAGCATTATCGTCGGTAAATAGGTCGCGCACAAAATTTTGATCAATTTTGAGCTGGTCGAGTGGCAGATTTTTAATACTTAATAACGATGAATAGCCGGTGCCAAAATCGTCCATAGAGAATTTAACGCCGAGCTTTTTAAGGCGTTGCATTTTATCAATCGAGTCTTGCATATCCATTAACATCATCGACTCGGTTAATTCGAGTTTTAGTTTAGTAGGATCAAATTGATAATGTTCAATATAGGCACGGATTTGTTCAACAAAATCGACCTGTTGAAGTTGTTGTGCACTGATATTCACCGATAAAGTTAAGTCTGAAAAGGACGGTACTTCGCGCCATTTAGCCAACACGTTCACCGATTGCTTCAACACCCAATCGCCCAAGCTTAAAATTGAACCATTTTCTTCTGCGATCGGAATAAAGTCAGCGGGTGATATCTGGCCTTTGGTTGGATGATGCCAACGAATCAAAGCTTCGGCACCGATCACACGACATTGATGATTAATTTGCGGTTGATAAAACAACTCAAACTGATCCAATTCAATCGCGGTTTTTAAATCTTCTTCTAAACTCAAACGCTTCTCAAGATCGGCTTGCATGCCTGGATCAAACAAACGAATCATATTGCGACCCGAGGCTTTGGCCTGATACATCGCACTATCCGCATTGCGTAATGTTTCATCCGATCCGCCATTGTCATGGTCGCAAAACAGAGCAATCCCAATACTGGGCGTAATTTGATACTCAAAACCATCCAGATTATAAGGTTCGCCCAAGTTAAGACGAATTTTTTCAGCGAGCATTTCAGCTTCATACGCCGCTTTTTGTTTGTCGGCATTGAGACCTTCAAACAAAACCACAAACTCGTCGCCGCCCAAGCGAGCGACCGTATCCACTTCACGCACAGATTGGGTTAAGCGCTTTGCAACTTCAATTAGTAGTTTGTCGCCAATCTCGTGCCCCTTGGTATCGTTTAGCGCCTTAAAGCGATCTAAATCCATATAGAGCAACGCACCAAATCGTTCAAGCTGATGACTGGAGGCTAAGGCATGCTCAATCCGATCCAGCAACAAACGTCGATTGGCTAACTGCGTAAGGGGATCGTAGAAAGCCAACTGGCGAATTTCATCCTGATCCATTTTGTTTTTTGTAATATCAAAAAACGCGCCCACATAATGGCTAACACGGCCTTTACGATCATAAATCGCGTGAATCGATAAACGTTCAAAGTATTCTTCGCCATTTTTTCGTCGGTTCCAAATTTCGCCCAACCAATGGCCGTGATTAAGCAACGCTTGCCACATAGCGGCATAAAAATCTTTATCTTGTCGGCCAGAACTCAATATCGCCGGAGTTTTGCCGATCACGTCTTCGAGCTCATACCCAGTCAACCGTGTAAAGGCCGGATTAACCCGTACAATTCGCCCTTTTGGATCGGTAATTAGCACACCTTCCTGAACATTAAATGCCGCCGCCGCAATACGCAAATCATCTTGGTGGCGAATAATTCGCCAAACAACGAGTCCGATCATTAACAAAAACAAACCCGTGACTAAACTCCTGACCCAGAACATACGTTCAAACTTGGCTAACTCTGGGGCGGGCGATAACGCGACCACATAAGCCATTAAGTTGTTTGCTAGGTCGTTGACTGGCAAAAAAACCGCCATATGAGGCTGAGCATTCAATTGGTAAGGTTTCACAAAAGCCTGCCCACTCAGCAAAGGCTCCGTTAAATCATTTTGATCCAAGGTACTGGCCATTTGCTTTAAATATAAATTGGGTAAAGAGGCGTTTTGAAATAACTCACGCATGGGGTCTTCGACCAACCAATCGCTATGAAACAAACTGGGCTTATAATGGGCTTTGTAATCTTCAAACGGCATTTGACTAGCACGAGGATGAAAAATAATCGCATATTCACGCTGACTACTGAGCTGCGTTAAATCACGGCGCAAGGTTTCAAATTGATTACTAAACTCGACTGAGCCCAGGTGTTGACCATTATGTACAATCGGGAAAACACTGCGCAGACCTGCGACCACTCGGCCAAAATCAAAGCCGGTCACGGGCTGTTGGGTTTGGTTTGCCAATCTAACACTGGTTCGAATTTCTGTTAAATCATCACCAAACCTAGAAGGGTCATGCAATCGCAAAAAACTGGTGTTATCGGGCAAATGAAACTGAAATTGATAAATACCCTGACGCCGCATTTTTTGATAAGCCGGTTCAAACAAATCATATAGCTTATCGCGTGCCATTGATTGACGGCTTGGGCTTTGCGCTTCAATTAACAAGGACAATACCCGAGGTTGTAGCACGTAACTATCAAAATAGGCTTGTTTGGCTTTATGCTGAGCAATCAAGGTCGCCTGCCAGGCTAATTCAACATCACGAGTTTGCTGCTGAAAATAGTCCTGTTGATCCAGCTCAGCACGATCCGAAAAAAACCATAAGCTCGCCACCCATACCAATAAAAGGCTAACCGTCAAGCTCAAGAATAGACGTTGTTTCATTAAAAACATTTAAGAAGAACGCTTAGGGTTACTCAGCAACTTAGGCTGGTTACTCGTTTGTGTTTTGAAAAAGCTCATATTATGGTTCAGTTTCTGCGCCTGTTCACTTAGACCTTTCGAAGCCTCAGTCGTGCGTTCTACTAAGCTAGCGTTTTGCTGGGTCACATTGTCGATACTATTGATCGCCAAGTTAACTTGATTAATGCCATCTGCTTGCTCAGTAGCCGATTGCGCAATTTGTTCGACCATTTCTGTGACCTGCTTAATTGACGTGCTCACGCCCGCCAACTCTTCGCTGGCACTCGCGGCCAATTTGGTGCCAAAATCAATTTTTTGAACGCTATTATTAATCAACTGACGAATATCTTTAGCGGCCTCAGCTGATTTTTGCGCCAAACCGCGCACCTCACCAGCTACAACCGCAAAACCGCGACCATGATCACCCGCACGTGCGGCCTCTACCGCCGCGTTCAAGGCCAATAAGTTGGTTTGGAAAGCGATGCTGTCTATTAAGGTGACAATATCGGCAATTTGGTGGCTCGACTTCTGAATATCCGTCATCGCCTCTAGGGTTTGCTGCATCACTTTGGCACCGCTCGCCACTTGAGCTTCAACTTTTTGCGCGACGACTTCGGTATCCATTGCATTTTGTGAGCTGTTTTGCACAGCAGTATTCATTTCATGCATTGTCGCCGATGTTTGTTCCAACGAACTGGCTTGCTCTTGAACACGCGAGCTCAATTCGTGCGCATCAGTCGAGACTTCATGCGCTTCCTCACTCACATGGCTCGCCACATCCAACACTTCCGATACAATTTCACGCAACTTGCGCGTAGAGGCATTAATCGCTTGCGTTAAGGCACCCAAGTCGCCTTCATACTCTACCGTCACTTCTTGAGTTAGGTCGCCTTCACTTTGCGCCACCACGACTTGAGTAATCTCGGTCATGGCATCGTGCAAGGTTGAAATTACATTATTAATACCGATCTGCAATTCTTTATAGAAACCGTCGGCCTGCTGGCTCACCTCAATGGATTTGAAATGACCTAACGACAAATCATGTATCACCGCTTGAAGTTGTGACTGAATTTGATGTTCAAGCGTAATATCCTGCCATTCCACCATCGTGCTCTGACGTTTTTTATTAACTCTAATCGGCGTAATCGTCAAGCGGAAACGTAACTCATTAATCGTGAGCTCGGTCACCATGCGTTCGGTTAAGTTATCTAGACGTTCACGAATCGTTTTTGGATCTTTATGGAAAATATCAATATTGCTGCCAATCACTTTATCAGTATGAAACTTGGGCAGAGCTTGCTGCATCTGGGTTTCATAACCCTCAAAAATTTTCAGTAAAGATTTGTTTGCATATTGAATATGGTAATCCGTATCCGCCAGCATAATACAGCTGGTGGCCGAGTCTAGCGCCTTCATCACAGCCGCGGATTTAGATTGGGCTTCTTTGGCTTCCTGCGCCATCCAACCTAAACGAACTACGGCGGGCTGTAACCAGTTAGATAACGTATCAAAAAAGGAACCAGAACCGATAGTAAAATCTTGACGCACATCACCCGACGCCAAACCGACCAATTTAGTCTGCATTTGAGTCAACTCGTTTTTCAGCCGCGCTTGACTCCAGCCCCAAGTTAAAGCGGTAAGCCCCCCAAACAACAAGCTAAATGGATAGGTTTGAGATGGCGCCCAAATCAAACCGGCCAGCAGAGACACTAGCAAGCCGGCCCCACTTAACATCAATACACGTTGTGGGTTTAAATAACGTCTTAGCTTATTCCATAACTGATTGGGTTTGCCTTGGCGTAAACTTAACACACCCCGACTAACGGCTTGATAAGCCCGCTCGGCTTGTTGAATTTCATCTGCGCTAGCCGGAAAACGTACTGACATATAACCAGTCGTTTGACCATTTTCGCGAACTGGCGTCGCGAACGCACGCACCCAGTAATGGTCACCGTTTTTACGGCGATTTTTTACCACCTGCGACCAAGGTAAACCCGCTTTTAAACTTGACCATAAATCCGAAAATACCGAAGCGGGCACATCGGGGTGACGCAAAATATTATGTGGTTGACCAATCACTTCGGATCTTGTTAAACCCGCCGCCTCTAGAAAGCTATCGTTGCAATGTAAAATGGTGCCATGCAAGTCGGTGGTCGAAACTATCACCATTGAGGCGGGTAACTTAAATTCTTTTTGGGTGACGGCTGAAGTCATAACTCAATTAAACCTTTGATATTGTTATTTCTACTCATCAATTTGGTGAGTGAATATGTTCGCGTTATACGTATAAATAATTTATTTTCGAATAATTCGAACGGCATTCTACCAGGTTCTAATTAAGTAACAATTATTTTTATAGGGGTATAAGCATGACAAGAGTAAGATTGAAGATGTTGCTCACTTGCTAGCGAATGCGTACATTACCAGGTTTTATCAGCACTTCAGCTAATTAACCCTACCTTCCTTAATGTTTACGCTTTTGATAGCTAGTGCGCTCATGAACTAGTCAGTGACTTTAGATTGAAAAAAACGACGTGGCCGAAATCCGAATATAATTAAGGTCATTGCATACACCACCATGGCAACAAAGACCAAACCAAACAACCAACCTACCCGCTGCCAAGCATTAAACAACAACCAGGCCTGGTGGTCGGGGTTGATAAACAATATAACCAAACTCATAACTACGACGGCAAGTCCGACTTGAAAGCTGAATCGAAGCCAAGGGCTTTGCGGCCTGAAAACTTGCTGTTTGACCAAAAAGTAATATAACAAGCTCGCATTCAGAAACGCGGATAAAGAGGTCGCCAAAGCCAACCCGGCATGAGCCAAGGGGCCAATAAGTAGCAGGTTTAATACAATATTGCTCACCAAGGCCACCACCGCAATCTTTACCGGCGTTTTCATGTCTTTACGAGCATAAAATGCAGGGGCTAACACCTTAACCAATATAAAGCCGAGTAACCCAAAAGAATAAGCAACTAAACTTTGACTCGCCATTTGCACATCAAACGCGCTAAATTCGCCATAGAAAAACAGCGTGACCAATAAGGGTTGCGCCAAAAGCATCAACCCGAGCATAGCGGGCACTGCAATGATTGCCACCAATTTAAGTGCAAAATCTAAATCCTGCTGAAAGCCTGCCCAATCGGCATTTGCCGCTTTTCTAGATAAACCCGGCAACACCACGGTTGCTAATGCGACCCCAAAAACACCCAACGGAAATTCCATTAAACGGTCGGAATAATACAGCCACGACACACTGCCGGTGACTAAAAACGAAGCCAAAATCGTATCAACCAATAAATTGATTTGCGCTACCGACACACCAAACAAGGCCGGAATCATCAAACGTCCGACTTCATTTACGCCTTTATCTGGTGCGGATGTTGGTTTCGGCAATAAGCCCATTTGCCATAAAAAAGGCAAATGAAATAATAACTGCACGACCCCGGCGATCAATACCCCCCAAGCCAACGCCATCACGGGAATGTCCAACATCGGAGATAGCCAAATCGCGCTGCCAATCAATACCAAGTTTAACCAAACAGGTGTAAATGCCGGCACGGCAAAGCGGTTATAGGTATTCATTAAAGCCGATGATAACGCCACTAATGAAATCAACATTAAATACGGAAACGTCAGACGTAACATGTCGGTGGCTAAGGCAAACTTTTCAGGATCAGAGCGAAAGCCCGGCGCAAATACCGTCATCCACAAAGACGCACCCAACACCCCAAACAAGGTCAAGGCCAACAATACGACACCTAAGCGAAACGCAATCGCACCCACTAAATGACGCACCGCATCCTGCCCGCCCTTTTCTTTTGTTTCAGCCAACACCGGTACAAAGGCTTGCGAAAAAGCGCCTTCAGCAAACAAGCGTCTGAAAAAGTTAGGAATTTTAAAGGCGACAAAAAACGCATCCGCACCCGCAGAAGCACCAAATAAACGCGCAATCACCATATCGCGTACAAACCCCAGTACACGGGAGATCATCGTCATGCCACCAACCGTGGCGGTCGCTTTTATAATTCGCTTCAAAGTATCATCACTGTTCAATAGTTATTAATGTCGAATTCTACCAAACAACCAGGCCTGGTGAAGCTCTATTGACTATATGACTTGAAGCCCTTCGCATTTATCAGTAATCTGTTTCTAATAGTCAAATCAAAAGGATTCCCATGAAAGCGGCTCAGTTATTTGTAAAGTGCTTAGAAAACGAAGACGTTGAATACGTGTTTGGTATACCCGGTGAAGAAAACCTGGATTTGATGGATGCGTTACTAGACAGCCCCATTGAGTTTATCCTGACTCGCCATGAACAAGGCGGCGCGTTTATGGCGGATGTGTATGGTCGCTTAACCGGTCGAGCTGGGGTATGCTTGTCGACTTTAGGTCCAGGTGCAACCAATCTCGTCACCGGAGTGGCGGATGCTAATATGGATCGCGCGCCAGTGGTCGCAATTGCCGGTCAAGCCGCCACCACGCGTTTGCATAAAGAAAGCCACCAAGTGCTTGATCTAGTGAATTTGTTTCAACCCATCACCAAATACAGTACGCAAATTTTAAGCCCTAATATTATTCCTGAAATTGTACGCAAGGCGTTTAAAGTCGCGGAAATTGAAAAACCCGGTTGCAGTTTCATCGACTTTCCCGAAGACATCGCCAAAATGTCGGTCGATAAAAAGCCGCTTAAACGCCAAAGCCCCACCGCCCCCGCACCCAACTTTGAAAAAGTGCGACAAGCCGCTGATCTATTGTCGCAAGCGAAACATCCGGTGATTATTGCTGGTAATGGCGTGGTACGCGCTAAAGCCAGTGAGGCTTTAATAGAATTTGCCGCCAAACTCAATATTCCAGTCGCCACCACTTTTATGGCCAAAGGCGTGATCCCTTGCCGACATGATTTATCCATTGGCACCATTGGCTTGCAAGCCCATGATTATGTGGCTTGCGGTATTGATAGAGCCGATGTGGTAATGTGCGTGGGCTATGATATTGTCGAATATCAACCGGCTTTTTGGAACCATAATCCCGGCTGTAAAATCATTCACGTTGACACTCATCCAGCGGAAGTCGATGAATACTATATTGTTGAAACTGGCGTGTTAGGGGATATTGGCCGCAGCTTAGAAAGTATTGCTTCTATCAGTCACCGTCATTCAGACAGTGGGGTCGCCAACTTAAAAACCATGATGGAATATGAATTTCATCAATACGATGAAGACCAGGCTTTTCCCGTTAAACCGCAAAAAGTTATTCATGATTTACGCCAAGCCTTAGGCGATGAAGACATCGTGGTATGTGATGTCGGCGCACACAAAATGTGGATGGCGCGTATGTATAACGCCCAAGCGCCCAACACCTGCATTATTTCAAACGGCTTTGCATCAATGGGCATTGCCTTACCTGGCGCGATCGCCGCTAAACTTGCCAAGCCTGAGCAGGTCTCGGTCGCCGTTACGGGCGATGCGGGTTTTTTAATGAACTGCCAAGAGATCGAAACCGCGGTGCGGTTGAATCTGGCATTGATTGTGTTGGTCTGGAATGACAGCGAATACGGCTTAATTAAATGGAAACAGCTCAACGAATTTGGACGTGAAAGTAATATCCATTTTAATAACCCTGACTTGGTTAAGTTCGCCGATGCGTTTGGCGCCAAAGGTTACCGCATAGAACACACCGATGAATTGCTGCCAACCCTAGAAAAAGCCATCCAAGATAACTGTGTGGTAATTATTGATTGTCCGGTGGACTATTCTGAAAACATCAAGTTAACCCAGCAACTAGGGCAAATGATTTGCCCGACTTAATAATATTTAACCACCAGGCCTGGTGGTTAAAATCACACAGAAAACCGATATCAACTTACTCAGTGGGTGGATGAACAGATAATTTGAGCGGTACGATATGTTTTTTACTAACATCGACCACCACTCGACCCTTTATGACATTACGACCGATTAAAACTGGGTAGGTTAAATGCTTACGATCCGTCAAACTAAACGCCACCGACCATGTTTTATCTGCCAGCGTTAAGGGCATTAACACGACTGGACGAACTTCCGACTCCTCGGCATTGGATTGCATAATTCGGGCATTACGAACGAGCGGACGTTCAATTGTTATAACTTCGCCCGTTTGTCTATCCAATAAATCAAATTGAACCCAGTCTCGACCATTTTGCTTAAATCGCCTGATATTACGCACATCTAATGACGACGTGGTCGCGCCAGTGTCGATTCGTGCTTCTAGCTGACTAGCTACCGGTTGAATAATTACCTTTTCAATCTCACCGACCAATAATTTATCACCCACATAAATGTAACCATCCGTATTGGTTTGTGGTTGAACAATCGACTTTGTGCTGACCTCTGCAGACGCGCACGCGGATAAACAGATTAACAAGAAACTAGAAACAATCACTGGTTTAAAAATGGACTTCATAGAATCTTATCTAAGGTAAAAAATCAAAATTAGCATAGCCTAAAAACAAAAAAGCCGTGCGCAATATTTTCATACTGCTACACGGCTTTTAAGCCATCCGGTTAGGGACGGCACGCTTTTAAAGCTAGCTTAAAATTAAGCTAGGGCTTTAATGCGCGCGTTGATACGGCTTTTTGAACGCGCTGCCTTGTTCTTTTCAATCACGCCTTTACGCGCCATACCGTCAAGCTTAGCTTGTGCGGCACGGAACAATTCGTTAGCCGCTGCTTTATCACCCGCTTGAATCGCGACTAATACTTTTTTTACAGCTGTACGCATGTCTGAACGCTGTGATGCGTTTAACTGACGACGTTTTTCGGCTTGTTTAGCGCGTTTTAGTGCTTGTGCTGAGTTTGCCACAATGATGTCTCCAAAATTCTGTTAAAAACTAAAGTAGTCCGGGTTTTACAAGTTGTCAGATTCACAACTCAGCCAGTGTTTTACAATAGGGTCTGAAAGGATGGCGAGATTATACCTTTTTTATTTGTAACGTCAACTAAAAAAAGGCTATTTTTCTTAGGCTTAGGGTAGCTATAATGAACGAACGACTTTCAACAACATATGATGGAGGAATCGATATGGACACATCTCAGCACACGCTTTCCACCCTGTTTGATCAACTTGGCTTAGACAGTTCAGATAAAGCCATTCAGGACTTTATCCGCCAACACCGAATCCGCGATGATAAACCCTTAGATGAAGCGGATTTCTGGACTCAATCTCAAGCTCAGTTTATTCGCGAAAGTTGGCAAAATGATGCCGATTGGGTTGATATCGTTGACCATTTGGATGCACAGTTACGCGACTAATCCACGCTTATAAAACTTATTCACGATGGTATGGATGGTTTTGAATCACCGACCATGCGCGATAAATTTGTTCAGCAATCAATACTCGAACTAACGGGTGCGGCAAGGTTAGTTTGGATAAACTCCAAGTCCAATCCGCCTGCTGAATCAAGCCCGTTTCTAGCCCGTCCGGACCTCCAACAACCAACGCGAGATCTTGGCCACCACTTAACCAGTCTTCCAGTTTTTTTGATAACTGTAACGTTGTAGGTTGTTGACCATGTTCGTCCAACACCACCAAACGTGCGCCTTTTGGAATCGCGCCTAAAATCCGCTTGGCTTCTTCTTGTTTATTTTGTTCGACCGAACTGGTTTTACCGCGTTGCGACATCGGCAGCTCAATCAAATTTAGCGTACAAGCTTTAGGCAGGCGTTTGGCATATTCACTGTAACCTTCTTGCACCCACTTGGGCATTTTTTGGCCGACGACAATAAAGTGAATCTGCATCAATCTACTCGAGTCTTAGTCGTTTTTATCCGCATTTTCAACGGCGGCATCCGGTGCTTCTACTTTCATATCCCACAACTTTTCAATTGAATAATAAGCGCGCGCTTTTTCCGTCATCACATGCACAATCAGGTTACCGTGATCAATCAAAACCCAATCTGGCTCTGGCCCAGTTTCCATGCCCATACTCGGATCACCGGCTTCTTTAAACGCCTGATCCACCATGCTACCCAAAGAACGCACATGCGTCGAGGACGTACCGGTTGCGACGATCATACGATCGGTAAAACTTGAGATACCAGCCACGTCAATTACTTGCACATCCCGCGCTTTGCCGTCTTCTAATGCTTTTAGGGCGATGTTTTCAATTTGCTGCAAATCCATTCAGATTCCTTATAAATAAAGTTGGTGTTGTTTAATATAGTTGATAACACAGGGCGGCATCAAATAGTCGACTGCTTGACCGTTTTTTAACAGCTCACGTAATCGGGTCGCGCTTAAATCGAGTTGCGTGACTTCGACTTCCACAATCTGCCCTGCTTGCTGGTTTGATGAGCTTGATGAACTAGGCAGTTGGTTGACCAAACGCGCCTCCAATAACTGCGCCAACGCGCCCTGGCTTGGCAAGGGTTCATTTGGCCGATGCATAATCGCCAAGTGTGCCAGTTCTAAGATCGTTTCGGATTCATGCCAGGATAAAAACTTCGCAAACGCATCGGTACCCATCATCAGTACCAAGCGGGCATGCGGAAAATCTTGTTTTAAACTGCGCAAGGTATCCACCATAAATGAGGGGCCTTGGCGTTCGATTTCGCGTTTATCCAATATAAAATTCGGCTGATTCGCAATCGCTAATTCAATCATGCGACAACGCTGCTCGGAAGATACTTGTGGATGCGCACGATGCACCGGAATAAAACAGGGAATAAACCTTACATGATCTAATTCAAGCTGATTCAACACATCCAGCGCAGGGCGTAAATGCCCATAATGGATCGGATCAAACGTGCCGCCATATACGCCAATAAGTTGTTCGACTGGTTCACCAGGCCTGGTTGTTTGCACACACGATCCTTAGCCAGTTTAACGCGTTAATTATTAAACGACACATTATACTTTTATTCGCTGGCAGCGTCACTTAAACTAACCAAATGACTGAACCTGCCATTCTTACCTACGGCCAACACACCACCCGCTTTGGTGAGGTTTACCTATTGTTGGATCAACAAGGTTTACGCCGCTGTGATTTTCGTCCGATTGAGCTGAGTCGTATTAACTGGCAAACCAACCCAAGCCTAACCCAGCCGATTGCTGACGCAATGGGTGAACCTGAATATACGATCACACTCAACCCCCAAGGCACAGGGTTTCAAAAAACGGTTTGGCGAGCCTTGTTGCAGATTCCGTTTGGGCAAACGACCGACTATCAAAGTCTAGCGCAACAAATCGGTCGCCCGACCGCCAGCCGAGCGGTGGCGAATGCGGTGGGCGCCAATCCTATTAGCTGGTTTATCCCTTGTCATCGTGTGATTCGTCGCAATGGCGAACTCGGCGGCTATGCTTGGGGCGCAGAACTAAAACAAGCCTTACTTGACTGGGAGAAACATGGCCGAACTCGATAACCCGCAAATTGATCCCCAGCTAGAAACCGAGTTGCTGAACATGTTACGCGCCGATCCAACTGGTGTAGCCGAACATGCCCTATTAAAACAACTCAGCCAAGCCGGGTATGAAGTCTTTACGCCGAGTTTAGAACCGCTTGAATTGTTTCAAGCGCATTTTTTGTTGTTTCATATTTTGTACCGTTTAGCGGATAAATGGCAGCAAGCTGGGCATGGTCGACTCGTAATTGACTGTCTAAACATTCACTTCCAAACTGAGCCTGACGACAACTCTAAAGAGTCTTATCAAACCAATTTAGCGCATGATGATTCGTTAAAACGTTATTATCTCGACTACCAACATTACCGCGACACCCAAACCCAGGATGTTATTGACCTGCTCGATAGCTTCTGGCGCCAACAGCCTGAAACAATTGATCACAACGCATTAAAACAAGCGAAAATTACGTTAGAGCTCCCATTAGATCAAAACTTAGACCGCCAACAAATCAATCACCACTATCGTCGTTTAAGTTTTAGCCATCATCCTGATCGCGGTGGCGACACTTCAACGTTTCAAAAGCTGAGTAACGCCGTTCAAATATTAAGGCGCGCTTACCCAGAATAAACTCTATAATTTATTCTCTACACCCAACAATCCGTGAGCATTCACACCATGCCAAACAAAGCACCTTATGCACTATTAATCACGACTCTCTTCTTTACGCTTGCCGGGCTGACCCACTACCTAAATTTTATAGACCATGAAACCGCTCAACTCAGCTGGATGATATCGGGTGTGCTGGTATTATCTATATTGCTGATTGAAATATTTCGCAGTTTAATAAAAGGCAACTTTGGCGTTGACTTAATCGCCGCGATCGCCATCGTTGGCGCACTATTGTTAGGGGAACATTTAACAGCCGCTGTCATTGCGTTGATGTATACAGGCGGACAAGCATTAGAAAACTACGCAGCAAATCGAGCTAAACGTGAACTTACGGCCTTAATCAACCGCACCCCTGCTACGGCGGAACGTTACGATCAAGACTCTTTAACCACCGTCAAAGTTGAAGATATTAAACCGGGTGACAAATTACTCATTAAAACTGGCTCTGTGTTACCGGTTGATGGTTACATTGATCAAGGATTTGCCACGCTAGATGAGTCGGCTCTAACTGGTGAATCACTACCTGTTAAACGCACCGAAGGCCAAACGGTTACCAGCGGCACGGTTAATATCGCACAGCCATTTGACCTTATTGTCGCTCATGACGCGGCGAGTAGTACCTATGCAAATATCGTTCGCCTTGTACAAGAAGCCCAAACCAGCAAAACCCCTTTTACACGCATGGCAGATCGTTATGCGTTGTGGTTAATCCCGTTTACTTTATTGGTTGCCGGACTTGCTTGGTTATGGTCAGGTGACCCAATCCGTGCATTAGCGGTACTGGTGGTCGCCACGCCCTGCCCCTTAATTTTAGCGGCCCCCATTGCTATCGTTTCGGGCATATCCACCGCAGCCCGTCAAGGACTGCTTATTAAAAATGGAGCCGCACTCGAAGCACTCGCTAATACACAACGTATCATCCTAGATAAAACGGGAACGCTTACAAATGGTAATCCTCGGTTAGTCGATATTGAAACTGACGGTTCAATGTCAAAAGAACAACTTTTACAATTAGCCGCTTCGGTTGAACAAGCTTCATTCCATGTTATTTCTGATTCAATTGTGGAATCCGCCAAACAACGTCAACTTAAACTCCACATCCCACAACAAGTAACCGAGTCTGCCGGCAACGGTTTGCAAGGCTGTATTAATCAACAGCAAGTCATGATTGGCCAAGCTGAGTGGGTTATCCAACAAACTCAACTCAACGAATGGGTGCAATCACTGTTAGAGCGCAACAAAAATCAAGCAAGCATGATTGTATTAGTGGCACTTGATCAATACATTCGGGGTGCGTTATTGCTCCAAGATGAAATTAGAGCCGATACTCCGCGAGCACTGCGCAGCTTACGCGCTACCGGCATTAATAGTATATCCATGGCCAGTGGCGATCAGCAAGCCATTGCTGACAGTATCGGCAATGTACTTGGCATCGACAAAATCTATGCCGAGCTCAAACCAGAAGACAAGGTGAAAGTCGTACGAGCTGAGCGCGAATACGGCATCACTTTAATGGTGGGAGATGG
The DNA here is from genome assembly GCF_000711195.1 of Thiomicrospira pelophila DSM 1534. Classification (NCBI taxonomy): domain Bacteria; kingdom Pseudomonadati; phylum Pseudomonadota; class Gammaproteobacteria; order Thiotrichales; family Piscirickettsiaceae; genus Thiomicrospira; species Thiomicrospira pelophila. The sequence continues at coordinate 643,764 of NZ_JOMR01000001.1, read as the reverse complement.
TGTTAATGATGCTCCGGCATTAGCTATTGCCGACATTGGCGTTGCAATGGGCGCACATGGAGCCGGCGCCAGTTCAGAAGCGGCTGATGCGGTGTTGATGGTTGATCGACTTGAGAGCCTAGCAAATGGCTTATTAATTGCGCGCTACAGTCAAAAAATTGCCCGCCAAAGTGTAATGGCGGGGATGGGATTGTCTGCGGTTGCCATGATGTTTGCGGCCATGGGTTACCTCACCCCACTGGCGGGTGCGTTGGTGCAAGAAGGCATAGACGTATTGGTTATTTTAAATGCCCTACGCGTGCTGGGTTTCCGGATCACTCGACATCCCATTATCAGCCAGCAACAACAACAATTGCTCTATCAAACACATGTTGAATTACAACCCACTTTAGATAGTATCCGTCAACTTGCGGACCATTTAGCTTTGCCACCAACCCCATCAGAAGTTCAAACAAATATTATCCCAAGCCTAAACTCTTTGGCACAACAGTTACAACAAAAAATCATCCCACATGAACAGTCTGATGAGCGTGAACTTCATCCAGGTTTAGCACGTAAGATGACAGGGTCAGATCCATTAGCGATGTTAAGCAGAACCCACAGTGAAATTTTACAATTGGCCAATCAATTTAACCATCAACTAGAATTGTTAAACGACACACAACCTAATGATCAGCAGCGCCAAAATTTGGTAAGAATTTTGTACAGTCTTAGCGCCATCCTAGAATTACATTTCGCGCAAGAGAATGAGCTTTACAGCATGCTGGCCGGAGAGAACGATGAAAATAAAATACTCACGCATTAAAACTTCACAATTACATCTTATTCTCGCCCCTCTAACAAGAACACAAATCTTCTCCAGTTTTTCCAAAGAAAAAATTAGGCACTTCAACCCTTAAAAATCCTTAGTGCCAATTAAATACCAATAAATGCAATTCGCGCTTTAAAGCTTTTTATTTCGTATAAATGCGAAAAATTTTTTCATAAAAAAAATTGAATAGCCAAGCCTTATTAGCCCAAGTTAATATGTCTAACCTATTAAAATATTTAGGAAATAAAGGATCATGATTCACATCTTTCGCGTGTTCAATACGAACCATAGTGACTATTTGGAGTTTCTGGATAAGCCACAGGTCGTGGAAAACTATAAGATGAATCAAGATCCACAACGCTTTAACTGGCAAGTTGTCGGGATTGATCAAGCGTTAAAACAAGAAACTCGTCGTGCACAACGCGAATCGCTGCAGGTGATTAAACAACGCGGCGAAGGCCGAGTGATAAAAGTCATCAGTAAAGCTGAAATCCACTGGTATTCACCATCCAATTCGCACGGCATTCCTTCTGAATATCAAGTTGCGATTCAACATTTCACTGACCAGTGCCAATATTACAAAGTCACTAGCCGTCACCAAGAAATTTTCAAAGTCATTCGCGATCCCCGTTTCCAAAACCTACATCGCTCAATTGTGGATAGTATTTTGGCAAAAGTAGAAGCTACACGTTGTGCTCATCGTTTAGACCGTTATTTGGATTTAAACCTCAACAAACTTTACCTCTATGGCGTAGAGCTCGAACAACTGCATGGCACCTACAGCGAGATTCGCGACACCATTACACAAAAACGCCTCAACTGTCCTTTGTTCAGTGATTTTTTATTACGTTTGTTGGATGTTTGCATCGCAAAAGAAAAAGAATTGCTTGGCAAGAATCAAACCTATCAAAAGCAACTTAGAACGGGATAAATCCAATAGACTTGGTAAGTTTGATATGACGACCACCAGGCCTGGTGGTCGTCATTGAGACTAAAACTCGATTAATTACTGGCGAATATGGCCATCACCCAAGACAATGTATTTTTGAGAAGTTAAACCTTCTAGCCCAACTGGTCCTCGTGCATGGAACTTATCGGTACTGATCCCAATTTCCGCCCCCAAACCATATTCAAAACCATCTGCAAAACGCGTTGATGCATTCACCATCACGGAGCTAGAATCAATCTGTGCCATAAATTGGCGCGCTTTGGTATAGTTTTCGGTCACAATCGATTCGGTATGACCTGAACTGTATTGCGTAATATGCGCCATCGCTTCTTGCATATCGGCCACCACTTTAATCGATAAAATTGGCGCCAAATATTCAGTTTCCCAATCTTCATTGGTGGCGGCTTTGGCTTCAATAATTTGACGTGTTACTTCACAACCACGCAATTCAACTGATTTTTCCGCATATAACTTAGCCAACTCAGGCAAAATGTCGGCCGCCACCGACTCAGCTACCAATAAGGTTTCCATCGCATTACATACGCCATAACGATGGGTTTTTGAGTTAAAGGCCACTTTAATCGCTTTCTCTTTGTTGGCATCATCATCAATATACACATGACAAATACCATCTAAATGTTTAATCACCGGCACTCGAGCATGTTCGCTAATACGCGCAATTAAACCTTTGCCGCCACGTGGAATAATCACATCGACATATTTAGGCATCGCAATTAACTCACCCACGGCTTCGCGATCCGTCGTTTCAACGACCTGCACTGATGCCTTTGGCAAACCAGCTTGCTCCAGCCCAGCTTGAATACAAGCCGCTAACGCACGGTTCGAAAATGCCGCTTCCGAACCGCCGCGCAAAATCGCCGCATTACCCGACTTTAAGCATAACGCCGCTGCATCAATGGTCACATTTGGGCGCGATTCGTAAATAATCCCCACTACACCCAAAGGCACGCGCATTTTGCCAACCTGAATACCGGATGGGCGATAACGTAAATCGGTCACCTCCCCAATCGGATCCACCAGACCGGCTATTTGACGCAAGCCTTCCGCCATCTGCGCAATGGCTTTATCGTTAATCGCCAAGCGATCCAGCATCGCGGCGTCCAAACCATTCGCTTTACCCGCTTCTAAATCTTTCGCATTTTCAGACTTCAACAAATCAGCCTGCGCTTCCAGCTGAGCTGCCATTGCCAACAAGGCTTGGTCTTTTTGTTGCGTGGTCGCCGTCACCAACACCCGAGAAGCCGCACGCGCCGCCTGCCCTAAATTCTGCATATAATCTTTAATATCCATAACCTATCCTATTGCTTTTAACCTTGATTATTATTGGCGCATAAACTCACAGCATGCTGTTTGTTACTTCTAGCGGGTGAAATAAGCATTGTAGCGGGTTGCCAAAATGAGTGCAAAAACCGCATTTATTTGAATGCGTCCCACTCATGGCATCTTACAAAAGATCAGCAGCCTATCCGTTTGCCAGAATAATTCCTAACGCGACCGCGTAAACGCTTAAAATCATTGCGCTTTCAAAGCCGATTCGGCCAATGCCATAGGTCTCACGGCGCACCATACCCAATAACAAAATCGCCGTCATCAAAATGCTGACCAAGCCCCATGTCATCTGAACCGACGACAACTCGCTATATATTGAACCGTTTGGATAACCCACGTCGGCCGCCGCTACAACCAACATATTAAAACAGTTAGTGCCAAAAATATTGCTTACCGCCAGTGTTAAAGCGCCATACCGTATCGCCGCAATCGTGGTCACCAATTCTGGTGTCGACGTTGCCAATGCGGTAAATACACCGCCCACCAAAGTATCCGACAAACCAGTTTGGTCGGCAATAACCTTAGCGGATTCCATTAACACCCAACCAGCTAAAGCGGTGATCGTGGCCAACACAGCAAACCTAATCCATACCTCAGACGAACGTCCTTGATAATGTAGTTCGGGTTTATCCGGTACGGTTTGACTGGTTAAGCGCGGAAACCACATGGGTTTAGTGCGAGCGCGATAAACTAAATGCAAGCCAAAAAGATAAACCCCAACAATCACCGGTGTAACCGGATGCACACCCCAGCTCGCAACGGAGGGTGAAATAATCGCAAGCAACGGCAAAGTTAATAACACAATCAACAAGGTCGCCAGCATCAAATTAACCGACGAAGCCGCCGCATGTTCCAGGTTGGCTTTGCGATATACGATATCGGCCACGCCTAGAAAAAGCAGATTTACCGCCATACTACCCATTGCATTACTCATCGCCAAATCAGGCCGCGCATCCATCGACGCGCTTAACGTCGCCGCAAAATCCGGTAAAGAGGTTACCCCCGCCAACAACAACACACCAAATAACGCCTCACCCAACCCCGTACGATCTGCCAATTCATCCGCCAATCGTGCCAACCGCGTGCCTGCAATAATGATCGCCAAGGCTGCGAAAGCAAAAACAATAAGGCTAAGGGTTAAAGAAGAAAACACTCACAACCTCTAAGGTTCTATAAAATTAATGATCGTCGTCGTGATCGTCATGCTCATGTTCTACTTCACCCACTTGCACTGTCCAACCGACTAATGGCAACTTTGTGGTCTGAGTTGCTGCATCGAAATTCGCAAACAGTCCATAACCCCAGCTAACGCAAACAACACAAAAAACAAAAGCCGCCACAAAATGCGGTGACTTAATGCCTTCTTTCTCATCCACGGCTTTGCGACCATGGTACATGCTCGCCACAATATTTTCGCGGTGACGCACAACATGCGCAATCACACCCAAAATATGTACCGCAACCACCGCAAGCATTGCGTAAGCAAACAACTCATGAATATCTTCAATAAACTCAAGTCCAAGACCCATTAACAAACCGCTCAACACCAGTCCAACAAGCAAACCCAGCATGGCAAATATAGCCCACGCACCGGCCGGATTATGCCCAACATGACGTGTATCCCGGCCAATCAAGGCACCACCAATATACTGAAGCACTGACTTAGGACCATATGTAAAAGATGAAAATCGAGCATATCGAGACCCAACAAAGCCCCAAATAACCCGCATAAAAACCATCAAGCCAATAATCAAACCTAAAATTGCATGATAGGCAAACAAACCACTGTCATCCCCCAACACCAAAGAGATAAACGCCGCCGTAAAAAATCCGATTACAAGCAACCAATGAAACAACCTAACAGGCAAATCCCACACCAGCGTTTTTAAAGACTCTTTCATGTCGTTCTCCTTGAAAACTAAACTAACTCAGGTTGACTTTAATTATTCTGCTTAAAATTTAGCATTTATTTGTCTTTAAAGTGTACTATCTTCGTTTGAACGCCTATATATTCATAAGCAGCTGCAGCCTTCATAACTAAATCTTCGTCTTTACAAAAAAACCAATGGCAGAATGAAGCTACTCCAGCATGAGTCATATCACTAAATGAAGCCCTGAACCGTCTGTCTTTTTTCATTTTTGAGTCTCGATAGTATCCGATAATATTCAACTGATGATAAACCGCATTAACTTTTTCCTGAATAGTTCTTTCCCTATCTTGGTTTACCTCAAAACTGTCTGGTCTTATACCAAAAAAACTATCCATATCAACCCCTGAGAATCCATCGACTTTAGATAACTTTTGCCATATTTTTTCAATAACATTAGGGGGATTTATATTTTTTAACACTTTAGCCCCAGAAGCAGTTGCTGTTTCGAATGCTGAGACAGGCGATAACTCTTGTTCATCCAACTCTTTTGCCATAGGTGATGTTAGCTCCTGCATCAATACTGGCAATTCATCAATTAACTTTTCAAGTAATTCAACATCAACGGATTTATTTACTGATAACGAATCAACGCCAACTAACAATTCTTTCAAATGTTTTTGCAAGTCAATAGCGCCTTGTTCGAAAATATCTGAGAAAGAGCTTTCCTGCTGTCCACCATAGAACTTCATAAGAAATTTAGTAATTCCAAAATCGCCGTATTCGTTATTATTTTGGTTTTCCAAAAAGTTTCGATAACACAGTTCTGGTGATATTTCATTTAGCCTAGCTTGACCAGTTTGCTTAAAGTCCCGATCCAAAATAGGTTCAATATATTTGGCCTCGATTACATCTAATACATCTATAAATTTATCTACATAACCGACTGACCGTTGAATTTCTTTCAGTGATTCATTGGAATAGACTGGGGTAAGATCATTTTCTTTCAATATATTTTTGATTCTTAGAGGGTCACCCTTAGTCATTAAATCTAGTACGTTATGATCTAGGTAAACCAGTATTTGACCGTTTTCCATAACACCCTCTTAAAGTTACAAATTGAACGATACTTTCCGATCATCCTAGCGTATTTGTTGGACATATAACGTTCATTGAGCAAACCTGCTTAAAACACGTATGTTGGCATCTTCACACCCCGGCCCTCCCACATCGAGGGAGAGGGAGTTTAAACCTTCGTGCCTTCGTGTTCTTCGTGGTTCAAATCTTAGCGGGCGATCTTCATGACTAAATCCGACAGACCTAACCACGGATCACCAGGCCTGGTGCCTTTGATTTGGCGGTCAATTTGGTAGGCTTGCATGAGGAGTTGTGACCAGTGGTCTTGGCTGTGGCGGCGTAAGGCTTGGCTGACTTCGTTTTGTTTGCTTGACCAGATTCGCATGGATTTCATGGCTTGAGCGAGTGGCATGGTGTGTTGTTTTTGGCTGAGTTCGATGAGTTGGCGTAGCTCTTTAGTGAGCAGCCACAAAACGATTGGCGCTTCGCTGCCTTCTTGTTGCAGACGTTGTAGCACATGCAAGGCCTGCGCAGCTTGGCCGAGCAACATCAAGCTATTCAATGCAAATAGTTGATAGTGGGCTTGATCGACTACGCTGTTTTCAATATCCACCAAGCTAACGGTTTCGCCGGCGGGTTTGATTAGGGCGAGCTTTTCCAGTTCTTGATCCGCCGCTAATAAGTTACCTTCGACCCGTTCCGCGAGTAAGGCCGCGGCATCTTGATCCATTTGTAAATTTAAACGTTGCGCTTGATGTTGGCACCACTGTGGCAATTCGCGCATTTCGATGGGTTTGGATTGCACCACCAAGCCGGCCGCTTCAATCGCGCTCACCCATTTGGATTTGGTTTGGCGCGAATCCAAACGTTCGCAATAAATCACCAAAACAATATCGGGTTCGGCTTGCGGTGTTTGATTGCACCAGGCCTGGATAAAAGCGGTGCCCGCTTGTCCGGGGTTGCCGGTAGGTAAATTTAATTCGATGATACGGCGCTCGGCAAATAACGAGCCGGTTTGGGTTTCCATTTGCAGTTCGCCCCAATCATATTGCGCATCCACATCAAAGCGGTCGCGCTGGTCGTAGCCGCGTTCGCGCAAATATTGGCGAATCGCATCGGTACTGCGACGAATATAAAGTGGCTCTTCACCATAAATCAGCAACACAGGCGGAATCGCCAACGAAGCTTGCGCCACCTGCTTTAAAAAAGCGGGCGCTAGTATCATTGAGGTTGCTCGTTGGATATGGCGGGCTTGGCTTGACTCTCATCCTTCTGTTCACCCACGGCCGGCAATTGATGATACGTACGGTTGATCCGATCAATTAACTGACGCGCCAAATCTTGTTGCATTTGACGTTCAATGTCTTGCAACTCACGTGCCGCCGCAAGCTTTTGTGCTGGATCGGTTTGACGATCACGCAACGCCATGACCTCGGTGTTGATGATTTCGGTGTCATCTTCGACTCGGAAAGCAATAAACGATTGGCTAAGTTTAATCAGCTCTGAAGTAGTTTCGCCGGTGGCGGAAAAGGCCGTGCGGCTGATGTTGCGTTGATAGCCACCCAATTGCACCACCACGTCGGCTTGCGAGATGGAATCAGTTAACTCAACCCCCAAACCACGCCATTGTTGACGTAACGCGCTGACGAGTTCGCTGGGAACTTTTTCGTCCCCGAGCAACTGCACTGTTTTATAGCTTGCACCCGCAAGCGGGCCGGTGCCTCGTAAACGAAAACCGCAACCCGTTGCCCCAACGGCGATGGCCGCGAATAAACCATTTAATAACGTACGACGTGACAATACAGACATAAATCCGCCTTTTCGTTGTTTTTAGCCTTTTACCACTAAGTTAACCAAGCGCCCAGGCACCAAAATTTCTTTGACTAGCTCTTTGCCGTTAATAAATTTGGTGACCGATTCATCGGCCTTGGCTAACGCCAAAATCGCGTCTTTGTCTAAATCTTTCGCTACGCTGATTTTGCCACGTAACTTACCATTCACCTGCACCATCAACTCGATCTCATCTTTGACCAACGCGGTCTCGTCAACCTTAGGCCAAGTTACGTTAAGCACCAGGCCTGGTTGTTGCAAGGTTTCCCAAAGCGTTTGGGTAATATGTGGCACCATCGGCGACAGCATCAAAACCAAAGTCTCCAAAGCTTCTTGCATCACCGCACGGCCTTGCTCGCTATCATCTTCAAACTTCGCCAAGCTGTTTAATAGCTCCATACAAGCGGCGATGGCGGTATTAAACTGCAAACGACGGCCAATGTCGTCGCTGACTTTTTGTAGGGTTTCGTGCAGCTTTAAACGCAAGGCTTTTTGCTCTTTGCTTAAGCCATCGTTGTTTTGGCTGGCTGGCACCAGGCCAACTTGGGCGTGCTGCTGCACTAAACGCCACACACGGTTTAAGAAACGGTGCGCACCTTCAACACCCGAATCCGACCACTCCAAACTCTGCTCTGGCGGCGCGGCAAACATAATGAACAATCGCACCGTATCGGCACCGTATTGTTCAATCAGACCTTGTGGATCGACGGTATTGCCCTTGGATTTCGACATTTTCGCGCCATCCATTAACACCATGCCTTGGGTTAATAGGTTTTTAAACGGCTCATCCGAATTCACCAAGCCGACATCACGCATCAGCTTATGGAAGAAGCGCGCATACAATAAATGCAAAATCGCGTGCTCAATTCCTCCGATGTATTGATCCACCGGCAACCAATAATTGGCGCGCTCGTCCAACATGGCTTCGTTTTGCGCCGGACAAGCGTAACGCGCGTAATACCAAGAGGATTCAAAAAACGTATCAAAGGTATCGGTTTCGCGTTTCGCCTCGCCACCGCATTTCGGGCAAGTACAATTACGGAAAGAATCCAATTTAACTAACGGCGAACCCGCGCCATCTGGCACGACATCTTCCGGCAAGCGTACTGGCAAATCCTGCTCTGGAACCGGTACGGGCCCACAATCGGCACAGTAAATCATCGGAATCGGGCAACCCCAATAACGCTGGCGTGAAATGCCCCAGTCGCGTAAACGGAAATTGGTTTGTTTTTGACCCAAATTTTTGTCGCCTAATAACTTGGCTAAGGCCTCTAACGCCGCAGCAAAATCCAGCCCGTCCAGCTCGCCGGAGTTAAACAACACGCCTTTGTCGGTATAGGCCTGTTCGGACACATCCACGTCTTTCGCATCCGCTGGGCGAATCACCGGCTTGATCGCTAAGTTGTATTTTTTGGCAAACTCATAATCGCGCTGATCGTGTGCCGGTACGGCCATCACCGCCCCTGTACCGTAACCCATTAACACAAAGTTGGCCACCCAAACGGGTACCAATTCATCCGTCACTGGATGGCGCACACGTAAACCGGTATCCACGCCCTTCTTCTCCATGGTTTCCATGTCAGCTTCAGCGGTAGATATATGTGAGCATTCTTCAATAAATTGCGCTAACGGTTCGTTCATTAAAGCCGCTTGTTTGGCGAGCGGATGATCGGACGCAATCCCAACATAAGACACACCCATTAAAGTATCTGGACGAGTGGTATAAACCTTAAGGGTTTCATTTTGGCCTTCAAGTGGAAACGCCACCTCCATCCCGGTGGACTTACCAATCCAGTTACGCTGCATGGTTTTAACCTGCTCTGGCCAACCTTCTAACTTATCCAAGTCACTTAATAATTCGTCGGCATAATCGGTGATTTTTAAGAACCACTGAGCGATTTCTTTGCGCTCAACCGGCGCACCAGAACGCCAGCCTTTGCCATCAATCACCTGCTCGTTCGCTAATACAGTTTGATCAACAGGATCCCAGTTCACCACTGACAATTGACGATATACCAAACCTTTTTCGTAAAGCTTGGTAAACAACCATTGTTCCCAACGATAATAATCTGGTGAACAAGTCGCCAACTCACGTGACCAGTCATAACCTAAACCTAACTGTTGTAACTGGTTGCGCATGTAATCCATGTTGGAATAAGTCCAAGTGGCCGGCGCGACCTTGTTTTGCATCGCAGCGTTTTCAGCTGGTAAACCAAACGCATCAAAGCCCATTGGCTGCATCACATTTTTGCCCAACATGCGCTGGTAACGCGAAATCACATCGCCAATCGTGTAGTTACGTACGTGCCCCATATGCAAGCGTCCGCTTGGGTAAGGGAACATCGACAAGCAATAATATTTTTCTTTGCTCGGATCTTCGGTGACTTCAAAGACTTTTTGATCTTGCCAGATTTTTTGAATGGCGGCTTCTAACGACTGAGGTTGATATTCGGCGATCATCTTGTTGTGTTTTCCTGCTGGGTTTTCGGTATGATTAAAATAGAAAAATTTTAGAATTGGCTCATTATAACAAAGTAACTCTGCCACCAATTAGCTGTTTCTAAACCTCTTCAAGCCGAACAGAAGGAGACTGTCCATGTCACTATCCGAAAAATTTCAAAACGCGTATAACAGCCTACTCGACAAGCTCACTTTTCGCCTAAAAAACGCCGAAGACAGCAGCTTGCATTGGTTGGGTAAAGAGATCAGTCAAATAGAACAAAAAGGGGCCGAACTCGAAGTTTTAACCGAACACGAGCTGGAAGAGTTACAAAACTTGCTCAAAGCCGATGTCGAGCAAACCGCCGGTTACTTTAATGATTTGGGCAAAGGCATGGATGCGTTTATTGAAAACGATTGGCCAGCGATTGAGGCGACCTTAACTGAAAAAGCCCTTACCCTCGCCGACCCGAGCAAAATCGAACTGTTAAAGTTGCGCCTACAAGCCGCGCTTAACCAGAAATAACCACCAGGCCTGGTGCTTGCCGATAAACCGACCGATTCTCGCGCCATTGCCGGCATGGATAAAGCAAAAATTCTTTGGGATGTCACACTTGCAAACCCACAGGGGCTGATTTCACGTTTAAATGTCATTGAAGAAACTCATCAAGACATGGTTCGCCAGGGTTTAAAACCAAACATGGTGTTTGCGTTTCGCGGTGGTGCAGCCGGTTTGATTGGTCGTGACACGGATCAGTTAGACATCGAACGCGCGGCTGAAGTTCGTATGTTGCATGACCGAATTGCACAAATTCAACAGCTTGATGGGGTACATATGGAAGCCTGTGCAATCGCCACTCGGCGTTTCAATCTCAGCCAAGAAGATTTATTACCCGGCATCACCTTGGTGGGCAATACCTTCTTGTCAATTATGGGGTATGAAAATCAGGGCTTTGCAACGATTCGGATTGACTGAACAACCAGGCCTGGTGGTATTGGTTAGTGTTTGCGATTAAACGGATTCGTGATTTTGCCGGTGTAGGCGTAGCGTTTGCCTAGGATAAAACCAAAAATACCAAATACGATTATTAGGATAGGCCAATTGGTCCAGCGTGCATAAGGCGTTAAACCTTCATAAGGCTGCACTTGACCGCGCAACACGCCCGCTTCGTAAGCAGGGATTCGAGTTTTAATTTGACCATCTACACCAATTATCGCGGTATGGCCGGTATTGGTCGCGCGTGCGATTTCGCGACCAAGTTCGCGCGCGCGCATTTGCGCCTCTTGTAACAATTGCGCCGGTTCAAACGTGTGCGCAAACCAAGCATCATTGCTGGTGGTAATAAAATATTTAGCGTGCGGTAGATCTTGCGCCAACTCGGCACCAAACATCATCTCAAAACAAATCGACACACCAGCAGGCTGTCCGCCTAAGATTAGTGGTTTTTGCGGTTGATCAGCCGCACTGAACTGCGAAAATGGGAAGCCCAACTTTTGCGCCAAGGGCTCGATTAAACCGGATAACGGGTAATACTCCCCAAACATCACCAAATGACGTTTGCGGTATTCTTGCTCAAGATCTCGCAAATTGATCATCGCATTATAATAACGCGAACCATCCGGTTCACGTGAAATGGTGCCGACCAATATATCGCGGCTTTGCAATTGAGCATCCGCAATAAATTGACGCAAAACTGTATCGGCGGCGCGATCAAAATAACCTGGAATCGCGGTTTCTGGCCAAACAATCAAATCCGCATCCAAGTTTGCACGCGTCATGCCGACATAGCGACGCATCATCGGAACAAACTGTTCGGATTGCCACTTCTGATCTTGTGAAAAATTGCCTTGCAACAAGGCGACGTCAATCGGTTCATCTACCGGCGTAACCCATTGAGTTTTTTGCAATACACCACCGATTGGCCAAATAAACGCGATCAGTAAAGCCGCCGGTAAAGTTTGTTTGTGTTGCACAAACCACACCATTAAACCAGCGCTGATGGCGACCACAAAACTGACACCGAATACACCAAACACGCTCGCATAGCCATCCAGCCAGGTGCCAAGATGAGACGTGCCCATTAACATAAACGGCAAACCGCCGAGTATGCTGGCACGCACCCATTCAAACAGCACCCAGGCGGCCGGGAATACCCAAATAAGACTGGAACCAATCCGGTTCGGATTATAGAAATAACGCCCCAATGCCCCTGCAAAAGCCGGAAACAGCGCTAAAACAAACACAAACCCGGCCACCATTAGAACCGAGCCAATTAAGCCAATGTCGGAATAAAAATAGATACTGGAAAATAACCAGCTGGCGCCGACGCCAAATTGGCCTAAGCCAAACCATAAGCCATATTTAAAGGCTTGCGAACGACTGGTTGAGCGTCCCCACAACCAAAACAAACCAGCGAGCGCCAACAAGGCAACCGGCGAAAACTCAAATGGCGCGAAACCTAGAACCGCTAAACCACCCAATAACGCGGCTAAAAAGGCGTAACGATCCGGCCACAGCAGTTGTTTAAGTCGCGCACTGCGTTTCATTAATCAATGATTCCTTCATCTTCCACGCGCTTAACTTGGAATAAATGCACGCGACGGCTATCGGATTTAAGTACACGAAATAACAGGCCTTCCATCACAATTTCTTCGCCTTTTTGCGGCACATGCCCCATTGATGTGGCAACCAAACCGCCTAGGGTTTCAATGTTGGATTCATTTTCAAATTCCACGCCAAACTCTTCACAAAAGTCACTTAAAGGCGTGATTGCTTTTACTGCGAACGAATCACCTACTTGGGCTTTGATATAAAGCTCTTCATCTTCATCGTGTTCGTCTTCAATCTCGCCCACGATTTGTTCCAGCACGTCTTCAATCGTCACCAGGCCTGCGAGTCCGGCGTATTCATCCACCACCAATGCAAGGTGGTTATGACTGGTTTTAAACTCACGTAACAGGACATTTAAGCGTTTGCTTTCGGGGATAAATACCGGTTCGCGATAAATGCTTCGCAAATCGTCTTTATCGTTAAGTTGACCTTTCACCATTAAACGCAATACATCTTTCGCCAACAACACGCCGATGATTTCGTCTTTGCTTTCTGACACCACCGGGTAGCGCGAGTGCGCGGATTCAGCAATTTCTTTTAGGATGGCTTCGAGCGGTTGAGATTCGTCAATCACATCAACTTGAGGGCGCGGCACCATGATATCGCGCACCCGCGTTTCCGATACATCGAGCACACCCTGAATCATTAACAAGGCATCACTATCGATTAAACCTTGCTTCTGAGCCTCTTTTAGAATTTCCAGTAAGTCTTCGCGATCTTCGGGTTCATCCGAAAACATACGCGTAAAGCGTTCTAACCAAGATGAACCACTGCTACTACTGTCACTGTCACTCATGACGATTTTATCTCTCCGTTGTTGAAATTCTGTTGCGCGCTAAGCGCATAGCTAAGTCAGCTATTTGAAACCCTTAATAGGGATCATCATAACCAAGTTGCTGCATAATTTGGGTTTCTAAGGCTTCCATTTGTTCGGCCTCAGCCTCTTCTATATGGTCAAAGCCCTGCAAATGCAATGTGCCATGAATCACCATATGCGCCCAATGTTCTTCGAGCGTTTTTTCTTGCGTCATGGCTTCTTCAATCACCACCGAAGCGCAGATCACCAAATCGCCTAAATAAACCGGTTCATCATCGGGTTGCACCAGGCCTGGTGGTATCTCAAACTCAAATGACAATACATTGGTCGCATAATCTTTGCCACGATAGTCATGATTTAACTGTCTACTTTCGTCTGCGTCCACTACTCTAATTGTAATAGCGACATCTCGCTGCCTTAAATCGTTTTGCAAAGCGGCTTCTACCCAAGTCTGACATTGTGACTCGGTCGGCATTGCCTGTTGCTGGGCTCCCCATTGTAATTCGACTTCGGTCATAGCACTCTCATTTAATTGATCGGACGACCCTGACTTTCGTAGGCTTGCACAATACGCTGAACCAGACTATGACGCACCACATCTTGCGATTGAAAAAATGTGAAGCCGACTTCATCCACTTCCGCCAATACCTCAATCGCATCGCGTAAACCGGACTTTTGGTGTTTCGGCAAATCGCATTGTGTGATGTCGCCGGTAATCACCGATTTTGAACCAAACCCCATGCGGGTTAAGAACATTTTCATCTGTTCCACCGTGGTGTTTTGGGCTTCATCCAAAATAATAAAAGCTTCGTTTAAGGTGCGACCTCGCATAAAGGCTAAAGGGGCAATCTCAATCACATTTTTTTCGATTAAGCGTTCAACCGTTTCAAATCCCATCATTTCAAACAACGCATCATAAAGTGGGCGTAAATAAGGGTCGACCTTTTGACTTAAATCGCCGGGTAAAAAACCTAGTTTTTCACCGGCTTCAACCGCCGGACGTGTTAACACAATGCGTCTGACCTGTTCGGCTTCCAATGCGGCGACCGCACAGGCCACCGCCAAATAGGTTTTACCCGTTCCGGCCGGGCCAATCCCAAAGTTAACATCTTTTTCTTGCACTAATGTGACATAGTTAGATTGGTTGGGATTGCGAGTTTTGATGGGTTTACGACGTACTTTGACAATCGCTTGCTGGTAATCGACTGGGCGCGCTTGATCAAAGCCTTGTGATTGCAAAGCCATATGAACATCGGCGGGTAACAGGGTTTTTTGACCGGCCTCTCTATACAAGTCACGGATCATCTGCTCGGTTTTAACTAGCCGATCCGACTGACCGGTCACGCGAAATTGAAAACCCAGGTGGTTAATTTCCACCCCCAGTTTTAATTCCATTTGACTGATGTGCTGATTGTGCCAACCGCAGAAACTCTGCAACTGTTCGTTCGACTCCGGCATTAGCTCAAAGTGAATTGTATGCAAAGTCGAAGGGGTTGAACTCGAATGGGTCTGTGTCAAATTAGGCTAACCAACTTTAATTAAAGGCAAAATAGACATATTAAATGTCAACGTTTTCATTGTAAAACTCAGCTGAGCCGATCACAAGCCATAAAATTGTGGCGTAGCCAAACCGGCTTCGGGTGTCGCCACCACCTCACCCCTTAATGAATTGGTTAAGGCCTCATGAATTTTCACATCCACAAACGTGCCGATCATATCTATATCGCCAACGAAATTGACAACCCGGTTACATTCGGTGCGCCCCGCCATCTCACGATCCGATTTGCGTGACAAACGTTCCACCAACACGCGCTGAACCGTGCCAATTAAGGCTTCGCTGTGTGCCAGCGTTTGCTGGTTTAACAGTTCCTGCAAGGCATATAAACGCTGTTTTTTGACATCCATCGGCACATCATCCGGCAAGCTGGCGGCTGGCGTGCCTGGACGTGGGCTATAAATGAAGCTAAAGGAACGGTCGTATTTCAGCTCTTCAACCAATTTCATGGTGGCTTCAAAATCGGCCTGGGTTTCACCAGGGAAGCCAATAATAAAGTCACCCGATAAACTTAGGTTGGGGCGATGTGCGCGCACTTTACGGATAATCGACTTATACTCTAAAGCTAAATGATTACGTTTCATTAACGCTAAAATTCGATCCGAACCAGACTGAATTGGCAAATGCAAATGCGACACTAATTCCGGAAGCTCAGCATACGCATTGATAATATTGTTCGACATTTCATTAGGGTGCGAAGTGGTAAAGCGAATTCGATCAATACCTTCGATATTGCGCACAGCTTGCATTAGTAACGCCAAATCTGCGACATCGCCATCGGCCATTTTGCCACGATAGGCATTTACATTTTGACCAAGCAGATTGACTTCACGTACACCTTGCGCCGCCAACGCACGCACTTCGGCCAATACATCGTCAAACGGACGGCTAACTTCTTCACCACGCGTATAAGGCACCACACAAAAAGTGCAATATTTTGAGCAACCTTCCATCACCGATACAAACGCCGATACACCAGACGACTCAGGTTTCGCCAAATGATCAAACTTTTCGATTTCCGGGAAAGAAATATCAATTACCGCTTTGGCTTTGCCATGTACCGAGCGTGTACCGAGTGCATCATTAATCATCGCGGGCAATCGATGCAAGGTTTGCGGGCCAAAAATCACGTCTACATAAGGCGCGCGTTTACGAATCACTTTACCTTCTTGCGAGGCCACGCAGCCGCCCACACCAATTACACGATGCGGTTTTTCAGCTTTCCACTTCTTCCACTTACCCAGCTCATCAAACACTTTTTCTTGTGCTTTTTCGCGCACCGAGCAGGTATTCATCAACACAACGTCCGCTTCTTCTGCCGAATCGACTAAACGCAAACCGTGCGTATTTTCGAGCAGGTTCGCCATTTTTTCGGAGTCGTATTCATTCATCTGACAGCCATAAGTTTTAATCAATAACCCACCACCTACCAACGATTTAGCTAAATCGGTCGGTATGGCTAAGTCGTTAATCAAGCTTTCAGCGGAAGAAGTCTGTGTCATAGCTATCCTTATAAAACGTGAGGTTTCGTGTTAAAAAACAGGCAGTTACACCCAATAAAGCAACCGAAAAATAGCCGCGTAGTTTAGCATAAAACCGTGCCCTAAAAAATAAAAAACCACCAGGTCTGGTGACTCATCGCTAAGTACCAGGCCTGGTGGTCGTGTTTGTAAAGTCAGTCTAGTCATTCTGAGCAAACTAAAAAACCTCTGTGACTGCAAAAATACCAAATCTTTCACTTTAATACGAATGGCTGTATCCGCTTTATACTTGGCGTTTTGCTTGCTCTTTTTGCAGAATCAGAGGAATGGTTTTGAGCACTGAATCGGGATTTAAACTCATGGTCTCAATTCCGATATCTACTAAAAACTCCGCCATCTCAGGGTAATCGGACGGTGCCTGACCGCACAAACCTATATGTTTGTGGTTGCGTTTAGCGCCTTCTACCGCCCATTTGATCATCATTTTGACGCCTTCATCGCGTTCATCATAAGACGAGGCGACTTTGGCCGAGTCACGATCGACACCCAACACCAACTGGGTTAAATCATTGCTGCCGATGGAGAAACCATCAAAAAATTCGGCGAACTGGTCAATTAACAATACATTGTTTGGAATCTCGCACATCATATAAACCTGCAAGCCGTTTTCACCGCGCTTCAAACCATATCGTGACATCACCTCAATGACCTGCTCGGCTTCATTGACACGACGACAAAATGGAATCATCACAATTACATTGTCCAAGCCCATGGTGTCACGCACACGTTTGATCGCCGCGCATTCCAACGCAAAACTGGACTGATAGTCGGTATCAATATAACGTGCCGCGCCACGATAACCGATCATCGGGTTTTCTTCTTTCTGTTCGAAGTATTCACCCGCTAAAAGCGAAGCGTATTCATTTGATTTAAAATCCGACATGCGCACTACAACCGGACGCGGATAAAATGCGGCGCCAATCGTGCCAATACCTTCTGAAAGCTTTTGCACAAAGTAGGCTTGGCCATTCTCATAGCCTTTAATTAGATCCGCTACCTGCTGACGCACCGCATCATTTTCAATGCGTTTAGGGTAAAGCAAGGCTTGTGGATGCACCTTAATGCTTTCGTTAATAATGAACTCCATGCGCGCCAAGCCAACACCCGCCACGGGCAAAAAGCTGTTTTGGAAAGCCAAGTCTGGATTACCCAAGTTCAGCATCACATCCGTTTTGGGTTTGGCTAAGTCAGATAAATCGGTTTCATGAGTTTTATAATCCAATTCACCGGCATAAATATAACCGGTCTCACCTTCGGCGCAGGACACCGTCACCAAATCGCCAGTTCTAAGCTTTTCGGTCGCAACATCACAACCGACTACGGCAGGGATGCCGAGTTCACGTGAGATAATCGCCGCGTGACAGGTTCGCCCACCTCGGTTGGTAATAATCGCTGAAGCGATTTTCATTACCGGTTCCCAATCAGGTGTGGTGGTATCGCTGACTAATACTTCGCCTGGTTTAAACTCATGCAACTTATCGACCGATTCAATCACGCGTACCCGACCGACGCCGATTTTGGCGCCCACCGCTCGCCCAGTCACTAAGGTTTGTTTATCTTTGGCTGTGAGTTCATAAGTTTTTAATATTTGACCGACCACTTGCGACGCCACGGTTTCTGGACGTGCCTGCACAATAAATAATTCCCCGGTTAAGCCGTCTTTGGCCCACTCCATATCCATGGGTTTGACATAACCCGCTTGCTTAGAATAATGATCTTCAATTTTGATCGCGTATTCCGCCAGTTTTAGCGCTTCTTGGTCATTAATACAAAAACGGCTGCGTTCGGTTTTGACGGTGGGCACGTTTTTAACCGAGTCTTTGGTGTGGCCGCTGGAATAGACCATTTTGATTTTTTTGGAACCTAAATGGCGCTTTAAAATCGCACGATGCTCCTTTCTAAAAGTGGGTTTATGTACAAAAAATTCGTCCGGATCGACCGAGCCTTGCACCACATTTTCACCCAAACCAAATGCGCCAGTGATAAACACCACATCCTTAAAGCCGGTTTCAGTATCAATTGAGAACATTACGCCAGATGACGCCAAGTCAGAGCGCACCATTTGTTGCACACCAATCGACAAGGCGACTGAAAAATGATCAAAACCCTGGTCAATCCGATAATGAATCGCACGATCCGTAAACAAACTTGCGAAACAGCGTTTACAAGCATCTAAAAAATCGGCATCGCCCCGGATATTTAAATAGGTGTCTTGCTGGCCGGCAAAGCTGGCGGTCGGCAAATCTTCCGCCGTGGCCGAGCTGCGCACCGCCAAACTAATCTGCCCGCCACTTTGCTGACGTAAATCGGCGTAAGCGGCTAAAATTTCATCCACCAGATCTTTCGGTAACTCAGCCTTATAAATTAACTGCCGCACTTTTAAGCCGCGCTGACTCAGATCAGTCACATGGCCAGTCAAGCCGCCAATCAGTTCTTTTAACTCCGCCCAAATACCATTAGCTTCAAGCACATAACGATAAGCGTCGGCGGTAATTGCGAAACCATTGGGGACTGGCACACCATTAGGCACAAGGGTTTGGTACATCTCCCCTAGTGAGGCATTTTTGCCGCCCACTAAAGGAATATCGTCAATCCCCAGTTCCTCAAAAAAACGAATGTATTTATATGTGGCCATAGGATTCCCTCTTTTATGATTTTGCTATTAAGCGGGCTGACTAGCCAAGTAAATCACTAGCATTTTTACTGCTACCAATTCTTTGGAAAGCCGATAAATCAAACTTCGGTAAAATCGCGAGTAATTTGTCAAAAATATCTGACTGAATTTTTTCGTAGTTCAACCAGTTTTTATCCATACTAAAACAATATATCTCTATTGGTAAGCCCACCTCAGTTGGTTGCAGTTGACGTGCCATCACCATTAAATTCTGATTAATTTGTGGATGGTTATGCAATACCCACTCTATGTAACCACGAAATAGCGCCGAGTTGGTCAAATCCGGTTGAGTGATATCAACAAACTCTTGTTCTGTAAAAAAGCGTTGCAAACTGGGCTCGGCTTTAAAACGTTGCATTTCGTCAGCATCCACAAAACGCACCGTATGTATATCCAATAAAATCGACCGTTTAATCCGCCGCCCGCCCGATTCTTTCATGGCGCGCCAGTTTTTGAACGAATCCGAAATCAAAGCATAAGTGGGCAAAGTCGTTACCGTGTTATCCCAGTTGCGCACCTTAACTGTGGTTAAGGCCACTTCGATCACATTGCCGTCGGCCCCATATTTAGGCATTTCAATCCAATCACCTTTGGCAACCATTCGGTTTGCGGCAATTTGGATACTGGCCACAAACCCCAAAATTGCATCACGAAATACCAATAATAGGACCGCCGTTAACGCCCCCAAACCACTCAACAAAAAGGCCGGTGATGAACCGATTATGGTGCTGATGGATAAAATCATGACAACAACGAAAATTACCAATTTCAGCAACTGTGAAACCACCTTATAAGGCAAGTTAGAGGATTCATAGTGCAAGGCATAAATGGCGGTCATCAAGTTAATTAGCGCCGCAATGGTCAAACCAATATATACATACAAATACAACCAGGTGACTTTAGCGGCAATCAACTCCAGCGGTGGCCAAGTACCAAAGAAAAACGACACCAAAACAATCAACAAAACAGCGGGCACTAGATGGGCGATATGGCTTGATAAGGCGTGGCGCTCAAGCCTGGTAGCTTCCAGAGTAATTCCATTCATGCGTTCAATAGTACGTTTGATAAGCGGTTTTAATACTCGGCGCGAGATATAAAAACTCAATAAAACAAACAGCAGCATACTGCTTAGGGTCAACCCTAACACCAGGGGCGCTTGCCAACTTGGATACAGATTGATCGCATTTAGCCATTGGGCGAAATAATCACCTAACATAGATTTCCTTTATTTGGTTGGATCGGGTTCGTAAAGCACCAGGCCTGGTGCTATCGTTCGTACAATTAATTAGTAGCTATTCTAGAGGGTCGACTTGGATTATCAAGCTTAAGTTGTGAAAGTTTTGCGCATATAAGCATCAAACGAGACGCGGTTTTTC
This sequence comes from Thiomicrospira pelophila DSM 1534, assembly GCF_000711195.1. NCBI lineage: Bacteria > Pseudomonadati > Pseudomonadota > Gammaproteobacteria > Thiotrichales > Piscirickettsiaceae > Thiomicrospira > Thiomicrospira pelophila. The sequence continues at coordinate 622,866 of NZ_JOMR01000001.1, read as the reverse complement.
AGTACGGGTCATTAGATCAGTGTTAAAAGTGGCTGAGATAGGGAAGTTTATTGCCTGAGGTCATCACAATTTTATAAGCTGAACGTACATTTTTTTCATCTACGGTTAAGTGCGATAGTGCATAGTCGCGTGAGCTTTTAAGTTCATCACTGACATAATTTTTTCCCATCGCCGAACAAGCAACATAATCACTTAACATCATCAATAAACCCATGTTGCATATTTTGTTATGAGTTTGCTTGATTTCTGAGCTAATGTGACGTGAATGGTGCAACAGAATACCTTTATAAACCTCCGGTTCCATTTGCCACTTTTTAGCAATGACCACCCCAACTTCGCAATGCGAGGTATTAAAAGTGACCAACTCTTGATCATAGGCGGTATAAGGCAAAGATAGTGATTTTCTAAAAATGTATTTGTAAGCTTCCGGATCTACTTTCGATAAAAAAACCGCCCCAATATTTTGCATCAATCCAGCCAAATACGCTTCTGAGCGACTAATCCCTTCAATACTATCGGACAGTTCAGCGGCCGCTAACCCCGCATTCATGCCGTGCATCATAATATTGTATTCAAGTGGATTATTTTCATGAAAGCGGATCATTATCGCGGACACAAATAAATCGTAGACTTGATCAATACCAATCAACTTTAAGATGGTGCCAATTTTCATCAGTTGATCAATCGATTTTTTGGGATAAGCCAGGCGCGCAATTTTAATAAAAATCGCCAGTACTTCTGGATTGCGCTTAATTAAGACTTCGATTTTAGCCAGATTAGGGTGCAAACAATTAAGTTCATCACGCACCATAATCAACTCAGGTGGCAGATGATCGACATACACATTTTGCAACAACTTAATGGCTTCATTGAGTCGGCTTTCTAAGTGCTCCGACATCTTGGCTTTGTCGGGCACGCAAGTATGGGTTAAAAGGCTATCGACATCGAACTTATCAAATACCAACTGCTCATGCATCGGACGCAAGGCATCATCTAAGTTAACAATTCGTGCACCATAAAAAGTGATTTCATCGCGCTGCCTTACAGAGCTAATCACTAAAGCCGCAATCCGATAGGTCATCCCCTGCTGAGATAAGATTTGCACATTGGCATACAGCCGGCCTTTGCGAATCGTCTCAATAGTTTCAGTGGTACTAAAAGACACGCCTTCTAACGAAATATCGTAACCACTAAATGACACCCCATTCAGCGTAACAGTAAAGGTACGCTGAAAGCGCGGATATTTGCGCTTTTCAGGCATGCCGAGCGGCTCTTGTGATGTCTGTTCCGTTGAACGGTTGGTTGGCGCCATCTTGGTATCTGCTTTTATAATATTTATACATACTAATACAACTTGCTTAATCTAGCAGACTTCCATAAGACAAAACAGATGAAACACCAAACTAATGCGATAAAAGTATTGATATAAGGCATAATAATTTTTATACAAGCGAACCTGTGCGGCGCCCTCTACTTACTCAGCCACCTCAACCCACTCATCCATGTCGGTAAAATACAACACCCATTTTTGTGGCCGTTGTTCAAGCGCCTTAAACAAAGCGGCATATCGCGCCAGTTGTGGTCTGTATTGGTCAACCAGGGTTTGCAAATAACTTGCTCGTTCCACTGAGCAATCTCGACTGGTTTTATAATCAATAATCCAACGCACGCCATCGGCGACAAAGGTTCGGTCGACCACATGATTTTCAATTACATCAAATTTAGATGTCAGGGCTAATTCGGTGGCAGATTCTTCTAATTGGTAATTCAGTGCCCACTGCATTTTGGGGTGATTAAGTGCGTTTTTCATCGAGTTTTGTACTCGCTCAACCGCATGATCCAAGTCGGCATCACGCACACCGGCTTGAGATAAAATTTGGCGATACAACGCGCCGGATTCACTCACTCTATGTAACGACCAGGCCTGGAAGCCTTGTTTAACGACTTGTTCTAATAGCGCGTGCACTAAATCGCCTACTTTACGCGCGGTTAAACCAGCCCAAAAAGCGCTCGCTTTATCTTGCGTTGATTCTGGGTCTAACGAGCTATCATCCAGCCCCACTCCAGTAATGGTGGACTCGACTCGCCCCTTATGTTTGTTTAACGACAGTAAGTTTTTAGCGCGCCAAGCGGCTGGATCAACACTGGCCAAGGGCAGACGTTTGACTTTTGGAATCAATCTTTCAGCGGTCTCCAGTCCTGTGTCGCCAATATCTTGTTGCGTTTCTAGCCGCTCAAATTCTAGCTCAACTAAGCTTGTAAAGGCTGGTTTCACCACTGTCCATAACGGCACTAACAAACTTTTGGCTTGCGGGTCGGGGGCTTCTAAAGCCGTGGTTTCGAGCTCTGGTTGTTTTCTAAATTGGCTCAGACTTAAATTCACCGAACCAAATAAATGCAATTCCGATTCGGCGCGCGTGGCCGCGACATACAACAAGCGCGCATCTTCAAGGCTTTGTTTTTGTTGCTCCACTTGGCCGATTAGTTGATTAAGCGGCGAGCTCGCCTCACCTTTTTGATCTAACGGAGCAAGCACCAGGCCATCGCACTGATCGCAAGCAAATTCCAACCAACTGACAAGCGCTTTGTCATCCGAACGCGGCTTTTTGCCTAATGAGGGCAAAATTACCGTGTCAAACTGCAAGCCTTTTGATTTGTGCATAGTCATTAACTGCACACGTTGCGCAGGCGCGGAACTGTCACCGCTGGCATAAAGCTTGGTCACCCAGTCATCCAGTTTGGTTTGATTTAGCACCTCACCATCCCATTGCGCCAAACCTTCAAAAAAGGCTTGTGTGTTTTCGAGCTCGACCTCAGAATCTAACGATAAAGGCCCGCCCAGCGACAACCAGGCCTGGTGCACCAAACGCGAGAAAGGTTGCGAACCTAGCTGTTGCAAGGTTTTATTTAATACCAACCAGGCCTGGTGCAAGCGCGTTTGACCCGTTTGGCTTAAGTTTGACCAGGCCTGGTGGTCGCTGAGAAGTTGCGTTAAGGGCGCATAAAGCTTGGTTTTGTCTTCGCCACATAAGGCATATAAATCGGCCAAATCCAGCCCAATAAAAGGCGCTCGTAATAAGGCCAACCAAGCCCCCCGGTCGCTTGCGTGCAGCAAAGCCCGACTCAAGGCTAACAAATCTTGAATTTCTTGGCGTTCATTTAAGGATTCTAGCTCCACTGCACGAAATGCGATATTTTGCTGTTTTAACCCCAGCGCCAAACGCGCTAAATGCGAGCGCGAACGACCTAAAATTGCAATGCTTTTGGCATTTTCATCTTGAGCAAAACTGTTCAGCTTTTGCTGAATCAGTGTCACCATCTCATCCACTTCCGCTTGTGGGGTTTGGTTGATGGCCCAGTGACTAAACACGGCCGTTTGCGATTGATCGTGCTTCACCGCCTTGGGTGATGCTTGTGCCTGTTCGTATTTAACCGCCCCCAACACCAATTGGTTTTGCGCGGGAAACACCTGTTTAAAAGTGTCATTAAACCAGCGCACCAAACTCGCGTTAGAACGAAAGTTAATCGTCAGATTCAGCGGTTTTAAAGTAACCGGTAACGCCTCGCCCTGCCAGGCTTGTAAAAAGTTGCCGACTTCGGCTTCGCGAAACCGATAAATCGATTGCATTGGGTCACCCACAATAAACAGTGTACGACCATCATCGACTTGCCAGCCGCGCAGTAATTTCTTTAACAAATCAAACTGCGCGACACTGGTATCTTGAAATTCATCAATCAATAAATGCTGGAGTTGATAGTCTAACTGCAACGCCAAATCGGTCGGGCTGTCTTCGTCTCCCAAGGCTTGGGCGGCGGCTTGCGCTATCTCAATAAAATCGGCCTGGCCAGCGCTTTTAAACACCAGGGTTAAATGTGCAACCGCATGTTTGAGCAAAGTAATCACATGCTCCAACGCTTGCCATTGGCTGTCGGAATAATAAGGATCAGGTAGGCGACTTAAGCTGGCTAAGGCTTGAATGGATTCGCTATTTAAACGCGCGCTTATATCCGCCAATACATCCAACATTTGTTCTTTTTTAGCTTTGTCGCTGGTCGGGAAACCATTTGCAACCGTTACCGTTTTGCGCACTTTTGAGTCTTTGGTCAAAACAAAACCCGCCAGCTCACGCCAAGCCGCAATATGGGATAAATCAGCATTTAACGGCCAATTGGCTTTGGCTAGCTGGCTTAGTTCAAGTTCGGGTTTATTCGATAAGGCATAAGCCGCTAGCTCCGGTAACGCTGCGCCAGTTTCTAACAGCGGGCCAAGCTTCATGCTGGCTTGAGCAAGTTCGGCCTGCACCAGTTGGGCCAGTGCCGCTTGCATCGCTTCTCGCCCACCGGCACTTAAAATTAAACGCATCCACTGATCGCGTTTTTTTAACATGCTAACCAACAGGTTTTCGGCGCGTGCGTAGCGCCCATTGACCAAGCTAAGCAAAGCGGCGGTTTCTTGTTGCACCGCATCGGATCTCAATACTGCGCGCACCGCTTCGATATATAACGCGTCGTTGTTTTCATTTAAACGTGGCTGCGTACCTAGCTTGGATAAAAATGGCATTTGCTGCACCAAATACCCATTCATTGAATCCAGCGTACGAATTCTTAGACGATTAGGGTTATCGAGCAATCGCCAGGCCTGCTGCTCATCTCGTTTCAACACCAAACGCGCGAGTTGCCATGTGTTGTAATCGTAAGCCTCTGAACTGACCGGCTCATTGAGTAAGCCAATTTTTAACGCCCCCAAAACACGTTCGCGCATCTCAGCGGCGGCCTTTTTGGTAAAGGTCATCGCCACAATTTGTTCAGGCGATTCGACGCGACTTAATAGCGATAAAAAACGCTGGGTTAACAAGGCGGTTTTGCCCGAACCAGCCGGGGCTTGCACAATAAATGATCGTGTTGGATCAATTGCTTCTAAACGCTGAGTGCCATCGCTTAATTCTGCATCCAACTTTAAATTCGGATTCCACGGGTTCTGAATACTCATGCGCTGGCTTCCTCGGCTTCACCATTGTTGTCCAATTCACCGATTTGAGATTTCACCTCAGGCACACGTAACGCTAGTAAACTCGGCGAATAGACTAAATCGGAGTCTTTCTCATACCACATAGGCGCAAAACCCTGTTTGACGTCTTGCGCTAACTGAGTCACTTGATTTTGTAGAAAATCCAAGAATTCCGGCCAACTCACATCCAACCAGTCACCCTTTTGTGAAATGCGGCTCCAAGCGCGCTCACCCTTGCCAATCAAGTCGGTATCTTCGCTAATCAAGCTCCAGCGCACACCTTTGTCGGAACTTAATAAACCATAACCCAAGCCCGCAACCTCAGCTTGTTCCTTACTGGCTACCGCCAATAAATACACCGCGAGCTGAGGCGCACGAATCGGTTCTTTCAACAAATCATTCAAACTGGCCTGGCCGGTTTTGTAGTCGATTAAGACTCGACCTATTTCAGTGGCATCAATCCGGTCTATCGAAATGCGAAATTTAATCTGCGCAATTTCCAACTCCAACCCTTGTTCGGTGGCCACGACTTCAAAAGCGGTGGGACGATTTTTTTCCAACGCCATCCAATCTTGCAGCACACCTAACATCCGCGCTTTTTCGAGCGCCACGTAGCTGGGCGAAAAACGTTTTTCGAGCGGTTCAAACTCCGCATCCAACAGGGTTTTCAACCGTTCGGTTAAAGCCGTGTCATCCAGCGAAATTAACGACACCTGAGTCTTGGTTTGTTGCCAAAAATGCTCCAAAACTGAGTGCATAATCGAGCCCTGGTCGGTACTCGCCAAACCATCTTCGACCGATTCCAAACCGTATTTTGCCCCCAGCCGATAATCCATAAACGCCATTAATGGACATTTCATTTGCGCACTTAACATGCCCGAACCACCCGGCACTAACACACCAGCGTTGATTTGCGGGGCTTTAAAATCCTCCTGCATGTCGCAAGCTGGGCGCAAGCACCAGGCCTGGTGAGCAGTGGAATACACATTTAACGCCTGATAACTCGGCCAATGTTCCACATTAATTAAAGGGCTGGGCATGGACATCGCCTCGCCTTTTTGTTTAGCGTAACTCATGACCACCTGCTCGGCACTTTGGGCTAAGCGCGTGGTTAAACGCCGAGCATAGTCGAGTTCGCGGCTGGCATCGCAGCGCGGCAATTGATTTTGACGCTGCCAACGCAAAGGCAAAAAGGCATTCGGCTGAGCGGGTCTTGGCCAAGCTTCGTCATCCAAGCCCATCACCCATAAGGCATCAAAATCTTGGCCACCAGCTTCTAACATCCCCATTACTTGGATCGGTTGAACCCAAGTACTTTGTGCCTGGTGCAAAGTTTGACTGCAAAAACGTTGCCATAAACCCAACCATTCCGCCATATTCAACCGGCCTTGCAAACCTTGTAAGCTGGCAAACTGGGCGAGACTATCGATGAATTTTTCGTGTTGCTGAAACAAATCCGAACTCAGACTGGTTTGACGAAACGCGCCCAAACTATCCAAACAGGTTTGAACCTGCTCGACAAACTGATTTAAAGAGCCGGTTGACTTAAACTTAAGGGCGGTTAAAGCCTCTAGAAACTTGGCTAAATTTTTCGGCCAGTTTAAGCGCTCAGATTCAGTTTGCGCGACCAGTTCCGGCCACTTAACCCAAGCCCATTGCAAACGTCTTAAACTTCGGTCTAACGCATGGCGTTGGCTTTGATCTCCGACACAAAAAGGCGAAATCAACCATTGGCTAAAGTCTTCAAATGCCAGCGATTTATGTGGATTAAAAGCCATACTTAACGTTTGTTGAATAAACTGAATATAAGGTAAACGACTTAAAGCGGTGCCGAGCGAGATATTGTAAAGTCGATCGGTTGAATGTTCCGCTAAAATGGGGTGAGGCTCAAACTGCTGAAACAATTGATCGTCCAACCAATAACTCAAGGACGCTTTCACGTCTTCTAAATTAGGCGCGACCACACCGATCCGAACTTGATCCAACGGCTTAAACTGTTGCAAAGCTTGACTGAGGTGCGCGACACAAAAAGCCGCGACTTGTTGCGCTTCATCACGCGGATCGGCGGCGCTGTAAACCGCGACTTGGCGGCTCGGCTCAGCCGCCAAACCGGCTTCTTGATCCTTAAGCGAGCTAAGACTTTGGTTAGTCAAACTTGCGCCTCGCGCCTCACAAGCCGACCACCAGGCATTCATAAATGGAGTTAACTTATCAAAACCCTGCCAATTAATTTGGCTCGGACACTCACCTAACCCTTGTTTAAACCAAGTCAAGCGCTGTTGCATTAATAAGGTTTCATCTAACCAATTGTGTGCCGACAACCAGGCCTGGTAGTCGGCACGACACAGACTAAACAATTGCCATTCTTGGCTTTTATCCATTTCCAATTCAGCCGAGATTTGCGAGTCACCATACTCCACCCACAAGCACCAGGCCTGGTAAAGCTGTTTGGCGGTATCCGCCAAGTTAAGTAAAGGCGTAGGCGAGTGTTTTTCTAACAGTAAAGACCATTGATGAGTGGCTTCAAACGCACTAATCACACGATCATAAGACCAACTTAACTCGCCACTTAATAAAGCTTGATCTTGCCAAAAAGCCCACCATTGCGACCAAGTCATCACTAAAGGTGTAGCGACAACTGGCGCATCTGAGTGATGCGCAAAGCTGACTTTTAGGTGAGCACTTAAACGCGAGTTGGCACTGAGATGCAAAATCATAAAAATCCTTCTAGCGGTTCAGGCTGATTAAAGCTGGTGAATATATTGATGTCCGTGCTGTTTTAACCAAGCTTTCGCTTGCGGCGTATCGGGATAAAGCCGATTCACCAGTTGCCAGAACGCCGGTGAATGGTTCATTTGTTTGAGGTGACATAACTCATGCACCACCACATAATCCACCACCCAACTGGGTAAACAAATCAATTTCCAATTGTATTGAATTCGGCGGCGCGCATCGCAGCTACCCCAACGCGCTCGATAGGTTTTAATTTGAATCTCACTGGGTGCTTCGCCCAAAGCCTGGGCAAAAAACTGGGTACGCTGTGATAAGTGTTGATAAGCGTATTCTCGCCACCAGGCCTGCAGATGTTTGTAGCGAACTTGAGCATTATCGGGCTGCGGAAACTGACAAATTAACTGCTGATCGCATAATTCGATCTGACGTCGCCCGACGCGAAAACTCAGTTGGATTTCATTACCTAATAACGGCCAAAACGCGCCCTCTTCAGCTACCCGTTTAGCAATCGGCTGCGCAACCGGATGGCTACGTAACGCCTCTAACCACCAGGCCTGGTGCTTGTTTGCAAACTGTTTAAGTTGGGCGAAGGCTACACTGGTCGGCGCCAAGACTTCGACTTGACCGGCCCGCACACGCAAAGATAAACGCCGACGACGCGGATGACGCTTAATCGCTAAATCGTGGCCGGCGATGGTTAAAGTGGGAGCTGATAATGGGCTAGACTTTCTCATAAAGGGTTTCCGTTAACTGGTCGAAGAATACCATAAAACCAAATGTGCAAAACAGCTCAAAATATTCCAAGTGTTTGCAAATTGGCCGGATCATTGAATGCTATGCTTTATTTATATATGTTCGCCAAACTGGTACTTACAGATCAAAAAGGTGATTTTATGTCTCTCAGCCTCATCAACTTTATTGGCCTCATCGTGATATTGGGGCTAGCTGCGTTAGTTTGGATAAGGCAACGCAGCTTACAACGTTACCAGGCTCAGCTCACCACTCTGTTTCGTCACGCCCCGATCGCAATCATTGTGGTTGACGAGCAAGCACGCATTGTGGAATGGAATAATCAAGCCCAACAAATCTTTAAGTGGCGCACTCAAGAAGTGCTTGGGAAAAACATAATTGAACTGCTAGCAGAGCCGGAAGAACATGAGAACCTCAAGCGTATCTTAGACAGCGTTCGTAACCAACAAACGACGGTGCGCTCGGAGAATCGAAACCGAACCAAGCATGGCAACATCCTATTGTGCGAATGGTTAAATGCACCTTTTACTGGTCAACATGATGCACGCCAAGTCATTTGCATGGCGCGCCCCATTGAAAGCTAGCGACTCGTTCGACTGTCGTAACGTCTTCTTAACTCAGGCAACACCAAATCACAACGCATTTTACCGCGCACAAAGTCCTTTGAACTAATGTTTTGGCTAACACCTCGGTCAAATTGGCGCGTGGTGGCCACCAAACTGGCGCACTGGTTAGAGGAGGGTCTTGAGCTCGAATACAAACATAAATTTACACGTTGACCATCGAAACTCGCGTGGCCATTACGCGAATAACGCGTGCGGCCATCGCGCAGATGAAGAACATCAAACTCTTGCGATTCGCCAATCACTAAATCTACCGCGACCGGTTCAATATTGCGCCATTTGCTACTTAACTTAGCTTGCCCACCAGATAAAACGCATTGCACTCGCTCACCATATTTTGGATTAGCACGACGTTCAGCAATAATCGCTTGCTCACGCGCTTCTTGCTCGGCACGAATGCGAGCTTTTTCGGCTCGTTCAGCGGCACGCGCTTTATCCACTTCGGCCTGCTGTTCACGCGCTTGCATACGCTGTGCAGGCGTTAAGGTTTGCCATTCATCATCACTGATCCCCATCGGATGATAAGGCCCGCAGGCGATCAAGCCCAAGGTTAAGGCCAGTAAAACCAAGTAACGAAACCATTGCACTAGACCACACTGGGTTGAATTTATATGCATGCATCACTCCTTGTTATTAGACTGTTTGGATCAGGCTTGATGCTTTCTAGCTCAAGCTTCGTTGGATTTCGATTTTAAATATTTCGCTAAAATCCGATCTAACTGATTGGCAAATGCCTGACGATCTGCCTGGCTGATTGCCGCCGGACCACCGGTTTGCACCCCGCTTGAACGCAATGATTCCATAAAATCGCGCATATTGAGCCGAGCTCGAATATTCTCAGTGGTATAAAGCTGGCCTCGAGGATTCAAGGCTTGCCCCTGCGCTTCAATCACTTCCGCGGCCAATGGAATATCGGCCGTCACCACCAAGTCACCCGGTTTCAGACGTTTTACAATCTCATTATCCGCCACATCAAAACCACTGCTGACCTGCAAAAAGTCCACAAACCGCGACGGCGGAATTCGCATCGCGTGGTTAGCGACCAGGGTGGTTTGCACTTGTGTTCGTAACGCCGCTTTAAATAAGATTTCTTTAATCACCACCGGACAGGCATCCGCATCAACCCAAATTTTCATAGACCGTTCTATTTAATCTTTTTAATGTTTGAGCCGAATTGTAACGTTTTTACACCACTGCCACTAGGTTAAAACACCAGGATAAATACGCACTTTTGGCTCAATTTGCCTAAAAAATGCTCAAAATCAAATCAAAAGCTTATAAATAGCGGGTTTTGGTTAATTTTTCGCTGTTCAAACGCTTTTTTTCTGCTAAAGTTTGAGACTCAAGAATTGCTATACATTTTTTTTACACAATTATCCAACGAATGGAGAGTCAGCATGTCTAAAGAAGCCCTAGTAGAACAAATTGTACAAAACACCGGTATGACAAAGAAAGATGCCACGGCAGCCGTGAATGCTGTGACTCAAGGTGTAACTGAACTAATGGTTAAAGGCCAAGAAGTCAGCCTAATCGGTTTTGGTAAATTCAGTGTTAAAGATGTACCAGCTCGTACTGGTCGTAACCCATCTACTGGCGCCACTATCCAGATTTCTGCAAGAAAGCAAGCTAAGTTCACACCAGGCAAAGGTTTAAAAGACGCGGTTAATTAATAAATCGTCCTGATTGCTTTTCGGCAACCTATATAGATGGCAGCAACTTGGAGCTTATCGCTCTAAGTTCAATAAAAAACCGGCTTAGCCGGTTTTTTATTGTCTGATTTTTGCGTTTAGGATTGTGCCCCAATTAATCGCAACGCTTTAGCCAGATCCAATCCTCACGATTTACCCCTATCCGATCCGCTTCAGCTAAATAAGCTTCGCACTGACCTTGACTGGGTTGAGGGTCGCGCGCCAACAACCAAGCGTAATCTAAATTCGGCCCAATCACTAAGGCCATAGTGTAACCTTCATCCAGTTTGGCGATATTATAGGCGCCATAAAATGGGCCAAAAAACGAGACCTTTAAACGCCCAATGTCTTCTGAATCGACAAAGTAAGCTTTGCCGACGGCTTCTTTCCAAGCCTGTTTTTCAGTGTCAAAGCCTCGATTCACAACTCTGACACCGCCATCTTCACGCATCGAATAATGCGCACTGACCTGGGTTAAACCTCGTTCAAACGAATGATCCAAGCGCGCCAACTCGTGCCATTCACCCAGATATCTATCCAACTCAAACGACGTCACCGGCTCAACTTTATCAGGCAAACTGGTACAACCACTTAACAATAACGCGCCGGCTAACAGCCAACTCATTCCAACTCCTGTATTCATTTCAGCCTCACTAAATTAAATGAATTCACTTTATGTCACTTGAATAATGTAACAAAACAATTATGATAGACCACCCTGCTACCCAACTTGTTTATAATTCATAGCCGAGTCAATATTATGCCCTTATTTGCCCTAGTGGACGCCAACAGTTTTTATGCGTCCTGCGAAATCGCTTTTCAACCGGCTCTGGAAAATCGGCCGGTGGTGGTTTTGTCGAATAATGACGGCTGTATCGTCGCAGCCAACAAAATCGCCAAAGATTTAGCCCGCCAACAAAGCATTAACTATGGCTCTGGCGGCTATCGCGCGGCCAAGCCCACCAGCATGATGTTTCAACCCTACTTTAAAGTTAAAGGATTTTTAGCGCACCATAACGCGGCGATATTCAGCTCTAACTATGAACTTTATGCCGATATGAGCACACGCATGCACCGTTTAATCGCTGGGTTTGGTTCATCTCAGGAAATCTATTCGATTGATGAATCCTTTTTAGATTTATCCGGCATGACACAATGGAATTTAACCGCTTACGGTCAGCAGATTAAACAGCGTGTTAAACAAGGACTCGGCTTACCGGTTGACATCGGCATCGCGCCATCAAAAACCCTCGCTAAGCTGGCTAACCATTTAGCCAAAAAACACAAGGATTACGATGGTGTATTAGACTTAAGTGCCTTATCCGATGTTAGTGTAAATCTGTTACTTAAAAACCTGTCTGTCGGGGAGGTGTGGGGAATTGGCAAACAGCTCGCTGCCCAACTCGAAGCTGGCGGAATTCATACCGCATTAGACCTAAAACTCGCCAGCCCAACCTTATTAAAACGCCGCTCCAGCATTATCGAGCGCATTATTATGGAGCTAAATGGCATCGCCTGTATTCAACTAAAAGAAGTCGCGCCAGCCAAACAACAAATCCTATCCTCGCGTTCTTTCGGCCGGCCAGTGAGCGAATATCAAGAAATGGAACAAGCCGTCGCCAGCTACACCGCCCGCGCGGCAGAAAAGTTACGTAGCCAAGCTTCGGTTTGCCAAACCGTGAGTGTATACATTCGTACGGATCCATTTAAAACACCCAGTTACACCAATCATCAAACACTTGGACTGGTATATCCGAGCGACAATACATCGCTATTAATCCAAATGACCAAGCGCGCCTTAAAACGTATTTGGCAACCAGGCCTGGCGTATCAAAAAACCGGCATCACCCTCTCCGAAATCAGTCCTAAAGGTGCGCTACAACTGGATGTGTTTGCACCCAATCCTAAATATTCTGCCAATCCCAAGTCGGACAATCTGATGAGGGTATTAGATGAAGTAAATCAAAAAATGGGACGTGGCAAACTCCATTTAGCTGCAGAAGGCCTAACCAACAAGCAAGATTGGCGCATGCGTCGCGATTATTGTTCGCCCCGTTACACCACGCGCTGGGATGAATTATTAAGCGTTCACTAGCGTTAATTAGAACTCGCTAATCAGATGAAAATAATAAGTAAAACCAGTCAAAACAAACAATGAACTTAATGCTCTTAATGTATTTAATGTACAATATGAACTTGTATCAATAATCAAGAAGGGGTTAGTGATGTCAGATACACCTAAAACACACGGTGGCAAGCGCCCAGGCGCAGGACGCAAAAAAGGCTCAGGACTTTATAATGAGCCGACCAAGGTCGTGCGCTTGCCCGAATCCCAAGTTCCGGTGATTAAAGAGTGGCTGAAAGCGCGTGCTAAATCACCCACTCACGCCCCCGAGTTACCTTTGCCTAAGGCTAACAATGCCGAAACCTTACGACCAGATGCATCCAGCCATGTTGATCTGCCATTGTTTTCGCATAAGGTCGTGGCCGGATTTCCATCGCCGGCCGACGACAATATTGAAGCTCGTCTGGACCTAAACGAACACTATATTCGCAACCCAGAAACCACCTTCTTAGTTAAGGTGCAGGGCGACTCAATGAAAAAAAGCGGCATACACCATGGCGATATATTGGTGGTGGATCGCAGCATCAATCCAGTGGATGGTAAAATTGTAATTGCGGCGATTGACTCTGAACTGACCGTCAAACGTCTGTCAGTAAAATCTACCGGCACTTGGCTAGTACCCGAAAATGACGATTACACCCCAATTCTGGTAAAAGAAGAATCCAACTTAGTGATTTGGGGCGTGGTCACCACGGTGATGCATTCGTTTTAATGCGTCACCGTACAACCAGCCCAGTGTTTGCATAGCGAGCGTTAAGGGCTTGGATAGGTATAACGCTGGTGAATCGCTTCAATTTCCGCTAACACTTCGGCACTCAAATCCAAATCAATCGAAGCAATATTGTCTCTTAACTGCGCCATATTAGTGGCACCAATAATATTGGCGGTTAAAAATGGACGACTGTTCACATAACTTAACGCCATTTGTGCCGGATCTAACCCATGACGCTGGGCAAGTTCAACATAAGCTTTTGTAGCCGCTTGTGCCTGATCGTTCAAGTATCGGTCGAAACGCGGAAATAAGCTGATGCGTGCACCTTCTGGTCGAGCATTATTTAAATACTTACCCGCTAAACAACCAAACGCTAGTGGTGAATAAGCCAGCAAACCAACCTGCTCTTGATAAGCCACTTCAGCCAAGCCGACTTCGTAACTACGGTTTAACAAATTGTAAGGGTTTTGCACGCTAACGATTTTTTCTAACCCCAACTGTTCTGCCAGTTGCAAAAACTTCATCGTGCCCCAAGCGGTTTCGTTGGACAGACCAATGCTGCAGATTTTACCGGCTTCTACTTGCTTACTTAAAGCTTGTAAGGTTTCCGCCATGGGCGTTAAATCACTCGGTTTATTAGACGGATATTCAAACCCCAACTGACCAAAAAAGTTAGTCGAACGTTCCGGCCAATGCAACTGATACAAATCAACATAATCGGTTTGCAGACGTTGCAATGAGGCGTCCAATGCTTGCGGCACCATGTGTGCATTAAAACGTGTTTGACCACCACGAATATGCTCTACAAACTCACCGGGGCCCGCCATTTTTGAGGCTAAAACGATCTCGCTACGACGTGCATTTTTCGCCAGCCACTCACCGATAATTTTCTCTGTCGAACCATAGGTTTCTGCTTTAGGTGGCACCGAATAAAGCTCAGCTGCATCCCAGAAGTTGACCCCCTGGTCTAACGCATAATCCATCTGCTCAAAAGCTTCCGCCTGAGTGTTCTGCTCACCCCAGGTCATGGTGCCCAAACAAATACGACTGACTTTAATATTGGATTGACCTAGTGTTGAATACTTCATAAATCTCCTTTTCCTATAATACCGACTCAGCTAATTTATCTAGGCTTCTAAAAACAACATAACAGCTCGACATCCCTAACGGCTAAAAATTAAACTATTGGCAAGATTAATAATGGCTTTGAATTGCTTCCAATGATTATTACGGTTCTCCAGAATTTATTTGTTAAATCGACAAATTGAGAAATCTAAGTTAAGTTGTGTAATCAAATATAATTTAAAACTGTCTCAGAAGAAAAATTACTATGCGCCAATTCTACTATCCTGATAGCCGAAACACTGAAGGGATTCGCCATAAATTATTTCATATAATTTTTGGCTACCAGCAGCGTAACTCGATTATTTTTGATATGTCCCTAGTCATAGCAATATTGTTAAGCGTTGCTGTTTTAATGGTCGACTCACTAAATCAAGACTATAACAGTCTTCTTTTTAGGCTAGATTGGTTTTTTACGCTACTGTTTACCATTGAATACATTACCCGACTTTGGGTCGTACGCGATCCTATGCGCTACGCGCGAAGTTTTTATGGCGTCATCGACCTCCTCGCTATTTTACCTACTTACATTGCTTTGCTTTTTCCTGAAAGTGGTATCCAATACCTCGCGGTAATCCGAATCCTAAGAATATTAAGGGTGTTTGATGTGCTACACATGCACCGTTATCAACGTGAAACCAGTATTTTAATTGATGCTTTTTCAAATTGTTGGCGTAAAGTTTTGGTTTTTTTGGTCGGCGTTATCACCATCATTATTATTTTTGGTACTTTTTTATATATCATCGAGGGGCCTGAATATGGCTTTACCAACATCCCTACCTCCATGTATTGGGCGCTCATTAGCGTATCCACGGTTGGCTATGGTGACATATCCCCTGCTACGCCTTTCGGCCAGTTTATCGCCTCTATTCTAGTTTTAATTGGTTATGGCATTATTGCGGTTCCAACCGGCATTTATTCAGCCCAAGTTTACCAATCTCTAAGTAAACAAAAAGATGGTCGCGCCTGTCAAGAATGTAGTTTGAGAGGGCATGACGCCGATGCAAAATTTTGTCGCCGATGCGGATATGAGCTTAAAGATATTAGTCACCATGAAACATCGAAAGATAAAACCAAACAAGTTTAATAAGGGGTTTTTATGGAAGGCTCAAACACACAAATAAACCCTTGGTCGTTTTTTGATACGGTTATCAATTGGATAACATCGCCACTCATTCAGACTGCCACGGTTTCTTTTTCACTAGCCACTATTCTTGGATTTTTCTTGATTATAGTTTTAGCTTGGTGGATATCGGCAAAAATAGAAAACATTATTCAACGTTTCACAAAAGGCAAAGCCTATAAACATGTGGACGAATCCACTTTGTATTTATTAAGTCGATTATTACGTTATTTTATTTGGTTTATTGCTACCTTAATGGGTTTATCCTACATGGGTTTGAACTTGAGTGGTTTAGCTTTTTTAGGCGGTGCTATAGGCATAGGTATAGGCTTTGGTCTAAAGAATATCTTTAGTAACTTTATTTCAGGAATCATTATTATTTCTGAAAAAACTTTAAAAATTGGTGACTTTGTAGAGCTAAACTCAGTCACAACAGGCGTTGTGGCTGAAATTGGGTTGCGATTTACTCGAATCACAACCCGTGACAATGTTGATATTATCGTACCCAATTCAGAATTTATTAACGGACAAGTAACTAACTGGAGTTATAACGAAAAAAATCGCCGCATCCATATTCCATTTTCTATCGCATACGGGAGTAACAAAGACCTGGTTAAGGAAGCCGCTTTAACCGCCGCAAAACGCGTTAAAGGTGCGGTTATTGATCACGCTTCTCGTCAGCCAGACGTTTGGTTAGTAGGGTTTGGAGACTCCAGTCTTGATTTTGAGCTAGTCATATGGGTGGATAACGAACTCATGTCTAGGCCTGGTAAAGCACAAGCTCTTTTCTTGTGGGAACTTGAAACAGAGCTAACGAAACGTGGGATTGAAATACCTTTTCCGCAGCGAGACTTACATTTACGGACAGGTAAAGTAAAAATTGATATGGAAACTCATCAATTAACCGTAGAGCCCAGAGGATAGACAAACACCCACTAACTTAAATTCACCGAATAACGGCAACCTTTATAGCTAGGGGCTTTACAACAAATTATTTTCAAAAAACTATTGCAAAGCCCTTAGGAGTCTTTATAATACGCACTCATCAAACGACACGTTTGAACTACCACTCCCGATTAGTTCAGTTGGTAGAACACCGGACTGTTAATCCGTATGTCGCTGGTTCGAGTCCAGCATCGGGAGCCAGATTTAAAGCCAGATTTTTCAACCACTTAGGTGAATTGAAGTCTGGCTTTTTTAATGCCCAAATTTTGCCTGTGTGGGGAAAATTGTAGCTAGCCCTCCCAAACTATCACTATTCGCCTTGTATCGTCACCACTAGTTGACGTTGAAAACGCCCTGTTCGATGTTCATATAAAAACAAACCCTGCCAGATGCCCAAATTTAGCTGTCCATTTGTAACCGGTATGGTGTGGCTGGTATCAGTCATAATGGTACGAATATGGCCGCTCATGTCATCGTCACCTTCGTAGTTGTGTCGGTATTGCGGATCGCCATCCGTAATACGCGAGGCAAGCCAGTATTCAATATCATCTCTTACGGTTGGATCGGCGTTTTCGGTGATGATGAGCGAGGCGGAAGTATGTTGAATAAACACATGACAAGTCCCAGTTTTAATACCCGACTGACTCAGCACTTGATTAATTTTTGCAGTGATATTTTGAGTGCCGCGCTGGCTGGTTTGAATTTGAAGTTGGGTTTGATACACAGACATATAAATTCCTCAAAATTGGTTTCGGATTAGAGGTTGGTTGGAATCAATCGGCGGTGACGATGTCGCCCCCATAAAACCAAACCCAATCCGCCAAGCATTAAAAGCGCGGCCAACATAAAGTGTAGCGTAATCGGTTCATCAATCAACCAAGCGGCTCCAAACGCGGCCATTAAGGGGACTAATAGTTGGCTGGCGGAGGCAAGGCTTGAGGAGATTCCTGGCAAAGCCTTGTACCATAAAATGTAGCCTAAACCGGAGGTGATTGCGCCGGAAAATACCGCTAACAAGACGCCTTCGGTGGTTAAGTTCATAAACGGAATAAACAATAAACTTGATAGCGCAACCAAGGGCAAGGTTCGGTAAAAATTATAGGCGGTATCGCTAAGCGGGTTTTTAGAGCGTCGGCCGTTTAGACTATAAAGCGCCCAAGTGTAAGCCGAAATACAGATTACCACCAACCCCCACCAAGAAGGCGTGGTTAATTTGGGATAAACCAAGTACAACAGACCAATTAACGCCAGCGCCACCCCAATCCATTCTGCGCCATGTAAACGATCACCCGCGCGTAACGCATAACCCAGCATCGTTAGTTGCACAATCGCCGCTAGCAATAACGCACCCGTCGCGGTGCTGATTTCGATATAACCGTACGAAAAAGTAATCGCGTAGATAAATAAGATAAGTGCCGCTTTCCAACTGCCTTTTGATACTTTAATTGTTTCAGCACCAGGCCTGGTGCTTGGGCGCTTGCGCCACCATACTAAGCTCATGACCATAAATAACATCATCGCACCCGATGCTAAACGTAAACTGGTGAAACTAACGGGGTCAATCCAGCCCGCCTCTAACGCCCAACGACAAATGACGGCATTGGCGGCAAAAGCGACTAAAGCAGCCAGCGTGAGTAAAGCCGTTTGAAAAAACAACACAGGGGTCACAATCGGGAATTCCTAAAAAGGTCGATAGTCGAATCAAAGCGGCTTATTCTAACCGATCACTCGCTGATATTTTATAAAGAGCTAAACTAACTCAAGCCAAGTACCAGGCCTGGTGATGAATTGTCTGCTTAATATTTATGGCTTAACGCGCGGGATATCTATCCAAAAAGTAGTGCCGCTCGAACCGGCTTGAGTAGAGGACTCGACCCCTATTTCGCCCGCCATTTGTTCAACCAGGGTTTTGCTGATGGATAAACCTATGCCCGAACCCTCTATCGCACTACCCTGTTTGTCTAAACGTTCAAAAGGCGTAAAGAGTTCTTTTATTTTTTCACTTGGGATACCCAGGCCACTATCCGTGACACTAAGGCGCACAAACTCGGCGTTCGGCTTGGCTTGGAGCTTTAATTTACCGGCCAACTGATTATATTTAATCCCGTTCGACATCAGGTTGAGAATCACTTGTTTAAGGCGTAAACGGTCAGCTTTGACTTTAAATTCTTCTGGCAGATCAAGAATCAATTCCAGCTTTTTATTTACCGCCTGCGGTTTTAGCAAACTTAAACATTCGTTCAGGATTTTATTCAGCGACACGCTTTCAAAATTAAGTTCGACTTGGCCGGACTCAATACTGGCAAAATCCAAAATTTGGTTAATAAGCTCTAATAGATGTTTACCCGCTTGGATAATTTCGTTCAAGCTGTCTTTTTGTAATTCATTAAGGTGTTGATCTTTATGCAATAGCTGTGCAAAACCCAAAATAGAATTCAACGGTGTGCGAAGCTCGTGACTCATGCTGGACAAAAACTCGGTTTTGGCCTGGCTCGCATGCTCGGCTTTATCAATCGCCTTGCGTAATTGCGTTTGCTGCAACAACAAGTCTTGCTCGGCTTGCTTCAATTCAGTCACATCCTGCACTGTACCGATCAAATACAGTGGCTCGCCCTGACTATCCATATGCATTTCGGCTAACTCATGTACAATTCGAACCTCACCATCAGGTCGCACTATACGATGCACGACATCATGCACTCCAGTTTTGCGCATGGCTTCATGACTCTCATCAATTAAAACGCGGTCGCCCGGATGTACCGCTTGCATGAACAAATCAACATTAGGTGCTATCTCCGGGTCGATTCCAAAAATCTCATAAATAACCTTCGACCAAGTTAGTTCACCAGTTTGCAAGTTCGCACGCCAATGACCTAAGCGCGCGCGTTTTTGTGCCTGCTTAAGCTGGCGGCGGTGTTCATGTAATTCCACTTCAGCGCGTTTTTTGGCATCAATATCAATCACTACCCCCAACATGCGTTCAGGCTGACCCTGGTCGTTGTAAACCACGTCACCACGCTCTTGCACCCAATATTCTTGACCATCGGCACGGATAATTCGGTGTTCAATATCATAGGTTTTGCGCTGTTCGATACACTGTTTGATGGCTTCAGCCACTTTATTTTGATCGTCGGGATGAATTCGTTGAGTAAATTCATCTATCGTCAACTGCATACTCTCAGGCGAAAAACCAAAAATATCTGCGGCGCCATTTGACCAAAACAAATTCTCAGTTTGTATGTCCCATTCCCAAGAGCCGATATGCGCAAACTCTTGGCTGCGGCGCAAGCGTTCCAGTAAGGTGCCGAGTTGGTTTTCGTAAGCCTTGCGCTCTGAGACATCGCGCATAATCAAGATTTTTTGTGGCTCGTCGTCTATATCTACCTGACTTAAGCTAAGCTCGAGAGGAAAGATTTCACCACTCATGCGTACACCCATACGCTCCTCTCTCAGACTAGCGGATTGGGTAATCTTTTGCTCCAATTTTGAATCAGAAGTACGATTAAGTGGATCAAAAAACGGTTTAACTAAAAGCTGGTCAACGCTTTGTCCAATCAGTTGATCAACCTCATAACCAAATAAGGTTTGAGTCGCGGGATTCGCTCCGACAATTGAACCATCGGATTTAATCGAAACGATGGCATCCATCTCGGTTTGCAAAATCGCATTTAGCCGTCTTTGACGATTGTCCGCCAGTTTGGCTTGGCGCAAAATATTGTTAAGCGCGAGTTTGTCTTCGACCATCTTAGCCATATCACGCAAAGTATCTAGGTGCTCAGCGGATAACTCGCGTGGTTTATGATCGATCAAACATAATGTGCCAACTCGATACCCATCCGGTGCGCGCAACGGAATACCATAATAAGCTCGAATGTAGGGCTCGCCTATTACCAGCGGGTTATCTGCGAAACGCGGATCGAGCCTAGTATCCGGAATGCTAAACACTTCTTCTTGCAAAATCGCATGCCCACAAAACGAGGTATTGCGTGGCAACTCTTCCGCTTCTACACCGACAATGGATTTAAACCATTGCCGATCTCTATCGACCAAACTGATCATAGCAACTGGGAAGTCAAAGTAAGATTGAGCCAGGCGGGTAATGCGATCAAAGCGTTCTTCGGGCTCAGAGTCTAATAACCCCAAGTTATAGAGCGCGACTAAACGCTCCTCTTCATAGTCTGGAATCCAAGGGGCTTGCATAATTGAGGTCTAACTTGATAAGTGAGTGAATGCGGCGCGATCAATGCAACAACTGACTTGACGACCACCATCAGAATATTCGAGCTTTTTAAATCCGGCCTGGTTGGCCATCATAATACCACGCCCGTGATTGTCTAACATGCGCTCCAAAGAGAAGTTGAGATATTGTTCAAAATCAAACCCCTCCCCCATATCTCGAATGGTGACGTCTATTTCGGCCGCACGCACGTCTAATGTTAATGCCACGACTTTATCGCGATAGGTGTCATCGGCCAGACGTTGTTGAACTTCGTCAATTAAACGGCCTTCGTTGATCAATTGAGTTTTTTCATCGTAAGTAATGGCCAAATTACCATGCTCAACCGCATTCACCATTAACTCAAACAAGCCTACAACCGCTTCATCCGGCTCTGCGCACAAGCTGGCTAGCAAGGATGATAAACCACGAGCTTCTTCAAGGGTTTTATATTCAAATTCGGCGTGTTTAGCGGTAGCAAAAGACGCGGTAATTTTATTGATTTCCGCGCGCAAGTTTTGGTGGGTTTTATAATCACGTAAAGCGGAACGAATAACCGATTGCACCAACTCCATATCGAGCGGCTTGGCTAAATAATAAAATGCACCTTCTCTTAAACCCTGTTGAACCGACTCTTTATCCGCCAGTGCCGTTTGCAGAATAACCGGTATCTGGCGACGTTCTGAATCTTTTTTTAAGGCTTTCAGTAATGCGATGCCATCCATTTTAGGCATCAACCAGTCCGAGACCACCACACTATAATAGTCCGGGGTTCGTGCCTTGATTTTATTCAACGCGTCTTCGCCATCCACGGCGGTATCAAATTCCCAACCCGCGTTAGCCACCATCATGCTTAACAATTTTAGCGATGCTGGCGTATCATCTATCAATAATAATCGAGTTTGATTAACGGACATTCGTTTTCCTTTGCAACCTTAGTTTGTATAACACAACTGATTAACGATTAAGCATCCATATCAAACAATTTACCAAACTGGGCGGTTTCTAAACTGCGCATCACCTTGTCGTTGGCGTTAATTAACTTAATTACCCTGTTTTCCGTTCCCACTTTTTGGCGCATCAATAACATCAAACCCAACGCGGCACTATCAATACGGTCAGTGCGATCAAAGTCAATAACATAACGATTAGCTTTGCCAATATAGTCTTTATATGCGTTGTTAAAATCATGATAAAGCTCAATATCAAATACGCCATCCACGGCGATTTCGAGACAATCTTGATTCATTTTTGCGGATACCGATGACATATTTGAACCCTCTTTATTTTTTTCTGACTGATTTAATAATAGTCGCCTAATTAGAATGAAGTGAACATTAAGCGCAACAATATCATAATTGACATTAATCAATATTCTAGCACTTCTTAAATCGGCGATTGTATTAGTTTAGTAGCTTTACTGTATTAGTTTGCCAATGATTTTACATAGGCTTAAATGGTGCTTGTGTTACAATTTGCGCTCAAATTTGCCAAGGGGTGGTCTATTCGGCCTGAGATCGATTGCAGAAAATCGAAACCCTAAGAACCTGATCTGGTTAATACCAGCGTAGGGACAGGCATGACACGCCATTTTAGTCAAAAACTCTTGACGCAACTCGCGGTCTTCCTGTCCTTTTACACACATAAATATGTAAAAGGAAAACCATGAAACTCAAACCACTTCCATTTGCTTTAATCGCCCTTATACCAGGCCTGGTACTAGCTGAAAACAACTTATCTACCATTACCGTGAATGCCGATTTACGCGAAACCAGCGAAACGGATATCGCTGCCAGCGTCGATATTATGGATGAAGCTGAATTGCAAGATCGCGGCGCCACCCATTTTGGCGATGTGTTATTACAAACCCCCAATGTCAATTTTTCCGGGCAATCATCGCGTCCGCGTCATATCCAAATTCGCGGTATGGGCGAACGTGACGAATACACCGGCGCACCCAACGCCAGTGTGGGGTTTGCGGTCGATGAAATTGATTTCAGCGGCATCGGCATGGTCGGCAATTTATTTGACGTCAAACAAGTCGAAGTATTACGCGGCCCACAAAGCACACGTTATGGAGCCAGCGCCCTCGCCGGCTTGGTAAACATCCAAACTAACGACCCAACGCCTTATAAAGAAAGTTTAATTGAAGCGAGCGTGGGCACGGATAACCTGAAAGAACTTGGCGTCATGACCAGTGGCGCTTTCACATCCGAAGACAAAAGTCCGCAATACCGTGTCAGCCTGTTCAAACATAACAGCGATGGCTTCCGTGATAACGACACCCTAGACCGCACCGATACCAACCAAAAAAACGAGCTCACCGCGCGAGCTAAACTACGCTGGTGGGCCGGTGACGATACTCAATTTGATTTAAGCCTCATGCACGCTGATATTAATAACGGCTATGATGTGTTTACGCGTGATAATAGCTTTACCAGTCTTTCTGATGAGCCAGGTAAAGACACTCAAAAAGCCAATGCCAGTTCTTTGAAAGTCCAATATGATGGCAATTCAAACTATCAACTCACTTCCACTACCAGCTTTGCGGACAACACAAGTCACTACGACTATGATTTAGACTGGCAAGCCTTTGATGAAGAAAAGAGTAACGGTACCTATCAAAGCACACAAACACGCCAGAACTTTAGCCAAGATTTTCGCTGGAAATCAACTGATTCTAGCAAACTCTTTAATCAATCAACCGATTGGCTCGTCGGGCTTTATGCGTCACATTTAACTGAAACAAATGATCGCGCAGAACGCTTTCAAAGTTGTTACGGATTTACCTGCCCAACGGAAGGTCCAGATATTTATAACAACGATATTAGCAGTGATTTCACCAATGAGAAATTGGCTCTATATGGTCAACTTGATCAAGCAATATCAAATCAAAAAACGCTGAGTTACAGCATAAGGGCTGAACATAATCGCAAAGATTTCACGCAAACCAAACGTAACTTCGGATCCGCTTTTGAGTACGATGCAAGTGGAAATGTCGTTGGTCCGCACGCTGATTTTGATTACACCCTACTGGATGAACATGAACCAGTAGAAACCCTTTGGGGCGGTTCAATAACTTACACGCATAAATACAACGAACGCCATACCGCCTTTGCCGGATTTAACCGAGGTTTTAAAGCGAGCGGCTTTAATACCGGACAAAGTACTGAACAAAATTTAACCTTCGAAGCCGAAACTCTTTATAACTATGAAATTGGCTTACGCTCCAACTACGGTGCAATCAAAACAGCGACGACCTTATTTTATATGGATCGTCAAAATCCACAGTTTGATGGTTACAGCTATGAACCTGGCGGTTATGAATGGGTATTCTTTACTGAAAACTTAGATTCAGCACAACACTATGGACTAGAAACCGAAATCGACTGGCAGGTCAATAGCCGCTGGCTGGTTTTTGCTAATTTGGGATTATTACAAACTCAAGTTAAAGGCACGCCGATTAATGAAGAATTTGATATGGCCGATCGCGGTGCAGCGCATGCGCCCAACTATCAATATTTAATCGGTGGTCAATATCGACATGACCAAGGCTGGTTTGGTCGAGTCGAAGTTCAAGGCATGGATGCATTTTATTTCGACAATGTACATAATGAAAAATCTAAAGCCTATACCATCGCTAATGCGCGAATAGGCTATGAGGCCAAGGACTGGGAAGTCTATTTCTGGGGCAAAAACCTAACAGATGAGCGTTATGCTACAAGAGGTTACTTTTTTGACCACTTTGATGGTGACGGCGAACACCAATATATCGCCCTTGGCGATCCGCGCCAAGTTGGTTTGACCACGAGAGTGCGGTTTTAACCAAAGGTGACACTTCACCCTCACCCACCCAGGGAGAGGGTGAAAAGCTAACGCTTAACAACTCCGTGTCTTCGCAGTAAAAGAACAAAGGAATAACCCTATGAATATTTCACTTGATATCAGTATGTACCCGTTACAAGACGAATTTTGCCAACCGATTATTGACTTTATCGAGCGTTTAGAACAAGCACCAGGCCTGGTGCTTGAGCGCAATAGCCTCAGCACTCAGGTGTTTGGTGACTATCGCACGATTATGAACTTGATGACCAAAGAGCTTGAAACCGTATTTGAACAAAACCCACACACCATTTTTGTAATGAAAATGGTCGGGGTCAATCGCTCCAAGGCCAAAATTGATGCTTGCTGAGATTTGGGCGCAATTTAGCCAGCAATCTATTTGGGAGGCGATTGCGGTTGCGCTGGGCATCGCTTATGTGATTCTAGCCGCGCGCGAATCGGTTTGGTGTTGGCCAGCGGCTTTTGTAAGCACCGCGATTTATACCCTGCTGTTTTGGAACGGCATGCTGCCGATGCAATCTTTCTTACACTTCTTTTACATGTCCATGGCGGTGTACGGTTTTTATGTCTGGACCCGAGGCAGCATTAGCCAACCTGAGTTACACATTCATCGTTGGCGCTGGGGTTATCACGCTGTTTTTATTAGTTTAGGCGTGTTGCTGACTTTTTCACTCGGCGGTTTATTAACCTTGTTTGAGGCTAGCCAAAAACCCTATTTAGACGGGTTTGTGATGGTGTTTTCCATGCTCACCACTTATATGATGGCACGCAAGGTATTGGAAAACTGGCTCTATTGGTTGGTAATTGATAGCACGGCGGTGGTGCTTTATTGGCAAACCGGCTATTTGCTGACTGCAGCGATGTTTGTGCTTTATCTTGGTCTCGCGGTTTATGGGTTTGTTAATTGGTTAAAACTTTATCGCGCACAGCACCAAAGTGCCTCTCTTTAAAACCGTGTGGGCGCGGCCATCCAGTGCGCCAAATCGGTTTCGCCTAGCAAGTTCAAACCAAACAACCACAAGCGATAAGGGGCACGCACCTGTGTTAAATCGGGCAAATCGCCATAGGCTTGCTTAAACCACCAGGCCTGGTGTTCGTCCAAAAGATATTCCAATATCACCCAGGTTAATTCGACCGGCGCGAGCACAAACGCGTCCAAATCTACCAAGGCAGACAATTGCTTCTGCTCAAATAAAAACTGATCCCAACGACAATCCAACATGGTGGGCACGGCTGAATCAATATGCAGCGCCTCAGCCTGCTCTATCGCCGACCACCAGGCCTGGTGGTCGGTCGAATTCATCCAGCTTTTTAAACGCTGCGCGAGTCTGGTTGACCAATCGTTAAGTGGATATTGCGGCTGATGCCAAACCCCCCAGCTGGAATATTGAACCTGATGCAACGAACTTAAATGTCGCGCGAAGCGTTCAACATTGGTCTGATTCATCCATTTTGCTTGACCGGTTTCACCCGCGAGTTTTGAGGCTAAGACAAATCCCTGCAAACTTTCAGAAGGATTCACTGCCCATTCAATCTGCGGAATCGCCAAATCGGTTAAGTCTGCCAATTGACGCGAGCACCAGGCCTGGTGCTGGAGATGTTGTTGCAGATCTAAACCAAATAGCACACGTACATTACGCCAAAAATCTTGTTGTTGGGCATTGGGGTTCAACGTTTTTAAGACCTTGTCGCCCTGCTCGGTTTGCAGATAGAAAAGCTGATGCGTACTGTCGTGATATAAGGTCGGTTGGGGTTGCGCAGAGAGAATATTAGGTAATTGCTTAGGCTCGATATTTAAGCCTTGGTAGGGAGACCGACCACCAGGCCTGGTGGTCGGGTTTGAATCTCGAATCATTAGTGCGCCGAACGATTCGGATCCCAGTCTTTTAAAACGTATTCCGTACCACAGTAGGGGCATTTAGCTTCGCCGGTCTCTTCAATCGGCAAAAATACGCGCGGATGTGCGTCCCATACCGACTGATTATTGGTTGGGCAATACAATGGCAAATCGTCGTAGGTTACTTCAACGTGCGTTTGCGCACATGAATCGGTTGCTTTTGAACTCATTGTCACTCCTTAAAGCGTGTAAACACGGCGGGCAATTTGCCGCCGTACGAAATCTTATTTAACGGTGGCTAACCAGTCTAAATGAGCGGCTGAGCGTCCATGAACCACGTCAAAATACAGGCTTTGTAAACGCTCGGTAATGGGGCCTCGTGAACCTTGACCAATCGGACGATTGTCCAATTCACGAATCGGCGTTACTTCAGCCGCCGTGCCAGTGAAGAAGGCTTCATCTGCGATGTAAACTTCGTCACGTGTAATGCGTTTTTCCACCACTTCATAACCACATTCTCGCGCTAATTGCATCACGGTTTTACGCGTAATACCATCCAAGGCCGCCGTCAATTCTGGGGTATAAATCACGCCGTCACGAATCATAAAGAAGTTTTCGCCACTACCTTCACACACATAACCTTCAGTGTCTAACAATAGCGCTTCATCACAACCGTGCGATACCGCTTCTTGCAAAGCTAACATTGAGTTCATGTACGCACCGTTCGCTTTCGCCTTGGTCATGGTAATGTTAACGTGATGACGTGTGTAGGACGAAGTCGCGACCTTGATACCACGGGTTAGGTTTTCTTCACCCATATACGCACCCCATTCCCAGGCTGCGATAATCACGTGAGTTTTCAAATTATCGGCACGTAAACCCATGCCTTCTGAGCCGTAATACACCATCGGACGAATATAAGCCGATTTCAAACCATTCTCACGCACCGCGGCACGCTGCGCTTCGTTAAGCGTGGTTTTATCAAACGGCATCGGCATATTCATAATTTTCGCTGAATTAAACAGGCGATCGGTATGCGCTTCTAAGCGAAAAATCGCGGTGCCTTGCTCGGCATCATACGCACGCACACCTTCAAAAACACCCATACCATAATGTAAGGTGTGAGTTAAAACATGCGTGTTGGCTTCGCGCCAAGGCACCATTTGACCGTCCATCCAAATCAGGCCATCACGATCCGACATCGTTCGCATTGAGAAGCTCCTCAGAAATATAAATCGCTACAAATTCGGTATAAAACCGGCCAAAGCCGTTTTTACAAAAAATAAAAGATGTATTTTAGCCGAATGAACCCACGAATAACAGAGAGTCTGCACGCTTAATTTCAATCTAGCTCTGAGCTTTATTCACTCTATCAACTTGAATTTATTCTTGATTCAGCTAAAATCATCGTTTGTCTTTCAAAAAGAGCAATCTTCGGATTGCTCTTTTTTGTTTGTAATTATCAAGCCGCCTAGGCGCTGTTGCGTTGGCAAGAAGGTGAAGTCCATGTCCGAAAGTTTAATGAATACCTATGCTCGTTTGCCTGTCATGTTTACAGAAGGCGAAGGCGCAACCTTGTACGATGATCAAGGAAAGGCCTATTTAGACGCCGTGAGTGGTATTGCCGTTTGCAGTTTAGGCCACGCTCACCCTGCGATTTCGCAAGCCTTGTGTGAACAGAGCAAACGCCTCATTCATACCTCGAACCTATATCGCGTCGAAAACCAAGAAAAATTAGGTGAAGACTTAATTCGCCTATCGGGTATGGATCGCGTATTTTTTGGTAACTCGGGTGCAGAAGCCAACGAGGCGGCGATTAAGATTGCGCGTAAAACGGGGGCTGATCGCGGGATTGAAAACCCCGAAATCCTCGTAATGGAAAACAGCTTCCACGGCCGCACCATGGCGACCTTAAGTGCGACCGGCAACAAAAAAGTTCAAGAAGGTTTTGGCCCTTTAGTGCAGGGCTTTGTGCGCGTGCCTTACAACCAAGTAGAGGCGGTTGAAAAAGCCATTGCTGATCACCCTAACCTCGTCGCCATTTTGGTTGAGCCAGTTCAAGGTGAAGGTGGTGTATTTGTACCCGATGCCGGTTATTTAAAAACCTTACGTCAATTGTGCGACCAGCATAATTTGTTACTGATGATGGATGAAATCCAAACTGGCGTGGGCCGTACCGGCAAATGGTTTGCCTACCAACACGAAGACATTTTGCCAGATGTATTAACCTTAGCGAAAGCCTTGGGCAACGGTGTGCCGATTGGTGCATGTTTAGCCCGTGGTAAAGCGGCCAGCACTTTTGGTCCAGGCAACCACGGCACCACGTTTGGTGGCAATCCGCTCGCGTGTGCGGCCGGTTTAGCGGTCATTAATACGCTTGAGCAGCACGACTATATCTCACAGGTCGCCAAACAAGGCAAACAAATCATGACCGCCTTTAGAAACGCATTAGCCGACCAAAAAGGCGTGGTAGAAGTGCGTGGCAAAGGTTATATGATCGGTATTCAGTTGGATCGTCCGTGTAGCGAGCTGGTCAAACTAGCGCTTGATAAAGGCCTACTGATCAACGTAACGCGTGGCGACACCGTTCGTTTATTGCCGCCATTTGTAATTTCCGAAGCCCAAACGAGCCAACTGGTGACTGATTTGAGCCAATTAATAACCGAATTTTTAAAAAAATCTTAATCCCATGACAAATAATCACTTTTTAACCCTTAAAAGCCTCACCCCGCAACAACTGCAACATATTTTGCAGCGTGGGATTGAGCTCAAAAAAATGCAACACGCCGGTGAAATTTACGAGCCGCTCAAAAACCAAACCCTTGCAATGATTTTTGAAAAGGCGTCTACTCGCACCCGCATTTCGTTTGAAGTCGGCATGACTCAGCTAGGCGGCCACGCGTTGTTTTTATCGCCCCGCGATACCCAACTTGGCCGTGGCGAACCGATTGAAGATAGCGCACGCGTTATTTCCAGCATGGTGGATGGCATTATGGTGCGCACGTTCGAACACAGCATTGTTGAAACCATGGCCGAATTTTCATCGGTGCCAGTAATAAACGCTTTAACCGATGATTTTCACCCTTGCCAGTTGCTAGCTGACATGCAAACCTACTATGAGCATCGAGGCTCGATTCAGGGTAAAACGGTGGTCTGGATTGGGGATGGTAATAATATGTGCCAGTCATATATTAATGCGGCGCAAATCTATGACTTTAAATTACGCGTAGCTTGTCCAAAAGGCTTTGAACCACGTGCAGATTTAATCGAGATGGCGAAAGATCGTGTTGAAATTGTACGCGACCCGATGGAAGCCGCACAAGGCGCAGACTTATTGGTAACCGATGTTTGGGCCAGCATGGGACAAGAAGACGAACAACGTTTGCGCATTCAAGCCTTATCGAAATATCGCGTAAGTCGTGCCATTATGGACCAAGCTGATTCGAATGCTTTATTTATGCACTGCCTACCTGCGCATCGTGGCGAAGAAGTCACGGCTGAAGTCATTGACGGTCACCAAAGTGTAGTGTGGGATGAAGCCGAAAACCGTTTGCATGCGCAAAAAGCGCTACTTGAATTTTTAATGACTCGCAACTAAAGCAGCAAACAATCGCTTCAAGCGCCTTTTATTGTCTAGAGACTTTCAGTTATAGTAAACGAAACTAAAAATAGTCAATTATGTTTCAATCTGAATCCGTTGCTGAAATTCTAATTACATTTGGTGGGCTGTTTATCATTGGTTTGATCGCAGACCTGCTTGGCCGCCATACCCCACTTCCAAGAGTCACTCTTTTAATTTTGACTGGCTTTTTAATGGGGCCGGCCGTTCTTGACTGGTTACCGGAGTTTACCCGAGAATGGTTTCCGGTATTATCGGAAGTTGCACTCGCAATGATTGGCTTTATGCTTGGCCAAAACCTCACAAAAACCAAACTTCAGACCATGGGTCGCGGCATTATCGGCATTTCTCTCAGCGTAATGTTTATGACGGCATTGCTGGTATTCTTCGGCTTATGGTTGATGGGTGTACCGGTTGAAATCGCACTGATATTAGCCGGCATTGCCCCCGCAACCGCCCCCGCACCAGTCGTTGATGTTACCAAAGAGTTTAATGCGCAGGGCCCGGTGACCGACATGCTATTAGGCATTGTTGCAATTGATGACGCCTGGGGCATGCTGGTTTTTAGTTTACTGTTAATGTTAGCCACAATTTGGGCGGGAACCAGCGAAGCGGTTAATAATTTAGTGCATGGTTTATGGGAAGTTGGTGGTGCCGTTGGCTTGGGCATCCTTCTTGGATTACCCATGGCCTATTTAACTCGGTACATTTACCCTGGTAAATCAACACAAGCGGAAGTGTTGGGGCTTGTTTTATTATGCGCAGGTTTAGCCGAATGGTTAGGTGTTTCTTATATCCTTTCGGCGATGGTGATGGGCACATTAGTTGCCAATTTAGCTCGCCAACATCCTGAACGACCATTTGATGAAATTGAAGCATTACAATGGCCTTTATTGATTTTATTCTTTCTATTAGCTGGTTCTGCACTTGAGTTGGATGCCCTATGGGCTGCCGGATTGATTGGACTAGGCTATATCGTATTTCGAGTTTTAGGACGTATCACCGGCTCCTACCTAGGCGCAACATGGGCGGGTTGCCAAGGTAGCTCTTATAAATCACTCGGACTGGCAATGTTACCTCACGCCGGTATTCCAATTGGTATGGCGTTGTTAGCGGTTCAACAAGTCCCGGAGCACAAAGACACTATTCTCGCGGTGGTTCTGGGTTGTACAATTATATTTGAATTGATTGGCCCGCCTCTAACCCGGCATATTTTGGTACGTGCCAGAGAGATTAATCGACCGCTCGACGGCCACTAAACGCATACGACAAGGTCGCACTGTCGATATATTCCAACTCACCACCCATCGGCAAACCTTGCGCCAGTCGTGTCACCGAAACGCCTTCTTGCTGTGCGAGCTGATAAATATAATGCGCGGTCGCTTCACCTTCAACCGTTGGATTCGTCGCCAGAATTAACTCGGTAATGCCCGGCTGTTTTAAACGTTCGTGTAAACGATCCAAACCTAATTGTTGCGGGCCAATGCCATCAATCGGAGACAAATGTCCCATCAACACAAAATACTTGCCCTGATAGATGCCCGCCTGTTCAATTGATAATACATCGGCCGGGGTTTCGACCACACACAACAGTCCGTTATCACGTTTATTAGACGCACAAATACCGCACACCGCCGTTTCGCTTAAGGTGCGGCATTCTTCACAATGACCCACTTTTTCCAACGCTTGCTGGATTGTATGAGCCAATCGATTGGCGCCGTCACGTTGACGCTCCAATAAAAAATACGCCATACGTTGTGCCGACTTTGGACCGACGCCGGGCAAAATACGAAACGCATCAATTAATTGCTGAATCAGTGGAGAGGACATGGTCGCCTAATTTAACGATTTTAAAAAGGGAACTTCATACCACCGGGTAAATTCATACCCTGAGTTAAACCGCCCATTCTTTCTTGGGTGGTGTCTTCAACTCGACGCACTGCACTATTAACTGCTGCCGCCACTAAATCTTCCAGCATTTCTTTGTCGTCCATTAAGCTATCATCTAACTCAACTTTAACCAGTTCATGCTTACCTGTCATTGTAACTTTAACTAATCCTCCACCCGCTTCGCCGGTGACTTCCATTTCTGCGATTTCCGCTTGTGCTTTTTCCATGTTTTTTTGCATTTCTTGTGCTTGTTTCATCAAGCCACCGAGACCGGCTTTTCCACCAAACATAGTCATTCCTTTATTTAAAAAATTATTATCGTGTTAACTATTTCAAACATCATAAGGGTTGGATCGATTTTTCCAACACCTGCATACCTAGACGCGTTTGCAACATTTGTACGTTTGCGTCTGCATGAATCGATTGAGTTGCCTGTTCTTGTGACAGAGTTTGTTGAGCTTTATCATAAAGATTCGGCGTGTAAAATTCACCTGAAAACTCAACAAAATTTACCTGAAAACCTTCACCAAATTGACGTTGAGCCGCTTCTCTTAAACGAGTCACTGCCAAATCCGTTTTGGCGTGTAACTCGTCTGGGTGCACACTTAACCACCAAGCCTGGGGGTTAGCGTCAACTAATACGCAATGTCTGGCCAATTCCAAGGCCATGCCATCCACACCTAACTGTGCAATCAACGCCATCCAAGCTTGAACCGACTCAGACTGAGGCCCCGTTTGCGAACCACCAGGCCTGATGGTTGACATCAATTCAGGGGCGGTGACAGGGGCCACTGGGTTTGAAGCGGATTCAGCGAAGTTTTCAGCCGCTGGTGCCCAAGCGGATTGTTGGTTGACTTGGGGCGCCTGCATTTGCGTCGGCGCCGCTTCGAATGTTTCAGAAATTGGCGGCACAAAATCGGATGCCAACTTCATCGATTGAGGTATTTGTGTATTGGTTTCAGGCTCCGCTACTGAAGATGTTTCGAGCGGCGGATTAACGTTATTAGGCTTAGACGCACTCGGAGCTTTTACGCGCGCATGCAGATCGGGAAATAAACTTAAATCCGCTACCGGTTCAGCTGGGCTTGGTTCAGGCGGCTTCGGGCTAAGCGTTTCGTTAGCTTGCGTCACCCGCTCTTGAGTCTGAAAAGCTGGTTGAGGTTCGTTTACTTGCGCCGCCTTGAGTAGTTCGGCCACGCTTTGGCGTGCGCTGGTTGAGCTTGGCGCTGTCTTGGCGGCCGTAGAAGACGTGGCGCTTTGCAAGCCTGGCTGGCCGTCTGATGAAGGCGAACGCGGTCCACTCGGATCAAAGGCTAGCATCCGTAACAAGGTCATTTCAAAGCCGATTCTCACATCCGGCGCAAGCTTCATGTCTTGACGTGCCATCAAACCGATTTGATATAAGAGTTGTACTTTTTCTGGGCTTAAGCTTTGGGCAAAACCCGCTAGGATGTCGGTTGGCAAAAGGCCGTCTTCAAGCGCTTCACCCAAAATTTGGGTCTGGGCGGTTTGATGCAGGACTTCTAACAACTGATTAAGTAAGGCCACATAATCCACCCCCAAACTCGCCAGGGTTTGCAATATTTGTTTAACCTGCTCCGCCGAATCATCGCTTAGTGCTTGTAAAATGGCCTGCACCACGCCTTGATCAACCAAGCCTAACATCGAGCGCACTGCTTCAAACTGGATTTGAGCGCCACAATAGGCAATCGCCTGATCGAGCAGACTCAATGAATCACGCGCTGAACCATCCGCACTTTTTGCAATTAGTGCCAATGCCGTCGGCTCAAAACTGATCTGCTCTTGTTGCAGGATTTGGGCGAGATGATTTTGAATTTGAGTACTGGTTAACCGTAACAAGTTAAACTGTAAACAACGCGATAAAACCGTAATAGGTAACTTATGCGGGTCGGTAGTCGCAAGCAAGAACTTAACATGTTCCGGTGGTTCTTCCAAGGTTTTTAACAAAGCGTTAAAACTACTTTTGGAGAGCATGTGAACTTCGTCAACCAAATAAACTTTATAACGACCTTGGGTAGGCGCGTATTGCACGTTATCCAGAATCTCACGCGTATCTTCGACCTTAGTACGCGATGCGGCATCGACTTCAATCAGATCGACAAAACGCCCTTCGTCAATCGATTGACATACCGAACATTGACCGCAAGGTGTCGAAGAAATGCCTTGCTCGCAATTGAGGGCTTTCGCAAAGATACGCGCAATCGTGGTTTTACCCACCCCACGTGTTCCGGTGAACAGATAAGCATGATGCAAACGCTGCTGGTCTAGCGCGTTCGCTAACGCCTGCATTACGTGGGTTTGACCCACCAGTTCACTAAAGTTTTTTGGGCGCCACTTACGTGCTAATACGGTATAACTCATGAAGGCATCCAGAATCAGAATTTGGACTATTTTAACGTGCTTTAAACTTGGGCGGGAGGAAATTATGGAGGCAACGCTACCCGCCTTACCTCGGCGCACGCATCAGAAGGTACCGTTGCTTCCTTCCGGACCTGGCGGAGTTCCCAACTTAGCGTCGCGAGGGGACGAATAGCGTCACCATATTGAAAACTTTTTAACCAGCAGGACCAGCTAAAAAGTGGGCTTATTGTATCAGAAAGCCAACTGAAAAACAGTGACAATCAATCTGTTTGCACCTGAATCGGCTTTAAGTGCCAAATATCCCGATTGTATTCACTCATGGTTCGATCAGTTGAAAACATGCCACTGCGCGCCGAATTCATAATACTCATCGTGACCCAACGCTCAGCATCTTGATAGGCTTGTGCAACTTGCTCTTGTACCTCTACATAACTGCGGAAATCGGCCAAGGTCATCCATTCATCTTGCGGACTTTTAATTGAGGCTAAAATGTCATCAAAAATACCCGGCTCAAATTGGTTAAAATGACCAACCTCCAGTAGATTCAATACGGCTTGTAAATCGACATCGTTATCAATATAAGATTGCGGCTGATAACGTCCAATCAAGTCCTGAACTTGTTCGGTTTGCAAGCCAAACAAGAAGAAATGCTCGTCACCCACCGCTTCTCTGATTTCGACATTGGCACCATCTAAAGTGCCGATTGTCACCGCCCCATTCATCATAAATTTCATATTACCCGTGCCTGAGGCTTCTTTACCCGCGGTGGAAATCTGTTCGGATAAATCCGTTCCTGGACAAATCACCTCCATCGCCGACACTCGGTAGTTTGGAATAAACACCACTTTGAGTAAATCACCGACGCCCGGATCATTATTGACCACCTGGGCCACATTATTAATGAGCTTAATAATCGCCTTCGCCATGTGATAACCCGGCGCCGCTTTGCCACCAAAAACCACCACACGCGGCGTCATATTTTGGGTGGCGCCACGTTTAATACGCGCGTATAAATGCACTACGTGCAACGCATTTAACAGCTGACGTTTGTATTCGTGTATGCGTTTGACCTGCACATCAAACATTGATGTTGGATTAACCGTTAAGCCGGTATCTTTTTTGATTAAGTCTGCCAAACGCTGTTTGTTCTGCAACTTCACTTGCGCCCATTTTTGGCGGAAATCAGAATCCTGTAAATAAGTTTCTAATTGGCTGAGTTGGCTTAAATCCGTCACCCAATCCTCACCAATGTTGGTATTTAATAAATCACGCAAGCCTGGGTTGCAACCGGCCATCCAACGACGTTGCGTCACACCGTTGGTTTTATTATTAAAACGTTCCGGCCAGAGCTGATAGAAGTCGTTAAACAAGCCGTCCTTTAATAATTGCGAATGCAATGCCGCCACGCCATTTACCGAAAAACTCCCCACTATCGCCAAGTAGGCCATACGCACCATGCCGTGCTCGTCAAAAATAGACAAACGGCGCTGACGCTCCATATCACCCGGCCACTTTTGCGCCACTTGGGCTAAGAAGCGATGGTTAATTTCTTCTATTATGTCGAGTGGACGAGGGAGTAATTTGCGCATCAAATCGCCGGACCATTTTTCGAGCGCTTCTGGCAACAGCGTGTGATTGGTGTAAGCCATAGTATGAGTGACAATATGCCAGGCTTCATCCCAGCCTAGATGTTGTTCGTCGACCAGAATCCGCATTAATTCGGCGACGGCTAAGCTAGGATGAGTGTCGTTGAGTTGGAAAACATTCGACTCGGCAAAACGTGTGAAATCGGCATTATGATGTTTGACCCACTGCTCAACCACATCCTGCAGGCTCGCTGACACCAAAAAGTATTGCTGGCGCAGACGCAACTCTTTACCGTTTTCACTCGAATCGTTGGGATACAACACCATCGTAATATTTTCAGCTTCATTTTTGGCCGCGACCGCTTCAAAGTAGGAACCGGCATTAAATTCAGATAACTTAAAGGCTTCATCCGCAGCCGCATCCCATAAACGCAGGGTGTTGACTGTGTGATTTTTGTAACCAGGAATCGGCACATCAAACGGCACCGCTAACACCTCTTCATCGTTTTCCCAGTGCACGATCAAATGCCCGGTATGCGGATCGGTATAAGGTCGGCAATAACCCCCAAATTTAACTCTGCGCGTATATTCTCGACGCTGCACTTCCCAAGGATAATAGCCAAACCCTAACCAATGATCGGGCTCTTCAACCTGAAAGCCATTTTGAATGCGCTGACGAAACATGCCATATTCATAACGTAGCCCATAACCCATAACCGGCAATTGTAAAGTGGCGCAACTGTCCATAAAACAGGCGGCCAAACGCCCCAAACCGCCGTTACCTAAACCGGCATCAATTTCAGCTTCTTCGATTTCTTCGATGGATAAGCCTAACTCTCGCAAAGCCTCAGTGGCTTGATTTTCGATGCCTAAATTAAGCATGTTATTAACCAACGATCGACCAATCAAAAACTCCATTGATAAATAATAGGCGCGTTTATTGGTGTTTTCGCGGTAACTTAACCAGGTTTGCTTCCAATTGCCCATTAAACGATCACGAACGGTATAAGCCAAAGCTTTGAGTTTATAGTCAACCTCGGAGGTCAATTCACGGCCTAGGTTATTTTGTAAATAATGTAAAAAGTCGGTTTCTAAACCCGCTTTATCATTCGTTAAACGTTTGCTAACCCGGTGGTTTATTACGTCCAAACTGGTTTGATCTTGGGTGCTCATCTAAATCTCCTTAGCGTACAATTTGATATAGTTCTGAGCGCTTTTTTTCCAACTAAACGCCCGCTGCATCCCCGTTTTTTGTATTTGCTGCCAACTACGCGGCTTTTTGTATAAGTTCAGTGCTTGTAAAATCGTGGCGCGTAATGCGTGTGGATTTGGATCATAAAACATAAAGCCGGTCGCGGTTTTGTCCGCTAAGGTTTGTTTAGTCGTGTTCACCACCGTATCAATTAAGCCGCCTGTATGGTGCACAATGGGTGGCGTACCGTAAGCTAAACTGTACATTTGATTTAAACCGCAAGGCTCAAAACGTGAAGGCATCAAAAACATATCCGCACCCGCTTCAACTTGGTGGGCGAGGGTTTCTGAATAGCCAATATGCACAAACACACGACCTGGGTAACGGCCAGCCAAACGCATTAATTGCTTTTCATAATACTCTGATCCCGAACCAACAAATACAAATTGCACCGATTCAGTTTCTAAAATATCAGGCAAGGCTTGTAAAATTAAGTCGATCCCTTTTTGTTCGACCAAGCGCCCTACAAAACCAATTAACGGGATTGTGAGGTGCGCTTGCGGATCGCTGTCGCCTAATAAGGTAAGCAGCAGCTCTTTATTGCGTTTTTTGCTGGCAATACGACCTTTTTCAGCTGAGTAGTTATATGAAATATAACGATCAGTAGCCGGGTTCCATTCTTGGTCGTCAATGCCATTAATGATGCCGACTAAACGCCCCTGTTTTTGGCGCTGATTTAACACACCTTCAAAGCCATAAGCATACTCTGGGTAACAGATTTCTTTGGCGTAAGATGGACTCACCGTCGTCACCCAATCAGCCATTTGAATACCGGCCTTTAACATTGACATTTGATCGTAAAACTCCATGCCCTCTATCGTCCACCATTTCCACGGTAGTTTTAAACCTTCAAATAAGCTTTTGGGAAAGTAACCCGCATAGGCCATATTATGAATCGTAAACAGGCTGCGAGGCTTTGATTTTTCGAGGGTTAACAGAGCTGGGATCAATCCAGTTTGCCAATCATTTGCGTGAACCACATCGGCTTTCCAGTTTAAGCCGACCCGGTCCATCGCGATTTCGACCACCGCTTTTGAAAACACACCAAACCGTTCACCGTTGTCCCACCAATCTTTAGCGTCGGCCGCCATATAAGGATTACCCGGACGATTAAACAGTTCTGGAATATCAACCAAAATAACATTCGCTTTTAGTTCGGCCACCTTGGCACTTAACAAACGCACCTTTAAACGTTTACCGACCCCGTCTAATTCAAACTGCGATAACACACTGACCTTATTCACCTTATCCAACACCGCTTGATAGGCTGGCAACACCAGTTTCACTTGATGACCAAGTTCGACCAATGCACTTGTTAAACCACCGGACACATCGGCCAAACCACCGGTTTTGATTAAAGGATGGGCTTCGGAAGTGGCAAAAACTAACTTCATACTCTGTGAATTCTCTACCTAATTAAATGCTTTCAACAAGCACCAGGCCTGGTACTTGTTGGATTCGTTATCAAACCTGGAGTTAAGGCTGGTGTTTTAACACGATAAAGCCCAATGGAGGCAAAACCAGCTCAGCCGAAGCGGGTCGATTCATCCAAGGATTGGAACTGGCTTCAACCCAACCTTGGTTGCCCATGTTGCTGCCACCGTAGGTCGCTGAATCAGAGTTGGCGATCTCCTGATAAGACCCCGCCTGTGGCAAACCAATTCGGTAAGCCTCACGCGGCACCGGCGAAAAATTAAACACACAAACCAAACACTGTTGATCTGAACGACGCTCAAAGCTCAAAATCGAATGTTCATTATTGTCGCAATCAATCCATTCAAAACCTTGAGCTTCGAAATCATACTGATGCAAGGCGGCATGGTTTCGATATAAATGATTTAAATCTCTCACCATTAACTGGACACCACGGTGGTTTGGGAAATCGCATAAATGCCAAGGCAAGGCCTCTGCTTCTGACCATTCTGTCCAAGGTCCAAACTCCGACCCCATAAACAACAGTTTTTTACCCGGATGCAATATTTGATAACCTAATAACAAACGTAAATTCGCCATTTTCTGCCAATCATCGCCTGGCATTTTGGCGGCCATTGAACCTTTCAGATGCACCACTTCATCATGCGAAAGCGGCAACACAAAGTTTTCGGTATAAGCATAAACCTGACTAAAGGTTAGCTGGTTATGATGATAGGGGCGATAAATTGGATCTCTTTGAAAGTAGTCCAGCGTATCGTTCATCCACCCCATATTCCACTTCATCGAAAAGCCTAGCCCACCCATCCAGGTTGGGCGCGACACCATCGGCCAAGAAGTTGACTCTTCGGCCATCATTAAAGCACCTGGATTTCGGGCGTGGACTTCGGCATTAAGCTGCTGGATAAATGCCATCGCGTCTAAATTCTCGCGACCGCCATGTATGTTAGGTAGCCATTCACCCGGTTCGCGCGAATAGTCCAAATACAACATCGAAGCCACCGCATCGACTCGTAACCCATCTAAATGAAATTCTTTAAGCCAAAATAAAGCGTTGGCGATTAGAAAGTTTCGGACTTCATTACGACCAAAATTAAAAATATATGTTCCCCAGTCGGCATGCTCGCCCAGGCGGGGATCTTCGTGTTCATATAAAGCCGTGCCATCAAAGCGCGCCAGTGCAAAGCTGTCTTTAGGGAAGTGCGCTGGCACCCAATCCAAAAACACACCGATGCCATTTTGGTGACAATGATCAACAAAAAACCGAAAGTCGTCCGGTGAGCCAAACCGACTCGTGGGGGCATAATAGCCCGTGGTTTGATAACCCCAAGACGCGTCATAAGGATGTTCAGTAATCGGCAAGAGCTCGATATGGGTATAGCCCATCCAGTTTACATAATCGACCAGGCGATACGCCAAGTCTCGATAGTTTAAAAACCCGCCGGCGTCGTCTCGCTGCCAAGACCCCAAATGCACTTCGTATACATTGATAGGTTGATGCGCCCAATCAAAACCAGCGCGCTTTTCCAACCAGGCCTGGTCTTTCCACTGATGGCTAGGTTGATCAATATAACAAGCGGTATCGGGGCGCATTTGCATGGCACGCGCGTAAGGATCAGCCTTGGTAACCACCGCGCCGCTGGTGGCATTGCGAATTTCAAACTTATAATGATCTCCAGGCATTAATCCTGGGACAAATAACTCCCAAACACCAGAATCTCCTCGTGAACGCATGGGATGACGCAAACCGTGCCATGCATTAAAGTCCCCTACCACCGATACACGTTCTGCAGACGGTGCCCACACAGCAAACTGAACCCCTTGAATGCCATCGACACTTTTAGGGTGCGCGCCCATGTGTTCGTAAATTTGCCAATGGCGGCCTTCGGCAAATAAGTGTAAATCCAGCTCACCTAACTGCGGCGTAAAGCTATAGGGGCAGACTAAAGTATGCGTTCGATCATCCGCTTCACACCATTCAAGCTGATAGTGCAAAGCTAAACTTTGGTATTCAGATTCGCTTAGGCGAACTTCAAACAAACCGCTCTCGGTTAGGGCTTGCATTGAATATTGGCCAGCCAGCGTGACCTGAGTAGCGGTCGGTAACCAGCTTCGTACGACCCAACTTGAGCCATCTTTATGACGACCTAAAAGTTGAAAAGGATCGTGCAAACGACCTTGCTCTAGTCGACCTATTAATGCAGAAATTGAGTTCATTGTTTTAAGGCTCTTTGGGTTTCATTTAAACGTTGAGTTTTTTTAACCCATTGATAGATGCGTTTTTCGAGGCCGTCAGGAATCTCATCCCAATCAAACTGCCAACCCCAGTTTTTTTCAGTAGTGCCGGGAACATTCATACGATACTCTGAGTCCAATCCCAACCAATCTTGCATCGGCACCACCACGCGCTCGGCAACAGATTGCATCGCTGCCACCATTAATGGCCAAGGCATATCACCGACCTGAACTGGCAGTTGGGATAACACCCAGTTTTGCGCGCCAGGGTCCAGGCTTTTAAACCAACCCAAACTGGTGTCATTATCATGTGTGCCAGTATAAACCACCGAATGCGCAACCAGACTATCCGGCGCATGCGGATTATCCGGCAAACCGCTAAACCCAAACTGCAATACCGACATACCCGGCAAACCGAAACGCTGTTTTAAGGCCACCACTTCGGGTGTGATAATACCTAAATCTTCCGCTACTAGCGGCAAAGGATTAAATTCTCGCTGTAAAAAAGCTAATAAAGCCTCACCCGGCGCTTTTACCCAGTTGCCATTGATGGCCGTCGGTTCGTTTGCATCAATTTCCCAGCTGGACTCCAAGCCACGAAAATGGTCAATTCTTAATAGATCAAATTGGCTCAACGCGTGTTCAATCCGCTGTCGCCACCAACTGAAGCCATCTTGTTGCATCGCCGGCCAGTTGTAATGTGGATTACCCCAACGCTGACCGGTTTGCGAGAAATAATCGGGAGGTACGCCGGTAACCACATAGGGTTGCAGATTTTCATCTAATTTAAATTGGCCTGGATTCGCCCAAACGTCCACACTATCGTAAGCCACAAAAATGGGCATATCACCAAACATTTCTATGCCTTTATCATTCGCATCGCATTTCAATTTTTGCCATAAATAGTCGAGATAAAACTGCTGTTTTTTGATCTTACGCATCGCGTCAACATGCTGGCCTGCAAACTGACTTAATGCTTGTGGATCTCGAAACCGATAAGCTTCCGGCCAGGCCGACCAGGCCTGGTGGTTAAACTCTTCTCGCAACAACATAAACAAAGCATAGTTTTCCAGCCAGTGAGGCGGGGTTTTAAGATAGGCTTCAAACGCTTTATTATCGACTTGTTTTTGCCAGTTTTTAGGCAAAAGCTTAGGATTTAATGCAAAAGCCGATAGCGCTTGATATGGCGAACCATCATCATGCGGCGCGGTTAAAGGCAGCACTTGCCAAATAGATAAACCGGCTTTTTGCATCCACTCCAAAAACAACCAGGCCTGGTAGTCGAGTACCCCACTAGGCAAGGAGGTGGGATGCAATAATACTCCGACAGTTCTTGTCATAAGTGCTCTCTTCTATTCATTACATTTGCGTAACATCGAATTACCCAAACTCAGTTACGCCGCATAGTGCCCGCATTTTCCATCACACCACCCCCTTGCGAAATCGGCGTTGTTAAATCCTCGGGCACAGGCTCATTAAGCAAATCATAAAGTTTCTCTATATGACGGCGATAGAGCTGATCAAAATCTTTTACGCTATCACTCGGATTGTAATCACCAAACCACCAAAACCAATCCGACCCTTCACAAACCGCAAGCTGTTCGGTAGCCTGTTTGAGTTGTGATTGACTCAATTCACCACCCTGTACGACTCGATCATAAGCCTGCTTAGCTTCGACCAATAAATCCCAAGCGCGATTTTTTTCCGGATCACCAATCCAGGTTGAAAACGAGCCGTAAACCCAACTACCGGATTTTAAAGTCGGTAAATGGCGTACTGGCACACCCTGCTCCAATGCGTCACTAAAGGTGGTCATTTGGATAGTCGGATGATGGGTTAAACGTTCATATAAGGCCGTTAAAAAATGAAACGCATTGTCTGGATAATACTCCCAGGCATTTTCACCATCGAGTATGACGCTCACCACATGCTCTTCGACCTTATCGCCCAAAAAGTTGGCAATATTATTGAGATGCTGGGCGAAGTCGTTAGCCGCATCACCTGGGTTCCAGTCTTTATATTGAAAACCGATTAAATCTGATAAGCCATCGTCACGACAAAACAGCGCACAATTCTGGGTCGCATGCTGCAAAGGTTGATACAACGCACGCTTAGACGCAATGTCGTGTGGATCTAAATGCGAGGCTTCGCATGAATGTCGCCACACCCCTTCGCCAGAAGCCGTCCACTTAATACCATAATGATCCAATAGTCCAATGGCCGCGCTGCTCACTGCACCTTCCGACAACCACACACCTTGTGGTTTGCAGTCAAAATGGTTTTCAAACACTTCCAGCCCATGCTCCATATGCCAACAAGCGCGTTCATAACCACCTGGATAAACTGGAGATTGGGGTGCGGGTGCGCTTGGCAAGGCGTCACGCATCG
Organism: Thiomicrospira pelophila DSM 1534; assembly: GCF_000711195.1. Taxonomy (NCBI): domain Bacteria; kingdom Pseudomonadati; phylum Pseudomonadota; class Gammaproteobacteria; order Thiotrichales; family Piscirickettsiaceae; genus Thiomicrospira; species Thiomicrospira pelophila. The sequence goes on along the minus strand of NZ_JOMR01000001.1, from coordinate 579,358 downwards.
AATCAAAGTCAATTAATAACGGTACAATCGGATGACCATAAGGCGTCATTGATAGTTCAATTTGATTTCGTTCCATCAGGCGGCGATAACGCGGGATCACGGTCTGCAAATTATCCGCTATGGCCTCAATTAACAAACGCTGGTCTTTTAAATCAAACCCTTTTTGCTTATCTAACAAGTATTGAATCCGTTCATCCTGCTGTCGGACACTCACGCCTGTCCAAGCTAGGTGATACCAGACTAACAAATCGACATAAAACCCATCGTTTAAGTACATTAAGGTGTTTTCATAAACTTCGCTATCAACATCGAACGGGCGAATCATATCGATTAAATGTCGATATGCCGGTAAGGGCTCAATCATGGTAGGCGCAAATGCACGCTGACAAGCTTCCACCAAGATTTTACGTTGCTCTAAGTCTTGTGGAATAGGTTCGACTCCGGCGAGCAAATTTAAAAAATCATCCGGCATAGGGTTTGCATTCGCCAACCAGGCCTGCATTTTGGCGGCATAGTCATCAATTTGTTCGAGCAACACCGGCGCAAAATTCACCACCACCTTGGCTTCAGAGTTGGTTTCTAAATATGCAACCATGTCGGTGTAGTCTTTCATGGCATGCAAATACACCCAAGGCAATCGATAACGCCCGTCAAGGCCATCTCGATAGTGCGGTTGGTGCATATGCCAACAAAGTACGACTTTGATTTTTTTAGTATGTTCCAAAACAGCCTGACCTTTTGGTAATTTTAAAATTTACTTAACGTATAAAATGTTCAGACTGACCCAGCATATCAGGTGTAATCAACACTAAGCCATGCTCATCCACATAAAATCGCTTGGCATCATCCTCTCGGTTTTCACCAATCACGGTGCCGGAGGCAATTACACAGCCCTTATCTATAATCGCGTTTTGAATTCGACAGTTGCGCCCAACTTCGACTCTAGGCAGTAACACCGAATCTTTAACTAAGCTGTAGCTGTGTAAAAAACAACCGCTCGAAATCACCGAACGTTTAACGCGTGCACCCGATAAGATACAACCGGCGGACACCATCGAATCAATCGCTTCACCACGTCGTCCTTCATCATCGAAGGTGAATTTTGCTGGCGGCAACTGGGCTTGATAGGTCCATATTGGCCAATCACGGTTGTAAAGATTTAAATCTGGCGTGATCGAACATAAATCCAGACTGGCTTTCCAGTAGGATTCTAGTGTTCCAACATCTCGCCAATAAACCGGTTCGCCAGATTCATCGACGAATGGATACGCGCGCGCATGCCAATCATCAATAATTGAAGGGATAATATCTTTACCAAAATCATTCGAAGAATCAGGATTATCATGATCTTCAATCAGTTTTTGGAATAAAAAATCGGTTGAGAAAATATAAATACCCATTGAGGCCAAAGCTTTGTCAGGTTTGCCAGGCATGGCTTCTGGATCTTTGGGTTTTTCAGTAAACTTAGTAATTCGATAACATTCATCCACCGACATCACCCCAAACCCACCGGCTTCCATACGCGGCACTTCAATACATCCAATCGTCACATCCGCACCGGAAGCGGCGTGTTCGACCAGCATTTTGCTGTAGTCCATTGAGTAAATATGGTCCCCCCCCAACACCATCACATATTCCGGTGTATGGCGGCGCAAAATATCTAAGTTTTGATAAAGCGCATCCGCCGTGCCTTTGTACCATTCTTTATCGATACGCTGTTGTGCCGGCAATAATTCAACAAACTCGCCTACTTCATAACGCATAAAACTCCATGCTCTTTGAACATGACGGATTAAAGAATGGGCTTTATATTGGGTGAGAACACCGATTTTGCGAATTCCGGAGTTCACACAATTAGACAACACAAAATCAATAATACGGTACTTTCCGCCAAACGGCACCGCGGGTTTGGCGCGCCAGCGAGTTAGGTCTTTTAGGCGGCTGCCTTCGCCTCCAGCTAAAACCAGTGCCAATGTTTTACGGGTTAAGTCGGTAGCAGATTTTGTTTCAGTATAGTTCTTCATAACAGCCTCATGCCAATCTAAAAATGATTATGTGTGTTGCGTTATTTAACTGATTCAGAATAATTTATACTTAATTGGTTGCTTTTAGATTGCGTTGACCACATAAGGTACGCGCATAATTTGATGCGCCTTGTAAACCCAGTGACTCATCCGTTACGAGATAGACAGGAGTTTTCTGCACAAAGTCACGCATTCGACCTTTATGATGCATCGCGTCTAAAAAACCATTTTGTTTCATCCACACCTCTATCTTACTCGCAATTCCCCCCGCAATATACACACCGCCATAAGACGGCCACAATAAAATCAAATTTCCTATATAAGCACCATAAACCTCAACAAAGCTTTCAATTGTTTTTTGCGCAATCAAATCACTCTGTTCAGCCAGCTGTTGAATGGCTTCTGCCTTCAACCAGGCCTGGTGGTTATGATGCGACAAACCCGCATAAAACGCATATAAGGTTTCCAAACCGGCTCCGGATAAGATGCGCTCATAAGACACATGTGGCCAAATTGGCCACAGCCACTTAAGCAGTTCAAGCTGGTCGGCATTCATGGGGGCAAAATCCATGTGCCCCGCCTCACTAGCTTGCGGATGATAAAGCCCGTCTTCGAAGACCACAGGCGACACCCCTAATCCGGTCCCGGCTCCAACAACTAAGCGATGCGCGCGCGGGCTAAATTGACCGGTTTGCAAACTCACTAACTGATCGCTAGACAACGTATCAATGCCATAGGCCGCTGCTTGGAAATCATTAATAAATTGAACCGTCTGAATCGAACAATCGGATTGCAGTTGATCCGCATCAACCTGCCAAGGCAAGTTAGTTAAATTTACTCGACGCTGTTGAATTGGACCGGGCAAACCTAAGCAGGCATACTCATACTGATGAATCTGATGTTTTTGAGAGAAATGGAGAATAATGTCCGTTAAGGACGCAAAAGACGCGCTGTCGTAAACCGCCTCAAACCAATAAGAAGAGCTCGAGGCATCAAACGCTTGCAGCCGTGATCGAGTACCGCCTATATCACCTGCTAGAATCAACATCCCACCCCCATCGATTCCAATCGCTTGTTAACACATAGAATAATCGTCTATGAAAAAACCTGGTCTAGGCCCTCACACAACAAGTGACTAATTAAGCTATGCGCTTCTTGAATACGTGCTGTTTCGCTTGAGTTAACCTGGAAAGCCAGGTCCGCTTCAGCAGAAAGTACACTGGGGTTTGCACCCGTTAAGGCGGCACAAAACACCCCCATTTTTTTGGCTTGTTGCTGAGCCAGCACAACATTGCGGCTATTGCCGGAAGTCGATAAACTCATTAACACATCACCCGGCTTGGCAAGTGCCTCAACTTGACGTGCAAAGACACTTTCGAATTCAAAGTCATTCGCATGTGCGGTCAATATTGAGCTGTCGGTGGTTAATGCAATTGAAGCCAAAGGGCGACGGTTTTTGACATATCGCACCATAAACTCTGCCGCCATATGTTGTGCGTCGGCGGCACTCCCTCCATTTCCACACCAAAGTACCTTGCCGCCATTTTTCAGACTGTTCACAACACTTTCTACCAGTTGATCAATCTTTGCTTGCTGATCAAAAACCGAGTCAATTGCTTGCTGGTGTGTTAGTTTGACGTGCTGATAATCTATCACTTCGTATCCTCAGATTGTGCAATACGCTCAACAATATTACTGGTCGAAAAGCCATCCCAAAAGGATAAAACCTCAACCTGCCCCCCTGCGTCCCAAACACATTGAGCACCGGCTATTTGTTCAGGCTGATAATCGCCACCTTTCACTAAAACATCAGGTTTAAGCTTACAAATCAATCGCTCAGGCGTATCTTCAGAAAATGGTAATACCCAATCGACACAACTCAATGCGGCCAGTAACTCCATCCGACTGTCTAATGGCACAATAGGGCGAGACGGGCCTTTAAGTTCACTGACTGACTCATCTGAATTCACGGCAACAATTAAACGCTCACCGAGCCTAGCGGCTTCGTTTAAATAGCGCACATGACCAGAGTGCAAAATATCAAAACAACCGTTAGTAAACACTACCTTCTCACCTTGATCTTGAGCGGCTTGAACCAAAGAAAGCAGTTCATCTTCACTAGGTGCTACATAACCTTTATGACGCAAAGTGCTCTGCAAGTAATTGTCGAGTTCAGCTTTTGAAACCGTTGATGTGCCCACTTTGCGAACAACAATACTCGCCGCCGCATTAGCTAACTGGGTGGCATTCTGCCAACTTAACCCTGCAGCTTTAGCCGTAGCCAAGGTCGCCATAACTGTATCACCAGCACCCGTCACATCGAATACTTCTTGCGCCTGTGATTTAAGCATGTAAGGCTTCGACTGCTTTGTAACCAAGGCCATGCCATGTTCACTTCGTGTCACAAGCAACGCCTCTAAATCTAAATCTTGAATCAGTTGCTCAGCCTTCATCAACAGGTTGGATTCATCTGAGCAAACCCCCACAATTCGTTCGAACTCGCCCTGATTAGGCTTCACCAAGGTCGCACCACGATATCGTGAAAAGTCATCACCTTTTGGATCAATCAAAACCGGAACGCCCGCTTCGCGAGCGGCTTGAATCATCGGTTCAATAAATTGCAACGCGCCTTTGGCATAGTCTGATAACACTAGGGCGTCAAATTCACCTACTTTTAATCCCACTTGCGTTGCCAGCTCACGTGCACATTGAGCTTCAACAGGCTTTTCAAAATCCATACGGATCAACTGCTGGTGATGACTCAATACTCGCAATTTACAGATTGTTCCGCTATCACTGTAAACCCAATCACGACTAACTTCAGCGCGCTCAAGTACCTGATTTAGCTGCTCTGCGGAAACATCCTTCCCGACAATACCCATTAAATGAACCTGAGCACCCAGAGCAGCGATATTAAGGGCGACGTTGGCGGCCCCACCGGCACGCATTTCGTTACCGGACACCTTCACTACCGGCACGGGGGCCTCCGGCGAAATACGCTGAGCTTGTCCAGTCCAGTACTGGTCAAGCATAACGTCACCTACGACCAGTAGTTTTGCATTCGAAAAATCTCGTGTCATTGATTCACTTTCTCACATGGAAATCCGCAAGAAAGTTTAACAGGAATTCACCGCCAAGGCAGGCCTTCCGTACCAAAAAATTCCAACTATTAGTGTTACGCTGTTTGCTTCCAAGTGGACTAAAAAGTAATTTAATAAAATTACACCCACTTTTACCATATAATGCTCTGTTTAATTTTAAGCTAATACTTTTGTAGAGAAGCCTTTAATGACAATGAATATTCAATTTCGTAAGCCCTTGATTCTTTCAAGTATTCTGGCTTTTTTCCTATCCCTGCAAACTGTATCCGTATCAGCTGCTGATCTTGGTGGTGTTCTATGGCGTGGAGCGACCTATGCCACACTAGCGGGTTTAGGCTACACCAATGCGTTTAGAACCGACTCATTTCGCTTGTCATTTGGTGGCTACACCGAACATGATGCCTTCCAAATCGAAGCCAACTTTCGTTACGACTTAGATGAAGCACTTGATATAACAAAAAATATCAGCATCAAACCTTTTTTGGATGTCAACTATTCGTCTTGGCAAATGACCACAGGCGAAGGAGATACTATTTCCCTGACCAATAAAGGAAATGCATTTGGGATTGCTCCTGGTTTTCGGTTTGAATGGCCAACAGTGTTATTCGTATTCGATTTTATCGACGTACGCGCTGGCATTAGCCTTTTGGCTCCGACCAAACTGGAAAATAAGGATGGCTCGGTTCGTGAATTCGGTGGAAACTTCACCTTTTCCGAACAGTTTGCCATCGGTGGCTATTTCTCTGATGCTAAAGCTTGGGAGTGGCAACTTGGTATCCAGCATCACTCGAACCATAACATCTACGAAAAAAACAACGGTATCGAGTTTTATAACTTAACATTCGGCTATAACTACTAAGTAGGCACTTAATGAAATCCATTACTGCCGCCATTGTTCTGCTATTGGTTTTAAGCTTCTGGTTAAAACCAATTCCCTCTTTACCAGAGTTGAATAATCAACTCGCGCCTCTGCATCCTTCAGCGGAATCTGCTTTTTTTGAAATGGACACTCTGCCTGAACCGCCAACGCGAACGGTACATGCATTTGATGTCCAGAAGCACGGCAATGACCTAATTGCCACCTGGTATGGCGGCACTAAAGAAGCAAAACCCGATGTCTCATTATACTTATCGCGGTATCAACAGAGCACTAAAGAATGGACATCGCCGCAAGTGATTATGTCGAGTCCACAGTTAACAAAAGCCACTGGACGCATGACCATTCTAATTGGCAACGCGACCCTCGCTAAACGCGACGACAAACTCGCATTGTTTTTTGTTTCGGTTGGTGCCGGAGGCTGGGCGGCCAGCAGTTTAAACATGATGGTATCGGATGACCTGGGAAACACTTGGAGTCAACCGAAACGTCTCATAACTTGACCTTTTTTGAATATCAGCACGCTGGTTCGCAACCCGCCCATTTGGCTTAAGGAAGACATAATTGCCATTCCGGCTTATCATGAATCTATCAATGAGTTTAGTGAAATTCTCTGGATTACTCCTCAAGGCGAAGTGCTAACTAAAACAAGGGTACTAACCGGTTTTCATGCCATCCAACCCGTTATTTTTGCGACGCACAATCAAGTCAGCGTCTTACACCGCTCGATGGATTTACAGTTACCCCGCGTCATCAGTCGCCAGGCTACTGAGCATAAAATGAAATGGCAAACACCAATCATTGAAACACTACCCAATTCCGACAGTGCAATGGCGGGACTTACCCTTGACGAAAATTTTTGGCTATTAGCCTACAATCACGCTGAGCAAGGGCGCGAACGGATTGATCTCAGCATAAAGCGCGCAAACCAAGAATGGTCTGTCCCAAAAAACATAGAGCACTTACCTGATCAATCTTTAGGTTATCCTGCTATCACTAGAACCGATGATGGTTTGATTCATCTTTTCTACACCGTAGATAGAAAACAATTTAGACATGTCCGTTTCAACCAGGCCTGGCTGGAGGCTAAAAATGATTGATATTCTTACCCCCTTAGGAATCGGCCTACTCATGATCGGCCTACTTTCTCGACTGCCTTTTCATCAGTTGGGTTGTTCTGTATGGTGTCGCAATCTTTTGATTGCATTATTCATTGGCTTGTCACTGTTGCCGTTTTCAGGAATTTCCCTCTTTAACTTTTTGTATGGTGTTATAACCTTCTTAAGCCTTCCAAGCGTGCTGCTCCTTGCATTATTTGCTTTGCGTGCACAAGGCATTCCACAAGCTAAACTCCTTCCAAAAGAAAAAATCTTACTCGCCGCCACTACCTTTTTAATAGGTTTAGTGCTTTATCCTAGCGCAACCGGATTTATGAGCTTTGATCTCTACGAAACAGGCTTCAGCTATCCATTTAGCCTGTTCTTGGCATTATTAGTTTTTGTTACCTTTTATCAAGGGCTGAAACGTCTAGGATTTATGTACTTAGCCATTTGGCTAGCCTGGTTACTAGAGGCCAACCACTCACCAAACGGATATGACTATCTATTGGATTTCTGGCTATTTCTATGGGCCGCCGTATTTATGATCACCTTTATATTTAAAGGAGTAGCTTCATGGCGCAAAAAATTGGCTTAGGCCTTATTTTTCTGTTATTTGTTGCCGTCATCTATTCGGCTATTGGTATTCCGATAATGGAGCCGGATGCTGCAATCTATGCGGAAATTGCGCGTGAAATGTTCGCCAACCACAGCTATGAAATAACTTATCAAGGTGATGATTGGCTTGATAAGCCGCACCTTCCATTTTGGTTGAGTGCGCTCGCCTATTCAGTTTTTGGCGTTACTTTATTTGGCTATAAGCTTCCAGCGATCCTAGCTTCATTACTCGGGCTGTATTACACCTATAAATTTGCACTTCGATATTATGATCTGCGGGTTGCGTTGCTTGCCGTTGGTGTGCTGATCAGTGCCGAACATTTTTTACTATCTCTCAACGATGTCCGGGCAGAGCCTTTTTTAATGGGCTTTATGGCTATGGCTTTTTACCACTTAATCGTTTTTTTTGAAGACAATAAACCGCGAGACTTTTGGCTATCGGCTTTAGGGGCTGGCCTAATGATTATGACTAAAGGGGTTTTTGTACTCATTCCTTTATTCACGGCTATTTTTGGTGCCATTTTATTAAAAAAACAATTCAACGAACTGCTAAGAATTCGCTGGTACTTCTGGATCCTTATTACCTTAGCCTTCACCTCACCGGTCATCATCAGTTACTACCTTCAGTTCGACGCTCAACCCTTAAAAGCCGTCGATTTACGAGAATGGGGCGTTCAAACCGAAGTATCAGGCATCAGGTTTTTCTTTTGGGACAGTCAATTTGGGCGTTTTTTTAATACCGGTCCAATCCAAGGTGAAGGCCGTTTCGACTTTTACTTCCACTCCTTACTCTGGGCATTTTGGCCTTGGGGACTATTGATCTACTTTGCTACCGGCCATTACCTATACAAGCTTGCCAAAAAACAACCTACGGCTGAGTTCTATACATTATTTGCAACACTGCCTATGTTTTTGGTGTTTTCTCTATCGAGCTTTCAACTGCCGCACTATCTAAATATTCTGTTTCCATTTATGGCGATTATGAGCGCGGCCTATTTGGTGCGTTTTTTTGAGTGGTCCAAACCGTTACGCTGGTTACACTTAGGCTATTTCTGGCTGGCCGCCGGGTTACTATTAGCGATTCCGCTTATTTTTAATAACTTTCAGCTTTCATTGATAGGTTATCTAATTCTGGCGGGCATTATTTTGCTCTTTTCAATTCAATTTATTAACTTCCGACACTTTACTGTTTGGATCTTTATCAGCGTATCTCTACTCGTCAACCTTATGATCAACATCGAGTTTTACCCTAAATTGTTGGAATATCAGACTTCAACTACAGCGGCACGCTATATTGAAAACCATCCGAACTTAAAAGATTTGCCTATAGCGAGTATTGGCGTCTCGCCACGAGCCATAGAATTCAATCTCAATCGAAATCTTCAACCTATCGAGTTGTGCCAAAGCCAACCAATACTCATTTTAGTGAATGAGTCCAAATGGGATGATTTTAGCCAGGTTTGCCCTAACAACATGAAGCTTGCTGAGTTTTACGACTACCCTGTTACGCGTTTGAGTCCGGAGTTTGTAAAACCTGAAACCCGTAATCAAGTCGTAGATCGCGTGTTTTTAGTGAAAAGTCAGCCTTAACTTTTAATCTCAATACTTTTTCCGATAGAATTTACTGATCAGCAATGGAGCAAAATATTTTATGAGTAAACATCTAGAAACCGCCAAGCAGGTTTTTGAAATTGAAGCCCAAGCTATCGAAAATTTGTCGCTGTTATTGGATGAGCAGTTCGAGCTCAGCGTGGATGCAATTCTGCAATCAAAAGGTCGCGTTGTAGTTTGTGGCATGGGTAAGTCGGGGCTAATTGGCGCAAAAATCGTCGCCACTTTGGCCAGCACTGGCACACCTTGCTTTTTTATGCATCCGGGCGAGGCGTTTCACGGTGACTTGGGAATGGTCTCTCCTCAAGATGTGTTTGTAGCCCTATCTAACTCCGGCGAAACCGAAGAGGTAATCCGCTTATTGCCGTTTCTAAAAGACAACAAAAACGTGATTATTTCCATGACTGGTCGTCCAGAGTCAACCCTAGCCAAAAACTCCGACCATCATTTAAATATTGCGGTGCCAAAAGAAGCTTGTCCACTGCAACTAGCTCCCACCTCTTCGACAACCGCTACCTTGGTAATGGGCGATGCCTTAGCCATTGCTTTAATGCAGGCACGTGATTTTAAACCGCATGATTTTGCGCGTTTTCATCCAGGTGGCAGTTTAGGCCGTAAATTATTGACCAAAGTTAAGCATGATATGCGTACTCAACCTTTACCAACCGTGGCCGCGGATGCGTCGATGAAAGACGTGATTCACACAATGAGCGAAGGTCGATTAGGTTTATGCATTGTCGGCGAATCGGAAGGCATCATTACCGATGGAGATTTACGCCGTCATTTGGATATCAATCCAACAGACCTAATGAAATTAAGTGCACGTGATATCATGACCGCCAACCCAAAAACCATTCAGGCCGAAGCCAAACTATCAGAGGCGGAAGAGTTAATGAATAAGCTCAAAATTACCTCATTGGTTGTCAAGGATCAGGAAAAACTGGTCGGCGTGATTCAAATTTACGACCTAAACAAGTAACTAGGCCTGGTGATGACCCTTTGGCTTTATCGAACCCTAATTTGGCTCGCGTTTCCATTCATTGTTTATTCTGGTTGGAAACGTTGTCGTAAGTCGACTGACCCAGATACACCGATCATCGACTGTTTTCGGGCTCGATTTGGTTTAAAGCGTGCTAATTATCAAACTGGCGGCATCTGGATTCATGCGGTCTCAGTGGGCGAAACCCGCTCCATCTTCCCTTTACTCAAGCAATTGCATCAGCAATACCCCAATGATGCACTCACGGTCACTAACGGCTCAACTCAAGGTGCTTTACAAGCTTTAAAGTTTTCGCCCGTGCCGATTCAACACCAAATGATTCCGTATGACTATTCGTTTGCGGTTCATCGTTTTCTGGATCAAATCCAACCCAAGCTGGTGATTATGATCGAAACCGAAATTTGGCCCAACTTGTACCAGGCCTGCTATGAGCGCGGCATTCCGCTCATTTTAGCCAATGCACGCTTAAAACAAGATTCGTTTGAGTCCTATCAAAAATGGGGCGGTGAATTGGTTAAAAATGCGCTAAACCAAACCCACCTGATTGCGACTCAATTTGATATTGATCGCCAACATTTCATCCAGCTCGGTGCCGAACCGGCCCGAGTCAAAACTCTCGGCAACTTAAAATTTGATATTGAAATACCACCAGGCCTGGTGGTCGATGCGCAAAAGTGGCGTCAACAAAACCAGCTCAATGATCGCTTTATTTGGGTCGCCGCCAGCACCCACGCCGGTGAAGAGGCCTTAATGCTTCAAGCACATAATCAGCTACTTAAAACCAGGCCTGGTGCTTTATTAATCCTGGTTCCACGCCATGCGGATCGTTTTGAGCAAGTAGCTCAGGAACTTCAACAGGCCTCGGTTAGCTTTGCGCGCCGCAGCCAAAACCAAACCATTAATACCAACACATCGGTCTATTTTGCTGACACGATTGGCGAGTTAATGCTTTGGTTTGCAGTGAGTGATGTCGCCTTTATTGGTGGCAGCTTAGTGCCATTTGGTGGACACAATATTTTGGAACCCGCAGCATTAGGCAAACCGGTTATTTCGGGACAATATCACCAAAATCTACAAGCCTTGTATGATTCTTTTAAACAAGGCGATGGCCTGCTGATTGCACAAGATGTCGAGCAATTAAGTCAGCAGCTCATCCAACTAAGTCAATCGCCTGAGCTACGTGAAAAAGCCGGTCAACGTGCTAAAGATTGCTTTGCTCAACAGACCGGCGCATTACAACGCCTAATTGAACAATTGCCAATTTAGTTAAAATCGCTTAATTTAGAACCTATCTGTTATATATCGGCTTTTTTAAGCATTCCGAATTAAACGCCCCAAGGACGATCATGCCCCGCTTTCCGGCTAACAATCAACAAGGTTATGCCTTGCTTCTACTGGTGTTAATGCTCTTTATGGCGGGTTCCGCGATGCTATACAGCACCATGGGGCCGCAAGCCAACAAACTTAAACACCAAGCCAGCCAAAAACAAATGGATATTTTAGAGCAAGCGAAGACAAACCTATTACTGCATGCGGTGTCCACACCCGAACTCTATACCACCGACAGCAACGGTAACTTTTATGCCGGCAATCGTATTCCGTCTCCCGGCTATTTGCCCTGCCCGGATATAAATAATAATGGCACGTCCAACACCCCTTGTGGTCAAGGCGAAGAAATCGTAATTGGTCGATTGCCAAACGGTTTGGCGACACGTCATTTTCGCTTTATTGATAACCGTTCATCACCGGTCTTTATTTGGTATGCGGTGGATAGTCGCTATGTGATTCAAAATTCCGATTATAACAATCCGCCCATCCAGCGTTATGCACCACTTAATCGTAATCAACCCGGAGAAGGACGCATTCACTTAGACAACCAAACCGATCTAGTTGCACTTCTTTTTATATCCGACCAAAAGCCGCCATCGGGTACAGATTTAAGTGCTATTTCACTAGATAACTTAACCAATCCAACACTGAATCGCTTTACGCGCCAAAGTACGCGTGCGGTGACGATTAGTCATCAAGAATGGCGATCTCAGGTACAAACTCGCATACAAAACCAACGAACCGCACTTTGCCAGTTAGATACACAAATTGCGCATTGGTTCAACGAATGTAATAACCCCGAAAGCGGAAGTCCATCATGTCCGGCCAGCCTAACCGGTCACGAACCCAATCCAGTGGGGTCAAATTGGCGAGCTATACTATGTCCTTAACCCAATCCAACCAAAAAGGCTTTAGCTTATTAGAAATGGCGCTGGCTTTATTATTGGTCGGCATTCTGATTCAATCCGTTACCTCCATGTTGAGTCAAAATCAGCAACGCCAAACCTATAAACAAACCGAACAGGAACTGCAAACTATCAAGCTGGCGCTGCTTAGTTATCTGCAAATCAATCAATATTTACCCTGCCCGGATACCAATGGCGATGGCCTAGAAAACCGCGAAACAGGCGGCGATTGCAGTGCGGATCAAGGGGCTTTTCCTTATTTAGAATTTGGTGGCGTGGGTCATCAAGATGAATTTGGCAATCCATATTTTTATGCCACTAACACTAATAGCACCAGCACCACGACCGCCAACAATTTGCGTCTTGCTTGCCGTTCGGCGAGTGTGTTTGCCAACGCTGGCGATATTACGAATGAGTTTTATCAATGCCCTGATGATTTAACCATGCACTGCCTATCTAGCCAGTGTAATAGTCATTGTGGTACTAGTTGTGATTTGGTTGAGCGTGAGCGTTCCACCCCACCTTATTTCAATCAAATCACCAACCCACTAGGCACGAGCGATTCATTTCTTGGCGCACTACGTATTTGCTATGATCAACCATTAGAATGTGATGGTGATACTGGGCTTAGCTTACTTGCCGCCAATATTATTCCGCTGACAGTGATTAGCTTTGGCCAAAACGGCGCGCAGACCTGGCAGGATTGCAACCAATCCTCGAACCGAGAACAAGAGAATTGTGATGGCGATCGTTATTTTCAACAACAACCCATTACCCAAGACTTCGACGACCAACTGACCTGGATCACCATGTATGAAGTTAAAGCTTTGCTCAGCCAACAGATTAATTGGCATAATGAATAAGCTAAACCCACTAAGGTATAAAAGATGAAACGCAAACAGCAAACTGGTTTTACCCTTGTTGAAATCGCGATTGTACTGGCCATTCTGGGCATTGTATTGGGCGGACTTTTTGCCGGCACCAGCGCCCTGCGCGAAACCGCCAAGTTCAAAGAAGACCAACAAAAATTACAAGATATTAAGGCCGCACTTTTAAGTTATGTGGCCGTTAATCATTATCTACCTTGCCCAACTAACACTATTGATGGTAATACTGGCTTACAATCCCCGCCTGAAAATCGGGCGACGACAGATGGTAGTTGTGATGTTACTTATGGCTATTTACCTTATGCCGACCTCGGCACACATGCGGTAAACGCCTATGGTGTTCCTTTTAGCTATGTTGTTAACCAACAGGCCAACCTAACAACAAACACCAGCAATGAAGCACACAGTGCCAGCTATTTCGGCGCCGCTAATTGCAATATCAATGCCGGCTCACCGCCATGCTTCTATAAAGATACGCCGCCTACTGCGGCGGACACTGGCTCAGGAAACTTTCGAATTACAAACGGTACGAGCCAAGTATTGGCCGACAATATACCCTTATTAGTCATATCGCACGGTCAGAATAAATGCACCAATGTCAACGGATATGAGCAACAAAACTGTTCCGACAGCGCCACCACTTACTTCCAAGCTCCGCAAAACCGCGAAGGTACCAACGCTTTTGATGATGTGTTGATTTGGTTATCGTCGCTCGAAATCAAACGCACCAATTTAAGTATCTTTGCATCCGACCCGACTGAAGCTCCTGTTACACCGCCGTCCTTACCATCTGACCTGATTGCACCACCTCCACCAGAAGATATTGAGTTTAAACCCGAAAGTACATTAGAGGGAGATTATGACGGCACCAATTTAGATATCATTACAAACAATAGCAATGGTGATGAAGTCCTAATTATCGGCGATATCAATGCATCAATTAACCTAGGTAATGGTAACGATACCCTATATCTTGTAAAAGATGACGCTGGTAATGGCGGAGACCTAAATGCACCTTTGACTGGAGATCAACAGTACAAAACAATTTACATCGAAGGTGACGTAAATGCCGATATTATTTTGGATGGTAATCAAGGAAACAGTATTGAAGTGGGCGGCAATGTTAATGCCACCATTGAGTTAAATAGTAATGGCATAAACCAACTCATCGTTCACGGCAATATTAATGGCTCTGGCTCAATAATAATGCAACGAAAAAAAGACAGTAACACTGTTTACATTGGTAACAACGTACTTGGACCGGTGTCCGTTGACAATACAGTGTACTTAGGCAAAATCCCAGCGCAAGTTACAAACGATGAATTTAACCAAATTAATGCGGGCTCAATTAAATGCCGTGACCCGAATGACACATCCAACTTTATTCCCTGTTAAATGAGCTAAAGCCAAATCAAGCTCGCTAGCCAAGCCAGCAAATAAGCCTTTACTTGACAGTTCAGAACCCTGAGGTATAATTCACGGTTTTTTCAAATCTGAGAGGGCAAAACTATGCCAGCATCAAACCAGCCATTAGTGGGCGTCATTATGGGTTCCAAAACCGATTGGCCGACGATGCAACACGCCGTCGATATGCTGACATTGTTCAATGTTCCGCACGAAGTCAAAGTCGTGTCAGCACACCGCACTCCAGATTTAATGTTTGAATACGCCGCGCAAGCCGAATCTCGTGGCTTAGAAGTTATTATTGCTGGCGCGGGCGGTGCCGCACATTTACCTGGCATGGTCGCAGCAAAAACCCTTGTTCCGGTACTAGGCGTGCCTATTAAATCCAAAGCCTTAAACGGTCAAGACTCGTTATTATCGATCGTTCAAATGCCCGGCGGTATTCCAGTCGGCACCTTAGCAATTGGCGAAGCTGGTGCCAAAAATGCTGGCATTCTGGCGGCACAAATCGTTGGTACACAACGCCCTGAGATTCGCAACGCGGTGCGTGCTTGGCGTCAAGCTCAAACCGAGGATGTGCTGGCCAACTCCGATCCACGCCACGCTGAATAAGTCGAATCACAAATAGGCTTGATTCAGGGTAAAATACCTGTATTAAATTATTGCTAGGGATTGGATTTATGACACCGTTTAGCCGTCGAGTAGGGATTTTAGGCGCGGGCCAGTTGGGTCGCATGCTGGCTATCGCTGGTTATCCGCTCGGGCACAAATTTGGCTTTTACGGCTTAAACCACGACGAACCCGCTGCTATGCTGGGTCACATGCACGTTCAATCCGACGAAGCGCATAGCCTGAGTCAATTGATCGATTTTGCTGATGTTATTACTTATGAAAGTGAAAACACGTCTGTTGAGCTGGTTGAAAAAATCAGCCAAACCACTCCGGTATATCCCAGCGCCACTTCTCTTTATTACTCGCAACACCGTGGCCGTGAAAAAAGTTTATTCACCGAGCTAAACATTCCCTGCGCACCCTACACACTCGTCAGCGACCTAACTGAACTCCATCAAGCCGTGGATATGGTTGGCTTACCCGCTATCCTTAAAACCAGCACCGAAGGCTATGATGGCAAAGGTCAGTTTGTAATTACACAGACAGATCAAATTGAACAGGCCTGGTCATCAATTGGCGAACGCGAAGCTATCTTAGAAGGCTTTGTCGAATTTAAACGTGAGTTGTCGATTATCGCCGTACGTAATGCCGACAACCAACAGGTTTATTATCCGCTGGTTGAAAACCAACATCACGATGGCATTTTGCGCTTAACAATCGCCCCCGCTCGGCAAATCAGCCCAGCGATTCAACAACAGGCTGAAGACTACATGCAAGCCTTACTGAATAAAATGGACCATGTTGGTGTGTTAACGTTAGAGCTTTTTGAAACTGAAACCGGTCTGGTGGTGAATGAAATGGCGCCACGTGTTCATAACTCGGGTCACTGGACAATGGACGGTGCGCAAACCTCACAATTTGAAAACCATATTCGCGCCATTACAAACTTACCACTCGGCGCAACCACGCCACGTCAATCTTTTGCCGCGATGGTCAATATTATTGGTCAACATGGCGATATTAAAACCGTCTTGAATATGCCAAACGCATTTTTGCATTTGTATGACAAAGCCGAACGCCCCGGCCGCAAGCTCGGCCATATTAATGTGGTCGCCAACACACAAGCCGAACTGCAGACCCGCTTGGACCAACTTAAAGCTTGGATGCCTTAGCTCTTAAACTACCGAGACACGAAGTTTTTATTAATTGATTTATATGCAATTACTACTCGGTGTCTCAGCGGCAAACTCAAACCTACTCTTTCCACTTAATCGAGCAACCCATACTTGGGATTTGCTCTAATGGTCCTTGACCGGTTTGGGCAACTTGTTTCATGGCCTCAAACAAATCACGTCGTACATTCTCGGCGGCAGCCTCTTTACGCGATTCATCCAAACGACCCCGATATTGCAGCTTCAAATCCGAATTGTAGCCAAAGAAATCAGGCGTACAAACCGCGCCGTAAGCCTTAGCAATGGCTTGAGTTTCATCCAATACATACGGAAAAGGAAACTGCCATTTTTCCGAAACTGCTTTCATGTTTTCAAAAGAATCTTCGGCGTACTCATTTGGGTCATTCGACATAATCGCAATACTGTTAACACCCAAGGCTTTCAGTTCGGCACAATCTCGCACCAAACGCGCTTGAATCGCTTTGACATAAGGACAATGATTACAAATAAACATAATCAACAATCCATTTGGCCCTTTAGCTTTTTCCAACGTCCAAGTCTGACCATCCACACCCGGCAAAGCAAAGTCGACCGCCTGTTGATCAAAATCACATACCGGTGTCGTTAAACTCACCATTATTCTCTCCTAGTATTTGAAGTCTCAATTCTTTTCATTATAAATAGCCACCAAATTAGACTAAAGCGCTTCAGTGGTCAAGACCACCAGGCCTGGTCTGCGTGGCATTAATTTGACAGGTCTAAAATTTCTGCCATAATATTGACTTGCGCCGATTTGATTATCAGCTTGCGGGCGCGTTAAATAAGTACGGCTAAAGCGAGGAGTGTTCCCGCCTCTTTCCGTACCTCTCTTTTGTTTTTTTGAATGCGAGGTTGCACACATGACTACCACTGTCTTTACTTCTGAATCTGTTTCCGAAGGCCATCCAGATAAAATTGCCGACCAAATTTCTGACGCCATGTTGGATGCGATTATGCAACAAGACCCGCGTGCGCGTGTTGCTTGCGAAACCTTCGTTAAAACTGGCATGGTATTAATCGGTGGTGAGATCACCACCAGTGCTTGGGTTGACCAAGAAGAGCTCGTGCGCAAGGTCGTCAAAGACATTGGCTATGATAGCGCCGACCTAGGTTTTGATGGCGACACCTGTGCCGTGCTAACCGCCATCGGTAAACAATCTGCCGAAATTGCGATGGGGGTTGATGAGTTTGACGATCACGAACAAGGCGCGGGCGACCAAGGTTTAATGTTTGGTTACGCCAGCAATGAAACCGATGTCCTCATGCCGGCACCAATTTATTATGCGCACCGTTTGATGGAACGCCAAGCACAAGTACGCAAATCCGGTGAGTTGCCTTGGTTACGCCCAGATGCGAAAAGTCAGGTGACCTTACGTTATGAAAACGGCCAACCGGTAGCGATTGACGCGGTTGTTTTATCCACCCAGCATGCGCCGGACATTGAAAACACGGCTTTGCGTGAAGCGGTGATGGATTGCATTATCAAGCCTACCTTACCATCCGAATGGTTGCACAAAGACACCCAATTTCACATCAACCCAACTGGGCGTTTTGTGATTGGTGGACCCGTGGGGGATGCGGGTTTAACTGGACGTAAAATCATTGTCGATACATACGGAGGCATGGCGCGCCATGGCGGCGGTGCTTTCTCAGGTAAAGATCCATCCAAAGTTGACCGTTCAGCCGCTTATGCTGGTCGTTATGTCGCCAAAAACATTGTCGCCGCCGGCTTAGCGGACAAGTGTGAAATTCAAGTTTCTTATGCGATAGGTGTGGCGCAACCCACGTCAATTAGCATTGACACCTTTGGCACTGAAAAAATCAACATTGAGCGTATTGAACAATTGGTACGTGAGCATTTTGATTTGCGTCCCAAAGGCTTAATTGCGATGTTGGACTTATACCGCCCGATTTACCAAAAAACCGCCTCTTACGGTCATTTTGGTCGCGAATTGCCTGAATTTACTTGGGAAAAAACCGACAAAGCCGCGGCGTTACGCGCTGACGCGGGTTTGTAAATTTTTGAACCATAAACACACCAAGACACGAAGTAAAAACCAGGATGTCATCACCCACTTCGTGACTTCATATCTCTGTGGTGGAACGCACGCAATAAGGATTTTAGAATGAAATCACAACAAAAATACCCTCAGGGTTTAAGCCTAGAGTGCTTCCCGCCCCGCACGCCGGAAGGTTCATTAAAACTGAATCAGGTGATTGATGAGCTGGCACCGATTAACCCGGAATATATCTCGGTCACTTACGGCGCCGGCGGTACCACTCAAGACAAGACACTAGAAACGGTTAAACACATTCAAACCAATACCGCGTTTGATGCCGTTCCACACCTGACTTGTATTGGCGCCAGCCAAGATAGCATTCGTGCCCTTTTAAAAACCTATCAAGACCTAGGCATCAAACGTATTGTGGCATTACGTGGCGATATGCCATCCGGCATGATGGATCCAGGTGAGTTTAAATATGCGGCCGACTTAATCGCGTTCATTCGTCAAGAAACTGGCGATCAGTTTAAGCTCGAAGTGGCCGCCTATCCGGAAACCCATCCACAAGCACGTAACTGTGACCAAGGCATTAAACACTTTAAACACAAAGTCGAGCAAGGCGCTGATGCGGCTATTACCCAGTACTTCTTTAACGCCGACAGTTACTTCTACTTTATAGATAGTTGCGAAAAGGCCGGCATTGATCTACCCATCGTACCGGGCATCATGCCGATCACCAACTACGAACAGTTAATTCGTTTCTCCGCCATGTGTGGGGCTGAAGTGCCACGTTGGTTAAAATGTCGCCTGGAAAGCTTTGACGAGGATACCGAAAGCTTGCGTGCTTTTGGCCAAGAATATGTCACGCGCATGTGTCAAAGGTTGTTAGATCAAGGTGCACCAGGTCTACATTTTTACAGCATGAACCGAACTCAGCCCACCTTTGATATTGTGCGCGACTTAAACTGGCGCCAAGATCATTTACAGCTTTAAGCTCGACCAGCATGCGTATTCCAAGGCTTTATTTACCGGGTGACTATCAATCCGGTCAGATATTGGATTTAACCAAAGAGCAGGTTCACTACGCCTTAACTGTGTTGCGTTTAAAAGCTGAGCATCCACTTGAAGTATTTGATGGCGAAGGGCATCAGGCACAAGCTCAATTGCATGTTCTCAACAAACGCGAAGCTCAAGTGACCCTGGGAGACATTCAACAGCCTAAAACCGAATCGCCACTCAACACCTTATTAGTACAAGGTATTTCGCGCGGCGAACGCATGGACTATAGCCTACAGAAATCCGTCGAACTCGGCGTAAGCGCGATTCAGCCGGTTTTTAGCGAGCGATGCGAAGTTCGATTAGATCCCCAAAAAGCCGAAAAACGCCGCCAACAATGGCAAGCCTTAGTGGTAAGCGCGTGTGAACAGTCCGGGCGCTGTGTAGTGCCGATCGTGCATCCGTTTATTACACTAAATGACTGGTTTGCCGATCACCCCCAACAACCAGGCCTGGTGCTGGATCCTTATGCGCAACAAACCTTGATGACATTCACACCTGAACAACCCCAAACCAGCGCACTGGCTTTATTAATTGGCCCCGAAGGCGGTTTAAGCGAAGCCGAAGTCGAACAGGCCAAAACTCAAGGCTTAACCCCTGTGCGCTTAGGTCCACGCGTATTGCGCACCGAAACTGCGGCACCAGTAGTATTAAGCCTGCTTCAAGCACAGTGGGGCGATCTAAACACGCCTTGAATATTCTCAATAAAACCGACAAGTTTAGTCGGATATTTATTATCCGGCTAGCGCTTTGCTATAATGCTATTTTCTAATAAAACAATTGAAACCGAGTTCTAGACTATGCCGCATTCTTATAAAGTTCCAAATCTTAAAACCGCATTAAAAGGTCCCTTGCTTGAACTCGAGGCTCACTTTCTTGATCACAGCTCCGCCATCGAAAGCTGGTTTCGCCAACAATTTCGTGAAACCCCCGCGCCCTTTTACGCCTCGGTTGACTTACGTAACGCCGGTTACAAACTCGCGCCCGTCGACACCAACCTGTTTCCAGCTGGTTTTAACAACCTGCACCCAGACTTGCGCCCCTTAGCCGTGCAAGCCACTCAAAATGCGATTACCCAGGCCTGCCCGATTACCGATGGCGTGTTGATTATTCCGGAAAATCACACGCGCAATATGTTCTATTTGGAAAACGTGTGCACACTCAAAGAAATCATTGAAAGTGCGGGGTATGAGGTTCATATTGGCTCGATTAATCCAGATGTGACAGAGACCACTCCAATTGAATTGCCATCGGGTAAAACCTTGGTACTTAAACCGCTTACTCGTCAAGGTGAGCGTGTTGGGGTGGAATCGTTTTTTCCATGTGCCGTATTATTAAATAATGACTTATCTTCTGGCCGCCCCGCGATCTTAGAAAATATTGATCAAACCTTACTCCCCCCATTAGATTTGGGTTGGGCGACGCGTTACAAAACACAACATTTCAACCACTATGCCGATGTCGCCAAAAGCTTTGCGGAACTGGTAGATATTGATCCTTGGTTAATTACCCCCGAATCCATTCAATGTGGCCCAATTAACTTTAAAGATGGCAGCGGCCTCGAGCAAATGGCTAAAACCGTTAATAAGGTACTAGAGAATACCGCCAATTATTACCACGAACACGATATTGATTGTAAACCTTTTGTAATCATCAAATCCGACAGTGGTACTTATGGCATGGCGATTATGTCGGTTAAAAATGCAGAAGATGTATTAAACCTCAACCGCAAACAACGTAACAAAATGACCTCGGCCAAAGAAGGCTTAGCCGTAGATAAAATGCTAGTACAAGAAGGCGTGTATACATTTGAAAAACTAGAAGAAGCCGTGGCCGAACCGGTGGTTTACATGATTCACAATCACGTGATTGGTGGTTTCTATCGCATTCATACCGGCAAAACCGCCACCGACAACTTAAACTCCCCCGGCATGCATTTCGAGCCTATGGCGTTCCAGCAATCCGGTGTACTGCCCGATCAAAGTCAAACCCCAGATGCCGAACCGAACCGTTTCTATGCGTACGGTGTGGTAGCTCGCTTAGCCTTATTAGCGGCCGCGCGCGAAATTCAATCCGCACGAAACGCAAAGGCATAACACCCTATAAAGGTGGGTGCATCCCACCTTGTTTATCTATTGTCCAACCTTCTCAAGTCGTTTTTGCTTGGTTAACTCCGCCAATACCGCCGCATTCCAAATCACAATAAACCAAATCAAATAAAGCCATAGTAGAAACAAAGGCACGGCTGCCATCGCACCATACACCAAATCATAAGTCGGAAAGGCACTCACATACCAACTAAAGCCCAGCTTTAATATTTCCATTTGAATGGCGGCCATCAAACCCACCCACCAGGCCTGACTTAAGCTTACCTTAGCCACCGGCACGAACCGATACAACATCATAAAACCCACCGCACTAAACAACAAAGGCAACAAATTCAAAAACTGGTTCAAGTTCAAAATCGGTTGCGACACAAAGCCTAGCCAAGGACTGGCTAATAAATACGCGCTAATTAACAAACTCAAGCCTAATAAAATCGGGCCGAATAAACTGATACCCAGATAATGCAATAAACTCACCCACCAGCGACGTTGATATCGATTGCTCCACATGGTGTTTATTTTTTGATCTATCGTCCACAGCAAAATTAACGCTGTCACAAACATCACCACCAGGCCTGGTGCTGTTAAACGCGCAGCTTGTTCAGCAAAACCAAATAGCGACTGCTGAATAACTGGTTGCGAATCCGGCATTAAATAAGTCACAACCTGTTGCATCACCAGTTGCTGGAAAGGTTCAAACCAGCTTGAAGTCGAAAACAAACTTAACATAACCGCCAGCATCGGCACCAAGCCAATTAAACTGGTATAAGCTAAAATCGCGACCGCTTCGGTTCCTTGCTTTCGCCAAAATCGTGCGAAAACATTCCGCCAAAACGCGATAGATAATCCCATCATTCTGCCAACCTCTTCGTTTCTAACCCTATCACTAATATTTATTTGTGAGTCATCCTAAAAGACACCATAATAAGCGCTAGCTTACTATCTGCTATCAATTAACTGGATCATTGTGAATAAACCCGCTAAAAACACTACTTTTTATGTCGCGCTTGGCTATGTATTAATTTGCACACTCGCTTTAGCCACCAGCTTGTTAGCCTTTAGTTTTGAACACCGCATTCAGCAATCGATTGCCAAACTAGACCAACAATTTCAACAAAAAGAACTGGTCGAAAAACTCTACCAAAATGCGCGCGACCGCAGCATTCTGCTACTCCAAATGGTGACCGCTAAAGACCCGTTTGAGCTCGACTATTACCAAATGCAGCTTTATGACCGAGCTGGCAAAATCATGCTTGCTCTACAAAAATATCAAACTCTGGAAACCAATGACGAAGAAAAACGGTTGCTCAATCAGCTATTAGCTGAAACCACCTTAAACCGTGACTTACAAAACCGCGTTATGTCGCTAATTCTAAACCAACAACAGGATGCGGCATTGGATTTATTGGTTTTAGAAACCCTACCGATTCAAGAAAAAGCCATTCAACTCTTCCAAACGCTTTACGGCATTAAAGACGTTCAACTTAAAGAGTCGCGTCAAATGGTAGATCATGATGTCGCTGTGATTAAAAATCTGTGGATTTTTATGCTGATCAGCTTCTTTATATTAATTACCCTAATTAGCGTCTACACATTAAAAAAACTCCGTCAGGCACAACGTATTCAACAAGACTTCCAGGCTGAGTTGGAACAAAAGGTGACCGAACGTACCAAAGAAATCGTGCTCGATAGTGCCATTTTACAAAACATTCATGAATCAATTGCGATCACCACCGAACAGGGCAAACTGGTCAAAACAAATATTAAATATAATGCGTTGGTTAAACCCTTTCAGTTAGATCGACAAACCGACATTTGGACCCTGCTGCCACAACTTTTTGTCGATATCGATATCGATCGCTTATTTTCGGATGTTATCCAGGAGGGGTACGCTCGACAAGAAGGCTGTCTAAACTCAGACCTGAATCGACATTATTTAATTGATGTGCATCAAATTGAAGACATTCGTCTCGACAATACCTACCTATCCTTCTTATTAACCGATGTAACGCATCTCAAGCAGACACAAAAAGAACTCGAAAGCCTAGCCAACTATGACCTAGTCACTCAGCTACCCAACCGTAACCTATTCCAAAAAACCGTTACTAACTGGATCAATCAAGACAAAAACCAAGCTTTTGCTTTATTCTTTCTAGACCTAGACAACTTTAAATGGGTAAACGACACCCAAGGACATGAGGCTGGTGATCAAGTGCTTACGCAAGTCGCCCAAATCATCCAGTCCCATTTACCAGAAGACAATAATCATTTAGTTGCGCGCCTAGGCGGTGATGAGTTTGCCATCATTTGTCGAAGCTGTGATGAACTGATGCTCGGTAAACTTGCCAATCAGTTAATTGATTCGATCAAACAGCTTTATCAAACCAATAACCAATCTCAAACACTAGGCTGTAGCATTGGAATCGCCACCTATCCTAAAGATGGCAACAGCCTAGAAGACCTGATGCGCCATGCTGATTTTTCCATGTACAAAGCTAAAGAGCAGGGTAAAAATGGCTACTGTTTGTTCTCCGATAAGATGAATGAACATATCCACTATCTTTACCAAACTGAAATCAATCTGCATCAAGCACTAGTCAATCGTGAGTTTTTTGTTGTTTACCAACCACAATACCAACTCAACACATTGGAAGTGACCGGCGCTGAAGCGCTTATACGCTGGAAAAAAGACGATCAAATGGTGCCTCCCGGGGAGTTTATCCCCCTCGCCGAAAAGTTTGGTCTAATCAATGCCATCGGTGGTTTTGTACTTGAAACGGCCCTCGCACAACTCAGTATATGGCAAAAATCAAACAATCCACTCAAACGAGTAGCAATCAACGTATCAAGTGCTCAACTAAACGAAAAAGGCTTTACACAGCAAGTTAAGAAGCATCTCGAGATAAATGACCTTAAGCCCAATCAGCTTGATTTGGAAATTACAGAAAGTTTGTTACTGGATCATTTAAGTGAGGACAATCAAGCCTTAAGTATTTTGCAAAAGAAAGGCCTAGAGATTTCTATAGATGATTTTGGCACGGGCTACAGTTCATTGGCCTATATCAAACATTTGAATGTAGACCGGATTAAAATTGACCAAAGCTTTGTGCGCGATCTAACTTACAATTCAGAATCCTATTCGATCGTCAACGCGATTATCACCATGGGGCACAGCTTAGGCTTAAAAGTACTAGCCGAAGGAATTGAAACACCACAACAGTTAACTCTATTGCGCGAGCTTGGTTGTGACGAGGGTCAAGGTTACTTATTATCGCGCCCGCAACCAGCTGATGAAGTCAGCTTCACATCGCTTAATTTAGAAAAGCTTCAGGAATAGTTCGATGGGAATAGAGTCGGATACGCAAAAAGAAATTAAACGTTTACTAGAATGCATCGCGCAAGCTGAGAGCAAACGTAATTTGAAATTACCCAGTATTAGCCCTGAGGCCGCCAAGCTCCTTGCGCAACAAATTAAAGCGATGCTAGATAAAACACTACACTAATAAATACACTAATTTTTAGACAACCTACTCTTAACGATTATGGTCTCACTAAAGCGGCTTCTACTTTCGTCCGAGATTCAATGCCTTTTAAACGCTCGATCAAATGCAAAGCAAAGTCCATTGCAGTACCAGGACCTCTAGACGTGACAATAGAGCCTGAATCCACCACTATTTCATTCACATAAATCATATTCTGGGCAGGATGCTTATCCAGCACACCCGGATAACTGGTGGCTTTTAATCCGTCCAATAATCCGGCGGCTTTTAACGCTTTGGGAGCCGCGCAAATTGCAGCACTTATACCACCAGATTTTACGGTGGCACGCAACAATTCAAGCAAACGCTCATCGGCAGCCAAGTTATCTGATCCGGGTTGTCCGCCGGGCAAGACCACCATATCGAAAGCTTGGTTGAGTACCTCAGACAAACTCGTTTTTGCCTGTAACACGACACCGCGCGAGCAGTGAATCATATGTTGATCATCTAAACTCGCCGTCACAACTTCAATTTCAGCTCGCACTAATATGTCAATAATGGTCACCGCTTCTAGCTCTTCACAACCTTGAGCTAACGGCACCAATACCCTAATCATTACTTGCTCGCTGATTTGCTGATAAACATCATGCTTTTCAACAAATTCAACGCCTCATGCAGTTCGTAATCGTCCGACAATAAACTGACACTTTCATCTTCTACCAGCAGTACTTCTTCACCGTCTGATTTACTGCCATTACTCAAGTGTCCTGCTAAACTGGCTTCATTTACGCGACCAATCTTACCCGCCTCTATACGTTCGACCTTAACCATATCAATTTCAATATCCGGTTTAATACCGTCCGCCTGAATAGAGCGACCTGATGGCGTGTAATAAAGCGCGGTGGTTAACTTGATCGCAGCACCATTATTAAGCGGCAACAAAGTTTGAACCGAGCCTTTACCAAAAGTCTTACGCCCTACGATCAAAGCACGACCATGATCTTGCATCGCTCCAGCGACAATCTCTGAGGCGGAAGCGGAACCTTCGTTGACTAAAACAACGATAGGCATACCACGCAATAAGTCACCTTTTTTGGCTTCAAAACGCATCTTAGAGTTCTGAATGCGCCCTTCTGTATAAACAATCAAACCTTCATCCAAAAACACATCCGATACATCAACTGATGCATTTAACACCCCACCCGGGTTGTTACGCAAATCAAGTACCAGACCGGCTAAATTCGCTTGGTTTTCTTTTTCCAGCTCTTGAATTGCAGAAGCCAGATCGCGACCCGTTCTTACTTGGAACTGACTAATACGAACATAGCCAATGTCTTTAGCTAACAAACGTTGGCGCACACTTTTTACTTTAACCACCGCGCGCGTGAGTTCTTTCTCAAATGGCTCACGTTCACCTTCACGCATAATCGTTAACACAATCTTACTACCAGGTTCACCACGCATTAACTCAACCGCATCGGTTAAGCTCATGCCTTTAACTGGTTTGTCATCAAGTTTAATAATTAAGTCGCCCGCTTTGATACCTGCACGTTGAGCTGGAGTATCATCAATCGGTGCAATCACCTTTACAAAGCCATCTTCTAAGCCGACCTCCATACCCAAGCCACCGAATTCGCCACGGGTTTGTTCTTCGACTTTTTCAAAATGTTCAGCGGGTAAATAAGCCGAATGAGGATCTAGCTCGGACAGCATGCCACTGATCGCGTTTTCGAGCAGCTTTTCATCTTCAATCTCTTCGACATAGCTGGATGAAATGCGATCAAATACCTCAACGAATGCACGTAACTCTTCAATCGGCAGGGAAACCACTTGAGATTCGGCTTGCTTTTCAGCCATGACATTGCTACCGAATACTAGCATCGCCCCAAGTAGCGTGCCTGTAAACACCCAAAGGGTTTTTTTCATATAGGTTATTTTATTCACCAAACACTCCAGATTCTCTGTGGCTTTATAAATGAGCACCTCGATTAGCCCACATGACTAATCGCAATTTTATTACATTATAAATTAAGTTTAGGTGACATGAGACCTCGTTTTCAATTAGAATTTAATTAACAACTTAATCCAACGAAATAAGGCCTATTGCAGAATGAGCGATTTAAACCTCTTTGAAATGAAAGAAGACAACATCTTAAAAGCATCAAAAGCTCTGAAGGCAATGGGGCATCCTCTGCGCTTAAAAATACTCTGTGTCATTGGCGACGGTGAAATGCCTGTGATGGATATTGTGGCGAAGGTGGGCACAACTCAAAGCAACGTGTCCCAACATATTGATATTTTGCGTGAGAAAGGAATTGTGAGCTCACGCAGAGAAGGCAGTAAAATTTTGTGCAAAGTTGCTGACAAAGAAATCATTAACTTATTAGGTGCAATGCAAGATACCTTTTGCCCTGCTCTTTAAGAAGATTTCATTATCTGCAACGCTACTAATCGGCACGATAAAATTGTGCCGTTAGGCACTAATAGCAAACATATCAGATAACTGAGGCTGCATACTCATTCTAATCTCAAATTCATTCCGATCTGCGTTCATTGCCACAGTTTGAGTCTGACTTAACGTTTCAGTTTCATCCGTATTAGGTATTTCTCGGTTCTGTATACTAGCCGGTGCTCGTGAATCGTCGAGTGAGGATGAATTTAATTCATTTTCGTTGTCGACTTCGTTACTTTCGGTTTGCGCACTTTCAGTTTGTTGTACCTGTATTTCAAGTTGAGCCTGCATCATCATTTGTGAGGCTTGAGCGGCAACCTTCATGTCTTGACCCGATGGTTCCGCCGGTGCTAAAGCGGCACGTTGAACGACTCGTGCTTTTTGTAATGTCGCTTCTGGATCACCGGCCACGGGTGAAGTATCAATACCCACTGAACCACCTACCGCATAGCGCTGTCCATCGGGGCCGGTTTGATAACTGTATTTAATGCCACTGGTGGCATATTGACCAGCGGCAGATAAATGGGCCTGCTCATGCGTACGCACTTCTTGATCACGCGCGCGTAACTGAGACAATACTTGTTGAACGGCTTGCTCTTGCTGACGTTGCTCTAATGAAACATCGGCATAAGAGTCGGCTTGACTTGACGCACGATTTGATTCAACCGAATTTTGTGGGCGCGAATTAGTTGGTTCTGAACCACCAGGCCTGGTGGTTTGAGTTGTAGGGCTTGATTCACTACTGGTTGCGTTCGTTGGAATCACAATGCGTTGAGACGGTTGCGAAGGCAACACACCTTGAGTGGCTCCCGCCCAACTTGGACTTGAATATAATGATTGGCCGACGCTATCCATGAGTTAAACCCACCAATGAAAACTTTATTTAAATATCAGTTTAGCACAGGGTTATTTTTTGAGAAAGATTAAGCCGTCTGCAAACGCTCAAACTTATGGCAGATTTGATTACGCCCCTGCTCTTTTGCTTCATAGAGTTTTTGGTCAGCCTGAGCCACCAATTTCTCAAAACTATCTGCGTTAAAAACGACGCCAATGCTACAACTAAAGCTGACGCCAACTTGCTTGGTTGATTCCACTTCTATTGCTTTTCTAAAGCTTTCAGCCTTGACCAAAACTTCATAACTATTGTCAGTCTCTCCCAAAACTAAGAATTCTTCGCCTCCAAATCTGGCGACCACCTTGTCAGAAAAATGCTGTTTAAGTTGATCCGCGACAAACACGATCGCTTCATCCCCTTTTGGATGACCATAATGATCATTGATACGCTTGCAGAAATCAATATCCACCAACAAAGCAAAGACCTCCGAACCCGAAATGCGCCATTGAGGATATTGGTTTTCACCTACATCTAAACAATAACGTCGATTATATAAACCGCTTAGGGCATCTGTTTGCGAAATATGTTTTATGTCTTGGTAGGCTTGCTGCTGTTCAATATTTTGGCTTATCCGCGTGTAAAACTCTTCGATACTGAAAGGCTGAACAATATAGTCGGTTGCACCATATTTCATATATTTTAGTGCGCTATTAATGTCGGATTCGGTTTCAATGCAGGCCAGAATCGGTAATTCATAAAAGGCAAATATTGCCCGTGTTTCTGATAAAACTTGGAGCCAAACATTCTGTTGTTTGGCTTGCCCCATAAGTAATAAATTTGGCTTCGACAAAGCTAATTCAGCTTCCAACTCTTTGTGCTGATCAAAAACCCTTACTTTAAAACGTTGGATACTTAATAAGCCACCGAGTTTTCGTGCCATTCGATCCGAGATGTTGGCTAACCATATTTCACGCTGATCATTTGTCAAAAGCAAATTAAGTATACGCAAGACATACTCAATTGCACCGGCTCCTTCTTTGAGAACATAATCCGCTACGCGTTCCTGAAAAACACGTTTGCGAAGTGCTTCATCATAACTTGCCGTCAATACTACGGTTGTGATGCCATATTGTTTTAATAACCCGATCGACTCACCATTAGGCACATCCGGTAAATTAAGATCACTTAATGCAACCATTATTTGACCTTCATAGTCATCCAGAAACTGCTGGGTTTGAGCTAGGTCATGAGCCAATAACACCTCGACTGAAAAGCGCACTTCAATGCGGGATTTCAGCAACATCGCCATGGCTTTTTGGTCTTCAATAACTAAGACTTTTTGCGCATAGCTTCTCGTGTTCAGCTTAATAAGCGATCACCTATTAAATTTTAAATTGATGAACTAATTTCTCTAATCGATCAGCTAAGGCCTGCATTTGATGACCGGCCTTTTCGGTATTTAGAGCCTCGCGTGCCGTAGATTCACTAACCGCATGAATTTGGCTAATATGTTGATTAACTTCATGCGCTAAGCTCGACTGAGATTCAGCGGCATTAAACATCTGTTCACTCATTTTACTGATATCGTCCATCAACACCACGACCGGTGCCAACTCTTGCTGGGCACGCTGTATGGCTTCACAGCTTGTTTTTGAACTTTCCTCTCCGGCGGATACTACTTTCACGGTTTGCTTGGTTGCGCCTCGAATTTTCTCGATAATGCGCTCTATTTCTAAGGTCGATTCTTGCGTACGCTGCGCCAAACCACGCACCTCATCCGCCACCACAGCAAACCCTCTCCCATGTTCACCCGCACGCGCCGCTTCAATTGCGGCATTTAAGGCCAATAGGTTGGTCTGTTCTGCAATGTCACGAATCACGCTCACGACTTGGCCAATCGACTTGGAATCCTGATTAAGCTGATTAACCGCGGTAGTCATTTCATGCATCCCATCCGATAAGGACTGGATGGCTACATTTGCGCCAGAAACCACTTGACTGCCTTGCTTAACACGCGAAGTCGCTTGTTCTGTAGCTCGCGACGCATTGCGTGAGTGATCTTCAACGGTTTTTGCTTTGGTTGTCATTTCGCCTACCGAGGCGGTCAATTCTGCCGTCGCTTTGAGTTGTTGATCTGAACCTTTTTTAGTGGACTGGGTAACATCAAGCAATTCAGTGGATGAGCGCTCTAATTCTTCAACTGTAAAGGTGAGTTCTTGTAGCATCTGCTGAATACGTTCTACAAAGACGTTGAAATAACTCGATAGCTGAGCTAATTCATCTCGACCACGCACTGGCAAGCGACTGGTTAAATCACCTTCGCCCTGTGCCATATCTTTCATCGCTAAAGTTGCATTATTAACCGGCCCGACAACCGCATTTGTCACTCGTTTAGAAATAATCATCCCCATTACTTGACCAAAAATGGATAAAGCGAGCAATAAAAAGATGTTATTCAGACTGCTACTGACAACCTGGTCACTCATATCAACCATTTCTTTTACAGCGGTATCCGAAACCAACGCTAAATCACGTTCTAATGACTCAAATAATGGTTTAATCTCATTGTCCATCATCCAAGTATCCATTCGCCATTTCTCGCCTTCATGAATCGTTTTTAAGGTCATATAGTTTTGACGATAAGTGGCGAACGCATCCATAATGGTAGGCAAGGCATCTTCTTCTTCGATGGTCAGTTCAATCGCCGTTTGTTGAGCAATACGATCTATTAACTGTTCAGACACATTCAAATACATCTCTGTATTATCCGCCATATCGGAAGAACGAAACGCAACATACCCCCGCACACTGCTCAACACGTTTAACCAGTTATTTTGCAAGGCTAACAAATCTTCCAACAAAACGCGACGCTCAGCGTCCAGTTCATTTAACTCAGATGCCACCATGGTAGAAATGGAAAACTGAATGGTATTGGCTAAACCGGCTAAATTTTCACTTACGTACTTAAACGCTGGATACTGCTCATTACGGTTTTTTTGCAGATGCTTGATCGCTTCAATGTACGCTGGCAATTTCGCCATATTTAAACGCACTTGCTTAAGATACTCACGACTGTCCTGATAACCTTTTTCAGCTAAACGTTCCTCCAGTTCGGCTAAGATCTCACTCGATTCTGCATAGCTTTGCTGATAACCGCTCAATGTATCCTCATTACCAGTCAACATATAAACACTCAAAGCGTTCATGCTTTTTTCGAGATTTATAATCAACTGATTTGAGGCTAAGGCTATCGGCTGTTTATTTTCCACTACATCTTTAACGTTAATACGCACAACTGACAGATTGAAGGCCGCCTGAATCGTAATAATCGCCAAAACCAACCAAATCACGCCAAACCCAAAACGCATTTTTTGTTTTATTGTTAGCTTCTGTAAAAACTTGCCCATGAACGTTATCCCAAAATTTGAGTAATATGTGTTGATTCTTATAGCAAAAACAGTACCAAGCCCAGAGATATAGGCATATGTGTTTTGGCATAAAATTTAAAACCTGCTAAAATGCGGGCTCGCAAACCGCTTATAGTTTAACAGGATAAAACGGCTGCCTCCTAAGCGGCAACTCCAGGTTCGAGTCCTGGTGAGCGGACCAACATCTTTCCCCGTCTAAGTTTTTTTCTGTATGTCCATTACTCGCTCAACCAACGCATTTGCTGCACCCAAACAGGCTTGTTGACGTAAATTTTGAGAGGCCTGAACACTTACACCTTCTTCTAACCAAGATTGAATTTGTTCCGCTAAACGGCTCGGCGTTAAATCTGCTTGCTGGATTACACTGCCCGCCTGAAGATCTTGCATAACTTGCGCATTCGCCGTCTGATGGTCATCAACCGCGTAGGGAAAAGGCACCAATATTGCGGGGCGAGCACTTGCCATTAACTCCGCTATCGTTAACGCCCCTGAACGTGCCACCACCAAGCTAGCCTGTCGGTAAGCCAAAGCCATATCTTCAATAAACGCTTCAACTTGCGCCTCAACTCCGACTTGCTGGTAGGCTTGACGCGTTGATTCGACACTATTTTTGCCGGTTTGATGAAGCACCGATGGCCGCTGAGCTTCAGGGATTAAAGCCAATGCAGCAGGCAAAGCTTGATTTAAAGCTTGGGCGCCACGACTACCGCCAATAACGAGTATTTTAGAGGGTTGATTCGCCTCAAGTGGTGGCACAGTTTCAATACTCGCTCTAACCGGATTACCAATCACCTCTAATTTATTTGAGGACAAGTTTTGCGGCTCAAACCCACAAAATACCCGCTTTGCAAAAGGCAATAGAAGCCTATTGGTTAAGCCGGCAATCGCATTTTGCTCGTGTAGATATAAATCAATTCCTAGTGAACGCGCGGCAAGGCCACCTGGCCCGCAGACAAAACCGCCCATGCCGATCACCAGGTCTGGTGCTTGTTGCTTTAGTATTCTGCGTGCTTGAATAAACGCGCGCCAAATATTTATCGGCGCCATCAACCAACCTTTTAATCCATTACCACGCAAGCCTTTAATACTAATGGCTGAAAAAGGTAAGCCGGCTTGCTCGACCCAGTTCGCCTCTAATCCGCCTTGCGTGCCCAACCAATGTGTAGTAATGCCTTTTTGCGCAAACGCCTCCGCTAATGCGATCCCTGGAAACACATGCCCACCGGTGCCACCCGCCATAATAACAATGTGGCTTAATTGCTTATTCTGCGGCATGCGTAACTCCTAATCTTTCAGTTTTGCGTTGTTCATAATCGACTCTAAACACTAATGCCATGGCAATGCATAGCATCATAACGCTACTGCCACCATAACTCATAAACGGCAAAGTAAGTCCCTTGGTTGGTAGTAAGCCCAAATTTACGCCTAAGTTAATCATCACCTGCAAGGCCACCCAAGTGGCAACACCATATACCAGTAAGGCCGAGAACTGTTGATCAGGTGTCCAAGAACGGCGCGCGACTCGAAACATACGGTATATAAAAAAACCATACAAGATCAATAAACCTAGCACACCGATAAAGCCAAATTCTTCAGCAAATATTGAGAACAAAAAGTCGGTATGCGCATCCGGCAAATACAATAGTTTTTGTACACTCGCTCCCAACCCAGCCCCAAACCAACCACCCGAACCGGATGCAATTAAAGCTTGGGTTAACTGATAACCCGCACCATAAGGGTCTTGCCAAGGGTCTAAAAAGCTGACCACTCTCGCCATACGATAAGGTGAATAGAGTACCAACAAACTCAACAAAA
Source organism: Thiomicrospira pelophila DSM 1534 (assembly GCF_000711195.1). NCBI lineage: Bacteria > Pseudomonadati > Pseudomonadota > Gammaproteobacteria > Thiotrichales > Piscirickettsiaceae > Thiomicrospira > Thiomicrospira pelophila. The sequence continues at coordinate 545,509 of NZ_JOMR01000001.1, read as the reverse complement.
TCACAACCGGCATTATAGTTAAAACAAAGTAACGCCATGGCGCACCGGAAATTAATAACATCGCGGTTACAACCGCCGCAATTAATAAAGTAGAACCGTAATCAGGCTGAAATAATAATAGAAGTGCCATCAGACCAAATGGCAAAGACAAACGCATAATGACGTTAAAGTCTTCCTTTACTGCATTTAAATGACGTTGAAGATAACCGGCAACAAATACAATCGCGGCCAATTTAACAAACTCCGCTGGCTGAAAGTTCATCACCAACAAAGGTAACCAACGTTTAGAACCACTGATTTCTCGACCAAAAACCAGCACCAAAACTAATAGCAACAACCCAAACAAAAATAACTTGCCGCGGTGTGTTTGCCAAAACTGAATGGGGATTTTAAACACGAACAAAGCGCCCAATAAACCGATGCCGAGCGCAATAGATTGACGAACAAAATAATGGGTAGACTGATCAAAGCGCTGTTCGCTAATGGCTAACGAACTGGATAAAACCATCGTTAGACCCAAAAAAATTAACATTAACAATGAACCTAATAGCCAGTAATCAACCGTCCACAGCTGTTGCTTGAAAGAATCGAGCCAGGCTTTCATAAACCCAAGGCCTTTTTAACCTCTAAAGAGAATTGTTCACCGCGGTCTTGATAGTTTTTGAACTGGTCAAAACTGGCGCAAGCCGGTGATAACAGCACAATATCCCCCGGCTTAGCCAGCTTTTGGGCTTGTCTAACGGCTTGTTGTAAGTTTTCTACCAGATAACAATCCGTACTGTCGGATAGCGTTTGATGCATGATATTGGCATCGCGTCCAAACAATACCAAAGCGCGAGCATAGGTTTGTATAGCGGGTTTTAAATCCGAAAAATCCGCTCCCTTTCCAACACCACCAGCTAATAAAATAATGCGGCCTTCCGGCAACACCTGTTGCCCTAAGCTTTGTAGCGCACTTAGGCTTGCCCCCACATTCGTGCCTTTAGAGTCATCTATCCACTCCACACCAGCGTGTTCAACTACGAGCTGGGTTCGATGCGCCAAGCCTCTGAAGTTGGCTAACACTTGTTGAAATACACCGACTGGTAGATCAAAGGGTTCACACAAAGCCATAGCAGCTAAAGCATTTAATTGATGATGTGGTGCATTTAAGGCGATCTCGTTCAAATTCAACCAGGCCTGGTTGCCGCGGCCTAACCAGGCCTGCTGATCATGCGTCAATACACCATACTCGTTATCAGCTTGTGGCATTTCCAGACCAAAATAGACTTTTTTTAACTGCTTTGTCAGCCAAAGCTGCGACTCATAACCCTTAGGCACAACTGCTAACTCAGTATCTGAATAAACAATGGTTTTAGCCTGAATATAGTCATCCAAACCCGCATAGCGATCCATATGATCTTCGCTAATGTTTAGGACGGTAGAGGCTGTACTATGAAGTGAGTAGGTGGTTTCAAGCTGGAAGCTGGACAACTCCAGTACATATACATCGCATTCACAGTCGTCTAGTAATACGTCCAAGGCTGGACGACCGATATTACCGCCCACGCCGACTCGATAGCCGGCGGCACTTAAAAAATCACCGACCAATGTCGTAACTGTGCTTTTGCCATTTGAACCGGTAATCGCGACCACTGGTTGACTCACCGCGCGCGCAAATAATTCAATGTCACCGACCACTTCTACGCCGCGCTCTTGTAACGCTAACACCCAGGCGTCACGTTTGCATATGCCCGGACTTAAAACCACACGGGTGATCCATTTATGCCAGGCTTTGGGAAGCTCACCCGTAGCAAATAAAACCTTTGGATAATCTTCTTGGAGTTGGCTAATATCAAAATCAGGCCGTGTATCAAATGCCAACATCGGCTCACCCGATGCTTGTAAATACCGCATTACAGATTGTCCTGTTTGCCCTAGCCCAGCTACTAAATCCACACTTGTTACCTAAGTTTTAAACTGGCTAAACCAATTAATACCAGTACGATAGTGATAATCCAGAAACGCACAATAATTTGCGATTCTGGCCAATTCTTTTGTTCAAAGTGATGATGTAGCGGTGCCATTAAGAACACACGCTTGCCACGCATTTTATAAGATCCAACTTGCAGAATGACCGACAGAGTTTCGATCACGAAAATACCGCCCATAATAAACAACACAATTTCTTGTCTGACCGCAACAGCGGTTGCGCCCAGTGCGGCGCCAATCGCTAATGAACCTACATCGCCCATAAAAACTTGAGCCGGATGCGCATTGAACCATAAAAAGCCCAATCCAGCGCCAACTAAAGCGGCCATCAAAATCGTCAGCTCGCCGACACCCGGAATATATGGGATGTCTAGATAGGTGGCAAACACTACGTGCCCCGATAAATATGCAAATACTGCCAAGGCAGCGGCCACCATCACCGTTGGCATAATCGCCAAGCCATCCAAACCATCGGTTAAATTTACTGCATTTGAGCTACCCACTATCACCAAATAAGCCAGCACCACAACCCAAGCACCCAGGTAAATATAGGTATCTTTCATATAAGGAATTAATAACTGGGTTTCGGCAGGTACAGTGCCGATAGCATAAAAACTATAGGCGGCACCAAAACCTATAATGCTTTGCCACAGAAACTTGGTACGCGAACGCATGCCATTTGGATCCCGAAACACAACCTTTTTATAATCATCTATAAACCCGATCACACCAAAACCCAGCATGGTTAAGGTGACGATTAATAAATAATGATTGGTTAGGTCACCCCACAAAACAATCGCCAAACTCACCGAAAACAAAATAAGCGTGCCGCCCATAGTTGGTGTGCCGGCTTTAATTAAATGGGTTTGCGGGCCATCTTCACGAATACTTTGCCCCACTTTTAAGCGCGTTAACCAACGAATCATCGCCGGCCCAATTAAAAACGAAATAATCAGTGCGGTCAGGACACTCATAATCGCTCGCACCGTAATGTAGTTAAACACGGTTAAGCCTGTAAAATACTGGCTCAGATATTGACTAAGATAGACGAGCATATTGATTCCTCTCTAATAGGTTCTCGACCACACGCTCCATTTGCGCGCTTCGCGACCCTTTAACTAAAATATCGATGGGCTGATGGGTATCAATCAACAGCTGGACTTGGTCACTAATTTCAGAGTGCGACAAGGGTTGGAGTTGATCGGCATTAAACGCGGCCAAAGTCGCACGAGTATCTTTACCGTAAGCGAACACATAATCGACCCCTTTTTGGCGTGCATAAATACCAATTTGCGCATGCGCCAATTTGGCATCAACGCCCAGCTCAGCCATCGCCCCCAAACAAAGCACCGTTTTTCCGGGTAACGCCGCCAAGGTATCAATCGCAGCTTTAACCGAGCTGGGGTTCGCATTGTAACTATCATCAATTAACAAGCCTTGCTCCGATTGATAGGTTTGCAATCGACCCGCTACGCCCTGAAAGCTTTCTAGGCCCGGCTGTATTTGCGACCAACTTAAACCTACCGCCAAGCAAGCTGCACAAGCGGCGGCGGCATTCATCGCATTGTGCAAACCCATAATCGGCATACAAACAGAGTGCGACTCACCATTAACCACCAATTCAAACGAAATGCCTTTTTGAGTCGATTGACCCCCTACCACTCGAATATCGGCTTGATCTGAGCGCCCAAAGGTGATGATTTTTTTTGTCGCCAATTTTCCACACCACTGCTCAAAGCCGGGCGAATCCGTATTAATCACGCCCACACCTTGATCACTTAAACCATTAAAAATTTCACCCTTGGTATCAATAACGCCTTGTAAGCTACCAAACCCTTCAAGGTGAGCTTCAGCGGCTAGGGTAATTAGGGCCACATCTGGTTGTGCTAAATGCGTTAAATAATCAATTTCGCCGACATGGTTTGCGCCCATTTCAATCACGGCATAACGGTGTTGCGCGGTGATTTGCAACAGCGTTCTAGGGACCCCAAAATCATTATTTAAATTACCCGGTGTCGCCCAAGTCGGGGCTTGAGTTTGTAATATATGTGCCAATAAACTTTTGACAGTCGTTTTGCCATTACTGCCGGTTACCGCAATCAAACTATTTAAGTTTTGTGCTTGACGATGGCCTCGCGCAATCAAGCCTAATGCAATACGTGTGTCAGCCACCAATAAACTGGGAACCGTGTAATTACCAGGTTCAGAGACTAATAAAGCCACCGCACCCTGCGCAATCGCTTGCTCTATAAATGCATGCCCATCGAATCGTTCGCCTTTAATCGCAATATAACAATCACCAGGCCTAGTGCTTCTTGAATCAGTCGAAATTCCCTGACAAACACGTTGATCTGCGTCGCCGGTTACATCTATCAATTGTGCCTGCGCCCATTCGGCTAAATTAGTTAAGGACCAGGCCTGGTGGGTTGTGTTTTCAGTTGTTATGGACGCCACTGTTCGATTACCTTTTGATCACTAAAAGGGTATTTAACCCCATTAATTTCTTGCGTTTGTTCATGCCCTTTACCGGCGACTAAAATCAAATCACCCGCTTGCGCCTGGCTTAATGCCCATTCAATGGCCGCTTGTCTGGATTCGATTTGTTTGGCTGGCCGACTTAATCCCTGCTGAATATCCTGCAAAATACTTTGTGGGTTTTCACTACGCGGGTTGTCGCTCGTCAGTATTACTTGATCAGCAAGGCGCTCTGCAATTTCACCCATTAATGGGCGTTTGCCTTTATCTCGATCACCACCACAACCAAATACCACCCATAAATGCCCCCTATTTAGGTGGGACCGAATCCCTAGCAAGACTTGCTCCAACGCATCGGGGGTATGGGCATAATCCACGATTGCAGTAATCGGTTTTTGTTCTAGCTTTATAGGTTGCATTCTACCCGTAACGGGTTTCAAGTTGACTAAACCCATTAGAATATTTTTCAGCTCAAAGTCCAGCGCAATTAAACAACTGAGGGCACATAACAAGTTTTCGGCATTAAAAGCCCCCATCAAACCCGTCTTGCACTGGTAGGTTTGATTTTGATAATCCAAATAACCTTGCAAACCTTGTGGCGTCAACTCAAGTGACTGACAGACTAGATTTGCCGCTGGGTCTTGTAGACTGTAACAAAAACTATTAGATTCCTCAGCTAAGTTGCGACCAATTGAATCATCTAAATTCAGTACGCGTTTTTGAGTCACATAATCTCGGAACAAGCGTTTTTTGGTATTTTGGTAATCGGCAACATCCAAGTGGAAGTCCAAGTGATCTCGACTTACTTGGGTTAAGGCGACACAGGCAAACTCTACGCCAGCTATGCGCCCTAACGCTAAACCGTGTGATGAGACCTCCATCACAGCATAATCGAACCCTTCGTCGACAAATTTTGCTAACCAGCCTTGCACCACCAAAATATCCGGTGTGGTATTGGCGGTTGCGGTCAACAGTCCAAACTCACCATTACCCAGTGTGCCGATGATGCCAACGCGTTTTGACTGACTCACTAATAACTGGGCAATGTAGTGCGTCGTTGAGGTTTTGCCATTGGTGCCTGTTACACCAATTACTTGAACCTGTCGGCTCGGATAGTCATAAAACCAGTTCGCCAATTCGGCTAAACGACTGGGCAAATCTTGAATCACCAAAACCGGCAATTCACAATCCGCAATCTCTCTATCGCTCAAAACACAAGTAGCTCCTTGGGCTTTGGCCTGATTCCAATAATATCCGCCATGCTTTTGGAGGCCGGTCAACGCAACAAACCCCCAACCTTGCTGTAAAAGGTGCGAGTGATTTGATAAGCCTTGCAATTCAATAGCCACCAGGCCTGGTGGTAATTCAAGTTCAAAAAATTGAGCAACTTGGGCTAAGGTTTTCACTTACAAAGCTCCATCTGGATCAACATTTCGCAAGCGTAAAGCATGTCGCATCACTTCTTGAAATACCGGTGCCGCTACACTACCACCGCCATAGACACCGCGACTAGGTTTATCCACCATCACCGCCACTACCATATCGGGTCTTGAAGCGGGCACCAGCCCTACAAACATGGCTGAATATTCGTTTTGTTGATATTGGCCTGCCCGTGTTTTATGAACCGTACCGGTTTTACCCGCCACTCGATAACCCTCAATACGTGCCTCGGTACCGGTTCCACCCTGGTGTGTAACGCTTTCTAGCATCGTCAAGACTTGCTGCGCGGCTTCGGGACTCACTACTTGTTTTGAGTCTGGCACTTGATCTAATTTTAATAAAGACAAAGGTAACAACCGACCTTCGTTTGCAAATATCGTATAAGCGTGTGCGAGCTGCATTAAATTGATATTAAAGCCATAACCAAACGAACTGGACACTTGATCTACCTGCATCCATTCGGAATGATGACGTAAATATCCCATCGATTCCCCGGGTAAAAACAGTCCTAAGTCCTGCGCAAATCCTAGCTGTCTAAAGAGTTCCCACTGTTGCTCTGGCTTCATACGTCGAGCAATATTCGCAATACCGACGTTACTCGATTTTTGGATTATCTCACTCGGTTTTAATCGTCCGTAGTTAACGGCATCACTAATCATGTGACCCTGAACGTTCATATACCCCGGTGCGGTATTGATAATTTCACCTGGCTTAACTAAACCTAACTCCAGCGCTTGCGCCATTACAAACGGCTTAATAGTTGAACCGGGCTCAATCAAACTGGCTATGGCACGATTACGAATCGCTTCGCCTTTAATTTGCGCACGATTATTAGGGTTAAAACCCGGCTCATTAACCAAGGCTAGCACCTCGCCTGTTTTGGCATCCAAAACAACCATAGAAGCGGCTACCGCCTGATGCTTAACACGCGCCTCTTTTAAAGCACGCTGGGCAAAGTATTGAATATCCTTATCCACACTCAACACTAAATCTTTACCTGGCTCAGCCTCCTCGATGTTTTTTACAAACTCGACAACTCGCCCTTCCAAGTCTTTAATAATCTGTTGGCGTCCAGGCTTGCCTGTTAGCCAGCCATCGTAGATGTATTCAATCCCATCTTGGCCTTTATCGTCGATATCGGTATAACCAACCAAATGAGCCGTGGTATCAGCACTAGGATAATAACGTTTGTATTCAGGTTTGGCATAAACCCCGGGCAAACCTAGGCTTTCAATTTGATTGGCTATCTCAGGTAGGATAGAGCGCTTAATAAACAGAAAACGTCTTGTATCGTTTGATTTAATACGCTGCAACAAATCCAACTCAGACTGCCCCAACTCTTGAGCCAGTTTTTTTATCGCATCTGGGTGCTGGCTAAAGACTTTAGGATCGACCCAAATCGAAGCTAGCGGCGTACTGAGCGCTAAAACGGCACCATGACGATCTAAAATATGACCCCGTGGAGCGGGAACATCTAGAGTACGTACTTGTCGCTTATTACCTTCGGTTTCTAAAAAATCCGACCAAACAACCTGCACATAAAAAGCACGGCCAGCCAAAACCACAAACCCTAGAATCAGCAAGCCAAAAACAATCTGTGATCTTTGTATTTGCCAAGTCCACATTTATTCTGACTCCGAAGAAGGCAATACAATCACTTGCACAGGATGAGCTAACGTCATACCCAGTTCTTCCCTGGCATTGCGCTCAACACGAGATGATGAGCCTAGATGATACTTCTCCAACGTCAGCCGCCCCCACTCTTCATCCAAAGAGGCCTTAAGTTGCATCTGCTCATAATAACTCGTCTCTAGATGACGAATTTGGTGCTGAACCAATACGATCAAAACCAAACTAATCGCTAACAAACACAATAATAGAAACGCAAAAAGCCCAACCAAATTAGACTTAACAATTTGGAAGGGCTTAAAGGAACGAGGCATACTCAGCCGAGCCATGGGCTAACCACCTGATTTAATCAGCTTGACGGCGTAAAAAAGCAGGGATATCTAAATAGTTACTATTTGATTCAACATGCTGCACTCCGGCATTAACAACCATCTTAGGACGAACCACTTCGGTTTCTTGAGTCGGCTGCATCGCGGCTGGTTTTTCAGGTTCTTGCTCAACCGTTTCTTCACGCTCGGCTTCCTGACGTGTTGCTTGTACAGCTTGTAAATTTGGCTTAACCATTTCAGGCTTTTTAGCTAAATGGTTGCCTACTAAACCCGTCGCGACCACGGTGACGCGTATTTCGTCTTCTAATGACTCATCAATTGAGGTACCCACAATGACACGCGCATCTTTATCTGCAAAGCCGTTCACAACTTCACCAATAATATTGTATTCACCAAGACTAAAGTCTATGCCGCCCGTAATATTGACCAAAATACCACGTGCACCAGATACTGCGATATCGTCCAACAATGGATTCGCAATCGCTTTTTCGATGGCTTTACGTGCACGATCTTCACCGCTGGAGGTGCCAACACCCATCATACCAAGACCACGCTCAGACATAACAGTGCGTAAATCTTCGAAGTCGACGTTAATCAGACCCGGCCGTGTCACCATTTCTGATATACCTTGCACGGCTCCATATAGGATTTCATTAGCATGGTCAAAGGCTTGACTGAATTTAAAATCTTTACCTAATACCTCCACCAACTTATCGTTCGGTACAGTAATTAGAGAGTCAACATGGTTTGATAACTCTTCGATGCCAGCTTCTGCTGCGGCAGTACGACGCTCGAAACTGAATGGCTTGCTGACCACACCGACCGTTAGAATACCCATTTCGCGGGCGACTTTTGCCACAACCGGTGCTGCACCGGTGCCAGTCCCGCCGCCCATGCCAGCGGTAATAAACAGCATATCCGCATCACGAATATGATCTTTAATTTCTTCAATGTCTTCTTCTGCCGCTTCGCGTCCGCGATCCGGGTTGGCGCCCGCACCCAAACCGTTGCGACCAATTTGAATTCTGACAGGCACATTTGAATGCGCCAACGCTTGTGCATCGGTATTTGCACAGATAAAATCTACGCCCTCAACTTTCGAGCGCACCATAAAATCAACGGCATTGCTACCGCCGCCCCCCAAACCAATTACCTTGATCACTGGCATTCCAGGTTGGCGAGATACTTTCGCTTCTTTAAGATCAAATTTCATGGTACTCATGGCACGTTCCCTCTAGTCAGCAAGACAAAAAATATTAAGTTGTTAGTTTTAAGCTTTTAATTACAAATGTTCCGCAACACGGAGAACCGCACTGCGTGATCGTGGATTTTCTGCACATTCCCGATCGCTCGGAAATACAGGTTTCGCCACTACCTTTAAAACCGGTTCGCTCCCCGCCACCAATACAGGAAGGCCTGGGAATAAATCTTTAACACGCGACTGATCGCGCATAAAATGTTTCACTATTCGATCTTCCAATGAGTGGAAGCTAATCACACTCAAACGACCCTGTGGAGCCAATACCGTCAAACTGGCTTCCAATACCGTCTTCAAAACTTCCAGCTCTCGGTTTATATGAATCCGAATCGCTTGAAAACTTCGTGTCGCTGGATGCTTGTGTTTTTCTTTATTAGGCGCAACTCGGCCAATCATCTCGGCCAAATCGCGCGTGGTATTAATTAAACCTTGGCGAGCGTCATGACTTAAAGCGCGCGCAATTTTGAAGGCATAACGCTCTTCACCATAATTCTTTAACACGGCGGCCAACTCTGCTGGCTCGACCTCTTGTAACCAGTCTTTAGCACTTTGTCCTTGACCCGGATTCATTCGCATATCCAAAGGCCCTTCGCGCATAAAACTAAATCCGCGCTCGGCTTCATCTAGCTGAGGTGACGAGACACCTAAATCTAATAAAAGCCCATCTATCTTTCCGGTCAAACCACGTGCTTCACAGATCTGTTCTAAATCAGCGAAACTTGCATGTACGATTTCAAAACGTTCATCCTTAATCGCCTGGTTTGCATAGCTAACGGCATCGGGGTCTTGATCAATTGCAATTAAACGACCTTGCTCACCCAACTGCTTTAAAATTTCGCTACTGTGGCCACCGCGACCAAAGGTGCCATCTATATAAATACCATTCGGCTTGATATTTAAACCTGCAATCGACTCTTGCAATAAAACCGAATAATGTCCAGATACCTGACTTTCCATCATCACAAACTCAAGGTTGATAATGAGCCGGTTACATCCAGCGTTTGAACTTGATCCAGCATATCCGGGCGATCAGCATCCCAAGCTTCCTGACCCCAAAGCTCAAACTTATTACCCTGACCTAATAAAATTGCCTGTTTTTGTAGCCCGGCATGATCACGCAACAAACCTGGCAGCAAAATTCGACCCTGCGCATCCATTTCCACTTCGGACGCATGACCTAACAATAAACGCTGCACTAAACGAGCTTGTGGATCAACGTTAGGCATCGCCATTAACTTACGTTCAATCACTTCCCATTCGTCTTGGGTATAAATCAATAAACAAGGGCTGTGTAAATCAATGGTGGCAATCAAGTGATTATCGCTGGCATCAGAAATAGACTCACGGTAACGCTTAGGAATCGAAAAGCGCCCCTTGTCGTCTAAATTTACTGAGTTAATGCCGCGAAAAAATAACACCTTCCATCTCCACTTAATTCCACCTTGCCCCACATGTCACCACTATATTGCTGTTACAAACCACTGTCAAGCGGTTTACCACCACAAAATTAGAAAAATATCATTGCAGGACAATAACTTAGACGATAGACCTCATATCAAGCCGCAGCCCAATACAAAAAAGGATTATTAGTTTTTTCAACAAGATAGAAAGGAGTGTTAAGTATAAAAATTAACAACAAACAGTAAGGTGTTAATATAAATTAAGATTATTTTTTACCTACAAGAACAGCCAACACCCCACCACATATAGTGAGGCCCAAAAAAAAACCACAACATGGTGTGGCTTTATGAAAATTAAACTAAGTGGGTCTGTAAGCCGGGTTCTGTTTCCACTACGCAAAACGTAGAAGCCAGCAATCATTCATCTGGGAGATACATCACTGCATTCCTCAAGCAACCTACCCGAAAACAAGTGCGAGCCACACCTTGCCCGAAGGCGCGTTTTCCTATTTGGTCTTGCACCGGATGGGGTTTACCTAGCCACAAACTGTTGCCAGTTGCGCGGTGAGCTCTTACCTCGCCGTTTCAGCCTTACCTGTGCGCCGAAGCGCCATCGGCGGTCTATTCTCTGTTGCACTTTCCGTCGGCTCACGCCGCCCAGCCGTTAACTGGCATCCTGCTCTATGGTGCCCGGACTTTCCTCCGAATGCCGAAACATTCCGCGATTGCCCAACCCACTTGGGCGCAAACAATATAGCAATTCCGCGCGCTTGTCTAGCGATTAATCAAGCGTACTCAAGCCGTACTTTTATAAAGTCATCTCTTTCAAATCTTGCACTCTAGGATAAACGGCATTTTTTTTGACTTGATAGTACTCTGACACTATTTCTGATATTTGTTTAACTGGTAAAGCCTGAGCCAATAAGATATTAATTAATCTATCCCATTCACTGGCTTGTGCTGCTTGCTGTTCGGGCGCGCCAGAAACCACCAACACAAATTCGCCGCGGACCTTATCGGAGTGTCTGGAAAAATAGCCCAACACCTCTGAAATAGTTCCTGATACAAACTCTTCAAACTGTTTCGTCATTTCTCGTCCCGCCATCATAGTGCGCTCCGAACCTAAGGCTTGAGCCAAGGTGGCCAAGCTCTCAAGTATACGATGAGGCGACTCATAAAACACCATGGTGCGTGTTTCTAGCGCCAAACTTTGTAGCTGATTTAAACGCTTTTGTGATTTCGCTGGTAAAAACCCTTCAAAACTAAATCGATCAGTCGGCAACCCAGCGACACTCAAAGCACTGATCATTGCTGAAGCGCCCGGTACCGGGCGCACTAATACGTCATGATCGCGCAATAATTTCACCAGGTGATAACCTGGATCACTTATTAAAGGTGTACCGGCATCAGAAATCAACGCGCCAGACTCACCCGCTTGCAAGCGCACTAACAAATCTTCTGATCGCATTTTTTCATTATGATCATGCAAACTAATCAATTTGACCTGCACACCCAGGTGCTGCAGAAGTTTTTGAGAATGACGCGTATCTTCTGCCGCTACCCAATCAACCTGACTCAAGACCTCAATTGCGCGCTGCGAAATATCGCCTAGGTTTCCAATCGGAGTGGCGACGATGTAAAGCGTCCCTTTTTCAATAGTTTGCATATATAATTAACTCACTTTAATTCTCATTTTCTGTGTAGCGCTGGCTATTGTAACCAGATTGACGCTACTGACGAAATTAAACAAAGATAAGCGCCCACCATGTTAATAAACAACTTGTTAAAAAACATCCTGCTCATCAGCTTAGTGTTCGTTCTCATCAGCTGTAGTACCCCACAAAAACCCATGCCGGATCGTGGCGTTGTGCCATTTGAAGCACCCATTTTGCAACTCGATTCTCGCCTTGATCGGTTGCAACAAGCCCGCCTTGAAACCGCCAAAAAAGGTGAATGGGTTAGCTATATTCAATATTCGGAAGCCTTATGGGAACAAAGCTCTGATGAACAACGTGCGTTAATTGAACAAGACTCTTGGATTACCTTGCAAGCGGTAGACCTTGAAACTCAGCAAGCCTTAATTGAGAATGGCGCTGAACGAGTCAGCGCCTGGGGTTGGCTACTTAGCACCCGTCAGCAACAGGGCTTAAACTTCAAGCGAGCAATTGAAGATTTGCAAAAAGTCATGCCGGAGGTTTCTTTTAGTCAAAACCTGATTCCTGAGTTATTGGCTCATTTCGAAGAACTAAAAAACAAACCGCGCACAATTGCGGTAATGCTTCCTTTCACCGAGCATTTAGGTGCGGTGAGTGAGCAAATTCGCGCAGGGATATTAAAAGCCTACTGGCAATCCAGTCAAACCGACAAGCTGATATTTTTTAACGCCAAAGATCCTGCTAATATTTTGAATCAATACAAAAGTGCAAAACAAGCGGGTGCTGACATCATCATCGGCCCACTTACACCCGAGGCGATTCAGACCTTATCTGACCATGACATCACTGACTTGATCGCTTTAAACGACATTGATCAAATCGCCCCGTTTGTGCAATTTAGCTACCGTAATCAATACGAAGCCCAACAACTCATTTACCATCTCGAACTTGAGCGTTATCGACACATTGCTTTACTCACCAGCGATAACGACACCGACACAAAAATGGCTCATCAACTACAGTCCATGTGGTCAGCCAGTCATAAATTTCCTCTCACAGTGCAAAGTTACCCACAAAGCAATCCAAATTTGAGAGCCGAAATGAGTAAGGTTCTAAATTCTGATGCCAGCCAGTCTCGTGCTGGCCACTTAAGCCGAACCATCAGCCAACCGATTGAGTTTTTCCCACGCACTCGTAAAGACTTGGAGGCGATGATTTTGATGGGGGATGAAAAGCAGATTGCCATACTACGCCCACAGCTTGATTATTATTTACTTGACCTCCCCATTTATGGCACCTCAATGCTCACGCCAGATAACCTAAGCCACGCCAAGCCCAATCGAGATTTAAAAAACATTCGCTTCCCGAGCTTCCCTGCGGCATTAAGTAACTCACCTTTAGAGAATGGACTGGAAGCGTTTGGTTGGGACAGTTTTTTAGTCGCCACCCATAAACACTTATTAGCGCCCGGTCTAATGGTGCATGGGGCCATGGGAAAACATAGCATAACCCAAGCCAATAAAATATTTACCAAACTGACTTGGAGCCGTTTTTTAAACAACGGACAACTTGTACCACTTTATCCGGACAAGTTTACACCGCCTTATTTTGGCCAGCTTGAAAGTGATTATGAAAACACCTTAAGTCCGGAAGAAATGGATAAGATTCGAGAGGATCTCTTGAACGAAATAACCCAGCCGCGATTTGGCGAACTGCCCGAGCGCCCAAGCTTCACTTTTTAAATATGAGCAAGCAACTTGGACAAGACTATGAACAACAAGCTGAAATGTTTCTGGTTGAACAAGGAATCAAAATCCTGGCACGAAATTTTTATTGCAAAGGTGGCGAGCTGGATTTAATTGGCTTGGATCAAGATTGTTTGGTTTTTATTGAAGTCAAATACCGTCAAAGCCAAAATTTTGGCCATCCGAATGAATTTATCAGTACTCAAAAGCAGCAAAGACTTTACCGCTGTGCGCAAAATTTTCTACTAAAAAACCCGGTCTATCAATCACACGCCATGCGGTTTGATGTGATCGCCTTTTTAAGTGCGCAAGCCAACCCGGACTGGACCAAAAATGCATTTGGTAGTTGGTAACTCTATCAGCACCACCTTTCACCCATAGTTAAAACCAAACACTTTGTTAGATAATTTTAAACAATAGCTATTAAAATCTATGCTATCGTTGAATAGAAATTAACAAAAGGTCACTTCTAGTTTGGAGCTAACCTAATTAATCACAAACCAAGGAGAAAGAGCATGGATATTAATATTGGTATTAACGAGCCAAAACGTAAAGAAATTGCAGAGGGTCTTTCTCGCCTATTGGCTGATTCATATTTATTGTTTTTGAAAACCCATAATTACCACTGGAACGTAACTGGTCCGATGTTCCAAGCATTGCACACAATGTTTGAAGAACAGTACACGGAATTGTTTACCGCAGTTGATGAAATCGCCGAGCGTATTCGTTCATTAGGTGAGTTTGCACCAGGTTCGTTTCAAGACTTTCAGAAGATCAGTCAGATCAAGGAAGAAACCAGTCACCCAAATGCAGAGCAGATGATTAAGAACCTAGTACTAGGTCAAGAAGCAGTAACCAAAACCGCACGCGAAATCATAAAGATTGCCGATGATGCGCATGATGAACCTACTGTGGATCTATTAACTCAACGCATGCAGATTCATGAAAAAAATGCTTGGATGTTACGTAGCTTAATCACTAAATAAGCCACATCCTTTTTAGATTAACCAGGCCTGGTGCTTTCACAACCACCAGGCCTGGTGGTCCATTTCTATTACTTACCCAACCTTTCTCGCCCTTAAAGCGCCCCCATCATCCAAGGTAAAATCAAAGCCGCGATAAACGCCGATAAAGCCATCGCCAGTCCTGAGAATGCGCCCATTTGATCACTCAACTGAAACGCTTTCGCCGTACCCAAACCATGCGCGCTCACCCCGATCGCAACGCCTTTAACTCGATCATCTTCCAAACGCATTAACTTAAACACCCAAGTGGCCATCATCGCACCCAGAATACCGGTAATGACAACAAATGCAGCCGTCAACGTCGCGACCCCGCCATTTTTCTCCGCAATCCCCATGGCCACCGGTGCCGTCACTGATTTCGGTACCAGCGATAACATAGTTTCAATACTGGCACCCAAGCTCTGTGCAATCCAAAACGCGCTTAAACCCGCTAAAACCAAACCAAAAGAAGCCGCCATGATAATCGGAAACCACAGCTCTTTAAGCGTATGGCGATATTGATATAACGGAATCGCCAACGCGACCGTTGCTGGACCTAATAGAAAGTGAATAAACTGCGCCCCTTCAAAGTAAGTTTCGTAATTTATATCAAATAAGGCCAGTACACCTATGATCCCGAGCACACTTAAAGCGACTGGGTTTAGTAAGGGATGATGATTAAAGTGGCGATAAATCGTTTGGGCAATTTGAAAAAACACCAAGGTTAATACCAATCCAAATAAAGGGCTTGCCGCTAAATATACCCATATATCTTCAACCTTAGTCATGCTGTTTCGCCCCTGAAATACGCGCCCTCAAACGCATTAGTAGCAACATTACCCCTGCCGTCACCACGAGACTAACCAGCGTGCTAATCACTAACGCGACCGCGATGGCTAACCATTGTTCACCCACCCGGGTTAGGTGCAGCATCACACCTACCCCGGCGGGCACAAAAAACAGCGATAAATAACGTAGAAAATGTTGTGATGGCTCAGTCCAACGAGTCGCCCAGCCTGGATGAAATAGCAAACTGATAAACAGTAAAAACATGCCAATGACTGGCCCTGGAATGGGCCAGTCTAAAAAACGCACAATAATTTCGCCGATTAGCTGGTAAGCCAACAACAGCGTAATCAAACCTAAAAAACTAAAGCCAGTTAAGCGATGTGAAGCAGATTCCGACATGGCGTTCCATTCTTTATGATTAAGGTTCATTTAATAAGGCTTTTAAGGGAGCTTCAAACTCGGGCACATCCCACTCTACACCTTGGTTTAAACTGTAGCGGACTCGCCCCTGACGATCAACAACAAAGGTGGTAGGAAATGAAAATACCCCCCAATCTTTAGAAATTCGACCATCTTGGTCTAACACAATCGGATAATCCACTGGAACGCGTTCAGAAAACTTGGCAATTTCTTCGGCACTTTGTTGGAAATCGACCGATAGAATCTGTAAACCTTGATCACGATACTTAGCCAGCAACCGATTCATCGACGGGATTTCAGTCACACAAGGCGGACACCAAGTCGCCCAAAAGTTGACCAATACGACATCACCCCTTATATCTGCCAAATTAAGTGTTTCGCCTTCAAAAGTTTTACCTACCAGGCCTGGTGATGGCTTTAACTCATTAAACTCATGTAACTTGGGCATACCATGAGAAGCGCGAGAATCCGATTCAGCCAAGTCGTTCAAAACGGGTTGTTCAATTGGGTGACGACTAGAAGCTTGCGACGCCAAACGTTGTGCCGACAATCTTAACAACTTTGGCATTTGCTCAGTCATCGCCTGTTCAGCGTCAGTTTTTTGTTTCGCAAATGGGTTATAAAAATAATCCTTTACCCCCGGCAAAATCCAACCATAAACGGGTGCATGCTGTGACGACAAGCTTTGCATCAAGTCGCCCAAATACCAACGGTGCACCCCCTGCTCTGGCTGCAAAATCATCACCGGTGCTTGGTTTAAATTAACCACGTCTTCCCAGTTAGGCGCTTTGCCCGCAATCGGGCGGCTTGTATATAAATTGGGGAATAAAAAAATACTACCTTTGAAATCAGTGGGCTGTTCTAGGTTATGTGACTGCCAGCTTCGCACGCCTTTTAATGCGGCATTCGCCATGCGATCCGCCGCTACCAAAATAATGGGCTTGCCGTCAGCATTGGAAGCTTGTTGTGCCGCTTCTAAAACCGTCGCCACTGATTCACCCGATAAACCACGCACCGAGCCAGCCGTGCGGGTTAAAAACAACGAACCTAAGATATCCGTTGCCCAAACCTCAAAACCATTCTGTTGTAACTGATTTAAAAGCGTATATTCCCAAGACAAAACACGGTCGGATTGAGAATGCAGCCAAACAATACGCCATTCGGCCTGCGCATTTGGATATTGACTAACATTGATCTCATCATTACTAAAAGGCAAGTACAAATCTTCGGCCTGAACAGCCGAAAATGGAATACAGAATAAAACAAAATAACTAAGCCAGGCATGCATAATAAAAAGCCTTTTAATACCAAAAAAGACTTATTCTATCGCTAAGCGTAGGCAAATCATCACACAGAATGCGGGCTCCACAAAGGTTTCACAAATCCAGTTTACCAACGATTAAAACAAACCTTATTTTAAGCCTGTCTCGCTTTTGCTACGGCTTGATCCATGGCCTTAAATAAAGTTGCGCGTAACAATTCGATATCCAAAACCTCCTCCCCCAAACTGGCAACTAAGCGTGCAAAAACAACATTGTCTTCTTCGCCATCAATCAGTTTCAAATAATCGCCATCGGCATCTTTGTATCCACGCTCTTGGCGATAATGGTTCAATAGGTTTTTAGTCATGTAAGCTTGATGAACAGCCGTTAAATCCATTTCCAACTGATCAAACAATCCAAACAAGGCTTGCAAAGCCTTGATCACTTTATTTTCTAGCGTATAAAGCGCCACTTGTTTAAGCCAATCGACATAAGACAACGAAGTTGACCCTTTATGCTCAATCAGTTCCAAGATGGTTTTCACCACAAAATCCGTATCGCGATACTGTTTTAAGGCTTTCGAAATTAGAAAGTGCAATAAATCCACCGCCTCAACGCGTAAATTTGCCATATCGGTTTCGCCGTGCTTCCACCACTTCCAATCGGTCGAATCAATTGCTTCTGCAGCTTCAACCAGGACTGCGCTATCCCAATCCAAGTCATGCGCCATCCAATTCGGAACAGTACGTTCGTTCAACAAAATTTGCATGGCCACGATTTGTTCAATCTGTGATTTTGCGTACATAATATATTCCCTCTAATTCGGTTTCTGATGACGGGATAAGCTCCAGGCCTGGTAAGCCAAGCCAGACCAAACAGCTAACCAGATCACACCACCCATTGGCGTTAAAAACACCAACCACGGCCAACCCGTTAACACCCACATATACAAACTGCCTGAGAACAAAACCAAGCCGAGCAATATACCAGCTTTAACCCCACGAAATGCCAACGTCGGCTTGATCAAAGAGGCCAAACTTAACCCCAACAAAGCCAATCCGTGTACGAAATGATAAAGCACCGCAGTCTGCCAAGTTTCCATTTGTTTCGCGCTAATAAGCTTTTCCAAACCATGCGCCCCAAACGCGCCTAAGCCCACTGCTAGCATTATTAAAACAGCCGAAAGTGCTAACCAGCGCTCTGCCTTCATTGAATTGCCCTTTATTGTTTGTACCAAGAATTAAATGACTTAATTTGTCTGAACCATTCGCCCATTCAAATCCAATGGAATATCAACTTCACCGAGTAAAGGGTGCAACGCTTTTATTGAAGAACGGCCAACAATACGATAGTTAAATGCGTCCGACTGATTCACTAACTGACGGTAAAACGAAAGACCAATATCTTTAAAGCTAGCGCTCACCGGAAGATTGATCATCACATCTTGGCCCGCTTTCGCCGTCACAATCTTATCCTGACGACTATTCAGCCAGGGTTTACCGCTCACCAGTAATTCATAGTTTAATTGCTCGAGTTTGACATCAAACACATTCGGATTATGCAGCATTAGCTGGATATTCAAGTCCACAGAGACTAGTGAAATATTCTTAACTTCAATGCGATCAACCGATAACTTCGGTAACCTCGGTATTGGAAGCATACCTTCATGATTAAGTTTTAAGTGCGTCGCCCCCAGGATCGGCAAGTCCAAGATCACAGTCGCTTGCAACCCAAAAGGCACTTCATTTTTACCCGAAGCATTTTTGACCGTGTCAAACACTTGAGCAAACGGAACTTTGATAGGTATCTGGATACGTGTAGTAGATTGCGCATTAAGCATTTTCTTCTGGTGGTTTTCTCCACTCAAAAAAGGTGCTTTCATCACATCCAGTGCATAATCGAAGCCTTTAAGAGGCACCGAAACAGGGTTAGGGTTTTTCACATCAACCAGCATAACCAAAGTTGCACTCTCAAAGTCCAGCGCACTAAGCTCTACACCAGCAAGTTCTGCGCTCGGTTTTTGAATATTTTTTTGCAGCACAGAGCAGCCAGTAACAAAAAACAATAAACCAAATAATAAAGGTAAAAGACGCATTGAATGCCTTTAAATAAACATTGAAATTGATCTTCAATTCTCTAGCAAAGGCTAAGCCTTGTCAACGCGGCCACCCTAGCTTTTCGAAAATCAATATAGAAGTGTAACGATAAAATGGTGGGCCCTCACGGACTTGAACCGTGGACCTAACGATTAGTGATCGAGAAGTAAAGCTAAGCCGAAAAAATGTCAATGAATACAAGTATGCGCCAGCGTGAGATTTTATCAATCGAATGGCAAAAAGTAGACCGCATTATCAAAGTCATCAAAATTACCGGTGAAAATAGTAAATCAAAAAGCCTTATCAACTCTCCACAAATGACAAGAACAGTCAAACTAGAAAAAATCCACCATACCGTTTATTGATATTAAAAAGGGATTCGGAAGCCGAGTTCAAAAAAAGCCAAAATTGAGGAGTTTCGTTTCATGATCTACTTCACCACTTTGCAAGCAAGCTTGTTAACTTAATTGGATCGTCGCAACGTTTTCTTCAAATAAAAAACTTTTAGAAGCCGCAAGTCTTTCGTTCCACCTCAAAGCTAGAAATTTCGTGACCATCGGTAGTTGAATACGAATACTCCAAAATACCTCCAGACTGTAAAGACTTTTTTATCTCAGGATTACTACATGCATTTTTCACCGCCTCTTTTTTTAAGTTTGAGTGCGTTAAATCAACATCAACACCACTGAGGAAAAAGTTGGGAAACATGTATTCGTAAACAATTCTTGGCCCAGGACCAACCGATACATTATCCAGTCTAGTGTGCTCATCAATCATCATTGGCAAATTTCTTTTAAGTTGCTTAGCTGCATATTTAAACCCTTCTATCAAATCTTCCATCGGGATCATTTCTGGATTTTCTATTGAAATTTTTGAGACTGACTGAGCTGAATTGAAAAATGAAGGGTGAAACAACTCATGAATAAACCCTGCAGAAATCATTTCATTACTACTCGGAAACCAAAACTCATCAGAGCTGGCAATGTAGACCTTATCTAAAAAGGCTTGTGAAACACCTCGCTGTTTGAAAAATGATAAATCCTTTGACTGCTCAACTTCTATATTAAATTCACGCTCTAAACTTTTAAATTCGGAAGAATATTGATGAAACCCTAAATTCGCACCAACAGCAAGATAACGCCTATTACCGGAAATAAATGCTACTACACATGATGAATAACATCCTTTTATTGAATAGGTATCCAACCCATACGTTAAGATAAGCTTTGAGAGTTCTCTTCCCTCATAAACCCTCCCACCTGAACTATCCAATATAATGCCTTTAACATTTTGGTTTTCTTTCAAAAGTCTGTCGACCTCTTTTGACACTCCAAAGCCAAATCCACCTTCTAAGTGCATCAAATTATGATCGTTAATTAATTTAACGTTATACTCAAACCTATCATTAAGAAAACCAACTTTAAACAAATCTTTATAAAGCTGCATCGAAGAAACGAGGTTTCCTAACGTAGCTAAGACGCCCACAACAATTAAAAACTGAACAATTCGTGGCCAAAAAACTTTATTTTCCTCGACATAATTCGAAGAGGATCGCCAAAGCCCTACTATTTGCCATGGGTAAATGAATAACAACAAAAATGCGATAAATAAAATTGTAAAACGCGATGAAATTACGGGATGTTCGAATGAGGCTGTATTTACAAGCCAAATTTCAAAAACTTGGAAAATCAAATTAATGAGGACAAAATTCACCCAAAAAGAAATAGCCAATGGCAGATCACCGCGCCAATGTTTCAGAACATACCTCATAAGTACCTTTAAAATTTGCTTTGCCTGAGAATCTTTGTGCAAGAATTAATTTTTGATAAACCCTTAAATATCATTCCATTATAAAACTTTCTGAATTGCCATCGTTTTCTATCACAATCTTATATCAATTTTATCGGGTCAATTATGTAGTGGCAAAATGAAATTGACCACCTAAATGTAGTTATGAAAAAAAACTAGAAATCGAAAAGCACCTGAAATTTATGACTTCGCTGTAAACGATCTTAACGACCTATTCAGAAGTAAAAAATTGGTTTAAATGGTGGGCCCTCACGGACTTGAACCGTGGACCTAACGATTATGAGTCGTTTGCTCTAACCAGCTGAGCTAAGGGCCCCTTTGAGAAGGGTGTATAAAACTTAAACCACCAATCCTGGTGGTTTAAGTGCGCTTATTATAGCGGGTTTTGCGGGGATGTAAACGGGGGCTTAATTATCCAAGAAACTACGCAGACGTTCGGCACGACTCGGGTGACGCAGTTTACGCAATGCTTTGGCTTCAATTTGACGAATACGTTCACGTGTCACATCAAACTGTTTACCCACTTCTTCTAAGGTGTGATCTGTATTCATACCCAGTCCGAAACGCATACGCAGCACTTTGGCTTCGCGTGGAGTTAAGGTGCTGAGCATTTCACGAACCGTTTCGCTCATGCCTTCTTGATCCGCAGAATCGGATGGTGACAAGATGTTTGAATCTTCGATAAAATCACCTAACGAGGAATCTTCATCATCACCAATCGGTGTTTCCATCGAGATCGGTTCTTTGGCAATCTTCATTACCTTACGAATTTTATCTTCCGGCATTTCCATTTCTTCGGCCAATTCTTCTGGAGTCGGCTCACGTCCCATTTTTTGTAGCAATTGACGCTGGATACGATTAAGTTTGTTGATGGTCTCAATCATATGTACTGGAATACGAATCGTGCGCGCCTGGTCGGCAATCGAGCGTGTAATCGCCTGACGAATCCACCAAGTCGCATAGGTAGAGAACTTATAACCACGGCGGTATTCAAACTTATCCACCGCTTTCATCAAACCGATGTTGCCTTCCTGGATTAAATCCAGGAACTGCAAACCACGGTTGGTGTATTTTTTCGCGATCGAGATAACCAAACGCAAGTTAGCCTCGATCATTTCACGCTTGGCGGCACGCGCTAGGCTTTCAGATTTACTTAGGTCTTTATAAACCTTCTTGTAATAGGTGATGCCCATTTTTTCGTTTTTCTCAATCAAGGCTAAACGTTTTTGGGCGCGTTTGATTTCAGTGCGCAACTCTTCTAACGCAGCTGACTTAGCCGGATTGGCTTCAATCAAACGATCCACTAAATCGGCACTGGATTCTGACTCTACAAATGTTTCTAGGAACTTTTTACGCGTTACGCCCGCCTTACGAACGACGCCATTCACGATCACACGCTCTTGTTCACGAATTGCCGCTATTTTGGACTTTATGTCACGAATCACACCATTGGTAAATAATGGCGTTAAGCGTACGCTGCGTAAATGATCCACAACCAATTCACGCTTTTTCTTGGCTTTTGGATCACCTGAACCATGCTGATCTTCGGCTTTCACTGCATCACGGTGTAACTTTTCTAGCGTAGTTAAAAACGCTTCGATTAAGGCCGGATCAATGGAGTCATCTTTCGGCTCACTATTATTGTCCGAATCGGCACTTAGATCTTCAACCGCTACTTCTTCAAGATCAGTTGGGTCAATAAAGCCTTGGATAACATCGGCAACCTTGCCTTCTCCGTTATCCATTCTTTTAAAGGTTTTAAGAATTTTTTCAGCACACATTGGGTATTTAGACAAGGAATCCAACATATCACGAATGTTAGATTCAATGCGTTTGGCGATGTCGATTTCGCCCTTACGGGTTAAGAGTTCAACCGAACCCATCTCACGCATATACATTCTGACCGGATCAGTGGTACGTCCAAATTCTGAATCGACTTCTGCCAAGGCTAAAATAGCCGCTTCCGCTGCGGCCTCGTCAAACGCCCCGCCCTCTTTAGTAATAAGTTCGTCTTCTTCCGGTGCCGTATCAAATAACGGAATACCAAAGTCGGTTAGAATCGTTAGAACTTGTCCGAGCTGATCTTCTTCGATATCATCCGGCAAAACGTCGCTTACATCTGCATAGGTGAGATAGCCCAAATCTTTGGCGCGCTCAATCAAATCAATTAACTGTTGCTTTCTTTCTACTTTTGTCATGTTTGCCTCAAATAACGATTACAGACGCCGTCATACACCCGACACCAAATCTAAAAACCCAACCGTAAATTATAACAAAAAATCAGTTTCTTATTTTGCTATCTATTCGAATTTACCGATCAAAATTACTGTCTTACGGCCAAAAAGGCCTGCAAATCCGCCAATGCTTGGCGACTCAAACTCTGTTGCGTTAAACTCATTTTTTCTAACTCATCCAGCAGGCGATTTGCGGCTTCTTGCAGCATCACCTTTAAGGACTCTTCATCCTCGGGCAGGCGACGTGTCTGGATAAATTCGTACTCTTTTACAAAACCCGCTTGCTGCATCCAACGCACCGCAGAGGTGGCTTCAAAACTTTGCATTAGCTGATGTAACACACCCGATAACAGCCGGTCGTCACGTCGCTGCGATTGCGCCAACGCGCTTCCGATTGCTTGATCTAAAGCCGCCGCCCAACCTGGACGCACAAGCAAAATACACACCAAATGTTTCGATAAACTCATCACTTGGGATACTTCAGGGGCTGAGTTTACCGCCCCCAGCTTTGAGGATTTAAACTGAGAAAAACCAGTTTTCACTCCCATTTGTTTTTCCAAGCGCCAGGTGGGTAAATCCACCACTTCAGCTACCGCTTCCACCAATAAATACTGGTATAAACCCTGCGCACTTTGCACGTAGGGTTGCGCCAATGCCACCAACTGTTGACGACCTTCACGTGATTGTATGGGGACGCTTAGACGGTTTTGCAAGCCTTGCAACCAAAATTGTGACAAAGTTAAGGCTTGTTGAGCGCGTTGCTTAAAGCCATCCGCCCCCTCTTTTCGCACCACGGAATCCGGATCTTCTCCATCCGGCAAAAATAAAAACTTCACCGAGCGGGTTTGCTCCATCATCGGAATCGCCAGCTCTAAGGCTTTCCAGGCCGCTTTCAGGCCCGCACTATCGCCATCAAAGCAAAACACGACTTCAGCTACCTGACGAAACAGCATCTGCAAATGATCAATCGTAGTAGCCGTGCCCAAGGTAGCAACGGCATTACGCACCCCGAACTGCGCCAAGGCGACCACATCCATATAACCTTCTACCACGATAATGTGATCAAAACTTTGGCGTGCCTGGCGTAATTCATACAGACCATACAAGGCATAGCTTTTATGAAAGATCGGTGTTTCCGGCGAGTTTAAATATTTTGGTTGTTCTTCTGAGCTTAAAACACGCCCGCCAAAGGCCACAATTCGTCCACGCCCGTCTCGGATCGGAAACATAATGCGGTTACGGAATCGGTCGTAAAGCTTGTCGGTGTCTTTTTCAACCAACATTCCCAACTCAATCAATTGAGCTTTTAACTGAGAATCCGCTTTTAAACCTGACACCAAGCTATCCCAACCCGGCGGCGCGAAGCCTATTAAAAACTGCTTAGCGATATCGGAAGTTAAACCCCGCTGACGCAAATAGTTTTTGGCTTGCTCAGAGGCGGCATGATCACGAAGCTGCTGTCGGTAAAATTTAGCCACCCAAGCCATCACTTCGTATAAGTCTCGCGCGTGTTCAACTTTTTTTGCGGCCTGCGGCGTTTGTTTCTGACGCGGAACTTCTAAACCCAGCTGAGCGGCTAATGACTCGACGGCTTCAACGAAAGACAGACCTTCATATTCCATTACAAACTTCAGTGCATCGCCACTCGCACCGCAACCAAAGCAGTGATAAAACTGCTTTTGAGGGTTTACATTAAACGATGGGGTTTTTTCTTGATGAAATGGACAACAGGCTTTAAACGTGGCACCGGCTTTTTTGAGCGGAACACGCTGATTAATCACCTCAACAATATCGGCACGAGACAGTAACGAATCAATAAAATCGCGTGGAATTGCGCCTTTATACTCCATTCCGCCTCCTATCAACGAGCCAATAACGTCATGATTACCACAACACGCACCAACCTAATTCCATCAAAAATTTGCTTTGCTGAAAACAAAAAAACCCATCAACCTATCGTTAACGGGTTCTTTAAACGGGCTTAAACTTAAAATAGACTTGCTATTAAGCTAAGCTGGCTTTGATCTTTTGGCTTACCACAGCCATATCGGCTCTACCTTGCATCTTAGGTTTTAACAAGGCCATAACCTTGCCCATATCCTGCATGGTTTTCGCTTCGACTTGTGCAACAGCATCAGCGACCATTTGGGCGATTTCTGTTTCTGTCAAAGCCTGTGGCATAAAATCTTGAATCACCGAAATTTCAAAAGCCTCTTGCTCAGCCAAGTCTTCACGTCCAGCCTCAGTGTATTGAGTGAAAGAATCTCGACGTTGTTTTAACGCCTTATCCAACACCGCCAGCACCTGAGTGTCATCTAACGTGATCTGCTGATCAATCTCCTGCTGCTTAATGGCAGCCAGCATGGCACGCACCACCATCAGACGAGTTTTTTCACCCGACTTCATGCAGCGCTTCATTTCTTCGGTTAAACCCGCTTTATAATCGCTCATCGTTTCATTCCGGCCGTCTTAAAACGGACGACCATTCATACGACGACGTTCACGAGATAAACGCTTAGCTAAACGTTTAACGGCCGCGGCTTTCATGCGCTTCTTAGCCCAAGTTGGCTTCTCGTAGAACTCACGCTTACGTGATTCAGTTAGCACGCCTGCTTTTTCACAAGCACGCTTAAAACGACGTAAAGCTACGTCAAATGGTTCTGTATCTCTTACTTTTACAATTGGCATAAAGCTTCTTCTTTGATTTAATTGGAAAAATTCTGTTCGCTAACCCTGACTGGCAGCAATAAAGAGCAAGATTATAGTTTTGCGCGTCCGCATTTGCAAATTATTTTGTTAAAATCGCCACTTAATTTTTATTTATTTACAGGAAAAGCATGACGGATTCACATCAACCCCTTATTGTACTCGGAATCGAAAGCTCATGTGATGAAAGTGCGGTAGCGGTTTACGACAGTCAACGAGGCTTATTAGCACATAATTTATACAGTCAAATTGAACTGCATGCTGAATATGGCGGCGTTGTGCCGGAACTGGCCTCGCGAGATCATATCCGAAAATTAACACCACTCATCCTACAGACATTAGAAGAAGCTGGTCAACCTCAAATTACAGGGGTTGCTTATACCGCTGGGCCAGGATTAATCGGCGCGTTATTGGCGGGTGGCGCGATTGCGCGTAGCTTGGCTTATGCTTGGCAAGTTCCGGCGATTGGTGTGCACCATATGGAGGGTCATTTATTAGCGCCCATGCTTGAAGATAATCCACCTATGTTTCCTTTTATTGCGTTATTGGTGTCAGGTGGTCATACCATGATAATTCGAGTGGATGGCATTGGCCGTTACCGTTTATTGGGTGACACACTTGATGATGCCGCTGGCGAAGCATTTGATAAAACCGCTAAGATGATGGGACTTGGCTATCCGGGCGGCCCAATTGTTTCAAAACTGGCGCAACAGGGTGACGCGACGCGCTATAAATTTCCGCGCCCAATGGTCGATCGCCCTGGTTTGGATATGAGTTTTAGCGGTTTAAAAACTTTCAGCTTAAACACCTGGCATAAAGCCAAGGCACAAGGCGACGATAATGATCAAACTCGCGCCGATATTTGTCGAGCTTTTGAATTGGCCGTAGCTGATACTTTGACGATTAAATGCAAACGCGCTTTGGAGCAGGAAGGATTAAACACGCTCGTGGTATCGGGTGGGGTGAGTGCTAACAGAGAAATTCGAGCCAAGCTGGATGCGTTAATGCTTAAACGCAAAGGTGAAGCCTTCTATCCACGACTCGAGTTTTGCACCGACAATGGGGCCATGATTGCTTACGCAGGTGCCCAAAGACTGTTAGCAGGCGAGCACAATGATCTCAATTTTGCCGCTAAAGCCCGTTGGTCGCTCGAAGAGTTAAAACCGATTTAAGCTTTGAGGTAAAACATCCCTTTAAATACAATGACATCCCTCCTACTTTGTGCATAATTGATAGATAAGCCACCTAAATTTTAGGCGGTTTAGATTCCACCAAACAGGAGGAAGCATCATGAAACATCTAATCTTATTATTAACCTTACCTTTAGCGTTTGGGTTGGCTCAAGCGCTAAACTCACCTAACGACCGTCCAAATCGCATGCCTATGTACGATGGACAAGGACCTTATGGCCCAAGCGGCATGCGCAAGAATGAAAGCGAACGTGAGTATCAAGAGCGCATGCGAGAAGAACGTCGTGAAATGCATCGTGAACAACGCCCTTATGACGGACAAGGACCGCAAGGACGACCTGGCGAGTTTCGCGAAGACGCTGAAATTCGGCGACATCGAGAACGTATGCTAGAAGAGCGTCGCGAGATGCAACGCCAGCAATAATGGGCACTAAATAGTGGAACAATCTGCTCTTCCAAATGCCACCTAGCTTTTAAACTAGGTGGCATGTAAAACTCAAAAACTAAGCTAAATATAAACTAAAGCTTCACTACTTAGACTTAATCAAACCTTCTTCACCTTTTATCAAACGCTGAATATTGCCACGATGACGCCAGAATAAAATCGCCGTCATAATGGCGGTTACCCAAACCCAACTCATTTCAGCTTCACCCGAGACCGACTGGGTAATAAAGTAAATATAAATCGGTGCCAAAAACGTAGCAATCAACGCCGATAACGACGAAATTTTTAACACCTTAGCCACAAATAACCAAGTAGCCGCGGTCGCCAACCCTGCCCAAAAGTTTAAGGCCAACAACACACCCAACATGGTCGCCACGCCCTTGCCGCCTTTAAATTGAAAAAACAGTGGGTACAAGTGGCCAAGAAATGCGGCCAAACCGACTAACACAATCCACAATGCCTCCAAGGCTAAGCCATGCGCAACCAGCACGGGAACCACACCTTTTAACACATCACCCAATAAAGTAATCGCCGCCGCTAGCTTGCCTTTTTCGCCGCCAATGCGTAAAACATTGGTCGCTCCAGGGTTACCAGAGCCTGCTTCACGCGGATCACCTAGCCCCATTAATTTGCATACAATAATAGCCGATGACACCGAACCCAACAAATACGCCAACACCACCAGGCCTGGTAATAAGATCATTTCACTCATGGGATTATTATTCCTTTAAAATAGTGAGCGGATTTTAACATTATTGGATGAACACTGTGAGTAAACCCACTCAAATGCAAACGGACAGCATTTTTATTGAAGGCCTAAAGGTCAACACGATTATAGGCGTACACCCCTGGGAAAAATGCCAGGCACAACCCTTGTTATTTGACATCGAGCTTTTCACAACCATTATCAGTGCCGCGCAAACCGACCAGTTGGCCGACACAGTTGATTATGCGCAAGTGTCGCAGGATATTATTAAAATGGCACAAAAAGAAAGTTTTGAACTAATTGAAACCCTGGCCGAACAGGTTTGCGAGCACGTGCTAAAACATTACCGAGGTGTGCAGGCCATTCAGCTAAAGTTAGCTAAGCCTCACGCGGTTGCGGAAGCCAAGCAAGTTGGGGTCAAAATCTGGCGTCAACGCCAAGCATAAATTCACCAATCTTTAAGGTTAGCATTAGCCTTCGGATTGAATTTGCTTGCGAGCTTGGATTACTTTTTTAAGAATTGGCACCATTTTTTCCATTTGCGTGCTGGCTTGATGAAGCGAGATTCTCTCTAAACGCTTAAAGTCTTCTTCAAACTGGCGCGCATTTTGACGCGATAAATTGGCCACAATTTTCTTGTAAACCTCATCACCCTGGGCAATGCGCGCTAGCGTAACCATTTGTTCAGAGCTAATTTGGTTCAACAAATCTTGCATTAAAGCATTTTCAACCTGGGTCAGTTTACCGGCCAAAACTCTATAGGCGGTCAAACGTTTTTGCATGCGCTCTTTATCTTGCTCGGTCACAACTTTAAAGCGCTCTCGAATCACCTTACTTAAAGCTTCAACCACGTTTTCCGGTAGGTTAAATATAGTAGGACCGACTTCAACAACATAATTACCTGACTGCTGACGCTTGGCTTTAATTTCCATCGAAACTCCTAAATATACTGAGTATTTTCATCAATAAACTCGATTTTGCCATTGCTATCGAGCTCAAATAATTTTTCCACCAGACGTTGCACACAGCGTTTCGCTTCTTCATGTTCGGGCAAAGGATTATTTAACAAATCGGACTCAATCTGTTTCGCCAAAATCGCACCCACATTTTCAAGCACCTTGTCGGTCAGGCTTTGATCCTTAGCTAATCCAAGCAAAATTACCAAATCCTGATTATTAATTTCGCGAATCACTACCTGCATATCATTCGGGCTAAGCTGCTTGAGTTTTAAACCCAGTTTGATATAACTTTTTAAGGTCGAATGATTTTCGCCATGCGCCAAAGCCAGCATATGCTCCAGTGTAATATTAAGCAGTTCAACCGAAAAACGATCCAAACGCATAATGGCGCAGCCCATTTGCACTAACCATTCATTTTCATGTACTTTTTGAATACCCACTTTCATAAATAATGACTTCCTAAGCGTCCGCTTGATTGAATCGAATATGAGCTTAACCTAACATCCATTAGCAAAAAACTGGCCGAACTCATGATTTTTTAGACATTCTAACACCAGATCGTCGCAAACCAAATTTATCCAAATTGATGATCAAGCCAACTATAATAGGCCTCATTTACAATACTGACCAAACCCAAGCTTGCTGATGAAACCAAATAAATCGCTACCCGAACCGAACGATGACGCGAAACAGCGTAGCCAATTACTAACGGAAAAAATTCGACGGCACCTAAACCGTCACCACCAATTAAGCTTTGCCGATTATATGCGCTTGGCACTTTACACTCCCAATTTAGGTTACTACACCAACGGTTTACCCAAAATCGGTTTAGAAGGCGACTTTATTACCGCACCTGAAATCTCCCCGATTTTCTCTCGTTGTTTAGCACGTCAAGCACAACAAGTACTCAGTCAACTCAGCCATCCTAATATCATCGAGTTTGGCGCAGGACGCGGCATTATGGCACGCGATATTTTGCTTGAGCTAGCCGAACTGGAACAGCCGATTGAGCATTATTTTATTATCGAACTTAGTGCCGATTTAAAACAACGTCAACAGGAAACCTTACAAACCTTACCCGAAGAGCTTTTCAACAAGGTAGTTTGGTTGGACAGCTTGCCTAGCACACCAATTCAAGGTGTGGTCGTAGCAAATGAAGTATTAGATGCCATGCCTGTTGAGCGGTTAAAGCTCGAACCGGCACAAGTATCGAAAGCCTTTGTACAATGGAATGCGGACAAAGCCGAATTTGAATGGCAATACCAACCCATCACCGAACCGACTTTACAAAAAATTGCCAATCAATTGTTAAAACAAATCGGCGAACCGTCCGAACGCGGCTATCACACTGAAATTAATTTAAATATCTCACCCTGGCTGCATTCGATTGATGATTTTTTGGAAGCAGGCCTGGTGCTTTTGATTGACTATGGCTATCCGCGCAAAGAGTTCTACCAAGCGGCGCGCCACATGGGGACACTACGTTGCCATTATCAACATCGCGCTCACAGCAATCCATTTTTCTACCCTGGTTTGCAAGACATTACCGCGCACGTAGATTTTACCGCGGTCGCCGAAGCCGCTTATGACTCTAAATTAAAGGTTGCGGGTTACACTACTCAAGCACACTTTTTAATGGGGTCAGGCTTACTGGAAATGGCCGGTGATATGAATGCACCGATTACCGAACAGCTTAAAATTGCCCAACAAATTAAAACCCTAACACTACCAGATGAAATGGGCGAGAATTTTAAAGTGATGGCCTTAAGTAAACAAATGGACTTAGGCTTGATTGGTTTTAAAATGCGCGATTTGCGCCATCAACTCTAATCACCAGGCCTGGTGCTCTAAACAGGGATTAAAATGCAACAAACCATAGATTGGATACAAATTGTCTGGCTAGCCGTTATCCAGGGTATCACCGAATTTTTACCGATTTCCAGCTCAGGCCATCTCATTTTAGTGCCGCAGCTATTTGACTGGCCCGATCAAGGGTTGGCATTTGATGTCGCCGTCCACGTCGGCACTTTACTCGCTGTTATTATCTATTTTCGCCAGGATGTTTGGCACATGGGTCGAGACTGGAGTATTTCGATTGTTAAACGTCAACCCACCTCCAATAGCCGCCTCGCCTGGGCTGTGATTTTCGCCACCATTCCGGCCGTGCTATTTGGGCTCATTATTAACAATGGCCTGGAAGAAGCTTTACGAAATCCTCTGCTGATTGCGGCCACCACCATTGGGTTTGGCGCGCTACTTTGGTGGTCGGATGTGACCGGTACACAATCACGCGATGAACATACCTTAAGCTATAAAGACATCGCCATTATCGGTGGCGCCCAAGCTCTCGCCTTAATTCCGGGCACCTCACGTTCTGGCATTACGATTACGGCGGGTCTAATGATTGGCTTGACTCGCCAAGCGGCGGCGCGTTTTTCATTTTTATTATCCATCCCCATTATTATGGGAGCGGGTTTAATCAAGTTAAACGACCTACTCAAGTCAGCCTTGCCAGTGCATTGGGATATTTTACTGATCGGTTCTAGCCTATCGTTTATCAGTGCTTATCTGGTGATTGCGTTATTTTTGAGATGGATCAATCAAATCGGTATGGCCCCCTTTGCTTGGTACCGATTTGCGCTTGGCCTCTTGTTGCTTTATATCTTTTTGTAAAGCCAAAAAATTTTTCAGAAAAAGCGCTTTTAGCGGTTGTAATCCCCCCCCAACTTCTTTAACATGCGCGTCTGTTTTTAACTATGGAGAGACCGTGTGGGTTCGAGTTTAAGCAACAGCTGTTGCATCACATTTTCCACCGTCTTGGCTAAGCCTTAAAGCCCCGTCTTTCATCGCTTCTCCAAGACTTAGTCTTACGGCTTGGAAAAGCGATGCGCATTTAATCCTTTTAAAAAACTGACTGCATCAAAACCGATTCCGACGGTCTTCCAATTAATAGGGAGTTGTCGAGATGAAAATGTTCGTTAAGAAAAATGTACTCATTATTCTTCTAGTCGGCTTATCGACTTCGGCACAAGTGCACCCTATTCATAAAGGCCGTCCGCAAGGCAAAGATAACACGGGCATTTTAGAAACCATCAAACCAGATCTGCACCTCAAAATCTGGTGGGATCTCTTCCGCGTTTACGATCAATTTAAACGCAATCATTTAATGGGCGACTGAGGTTCGGCGTTAGCCCACCCAAATCACATGTTAGGTGTTTTATTTACGCTCTATGTTTGGTTTGGTTATACTAAACGCTAACCTAACCCGACTCTCAAGCAAAGCAGGCCTGGCGACCAATGAACTATCCTTGGAATTGTGATCCGGCACATGACAAACAAGTTTTTAACGATCGTTTAGTTGAGCTCAACCAACTTTTAGATCATAAGCAGTTTGATACCATTCGTCAGATGGTAATTGAAGTTGAAGTGCCTGATATGGCGGAGCTGCTTGAAGAATTGCCACAAGCCAGCCAGATTCTATTTTTTCGCACCCTGCCCCGAAAAACTGCCAGTGCCGTCTTTGCCTATTTGTCGCACAACGCGAAAGAAGACTTAATCAACGCGCTCAGCGATGAAGATGCCCTCCACCTTATCAAAAGCCTGGATGCGGATGATAGAGCCGCTTTTTTAGATGAATTACCAGCCGAAGTCGTGCAAGCTCTCTCTCTGCGGTTGCCGCACGATAAACTCAAAGAAGTCCAACTTTTACTCGGCTACCCACCTGAAAGTGTCGGGCGCTTAATGCGCCCCGACTTTGTCAGTATTCAAGAGCACTGGACGGTGCAACAGGCACTAAACTATTTGCGCAGCCTGCGCCAAGACTCATCGCGTTTTAATACCTTATTTGTCACCAACGAAGACAATCAACTTACCGATGCCTTACACATTCGCAAACTCGCGTTAGCACTTGATCCGCAAACGCCGATTCAGCAACTTATGGATCACCGTGTGATTTACATTCATGCGCGCGAAGACCAAGAAAAAGCCGTTGAAATGATGCAACATTACGATCTCAACTCTTTACCTGTAGTGGATGGCGATGAGGTTTTAGTGGGTATGGTGACGGTAGATGATGTACTGGATGTTGCGCAAGCCGAAACCACCGAAGACTTTCACAAAATGGGCTCTGTGGGCGTAATAAATTTCAACATTAGTAGCGCCGGGGCCTTAATGCTTTATCGCAAACGCATCGGCTGGTTATTGTTGTTGGTATTTGTGAATATTTTTGCCGGCATGGCGATCGCCACATTTGAACATATGATTGCTGCGGTGGTGGCCTTAGTATTCTTTTTACCCCTCATTATCGGCAGCAGTGGTAATGCCGGCGCTCAAACCTCGACTCTAATGGTGCGCTCTCTCGCCACGGGCGATGTACGCATGAAAGACTGGGGACGGTTAATGTTAAAAGAAATTTCGGTCGCCGCGGCATTAGGCCTGACTATGGGACTGGCCATATCCGCGATTGGCTTTTGGCAAGGCGGCGAAGCACTTGCGTTAGTCGTAGGTTTATCCATGGTAGCGGTGGTGGTCGTTGGCAGCTTAATGGGCATGAGCTTGCCGTTTTTGCTCAGCAAACTCAACATAGACCCGGCCACCGCGAGCGCACCGCTCATCACCTCAATGGCGGATATTTTAGGCATTTTAATTTACTTCAGTATCGCGGTGTCGATTCTGCCAGCCCCTTAACTAAAACAACCAAACCTCTTGGTCATTATTAGCCTTGAACTGCCTACCCTGATCCATACTTTAGGCTTTTAACTCAAGCTTGGGACGATCGAAATAAAGCGCCACCATCAACCCACCTAATTTTTTGCTATGACCGAAGTTTAAATGCCCCTGATAGGCGTACACCAATTGCTCAACTTGTTGTAACCCTCCGGGCTCTTGTCCCGCTTCTCGCACTTGGGTGCGTTGTTGAATTTGCTCTAAACGTTCCGGTGCCATTCCTTCTCCATCATCCTCGAAGCATAAACACAACCGGTCATCACTATGTGTAACCGTTAAAATCACCTGTGATTGGCTCCAATTAACCGCGTTATCTAACAAGTTTTTCAGTAACAAATCCATATCGGATTGTGCAATTAAAAACGTACTGTCTTCAAGTGCGTAATTTAATTGAATCTGTAATTGTGGATGACTAGCTTGATACGCCTCGACATGTCGGCGCAAATCACGTGGCCAGTGAACTTGATAAGAGATGGGCTTTTGATCCTTTAGCACCATACGTGCGCGCAACTGAATCAAGGCTTGATGTAAATGGTCGGCCAAAGGCATCCATTCCGATGGCCAGCGCTTGGCAAAAATATCCGCTTGCAAACTTTGTAAACCCAGCTGTTTAGCCTTAGGTAAGTGCGCCAGCTTATGACCCAAAAAGTGCCGACTCAAGCCCAAAGTAACCAACCATAGCAAGGTGATTAAGGCACTATAAAACACGTAAAACTGCTTGAGCATCGCGGTTTCTAAGCTAAAGTCCTTTGCGATCGCTAAATCGAGCCAGCGCCCGTCAAGTTCCACGCTGCCAAAACTAACTAGAACGGGATTTTGATTCGGCCCCTCAGAGATAAATAAATCCACTTCTGCGCTAGTGCGCTCGGGTAAAGGCAACGCATAGCCGTTTAGTGAAGGCGAGGCAATATGCTGCTGACCTTGCGCATACAACACAAAGTAGTGCCCAGAATCGGGCTCTGAAAAGTTA
Organism: Thiomicrospira pelophila DSM 1534; assembly: GCF_000711195.1. Classification (NCBI taxonomy): domain Bacteria; kingdom Pseudomonadati; phylum Pseudomonadota; class Gammaproteobacteria; order Thiotrichales; family Piscirickettsiaceae; genus Thiomicrospira; species Thiomicrospira pelophila. Next base: position 510,292 of record NZ_JOMR01000001.1, on the reverse strand, counting down.
ACACGTAAGGAGCGAGTATCAACTTGAATGGACTGATTTTCCGACCAGGTGGTCTGCGCTAATAACGCACGTGCGTCGGCCGCCAACTGCTGTCCGACCCAATACTGACTGCCAAAATACACCGCCGCCAAACCTAATCCCCAGAACACGATAAACACCAGGCTTACCGTAAAACCAAAACCACGATTAAATTGACGGCGTAAAGATCGAAACTGCATAGATGACACTCCCTTTCTTACCAGTCTAGGGAGTACCTATTGGTTGGTAAGAATTAACTTTGTTTTTTCGTAATCGCCGCATTGCCACCGGGTTCCAATCTAAATCGCGATACCTGTTGACGTAAGTCATCGGCCTGTTCTTGCAAATCATGACTGCCGGCGGCTAACTCTTCAACAATTGCCGCATTTTGTTGCGTCACCGTATCCATCTCGCCGACCGCATGGCTCACAGTATGAATCCCTTCAGACTGTTCTTGGCTGGCACTGGCAATCTCAGATACCATCGAGCTCATGGTCGCCATGCTTTGATTAATTTCAGCGAGTGCTTCACTTGTTTGACGCACTAAATCGCCACTGGTTTCACTAATTCGAACTGTATCTTCAATCAAGCCTTTAATCTGACCGGCCGCCTCTGCTGATTTTCCGGCCAAGCCGCGCACCTCGCCCGCCACCACGGCAAAGCCTCGACCATGATCACCCGCTCTCGCGGCTTCTACTGCGGCGTTTAAGGCGAGCAAGTTCGTCTGGAATGCAATGCCATCAATCAAGGTAATAATATCCTCAATTTTGCGACTCGCCGCAAGCATATCTTCCATTGAACCCATCGCCTGATTCATGATGTTTACACCCTGAGAGAGTTTATGTTGCGCTTCGGCCGACATTTTATTGGCTTGTTCGGCGTTATCCGCATTACGCTTAACACTTCCGGTCATTTCTTCCATTGAAGATGCGGTTTTTTCCAATGATAGTGCCAATTGTTGAATCCGATCAGATAAATCTTGACTACCATTGGCCATTGAACGCGAACCGGAACTAACACCATGCGTAACTTGACCGACCTGACCAATCATCTCAGCCATATTTTGGGTTGATTGATTTAAGCCATCGCGCAGCCATTGCATTTTGCCTTCATAGTTTTGAGTAATACGAACACTTAAATCGCCCTGACTAATCTGAGTTTGCACTTGGCCCAAGCTTTCGACAAACTGCTCTAATGAATCCAAACTTTTATTAATCGAATCTTTCAGTGGAACAAAGTCACCACGAGCTTCAGCCTCAACACGTTTTGAAAAATCACCTTGCTCTAATGCGTTCAAGGTCTGACCAATATCATCTACCGAATGTTTAATATGAATGGCCGAGCGTTCTAAATCATACAATACATTTTCAAAACCGCCTTGCAGTTTCGCCTGTTGATCGCGATACACATTTAACTCGCCCGAGCGGAAGTTTTGGGCCGTTTTTTGCAACATACCCATCACCGCTTCGACTTGATCGGCCGATTGATTAACGCCATTTTTTAATTCTAAAAAGTGACCTTTATACTGGTTAGACACCCGCTCAGAAAACTCGCCTTTCGCTAAAGTTTGCATCACATGGTTCACTTCGGCAATCGCACTTTCAATATTTGCCATAAGTTGATCCATACCTTGACCAATCATGCCGACTTCGCCTTTACATTTTAGGTTTGCTCGGTGAGTTAAATCGCCCGTCTCAACCACATTCTGCATGGTATTAGCCATGTGCTCGAGTGGCTTGGTTATGGTCGAGGCAACCCAAATCCCGCCAATAATTAATAACAAGCCACTCAAAACCAAACCTGACCAAATCAGAATTTGGTTGAACTCTTGGTCTTTTTGCATGGCATTGACGGCATTTACGTTTTGTTGTAATTCGTAACGCAAAAACACATCCACGATTTGAGCAAACTCTTGATACTTGGGATCAAAGTCGTTTAACAATATGTCTTTCGCTTCATCCTTAAAACCAATGTCTAACGCAACGGTAAAACCGCCAAATGAATTAAAGGCACTCGCCGCATTCGCACGCAAGCGTCCTAACATGCTGGCTTCGGCTTTATCGAGTTGCATTTCATCCAGGGTACTAAACAAACCGGCAATATTTTGAGACGAGTCCGTCAATAACTTCATTTGTTTATCAAGTGCTTCTGGATCCTCAATAATCACCATATTGCGTTGCATAATCGCACGCTCATCTGCAAAGTTTTTAATTTTGTTTACCGCATTCAGCTTGGCACTATTGACGTTAATGATTTTATCAACGGCTTGTTGTGACTGGTGCATGATAAATTGCGTAAACAAATTCCCAGCAGTTAACAATACGAGTACAGCCACAATACTCAACAACAAGCGTGTTTTGATTTTCATCTAACTCTCCGGTAGGTAACCAAGCTGCTTCAGCCGGCAAACAAACAATTTTTGTGTGGCACAGTCTAATCAAAAATCCGGACAAAGGTAATAAAATTCTCTTTTCGTCACCACAAGCCTAGCTTATATCAGGCAATGCCTATTTGGCCACCGTCTAAACTTAAAATCATGCCGCCTATTTTTACATTTTAAAAGCCACCAAAACATTATGGTTTAATTAAAGATTAACTTGGCGTAATTTGCACCTTATTAATTAATTAAGTTATTATTATTTTGTTATTCAAATCGTTCTATTTTTAATTTTTAGACCAAGGGGGTCGCAATGAATTTAGATAAACTAAAAGATATGACTGTAGAAGAACTGGTTGAATTAAAACAAGACATTGATAAGCTGATTAGTCAAAAACAGAAAGAACAAACTAAAAACCTAGTTGAAGAGTTTAAAGTTAAAGCGGCTAAACTGGGCTTAACGATGGAAGACATTATGGGTTTAGAGTCGAATAAACCGCGTAAAACAAAAGGTAAAAAAGTGGCGCCTAAATATCAAAACCCAAACGATAAAAGTCAAACCTGGACTGGGCGAGGTCGCAAACCTTTATGGGTAGAAGAGGCGTTAAAAAAAGGTAAAAAGCTGGAAGATTTAGCGATTTAAATTCACTTATTTATTTTCGGAAAACTTAATTAATCCCTAAATTACCGCGATCTTTAATAGCCTATTAAGTATCGCGGCTTTTAGGTTCATCTATTAATTCTCACGTCGCTTGTAGACCACAAAATCAAACGCAAATGCATGGTGCTCATCTGCCGGATGCGATTCACGCGATACCTCGTACCAGGCCTGGTGGTCGATGGTAGGGAAAAATGCATCGCCATCAGGGCTGGCCTTTACCTCGGTAATATACAGTTGATCGACTTTATCGATCCATTGCGCATAAATTTGTGCGCCGCCCATAATCATCACTTCTGGATAATCTTTTAACTGAGATAAAGCCGATTCTACCGAGTTAAAAACCCTTGCCCCCTCAGCCTGAAACTTGTCATTTCGGCTAATAATAAAATTTGGCCGATTCGGCAAAGTTTTTGATCCAATGGACTCAAAAGTTTTACGCCCCATAATTACCGGTTTATTTAAAGTTTTGGCTTTAAAATATTTTAAATCATCGGGTAAATGCCAAGGCATTTTATTATCCTTACCGATCATGCGGTTTTCACCCATCGCCACAATCATGGATAAGGTTTGAGATTCGTTAGTTTGAATGCTCATACCGACACCTGAGCTTTAATATGAGGGTGTGATTGGTAGTTTATGATTTCAAAATCCTCAAATTGATAATCAAAAATCGAATCGGGCTTTCGTTTAATCACCAGGCCTGGTAGCGGCATGGGGTCACGCGTTAACTGCAATTTAGCCTGTTCCAATGTGTTGTTATATAAATGCACGTCGCCCCCCGTCCAAACAAACTCACCCACCTCATAGCCGGTTTGTTGCGCAATCATATGCACCAATAAGGCATAACTGGCGATATTAAATGGCACACCTAAAAACGTATCCGCACTACGCTGGTATAGCTGACAGGAAAGTCGATTATTGGCAACATAAAACTGAAAGAATGCATGACAAGTGGCCAAAGCCATTTTGCCGTTTTCAACGTTTTGCTGCGGACTCACCGATTCATCCGGCAAATCTGCTGGGTTCCATGCCGTGACGATCATGCGTCGGCTATTTGGATTGTTTTTTAAGGTTTCGATTACTTGTTCGATTTGGTTAATAACCTCGCCATTTGGGCTTTGCCAAGCGACCCACTGCTTGCCATATAATGGACCTAAATCGCCGGACTCGGTCGCCCACTCATCCCAAATTCTGACTTGATTGTCTTTTAAATATTGAATATTGGTATCGCCACTTAAAAACCAAAGAAGCTCATGCACAATCGAACGAATGTGTAATTTTTTAGTCGTGACTAACGGAAAGCCTTTTTGTAAATCAAAACGCATTTGATAACCGAATACCGACAGGGTTCCGGTACCTGTACGGTCACCCTTTTGTACGCCGTGATCCATAATATGTTGGAGTAAATCTAAATATTGTTTCATGTGTTTTTTCCTTTCACCAGGCCTGGTGACGATCGTTTATAACCCCACAGCATTAACAATCCGCCCAATATAATCATGGGAATCGACAACAGCATTCCCATCGTTAACCAGCCACCGAACAAGTAACCAATATGGGCATCTGGCATTCTAAAAAACTCGGATACCACGCGGAACAAGCCATACAAGACCAAGAATAGACCAGCCACCGAACCGGCTGGCCGTGGTTTGGACGAATACCACCATAACAGCGCAAACAATACCAAACCTTCCAGTAAAGCTTGTAAAAGTTGAGTTGGATATTTTTGCACAACTTCATTTAACACCGGATCATAAACCCACATACCCAAGGGTGAATCGGTCACTTTGCCCCAGAGTTCGCCGTTAATAAAATTGCCAATGCGTCCAGCGAACAAACCAATCGTCACTAAGGGGGCCACAAAATCCGCCACACTAAACAGACTTAAGCCAATTTTGCGGGCAAACAACCCCATAGCCAGGGTCACGCCTAGCAACCCACCATGGAACGACATCCCACCTTGCCATACCATCAACAGTGTCAGAGGATTCGCCAAAAACCCAGTAAAATCGTAAAACAATACATAGCCGATTCGCCCGCCTAGTACGACACCCAAAGCACAGTAAAATAATAAATCACCCACCTTGTCTTTATCCCAAAAAGACGAGTTACGAGCGCGCAACAAACCAAGTAACCAAGCACTTGCAAAGCCGATCACATACATCAAGCCATACCAATGAATCGCAATCGGCCCCAGCGCTAAAGCCACCGGATCAATTTCTGGATAGGTCCACATACTTAACCCTAGTTAATTAGTTGAATGCGACTATTCTACAATGTTTTATCCATGCAGGGCATGGCGATATAAAAGCCGACGGAGAAACTATTTAATTCGAAAATGTCACAATAACTACTTAAATCGTTTGATAAACTTAAGTTTGTATATCTAACTTAACCACACTGGAGCTCTCCGCATGGCTAAAAATACCAATAGTTTTAAACATGAATCCTTGCAAGACCAGGCCTCGGTTGTGGCCTACTTAAACCTTATCTGCCAGAGCATTGAGAAAGGACAAATTCACCTCGCCAATGATGAAGATGACGTCACCATCAGAACCAAAGGTCTTTCACGCTTAAAAATTAAAGCTAAACAAGCCAAAACCCATCAAGAACTTCGTATTACTTTGGCTTGGTCGGGCGATACCGATAAAAAAACCGAGTCCAACCCAACTTTAGAAGTAACCAGCAAACCCGCTAAAAACCCTAAAAAGGCTAAGAAACCCAACAAAATTAAAAAAAAGACAAGGACCAAATCTGACAAAGTCACGATTAAAAAGACCAAATAATCAGCCAAGATATAACACAGTCGGCATCTCTTGCGGAAAGACGCTAGGCTAAAGACTTATTACTGAGTAAATTTGCACAGGGTTAAAAACTTAATTAAATTAACAGACTAAAATTGCTTTAAAATATCATCAACCACTAATTTGGAATAGCCTTCATGTCCGAGCTTATTGATATCTATATTGGCCGCCAACCCATCTTCAACACCCAACTTGAAATGCACGCCTATGAGTTATTGTTTCGCAATTGTGAACACAGCAACCATGCTCCGATGTTGCCTGGTGATACGGCGACCGCACAAGTGATGCTGAACGCATTTGGCGACATGAGCCTTAAAGACATCGCCAGTGATCACAAAGTTTTCATTAACTTTACAGAAGGTTTGTTGCTGCGCGAAAACCTGCCCTTTTTCCCATCTCACCAAGTGGTCATTGAAGTATTAGAAGATGTAAAAGTTAGTCCGGCCTTATTGCGATCTTTAACGGAGTTGCGCTCAAAAGGTTTTACCATTGCGTTAGATGACTATGTATTTAACCCAAGCCTAGAAGAGCTTGAAAGCTATGCCGATATTATCAAAGTCGACATTTTAGATGTGGGTGAAGACTTATTAGCAAAACATGCTCAACGCCTAAAAGATAAAGGCGTACGCCTGCTAGCAGAAAAAGTCGAAACGCGCGAACAGTTTGAGTTTTGCCGAAACATTGGATTTGACTATTTCCAGGGTTACTTTTTTGCTAAGCCTGTCATTATAAAAGGCCAACGTTTACCCACCAATAAATTGACCGTTTTGGAGCTCCTATCGAGCGTGTACGACCCTAACACTGACATGACCAAGCTAAGCGCAATCATTGCCAAAGATGTTTCACTCAGTCAAAAACTTTTGAAATTTCTAGCCGAAAACGTGAGCAGCAAATACCCGATTAACTCGGTGCACGACGGCGTGATGCGTTTTGGATTAGACCGTCTACAAAGCTGGGCGAGTATGTTGGCGTTAGCCGGGATTGACGACAAACCCATCGAATTATTTCGCATGTCATTAACACGCGCAAAATTTTGTGAACTAGTGGGCGAACGTATCGGCGATCACTCCAAAAATCTATATTTTACCGTAGGCTTATTCTCCATGCTGGATGCGGTGATGGATGTTGAGCTAACTGAGTTATTAGGTCGCTTAAAGTTGGATCCAATTATCGTCGCCACTCTGACCGATGTTAAAACTAGTAATTTAAGCAAAACCTTATCTGCAATCAAAGCCATGGAGCTTGGACAAACTGAGTTTTCTTTGCCCGATAAACTGTGCGTTTCAGAGTTGTCGAAGTTTTATTTAGAATCTATGCAATTTTCACAAACTGTCTTTCAAGATTAGTCCAATTAATCCAACTTATCTCAACTTTACAAAGCCCAAAGCTTTCTTATTAGTCTTAACAACGCTTTTGCCCTATCATATTGAAATTAATTCCGTTTGAGACCTTTAGCATGAACCCGATGATTGACTTTTTTATTGGTCGCCAACCCATTTTTGACAGCGATATCAATCTCTACGCTTATGCACTGCTGTTTCGATTGAATGCACAGGATAACCTAGCGGATATCAACGATGCCGACCAGGCTTCTGCTCAAGTGATCCTGACAGCGCTGGGCGATTTGGGGCTAAAAAATATCGCAGGCGACCATAAAGTGTTTATCAACTTTTCGGATCGACTATTAATTCAAGAGGGCCAGCCGTTTTTTAATCCTCGCCAAGTGGTGATAGAGCTGCTTGAAGAGCACATCGTCACGCCGGCCTTGATCACCACCCTCAAACAGCTGCGTCATAAAGGCTTTACCATTGCGCTCGATGATCACCAATTTAATGCCGAACACCAAGTGCTCGAAAACTATGCCGACATTATTAAAATCGACATTCAAAAACACGATCTAAACCTTATCCAGCCTCATTTGGAGAAATTAAAAAACAAGGGGTTAAAACTCCTGGCAGAAAAGGTCGAAACTTATGAGCAAGTAAAAGAATGCGATGCGCTCGGATTTGACTATTTTCAGGGCTTCTTTTTTGCGCGTCCGCAAATCATTCAAGGCCAACGCTTACCGGCCAACAAGCTTTCTGTTATGCAACTCCTGAGTAAAATTTACCAACCCAATGTAAATTTGAGTGACCTCTCCAAAATCATTACGCATGACGTTTCACTCAGTCAAAAGCTACTAGTCTTCATCAACCAGAATGCGCCATCTAAATACCCAATCACCTCAATTCAAAACGCAGTAATGCGCTGCGGACTCGAAAAGCTGCGTAATTGGATTGGCTTGATCGCCTTATCGAGCTTAGATGACAAACCTTCAGAATTGTTTACCCTAGCCTTAACTCGCGCTAAGTTTTGCGAACTGGTGAGTGAGTTGATACAAGACCCTCAAAAAGACCAATACTTTACCGTTGGCCTTTTCTCGACGCTAGATGCGTTGATGGATCGACCTTTAGAAGAAATCTTAGAACAGCTAGGTTTAGATGACGATCATTTACTTGAAGCCCTCATGGGTCAAACCAACCACCCCATGTGTCAAACCCTAAAAGCCGTAAAAGCCCTCGAACAAGGACTTTTAGACTTTGATCGACCAAAAGACGCTTCTCTTACCGAAATCATTCAACGCTATCTGCTCGCGATGCAATACGCACAACAAGTCTTTCATCAGCCATCACCAGGCCTGGTGGAGTGACTAAATTAGTAAACAGGAATTAACTGATAACCTTGCGCTTGCCAGCCCATCAATGATAAGAAGCCCGAACGAACCGGTTTAATACCCGGCAGCAAGGTATCCACACTGATATTAAAGAACGCCGCCGCCGTGCCACATGCTTCCATTTTTACGCCCATTTTTTTTAGGCGTTCCACTTGTTGAGCGATTTTTACTAACGTTTCTTCATGTTCTAAGGCCACGGTATCCGAAGGTTCGGTAGTAATGAATTGTAAAGATGCCGAAATAAACACAATTCTCTGATTTGGCTTCACGCCTTCTTCTTCAAGATATTTACGATTGGTCTCAATAAAACCAAGATAGGCCAATAATGCCTTAGGATTAGACTTACGTACGTCATATAAAACATGGACTTCATCCACACCATTTAACGCCGCATTATTGTTCAACTCGGCGGCTTGAACCTGCACTGAGCTCAAAACCAAAAACAACCCGCCAAAAGCCAATTTCTTAAGCCATTTCATTCAATTCTCCTCGTTATATTTTAATCAGGATTTATAAACTAACACCAAACCAACGCCACCTGAAAAAAACCTTATAAAAAATCACGTTTTTTACCCATTCATCCAACTTAATGGTTAGGAAAACTTAGGCTTGATATTGCATTTTGGTGACGAGTAAACCTGCGACAAGGATAAAACCAGCGGAAAAATATAGACAGGCTTCCATGCCCGCAACTTGATAAACGTAACCGGACAATACCGTGCCCAACAAGCGCCCACCGGCGTTGGCCATGTAGTAGAAACCGACGTCTTTTGAGGTGCCATCCGCATTCGCGATGGAAACGATTAAATAAGAATGTACCGCTGAATTTAATGCAAACAATACCCCAAATACCACCAGACCTGCTATTAAGATCGTTTGGGGTTCAATATGCAAACTCAATGCCATCGTAAACGGCACGGCGGCTAACACCAGTGCTAACCAACGTGCGGTTTTATCGGTTGGATTGGCGCCCGATTTTAGGCCCGTCAACTTAGGCGTCAAGGCTTGAATAAGGCCATAGCCGATTACCCACAAGGCCATAAATGCGCCAACCGAGGTATGTTCCCACTTCAAAACACCCACCAAAAACACTGGCAAGGCCACCACAAACCAAACATCGCGCGCACCAAATAGAAAAAAACGTGCGGCGGATAGCCAGTTTAAGCGAGGGTTTTTAGACAGCATCTCATTAAATTTGGGCTTGTTTTTCGCCTTGCCTAATGATCCATCCAAAAACACAATCGAAACCAACAAAGCCACCGCCAGCATCACACTCATAATCATCATCGACTCGGCAAAGCCGTATACAGAGAGCAACACCGCCCCCACAAAAAAGCCCACGCCTTTCAGTGCGTTTTTGGAGCCGGTTAATAAGGTCACCCAACGATAAAGTTGGCCGGACGACTCCGACGCGAGGTTTTTAATCGAGCTTTTGGCGCTCATTTTGTTCAGGTCTTTAGCAATGCCGGATAGGGCTTGCGCCAGCATGACATACACCACACTCAACCATTCGGGCGTCACGGTGAGCATCATCAGCGCCAGGATTTGTAAACCCAGGCCGATATTCATGGTGATATTCAAGCCCCAGCGTGCACCGAGCCAGCCGCCGACTAGGTTGGTGACAATACCGAAAAACTCATAAAACAAAAACAGCAACGCAATTTCCAGCGGACTGTATCCCAACTGCCAGAAATACAATACCACCAACATACGCAAAGCCCCATCGGTAATGGTAAACGCCCAATAGTTGCCGGTAACAATTGCATATTGCTGTGTTGGAGACATAACGAAACCCTTTTATTTTTTCACCACAGAGGCACGAAGGCACGGAGGCTCTGTAGTTGCATCAAGCGAGGAGCTTTAGCGAACTTCGTGACTCTGTGTCTCGGTGCTTAAACGGCTTTATTTGCTTTAGCGGCTTTGACGGCCAGTTCCATCATGCGTAAGACGTAGCCAATTTCATTGTCGTACCAAGCTAACAGTTTGACTTGAGTGCCATTCACCACCATGGTCGACGGCGCGTCGATCACGGATGAACAGGTTTCGCCTTCGTAATCCACTGACACCAAGGGGCGCTCTTCAAACCCTAGAATGCCTTGTAAATAACCGGTTGCAGCTTCTTTTAGTTTTTGATTCACTTCTTCCACCGTGGTTTCGCGCTGCATTTCCAGCACCAAATCGGTTAAGGATGCGTTCATTAACGGAACCCGCACCGCAATGCCGTTTAGCTTGCCTTTCAACTCCGGAAAAATCGACGCAATCGCAGTAGCCGAGCCGGTGGTAGTCGGAATCAAGGATTCAAAACTGGCGCGTGCCCGACGTAAATCTTTATGCCCGTGATCCACCACTTTTTGGGTATTGGTACGATCGTGCATGGTGGTGATCATGCCGTGTTTAATGCCGATCTGCTCGTGCATCACTTTAATCACTGGCGCAATACAGTTGGTGGTGCAAGATGCCGCGGTAATAATCGGGTCTTTGCCAGCTTCAAAAATATGATCATTAATTCCCATCACAATATTTTTAATGCCTTCTTTCATCGGAGCAGCCACAATCACTTGTTTAACGCCTTGGTCTAAATAAGCTTGTAGCGATTCTTTGGTGCGGAACTTACCGGTGGCTTCAATTACCACATCCAAGTTCAGACTTTGCCAATCGGTATCGGCCACCTCTTTATTCGACGTGTAGCTAACTCGCTGGCCTTCAATCACAATATCACCATTTTCCTCAACCGCTTCATTCCACCAACGCCCGTGCGCCGAATCGAAATTAATTAAGTGCGCCGAGCCATAAGCATCGGTGGCGATCTCGTTAATGTGTACAATCTCAACATCCGGCCAAGCCCAAGCTTCGCGCAACGCAAGCCGTCCCATGCGCCCAAAACCATTAATGCCTACTCGAACCGCCATAACAAACTCCAAATATCTGATTTATCAAATGTGATAGAATTATAAACCAACCTCTAATAACTTTTGTGACCGTTTTATGATGCTCGGCCAAACCATCCACAAATCATCTTTTATGATGCGCGCTTCTTTAATAATCGCTCTAGCTCTAATACTTGTCGGCTGCAAGGACGAAACACACCAAACAGCTAAAAAACCGAAATCACAACCACCAGGCCTGGTGCTGGCCGTTCCACCTTATGAAATGCCTTCCAATATCCAACAAAGGTTTCACCCCTTAGTCACCCATTTAACCGAACAACTTAACCAACCGGTGCAACTTTATATCACCACCAGTTATGAAGATCAGGTCAAACGACTGGCAAATGGCGAAGTTGATTTAGCTTATATGGGCCCCTCGTCTTATGTCAAAACCAGGGATAACTTCCCCGAAAGCCATCCAATACTCATCGCCGCCGAAGCACCTTATCGTGCTGCATTAATTGTGCATAAACACAGCGACATCAACCACATAAAACAATTAAATGGACGCAGCTTTGCCTTCGGATCCTACCACTCCTACTCTGGTCACTATGTGGTTCGCCAACTTTTAAGACTCAACCATATCTACCTGCGCGATTTACAGTTTTACAGTTTTTTAGGTCGTCACGAGCGCGCGATTATGTCCGTGGTACACCAAGACTTTGATGCGGCCGCTACTACTGAAGGACTGGCACAGCGTTTTATTGAATTAGGTTACCCAATTCGAGTTGTGGCCACATCTGAACTTTTAGCACCAACCGTGATAGTCGCGAGGAAAAATTTAAAGCCTGAACTGATCCAATCGCTACGTGAAAGCCTGTTATTTTTTCAATCAGACATCAAACACACCGGATTGTCGTTTTTTGAAGTCGACAACCAAGATTTTACAGAAGTCGAAAAAATTCTCTACGCCATCGAACATTAAGCCTCCAGCAAAATGCCTGTGCTGTGGCGTTTTGCAATAGTTTGGCTTAGCCAAAAACTTATCAAATCCTTATATTTCAACCACTTAAAAATGCGCAATTCTGGCCTAGTTCTTCCTTTATCTCAGAAGGACTAAAAAGGGACTCCCTTTTTCTTTCATAATTTTATGAAAAAGGATAAACGTATGAAAAAACCAATTCAGCTTGCGTTAGCCGCCGCGATTGCTGGCTGCGCCATCAGCGCACAAGCTAAAGAATCGAGTGTTGACGACTATCGCGCGATGCTCGGCGACAGCCCAGGCATTCTTTGGGTAGAGGACGGTGAACTGATCTGGAAACAAAAAACCGGCCCTAAAAACACCGGCTTAGAAAAATGTGATCTAGGCAAAGGTCCAGGTGTATTAAAAGGGGCGTACGCCGAACTACCGCGCTACTTTAAAGACACCGATCAAGTAATGGATTTAGAAAGTCGTATAAAACATTGCATGATCACACTACAAGGCAAAGACGCTTCAGAGATTGATAAAGCCGCGTTCTCAAACCCCAAAAAATACATTGATTCAGACATGGAAAAAATTGTGGCCTATGTCGCCGCCCAATCGAATGGACTGCCTTTTAACATCAAACTAGACCACCCAAAAGAACAAGTCGCCTATGATGCCGGCGAAACGCTGTTTTGGCGTCGTTCAAGCAAAATGGACTTTTCGTGCGCCACCTGCCACGCACAAGATGGCAAACGTATTCGTCTACAAACACTCTATAACGCCTACAACAAAGACGATGGTCAAATCATCGCTAGTTGGCCAACTTACCGCGTTTCACACAGCACTGTACGCACCATGCAACATCGTATGTGGGATTGTCACTGGCAAATGCGTCTACCTGACATCGACTATGCATCTGATGCGGCTAACGCACTCATTACTTTCATGACAAAAGAAGCCAACGGTTCGATCATTCAAGTGCCATCCATTAAGCGCTAATTAGGAGTTCAACATGAAAAAAACAATTCTCTCAACTCTTGTGATGGGCTTGTTTGCCACCAGCGCATTTGCAATGGGCGACAAACCACAAAGCGACGCCGCTTTTAGCGACAAACAAGTCAATCATGCTCAAGCTCTTATTGATAACAGCTGGACCCAAGCCGACCCGAAAGATCGCAAACGCTTTGTGCAAGATAAAACCCAGTATTTATGCAGCATTTACAAAGACCAACCGCCCGCCGACATAGCCAAACACATTGTCGAAATGAATAAAGCAGTGACGTCCTACCCGGAAGGTGGCATAACATTAGGTGACTGGAAAGCAGGCGAAAAGCTCGCCAACAGCGGTTATGGTCTTCGCATTGGTAACATTAAAGCCGATAACCCGAAGAAAAAACCTAACGGGGGTAACTGCTACGCCTGTCACGCCATGGCCCCAAGCCAAGCGGCCGCAGGTAACTTAGGGCCATCACTCGCCAATTACGGTATTCGCGGTACATCCGACGCGATGCTCAAATACACCTATCAAAAAATCTTTAACGCCCAAGCCACCAAAGCTTGCTCTAATATGCCCAGATTTGGTTACCACGGTGTTTTAGATGATAAGCAAATCGCCGATATTATGGCGTATATGCTTGACCCCAATTCGCCTGTTAATGCTAAGTAAAGGTTTGTAATCTCAACCCGCCTCCCAAAACTTCGATCAAAGATCGAGGATTTTGGGAGGGGTTTGAGCTTTGTGCGTTTAATTTTATCGAATTTATAGCCCGGCTCACTGAGCTTTTAAGCGCGCAAACCAACTGATACACCGCATTAATAGCGAATAAAGTCCTGTCGCAATATGAAACTCAGGACAAGCTTCAAAATAACCCAGCCATACGTGCTGGGTTACTTCCTCCGAGAATCTTTAACTTGGTCGCAGTTTCGCGACCCTTTTTATTTAAAACACCTAAAAAAGCTCGTTATTAACCCTCAACAACCCATTGCATTTTGCAACACCTGATGCAATCTACCATAACAAAAAACAACATATTTAACTAATATCTCTTCAATATCAATGGCTTAATCTTTGGCACACTATTTTCTTACAAAAAGTAAGGTTTAGTCGAGAGCGAATCGAAATGATCACTCACAAGGTCGCTCAAAATGAACAACAAATTGACCTTAACTGACCAAGCCAAAACAACAAATAATTAGGAGAGATACCAACATGAAGAAGAATTTAATTGCATTAGCCGTTGCCTCTATCGTTTCCGCCCCTGCTATGGCAGCAGATGGCCCGCAAGTATTTGGTGAACTAAAATACGAAACTGGTATTCAAGATGGCCAGGGGATCAATTCATATAACGGCACACGTATCGGTATCAAAGGCACCCAAGATTTAGGCAATGGCATGAAAGGCATCTACCGCATTCAAGGTAACGTAAAAAATATCGTTAACCACGGCGCCGCGGCGAAAGATGACAACTTTAACTTTAACGAAGAAGTTTGGGCGGGTATTAAAGGTTCGTTTGGCCAAATCCGTGCGGGTAACTCCGACACAGCGACCAAACAGTCTATCAAACCCTTCCGTGCCTTTACCGACACGTTAGCCGATGACGCGTTTGCTAAACCGGCTCAATGGTCACGTGCAACCGGCTGGCATTATCAAAACAAATTTGATGCAGTAAAAGTTTATGCAACTTATGCACCAAATGGTACTGAAATGAACTCAACCATGGACGTCAGTGCTACCTTTAAAGCGAGTGGCTTATATCTTTCAGCCGCTATGCAGATGATTGGTGATACCGGTTCAGGTGATGATGGAACCAATATGTCTGTTGGTGCCCATTATGAAATGGGGCAATTTGGCGCTGGTGTTTTATATCAAACGATTGAATCAAAAACAAATGGTTACACTGGCGGCGTCACAAACTACGCTGACGCAAGAACTCAAATCACAATCCCTGTTAACTTCAAGATGACTGAAAAATTAAATCTTCGTGCATCAATTGTTACCACAGATGATGGCAACAGCAACACTACAACGGATTATGCATTCGGACCTGAGTACTACTTTGCTAAGAACACTAACTTCTTTGCAACCTACTGGGCTGGTGACCAAACAGAAGCAGACTTAGATGGTGACGGCAAAACTGCTGACAACTCTATCGGCTTCGGTATTAGTCACAAATTCTAATTTAACTCCTAGTTAAATTGGTGCGGTACCCGATCTTTTCTTCCTAAAGGTCGGTTTTGTCCAAACTCTGGTTTGGGCACAAATTCAAACTTTAGCTAGTTTGTTTTTTTCATCTGAGTATTTGGCCGAGTCTCTATCTCGGCCTTTTTTAGTTTCAAACTTATCAGATAAACCAATTGTGTAAACAACCCACAAATTCACCTTTTTTAGGTGATATTAGAAACACCTGATGTTATATTTGAATTTCCAGATTAAAATAAATTTTGAGGTAATATTCATGCGAGCCATTAACTTTCTATTTCTCTCCATCGCGTTGGCTCTGCCGAGTTGGGCGATGGCCGATGTGGTCAAATTTGAAAAGGTCACCGACAATGTGTATGCATTTATAGGTGAAACCGATGATCGCACCAAAGCTAACCTGGGCTTAAACGCCAATATAGGTTTAGTTGTAACCAACGCAGGCGCGGTTGTAATTGATTCAGGCGCGGGTCCTTTGTCAGCGGCGGCGATTGAAAAAGGCGTTAAAAAAGTCACGGATAAGAAAGTGGTCGCGGTCATCAATACCGGCTCACAAGATCACCGTTGGTTAGGCAATGATTATTTTGCCAAAAAAGGCGCGATCATCTACGCCATGCAAACCACCGTCGACACGCAAAAGAAAATGCTGAACTCGATTTTGAATCGTATTATGGGAACCGATGAGATTTTTAAAGATCAAACCCCATTTCACGCGCCTAAGCCATTTGCCGGTAACGAAGGCAACGTCCGTATTGGCGGGGTCGATTTTGAAGTGAAGTATTTTAACGATGCACATTTTCCCGGCGACGCCGTGGTATGGCTACCGAAACAACAAGTTTTGTTTTCTGGCGACCATGTTTATGTTGACCGTTTACTTGGTATTCACCCTCACACCCATGCGGTTAAATGGCTAGATGCGTATGAGCAAATGGCCGAACTCCCTGCTAAATACGTTGTGCCGGGACATGGTGAGGTTTCTGACATGGCGAAAGTGCAAGCGGAAACCGGTGACTACCTTAAACAATTGGTTGAAGCGGTAACCGAAACGGTTGAAAACATGGGCGCAATGAGTGATGTAACCTCATCGCGTGATTGGTCGCAATTTGAGCACCTAAAACATTTCCAAGGATGGCATGGCCGTAATGTCAGCAATACCTTCCAACGCTTGGAAATGGAAATGATGTAACGCGAAGCTTCTGACTAAACTATCTGTCATACTAAAACCACTCTATAGAGTGGTTTTTTGCTATAGGTCAACACTTGATTAGCCAGTTTAAATTAGCAATTTTTTCTGAGATAACTTTAACCACCAGGCCTGGTGGTTATGAAAAGGATACCGCTTGAAATTTGCATTGCGCCCTAACACGCTATCTGGTCAGCTTAATCTGTATTTAGGTTTAGGACTGGGTGTGTTTGCTTTATTGGCGGGCTTGTTAATCCACCAATTGGTTACACACACGCTGGATCAGACTTTACGCGACAAAGCCGAAGCTTTATCTCAACAATTGGCTTTGGTAACACTGGATTCGGTCTTGATCCGTGATTATGCGGTGGTAGAGCGTTACGCCGATGACCTAGTCAAGCAAGGGCACGGCATTGTGTATTTAAAAATCACGACTGAGCAAAATCAAATCCTCGCGCAATCCGGTCAGTTGCCAACATCGGATAAAAACGCATTGCGACAAATTACGCCTATCCAATTTCTGAACCGAGAAATCGGCCAAATAGAGCTGCATTACTCGCGCGCACTGGTGCAAAAAACCTTTCGCAATCTAATGGCGGTGGGGCTTTTAGGGTTGGTTTTAATTTTGGTTGTGCAATCCTGGATGATTAAATGGTTTTTACAACGTCGCTTAATTGACCCGATTCAACGCTTGGTCGAAACTATTCATCCCTTGTCGCAAAGCCTGGAAAACTCGGTGACAAACCAGCCAGAAGAGGTACGTCAAATTCAAGCGCATTTTGACCAGTTAAACGATTCTATTCGGGCGCATATTGCGGCGCTCAACCAAGCGCATCAATTTACCACCCAAGCGAATGAACGTTTGCGAGACGGCCAACGTCTGGCCTCAATCGGGCAAATGGCGGCAGGCTTGGCACACAATTTAAACACCCCCTTGGCCAATATTGTCGGCTATGTGCAAATGACCCTACAAACTACCGATAACCATAAGTTGCAAGAGCGTATGCAGATCATCGAGCGTCAAGCTAAAACCTGCTCCAACGTGGTAAAAAGTTTACTGAATGCGGCTCGCCAACCCGACACCCAAATGACCGAGTTTGACCTTCAACCCTTTCTGCAAAGTTTTTGTGACCTAGTTCGTCCAGTCTTGCAACAAAAGGGGCTAAAGACGTTACAACTGGATGCTGATCCTTTCAACATTCGCGCCGACCAAAGCTTATTGGAACAGGTGTTATTCAACCTGCTGGACAATGCGGTCGATGCGGGCGCAGACGAAATTATTATTCAACTTAACCACCAGGCCTGGTTAGATATTGTGGACAATGGCGAAGGTATTCCGAGCGACAAACAGCAAGCGATTTTTGATGCCTTCATCACTACAAAACCGGCTGGAAAAGGTACTGGACTTGGACTGTTTTTATCGCAACAAATGCTTAAATCCATGCAAAGCACGCTCTGTTTACTGGCCTCTCAACCCGGCCAAACCCATTTTAGAATCGACTTACAAAAGATGACGCCAAACCATGAATAAACCCCTTTTAGTGATTGTCGAAGACGATCAAGACATGTCCCAACTCTTAGCAGAACTGGCCGAGAACGCGGGGTTTCAGACCGAGGTGTTCAATCAAGCTGTCCCCGCCAAACGCTTTATCCACCAAACACCCCCAGCGGTTGTTTTAACCGATTTGCGCTTGCCTGACGGCGAAGGGTTAGATATTTTAACCGCAACCAAACACGCCAGCATGGATACTCAGGTGGTGCTAATTACTGGCTACGCAACGGTTGAAGATGCGGTGCAAGGCTTTAAACACGGGTTGTATGATTTAATCACTAAACCCTTTGATGTTGCCCAAATGTCGGCTTTATTGACTCGAGTATTTCAACAACTTAACCATCGTAAAACCATGTTGAAACTGCAAACCCGCTTATCGCAAGTAGATCAGGTTCAATTAACGCCCATCTGTCAAAGTCCCGCGATTAAAAGTGTGTATCGGCTGGTTGAACAGGTTTGCCAAATGGATGTGCCGGTTTTAATTGAAGGCGAAACCGGGGTTGGTAAAGGTGTATTGGCTCGATTTATTCACCAACAAAGTGAACGCTCTAAAGAAGGTTATTTGGAAATCAACTGTGCAGCGGTACCTGAAAATCTAATCGAATCCGAACTGTTCGGTCACGAGAAAGGCGCGTTTACCGGTGCTAATGCGCGCAAACTTGGGCTGCTGGAATTGGCCGATGGCGGCACGCTATTGTTAGATGAAATCAACAGCATGAGTACCGATGTGCAAGCCAAGTTGCTGCACTTTTTGCAAAACCAAACCCTGATGCGAGTTGGCGGCCAAAGCACCACTCAAGTCAATGTACGGCTAATTTTCGCTAGCAATCAATCGTTACATGAGCTGGTACAAAAAAATCAGTTCCGTCAAGATTTGTATTATCGAATCAATGTATTCCCGGTGCATTTACCGCCGCTACGTGAACGCCCCGAAGACATTCAAGCTCTGGCCGAACGTTTTGTTGCCCAGTTCAGCAAACGCTTCAATAAAAACGTGCGCTATATTAGTGATGAAGTTTTGCAGCAACTGCAAGATTACGATTGGCCGGGCAATATCCGCGAACTCGAAAACATTATTCAACGTGCGGTGGTGTTAGCACAGGGCGAAGCCATTGAACTGAATAACATCCCACAGGAGTTGCGCCCTTCGCCTTGCGACATCCAACTAGCACCAGGCCTGGTGGTTAAAGAAAACACCAGCTTAGACGAGCTGGAAAAACGCTGGATTGAGTTCACGCTGCAACGCTGCAGTGGCAATAAATCCCAAGCCGCCCGCGACTTGGGCATTGATGCCTCAACCCTGCACCGTAAACTCAGTCGCCATAAACCCTAAGCGGCCAAAGCACCAGGCCTGGTACAAACAAAAAACGCCCAAACCCGAAAATTTGAGCGTTTTTATCTGTTTTAACACAGCCGTTCTCGAAGCTATTATTTAAACCAAGCCTCGACCATTTTGGCCGTAGGCACGCCACCTGAGTGCACGATTTTTTCATTAATAACCACAGATGGTGTCGTCATAACACCGTATTTGGCGATTTCGGCGATGTCTTCGACTTTTTTCAATTCGGCATTCACGCCTAGTTTTTGACAGACTTTTTCGATCTGTTGATAGGTGTTTTTGCAATTGGCGCAGCCAGTACCTAACACTTTGATTTGATATTGCTCCGCTTTTTCCACTTCGTCAGAACAACAGTCAGTATCCCCACCGCAACATTTGGATTCGGTTTTTGGATCATCTCCACAGCAACTCGACTTAGCAGGTTGGGCTGAGTCACCGCAACACGAACTTGAGACCGATTTTTCATTTGACGGTTGCGAGCTGCTGCAGCTTCCACCTTCGCAACACTGACCGTCTTTTGAAAATTTGGCGATCAATGCGCCCGGACAAAATCCGGTGTAGGTGGCTTGCAAACCCATCAGTCCGGCAAAAGCCGTAACCCATAACCAGCTCGGTGACAGCATATCGACTTGCCCCAAAAGATGCGCAACAATCATCGGCAGCAACACCATAATGGCCATTAAACGTACAACTTTATTTCCTTTCATTTCTTTCCCCTAATAATCTTTAAATAAGTTTAAACAAAAATAAAATTAAACAACCAACCCACCAACATAAACGCCACCGCCAGAATCCCGGCAAACCAAATCAATGCTGGCCATTTCACGACTTTTCGTAAAATGATTAATTCCGGCAAGGACAAGGCCGCAATACTCATCATTAAGGCCAAAGCCGTACCAATCGGAACGCCTTTGCCCAACATGGCTTCGATCAGCGGAATCACCCCTACCGCATTGGAGTACAAAGGAATGCCTAACAATACGGCGGCGGGAACCGACCACCAGGCCTGGTCGCCCGCTAAATAAGTTTCAACCCATTGCTGTGGTACATAACCATGGAATAGCGCCCCCAGCGCGATACCCACCAACACCCATTTCCATATACGACGGAAGATTTCTTTGACTTCGGCCACCGCATTCTGATGTCGACCGCGCAGCGAATTATCGGGTACATAGCCTGCCACCTCACCCATCTGAATTTTCCAGACATAGTCTTCAACCCAGCGTTCTGGCTTGAGTTTCTCCATTAATACGCCGCCCACATAAGCCACCACCAGGCCTGCTAACAAATATAACAGCGCGACTTCCCAACCCAGTAAGCTGATTAACATCACCAGCGCAATTTCGTTAATCATTGGGCTGGCAATTAAAAATGAATAGGTCACCCCCAGCGGCACACCCGCTTCAACAAACCCGATAAACAAAGGGACAGAAGAGCAAGAGCAGAACGGCGTCAACGCACCTAAAATGATGGCTAACGAACGCGCCATCCATTTGGGTTTGCCTTGCACATATTCGCGCACTCTTTCTGACGAAACCAAGGTGCGCAACAAGCCCATCAAATAAATCACCACGCCCAGCAGTACAAAGATTTGCACCACATCCATGACAAAAAACTGCACCGCTTGACCCAGCTGATCATCAGCTGACAAACCCAGCCATTCATAGGCTACTAAATCCCCCAGCGCTCTAAACATGCGGCTCTCCATTCTTAACTTGAAAACAATATATCTGAATAATCAGATTAATACAATTATATTTTCATCCCCAGATATATTTTTCAACCATATGCCCCTTGTAAATTCGAGCATTATGAACAAATCATCCTTTACAACTAATTTATACCCCGATACAAATTAGTTATCCAAAAGCTAAGGTTTCCTTTATAATGGCTGGTTCGATTCGTCCCAAGAGTTTTATCTATCATGAAGAAACGGGTTTTTGATGTTGTCATTGTCGGCGGTGGTATTTCTGGCTGCGCTTTGACCTATACCTTAGCAAAATACAGCGGCGTAAAATCCATTGCTGTACTCGAAAAATATGGCACCCTTGCACCGCTTAACTCAAACGCGCGCAGCAATAGTCAGACTCTGCATTGCGGTGACATCGAGACCAATTATTCTTTAGCCAAAGCCGGCCAAGTAAAACGCCAAGCCAATATGCTGGTGCGTTACGCTGATCAAGTCGAAAAAAACAACTTCATTTTCAAGTTTCCTAAAATGATCCTAGCGGTAGGTGAGCAAGAGTGTGAGGCGCTGGAAAAACGTCACCACGAATTTGCTGAAACCTTCCCTTATATGCAGCTTTGGAATGCCGATAAAATTGCCGAAGTTGAACCGGCCGTGGCCTTGGTAGATGGTCAGCCTCGTGCCGAAAAAATTCTGGCCTCGGGCTGTACGGATGAATACAGTGCGGTTAATTATGGCAATTTGTCGCGTTCTTTTATTAGTTCCGCGCGCAAATACGCCAGTGACATTTCGATCAATTTAAGCACCGAAGTCAAACGCATTAAAAAGTTTGAAGATCACTACGAAATCACGACAGCCCAGGGCACTTTTATGTCACGTTTTGTGGTGGTGTCGGCCGGTGCGCATAGTTTATTGCTCGCCAACCAGCTTGGGCACGGTTTAAAAATGTCGATTCTGCCGATGGCGGGTAGCTTTTATTACGTACCGAAAATGTTAAACGGTAAGGTTTATACCATTCAAAACGACAAGTTACCCTTTGCCGCGTTACATGGCGACCCTGACTTGATCGAACCTAATAAAACCCGTTTAGGCCCAACGGCTTTAATGCTACCAAAACTAGAGCGTTACACTGGCGGCACCTATTGGGATTTCTGGAAAAGTTTAAAGCTCGACTTTAAAGTGCTGAAAGTATTTTGGGACTTAATGAAAGACAGCGTGATCCGTAATTACATTTTCCGCAATATCGCATTTGAAATTCCGGGCATTCGTCAAAAACTATTTTTAAAAGATGCACGTAAAATTATTCCAGGCTTAAAGCTAAAAGACCTAAGCTTTGCAAAAGGGGTCGGCGGTTTACGCCCGCAAGTCATTGATAAGGTCACCGGCGAATTAAAACTGGGCGAAGCCAGCATTGTGCCAGAGGGCGAAAATTTAATTTTCAACATGACCCCCTCTCCCGGTGCGACCACCTGTTTATACAATGCCTACCGCGATGCTCGCATTGTGTGTGAATCTTTAGGCATTGAGTTGCACCGCAAGCAACTGGTTGATGACTTACTCGATGGTCAAGACCTGTTCGAATAAACCCACTCCCGTCACCCTTGTGACGGGGTTATTGGGCAGCGGTAAAACCAGCCTGATCAGGCACCTGCTCGCACACAAACCCCCACAAGAACGCTGGGCCTTGATCATTAACGAATTTGGTGACATCGGTATTGATGGCGCCGTTTTAAGCGCACAAGACACGCCCCTTTTTGAAGTTAACGGCGGCTGCATCTGCTGCAGCGCACAAGCCAATCTCGCGCAAGCTCTTAACAAAGTCAGTCAACATGAATCATTGGACCGTCTGATTATTGAACCTACCGGCTTGGGCCATCCTGCTCAAATCATTGACCTGTTACAAGGTCATCCATCAGCTCAAAACTTTAAATTACAAAATAGCTTTTGTATCATCAACCTGGCGAATTTTGATTTAGATCGTTATCAAAAATCAGCAGTTTTACGCGACCAAATTAGCTTAGCCGACTACCTAGTACTGAATAAGACTGATTTAGTTTCGACCCAACAACTTGAGCAATCCGAAACCTTTCTTAAAAGCCTGCGTCCGACAAAAGCGGCGATTATTCCGACTCAGCAAGCCAAAATTGATCTTAACTGGTTAGACCAAACACCCACCAGGCCTAGTTTTAGTTTATTAGAAGCACCTGTTCATCAAGCCACAGTCAGTCAATCAATCCAAACTGACAGCCAGTTGCCTGAAGTGATGCGTGCTCAAATTCAAGTTGGCCCAGTTAGTAGTATCGGCTGGGTTTTCGCTCCCTCGGTCTTATTTATGCGCCCAGCCGTAAAACAATGGTTCGACACGCCACCACCAGGCCTGGTTAGAGCCAAGGGTTTGATAAGAATGGGCAAGCAGTGGCAACAACTTAACTGGGTAGTCGGCCACCTTAGCCTTGAAGAGCAAGCTTGGCGTGCCGACAGTCGGTTGGAGTTGTTGTTTGATTATGAAGTCGATCCTAAACCAAGCTTCCAAGCATTAGAAAAAAGTCTGACAAATCTAATACAAGTTCGTGACCTATAAGCTAAATCTTGTTATTATCACCGATCCATTAAAATCAATAACGCGCGTTGCATAGAATTCTATCTCGCAGTTAGGCTACAGAAGGAAATTGCATGACCAAGCACATGCCCGATATCGCGTGCCAACCCCACCAGGGCCCACAAGGTAAACTCAATTGGGTCGGAATGAGCGGCATAGAACTGCCCGTTCTGGTTCAATCCAAACACGAAGCCATTCGGTTATCGTCTCGTACCCAAGCTTATGTCAACTTGATAGACCCTCAGAGCAAAGGCATCCACATGTCTCGGCTGTACCTGCTGCTCGATCAAATGGCGGTTCAACACACCTTATCGCCTGCGCGCATACAAGATATTTTGAGCAAGTTTATTGAGTCGCACCAAGGTTTAAGTGATCACGCGTTTGTTGAATTCCGATTTGACTACTATGAACGCCGCGCCTCATTAATGAGTGACAACTCAGGCTGGAAACACTACCCGGCTACTTTCCGCGGCGAACTGAAGCAGGGTAAATATACTTGTGAAGTCACAATCGAAGTGCCTTACTCCTCAACCTGCCCTTGCTCGGCGGCTTTGTCGCGCCAACTAATTCAGCAAGCGTTTGAAGAGAAGTTTAAACAAGGTGAAAACTTAGACTATCAACAAGTGTTGGATTGGCTGGGTACACCGGAAGGCATTTGTGCCACCCCACACAGCCAGCGCTCTTACGCCCAGATCAAAGCCAATATTTCCAGCATGACCGAGTTCGACTTTTCAACCTGGATTAACGTAATTGAAAACAGTTTAAAAACCCCGGTACAAGCCGCCGTAAAACGCGAAGATGAGCAAGAGTTTGCACGCTTAAATGCCAGTAATTTAATGTTCTGCGAGGATGCGGCTAGACGCTTACAAGCAACCATGAACGAACAGACACAGGTTAGTGATTATTGGTTACGAGTGAATCATTTAGAAAGCTTGCATCCGCATGATGCGGTCGCGGTGGTCACGAAAGGGGTTGAGGGCGGTTACATTGATGACCCAAACTTAATGGGACTGATTAACTAGCTTGGTGTTCCAAGCCCTAAAGAAACGTTAGGTAAATGAGAACTGACCCTGGATGTAAAGTCCAGCGTCATACTCATGCCACGACTAAGCCGTCGTGTTGATATTTTGTCCAAGGTTAGCGGGCAACTTTGAAGCTGGCACTGGGGCAATCCCTTCCAACAACGTCATTACCGCGTCCGTTTGAACATCCATGGACTTTTTCAGCATGGTTACCTGAGCTTCTTGCTTTGCATATACCTGGCTTTGCGCCATCGTACCTGCAACCACGCCGCCAGCCGTAACGCCTTCTGGTATAGCCATGTTAACTCTCCTTTTTATCGCTGTTTTTAATGGTCTCGTCTGGCGAATTTTCCATGTCCGAGTCTTTTACAAGCTGATGGTCGTCACAGCGATGTCCCAACCAACCACAGCCACATTCAGGCACCGGATCAACCCCACCCGGATTAGCCGGGTGACAGCGTCCAATGCGCCGAATTGCTAGCCAGAAACCGTAAATCAAACCATGCTTTTGCAAGGCTTCCATCGTGTAATGTGAACAAGACGGATAGAAACGACATCTGGGTCCGAGAAGCGGGCTAATAAAGAGCTGGTAAACACGCACCAGCCCAATCAATAACCATTTAAGCGGATTGTATTTTTTCAGGGCGGCCCATAGCTTCACTTGGTTCTGTTTCCTCAAATTTAGCGTTATTATCCCCTAACAAACCTGCCATTTCTTGATGCAGACTTTTTACCCGCTCAAACCAGCCTTCACGGCTATCTTGCTCTGGAAAACGCTGCACCAAAGTATTAGCCAATAACTCATCAAAGATCTTTTGTGCTTGCGCGAATTGCTTGTCTAAGCGTTCGATGGCTGACTGCCAGCCTTGCAAATAAGGTGGCAAGTCTTTTACACCAACCTGACCTTGTTTATCGTTTGAGTTCTGCACTTGTTGATATTGAGCAACGGCCGCTTGCTGGTAAGATACGGTTCGCATTTCGCTGCGAGTCATATCTAAGCTAAAAGACTGAATTTGACCAAAATCAACTTGCAAATTCATTGCTTGCTCAAACGCTTTTTCAATATCGCCGTTATAAAAGTTATTCGCGAGCTGATCCACCTGCTCGAAGACATCAAAAATAGCGCCGAGTTCTTCTTCATTCAAATCACCTTGCACACTGATGCCAAAACGCTCTTCAAACGCGGTCATTTCCATCGCTTCACGCGATTCAAAATAACGTACACCTTTTGGCCCTTCTTCACTGGCTTGCTGATGGCTAAACTCTTGGTATTGCGCATAAAGCTGGCGAAAATCTACCGTAACTTGATCACCTTCACGCGTCGTTAACTGCATACTCATGGTATTAGAGTAATGATATGAACCTTGATAACGCTGCATGGATGCGGCTGACATACTGGCATGATCAAGACGCTTTACCGGCAAGTCAGCTTCGCCAGACTTAGGATTTCCGGCTGCATTTTTTTTATGCGAAGCGTTAAATAAATCCACAATACTTAACGGTGACTTGGCTTCGCTTTGTCCAAACGCGAGACCTGGTAACGATGCGATTGACATAAAAAAACCCTTCCGGTCAAAGTGACGTCTTTAAGCAAGTTAAAAACCCCAGTTTTTTCTATAATATTTATTATTCTTTTGTACTTTATTTAGCGGCCAGCTTCAGTTTTGCTTTAGATATTTCTAAAGCAAGGCTGGGATTTGGCATAATATGAGCATCTCGAACGATTTAAGGATGATAATTATGAACGCCAAAATTGCTTTTATCGGTGCGGGCAATATGAGTCGAAGTTTGATTGGCGGTTTAATTGCCAGCGGCTATGACAAGTCTAAAATTCTAGCCGCAGACCCTAGTGCAGATGTTTGCCAGGCACTTAGCCAGGATTTTTCTATTGAATGCTTTCAAGACAACCATCAAGTCATCAAAAAAGCTGAGATTCTTGTGCTGGCTGTCAAACCGCAGCAGCTCAAAGTTTTGTGTCAACAACTGCTAACTGACATTCAGAAAAAAAAGCCACTCATTATATCGGTCGCAGCGGGTGTTCGCAGTCGTGATATTGATCATTGGCTCGGCGGCAATTTAGCGGTGGTTCGCGCCATGCCTAATACGCCAGCCTTAATTCAAACGGGTGCAACTGGGTTGTTTGCGAACGATAAGGTTAGCGAGCTACAGCATAACCAGGCTGAAGAAATCCTGCGTGCGGCTGGATTAACGCTATGGGTTAAAGAAGAAGAAAAATTGGACGCCGTTACCGCGTTATCTGGCAGCGGCCCAGCTTATTACTTTTTATTTATGGAGGCGATGGAGGCCGCAGGCCAAAAACTCGGGCTAGATAAAAAAACCGCCCACCTCTTGACGCTTCAAACTGCATTTGGCGCCGCCAAAATGGCATTAGAAAGCTCCGATGATTGCACCGCTTTACGCCATAAAGTCACCTCCCCCAACGGGACCACCGAAAAGGCGATTCAAAGCTTCCAAGCCGACCAACTTGAACAAATAATCGAACGCGCCATGCAAGCTGCAAAAGCGCGTGCTCAACAACTTGCCGATGAATTAGGAGAAGAATAATGGGTTCACCTGTCGATCAAGCCGGTTTATTTTTATTGCAATTTATTGCAGGCCTGGTGATATTTGTTTTGGTTTTACGCTTTTTAATCCGCGCGACTTATACCGATTGGCGTAATCCAATTGTGATGTTTATTGCCAAAGTAACCAATCCGGTTTGTAAACCCTTTGCAATACTTTTACCGTCTCGAGGTCGCTGGGACTATGCCGCGTTGGGCGCGGCCTTTTCAGTACAGGTCATTTTCATCTTGCTCGTCAGCTGGCTCAGCGCCCGAGATTTTGGACTGGCCTTTATTTTATTAAGTGCCTTAACAGAGGTATTCAACGTATTGCTCGACATGCTGTTTTGGTTGATTATTATCCAAATCATCTTGAGCTGGATTGATCAAGGCCGCAACCCCAATTTGGATATATTTCGCCAATTGACAGCGCCTATCTTGGCGCCATTTCAACGTTTGATTCCGCCGATGGGTGGCTTTGACTTATCACCGATTGTCGCGATCTTGGTGATCAAGCTTTCCCAGATATTAATTGTCGGCTCAATCGCGCAGCTTGCACAATCAATGGTGTAAAATAGCGCCCATGAAAAACTCAATCGGAACTGTCACCCCTCAGACCTTACATGTTGATGAACCACTGGCCTTGGTCAGCGGCGCAGTACTGCCTCAATATGATCTAGTCTATGAAACTTACGGCTCGCTAAATGCTGAGGCCAATAATGCTATTTTGATTTGCCATGCACTCAGTGGCGATCATCATGTGGCTGGCTTTTATGAAGGTGATGATAAGCCCGGTTGGTGGAATGATTATATCGGCCCGGGCAAACCGATTGATACCAACGAATTTTTTGTGGTGTGCTCCAACAATTTGGGCAGTTGTCGTGGTTCAACTGGCCCAACTTCGCTTAACCCTGAAACTGGCAAGGTGTTTGGCAGTGATTTTCCGATAGTCACTTGTCGTGACTGGGTACACAGCCAAAACCAATTACGCCAACACTTAGGTATTGAGCAATGGGCTGCGATCGTTGGGGGATCGATGGGTGGCATGCAGGTGATGCAGTGGGCGATTGATTACCCAGATAAACTTCGTCATGCGGTAGTGATTGCGGCCGCACCTAAATTAAGTGCGCAAAATATTGCATTCAACGAGGTGGCTCGACGCGCTATTATGACCGACCCTGAGTTTCATGAAGGGCGATTTATTGAGGCCGGCACCATCCCAAAAGGTGGCTTGGCACTAGCACGCATGCTAGGGCATTTAACTTATTTATCTGATGACATGATGGGGGCGAAGTTTGGGCGCGAACTGCGTGCCGACAAACTCAAATATAGCTTTGAAGTTGAATTCCAGGTTGAAAGTTACTTACGTTATCAAGGTGAAAAATTTGCGACCAAGCAAAACTTTGATGCCAACACCTACTTACTCATGACCAAAGCCTTGGACTATTTTGACCCAGCATCTGAATTTGACAATGATCTTAGCCAAGCTTTTGCCAACACAAAAGCTCAATTTTTGGTAATTTCTTTTACCTCAGACTGGCGCTTTTCACCCGCACGTTCACGAGAAATTGTACGGGCATTGCTGGATAACGATCTAAGCGTTAGTTATGCCGAAGTGGTGTCTGAACACGGACACGATGCATTTTTGTTGCCCAACACTCATTACGAGGGTGTTTTTCACGCCTACATGCGTCGCATACAACAGGAGAATCGTCCTGCATGAGTCAGATTATCACACCAGAATTTAAATTAATTTCGGACTGGATCACCCCCGGCTCTCACGTACTGGATCTTGGGTGTGGCGATGGAACATTATTAACTTACCTACAATCCTATCGCCAAGTACGCGGTTACGGTATGGAAATTGATCCGCAAAAAAATATTAAAGCCGTTATGAATGGGATCAACGTCATTCAAAGCAATTTGAACAGCGGTGACTTAAGCGAATATTTTGATCCGCACAGCTTTGACTACGTCATCATGACCCAGGCACTGCAAGTCGTCAGTCGTCCAGATTTATTGCTTGACCACATGCTTACCGTTGGTAAAGAAGGCATTATTACCTTCCCCAATTTTGGTCACTGGAAAATGCGCGCCCAACTTTTATTGAAAGGCCGAATGCCAGAAACAGATACACTGCCCTACCATTGGTACGACACCCCCAATATTCACCTCTGTACTTTTAATGATTTTGAAAGACTATGTGAAGAAAAGGGAATTGAGGTGATGGCACGGACAGTGGTTAACAGCCAACACCAAACGAATGTGGGCATGCGATTATGGCCAAATCTACTTGGAGAAGTCGCACTTTATAAAGTAAAAAAGCGTAATTAAGACAAAACGAGCTGTTATTTTTTGGAAATATTGCCTATACTGAATGGCAATAAAATAAAAAATATGCTGGCACACCATCATTATGTCTCGATCATCTAGAAATGCACGACGTTTTTTTCGTATTGATATGCCTGTGCGCTATTTCATTACGGCATACGCTCAGCTTTTTGACCGTGATATTTACTCAACCGGAGCCAAATATCATACTCCTTACATTCATAAGCAACTCGCGGATCAAAAACAAAAAACGCTAGAATCCCTAAACCATATTCAAGATCAAAAAGAAGTTTTAACTGATATTTTTATAGATATCATTCGACGCCTAGAGTTTTTTGGCGAATGTTGTGAAATGATTGCAAGAGGCCATAATCCAAAACTCAACAAAGCCATGTGGCAAGACTTAACCAGTCATCAACGCGGCTTTAGCAAAATTAAACCTCTTGAACAATCCTCCCCAAAAACCTACCAACACCTTAAGACCATTGAAGACAAATACTTATTCTTTTTAAATCAGCTCGTTGAGAGTATCTCAAGCTCTACAGCTGATCACTTTTATGCGCCAGATTACCTGCCTCACGGCTTTCGAATTGACGAATTAAGTCAGATTTTTGGTGACGCCAAATACGACAGCATTCCGCTCGTGCAATCCATTTTGCACTGTGCCGAATTCATCACCACCCATACCGAACTATTTAGGCGCATTCATGATGATCATTGCTTACGCCAAAACCCTACAGATTGGCCTGAAGAAATGGCCAATGTCAGTGCGGGCGGCTTGGCCGTCTTAACTGAAAAAAGTTTTGACATTCACCAACGCGTACATGTGCATTTGTATTTTCCTGAAGCCGAAAAAGTGCTAAAGTTTGATGGCGTGATTGTCAATATTCAAGGTGAACCACTTGGGCGCCTTGAACGCATGGCGGTGAATTTTGAGTTTCCAGACAGTAAAGACCAAGCCTTTTTACATACCGAAATCCAGCGCTACGAAATCCAAGAGTGCTTAAAATTTAAGCTTTAAATAACGAGAATTTATTATGCCCGGCACAAGCCATCAAGTTGAAACCGGTTTTATCGGAGAACTCGCCCTAAACTTAAAGCCACCAGCTGAAGATCTGCTCAAGTTTAGTACGTTAAAACAGCTGATTCTAATGCGCCAACACGGCATTGATGATTTTTTCCAAAAAGAATACCCCTTTGTCAACGATACTGAATGGCTCGACATTATTGATAAAGTCATGCTCACTAAAGTGTCTTATTTTGAGCTGAGTGATCGTTTTACTGCACCCCAAATGAACAAACTCCTCGAAATTTCTCGGTTTGCCCTCAAACTACCCAATGAAAGCGCACAAAGTCTTTATCAAATCACCGAATATCGTTACCCTGTATTTGCCAAAGTAATCAAAAACCTCATGACTATTTGCCAGAAAAAGGTCAAACAACAAGCCGCTTAGGCACCAGGCTTAGTAGTTATTTTCCTTTTGTTGACGTGTAACATTGCCATGCCTACAAGGAGCCAAATGTCGATCAAACACTGGCATACCCATGACCAACCACGTGAAAAACTTATCGAATTTGGCGCCGCCAGCCTGACAGATGCTCAGTTGCTGGCCATTTTTTTACGGGTGGGTGTCAAGGGAAAAAATGCCGTCGAACTCGCTCAAGATCTGCTTGACCATTTTGGCGATCTACACAGTTTACTACATGCCGACCAAACCGAATTTTGCCAAGCAAAAGGTTTGGGCTTGGCAAAATATGCACAACTAAATGCGGTATTGGAAATGGCACGGCGACATTTTGAAAGCGGTCTAAAAAAAGGCGAAGCTTTCCAATCGCCAGAATTGAGCGCCCAATTTTTTATGAATCAAATTGGTCATCAACCGCGTGAACAATTTGCTTGTTTATTGCTCGACCAACAACATCAAATGATTCACTTTGAAATTTTATTTTATGGCACGGTAAATCAAGCCAGCGTGCACCCGCGCGAACTGGTTAAACTCGCACTCAAACACAATGCGGCGGCGGCGATTGTCACTCACAACCACCCGTCAGGATTACCCAACCCCAGCGAAAGTGACCATCAAATCACCCAATTAATCAAACAAGCCTTAACACTCGTGGATGTTCGCTTGCTAGATCATGTTATCCTAGGTGATCATGGACGCTGGCACTCAATGGCAGAGAGTGGTCAAATCTAACTCCATGCAGAATTTTGGAATTAACCGAATTAAGTCTTGCATTCAAGTCAGGATTTGTGGATAATTCCGTCTTCTTGTTTTTAGGTAAAGTTTCTTTACCGTAATTTAGAATTCTTGAGCAAGCGGGTTGCTGCTTGCTCTGAAGTTTTCATCGTTAATGAATGGATATAGGGGATTGAGAGATGTCTAAAGTTTGCCAAGTCACAGGAAAACGCCCTGCGGTCGGTAACAATGTTTCCCACTCTCACCGTAAAACACGTCGCCGTTTTTTGCCAAATTTGCAAGCACATCGTTTTTGGGTTGAATCTGAAAACCGCTTTGTAAAACTACGCGTTACACCAGCTGCTATGCGTACAATCGACAAGAACGGAATCGAGTCAGTGCTTGCAGATATGCGCGCACGTGGTGAGAAGGTTTAATTAGGAGACGGTTATGCGCGATAAAATTAAGTTAGTCTCATCAGCGGGTACAGGTTATTTTTATACTACGGATAAAAACAAACGTACTATGGCTGGAAAATTTGAAATCAAGAAATACGATCCAGTGGTTCGTAAACATGTCTTGTTCAAAGAAGCCAAAATCAAATAATCTTACAAGAAATTTTGATTTAGCCTAGAAAACCGACCTTGCGTCGGTTTTTTTATATCTGGAAATCCACCGACCTCTTGTGGTTTAATCATTCCATTACTCAATTACCCAGACCACTCAATGCTTAAACTCTACTCCGTTAAACAAGCACAAACCATTGACAGCAAAGCGATCAAACAGTTAGGGATAGCTGGCTTGACCCTAATGAAGCGTGCCGCGGCTTTTGCTTTAGAGGTCTTACAGCAACAGTGGCCACAAGCTCAGCAACTTTATATTTTGTGCGGCCCTGGCAATAATGGTGGTGATGGCTACGCGCTGGCTAAAATTGCACACATTAACGGTTACCGAGTTGAAATTGCTCAGATAGGTGAACCACCCCAAGAAGGTGCAGCGACCCAAGCTCGGCAAGAAGCCCAAGCGCTAGGGTTAATCGCTGAGGATTTTTCAGCCCAAAAACTGATGCAGACTGACCTTGTTGTGGATGCCTTGTTTGGCATAGGTTTGAATCGACCATTGGAAGCGCCATGGAATCAAATCATTGACGCCATTAATATGGCACAGCGCCCGATTCTCGCGCTCGACATTCCAACTGGCTTAGACGCCAACAATGGGCAAGTTTTAGGGGCCGCTTTACAAGCCCAGCACACCGCCACCTTTATCGTTCATAAAACCGGCCTCTATCTTAATGATGGCCCAGATTTTACCGGCCAGGTACACTTAAGTGACCTGCAACTGCCAGAAGAAATGTTTGACGAGTTCACGCCACTTGCTACCAGCTGGCAGCAAGATGATATACCCCTTATTGCGCGTCGGCACAATAGTCATAAAGGCACATACGGCTCAGCTCTGTTAATCGGCGGTAATCATAATATGATGGGTGCGCTGGCGCTTTCAGGGAAAGCCTGCTTGCGATCTGGGGTTGGTTTGTGCAAACTTCTCAGCCGAGCCGAACACCAGGTAGCACTTAGCCAAATACAACATGAACTCATGTGTTACCAAGACACCGATTTTCATCGCTTAGCGATTAAGGCGGATGTGATTGCAATTGGCCCCGGCCTCGGAACGGATAGCTGGGCATGGAGTTTATACGAAGAAGTTTGCAAAAGTAATCGCCCCTTAGTACTCGATGCGGATGCGTTAAACTGCCTAGCGCTTGAGCCTTTTCATTACGAGCGCTGGATACTAACCCCTCACCCGGGAGAGGCATCGCGCTTATTGGAGCGCCCCACTCATGTCATCCAAAACGATCGTATTAGTGCCATTCAAGCCTTGCATAAACGTTATGGCGGTGTCATTGTTTTAAAAGGTGCGGGCACCTTAATTTATGACGGACAGAATCTCGCACTATGTCGCGCCGGTAATCCGGGAATGGCGGTGGGCGGCATGGGTGATGTATTAACTGGCCTCATCGCTGGATTAGTCACACAGGGTTTTAACCTATTTGAAGCGGCTCAACGCGGGGTTGAATTACACGCCCGAGCCGGTGATAAAGTAGCACAAAACCGTGGTGAATCTAGCTTGCTACCATCCGATATTATTGACGTTTTATAAGCCTTCACGCATAGTATTCATCATTCACTCAAATTTTGGTTAAAGGACAGCAAATGCAGATTAAACTCGGCATCGTAATGGACCCGATTGAACACATCAAGCCCCATAAAGACAGCTCGTTTGCGATGTTACTCGAAGCTCAACGACGCGGTTACGAGTTATTTTATATGCAACCACAAGATATCTATGTGCAAAATGCCCAACCCTTTGCCATAACAAGTGAGCTCAAGGTTTGGGATCGCAATGATGGCCAATATCACGGTTTTGGTGCGTCAAAAGTCACCCCATTGGCTGAGCTGGATATGATTTTAATTCGCCAAGATCCACCATTTAATAACGACTATCTTTATTCAACCCATATGCTTGAGCTGGCAGAGGCGCAAGGTGTGTTGGTGGTCAACAAACCTCAGAGTCTGCGTGATGCCAACGAAAAACTCTTCGCCAACTGGTTTCCTGAATGCACACCCCCCACGCTAGTAAGTGCGCAAGCCGACCTCCTCAAGGCATTTGTGGAAGAACAACAAGATACGATTTTTAAACCCCTAGATGCCATGGGTGGCGCGTCAATTTTTCGCGTCAAACAAGGCGACCCAAATCTCAGTGTGATTATTGAAATCATGACCGATCACGGTCAACACCACATTATGGCGCAGCGTTATTTACCCGAAATCAGTGCGGGCGACAAACGCATTTTATTAATTGACGGCGAACCGATACCCTATGCATTAGCACGCATTCCGCAATCCGGCGAAACACGGGGCAACATCGCGGCGGGCGGGCGTGGAGAAGGCCTCGAATTGACTGAACGTGATCGCTGGTTATGCCAACAGATCGCGCCCAAGTTACGCGAAAAAGGCTTAATTTTTGTCGGCTTAGATGTCATTGGCAACTATGTTACAGAAATCAACGTTACCAGCCCAACCTGCATTCGGGAGCTTGACAGTCAGTTCGGCCTCAATATTGCGGGCACTTTGTTTGACTGTTTAGAATCAAAAATCAACCATCCTAAATGATACCCTTTTGCTCTAAACCTTTAGGTCACGTCACCTTAAAAGTCGGCGTGTTTTATAGTTGTCATTTACTTCTAAGCCTTTGGTTAAGTGGCTGTAATGCGCCTCAGAACACAACCC
This sequence comes from Thiomicrospira pelophila DSM 1534, assembly GCF_000711195.1. Lineage (NCBI taxonomy): Bacteria > Pseudomonadati > Pseudomonadota > Gammaproteobacteria > Thiotrichales > Piscirickettsiaceae > Thiomicrospira > Thiomicrospira pelophila. The sequence goes on along the minus strand of NZ_JOMR01000001.1, from coordinate 474,948 downwards.
AACAAAGCTTTTACGTATTTGGCACAGAGGTTCAAGTATTGATTGTGGGTGCTGATACCCAACGGGCACAGCAGGCGATTCAGGCAATTGAACAACGCTTTCAAGCTTTTCACCATGAATGGCATGCTTGGGAAAAAGGCGGCATTGTGAGCAAAATCAACCAAGCAATCGCCAATAATCAAGCGATAGACGTGCCCGACTCGGTCAAAACATTCATTCAAACCACGCAAAAACTGAGCGCCCAAACTGACTATTTATTTGATCCAGCCATCGGCCAACTCATCAACATGTGGGGGTTTCACTCTGAAGAATGGCATGGTCCGCCCCCATCAGATACTAAGCGCCAAGCCTGGTTAAGTAGTCGCCCTTCGATCAAAGATATCTACTTCAAACATAATCAATTATTCAGTCATAACCCAAATGTTCAGCTCGACTTCGGTGGTAATGCAAAAGGCTTAGCACTCGACATCGCGGCCAAAACCTTGACCGATGCGGGCATTCAAAATGCGCTGATTAATATCGGCGGCGATATCAAAGCATTGGGTTTTAAGAACCACCAGGCCTGGTCTATCGGCATCCAAAACCCCAACAATCCAAAACAGGCTATTGCGAAATTACAGGCCCAGGCGAGCGACAGCATTTTCACCTCAGGGACCTATCAACGTTTTTTTGATTGGCAAGGGCAACGATTTAGCCATATTATCAACCCCAATACCGCTTGGCCGGCTGACAGCTTTGCTTCGGTTACGGTTATTCATGACGATGCCATCACGGCCGATACCGCGGCGACCGCCCTTTTGGTTGCAGGCGAACAAGACTGGCGGCGCATCGCCAACCAGCTTGGAGTGGAAGCCGTTTTCATTATCCATCGCGATGGACGCATAGAACTAACTCAAGCGATGCAATCAAGATTAATCGACCTTAAAAACTAAGCAGCGAAACCTCAGGGTTTGCTCTATAATTTATGTCATGAAAGCAGCCCACTCACTCCAGCACCAATTTCTGATCGCCATGCCAAACTTAGATGCCTCGTGGTTTGAAAAAACCGTGATTTATGTCATCGAAGATAACGATGCAGGCACGACAGGCCTGGTGATTAATAAACCCCACAGTTTAAACGTGGGGCAAATCCTTGAACACTTCCATATTCATGCCGAGCTGTCGCCAAGCGAGCTGAATGAAGCGATTTTAATGGGCGGGCCAGTCGACATTGAACGCGGCTTCATTCTGCATCAGCCGGTCGGTGATTGGCAAAATACGGTTGACCTCAATCAAGATCTTGGCTTGACGGTTTCAGAAGATTTCTTGCAAGCCTTAGCGGCCGGAACCGCGCCCAAAGATCATATTATTTGCTTGGGTACCGCCTCTTGGGGTAAAGGTCAACTGGCTAGCGAAATTCAACGCAACAATTGGCTAACCGCTCCTTACAATGCGAGCCTTATTTTTGAAACCCAACTCGAAGCACGTTGGAAAGTCGCGCTCGGTATGCTGGGCGTATCGCCCGAGTTTTTAAGTGGTGAAGCCGGACATGCCTAAGCTTCCAGAGGGACTAGTGATTGGGTTTGACTTTGGACTGAAACGTATCGGTGTGGCGATCGGTCAAACCGTTACACGCACCGCCAGCCCGCAAACCATTGTCAATAGTCGTGATGGTGTGCCAGACTGGAAACACATCACACAACTTATCGAGCATTGGAACCCTGTGGCCATTGTGGTCGGCTTGCCCATGCACCTTGATGGCAGCGAGCAGCCCTTTACCCAAAGTGCACGCAAGTTTGGCCAACGTTTACATGGCCGCTACCAACGCCCGCTGTTTTTTATTGAAGAACAACTTAGCTCACATGAAGCCGAACAACGCTTAAAATCTCGCGCGCAAGCCACTACACTATTGGACGCGCATGCCGCTCAAATTATTCTAGAAAATTGGTTAAGCCACTATGACGACACTGAACTTTGACATCAATCAACTGCTGAACGAACTCGCGCAAAAAGTACGCGAGCATAAACTTTTTGACGAACAAGCCAAGCTGATTGGTATTCGTACCGGTGGAGAATGGATTGCACAAGGCTTACACCAACGCCTGAACATAACCAGCCCATTAGGTGTGTTAGATATTTCATTTTACCGTGATGATTTTTCAAAAATTGGCCTAAACCCGGCCGTGCAACCTTCCAGCATTCCTTGGAGCATAGATGATCAACATATATTTTTGATTGACGACGTTCTTTATACTGGTCGTACCACGCGAGCGGCGATGAATGAAATCTTTGACTATGGTCGCCCTGCCAGTATTACCCTGGTGAGTCTGGTGGATCGTAAGGGCGCACGTGAACTGCCGATTCAACCCGATATCAGCGCGTTGCAAATGCAATGTCATCAAACTTTAAAGCTATCGGGGCCAGAACCCTTAAGCATGACCTTAATTGAGAACGCGGAGGCCGATCAATGAGTGCTCGATTAACTCGTCCCAACATCCAATTAAATGAACATGGCAAACTCAAACACTTCCTCACACTGGAAGGTTTAAAGCCACATCACTTAACCGAAATCCTGGATACCGCTGAATCTTTCTTAAACCCTCATACCAATGAGATTAAGAAAGTGCCCTTGCTACGCGGCAAAACCATTATGAACCTGTTTTTTGAGCCTAGCACCCGCACCCGTACCACTTTTGAAATTGCGGAAAAACGCCTATCCGCGGATGTAATGAATCTCAACATTAGTGCTTCGGCCACCAAAAAAGGCGAGTCGCTGCTCGATACTATGTGGAACCTAGAAGCCATGCAGGCCGATATGTTCGTAATTCGCCACTCCGAAAGCGGCGCAGCGCACTTCTTTGCGGAGCATGTCGCACCCCATGTACATGTACTGAATGCTGGCGACGGTCAACACGCGCACCCGACCCAAGCTATGCTAGATATGTTCACAATCCGTAAGCTCAAAGGTGATGTGTTTGATTTAAAGGTCGCAATTGTAGGTGACATTTTGCATTCACGCGTTGCCCGTTCTCAAATTCAAGCCTTAAGTTTATTGGAAGCGCGCGAGATCCGTGTGATCGGTCCTAAAACCTTGATTCCACCTTTCCCAGAAGCGCTCGGAGTTCATGTCTTTCACGATATGGAAGCCGGCCTGGAAGGCGTGGATGTAGTTATTATGCTGCGCTTACAAAACGAACGTATGCAAGGGGCGCTGTTACCCAGCGAACAAGAATACTTTGACCTTTACGGCTTAACTGAAAGACGCCTAGCTTATGCCAAACCTGATGCGATTGTGATGCACCCGGGACCGATTAACCGAGGCGTAGAAATTGATTCGGCCGTAGCGGATGGCCCTCAATCGGTGATTCTGCAACAGGTAACCTACGGCATCGCGGTGCGCATGGCAGTAATGTCAATCATCATGAGTAACGCCGCCCTGCTGGCTCAATCTCAAGGCGAAGCGATTGATTCAAGCGATACCGAAGAAAAAGCCGCGACACAGGAGCGTCCAGAATGAAAATAGTCATCCAAAACGGCCGTATTATTGACCCTAGCCAAAACCTGGATCGTACCGCAAACCTGTATATTGCACGCGGTCACATTGTGGGCATAGATACGCCACCCGAAGGTTTTGAACCGAATCAAACCATTGATGCCCAAGGCAAATGGATACTACCAGGCCTGGTGGATATGCAAGCGCGTTTAGGCGAACCTGGCCACAATCAAACCGGCCACATTGCTTCCGAAACCAAGGCGGCGGTGGCTGGCGGCATTACCAGTTTATGCTGCCCGCCTGACACCGACCCGGTCACCGATACCCAAGCGGTCGCTGAGTTAATTCAACGCCGAGCACGTCAGGCGGCTACCGCGTTTGTTATGCCAATTGGTGCCTTAACTCAAGGTCTAAAAGGTGAGCGTTTAAGTGAAATGTATGCGCTTAAACAAGGCGGCTGTGTTGCACTTAGTCAAGCCAATCAGCCAATTCAAAACCCTTTGATTCTTAAAAACGCACTCGAATATGCCGCCTCGCATAATTTATTGGTTTTATTGCGCAGTGAAAACCAGCAACTTAAAAATCATGGCGTTGCGCATTCCGGGGCCGTCAGCACACGACTAGGCTTGCCCAGCATACCAGCTTCGGCTGAAACCACCGCCTTGGCACGTGATTTAATCCTGGTTGAAGAAGCAGGCGTTCGCGCGCACTTTTCACAAATATCCTGCGCGCGCTCGGTTGAAATGATTCAACAAGCCAAACAACGCGGCTTGCCAGTGACCTGTGATGTGGCGATTCACCAGTTATTCTTAACTGAAATGGACTTGCTGGACTTTAGCTCACTGCTACACGTAAGCCCGCCTTTACGCAGCCAAGCCGATCGTGATGCCCTGCGAATGGGAGTTAAAACTGGGGTTATTGATGCGATTGTGAGCGACCATACACCACTTGGACGCGATGAAAAGCAACTGCCGTTTGGCGAAAGTCAACCAGGCATCAGTGGACTCGAAACTTTGCTGGCCTTAACGTTAAAATTGGTTGATGAAAAAGTGTTAAGTCTGTCACAAGCAATTCAATTACTCACAGAACACCCTGCGAATATTCTTGGACTCAATTGCGGTAGTCTACAAACCGGGAGTAGCGCCGACTTGGTGATTGTTGACCCAGAGGATTATTGGACACTTACGTCTGACAGCATGCTTTCAGAAGGCAAAAACTCACCTTTTATAGGTTGGGAATTTAACGGGCAAGTTGAGATGACGCTTTTCCAGGGGCGCCCTGTTTATTTAGCCAACGCGGTGTAACTCAGTATGCGTACCCGGCTAGATGCCATCTTTATCAGCCAACAAGTGCAGAAGAATGGCTTTTGGTTGATTCAGGTCGAACTGAGTCAGTTGAGCGAGTTAGGCGTGGGCACGCGCTTTATCCACGAACTCGACCAGGCCTGGTTGTTCCAAAAACAAACCCTGTATTTAACGCTATTGAGTCAAACAGATTGGCATGGCTTACAACCAAAGCAAGCCTTCAGCTTAGAGATCATGCCTAGTCAACAGACATTTGACCCGCAAACACCACAAGTTTGGCTAGGCTCAGAGCTTAGCCAAGCGGCCGTATTTGATGCGGCCAAACGTTGGCAACAAAGTCCAAAACCTAAAGCACCGATGATGGCATTGCTGCATGCACAACAAGGCTTTATGTTTCAGCCCAAACCAGCCAAATTTTTAGTCAATATTAACGCCGAAGCGATTGGAACTGCACCCTTGCTTGAAGACTGGGGGATTGCCAATCGGCTAGCCTCAGATTCGGGCCTTCCTGGCTCACTCGAAGGGAATATAGTCGATCTATACCAGGCCTGGTTACAAGCGTATCACCACCAGGCCTGGTCAGTTTATGGTTTTTTGCCCGACAATCAGTACCAGGCCTGCTTAAAGCTGAGTCATGCCTACCCAAACATTGACTGTCAGCTACAGCCGATATAAGGCCAGAAACTCAACAAGCCTTAGTGCTTAACGGTCGCTGATGTGGCTAGAGCCCTTGCGCAACTTATGCGCTAACAACTCCAACTCTTTAGCAAAGTCGTGCTGCGCTTGTGAGTAAACAACACTCAATGATGCTTCGATTAAAGTTTCAAGCTCATCAAAATGCTCGTCCGCTAAGCTCGCTATTTGTTGTTCATCCAGCATAGTTTTAAAATGCTCGACAATTTGGGCCGCGTGGCCTTTGATTTGCACACTCATGACTTTGTCCTTGTTGTACGTTTAACCCTTATATAAAACGATTCTAATCGCCCTGAAAAATATCATCACCACTGCTTAATATTAGGGGATCTGGCTGGCCAACAATCTCTTCACTTTTGCCTTCATAAGGCACGCTCTGCAATATATATCGCATACAAGCTAAACGCGCGCGTTTTTTATCGTTCGACTTAATCACCGTCCAAGGCGATTCGGCCGTATTGGTATAGAAAAACATATCTTCTTTCGCCTTAGTGTAATCTTCCCAACGATCAAGTGACGCTAAATCCATCGGACTCAGTTTCCATTGTTTAAGCGGATCTTTTTTGCGCGCATTAAAGCGTCGCAATTGTTCCTTACGCCCCACCGAAAACCAAAACTTCATCAAACGCACTTTATCGGCCACCAACATGCGTTCGACTTCAGGCGCTTGATGCATAAACTGGGTGTATTGTTGTGGCGTACAAAACCCCATAACTCGCTCAACTCCGGCACGGTTATACCAGGAACGGTCAAACAATACGATTTCACCGGCCGTAGGCAAGTGCTCTAAATAACGCTGAAAATACCATTGCCCTTTTTCACGCTCACTCGGTTTATCCAAGGCCACCACACGCGCGCCACGCGGGTTCAGGTGCTCCATAATGCGTTTGATCGTGCCACCTTTACCCGCCGCATCTCGCCCTTCAAAAACCATCACAATGCGTTCATCATTTTCTTTGACCCAACGTTGCATTTTTAACAGTTCAATTTGCAATGCACGTTTAGTTTCTTCATATTCTTCACGCACTAGTTTATCTTCATAAGGGTAATTACTTTCACTCGACTTTACGGGTTTCACAGGCTCTCCTTTGATCTCAAGCTCTAGCTTTTTATACTACACCTATTTGCATAAATACATAGAGCACAACCAACCTAAGCCGGGCTAAATAACGACCAATCATTTCAAACCTATTTATCATCAACTCACAAGGGTTTGCTAAAATGGCTTTGAACGAACAAATAGAAGGCGCTTAACATGAATTACCAGGCTAACTTAGAACAAGTGACTCACCGCATTCGAGCCGCCGAGCAACGTTTTAAGCGCTCAGAGGGTTCGGTCAAACTCTTAGCCGTCAGTAAAACCAAACCGATCGAAGCCGTTAATGCTTTAGCCGAACTGGGCCAAACCGCATTTGGTGAAAACTACTTACAAGAATCCTTGGATAAAATCGCACAACGTCCTGATTTAGAATGGCACTTTATTGGACCAATTCAATCCAATAAAACCAAACCCATTGCTGAACATTTTAACTGGGTACAAAGCGTAGATCGCCTCAAGATTGCACAACGTTTAAGCCGTCAGCGTCCTCCCGAATTGCCTGCACTCAATATATTATTACAAGTTAATATTAGCCAAGAAGACACCAAATCAGGTTTTAGTCCACAAGAATTACTTGAGCAAGTCGAACAAGTTACTCAATTACCTAATCTAGTTTTACGAGGACTGATGGCGATTCCCAAAGCCGAAACGGAGTTTGATCAACAAAGGGCTGCACTCGCAGAAATGTTCGATTTATTTCAACAGGTTAAACTCAAACTACGCACCCCTGATTTCGATACCTTATCGATGGGTATGTCGGGAGATTTAGAAGCCGCGATTGCCGAAGGGAGCACAATGGTACGTATTGGTACCGATCTATTTGGGGCGCGTAATTACGCACTTTAAGGCCAGAACAACTTATAACTCCGTTGATTCTGAACGACAATATTTTATACCCCAATCCAACAAACTAGGTTGAAACTTCTGCTTCAGCCTGTATATTAGCGCCGCTAAACATACGAACCATCACATCGTAAAAATAAGTATATAAGAATAAGATAATATTGAGGAGCTCTCCATGTTAAATAGCATTTCCGCCAAACTACTCTTCCGAATGATCCTTGTCAGTGCGGCAGGCCTGGTGATCGGGTTAGGTATGGTGTTTAAATCATCATCCGACCTGCAATACACCACGGCTGAAAATTTAGCGTTAGAAAAACGCGAACAGTCGTTGATGTTTATAAACTCAAAAGTAGGCGCAACTTTAAATACGGTACAAGGTATTGTGGCGGGCAACCCCAACATGGGGCAGTTCTTTTTAAACCAAGACCATCAAGGCCTGCATGACATCACCACCAAAGTCGCAGCGGACTTTAAACGTTCAACCGATTACAACAACTTATCCTTTGTTGCCTTTGACCGCGATAACCAAATATTTGTGCGCTCTTTTAAACCCTTACCTGATCCGGCGATTGGCAAAAAAGCCCCACGTGATTTTTCAGATCTATTACGTGGACGTCAGCACAGTAGCGCGAGCATCGATTTATCTGGCGTGGGTTTATTTATTACCGCCTCTGTCCCGGTTATGGCACCAAATTCGGATTCTGAAGTGGTGGGTATATTAGACATTCGAACCGGCTTGGGAAGCATTGTTAACCAAATGGCCGAAGACGGTGCTTATATGGTCGCCCTCATCAACCAAACCGGTTTAAAACGCTGGGCAAAAGGGGCTGACAATCCTAAGCTTGGCTCTTACAACCTTGCTCACCAAAGCTGGTTTAATCAGTCTAGTACTTGGTTTGACGGTTTAGATGTGGACAGCCTAGTGGCAAAAGACTTTACCATAACCGATGATAAAGTTATTTCCACCGCGCCGATCAAAAGTAGTGATGGTAATACCATTGGTTATTACTTGATCGGCATGGATATGTCGCACCCTGATATGGTTAATGCCATGGAAGGTGTGAACAGCGTGATCTTGATTATGTTTGTGTTGATCATTGGCTTAATTGTCGCCTTAATGCTGTTTTTATGGCAAGCCACCAAAAGCATCATCACGAAACCCATTCAGTCTATTTTAAATGTGATTCGCGAAGTTGAACAAACCGGCAAAATTGATACCCAACTTGACAGTAAAGCTCATGATGAAGTGGGGGCGATGACGCGTGCGTTTGCCTCTTTACTGCACCAAATTAACCAGGCACTTAATGAAGCTAACCACACCGTTTCGGCGATTGCCAACGGTGACTTTAGCCAATCCATGCAAGGCGATTATCGTGGTGATTTGCGTACCCTAAAAGAAGGCGTGAATGCCTCCGCGAAAAGTGTGTCGTTTATGATGGATGAACTTTCCAAAGTGATGCAGGCCTTAAAAGACGGTCAATTTAACGTCCGAATGGATGAAAAGGTGGCTCCTAACTTCCGAGCTTTAGTCGAAGGCGCACTGCAATCGATGGAAACTGTGATGGTCGAAATCAACCAAACCTTATCGGGTATGCAGCAAGGTCAGTTCAACTTGCGCGTTGAAGCTGACGCGAGCGGTGAACTATTAACCCTTAAAAACCACGTGAATGAATCTTTAAGCGCCCTCGAATCGGCAATTAAAGAGATCAATCAAATCATGGCCGCGCAAGCACAAGGCGACTTGAGCCAGACCATTCAAGGTGAGTATCAAGGTGAATTGGACGAATTAAAACGTGCAATTAACGCTTCAAGTGACCAATTAAACAAAATTGTCACTGATGCGATTGAGGTTTCCAGTCAAGTCACTAATGCCGCAGACGAAGTGTCTCGCGGTGCGATGGATTTGAGTGACCGCGTACAACAGCAAGCCGCGTCGGTCGAAGAAACTTCAGCGACCATGGAGCAAATGAATAGCGCCGTACAAAATACCAATGACCACGCCAAGCGCGCAGCCGAAGTCGCGCATGACGTTCAAGGTAAAGCCGAGCAAGGTAACAAAGTTATGGCCGATACGATTGAAGCCATGAGCTCAATTCAAGAATCGAGCCATAAAATTAGCGACATTGTCACCTTAATTGATGGCATTGCGTTCCAGACCAATCTACTAGCATTAAATGCAGCGGTTGAAGCCGCACGAGCTGGTGATCATGGTCGTGGCTTTGCTGTCGTGGCGGGTGAAGTCCGAGCCTTGGCACAAAAATCTGCCGAAGCTGCTAAGGACATCAAAAACTTAATTGATGAAAGTGTTGGGCGGATCGATCAAGGTACCAAACTCGCAACCGAGTCGGGTGAAGTTCTATCTCAAATCATGGGCTCAGTAGAAGATGTTTCCGGCATGATTGAGCAAATTGCACAAGCCTCGACCGAACAAGCCGAAGGTATTTCGCAGGTGAATAAAGCGATTGCACAAATCGACAGCGGCACCCAGCAAAATGCGGCCTTGGTTGAAGAAACCAGCGCGGCAGCCGAAAGCTTAAATGAACAAGCACAAGTGTTACGTGATGATATGAGTCGCTTTAAAACCAAGTCGCATAAAGCCACCTTGGCTAAACCGGCTAGCGCACCCAAATTGGCTAAACCGGCGAAACCGAAAATGTCGTCAAACGAAAAGCCTGAACCCAAACAGCTCTCAGAAGCCAAGGATTCGGAGCAGGATAAACCCGCCGCGTCTCCAAGCCAAAATAAACCGGCGATGCCGTTAGCTAAACAACCGGCCAAATCATCCGAGGGGGATGAATGGGCCGAGTTCTAAGGCCAGCTTTAAATCGTTAAACTAAACGCCCTGCTCCGTCAGGGCGTTTTTATTCCCATCAAACAAGTTCCTCTTGTAAAATAACCTAAACTTTAAACAAGGAAGGTTGTATGTCGCGCACACTGATTAAACAAGCCACCATGGTAAATGAAGGCAAACAACAAGTTGTCGATCTGTTAATTGAACAGGGCCGAATTGCCCAAATAGCGCCACAAATTGACTGTGCAGCCGACCAAGTGATTGATGCGGAAGGTTTGCATTTAATGCCGGGGATGATTGACGACCAAGTGCATTTTCGTGAACCAGGCCTGGTGGCTAAAGGTGATATTGCCACTGAATCACGCGCCGCGATTGCCGGTGGTATCACATCTTATATGGAAATGCCCAACGTTAACCCTCCTACTATCAGCCTAGAAGCACTGGAAGCTAAATATGGCCTTGGTGCACAAAAATCCTGGGCGAACTACTCCTTTTATCTGGGTGCAACCAATGACAATGCTGACGAAGTCGCGCGTGTTAACCCTAAAAACGTATGTGGCGTCAAAATATTTATGGGATCGTCCACCGGCAATATGCTGGTCGACCGCGAAACTGCATTGCGTAATATTTTCCGCCAAAGCCCAATTTTGATTGCGACCCACTGCGAAGACACGCCAATGATCAAAGAGCAAGAAGCGCTCTATCGTGAACGCTATGGTGAAGATGTGCCGATGAGTGCGCATCCGCTTATTCGCTGTCATGAAGCCTGTTATAAATCATCTTCCATGGCGGTGGAGCTAGCCAAAGAAACCGGTGCGCGTTTGCATGTGTTACACATTACCACCGCCGATGAATTAGCCTTGTTTGAACCCGGTCCGGTCGAATCCAAAAAAATTACCGCTGAGGCCTGTGTACATCATTTGTGGTTTAACGACCAAGATTACGCAACACACGGTTCTTTAATCAAGTGCAACCCAGCCGTTAAAACTCAGTCGGATCGGGATGCGATTCGCCAAGCCCTGATTGAAAGCCGCATTGATGTCATCGCCACTGACCATGCACCGCATACTTGGGAAGAAAAGCAAAACAGCTATTTCAAAGCCCCAGCTGGTTTGCCGCAAGTTCAGCAATCTCTCAGCGCTTTATTAGATCTTTATCACCAAGGTGTATTTAGTCTGGAATTGATTGTAGATCGGTTTTCTCACAACGTCGCACGCTTGTATCAAATCGCCGACCGTGGTTTTATTCGTGAAGGCTACTGGGCCGATCTGGTACTGGTCGATCTAAACAAGCCGCATACCGATGATAAAGCGCACAACTTATACAAATGCCAGTGGTCGCCTTGGGAAGGTCACACATTTAAATCCAGCATTAATAAAACCTTTATAAACGGTGAATTGATGTACGATCAAGGTCAATTCGCGGCATTTAAACCCGGACAGCGTTTAACATTTAACCGTTAATTCGCTTTATTTACAGGTTATTTAAAGGAGCATTGCTTATGGCACTCGAATCTATGAACCCCGCAACCGGTGAAGTATTCGCCCAATACGATAGCTGGGATCAGGACACGCTAGATTTAGCCGTAAAACGCGCCGGACAAAAGTTTGCCGACTGGTCACAACGCACGACCATGGCCGAGCGTTGCGATTTAATGCAGCGTGCAGCTGAGGTGCTGAAAAATCAAAAATCCGATTTAGCACGTTTGATTACCCTGGAAATGGGTAAATCCATTAAAGAGGCTGAAGCGGAAATTGAAAAATGCGTTTGGGTTTGTGAGTATTATGCCGACAAAGGGCCGGATTTTTTAGCCGATGAAATCGTTGAAACCGATGCTAGTAAAAGCCTGATTTGTTATCAGCCTATGGGTGTTGTGCTCGCGGTCATGCCGTGGAACTTTCCTTTCTGGCAGGTATTTAGATTTGCCGCACCGGCTTTAGTAGCTGGAAACATTGGACTATTAAAACATGCATCCAACGTCCCACAATGTGCTCAAGCCATCGAAAAAGTCTTTTTGGATGCCGGTTTCCCTGAGTCTGTATTTACCAATTTAATGATTGGAGCGGATAAAGTTGAAAGCGTGATTCGTAATCGTTATGTACGCGCCGTGACCTTAACTGGCAGTGAACCCGCTGGTCGAAAAGTCGCCGCAATCGCGGGTTCAGAACTTAAGAAAACCGTATTGGAACTGGGTGGCTCAGATCCCTTTGTGGTGCTCGACGATGCCGACATCAAACTGGCGATTGAAGGCGCGGTAACCAGCCGATTCTTAAATATGGGTCAAAGCTGCATTTCCGCCAAGCGCTTTATTGTAGATCAGAATATTTTTGAACCGTTTGTCGAGCAGTTTAAGCAAGCAATTGAGACCAAGTTTGCCGCCGGCGATCCGATGGATCCAAACACAACCTTGTGTCCGATGGCGCGCCAAGACTTATTAGACGAGCTACACCAGCAGGTCACCGAGTCTGTCAAGTTAGGCGCTAAAGTGATCACTGGCGGTCATCAAATCGATCGCCCAGGCAGTTATTATGCGCCCACCATCCTCACTAATATTTCAAGTAATATGCCAGCGTTTAGTGACGAATTTTTTGGTCCGGTGGCGATCATGCTAAAAGCGTCTGAACCAGCTCATGCGACTGGTTTAGCGAATGCCACAGACTTTGGTTTGTCGGGTTCCGTTTGGAGTCGAGATATTGCCACCGCCGAAACCATTGCGCGCAATATGGAATCAGGTGCTTGTTATGTCAACGGCATCAGCAAATCAGATCCGCGTCTGCCTTTCGGTGGCGTGAAAAATTCAGGTTACGGACGTGAGTTGTCTTCTCAAGGGATTCGAGAATTTGTCAATGTGAAGTCGATTTGGATTAAATAACGTAACTTGTTGGCTCGGCATTGCTGACCACCAGGCCTGGTGGTCAGGTCTTCAGCTTATCTTTGACTCAATTGAACGTTTAAGGCGCGACCATGGTACGGTTTCGGCCTTGATTTTTAGCTTCATACAAAGCCTTATCGGCGCGCTGGATTACTTGATCCAAGTCCTGATCATTTGGGCGATAACTGCTCACCCCAATGCTAATGGTAATGGGTAAACTCTGACCATTATAATCGGCTGGGTTACCTTCTACCGCTTCGCGAATACGCTCGGCAAGTAATAAGGCTTCCGACTCCGGCGTATTAGGTAATAAAATCGCAAACTCTTCGCCACCTAGTCGACCAACAAAGTCAACTTTGCGCACCGATTCGGCCATTACCTTAGCCAGATTAATCAATACCGCATCCCCCGCCGCGTGACCATAATCGTCATTGACCTTCTTAAAATGGTCGGCATCCACCATTAAAAAGCTAAAGCTATTATCATAACGTTGTGCACGCTCAAATTCTTCATCCGCAGCATTCATAAAGTAGCGCCGATTCCAAATTTGAGTCATATCATCTATGGTCGCCAAATCTTTTAAACGCGCTTCGAGCTCTTTTCGATCTGTAATATCCTGCTGAAATCCATTCCAGATCCAATCGCCATTGGCATCTTGTTCTGGATCATTGTCTTCAATAAGCATCCAACGCGTTTCACCATCCAGAATGAAACGCCCCTCCCAAACAAAAGCTTCATGATTACGCCAAGCAAAAGCCTGCCTCTCTTTTAACTCGGGTAAGTCTTCTGGATGAACGTGTTTAAATTCGAGTATTAAGTCGGCTGATTCAACACCATTCATTTGCAAAATTTGTTTGTTGCAATACTCGAAAAAAGGCTCGCCCGAAGCACTAAGACGAAACGTATAAAGCCCCAAGGGTACCTGGGAAGAAAACTGACGGTATTGCTCATTGACTTTCCTGAGTGCACGTTCATAATCCCGGCGCGAAAACGCATTCGTTACAGTTTCTGCAACTACTTGCAATAAAATAATTTTTTCATTTGGCCAGTAATAATGGCTGCGTACTACATCTATACCTAAAAAACCCACCGCTTGAGCATTCTCAACCATCGGAATCATTAACACGGACTTAACATCTTGCTCCAATAAACATTCGCGCTCTGGAGCAAGGTTATCATCCAATTTTGCCACATCAGGGATATGCATAACTTGCTGCATTTCAAGCTGCGCTTCCATCCACGGAAACAATGACATACTAATATTCTGCAAATTATCGATTTGCGCACTTGTGCCATCCGAGCACCACTCGAAAGTGTTCGATATAGTGCGAACTCCCGAATCATATTGAAAAATATAGCATCGATCCACTTCAAAAAACTGACCAATTTCAGCTAGCGTCAACTCTACAGCTTGATCAAGTTGTTCAGGCCCAGTATTAACCAATCGTTTGGATATTTTAGCTACCAATTTTTCAAACGCTAACTGCTGTGCCGACTCGCTATCGGCTTCTCGCTTGCCAGACAAGTCTTCAACAACCCCTAATCCACCTTCAACTTGGCGATTGGATGCTCGAACCGGACAGAGTACAGCTGAAATTGGAACATCCTTGCCTGAAGTAATGGAATGATATTCAATTTCTAAGCTAGCCATTTGGCCTTTCAAAACCTTAGCAATGCTGTCACTGACTCTTTGATCTGGCAGATTGAGCATATCCAAGCCGATCAATTGTTCTCTTGATGAGGACAGCAGTGTCACAAACATATCATTACAATCCACTAACTTACCATTGGTATCAAACACAAATACCGCAACTGGCGAATTAGCCAATAACGCAGCAAACCAAGGCTGAAGTAGATCAGCCTCGGCAAAAGTGGTTGGCTTGTTGATGGTTTTTAAATTTACCATTTAGCCATGACTCGGCAAAAGAATGTTTTTAAATATTCCGTTTCAGGGATGGCTGGATGAACCGGATGGTCAGGTGCCTGATGAGCTTGATCAAACAATTGAACGGTGCGATCTATATGACTAGCGGCAACTTGAATTTGATTTAAAAGGGCATCCCGGCTCATATGATGTGAACAGGAAGCCGAAATCAAAATACCGTTTGGCGATAACAAACGCATGGCTAACTCATTGACTCGGCGATAGCCTTCTGAACCGGATTTTAAATCTTTTTTTCGCTTCACAAACGCCGGCGGGTCAACAATCACGACATCAAACTTTTCAGCTTGACCAATTAAGGCGGTCATAACTTCAAACGCATTGCCTTGGTAACTGGTGACTTTATCGGCCACACCATTTAGTTCAGCATTGAGATGCACCCCATCCAGTGCAGGTTCAGACGCATCCACACAAGCGACTGACTCAGCGCCAGCCAAAGCCGCTTGAATGCCCCAACCACCTAAATAGCTGAACACATCCAGCACACGTTTGCCCTCCACCATTTGCGACATGCGCGCACGTGCTGAACGATGATCGTAAAACCATCCGGTTTTTTGACCTCCCAGCACCGGCACCACAAATTTTGCGCCATTTTCGATCAGGGTGACTTGTTCTGGTAGCTCGCCATACGCCAACTCTTGATAACGGGATAAACCTTCTAATTCGCGGCTTGCCATATCGTTACGCCATACAACTGCGCGCGGGTGATAGAGGTTAATCAACACCTGTAAAATATCTTGTTTTACAGCCTCCATACCTGCGGTGCCAATTTGCACCACAAACACGTCATCAAATCGATCGATCACCAGGCCTGGTAGGCCATCACTTTCACCAAACGCCAAGCGATAATAAGGTTCGCTATACATCACTTCACGCAAAGCTTGCGCTTGTTGTAAGCGCTTTTTGAAGAAGGTTAAGCCCAATTGATGCTTAACATCTCGCGTAAATACGCGCGCGCAGATTAATGTATTCGGGTTGACATAAGCCAAGCCCAAAGGTTTACCATTGCTAGCCTCGACCACCACTTGTTGCCCGGCTTCAAATGATTTTAAAGGCGTAGTTTGGGTGTCGACTTCGTTGCTGAATACCCAAATGTGGCCTTGTTTAATGCGGCGATCTTCGTTTTTCTTTAAGCGTAAGCTTGCTAAATCAGCCATCTATTTCCGCCTGGTATTCTTCTGAGTCCATCAAATCTTCCAATTCAGCTTCGTCATGGGGGGCAATTTTGATTAACCAACCGCCATCATAGGGTTCATCGTTAATCATCTCGGGTGTGTCTTCTAATGCCTCGTTAAGTGCGACGATTTCGCCACTCACTGGCGCATGAATATCCGATGCCGTTTTCACCGATTCAATCATTAAGACATCATCACCTTCACTGACATCTGCACCTACTTCCGGGAAGTTGACCGCCACAATATCGCCCAAAGCTTCTTGCGCAAAATCCGTGATGCCGACAACCACCAAGCCGTCTTCATCTAAATAAGCCCACTCATGACTTTCAGCATACTTTAAGTGACCGGGTAATACGCTCATTCTGGTCTCCATCTAGAGGATTAATTAAGGCAAATATGATAACACCGCCTCTGGAAAAACAGTAATGTTTTCGGAGAGTGAGCCTTGAGAATTCAAGGCCTTAGAAATACAACAAAACCAGCTTTGGCAAGTTTATACTAAGCATACTTGACTTGGTTTCGGCCCGCATTTTTAGCCTCATACAGCGCTTGATCCGCACGTTTAAGTACCGAATTTTCAGTGTCATTCGACTGAAAGCAAGTTAAACCAAAACTACAAGTTAAGGTTTGTCCCGGAATTGCTTTAAAGTCGTAACTAGCGACCATAGAATGAAGACGCTCGGTAATTTCCTTTGCATCCTCTATTTCGGTATTAAGCAGCATAACCACAAACTCTTCTCCCCCATAACGACACAGCAAGTCCGAACTTCGCAAGCCGCTTTGGATCACTTTGGCTAGCTCTTGCAGTACTGCATCACCCACATCATGCCCATTTTCATCGTTAATGTTTTTAAAATAATCCACATCCAGCATTAATAGACACATCGGTGCTTGATAACGTCTAAACCGGGTCAGTTCTTGGCTGAGAACTTTGTTAAAAAACAACCGATTATTTATGCCGGTCAATTCATCCGTTTGCGACAAATGTGCTAACTGTTGCTGGGTTTCAACCAGCTCGGTGATATCGTGCATCGCAACTGTAAACTGACCAAATAAGGCTTCAGTAAGCGGTTGAATTTTGACGGCAAAATAATAGGCGCGCTCCGCTTTTATAATTTTGGCGACATGTGAGTCTGCCGGATGATTCAACACGTGCTGAATCCAAAACACCCCATTTATATCAGGTTGCAGCAAGCCTTCACCTGGCTCAAATGTGTCGCAAACACGTTTATAGCATTGATGGAACGCGCTTAAATCCTCAAACTCACTAAAAAAATCAAAGAAATGCTTATTCGCATCGACTGTACGCTTCATATCAGTGACATATAAAATGTCCGAAGCGGAATCTATCACGTCACGATAATAATTACGCTGCAACGAAATCTGTTGTCGGCTCAAAAAAATGAACGCTAATAAAACCAACATCACCACCACAATAAAAGACGTAATCACATAACGCTTCAGGAGTGAGTTAACATCCTCAAAATTGATCGCATCTAAGGTTCTGGCTACTACCCAGTGGCCTTCGACCTCACCAAATGCATCAAAAATTGGGACACGTGTAATAGCAAGCTGATCTTTGTAAATAAAAACTTCATCGCTCAGTACTTTCTCGACACCAATTAACTTAATCAATTCAACTAACTCATCCGCACCATGAGTATTGACGACATAGTAATCCTCAATAAATTGGTCGTTGCTTGGCAATATCAACTTGGATCGATGGCGTTTGTCAGCTAACACCAGCGAGCGTGTGTTCTCAATGTTTAATCGATCAACTAAAGGCTGAAATTGTGACACTACTTCGACCACGCCCAAGAGATTGGCATCATCAAACACCGGCACCATCGATTTAAAAGTCATAGAAAAAAGCCCTGTACTAACGGTAGTCGTGGGCGCTTCATTTGGGTTAGCTATAAGATGCTCAAGGTCGGTTCGGATGCCGATTAATGAATCACCACGGCGCGTTGTCCAGCTTCGCTCTACACTAACGGCATCTCGATTAATCACCTGCAACCAAATGTCGTTATTTGGGGTTTTAGTTTGTATCCGCTGGGCTAACTTGTCGAGTCCCGCCCGATATTCACAACAAGGCAAGGTTAGGAGTTTTTGTACATTCGGGTTTTCCGCGAGCATTAAGGCTAACGCTAATGACGCACTTTTCTGTTCGCGTATCAATGCATTCACTTGTGCATGAATATCGTGTTTCTGCGCACTATAGACAGCACTGCGAAGCGACTCACTTTCTTGTTGGTAAATCCAAACCTTAAACAGGATGACCAATAAGATTATGAGGCTAAACAACACCACCAACCATCGATACCGCTGTAGAACTTGTTTCATAACTCGTCCATATGATTCATTTACTTAGTTGATCTACCTCATTTTGAACCTAAATAAACATAATTACCTATCAAATATACTAATAGACATCAAAGTTTTTACTATAGGTCCAGGTTGACAGACTCAAACCATAATTATTCTCATCTTTTTTATACTAAGCTGGCAAACCATCCAAAAAAAGGTACTATAAAAACCCTATCTATTGTCAATCGAGGCTTGTCATGTTGTTTTTTCGAACACTATGGATTGTTGTAAGTTTTTATATTTTAGCCAACGGCCACTCAGCCTACGCTAATTCGCGCTCGGCGCTGGCGATGCCTGACCTCTATTCGGCTGAGGTCGCACAATCTGTCTTAGACAAGGGAGGCAATGCTATTGATGCCGCCGTCGCCGCTTCTTTTAGTTTGGCCGTCACCTATCCTGAAGCCGGGAACTTAGGCGGTGGCGGTTTTATGTTAATTCATGCCAAAGGCGAAACTCGATTTTTGGATTACCGTGAAACCGCCCCCCAGGCGGCGCATAAAGACCTCTATTTAGATAAGAATGGCGAAGTGATTCCAAATCGTTCGCTGGTTGGCTACCATGCGTCAGGCGTGCCAGGCAGTGTAATGGGGTTATGGCAAGCACACCAAGTTTATGGTCAGCTGAATTGGTCGGAGTTAATTGAACCAGCTATAGACTTAGCTCAGAACGGCTTTAAGGTTCACCCAAAGTTAGCGGAAACAGCCAGCTGGTATCAAGACTGGGCTTATGAAAAAGCCGATAACCTCAACTTTTCCAACTACTTTGGCAACCTAAAAGCCGAACACGTCTTCAAACAACCTGAACTGGCCAATACTCTTAAACGCATCGCCGAACATGGCGCGAATGAGTTTTATAAAGGTGAAACCGCCCAGTTAATTGCAAAACAAATGCAAGCTAACCAAGGCTTAATTACCTTGGCGGATCTCGCCAACTACCAAGCTAAATGGCGGCAACCAGTACACACTCTTTGGCAGGGTTATGATGTCTATTCTGCGCCACCGCCCAGCTCTGGCGGCATTGCACTCATTCAACTCTTAAAAATGAAAACCGAACTATCGTACGAGTTTGAAGGCTTGCACCATAATAGCGCCAGCTACATTCACCTACTCGCCGAAATCAAAAAACGCGTGTATGCAGATCGGGCTGAATATTTAGGCGACCCTGACTTTCACAGCGTCCCAATGAACAAATTGATTGCCGCCGACTATTTGGCTGAACGTGCATTAGAAGTCGATCCGATTCGCATTTCGCCCACGCCTGAAATTAAACCAGGCCTGGAGGAAAGCGAACAAACCACCCACTTTTCAATTTTGGATGCGCAAGGCAATGCCGTTTCAAATACTACAACCTTAAACATGCCGTTTGGCAGTGGTGTCGTAATTGAGGGGGCTGGATTTTTGATGAATGATGAAATGGATGATTTTTCAGCTAAGCCGGGTGTGCCCAATATATTTGGTGTAATCGGCGGCAAAGCCAATGCGATTGCGCCTAATAAACGCATGTTGTCGTCGATGACCCCGACCATTTTATTGCGCGATGGCAAGGTATCCAAAGTGATTGGCACACCAGGCGGCTCGACCATTATCACGAGTGTATTCCAAGCATTGGTAAATAATGTTGAATTTGACATGACCGCACAACAAGCTGTGGATGCATCGCGGGTTCACCACCAGCTCTGGCCAAAAGATGAAATTGGCTATCACCCCTCTTTGGAGGCCAACACCATTCAAACACTAACAAACCAAGGTTATAAGTTGTCCCAGCGTCGATTTTTTGGTGATTTACAATTTATCAGTCGTTCCAAGTTTGGCGATTTAGAAGCCGCCTCGGATAAACGGGGTCGCGGCGAAAGCCGTGTCTGGAAAACAAACCCATAAGATTTAAAAACGCCGGCCACCATCAAGCGTCAAAGTGGTGCCGGTACTATAGGGACTATTCATCAGATAATTTACCGCGTCAAAAACCACCTGCGGGCCAGGCTCAATTCCCAGCAAGGATTTTTGTAAGCGTTTTTCCCGATAACCCGCCTCATCTTGATCATTAAACATAATAAGACCCGGTGCAATGTCGTTGACTTTAATATCTGGTGCTAAAGCCTGCGCAAATGATCGCGTCATATTTTGTAACGCGGCTTTTGAGGCACAATACCCAATTTGACTAGCCGAACCACGTTCGATACCAGCATCACTCAAAGATATAATGTCTTTTAATGCACTATCGCTCGCACGCAGCAGAGGCGTCAAGGATCGGTTAAGCTCGTAAGGCGTGTTTACATGCACCTGCCATTGCTGCTCAAAGCTGTTATCCACCTCATCATCTAGCCAAATAGAGGCGTTATGGACAATCGCGCGTAAACTGCCGGCGAGTTCTCCTACCTCCTGAATAAAGGCGGCACGTTGTTTGGCATCGGTAAAATCGACTTGAACCCCATGAGCTCCAAGTTTTTTCAACTCATCCACACCCGGTTTACCATTGCGAAAACTGAAAATTACTGGATAATCTTTCTCTAGTAGAAATTGCTTAGCTAGATGCAAACCAATTCGTTGGCCGGCACCGGTAATCAAAATTGCATTTTTAAGTTTCATAAGCTACCTTTTAACATCATTAAAATAAGTATACCGAATTCATCACCCAGCCGACTCACCAAAGTGAGCTGGTTTGGATTAAGGGAGACAACATGAATCTACTCATTCTTGGTGGCACCGGATTTGTAGGCCGCCATTTGGCCAAAGCCCTACGCCATGACGGGCATAACGTAATTCAAATGGGGCGCAGTGCTTATAACTGTATTGAGAACCTAACCGAGTTGCTTAAAGCGCAAGATATTGTGATTCAAATGTCAGGCGCCAATATTGGTCAACGCTGGAATGAAACCTATAAGCAAACGCTATACACGAGTCGCATTGATACAACTGAGCTTTTAGCGGAAGCGCTCGCTTTGTTGGACACCCCTCCCAAGCAAGTCATTGCGATATCGGCAATTGGGCTTTACCCGCAGCGCCCTTGCGGCGAACCGCTGGATGAGTCTTGCGATGAAGTCGATGATAGTTTTCTGGGCGAGCTAGGCCAAGCTTGGGAAAATGCCAGTCGCAAACTTAGCCCTGAACCTCTCATTATGCGTTTCGGCGTAGTTTTGGGCAAAGATGGCGGAGCCTTAAAGAAAATGTTGCCCGCGTTTCGGCTTGGGCTAGGTGGGCCAGTGGTAACCGGTGAACAATGTTTTAGCTGGGTGCATATTGATGATGTGGTGGAAGCCTTTCGTTGGGCGATTCAGCACCCAGAACATCGTGGTGCGATCAATGTCACCGCACCTCAACCACTTACTCAAAGAGAGTTTGGGCGCACGCTAGCCAAAGTTTTGCGGCGCCCATTTGGCTTGCCGATGCCTGAAAAATTACTCACCTGGCTATTTGGTGAAGGTGCTCAGGTGCTTACGCATAGCAGTTGTGTAGTGCCTACACGACTTGAAAAACTGGGGTTTAAGTTCCAATACCCGGATGCTCAGGCCGCCTTAACCCAAATATTGAGACGCTAAAAGTGCCCGAGCTTCCTGAAGTCGAAACCACTAAACGCGGCATTGAGAACCAAATTTGCCACAAGCGTATCGTAGAAATTCAAATACGCCAAAATCAGCTACGCTGGCCGGTTCCGGCTGAACTCAAAACCATACTACCAGGCCTGGTGATTGAGTCAGTTAAACGGCGTGGCAAATATTTATTGCTTAAAACCTCTGTTGGTCATATTTTGATTCACTTAGGCATGTCTGGGCATTTGAGGGTTCTGACTCAATCCATCCCAGCGGGCAAGCATGATCACATTGACCTGGTGTTTGAGGATGGAAGCTGTTTAAGGTATCAGGACACACGACGTTTTGGGGCTTGGTTATGGACAGATCAACCGCTTGAACATCATGCGCTCCTCAAGAAGCTTGGCCCGGAACCTTTATCGGATGAATTTAATTCCGACTATCTTTGGCAGGCGACTCGAACTCGAAATACCGCGATTAAATCCTTAATTATGAACAGTCATTTTCTGGTCGGAGTCGGAAATATTTATGCCAATGAATCCTTGTTTTTAAGTGGGGTGCATCCTTTAAAACCCGCGAAAGATTTAACTCTATTAGAATGCGAAAAATTAGTTACACAAATTCGACAGGTATTAAGCGCGGCCATTGACCAGGGAGGCACAACCTTAAAAGATTTTCTTAGTCCGAGTGGCCGCCCTGGTTATTTCGTGCAAAAACTATTTGTGTATGGTCGCGCGGATCAACCATGTCTAAACTGCGGCACAATAATTGAGCGCGCAGTTCACTTTCAACGTGCGAGTTATATTTGCCCAACATGCCAACCGCTACCTAAAAAACGCCGCCCTAGGCAGGAGAAGACGTCAAAATGAAATTTTCATCGATCTTAATTGGGCTTCTCAGTCTTGTGCTGTTAAGTGCTTGCCAAAATAAGCCCGACATTCAATCTTGGCCGCTTATCGAAGATTGTGACCTTCACCAACAAACTTGTCAGGCACAACAAGGCAATTCAATAGCTAGCTTGAGCATTCAGCCTCAACCGATTCCGCTCGCCAAACCCTTTCAGATTGAGGTTCAACTTAATAACTTAGAAGCCCAAACGCTCGAGTTGGATATTTCAGGCATTAATATGTACATGGGATACAACCGTGTCACCCTAAAAGCCGATCCAGCTCAACCTGGTCGTTTCACCGGTAGCTCAATGCTGGCTTTTTGTACCAATGAGATGATGGAATGGCAAATCAGTCTTCTGCTTCAGCAGGCTGATGGAACCCTATTACAGATCCCGTTTAAACTGGTCACTCGAAATCGTTAATCTAAATAGAGGTCACCATGAGCTTAGCGCATAACGATCAAACGAATTCTGAACCATCCAAGCCAGAGCAGACTGAATCGACTCCGTTTTTTACGCATGACATCGAACAGCTAAGCCAGCACTTTGCGACCGATTCGATATTGGGCTTAAGCCAAGATGAGGCCGAAAAACGCCTAGCGCAACATGGGCCAAACCAGCTCAGCGAAACCCATGGTGTCGCGATTATCCCATTGTTCTTGCGTCAGCTTAAAAACCCTCTTTTAATTGTGTTATTTTTTGGCGCCTTGCTGTCCTTTTATATTCAGCATTATGTCGATGCGTTTGCGATTACCGCCATCATCTTAATCAACGCAACGATCAGCTTTATGCAAGAATTTAAAGCTCAGCGTTCAATGGATGCATTACGTGACATGGCCGCCCCCAAGTGCTGGGTAAAACGCGACGGCGAATGGCAAAACTTAGCCGCGGCCGATTTGGTGCCGGGCGATTTAATTAAGCTGGAAACCGGCACGATTATTCCGGCGGATGCGCGCTTAGTAGAAACCGTTCAACTCCAAATTGATGAATCCGCCCTCACCGGCGAATCCGATCCAGTAAGAAAAAACACCCAAACCTTGAATGATCCAAGTTTAATCTTGGCGGATCAAGTCAACATGTGCTTTATGAGCACCTCGGTAACCCACGGCTATGCGACCGCGATTGTCACCGGTACCGGTATGAATACCGAAGTCGGCCATATTGCTGAATTGATGGAAAGTAGCGAGCAACGCTTAACTCCCTTACAACAGCGCATCAAAAGCATGTCGCATATTTTAATTTGGGCCGCGCTCATCATTGTCGCCGTTATTATGGCGATGGGCTTTTTCCAAGGCATGAGCTTGGTTAACATGAGCAGCACCGGCATTTCGCTCGCGGTCGCCGCGATTCCAGAAGGCCTTCCGACGGTCGTTACCATTGTATTAACCTTGGGCGCTTATCAAATGATGCGTTCGAATGCCCTGGCGAAACACCTTACTTCGGTCGAAACCCTGGGTTCTACGACCATTATCTGCTCGGATAAAACAGGCACACTCACCCAAAACAAAATGCAAGTTCAGAAAATCTGGGTCGCGGGCGAAACCTTGCGCGTGGATGGTGTCGGATACGAGCCGAAAGGCCAGTTTTATGATAAAGATGACCAACCTATCGAAGCCCACACCCACAAGCCTTTAATGAAAATGCTTAAAATGTCAGCTTTGTGCAGCGATACCCGATTAGTTGAAAGCAACGGCCAGCACTCCATCCATGGATTACCCACCGAGGGCGCGATTGTCGTGGCTGCGGCTAAAGCAAAAATCACCAAGGAGCAACTTCTAAACGATTACGATATCGAAGTCAGTTTCCCATTTGATTCAAGCCGAAAAATGATGAGTGTGATTGTGCGTGATGAAGACAACCAGGCCTGGTTGTATGTTAAAGGAGCACCTGATGTCATTATGAATCGCTGTGATTATATGACCCGCCATGGTGAAACTGTAAACTTCACGCATTACCAAGAAGAAGCCCACGATGTCGCAAATGAATTTGGCCGCCAGGCGTTACGAACGCTCGCAATTGCTTACCGAAAACTCAGTGATAGCGAATTAGAGTCACCGGATACGGCCTTAGAAACCGAACTTACTTTAAAAGGTATTTACGGCATCATTGATCCGCCCAGACCTGAAGCCACCCAAGCGGTTATAGATTGTCACAATGCTGGCATCGGAGTGGTGATGATCACCGGTGATCATGTTGAAACCGCCAAAGCGATTGCCTTGCAAATGCACATTATCGACTCCGCCGAGAGTCCGACACTGACAGGCGCAGAATTGAATGAGCTGGATGACCAGCAACTTTACAATTGTGTTAAAAACATCCGTGTATTTGCGCGCGTTACCCCCGAACACAAGTTACGAATCGTGCATGCGCTTCAAGCGCATCAAGAAGTCGTCGCCATGACGGGTGACGGCGTGAATGATGCACCAGCCTTGCGCACCGCCGACATTGGTGTCGCGATGGGCATGAGCGGCACAGGCGTAGCCAAAGAATCCGCTGACTTGATTTTATTGGACGATAACTTCAAAACGATTGTAACGGCGGTTCAAGAAGGTCGTCGCATTTACGACAATATCCGCAAATTTATCCGCCAAGCGCTAACAGCCAACGTCAGTGAAGTATCCGCTCTATTATTTGCATTTGCGCTTATCAATGGTGAGCCCTTACTTACTCTCGCACCCTTAATGATTCTTTGGGTTAACTTGGTCAGTGATGGTATCCCCGCGCTTGCGTTAGGCGTTGATGGTGCCGAAAACGATGTCATGAAACGCCAACCTCGTCTTTCGAATGAAAGTTTTTTTGCCAATCATTTGAGTCATCGAATCATTATTCGTGGACTGGTAATGGGCGCGCTGACTTATGCTGTATTTATAACGGCCATTAACCAAGACTACAGCCAGGAATATGCACAAACCCTAGCTTTTATGACTTTGATATTTGGCCAGTTATTTCATATTTTTGATGCTCGCACCTTTACCACGCTTTATCAACGCAACCCATTTAGCAACCCGGCGTTACTCTGGGCGGTCGCAGGTTCAGCCGCGCTATCGGTCAGTATGGTGTATTGGTCTTGGGGACAAACCCTGTTGGGCACAACGGCCATAGAAGTGGAACACCTGCTTATCGTCATCGGCCTATCCGCCTTACCGACATTGATTTTGTCAGGGATTAAACAGGTTTTAAAAGTGAAATGGCTTTAAAGCTCAACTTAAGCGAATTTTTGTTGAATGGCTTTCGCAACCTCAGGTGGCACAAACTCACTCACGTCGCCTTTTAAGGCGGCTATTTCGCGCACCAAGCTGGATGAGATATAGCTGAATTGTTCGGCGGGTGTCATAAACATGGTTTCGATGTGGGGTGCTAACTTACGGTTCATCGAAGCCAATTGAAATTCATATTCAAAGTCTGACACAGCGCGTAAACCGCGCAAAATCACTTGGCCTTCAACCTGATTCATAAATTCGACCAACAAACAATCAAATCCCACCACTTCAACATGTGGCCATTGAGCCGTGGCAGCCTTGGCTAATTCTATGCGTTCGTCCAAACTGAACAACGGCGTTTTATTACGATTATTCGCCACCGCAATAATTAAGCGGTCATAGACTTGCGCCGCGCGTTTTATTAAATCGGTGTGGCCACAGGTGATCGGATCAAAAGTGCCTGGATAAACAGCGGTAATCGTCATAGAGTTATCTCATTAATTGTTGCGCACATCATACCTTGAGTCTTTTAAAATTGCGACGGTTCGACATAGTGCCATAAAGCAAAACGGGTTTGAGATGTGGTTTTTTCACGGTAAATTTGCCAACCGTTAGGTAAAGTCGGCCAATCCAGCTTTTTTTCCTGTTCAATATACAACCAGGTCTGGTGGTTAATCCAAGCGTTTTCAAACAACGTATCCAGAGTGGACTGAACTAAGTGTTGATTAAAGGGTGGATCAATAAACACCAGATCAAACGTTTTTTCAGCTTTGTGTGCAAGATATTGCAGACTATCGGTGGCTTGTACCTTTATCGCTTCTGCTTTTAGCAACTGGCTGTTTTGTCTTAATTGACTAGCAACCGCTTCAGATTTTTCAAACATTAAAACTTCGGCCGCGCCACGAGACTTGGCTTCAAACCCGAGCGCGCCAGATCCAGCAAACACATCCAAGCAGCGTTTGCCGGCTATCTCGAATTGCAACCAGTTAAACAGGGTTTCACGCACTCGGTCAGAAGTCGGGCGTAACCCGTTCAGTTCCAAAACCGGCAGTTTTCGGCCACGCCAGTCGCCGCCGATAATGCGTATGACACCACCAGGCCTGGTGCTTCTAGAATTCGGCCGTTTTGATGCTTTACTGGATTTACTCATCGCCAAAATCTACTCTACTCAGGCTGTCCGACCATCAGCGTTAACATGTTGTCGGTTTTAATATGACGCTGCCAAGCGTCTAATACATCTTGTTTCGTTAAGCGCTCGATATGACGAGGAAAAGCATCCAAATAATCCAACGGCAAATCATAAAAACCGATCATGCTGATATAACCCAATATTTTGCCATTGCTATCTAAACGCAATGGCCAGCCACCAATCAAGTTGCTTTTAATGTCGGACAGTTTTTCATCTGAAAAGTCAGCCATAAACTCTTTTAAGGTTTGTTTTACGACTTGATCCGCCTCTGAAGCCTGACTATTTTGGGTCGATAAACCAATCACCCAAGGGCCAGCCACCCGCATGGGCGCAAAATAGCTGTAAACGCTGTAAACTAAGCCGCGCTTTTCACGCACCTCTTCGACTAATAACGAGCCAAATCCACTGCCGCCTAATAAATGATTGCCTAAAAACAATGCATAGTAATCAGGATGTCCACGTTCAACGCCTAACTGACCTAACATGTAATGGGTTTGAACGGAACTAAAGTCGATCACTTGAGACTGCGCTTCTTGCAAGGGTTTTGGCGCTGGCAAAGCGGGAGCTGGTTCTCCGGTTTTTAGCGAGCTTGTAAGCCGTTCCGCGATCTGTTCGGCCTGTTTACGATCAATCGCGCCCACAATCGATACCTGGGCATTTTTTGCCACATAATAACGTTGGTAAAAGGCCTTTAAATCGTTTGGTTTAATGGCTTGCACGGACTCAATATTCCCTTCCACTGGGTTCGCATAAGGGTGGCCGGAGTACAATGTTTGCCAAAAGGTCAAGCTCGCGACCTGATTAGGTTGTTCTTCTCGCTGTTTTAAAGCTTGAATCAAACGCGCCTGATCGCGTGCAAATATCTCGCTAGGAAAGCTGGGCTGAGTCAGCACTTCGGCAAATAAATCCAACGCTGGTGTCAGCAAGTTTTCTCGCGTTAAGCTACGAAGACTGAAGCTCGCCGAGTCTCGACTCGCTTGACCGCCAAATTGCGCACCTAGATTGTTAAAGCCGATTGAGATTTGTTGCTCGTTTTTTTGCTCCGTACCGGCTGATAACAAGGCGGAAGTTAAATTCGCCAGGCCTGGTTGTTTTGCATCTCTAGCACTGCCGGCATCAAACGTGACTTCAACATCCACCATGGGCAGCTGTGGAGCTTCTACAAATAAAACCTTCACTCCTTTGCTTGTCTGCCAGGTTTGAATATCAATTGAAGCTTGCGAGAGGCTGAAAGCCATCAAACCCATTGCAAATACGAACGCTTGCATTATAATTTTCATCAGTGCATTCTCCCACTAAACTCAGGCTTTGGGGTTGGTTTGCGATTGGTTTCACCGCTCGGGCGTAAAATACCGACTGTCAAATTATCGGTGTGTAAATACTTTTTAGCGACCGCTTGAATTTGATCGGGGGTCACACTTCGGAGGTTTTCAACCCAATTTTGCATGGTATCTGCCGGCAAGCCTACACTAACCATAGAGCCAATGCTACTGGCTTGCGATTGAATCGAATCTTGTTGATAAACGTATTGCGCTTCGGCTTGAGCCAATATACGTTCCAACTCACTTTTTTGAATCGGCTCATCTTTCACACGTTTAATTTCGGCCAGTATCGCCGCTTCAAGCTCCTCCACCTTAACTTCGGTTTGTGGTTGAGCACTGAATAGGAATTGCGCGCCCAATCGACCCGTTGGCCGATAAAAGGCGCCGATTGAACTGGCTATTTTTTGATCTCGCACCAAGGACTGAGTTAAACGCGCGCTATCGTCACCGTCCAATACGCTCGCCAATACCGCTAGGGCATAAACCTCCTGCGGATCCGACGCTGAAACTAAGCTAGGCACGTGATAACCCATAATGATATTGGGCACGGGTGTGGCATCTTTTAACTCAAAACGTCGTTGACCTTGTTGCTCAAGTTCAAACTGAGGTTTAGGCGGATTAATCGTTTGGGGCGGATAAACGCCATAGGTTTTTTGAGCTAGTTCAACGACCTTTTTAGGATCAACATCACCGACCACCACCAAGGTCGCATTATTAGGTGCATACCACTGGCTATACCAATTTTTTAGATCTTGTAGTTGATAATATTCAATATCTTTCATCCAGCCAATGACTGGGTTACGTTCGGTGCTACTTAAATAAGCGGTGGCTTTAAACTGCTCAAATAATTTTGAAGTCGGTTTATCTTCTATCGACCATAAGCGCTCTTGTTTAACCACGTTACGTTCGGGCTGAAATTGTTTGTTCGTTAACGACAAGTTTGCCATGCGATCGGATTCTAACGTCATAACTTCTTCTAGGTGTTGCTTTCCGACCACCTGGTAATAAGCGGTATAGTTGGCCGAAGTAAAGGCATTTTCTCGCCCCCCCATTTGAGAAACACGCTTAGAAAACTGACCTGGTTCAACCGAGTCGGTGCCTTTGAACATCATATGTTCGAGCATATGCGAGACACCAGTCAAACCATTAGGCTCATAGTTGGCTCCCACTTTATACCAGAGCTGGTGCACGACGATCGGTGCGCGCGTGTCTTGTTTTACAACTACCTGCAAGCCATTTTCAAGCGTGGTTTCAAACAGTTCAGTTTGCGCCATTGCATTGATACTAGTGCTACTTAATAAAATCAGGCTGCCGATTATTGGATTCAGTAATCTCATAAACTTGGATTTCATCGCCCCACTCCCTATGCTCTTGGCTGTGTGAATTAGGTTTTTTGTATTTTTCATTTATAATGGTTGGATTGCAATTTTACAAGTGATACCCCGTGCGGGTTACATCATAAGCTCATGAGGAAACTATGTTTAGCTTTTTACGCAAAAAAGGTCAAGAATCGACTCAAAATGACGAAGCACAACTCGAACAAACAATTGAACCTTCGGTTGAAGCTTTTACGGACCATGCACCAGACACAACTAGCAGGCCTGGTGTTTTTGCACGTTTAAAAACCCAACTGAGCAAAACTCGTAAAGTTCTTAATGATGGCTTAGCCGACTTGGTGCTTGGCAAAAAAGAAATTGATCAAGACTTGCTGGATGAGCTGGAAATGTTACTGCTTACCGCCGATGTCGGCATGGATGCGACTGACCATATTATTCAAAACCTAACTCAACAAGTATCGCGTAAAGAGCTTAAGGATCCTGAGGCGTTAATTGATTCATTAAAAATTCAACTACGTGCTATGTTGGAGCCCGTCAGTCAGCCCTTAAACATTGCGAAGTCCGATAAGCCTTATGTCATTTTAATGGTGGGAGTGAACGGGGTCGGCAAAACCACCACGATTGGTAAGCTGGCGAAAAAGTTCCAACAGGAAGGCAAATCCGTCATGTTAGCGGCTGGCGATACCTTTCGTGCCGCCGCCGTTGAACAATTGCAAACTTGGGGTGAACGTAATCAAGTGCCGGTCATCGCGCAAGGAACAGGGGCCGACTCTGCTGCGGTTGTTTTTGATGCAATTCAATCCGCCCAAGCACGAAAAATTGACGTTCTAATCGCGGATACGGCTGGACGCTTACACACTCAACGCAACCTAATGGAAGAACTTAAAAAAGTGAAACGCGTCATGTCTAAAGTCGACGACAGCGCACCCCATGAAGTGATGCTGGTGCTCGATGCCAGTACGGGGCAAAACGCACTAAGCCAAGCAAGACAATTTCACGAAGCGATGGGGCTAACAGGCCTGGTGATTTCTAAGTTGGATGGCACCGCCAAAGGTGGCATTGTGTTTTCGCTTGCTCAGCAGCTGGGAATACCGGTACGCTTCATTGGCGTTGGCGAATCTATTGACGACTTGCGTGTTTTTAATGCGAATGAATTTACCGATGCTCTATTTGAAACCCAGGCTTAAATGAGTCGGATTGGTTAGATGTCAAACTCGGACTTGAACCCTCAGGAAAAGCATCAGGCCTATAAAACCGGCTATCGGTTTGGACTAAAAGGCCGAAGTTTAAGCCAGATCCCAAGCCAGATTCGTGGTAACACACAATTACGAAGCTTATATGACGAAGGCTGGCATGAAGCCCAGCAAGAAATTAAAGCGGGAGGGCAACACTTTAAAACTCAATATATCCGGCATCGTGTTAGTTGGATTTTAATGACGGCTTTAGCCGGCATCATTACTGCCTACTTAATTATTCAAAGCCGCTATGACGCGCCAACAGAGCAGGAAACTAATCCAACAGAAATGACCGATGCGCCCATTTCAAAACTGAAACCACTTCACACAAACTGGGAATCGATGGATAGTTCATCTCTCAATTTGCTGTCAGATCAGGAACGCCAAAGTTTGTCTGTAACGCATCTAGCACGCCCTGTTATTCCAAAACAAGCAATAAGCAGCTTTAATCAACCATTAGACGTTCGGCTGTATAATGGACACAATAAACAACAGGTTTTTTCAGCGGGTGAGCGCCTCCCCAAATACGTTAGACAGTTAGTATTTGAAGTAGATAGGGATGAATTAGATCCGCCGATAGCCCTAACTGTTCGCTGGTTATGGCAGCGCCAATTAATGCAAAGCCAAACTTGGCCTGCGGGTCCGTCTATTATTATGTCCAAACAATCGCTATTCAGTGCACAGCAAGGGAATTGGGACATTGAAATACTTGACCCTTCGGGTCAAGTGATTTACCTTTATCAATTTAACTATGTCCAATAAAGTATAGGAAAGTCATGCTTAACCATTTTGTAACCAGGCTAAATCTACCCAAACTAGGGTTCTGGCTATCAACTGGGATATTATTCGTAACCTTATCAGGCTGCTCAAACACACCGCCGCCTGCTGGTGCACATGACAATATATGTGACATTATTGAATACGATCGTCACTGGTATTATGCTGCCAAACAGTCTGAACAAAGATGGGGGACATCGGTTCCCATTCTGAAGGCTTTTATTCATCAGGAGTCACGATTTGTTCATAATGCTCGTCCTAAACGTGAATATGCTTTAGGCTTTATTCCATTACCTCGCCGCTCCAGTGCATATGGTTTTGCACAGGCTCAAAATCCAGCTTGGCATGATTACCAGAAAGCCACTCACAACTATTCAGCTCGCCGAAATAACAAATACGATGCACTCGATTTTATTGGATGGTACAACAGCGTGTCGCACAAACGTAACGGAATATCATTAGGGGACCCTTACAATTTGTATTTGGCTTATCATGAGGGTAATGGTGGCTTTGCTCGTAAAACCTATAATAAGAAACCTTGGCTAAAAGACGTGGCCAAAAAAGTCCGCAACCAGGCCTGGCGCTATGAAAACCAACTTAAATCCTGCCAAATCGCACCAAAAATTTGTTTATGGCCATTTTGCTAAAAATATATTTTTAAAAATTACCCCATAAAAAAGCCCACCATAAGGTGGGCTTTTTTATTAGTAACAACCATTAGAAAAGCAAATTGCTAAACTTAAGTGTTGTAACGTTCAACCACTAATGAAGCATTTGTACCACCAAAACCAAAGCTATTGCTCATGATCCGGTTAAGACCCGCATTCTCAATAGTTTTAGTAACAATTGGCATGCCTTCGCACTCTGGGTCTAAGTTCTCGATATTAATAGATGGCGCAATAAAGTCATTTTCCATCATAATCAAACTATAAATTAACTCGTGAACCCCCGCAGCCCCTAACGAATGACCAGACATGGCTTTGGTTGAGCTTATTTTTGGAATATTATCGCCAAACACCTCACGTACCGCCGCCATTTCCTTGGTATCCCCAACAGGGGTACTAGTGCCATGCGGATTAATATAATCCACAGGACCTTTGACCGTACTCAATGCTTGCTTCATACAACGAACCGCGCCTTCTCCAGAAGGGGCAACCATGTCATATCCATCTGAGTTCGCACCATAACCAGTAATCTCAGCATAGATTTTTGCACCGCGAGCTAATGCATGTTCAAGCTCTTCAACCACAACCATGCCCCCGCCACCAGCAATAACAAAACCATCACGGTTTGCATCATAAGTGCGCGATGCTTTCTCAGGCGTATCATTATATTTCGTCGACAACGCGCCCATAGCATCAAATAATACCGACATGGTCCAGTGTAATTCTTCACCGCCACCAGCAAACACAACATCCTGTTTTCCAAGCTGAATCTGTTCAACCGCAGTACCCACACAATGCGCACTAGTTGAACAAGCCGAACTAATCGAAAAGTTAACCCCTTTGATTTGGAATGGTGTCGCCAAACAAGCTGAAACAGTACTACCCATAGTACGCGTTACCATATAAGGCCCAACACGCTTAACCCCTTTTTCTCTAGCAATTTCAACTGCTTGAGTCGAGTTTGAGTTTGAACCACCGCCAGATCCAGCGATAATACCTGTACGCTCATTAGAGATCATCTCTGGAGCTAAACCAGAGTCGGCAATTGCTTGCTCCATCGCAATATAACTATAAGCCGCTGCATCGCCCATAAAGCGTAGCTGCTTACGTGGAATTAAAGCTTCGAAATCAAGGTTTTTAACCGCACCATGTACCTGAGAACGCAAGCCATTCTCAGTATATTCTGGTGCGCTAACAATTCCTGACTTACCAGCTCGTAAAGATTCCATTACTTCTTGTTTGTTATTACCAATACTAGAAACAATGCCTAAACCTGTAATGACTACTCGTCTCATAATTAAAACGCATCCGTGTTAGTGAATAATCCGACTTTGAGATCATTGGCGCTGTAAATTTCACGACCATCAACAAATAAGTGCGCATCACCAATACCCATATAAAGTTTACGCTTAATCACGCGCTTCATATTAATGACATACTCAACTTTTTTGGCTGTTGGTAACACTTGACCATAAAATTTAACTTCACCTGATCCTAAAGCACGTCCACGACCTGGACCACCAGTCCAACCTAGATAAAACCCAATTAACTGCCACATAGCATCTAAACCAAGGCAACCTGGCATAACGGGGTCTTCATTGAAATGACATTCAAAAAACCATAAATCTGGATTCACATCGAGTTCTGCGCGAATTTGACCTTTACCAAAAGTGCCACCTTCTTCAGAGATGTGTGTGATGCGATCAAACATTAACATCGGAGGCTTTGGTAGCTGCGCGTTGCCTGGCCCGAAAAGTTCTCCACGGCCACAAGCTAAAATTTCTTCTTTAGTAAAACTCGATTGTTGTTCCATTACGTCTTCCAAGTAATAATTAGTTGAAGCATTATACCAGTCCGAATAAAACCAGTAAAACTTGAATAATAAATTGGGGTGTTTTTAAATGATTTTTTTATGATGAAAAGCAAGAAAAGATAAATGAATGGTGCCGACAGAGAGACTCGAACTCCCAACCTACTGATTACAAATCAGTTGCACTACCAATTGTGCTATGTCGGCAATAGGGCGGTATTATAAGGCTTATAACTTTGTTGTCAACGCTAATTTTTAAAATATTATTGATTAATTTCAGTCATCAAAAGTAAATACAACCCTTTCAAAACCAGGCCTGGTTCATAGATCCAATCCTCACCTAGAGTTTGCCTAAAAACCTTAGACCCACCGCCAGTCAAGAAAAGTGATGTTTTTTGCTCAGCCAACAAAGTATTGTGTACTTTTTCAACCTGTTGTTGAATAAAGTTAACAATCATGAAATGAATGCCTAAATGAACTCCATCCTGTGTGTTCTTTCCCAATAATGGTAAATCTGAAAGCTCTAAATTAAATGCTCTGCTGATATCTAATTTAGCAGATTCACTCTTTAGACTCTTTAACATTAGGTCTTTACCCGGCACAATCAAACCACCTAAATGATTTCCCGTTTGATCTACGCAATCTAATGTTACAGCCGTACCTATATCCACTACAATACAGGCAGAATGCTTAACTTGATAATAAGCGGCCCCCATTGCTAATAAGCGATCAATGCCTAATTGAACTGGGTTTGCGTAACTATTTTTTATACCAAGTAACATCATGGATGATTCAACTATTCTGACATTTGATGTATGGCTATCAATTAATAGTTCACAAAAATCCAACACAAAACTTGGCTTACCAACACTCGCGATCAAGATATTTTTTGGTTGAAGATCTACAGGTGAATTTTTGTATATGGTTTTGAGTAATTCTTTAGGTACTGAATTAGCGTATTCCAAACTTCCCCCATAGAGATAGTCATCCCCAAGGACGTAAGCCCACTTAACGTTTGTGTTACCAAAGTCTATTAACCAATTCACAACTTATCCTTGATTTTTCGGACAGAAACCTGCCCAGCTGTTATTTCAATTGTACCTTTGCTTGTATCATCTTTTACATCCTGAATCCGTAGACTGCCTGAATCGGAAACGCCTAAGTAATATCCTATATCAAATAACGCATGTCTCAAGCAAACTGTTTCGTATAGACTAAAAAAATCAGAGTCAGACCAAACATCTTTTTTTGAAATCCATGCTGCGGGATGAAAGTTGTTGACTGCAACGATCAAATCTTGGGCTAGTTGGGTAGTTAAAGAAGACTTATTGAATTTTTTATTTAAAGGAACTCCTTTTGCAGAATATTC
The DNA here is from genome assembly GCF_000711195.1 of Thiomicrospira pelophila DSM 1534. Lineage (NCBI taxonomy): Bacteria > Pseudomonadati > Pseudomonadota > Gammaproteobacteria > Thiotrichales > Piscirickettsiaceae > Thiomicrospira > Thiomicrospira pelophila. The sequence goes on along the minus strand of NZ_JOMR01000001.1, from coordinate 439,071 downwards.
TTCAAATTGTTGATTAAAATCACCCGTATTCACTCCCACTCCAATGACTAACCAACACAAATTATCAGTTTGGCTCACGACTTCAACTAATACACCTGCGACCTTTGATTCGCCCATATATATATCATTAGGCCATTTCACTTTATAATCTTGATCGGAGTATAACTCTAAAGAACCTTTTACACTCAGTGCCAATAACTGGCTAAAACCATACAACTGGTCAATTGGATAAATGACGGGCAATAACAATGAAAAAGTAATAGATTCTTGATCCGACTCCCAGTTAGACGAACGTTGCCCATATCCTTGCGTCTGAATATCAGCAACACAAAGACTTGGCTCTAATTGGCTTTTGGCCTTCTGTTTTAAAAATTGACTCGTTGATGAAATTGAATCGAAATAATCAACGTGCAAACTAGTAAATCCTGCCTTATATAGATCCATTACCAACCTTAAATTTTTGGCAAAAAAAAACCCCTCTTACGAGGGGTTTGATGTATGGAGCTTGGCGATGACCTACTCTCGCATGGGGAAACCCCACACTACCATTGGCGCTGGAACGTTTCACTTCTGAGTTCGAGATGGGATCAGGTGGTTCCATTCCGCTATGGTCGCCAAGCAATTCGGTTTTGCTCGATGTGATTACACACCTCGCTAAAATTCTTTGCTTTAGGAATCGATCTCTTCCTTAGGATTACATATATCTTGACTATCTCAAGCTCACATGCCAGTTAAGTCACTTTTGAGTTGTATAGTTAAGCCTCACGAGTAATTAGTACAAGTTAGCTTCACACATTACTGCGCTTCCACACCTTGCCTATCAACGTCCTGGTCTTGAACGGCTCTTTAGAAGACTTATAGTCTAGGGAGAACTCATCTTGGGGCAAGTTTCCCGCTTAGATGCTTTCAGCGGTTATCTTTTCCGAACGTAGCTACCCAGCAGTGCCATTGGCATGACAACTGGAACACCAGCGGTTCGTCCACTCCGGTCCTCTCGTACTAGGAGCAGCCCCCCTCAATTCTCCAACGCCCACGGCAGATAGGGACCGAACTGTCTCACGACGTTCTAAACCCAGCTCGCGTACCACTTTAAATGGCGAACAGCCATACCCTTGGGACCGACTTCAGCCCCAGGATGTGATGAGCCGACATCGAGGTGCCAAACACCGCCGTCGATATGAACTCTTGGGCGGTATCAGCCTGTTATCCCCGGAGTACCTTTTATCCGTTGAGCGATGGCCCTTCCACACAGAACCACCGGATCACTAGAACCTGCTTTCGCACCTGCTCGACGTGTCAGTCTCGCAGTCAAGCACCCTTTTACTCTTGCGCTCATTGCACGATGTCCGACCGTGCTGAGGGTACCTTCGCGCTCCTCCGTTACTCTTTAGGAGGAGACCGCCCCAGTCAAACTACCCACCATACACTGTCCCTGGCCAGGATTCACTGACCGAGGTTAGAACCTCAATAATATCAGGGTGGTATTTCAAGGATGGCTCCACCCGAACTAGCGTCCGGGTTTCAAAGCCTCCCACCTATCCTACACAGATAGTATCAAAGTCCAGTGCAAAGCTGTAGTAAAGGTTCACGGGGTCTTTCCGTCTAGCCGCGGGTACACGGCATCTTGACCGCGATTTCAATTTCGCTGAGTCTCGGGTGGAGACAGTGTGGCCATCGTTACGCCATTCGTGCAGGTCGGAACTTACCCGACAAGGAATTTCGCTACCTTAGGACCGTTATAGTTACGGCCGCCGTTTACCGGGGCTTCGATCAAGAGCTTCGCTTACGCTAACCCCATCAATTAACCTTCCGGCACCGGGCAGGCGTCACACCGTATACGTCATCTTTCGATTTTGCACAGTGCTGTGTTTTTAATAAACAGTCGCAGCCACCTGGTCTCTGCAACCCTCAATAGCTTACGGAGCAAGTCCTTCACCATCAAGGGCACACCTTCTCCCGAAGTTACGGTGTTATTTTGCCTAGTTCCTTCACCCGAGTTCTCTCAAGCGCCTTGGAATTCTCATCCTGCCCACCTGTGTCGGTTTGGGGTACGGTTTCTTATTACCTGAAGCTTAGAAGATTTTCTTGGAAGCATGGCATCAACCACTTCGTCCTATTGGACTCGTCATCAGTTCTCGGCATTAAAGACCCGGATTTACCTAAGTCTTCTGCCTACCACCTTAAACTTGGACAACCATCGCCAAGCTGGCCTAGCCTTCTCCGTCCCTCCATCGCAGTAATAAAAAGTACAGGAATATTAACCTGTTTCCCATCGACTACGCCTTTCGGCCTCGCCTTAGGAGCCGACTAACCCTACGTCGATTAACGTTGCGTAGGAAACCTTGGGCTTTCGGCGAGGGAGCTTTTCACTCCCTTTATCGCTACTTATGTCAGCATACGCACTTCTGATACCTCCAGCATGCCTTACAGCACACCTTCGCAGGCTTACAGAACGCTCCCCTACCATGTTAAAAACATCCGCAATTTCGGTACTATGCTTAGCCCCGTTAAATCTTCGGCGCAGGCCGACTCGATCAGTGAGCTATTACGCTTTCTTTAAAGGATGGCTGCTTCTAAGCCAACCTCCTGACTGTCTAAGCCTTCCCACATCCTTTCCCACTGAGCATAGTTTAGGGACCTTAATTGGCGGTCTGGGTTGTTTCCCTCTTGACAACGGACGTTAGCACCCGCTGTCTGTCTCCCATGATTGCACTTCTTGGTATTCGGAGTTTGCAATGGGCTGCTAAGCCTTGACGGCCCGCTAGACCATAACAGTGCTCTACCCCCAAGAGTGAGACATGAGGCACTACCTAAATAGTTTTCGGGGAGAACCAGCTATCTCCGAGCTTGATTAGCCTTTCACTCCGATCCACAGCTCATCCCCTAATTTTTCAACATTAGTGGGTTCGGACCTCCAGTTGATGTTACTCAACCTTCATCCTGGCCATGGATAGATCGCCCGGTTTCGGGTCTACTGCATGCTACTAAACGCCCATTTAAGACTCGGTTTCCCTACGGCTCCCCTATTCGGTTAACCTCGCAACACACAGTAAGTCGCTGACCCATTATACAAAAGGTACGCAGTCACAGAACAAGTCTGCTCCCACTGCTTGTACGTACACGGTTTCAGGTTCTATTTCACTCCCCTTCTGGGGTTCTTTTCGCCTTTCCCTCACGGTACTGGTTCACTATCGGTCGGTAGAGAGTATTTAGCCTTGGAGGGTGGTCCCCCCGTGTTCAAACAGAATTTCACGTGTTCCGTCCTACTCGATTTCACAATAAAAAAGTTTTGATATACGGGACTATCACCCTGTATCGTCAGACTTTCCAGACTGTTCTACTAACTTTATTATTGCTTAAGGGCTGGTCCCCGTTCGCTCGCCGCTACTTAGGGAATCTCGGTTGATTTCTTTTCCTCCGGGTACTTAGATGTTTCAGTTCCCCGGGTTAGCCTCCCATATAGGGATATCCTCGAAAGGATGGGTTTTCCCATTCAGAAATCTCCGGGTCAAAGGTTATTTGCCACCTCACCGAAGCTTATCGCAGGCTATCACGTCTTTCATCGCCTTCTACCGCCTAGGCATCCACCGTGTACGCTTAATCACTTAACTATACAACTCAAAAGCAACCTACGTTCGTTTTGACCTTTTGTATTGAACTTGCATTCAATCAAAACTTAACTTTTGAGCATACAACGTAACTAAGATTCTTCGCTGACATGTTCGCTTGAGATTACTCATCAAGATACATGTATACCTATTACTACAATAATGATTGGAGATCATTATTGCTGGTTATAAATCCGTCTCATCAACGTTTTATAACCTTCTCTTTAGAAGAGATCTATTCCTAATTGTTAAAGAACTTCGGCTTACTACCGAGAAGCGGAATATTATCATTCGCTTCCCTTTCTGGCAATAAGAACCGCTCATATATTCTCAGTTAATTTAGACTTAATCTTGATTAACTAAAACCACATGAGCGGTTGTTATTTGGTGGAGTTAGGCGGGATCGAACCGCCGACCTCCTGCGTGCAAGGCAGGCGCTCTCCCAGCTGAGCTATAACCCCTAATAATTACTCAATCAGTTGTGTTTCACAACCCCTGATTTTTTTGCTGCGGGTAATTTGGTGGGTCTGGGTGGATTCGAACCACCGACCTCACCCTTATCAGGGGTGCGCTCTAACCAACTGAGCTACAGACCCAGGTCTTGTGTCCTGAGCTGCACCCAGGCGTGTTCTTTTTATCTGTAATTCAGAGACAATTTATGTGAAAGCTCAAAGAGTTCGCTTTAGCTTTTCTTAAAGGAGGTGATCCAGCCCCAGCTTCCGCTAGGGCTACCTTGTTACGACTTCACCCCAGTCATGAATCACAAAGTGGTGAGCGTCCCCCCGAAGGTTAGACTACCCACTTCTTTTGCAACCCACTCCCATGGTGTGACGGGCGGTGTGTACAAGGCCCGGGAACGTATTCACCGTGACATTCTGATTCACGATTACTAGCGATTCCGACTTCACGGAGTCGAGTTGCAGACTCCGATCCGGACTACGATCGGTTTTTTCAGATTAGCACCACCTCGCGGCTTCGCAACTGTTTGTACCGACCATTGTAGCACGTGTGTAGCCCATCCCATAAGGGCCATGATGACTTGACGTCGTCCCCGCCTTCCTCCGGTTTATCACCGGCAGTCTCATTAGAGTTCTCAACTAAATGGTAGCAACTAATGATAAGGGTTGCGCTCGTTGCGGGACTTAACCCAACATCTCACGACACGAGCTGACGACAGCCATGCAGCACCTGTCACTGCGCTCCCGAAGGCACCAATCTATCTCTAGAAAGTTCGCAGGATGTCAAGGGATGGTAAGGTTCTTCGCGTTGCATCGAATTAAACCACATGCTCCACCGCTTGTGCGGGCCCCCGTCAATTCCTTTGAGTTTTAATCTTGCGACCGTACTCCCCAGGCGGTCAACTTATCGCGTTAGCTGCGCTACTAATCTTTTTAATAAGACCAACAGCTAGTTGACATCGTTTAGGGCGTGGACTACCGGGGTATCTAATCCCGTTTGCTCCCCACGCTTTCGCACCTCAGCGTCAGTTTTAGTCCAGGAAGGCGCCTTCGCCACTGATGTTCCTTCTGATATCTACGCATTTCACTGCTACTCCAGAAATTCCCCTTCCCTCTACTAAACTCTAGACTGCCAGTTTCAATCGCCGTTCCTAGGTTGAGCCCAGGGCTTTCACAACTGACTTAACAATCCGCCTACGCGCGCTTTACGCCCAGTAATTCCGAATAACGCTTGCACCCTCTGTATTACCGCGGCTGCTGGCACAGAGTTAGCCGGTGCTTTTTCTGTGAGTAACGTCACAGCTAGCAGGTATTAACTACTAACCTTTCCTCCTCACTAAAAGTGCTTTACAACCCTCGGGCCTTCTTCACACACGCGGCATGGCTGCATCAGAGTTTCCTCCATTGTGCAATATTCCCCACTGCTGCCTCCCGTAGGAGTCTGGGCCGTGTCTCAGTCCCAGTGTGGCTGATCATCCTCTCAAACCAGCTATAGATCGATGCCTTGGTGAGCCATTACCTCACCAACTAGCTAATCTAACATGGGCTCATCCTTTAGCGATACCTTTCAAGAAGAGGGCACCTTTCATCCGTAGATCTCATTCGGTATTAACGTACGTTTCCATACGGTATCCCCAACTAAAGGGCAGATTCCCATGCATTACTCACCCGTCCGCCACTCGACGCCTAGGAGCAAGCTCCTATCGTTTCCGTCCGACTTGCATGTGTTAGGCCTGCCGCCAGCGTTCATTCTGAGCCAGGATCAAACTCTTCAGTTTAATCTTGAACATTTTTATAACACTCGGAATTGACAAAGTTAACATGGAAGAATTTCTTCTACCTATACTTCATTTGTCGTTTCGAGTTAATTTTTGCCTCCGCTCACTCAGTGAACTTCCACATAAATTATCTCTGAATTACCTGATTTTTAAAGAACTTCTTAATTCGTTTTGCTTGTCGCTTTCGCTCTTAGCAAGCCGGCTATTCTAGCCATCTCAGCGAGATGTGTCAATCAAATTTTTCAATTTATTTTTCACTTCTCAACTGCGTTTTTTTCTCCTTCACAACCCTTGGCTGCGAAGTGAGGCGTATTCTACAGACTCCCCGCTTGCTTGCAACTGTTTTTTCATAAAAATGATGCTTTTTTTAATAAACTCAGCTTATGACCTAGTTACCCAATACTTATCCACAGATTTTTTAACAGTTTTATGGCTTCGCCAGGGTTTTAGTCAGAAGCCTTACAGCTAGTTCGCAACCGTTATACGTGCAAATTTACGCTTACCGACTTGAAAAACTTGCTTTGTAATATTTGAGAACACTTGGCGTCCATCATCTAATCGCTCGCCGTTTAATTTAACCGCACCCTGCTTAATCATGCGATGCGCTTCTGAAGTGGTTGGTACCAGGCCTGCTTCTTTTAACAAATTAGCGAGCGGCATCTCGGTATTAAATACGAACTCCGGCATATCATCCGGGATGGCGTTTTTAGAAAACCGTGTTTCAAAATCATTTAATGCAGACTGCGCGGATTCGGTTGAGTGAAAACGCGCCACCAACTCCATGGCTAACTTAACCTTAATATTACGCGGGTTCTCACCCTGCTCAACAGCCTGCTTATGTTGAGCGATAACTTCAAGACTTTCAAAGCTTAAAAGTTCAAAATAGCGCCACATCAAATCATCTGATACAGACATAATCTTTCCGAACATGTCATTTGGCTGATCCTGAATGCCTATATAGTTATTCAGTGATTTAGACATTTTTTGCACACCATCCAAACCTTCAAGTATCGGCATAGTAAGTGTCACCTGTGGCTTCTTACCATAATGGTGTTGCAATTGACGCCCCATTAAAAGATTGAACTTTTGATCAGTACCGCCCAGCTCAATATCCGCTTCCATCACCACAGAGTCATAACCCTGCACTAATGGATATAGAAACTCATGAATGGCAATAGGTGTTCCAGATCGGTAACGATCCTCAAAGTCATTACGCTCAAGCATTCGAGCCACGGTCGACGTCGCCGCCAACTTAATCATATCTGCGGCACTAACATTATTAAACCAAGCTGAATTAAAGACCACCTTGGTTTTAGACGGATCAAGAATCTTAAACACCTGATCTTGATAAGTTTGCGCATTTTGCGCAATCGCTTCAGCTGACAGTGGTGGTCGAGTCGCACTCTTTCCAGTCGGGTCTCCGATCATGGCGGTAAAGTCCCCGATCAAAAAGTGAATTTCATGACCCATGTCCTGAAATTGCTTCAACTTATTAATAAGCACCGTATGACCTAAGTGCAAGTCTGGCGCGGTTGGATCAAAGCCGGCTTTCACAATTAAAGGACGTCCGAGCTTTAACTTTTCGATTAGCTCTGACTCAACTAGAATTTCCTCTGCTCCGCGCTTGATCACGGCCAACTGTTCATCAATTGATAACATTTTCACTCTCTAAATTTCACTAATTCAATTTTTCAACACAAAACGGTATCGCTATTTAACTCAAGCTTACCTGTCAAGTCACTAACTGACTGCATGCCACGCTTGGTTAAATAACGAGTAATATCTTTATTCATCTTCTTAATCAAAAGTGGATCTTTTGCAAGCGCCGTTCCCACAGCGACCATCGAAGCTCCTGCTAACATAAATTCAATGGCATCTTCAGCACAACTTATTCCGCCTAGTGCAATTATAGGAATGCCGTGTTGCTTGGCTACTTGATACACTTGGTGCACTTTTAATAACGCAACAGGCTTAATCGCCGCTCCCGACAAGCCACCCTGGTTATTCCCTAGGTCTGGGTGCCAAGTGTTAATATTGACTGACATACCCATCAAAGTATTAATGGCCGATAACGCGTCTGCTCCGGCATCAACCACGCGTCGAGCGCCTTCTGCAATATCCGTTTGATTAGGGGATAGCTTTACAATTAAAGGCTTTGTCGTACTTTGTCGACAAGCCTCAACCACTCTCGCCGCCATATCAGGATCGTTGCCAAAAGCCGCCCCGCCTTTTTTAACATTAGGGCACGATATATTTATCTCTAAACCCGCTAAGGGCGTGTCATCAAAACGCTTACAGACTTCTGCATACTCCTCAATACTTGAGCCCGATACATTCGCAAAAAACTGGGTTTGTGAATAATCCAGTTGCGTCAATAGGTGGTTTATCACATAATCCACCCCGGGATTCTGAAGCCCGATTGAGTTTAACAACCCGTTCGGCGTCTCCCATACACGTTCTGGCTTATTACCCAGCTTTGGCTCAAGCGTGGTGCCCTTTAAAAATACGGCACCAACATCACGGTTACTAAAACCTGAAACCGCTTGATACTCAAGGCCATAACCGGCATTACCGGAAGCCATGGCAACAGGTGAATTACATTGAACACCACAAATATTAACGGATAAATCAACCACGACGTCACCTAATCATTATGTTACATATTATTTTATACGAGCCTGAAATCCCGCAAAACACCGGAGCCTTAATTCGTTTAAGTGCCAACATGGGTGCTTATTTGCATTTAATTCATCCATTCTCGTTTGACCTCAGCGAAAAACGGGTGCGTCGAGCGGGCTTGGACTACCATGAACTGGCGAATGTTTATGAACATTCGGACCTTGATACCTGCCTTAACAGCCATAAAATTAAACGTGTTTTTGCGTTAACCACCAAGGGTACACTGTCGCATAGCCAGCCTAAATACCAACATGGAGACGCATTTCTATTCGGTCCAGAAAGTCGAGGGTTGCCAAGCGAGGTGTTAGAGCAAATTACCCCCGAACAAAGATTACGAATTCCCATGAAAAATGGCGCGCGCAGTCTTAATTTAGCGAATGCGGTTTCCATTATGGCCTACGAAGCATGGCGACAACTTGACTATGCCGACCTATCCAGCAAATAAAACTAATTCTAAAAAAGCCAAAAGCTAGGCTTCCGATCTAGACGTCCGAGATAATAGTTGCGACACGGCTTGTTTTGGGGTGATTTCCTGCATAACAAGCGCATATACTTGTTGCATGATAGGTAAATCTAACTGATGTTTATCGGCCAGGTATTTCACCACCTTAACCGCCTTGACCCCTTCAACCACTTGCCCAATTTCTTGTTGGACTTGCAAAGCCGACTTGCCAGACTGTGCCAACCGTAAACCAAAGCGACGGTTGCGTGACAAATCATCCGTACAAGTTAAAACCAAATCCCCCAAACCCGCCAATCCCATTAAGGTTTCAGGCAACGCCTTATAAATAGAACCAAAACGCATCATTTCAGCCATGCCTCGAGAAATAAGGGCGGCACGCGCATTTGCACCCAAGCCTAAACCATCACTAACACCTGTCGCAATCGCCATGATGTTTTTATAGGCACCTCCGACTTCAACTCCGGCGATATCGGCCTGGGTATAAACACGAAAACGGTCATAATGAAACGCGTCCGCCCAAAACTGGGCCTGCTCATCTTGTGGTGATGCACTCACCATCGCCGTTGGTAAACCTTGCGCGACTTCATCCGCAAAAGTCGGGCCTGACAGCACAGCCACTGGTGTATCAATCCCCAACTCATCCTGTACCACTTGATGCAATAAACGATGCTGTTCTGGCTCAAAACCTTTTGTCGCCCAAGCTAAGTAAGTCGGCGCCGTTTCGAGAATACTTGAAACCTGCTTTAAGACACCCGAAAATGCATCACTAGGCACCACCAATAAAACTGCTTTAGAGTTTTTTAATGCAATTTCTAAATGATGCGTTACCACCAGGCCTGGTGGCAATGTAAAACCCGCTAAATAACGCGTATTTTCTCGCTGCAACTCCATTTGTTCTGCATGGGTGGCACTATGCGCCCACAAATTTACCCTGTGACCCGCTTTCGCCAAATGAATGGCTAGTGCTGTTCCCCATGCCCCGGCTCCTAATACGGCAATCTCTGACATAACGACTTCTAATTAGCTTCTGATTCAGACTGTTGCACCTGACGCTGCTGCATATGATCTGCATACAAAGCATCAAAATTAACCGGATCAACCAGTAGCTGAGGAAAACCTCCGCGCACGACAAGATCCGACACTGCTTCACGCGCAAATGGGAATAAGGCATTTGGACAGTGACTGCCTAGCATATAACTAAGTTCATTATCATCAAAACCAGTTAGAACAAAAATACCCGCTTGCTCTACTTCACACAAAAACGCGGTTTTATCTTCAACCTTTACCGTTACTGTTAAGCGAATAAGTGCGTGATAAAGCGACTCTTCAATCTTAAAACTTTCAACGTTTAGCGTCACATCCATTTTAGGATCAAATTCTAGTGTAAAAATTTGCGGCGAATTCGGTGCCTCAAACGACACATTTTTAGTATAAACCTTACGGATGATAAAGCTCTTTTCAGTTGTCTCAGACATGCGTCTTATCCTTTTAACATTTCATCTAACCGACCTGACTGATCAGCGTCATATAAATCATCAAACCCGCCCACATGCTGGCCTTTGACAAACACCTGCGGGATGGTATTACGACCCGATCGGGCCTCCATTTGAGACCATAAATCTGGCGACCCCGTGACATCAATTAACTCGTAATCCAAACCCTTGGCATCCAATAACTTGCGTGCACGAACACAAAAAGGACATGATTGATTAGCATAAACAATAATTTCACTCATAACTCAAACCTTGCTTTTACGACGTGTTTTACGCGATACCGGCTGATTAAGCGGTAAACCAGACATTTTCCAAGCCATAATGCCGCCCCTTAGGTTAAAAACCTGGGTAAAACCTTCTTTAACTAAAGTGTTCGCGGCCGATGCTGAGCGCGCGCCAGTCTGGCAGTAAAGCAATATATTCTTATCTTTATGCGCACTTAAGCTCGCCGCCTTAGCTTTAAGATCAGCTACCGGAATATGGCGCGCTTCACCGATAAAACCCGTTTTATATTCCGAATCGGTGCGCACATCTATTACAAGCGCGCCCTGATTGTATAGGCGAGTAGCCTCCTCTGGCGAAACCTGCTTGTAGCCTAAAAAACGGTCACCGACATAACTATACAACAACATAATCGCGATTATGCCCAATGCGATAAAGAGCAAAAACTCCTGCTGGACGAATTCAATAAACATTAGGTGATTCCTTACTATGACAAACTTGCAAACCTGATGATTTTAACAGCGAAAGCCGCTACAATGAACGATAATTTTATAATTTATCTTATGTAGGACACCCCATGAGCAAGACAGCAAAACCTCAACATCGACCAACTGGCTTAATCATCCTTGACGGATGGGGCCATAGCGAAAAATTTGAACATAACGCCATCGCTCAGGCCAACACCCCAAACTGGGATGAACTACTTGCCAAACATCCTCATACACTAATCCACACATCTGGGCTTAATGTTGGTCTACCACACGGCCAAATGGGCAACTCCGAAGTGGGACACTTAAACTTAGGCGCTGGGCGCGTGGTTTATCAAGAACTGACTCGCATCCAAAAATCTATTGAGGACGGTTCTTTTTTTGAGAACAGCGCTTTTGTTCACGCTATAGATAACGCCACATCTCGCGGCCGAGCTGTTCATATTATGGGCCTCCTTTCAGACGGCGGTGTTCATTCGCACATCAGCCATATAAAAGCGGCCTTAACACTGGCGGTTAGACGCGGTGCAAAGGCCTACTTACACGTTTTTACAGATGGTCGCGATACCGCACCTGAAAGCGCACAAGGCTATATCAAAGAAATCGAAACCCATATGAAAGAAATTGGCGGCGGACGTATCGCCTCAATCACCGGTCGTTATTTCGCTTTGGATCGAGATAACCGCTGGGAGCGTGTGCAAAAAGCGTTTGATGTTATTAGTGCCGGCAAATCCGAATACACTGCAAACTCAGCCAAAGAAGCTATTACCAACGCTTACGAACGCGGTGAAACGGATGAATTTATCCAAGCCACAAGCGTCCTACGCAAAAGTGGTAAGCCCGTAAAAGTGAAAGATGGTGACGCCATTATCTTTATGAACTATCGTTCGGATCGGGCCCGCCAACTTACACGTGCCTTTATTGAAAAAGATTTCGCGGATTTTCATCGAGACGTGACCCCTGTCCTAAGCGACTTCGTTACCTTAACCGAATACAACAAAAACTTTGATGTAAGCATCGCCTACCGCCCTACGAAGCTGATCAATACCTTTGGCGAATGGGTCTCAAAAAAAGGCCTAACTCAACTTCGCATTGCCGAAACCGAGAAATACGCTCACGTCACCTTCTTTTTAAATGGCGGCATAGAAGCTCCTAACAAAGGAGAAGATCGTATTTTAATCCCGTCTCCCAAAGTGGCTACCTATGACTTACAACCAGAAATGAGTGTAGTAGAAGTGGCCGACAAGCTTTGTGAAGCGATTCAATCCGGCAAATATGACACCTTTATTTGTAACTTAGCTAACCCAGACATGGTAGGACACTCCGGCAATATGGATGCTTGCAAGCTAGCTGTAGAAGCGGTTGACACGGCCCTGGGACGCATTTTACAAGCCATTAATAAAGCCGATGGCGAGCTACTCGTTACCGCTGATCACGGCAATATCGAACAACTCTGGGATGACAGCACCAATAGCCCGCTCACCGCACACACAACCAATCCGGTACCGTTTGTGTACGTCGGGCACAAAAACTGCAACCTGCGTGAAGACGGCAGTCTACCTGATGTCATTCCAACTCTACTGGATATGATGGAAATTGAAATCCCAGCAGAGATGACCGGCCAACCTTTATGTATTAAAAACTAGAACTAAGCTATCAAAAGCCAAGCTAAAACATAACATTACCGGTATTGATAAGATAGGCGCAAAAATATATACTATTGCGCCGTTTTTTTATTTTTTGGGGCGTGTAAAAGATTATTAAAAAGTGCCTCAATTAGGTTAAAGACTCTGTGCTTTAACCAATACAAGCCACCAAACGGGCCAGACTTAACAGGAACCATAAGCTATGAATTCACTGAACACCCTAAAAGGGCTTTATTCCCCTGACTTTGAAAAAGAAAACTGTGGTTTTGGCCTTATTGCCAATATGGACGACAAACCAAGTCACTGGGTCGTTCAGGCCGCCATTCAATCCCTTGCCAACATGACGCATCGCGGTGGTGTTGCGGCCGACTGCTGCACGGGCGATGGTTGCGGCATTTTAATTAAAAAACCCGACGCATTTTTAAGAACGGAAGCGCAAAGCTTAGGGCTTCAATTAAATGATACTTATGCTGTCGGCATGCTATTCCTAAACCAAGATCCTACACTTGCGGACAAAGCACGCCAAACAATAGAAGCTGAACTCAGTGCACGTGGTTTGAGTGTCGCTGGATGGCGTAAAGTGCCGGTTAAATCAGAGGTATTGGGCGAACAAGCGGCTTCAATGGAGCCGGTTATTGAGCAAATTTATGTAAATGCTGGAACCAATGTTTCTGAGGCCGAGTTTAATCGTCTATTATTCAGCGCACGTCGCAAAACAGAAATGGCGATTGAACCAAATGACAAAACCTTTTACGTTGCTTCTTTAAACACTCAGCTTTTATCTTACAAAGGCTTAGTAATGCCCAAAGAACTTCAAGAGTTTTATTTGGACCTTCAGAACCCTGGATTTGAATCGGCCTCGATTTCTTATCACCAGCGTTTCTCTACCAACACTATGCCGCAATGGCGCTTGGCACAACCATTCCGTTTCTTAGCCCACAATGGTGAACTCAATACAATTCGCGGTAACCGCAACTGGGCTTTAGCTCGTCAGAAAAAATTTGAAACACCTTTACTGCCTGACCTAGCTGACTTAAAGCCGTTAGTTGCCCAAGAAGGGTCAGACTCAAATAGCTTAGACAACATGCTTGAAGTCTTGATGATGGGTGATATGTCGGTTTTCCAAGCTTTACGCTTGTTGATTCCACCTGCTTGGCAGAACGTGCCCCACATGGATGCCGATCTTAAAGCCTTCCTGGAATATAACTCGATGCACATGGAACCATGGGATGGTCCGGCCGGCATGGTAATCAACACCGGTAAATATGCAATTTGTGGTGTTGACCGTAATGGCTTACGCCCAACACGTTATGTCATCACAAAAGACCGTCACATTACGTTTGCTTCAGAAATCGGCGTGTACGACTATGCTCCTGAAGACGTATTGGAAAAAGGACGCTTAAAACCAGGTCAAGTCATTGCGGTTGATCTCGAAAACGGTCAACTACTTAAGCCTCAACAAATTGACGATGCCTTAAAAACCGCCAAGCCTTACCGCCAGTGGATGGACCAAGGTTATATGCGCCTTGAAGAACAAATGGGGCGTGAAGAATCGGCTCGTGGTTGGACGGATCAGTTAACAGACACCTATCAAAAATACTTCCAAGTCACGTTTGAAGAGCGCGATCAAATTATTCGCGTACTGGCTGAGTCTTCTCAAGAAGCGATCGGCTCAATGGGGGATGATGCTCCTCTTCCAGTTTTCTCTCACAAACCTCGCTCGGTATTTGATTATTTCCGTCAGATGTTCGCGCAGGTGACCAACCCACCAATCGACCCACTGCGCGAAGCCATTGTGATGTCTTTAAACACCTGTTTCGGGCGTGAACTTAACATGTTTGAAGAAGGCCCTGAACATGCACAACGTTTAGAAGTTCAATCGCCAGTTCTTAGCCCATCTATGATGGTACAGTTGCGCGAACTTACCGACCCCAACTATCAACAACAAGACATCAGCTTGCATTATGACGCCACTCAAATTGATCTTGAAAAGGCCATTGTTGCAGTTTGTGATCAAGCCGTAGCCGCGGCCAAGGCAAACAAGACCTTGCTAATTTTAACGGATCTGGACATTCAACCAGGCCTGGTGACTATTCCGGCGATTATGGCGACCGGTGCGGTGCACCACCGTTTAATCCGTGAAGGCTTACGTACTGAAACCAACA
Organism: Thiomicrospira pelophila DSM 1534; assembly: GCF_000711195.1. Lineage (NCBI taxonomy): Bacteria > Pseudomonadati > Pseudomonadota > Gammaproteobacteria > Thiotrichales > Piscirickettsiaceae > Thiomicrospira > Thiomicrospira pelophila. The sequence goes on along the minus strand of NZ_JOMR01000001.1, from coordinate 424,071 downwards.
TTATTGTCGAAACCGCTACGGCGCGTGATCCACATCATTTTGCCGTGCTATTTGGTTATGGCGCAACCGCTGTTTATCCATACCTTGCTTATGAAAGCATTCAAGATATGTTACGTACACGTGAACTCGACAATGCCACACCGGTGAGTAAATACATCAAAAACTACCGTAAAGGGATTAATAAAGGTCTGTTAAAAATCATGTCTAAGATGGGGATTTCAACTCTACCGTCTTATCGTGGTTCTCAACTTTTTGAAACGGTCGGTCTAAGTACCGAAATCGTTTCGCTTTGTTTCCCTGGCACAACTAACCGCATTGAAGGCACGCTATTTGAACATCTAGAGCTAGATCAGAAGCGCCTAGCATGGGAAGCTTTCAACCCTCGCAAATCCATGCAGCAAGGTGGCTTACTCAAGTATGTTCATGGAGGTGAATACCATGCCTATAACCCAGACGTGGTTGAAAACTTACGTAAAGCGGTTCAAACCGGTGAGCAGGTCTATTACGATAAATTTGCCGACTTAGTTAATAATCGTCCTGCAATGACTATCCGCGACATGATTACCTTCCGTGAAGGGGTGAAATCTATACCGCTAGATGAGGTCGAACCTCTAACCGAGATTTACAAACGTTTTGATAGTGCCGGTATTTCGTTAGGTGCTTTATCGCCAGAAGCGCATGAAGCCTTGGCGATTGCGATGAATCGTTTGGGCGCGCGCTCCAACTCTGGCGAAGGTGCCGAAGATCCGGCACGTTATGGCACCGAAAAGATGTCAAAAATTAAACAGGTCGCATCTGGACGTTTTGGTGTCACCGCACACTATTTGCGAAATGCGGAAGTCATCCAAATTAAGGTCGCGCAAGGTGCTAAGCCAGGTGAAGGTGGACAGCTACCAGGGCATAAAGTTGACATGACGATTGCAAAGTTACGTCACGCTGTACCTGGTGTTACGCTTATTTCACCACCTCCACATCATGATATCTACTCAATTGAAGATTTAGCTCAGTTAATTTACGATTTAAAGCAAGTTAATCCAAACGCGCTGATTTCTGTAAAACTGGTCGCGGAACCTGGTGTGGGTACGATTGCAGCCGGTGTGGCTAAAGCCTATGCGGACTTAATCACGATTTCAGGCTATGACGGCGGCACGGGTGCCAGCCCACTAACCTCGGTTAAATATGCAGGCAACCCGTTTGAAATGGGGCTAGCCGAAACTCATCAAGTACTTCGTGCCAACGATTTACGTGGTCAAGTTATTTTACAAGCGGATGGCGGTTTAAAAACCGGCTTGGATGTTATCAAAACCGCGATACTTGGGGCTGAATCCTTTGGCTTTGGTACCGCGCCAATGATTGCTCTTGGCTGTAAATATCTGCGTATTTGTCACCTAAACACTTGCGCTGTTGGTGTTGCAACTCAAGATGAGCGTTTACGCAAAGAACATTTTATTGGCTTACCTGAAATGGTCATGCACTATTTTGAATTCGTGGCCAAAGAAACTCGCGAATGGATGGCCAAGTTAGGTGTTCGTTCATTAAAAGAATTAGTCGGTCGTGTTGACCTACTGAAAGTCATTGATGAGCCACTAACCGCGAAACAACGCAACTTAGATTTATCATCCATTATCACTGACGGTGGCGTACCAACTGACAAACCACAAACGGTTCAGGTTGAACGCAATAATCCTTGGGATCGCGGTGAGATTGCTGAAAGCATGGTTAAAGAAGTCTTACCAGCGATTGAAGCTAAATCAGGCGGCATCTTTAACTTCAAACTGGTTAATACAGGCCGCTCAATTGGCGCTCGTTTAGCCGGTGAAATCGCTCAGCGTTATGGCAATGACGGCATGAAATCCGCCCCTATTACTTTAAAACTAACTGGTATCGCCGGGCAGTCTTTTGGTGTGTTTAACGTCGACGGCCTCAACCTTCATCTAGAAGGCGATGCAAACGATTATGTTGGCAAAGGCATGGCCGGTGGCGAAATTGTCGTTTGCCCACCGACTGGTTATAAGTTTGATCCAAAATATACACCAATCGTGGGTAACACCTGTTTATATGGCGCAACCAACGGTAAATTATTTGCTCATGGCACAGGTGGAGAACGTTTTGCCGTTCGAAACTCTGGCGCTGTCGCAGTTGTCGAAGGCTTAGGTGATCACGGTTGTGAATATATGACGGGTGGCACCGTTGTCAGCTTAGGTGAAGTAGGTGTGAACTTTGGTGCGGGTATGTCTGGCGGTATGGCATTTGTACTTGATCAAGATCGCACCCTACCGGACCGCCTTAATACTGAAATGGTTGAAGCGATTCGAATTGATACCGAAAGCACCGAAGAATACCGTGTATATTTAAAAACACTGATTAAAGAATATGTCGAAAAAACGCATAGCCCTTGGGGACAGGAAGTTCTAGAAAACTTCAGTCATTACGTAGGGCACTTCTGGCTTGTCAAATCGCTAGCGATTGATATTGATACTTTGTTCCGTCTATTCGGAACAGAAGCCGCTTAAGCTGATAATGCGTTGTCCTGGCTTTTTAGCTAGGCTTATAAGGAACTAATCGAATGCCAAATGTAAGACAATTTTTAGAACTAGACCGCCAGCTGCCTTCCAAGCTAGATGCCGCTGAGCGCAAAACAAATTTCACTGAGATATACAGTAATTTCGAAGCAAGCCAAGCTATGGCTCAGGCTGATCGCTGTTTACACTGTGGTAATCCCTATTGCGAATGGGCATGTCCCGTACATAACTACATACCTAACTGGCTTAAGTTAATTGCCGAGGGTAATGTGATGGAAGCGGTAGAACTATCCCACAAAACCAATTCATTACCTGAAATGTGTGGTCGAATTTGTCCGCAGGATCGCTTATGTGAAGAAGCTTGCACCCTCAATGATACAAACTTTGGTGCGGTAACCATTGGTGCTGTTGAAAAATTCATCACCGATACAGCAATCGCAACGGGTTGGGCACCGGATATGTCACAAGTCGTCAAAACTGACAAAAAAGTGGCCATAGTAGGCGCTGGCCCGGCCGGTTTAGCCGCTGCGGACGTTTTAATTCGTAACGGTGTGCAACCCGTTGTATTTGACAAACAACCTGAAATTGGTGGTTTATTAACCTTTGGCATTCCGCAATTCAAATTAGATAAAGACCTTATCAAGCACCGCCGTCAAGTGTTTGAAAAAATGGGAGTCGAATTCCGTTTGGGTATTGAAATTGGTAAGGACATTCAGTTTTCAGAATTAGTTAACGACTATGATGCGGTATTCCTCGGCATGGGAACTTACAAGCCAATGACTGGTGGTTTTCCGGGTGAAGACTTGCCAGGAGTCTACAAAGCTTTAGATTTCCTTGTTGGTAACGTCAAGAATGAATTAGGTTATGAACAAACGCCTGAACCATTCATCAGCATGAAAGGCAAACGCGTTGTGGTGTTAGGTGGTGGTGATACCACGATGGATTGCACTCGAACCTCTATTCGTCAAGGTGCGGATGAAGTTTATTGTGTCTATCGTCGTGATGAAGCCAACATGCCAGGTTCGCGTGCTGAAGTGAAAAATGCTAAAGAAGAAGGTGTACAGTTTAAATTTAACCTTGCCCCTGTCGAAATCATCGGGTCTGACAAAGTTGAAGGCATTAAAGTTATCGAAACCCGCATGGGCGAACCTGATGAAAACGGGCGTCGTCGTGCCGAAACCATACCAGGTTCAGAAAAAATCATCCCTTGTGATGCGGTGATTGTTGCATTTGGTTTCCAACCTAACCCACCAGTTTGGTTTAAGGATTTCGATATCGAAATCAACAACTGGCAAGGTGTGATAGCCTCAAAAGATAGTTTATATCCGTTCCAAACGAGCAATCCTAAGATCTTTGCTGGTGGTGATATGGTTCGTGGCTCTAGCTTAGTTGTACATGCGATTGCCGAAGCACGTGATGCGGCTGAAGGTATGCTTGACTATCTTGAAGTTTAAAAAACTAAAAGATCGTCTTGATTAAGACACCTTCTATCTTGCAATAAAAAAGGTCGCTTAAAGCGACCTTTTTTATTGGCTGAAACGAGCCCTCAAGCCATCATTAAGAATCTTGATTATGCTTCAGCTTACCGGATGGTGTTGAAGATAATGCCGCTTGTCGCTTGGATTCAATTTTGAAAAAATTCACCTGTGCCTGCATTTCATCCGCTTCTTGGCGCAAAGTATCCGCCGCTGCAGCGGTTTCTTCAACCAGTGCAGCATTCTGCTGAGTCGCTGAATCCATGCCATCCATCGCCTGATTAATGTGCTCAATACTATGGGTTTGCTCCTGGTTAGCCTGCGAAATTTCAGCGATAAAGTTATGCATTTTTAAAATCGCTTCCACGATATTGGAGAACTCTTCTCCTGTTTTGGTGACCAATGACTGACTTTGATCTACCTGTTTCACACTGACTTCAATCAATGCTCGAATATCGGAAGCGGCTTCAGCTGATTTTTGCGCGAGGGTACGAACTTCACCTGCCACAACCGCAAAACCGCGCCCTTGCTCTCCAGCCCTAGCCGCTTCAACCGCGGCATTCAATGCCAACAAATTAGTTTGGAATGCAATGCTGTCAATCAAGCCAATAATGTCCGCAATTTTATGACTCGATTTGGCCAGTTCGGCCATAGCGGCTTGAGCTTGTTTCATCACTTCATTACTGTTTTGAGCTTGCGTTTTTGCACTATTAGCGAGTTCATTCGCTTGCTGAGCATTTTGAGCATTGCTTCTTACAGCCTGAGTGATCATATCCATATTACTCACGGTTTCTTGTAATGAGCTGGCTTGATCCTGAATTCGATCGGATAAATCTGAACTACCACTGGCAATCTGTCGAGATGCTTCTGCGACCGTAACGGAGGCCACACGCATTTCTCCTAACGCATCTGACATTTTAGTCATCGAACGGTTAACTGAGTCCTTCATCATGGCCAATTTTCCAGAGTAATCTCCAGAAATGCGTTTGGTTAAGTCGCCTTCACTTTGCGCCACCAGCACATCCACTGTTTCACTAATCCCTTTTTCGAGTTGATCTAACGACGCATTAACATGACGTTTTAACTCCCCCAAATCGCCCTGCAACTCTATGTTTAGACGCTCTGAAAACTCACCTTCGGCAATGGCTTGCATGGTTTGGTTAATCGCGCTAATCGCTTGCTGAGTTTCATGCATAGCCATTTGTAGATCAGTCACCATGCGCGCATACTCACCCGAATAGGCTCCTTCAACCTGGTAGGTATAGTCACTTAACTTAAGTGAATGAATCGCACGCTGGATTTCATTTAAAACGCGCTGGATTTCATCCGCAGATAAATTAACTTCATTTTTTAAGTTATCCAAATCACCTTTAGAATCAGCCTGAATCCGATACTCCAACTTACCTTCTGCCAAAGCTTTAATCATGTCGGATACCGACACCATTAAATGCTGAACACCAGTTATATAATGATTAAAACTGCGTCCTACACGGCCTAGTTCATCTTCACTTAATGATTCGGTGCGAACCGACAAACTGCCTTTATCAGCCGCTCGGTTCATCTTTGCGGTCATTTCCTTCAAGGGTTTAAGCACCGACACACGCATACGCGTAAACACTTGGAACAAGAGCAGTATAAAACCACCTGACATTGCACCCTGTGCAACATAAATCATGAAATAAGTTTCACTTAATACGCGATTTAAAATGGTCATAGGTTCGGCCACTAGATGGGCGGCGACTTGTCCGTCTGCTACAGAAATTTTTTCGACCATTAATAAGTATTCACCCTGTACACGTAAATCCGTGCTGGCTAATTTAGTCAAATTTAATCCATTCAATACTTGCGCGGTTCTATCATCAATATCTTGTTCACCTGATTTCAATAGATCAATCTTGTCTTTTGAGCCAAACAAGGTGGCATATAAACGATCACCAGCTGACTCTTGCTGCGCGACATGGCTTAGAGGTATCGACATGACTACCGCACCCAAAACACGATCACCATAAGGGACTGGAACGACCGCTCGCACATAACCGGCCCCCTCCTCAAAACTGACTTGGGTTTGGGTGTTTTTGGGTAATTTTTGCAGGCTAATGGGTGCGCCTTGGTGAGTAACTTGTTTGAGATCTGCGTTGTAGATCGCTAAACCTATACCTTCAAGCCCAGCCGATTCAACATAATGCTTATAGTTAACCTGCACGATTTGCCAAAGAACCGTATCTTGTTTGTCGTAGAGCCCGTAAATCACGGCCGAATTACTCGCAATCCCCACGGTGTTGGTAAGCGCAATGGTCTCGACCCCTTTTATTTCAGATTCTAAGTTACGCTGGAGGGTATCATGACGTTCAGCCACCGCGCTTTGATATAAATCGTCGGCTACATTCTGCAAATAAATTTGTAATACAATGCTCCATAAAACAGCCATCGCAACCAGCGGTATCATAGTTTTCGCTAAGATGCTGCGTTTCGGCAAGGGGCTCCATTTGGCCAATTTTTCTTGCCAAGGTTTAACCAAAACCCCACCACGTATTAGTTGTTTACCTTGACGGATTGATTGATAAGCTGCTTCAACCGGATTAATTAAATCATGCGGCATCGTGCTTCTAACTGACTTATAACCCACCACTTTGCTGTTTTGTTCTACTGGGGCAATATTCGCTTCAACCCAATAGTGATCACCGTTTTTTCGACGGTTCTTTACATACTGGTGCCAGGGTTCGCCGGCTTTAACGGTTTTCCATAAATCCGCAAACACCGCTTCAGGCACGTCGGGATGACGTATAAGGTTATGTGGCTGCCCTTTTAACTCTTCCCAACTATATCCGCTTACCTCAATAAAGGCCTGGTTCGCATAGGTAATATTGCCATATAAGTCGGTTTCTGAAACCAGTGAGACGCCTTCGGCGATTTGATATTCGTGCTGTGTTACGGGCAGATTTTGTTTCATATATCCTCAAAACTTTTTTATTATTTTTTATTGGTGCTTAAGAAAAAACTTATTAAAAAGGTAATTTAATGCGTTTACGCAGCTCATCTTCAATTTTTTGCTTCGCTTCATTTTCAAGCCTTTTCTTTTCAGCATCCACACGCTTTTGTAACTCGGCTTCAGACTGTTTTAAACGATTTTGAGCTTCTGCCTGAATCGCTTTCAAGGCCTTTTCTTGATCTTCTAACGCGGACCGATCAATATTCAAGCGCCGCAACTCAGCTTCAATTGGCTGCTTAAGCTCTCCTAGCTTGGCTTGTAATTGTTTCTCCAAATCCTGTTTAAAGGCCTGCATTTCTTGCTCAAACACCTGTTTGAAAGCTGTCGACAACTGGTTGTCCAAGTCTGAACTGGCTTTAATTTTAGGTGACATGACACGCCCATTTATACTAGCGTCTACTTTAAATTGATTAATATCAGAAAATGCCGGAGCCAAATAACGTGTTACTTGTTCGGAATGAGTTTGCGATAGATCAAACAAGGCATCGCGGTAATGAATATTTAAATCGGCATCCAACTCACTCAAACCCGTTAATGCCAGTTGTCCGCTTAAGTTCGCCTTGGCCTTAACCAGTTGCACAGGTAACACATCGGTTTTGGCCATCCACCATTGATTGACCTCATAATCGGTCCAATTGGCTTTCACGTTTGTTAAGACCGAATCGGTCTCTAGGGTTGAGCTATAACCATCTAAAACCAACGCGCTTTTTTGCGTTGTGGGCATCGCCTGTACATTAAATCTAATCGGCTTTTGACTAACGGTTTGGTTAAAATTGACATCACGCACTTTCGCCGTGATCGAACCCCATTCAATATCGCCATCAAAATCAATTCTCTTAATCATAAATTTCGGCTGGGGATCAAACTCTTCAAAGACTATGTTTTCTCCTAAGCTGCGTGGTTTCTTAGCTTGTTCAGCCAAGGCTTTATCAGCGGCCGATTGGGCGCGGTATTCTTCAACCCATTTAATTAAGGGTTGGGCTTTACGATGCCAGTCCAACGCCAACTGCAATTTTTGCTGAAGGCTCTCACCAAATAATAAATAAGTTAGGTTGGACAAACCGGATTGATCCATCGAATAACTAGACAGCAAGCGTTGTAAATCTTGGTTAGGCAGTTTTTCGAGCCGACCTAAACCCTGACTTATTTCTGAACTGCGGTTTTGAATAAAATCTTGCGCTTGCTGAATCGCGGCTTGGTCAGCCTGCCAATCCTTCTGCAAGGCCTTTAAGCGCTGTTGGCGCTGCTGAAGGTCATTAAGATCTTTCACTGAGCCTTCAAAGATCGCTTTCAATTCAGTTTCATAACGCGCTAAACTTTTCGCGGTTGGCAAAGACTCTTCAATTTTTGCCCACTCTTTTTCTGTGTTATTGGTAAGTGTTTCCAACCGTTTAGCCTGATCAACCGTATCTAAACGCTCACGCGCGATCACATCTTTTGCATCTGGCATAGCCGCCGAAGGCAGTTTGAAACCTCCAGACGTTTTATCAGGGATTTGTGGCTCAACTGACTCAGATTTCACTTTTTCTGGTTTCGGCAACTCGCCACTGGTTTGGCGCGCTTGATTCAATGCCAGGCCTGCAATAGTGATGTCTTCGATCACAAAACGTTTCACCACTAAATGATAAAGGTTAACGCTTAAACGCACCTGTTTTAACTCAATCAGGTTTTGCATCGGCTGCTCAGGGTCAGTTATTTGCACGCCCGCTAAATTCACCCCAACTGGGTTGAAGCTGAAATCTAATTCATTAATCTCAACTTTTGCCCCCCAAGCATTCGAGGCCATACTCTCAATTTTGCTTTTAAGCGCCCAACTGCTGATCAGATAACCTAAGCCAACGACTAACCCGATAATAACCAACACGCCAATTAAACCTGACCAACGAATCCAACCTTTTGGTTTCGCAGTTTTTACAGGGGGCTTTTGAGTTGGCGAGGCGTCTGATTGTGCTGTGGCTTTGTTTTGTTCACTCATTTAAAAAACCCCGACAAAGTTTCCGCTTTATTTGAAACCTTCAACATTTGAACAAGTTTAAGTTTATTCACCCAAACCAAAAATCGTTGACGATAAATTCGTACCAACAACCAACTTAAGCCAAAAAATGGTAAAGCCAAGCTGTAAGCTACCAAGATACTACCCATCACAATCGTATTGTTAAACGACATAAAGCGCCACCAGGCCTGGTTGTACCATTGCGTCCAAATTTCCACCAAGCCTGGATGATTAAGCATCCATAAACCGAACTGATGAAAAAGCGGATCAAACGCATAAGCTAAGCCGGTAAACACACCCCAAGAAACGAGTACGGCTGAAATATTGACTCTAAGCACAATGATGAGCAAAAGCGTTAATAAAGTGTGAGGAAAAAAGAAAGGCGTAAGACCAAGTAGCAGACCTAGCGTAAGCGAAAGCGCGATTTGTCCGGGATGTTGATTGGCGTTGAGCGCCTTAAATAGCTTAATAAAAATCGTCACTTTGCCACCTAGTTAATGAATCTTAATGGATCAATTTTAAACTGAAACCCCTAAAACGCAACCGGCATTCAGTCGATGATTGCGTTATCTCAACTCTTGCGGATCGACATCCACGCTCCAGCGTACTTTGCTTACCAAGGACGACTGATAAATCTGTGATTCAATCGCGCTAAACCAAGTTTGTAATGCGCCTCGGCTTTCCGACTGCATCAACAAATGATAACGATAACGCCCTTGGCGGCGCTCCATCGGCGCGCTAACTGGCCCCCAAACTTCACACGGCTCGCTAACAGCCACCCCCAACAACGCATCCTTTATGTCATTTAAAAACGCCAGCGCGTGATTAATATCAAAGGCTTCGGCGCGAACCAAAATTTGAAAGCCATAGGGTGGTAGCTGGGCGGATTCACGTTCGGTCAGGGCTTGTTGTGCAAAGTCATCATAACCCCTCGAAACCAAACGCATGAGCAACGGATGCTCTGGGTGATGTGTTTGAATCATCACCTCGCCTTTGCGTTCGGCTCGACCCGCCCGACCGGCGACCTGCACGATAAGCTGAGCCATGCGTTCGGCCGCACGATAATCCACACTAAATAACCCTTGATCCAAATCCAACAACCCAACCAAAGTAACATTTGGAAAGTGATGACCTTTAGCAAGCATTTGGGTGCCAATTAAAATATCGGCTTCGCCACTGCGTGCTTGCTCAATTTTCTTGCCCAATGCGCCTTTCAAACGTGTGGTATCTCGGTCAATTCGTACCAACGTTTTATCTGGGAACCAACTGCCAATGGTTTGCTCTAAACGCTCGGTGCCTTGACCAACACGCACGAATTCTTTGCTCTGACAGTCGGGACAAACGGGTGGTTTTTTCTCGCTGTAACCACAGTGATGACAACGTAGTTCATTCCAGGCCTGGTGGTAGGTTAAGTTGGCATCGCAACTTGGACAGGCCGCCTGCCAACCGCAATCATGGCACATTAAAACCGGCGCATAACCGCGCCGATTTAAAAATAACAACACCTGCCCTTTGGCGTCCAAATGACGTTGCATCGCGGCTTTAAGTTGGGCGGACACGCCTTCAGCTAAACGTTCACCGCGAATATCCAATAAATGGATACTAGGCATTTCAGCCGCCGCCGCACGCTGAGTTAAAACCAACTTTTGATATCGTGCTTGTTGCACATTGTAAAGAGACTCTAACGACGGCGTGGCCGACCCCAAAACCACCGGCACCTTATGCATTTGGGCGCGCCTTACCAACAAATCGCGCGCCGAGTAACGAAAACCATCTTGCTGCTTAAACGACAAATCATGCTCTTCATCAATAATGCACAAGCCCAAATTCGCAAACGGCGTAAACAGCGCCGAACGCGTGCCTAATAAAACCTTGACTTCACCACTACGAATCGCCTGCCAAGCGCAATGACGCTCTTGGTCATTCAAACCCGAATGTAACGCCACCACGCGCTGTTGCAAGCTGGCTTCAAAACGCGCGGCGGTTTGCGGTGTTAAGCCAATTTCGGGCACCAACACCAAGGCTTGCTTACCTTGCGCTAACACCGACTCAATCATCGCTAAATAAACTTCGGTTTTACCGCTGCCGGTCACCCCCTGCAATAGAAAAGCACCAAACTCATCCGAAGCGGATAAAACACTATCGACGGCGGCTTGCTGCTCCGGATTTAGTTGATGGTTCGGCTTATCTGAAAATTGAACCGGCGGCAAACAAGAACCATGGCTCAAGCTCAACCATTGTTTGTCTTGCCAGGTTTTAACCAACGGTCGCCAATTTTCAAACTGCTGATTCAACTGGGCTTCCGACCAGGCCTGGTCGTTAGTAAAGACCTGCCAAATCGCGCGTTGTTTATGGGCGTTTTTGGCCAAGTCCTCCACCGAAATGGTTTGACCTAATGTTGTACGCTGCCACTGTTTCAATCCCTCAACTGCTAGCGACTCGCCTGACCGCAGGCGTTTGGGTAAGGCGGCCATAATCACTTCGCCAATCGGCTCATGATAGTAGTGCGCCGCCCAACTTAAAAAACGCAACTCGAGCTCACTAAACAAAGGCTCATCATCCAAAATTTCGGTCACGGTTTTGAGCTTACTGAGGTCGTAGTCGGTTTCGATACTTAACCCAAGAATTAAGCCGACCTTGGATTTATTTCGAAACGGCACCCGCACCCGCAAACCAGGTCGCACCTGTTCAAACGGGCAATCGTAATCGAGCGCACTTAAAAATGGACCGTTTAGGGCAACTTTAACAATCATGAAATTCTTTAACTTAAAAATGTACGATCATTATAAACGAGTCTCAGTCAGTAACATGCTTCCCATTAGTTGTTTTGCGCCAAGTTCAGCGTCATAATAAAAGTAACTTATCAACGATTTAGGTCACGCCATTGAAACAGCCCTACACTCTCAGCCACCCTATTTGGGCCATCCTACCAGGCCTGGTGGTACCGCTTATTTTAGCCTTAGTGGTTCCGGTTTTATTTGGCATAGGGGTTTGGCCTAATATTCCATTGCACTCAACGATTGAGGGTGCAGGAGTTTTATTAAACCTGATTCTGGGTTTATATCTCATCCTATTAATTCATGCCGACAAGCTCTGCATTCGATTTTACTGGGCAGCATCAAGTTTTATTGCAATGGCCGTCATCGGTGCGTTTCACGGTAGCGTGGAGCCAGGCAATACCTTTGTCGGGCTTCACAGTATGGGCGTATTAATGGGTGGACTACTATTTTCATTCATCGCACTACCAAAGTCTTGGCTTAATCCTCGCTGGTTAAGGCAATTACCCTGGTTAAGCTTTTTTGGGGCGCTGGGCTTGAGTTTTATTATGCTGCTTACTAGCCATTTATTTCCCAACATGCTGCATGACGGAGGCGTATTCAGCACCCCAGCGATCGCCTTTAATACCATTGGTGCGACTGGTTTTTTTATCGCCAGTCTTAAATTGATGATGAGTGCAGAATCACAATCTTCTCATCAAACTTTAGCGGTGTTAACGTTAATGTTTGCGGTTTCAGCGGTCTTGTTTGACTACTCAACCCTATGGGATGCGACTTGGTGGCTCTGGCACTTTTTACGCCTCGCGGCCCTATCATTTTTATTAGCTTATTTCTTTATGTGGTTTTATCAGCAAACTCAGCATATCAGGCACCAAGCCGAAAAACTCGAAACCTTAGCATTTAGAGATGCGCTCACCCAGCTTCCTAACCGCGCCTTGTTTTACCAACAATTAGCGCAGGAGCTTAAACAGGCTCAACGTAACCAGCATAACTTAGCGCTGCTTTTTATTGACCTTGACCGTTTTAAACACGTTAACGATAATTTAGGTCATGACATTGGTGATAAGTTACTAATTGCGGTTACGCAGCGTTTGAGTCATGCCCTGCGTCAAGCCGATTTATTAGCGCGCATGGGAGGGGATGAATTTACCGTCATTTTAAATGGCGCTCAAACCCGCGAAACCGCAGGCAAAGTGGCGCAAAATATTATTGACTGTCTTTCCCCTGCATATGAAATTGAAGGTCACACCCTACAAATAGGAGCCAGCATTGGGATTGCGTTTTACCCAGATGATGCACAAGAACTCGGCACCTTAATGCGACTATCGGATACGGCCATGTATTTAGCCAAGTCAAGTGGACGTAATACCTATCGATTTTATGAGGCTAGTTTGATTAATTAACCTCTAAATTAATGCTGATTTTTTAACTAACCAGCGCGGTCTTGTCACAAAAACCGCGTAAAATAATGTTTTTATTTATTCAAACTTTGTTTAGACCCATGAAACCAAATCGCATTTATCCTTTCTTAAATCAATTCTTAAGTTGGCAAAACCGTTTTCAATCGACTGTCGGACATAGCGTAGCGTGGTTAACACTGTTGCTGGTGGTGTTAGCAAGTCTAGGCGTTGCTTTGCGTTATGGTTTCGATTTCAGCTCGACTAAATTAGATGAAAGCTTGCTGTATGTGCATGGCTTAATTTTTATGCTGGGACTGGCTTATACCTATCAACAAAATCAACATGTGCGTGTGGATGTATTTTACGAGCGCGCCTCTCAACAGCGAAAAAACTGGGTTAATCTTCTGGGCGCGGTATTTTTTGTACTGCCAATGATGGTCTTTATCATTTGGTCTGGCTGGGATTATGTCGCCGCCAGCTGGGCGATTCAAGAACGCTCGGCGGATGCGAGTGGACTGGCTTATATCTATCTGCTTAAAAGCGTGATTCTGATCAGTGCAGGCCTGGTTCTTTTGCAAACGCTGGCTTTTATTGTGCAATATAGCTTAGCGTTATTCGCCCTCGACCAACTAAATCCACAGGCGCAAGCCGAAGCATTTCAGGATAACTTGCAGGAGGGCATTTAAATATGGAGTGGCTTGCCCTGCTGTTATTTGCTCTGGTGTTATTGGCCTTAATGATCGGTTTTCCAGTCGCATTCACACTCGCTGGTGTGTCGTTATTATTTGCCTTGGGTGCCAGCTTGTTTGGTGTATTCGACATGGCGTTTCTAAACAGCGTGCCGAGTCGAATTTTTTCGATCATGAACAACAGTACACTGCTGGCCGTGCCTTTGTTTGTATTTATGGGGCTGATGCTGGAAAAGTCAAAAATTGCGGATCAACTACTTTTAACCCTAGCTGAAGTGTTTCAAGGTGTACGCGGTGGTTTAGGTATCGCGGTGGTTTTGGTGGGCGCTTTATTAGCCGCCAGCACCGGCTTGGTCGGCGCAACCGTGGTAATGATGGGGTTGTTAGCGCTACCCACGTTGCTCAAGCAAGGTTATTGCCCGCGCCTTGCTAGCGGCACTATTTGTGCCTCTGGTACACTTGGCCAAATTATTCCGCCATCAATTGTTTTAATTTTATTAGCGGATGTACTCTCAAACGCCTATCAACAAGCCCAGTTACAACAGGGCAATTTTGCTCCCGAAACAGTATCAGTGGGCGATTTGTTTGCCGGCGCGATCCTACCAGGCCTGGTACTCGTAGGGCTATATATTGTTTATATAATAGGCGTCGCTATTTTCCAACCGCTTCGCGTGCCGGCGTTTAAAAATGAACAAACCGGCTTGCAAGCCGGACTGTTAATACGGGTCGTCCAAAGCTTATTGCCACCGATTGGCTTAATTATTCTGGTACTAGGTTCAATCATTGGCGGCATCGCGACACCAACCGAAGCGGGCGCTCTGGGCGCTTTAGGGGCGTTATTACTTGCTTTGGCAAAACGTCAATTCAGCCTGACCACCTTAAAATCGGTCATGCTCAACAGTTTAAAAATCACCAGTATGATCTTCTTGATCTTTATCGGAGCGGCCTTCTTCTCGCTCGTGTTCCGAGGCTTGGGCGGCGATGATTTAGTACACGACTTATTAGGCGATCTGCCCGGTGGTTTATTCACGGCTATGCTGATTGTGATGTTGATGTTATTTGTGCTGGGTTTCTTTTTAGACTTTATCGAAATCACCTATGTAGTGGTGCCAATTGTCGCGCCGATTTTATTTATCCTAGGGGCCGATCCAATTTGGCTAGGCATTATGATCGCGATTAACCTCCAGACTGCGTTTTTAACGCCGCCGTTTGGCTTTGCATTGTTTTATTTGCGCGGCGTTGCCAGCCAAGCCAGCCTTAAAACAATCGATATGTATCGCGGTGTCTGGCCTTATATTTTGATCCAACTCGGTTTACTTGGCGTTTTGGCAATTTGGCCGGGCTTAATCACTTGGCTACCAAGTTTACTATCTTAAGTTCTCCTCCAAGGAAGGCCGATGTTTTGGATATTTTTACGCTTAGGTCTGACCTCATTTGGCGGGCCGATGGCACATATTGGTTTTTTCCGCCAAGAATTTGTTGAAAAACGTGCTTGGTTTAGCGACATTCAATTCGCGCAATGGATTGCGTTATGCCACGCATTGCCGGGGCCATCTAGCTCACAATTAGGCTTTCTAATTGGTTATCAACGCGGCGGTTGGTCGGGCGCGCTGGCGGCTTTTTTAGGCTTTACCTTGCCATCGGCCTTAATTATGAGCGCACTGGCGTACGGTTGGTTTAACTACCACCAGGCCTGGTCGTCGCTGGTTCCGGCTCTACTCATTGTCGCGGCTGCGGTAGTGATGCAAGCTACTTGGGGTATGGCCAAACAGTTCTGTCGCCGCGCCGAATGGATACTAACCGCGATTAGTAGCGCATTCGTATTGCTGGCTTTCCCAAGTGTTTGGACCCCCATTATCTTATTGTTCGGCTTAGCCTTACTCGGCCAATGGTTAAAAACGGACACCGAGGCATCGACACTCAGTTTGCAACGCACACCCAACCGTACACTGGCGTTAACTCTGCTAATTGCACCGCTGGGGCTATTAATCCTACTACCAGGCCTGGTGCTTTTAATGCCAGAACTAGCCTTGTTTGATAGTCTGTATCGGGCGGGTGCATTGGTATTTGGTGGCGGCCATGTAGTATTGCCTTATTTACAAATTGAATTGGTACAACCAGGCCTAGTGGCGGAGTCGGCTTTTTTAAGTGGCTATGCGTTTGCGCAAACCCTGCCCGGCCCCATGTTTAGTTTTTCGACTTATTTGGGTACGCTTACCCAAGGGTGGCTGGGAGCCATTGTCGCAACCTTTGCAATTTTTTTAGCTGGCTTAGCTTGGATTATTGGCGTATTACCCTTTTATCAACAGCTCATTACTCGCTCAAGCTTTCAAGCAGGCCTAACGGCGATTCAAGCCGGGGTGGTTGGATTTCTGGTCGCCGCCTTAATAAATCCAATCTTACTGCACGCGATTGTGAATTTGCCAAGCCTGGGATTACTGGGTCTGAACCTGTTATTACTCTGGCGATTTAAAGTGTCAGCTATTGTATTGATTTTATTAAACTTGATTATGGTAACGGTCGCCGAATGGCTCGCACCAGGCCTGGTGCTTAGTTAGAAACTGTGGCTTAGCCGCCGGCTTTGCTCAACCGCGCGACCAAAAGTTTAGCTAGTCTTCCTTGCTTTCTTTATCGACGATTTTTTTCAGATTCTCATGAATCTTAAACAACACAATCAATAACTCACACCAAATTCGCGCGAACACCCCACCAAACACTATGATTGCTAAACCCGTAAAAAAACTACCTAATGTCACCCCATAGTAACCGGACATCGCTCCTAAACCTGACACCAGTGCAATCGCAAGCAACAACCAATACACAAACGTAATGATTTTTGGGGTTAGCATCGAATCAAACATTAAAACCTGCTTCAACATAGTAATCTATCCTTTAATTATTTAATAAAATCCACCTAAATGAATTAGGCCCCATTGTTTGGCAAAAAGCAGATTAAGTACAACAAGATTATTTTATCTATGGATTTTCTTTAAGAAAGCTTAGACGAAGACTTGCCTTTAATCGTCAACACCCCCACACCAATCATCACCAACGTAAAGCCAATTAAGTGCGAAAGGGTAAAGGGTTCAGACAGAATCCATACCGCGAGCGCAATTGTGAATACCGGCCCCAAACTGCCGATAATGCCCGTTTGTGCTGGGCCCAGGCGGGCGATGGCTTCACTAATCATAAAGCTCGGAATGACCGTGCTTACAATCGCCAGCAGAAAAGTCCAGAGTAAAATCTGCGCATTCAGCTCAAATTCAGACCAATCCAAGCTCACGCCAAAAAATACAATCACCCAAGCACAGGCGGCTAACATTGCCCAGCTGGTAAACCACAGACTGCCAACTTGGGCGATAATCGCTCGGCTAAACAACACATAAAACGCAAAACTAAAAGCGGCTAATGCAACTAATAAGGTACCCTTAGCTACGTCATCACCGGCCATGCTGGCCTCTTGAGCGTAAATCACCCATATACCGATATAAGATAAGGTTAAAGCTAAAATGATTCTGCGGGTTAACGGCTGTTTAAAAAACAACGCGCCTAAAATGCCGACCATAATTGGATAGGTAAATAAAGTCAGACGTTCGAGCTGTGCCGAAATCAACTCCAATCCCATCAAATCTAGCCAAGAAGACACAAAATAGCCCATAAACCCAAGACCGATCAGCGCCCACCAAGTGCGTTTTGGAATTTGGGCGCCTTTTTGTGGATAACGTTGCCATAAAGCCCAGGCAATCACGGCATAAACTGGCATCGCCATGAGCATTCTTAGCAACATCACACCATCCGCATCCGAACCAGCTTGGTAGGCGAGTTTTATCAGGATCGACTTGATCGAAAATAGCAAAGTACCGACCACCGCCAAGCCAAACCCGACCCAAAAATAACTTCGTGTCACAATACCCAATCCTTTTACTCAAAAAACCATTATAGTAACAAGCCAACACAATGCATCACAGATACAAAACTTTCGTTTTATTTAGACGTGGTTTTTGTATAATGCAGGGTCAAAGTTGGTTTATTTTAGATGCTGCAACAAGGACATTATCCCTTATGAAATTTCGTTTCCCTGTCGTCATTATTGATGAAGATTTTCGCTCAGAAAATGCCTCGGGCACAGGCGTCCGTGCTCTGGCTGAAGCCATTGAAAAAGAAGGCATGGAAACCTTAGGCGTCACCAGCTTTAATGACACGGCGATGATTGCGCAACAGCAAAACCGTGCTTCCTGCTTTATTTTATCCATCGACGACGACGAGTTTGCCGACGAAGCCCATAAAGATGACGCGATTGAAAAACTGCGTTTATTCGTGGGTGAGATTCGCCATCGCAATGCCGATATCCCGATCTTCCTATATGGCGAAACTCGCACGTCTCGCCACAT
Organism: Thiomicrospira pelophila DSM 1534; assembly: GCF_000711195.1. Classification (NCBI taxonomy): domain Bacteria; kingdom Pseudomonadati; phylum Pseudomonadota; class Gammaproteobacteria; order Thiotrichales; family Piscirickettsiaceae; genus Thiomicrospira; species Thiomicrospira pelophila. The sequence goes on along the minus strand of NZ_JOMR01000001.1, from coordinate 405,835 downwards.
ACCGAATGATGTATTGAAAGAGTTACACGGCTTTATCCACATGTTTGAAGACACACCCGAATTTGTGGCACGACATATTATCCGTGAAGCGCGCGTGTATCTTAAAGGTTTAGCCCCGCCCTTCTTCCGCGCACTGACTGGTTATGCAGCTGATGGCTCTTATTCTTGGCATTGCCCTGGACATTCGGGCGGGGTGGCCTTCTTGAAAAGTCCAGTAGGCCAGATGTTCCACCAGTTTTTTGGTGAAAACATGCTGCGTGCTGACGTGTGTAACGCGGTAGACGAACTCGGCCAACTATTGGATCATACCGGTGCGGTTGCGGACTCAGAGCAAAACGCGGCACGCATCTTTGGCGCCGACCACTTGTTTTTTGTAACAAACGGTACATCGACCTCAAACAAAATCGTTTGGCATGCTAATGTGGCCGATGATGACATTGTTGTCGTGGATCGTAACTGTCATAAATCGGTTTTACACTCGATCATTATGACGGGGGCCGTACCGGTTTTCTTAATGCCAACCCGTAACCATTACGGCATTATTGGACCGATTCCTGAATCGGAGTTTCACCCTGAGACGATTAAAAAGAAAATTCAAGCCAACCCATTGGTGAAAGACCCAAGCGCAAAACCCCAAATGCTGACCTTAACCCAAAGTACCTATGATGGTATTTTGTATAACGTCGATACCATCAAGAAAACACTTGGGGAATATGTTGAAAACCTGCATTTTGATGAAGCTTGGTTGCCACATGCGACTTTCCACGAATTTTATGAAGGCATGCATGCGATTGGTCGTGACACCAACCGATCAGAAGGCCCGATGGTTTATGCTTGCCAATCAACCCATAAATTGTTGGCGGGTTTAAGCCAAGCCAGTCAGATTTTGGTGCAAGAATCACCTAAACGTATGTTGGATCGTGGCCGCTTTAACGAAGCTTATTTAATGCACGTCTCGACCAGTCCGCAATATTCCATCATTGCCAGTTGTGATGTGGCCGCGGCTATGATGGAACCACCAGGCGGTACCGCCTTAGTTGAAGAATCCATTGCCGAAGCCTTGGACTTCCGTCGTGCCATGCGCAAGGTTGATGAGGAATTTGGCGACTCTTGGTGGTTTAAAGTTTGGGGCCCCGATGAGCTTGCTGAAGAAGGCATGGGCGAACGTGACGCTTGGATTTTACGTGCTAACGAACCTTGGCACGGCTTTGGAAATCTCGCTAACAACTTCAACATGCTCGACCCGATTAAAGCGACCATTATTACCCCTGGTTTGGCCGTTAATGGTGACTTCTCCGAAACCGGCATTCCGGCGGCGATTGTGACGCGTTATTTGTCCGAGCACGGGGTTATTATCGAAAAAACCGGCTTATATTCCTTCTTTATCATGTTCACCATCGGCATTACTAAAGGCCGCTGGAACACCATGGTAACCGCTTTGCAGCAGTTCAAAGACGATTATGATCGCAACGTGCCATTATGGCGTGTACTGCCAACTTTTATCGCCAAGTACCCTCGTTATGAACGCATTGGCTTAAAAGACTTGTCGGATGCGATCCATAACATGTACAAAGAAAACGATGTGGCACGCTTAACCACTGAAATGTACACATCGCATATGGAGCCCGCTATGAAACCGGCGGATGCTTATGCAAAAATGGTACATAACAAAATTGAGCGCGTTGAAATTGATGATTTAGAAGGCCGCATTACCGCGATTTTATTAACACCTTATCCACCAGGGATTCCACTACTGATTCCGGGCGAGCGCGTTAATAACAAGATCATGGACTATTTAAAATTTGCGCGTAACTTTAACGAGAAGTTCCCAGGATTCGAAACCGATATCCACGGGCTTGTTAAAGAAGAAGTCGATGGAAAAATGGTCTACTCGATGGACTGTGTGAAAATTTAATCGCTTACAATTTAGCCTAAAAAAGCCCGCTCCCTTGCGGGCTTTTTGCTACTAAGTTCGTGGTTTTTTCATAATCTAGGCCGCGTGTTTCTTTATACTGAGACACGTCAATAAGTCTCTAGCCCAGATTAACCATTTTAAATTAGCCGAAACGGCACATGGAACCCCTACAATGATTGTCAGTTTTAAAATCAAACTCATCGCCCTACTGCTTATTTTTGGGCTTTTTTTGATCGCAGGCACGGTGATTACCAACCATGCGATGCTCAAAAACAGTTTGATTGAATACGTTGATAAACGTGACCAGCAACACCTTGATCGCATTAAAAAAAATATTCAATTTGTCATTGAGGAAAAGTTTGAAGAAGACTTAAGTATCATTGATGAAATCACTTGGCGCAAAATTGTCGACATTTCTGGCCGAGTAGACTTTACCGAAACCTTCGTGCCAGTCGATTTATTTTTAAACTATCCTTATTCGGATTTTAAACAACGCCACCCTGACCTGGCCGAAAAACGACTCAGCTTGGTGGATGAAAACAAGCAATGTCTTTACGGTTTTCCGACTGAAGAAAGTCGTATGTTTATACCCATCGAAATTAATCAACGTGTAGTGGGTTATATTGGCTACAGTCATCGTGCTAAATTAACCGAAGCGCTTGATATCCAGCTTGCTGAGCGCCAACGATCTCTGCTGACCTATGGCGTCTTTTTCTTAGTTTTATTATCCGGCCTATTGTTAATGCCCTTTGGCCACTATTTCTTGCAACCGATTTTATCGGTGACCCAAGGGATGCGAGCTTTAACAGCGGGCAGGTTTGAAACACGTTTAAAAGTGAATCGACGTGATGAGCTTGGACAACTGCAACAGGATTTTAACCACCTTGCTACCAGCCTAGAAAAAAACCAACAAAGTCGTAACCAATGGATTGCGGATATATCACATGAATTACGCACACCTTTAACCATTATCCGGGGCGATATTGAAGCCTTGAAAGATGGCGTGCGCCCATTAAATGCAGATAGCTTAGACAACTTATATAGCGAAGCGATCCATTTAAACCGTTTAGTGGAGGATCTCTACCAAATTACACTGAATGACGTGGGCGGACTACGTTATCAAATGCAACCGCTTGAGTTTGGTTTACTAGTTAAACAATCAATTGAACCATTTATTGGCTTGGCTCGTGAAAAAGGTATTAAGCTTGAGACTTACTTACCGGTTTCTGACATTAAATTCCGCGGAGATGCCGACCGCTTACAGCAAATGCTGACTAATTTAATCAGTAACAGCTTAGCTTACACAGATGCACCAGGCCTGGTAAAACTCAGCCTTAAAGCCAATAAAAAGCACTTACGTTTAGAAGTTGAAGACTCGGCACCAGGCGTACCTGATGATGCGTTGCCACACTTGTTTGATCGTTTCTTCCGAGGTGAGGCCTCGCGTAATCGCCGATATGGTGGCGCCGGCATTGGATTAGCTTTGGTCGAACAAATTGTACAAGCACACCAAGGTACAATAGACTGTAAACACAGCCCTTTGGGCGGCCTAATTATTTCGATTCAATTACCCTTGGAGGCGTTTCCAAAATGAATATCCTGATTGTTGAAGACGAACAACGTATTGCTGACTTACTGATGGATTATGCCAAGGCCGCTGGCTACCAGGTCTCGCATTTAAATACTGGCATCAACGCCGTTGAAACCATTCGAAACACACAACCGGATCTTGTATTGCTTGATATTATGCTGCCAGGTGTAGACGGCTTGGATATTTGTAAAGAAGTGCGCAAAACCTCACAAGTGCCGATTATTATGGTCAGTGCGCGAGTAGAAGAACTGGATCGAATTTTAGGCTTAGAAGTTGGTGCTGACGATTATATTTGTAAACCTTTTAGTCCGCGTGAAGTGATGGCTCGCATTAAAGCGGTATTACGCCGCCACTATGAAGCCCAAACGCCAACCGATTGGATTTTGGATGAGTCGCGTTCGCAAGTGCTGTTCCAGCAAAAAAACGTGGCCTTGACCTCGGTCGAGTTTGCTTTATTTCACGTTTTGTTTGAGCATCCGGGGCAAATTTTTTCACGCACGCAACTGATGAACCGTATATATCAAGATGGACGCGTGGTATCTGATCGAACAGTAGACAGTCACATCAAAAAACTACGCCAAAAACTTCACCAGGCCTGGCCAGATACTGAAGTGATCCACTCCGTATATGGCATTGGCTATAAGTTTGAAATACTTGATGAGCAGGAGCCAGCCGAATCGGTTTAAGTCGGGTTGTGCGCCAATTGTTTAACCATGTGTTGCGCCACATAACGTGCTTGTGCCAATACGGCGGTCAATAAATAGCCTCCCGTTGGTGCTTCCCAATCCAACATTTCGCCAATCGCGTAACAACCAGGCCTGGTTGTTAGTTCACTAAACGCACTTAAACTCTCAAACTTCAAACCACCCGCACTGCTGATCGCCTCACTAAGCGGGCGGGGCGAGGTGATATTTAACTCATAATGTTTCAGCGTATTTGCGACCTGATCCAGGTCTTGCGCCGCGTTCGCATCCAGCTTTTCACGCAGTAAACTAATCCGCATGGCATCCAAGCCGGCTCGCTTTAACAAGTTCGACCACGACAATTTAGCGCGTGATTTGTTTAGTCGCTGCTTGAGTTTTTCTAATGACACATCCGGCATTAAATCTAAATAAGCATCAACCTCACTATCCACCATTAAACTATCTCTCATGGGTGCCGACAAGGCGTAAATCAAACTTCCCTCAATGCCATCTTGCGTTATTAAACACTCACCTTTTTGATGCCAAGTACATTGTTGGTAATCGGTTACGTTCAACGCCACTGACTTTAAGGGCTGACCGGCAAATTTATCTTTAAAAATCGTCGACCAAGCTAACTCAAAGCCACAGTTGGCGGGTAGCAATTTGGTAATATGCTCTGGCTCGAAATAGGCTGCCCATTGCCCATCCGAACCTAAATGGGGCCAACTCCCGCCACCCAAGGCCAGTACAAGTTGATCTGCTGGATAGGTTTTTTGCCCATCAGGGGACTGAAACAAAAGCGACCCATCGTCTGACCAACCCTGCCATTTGTGGCGCATTACAAACTCTACGCCTTGCTCTCGTAGGCGATGCAGCCACTTACGTAACAAAGGCGCGGCTTTCATATCTTGTGGGTAAACCCGACCTGAGCTGCCAACAAACGTATCAATGCCAAAGCTTTGCACCCAGTTACAAATATCATCTGGGCCAAAACTTTTTATCCAAGGCTCAATTTGAGTCCGGCGAGCACCATAGGCCGCCATAAACTCATTGATTGGCTTGGAATGCGTAATATTCAACCCGCCCCGACCGGCTTGTAAAAACTTACGCCCGGCCGAAGGCATCGCATCAAAAACCGTGACCACCAGGCCTGGTTGTTGCGACAAAACTTCGGCGGTCATCAAGCCGCCTGGGCCCGCACCGATAATGGCGATTTGTTTCATGCAGAAATTTTCCAAAGACTTAATAGATTTCGTTCTTATTGTCCAAAACCAAATCTGAATTCAAGGGCATTATAACGAAAAAGCCCCAGACACTTGCTGGGGCTTTTTGAATCAACCTAAAATTAGATTAGGCTCGTTTTATTTTAACGTGTCAACTCTTCATAAATATGACGCGAATTCGCTCGCCAGGTTTGGTCAAATACCGGACGGTCTTTGTAAGCTGACTGATCAATTTTTTCTGCTTCTGCCAAGCCGCCACCCGCATCAATCACTTTTTTAACTTCGGTTTGTAGCCAAACTAAATAATCATAAGTATCACGTTTAACGGTTTCCATGTCAGTTGGACCACCATGACCCGGCACAATAATCGTACCTTCTGGCGTAAAGTCCATAAAGGTTTCAAACGACTTCACCCACTTAAAGGTGTCAGTGTAGTTAAATAACGCCAACATACGCGTGTTATAAGCCAGGTCACCAGGGAAGATTACATTACGCGATGGTACATAAAGTGCGGTTGAACCTGGTGTATGGCCTGGGCCAAAGTAATGTAATGATACGGTTTCGCCACCACCTACATCCACTTCCATCTTATCGTCAAAAAGTGTGAACTCTTCCGAAATATTGTGTGCACCTTGAGTATATTGGAAACCTACCGCATCAGACCAACGCTGTTTGATAATATCCCAACTGGCGCTGAAGTCAGCATGTGCTTGTCGGTTAGAGTAGAAGTTACGCACCCCCATGTCATACCAATAACTTGCCCCCAAGTGCGCATGACCCTGGTGGTTTTCGACCGCTACCCATTTAACTGGTTTATCGGTGTGTTGTTTAATTTGCTCATGTAAAGCTTTAGCTAACGCCGGGTTCGCCCCACCATTAAATACAAAAACGCCATCTTCAAAAATCATAAAGCTTAAGTTGTTATTTAAGCCAAAGTTAGATGGGTTGTGCCAGATTAAACTACCCACGACGGTATGCACACCCTCCGTGACTTTAACCGCTTCTGGAATGTAAGCTTTAGGACCAATATAACCTGCCGCTTTTTCAGCACGTTTTAATTGATCACGATAGTGACTCAATGAGTTCGCTAACGGGTCTTGAGAAGCATTCGCCCAACGGCTACCTAATAGTGCCGCAGCACCAAATATGAAATGACGTCTATTCATGGTATCTTCCTTTTTTATTATTTAACGTTAAGTTTTAATCGGATTTTCAATCGCTCGCCAAGCCGACTCAGTCAGCTCATCCAGATAAGCCATTAAAGGCTTCTCCAACAAACCGTCCAGATGAAGCTGCACCATTCTTAATACACTGCCAAAAGCCAGTGACGCTGCAACCATCTCATCCATTCTTCGCACTTCTTGCGATTCAATGCCTTGTTGAATAATATCCCTTAAGATCATAAAGGGTTTGGAGGAGCATATGTGGGAAGAATTAGGCAAGTAATCCTTATGACGTGCATAGAGTATAAAGCTCATCACATCAGGATAATCGAGACTAAATTGCATAATCCAAAACACTAAAGCTCGGTAGCGTGCCTTCGTGCCTGTGGTAGACTCTACAATCGCCATTTCTTGCTGATAAAGCTCCTCAACCAAACACTCCATTAAGCTATTCGCCAGGCCTTGCTTGTCACCAAAGTGCTTATAAATGGTGCCGGTACTCACACCCGAGTGTTTAACTAAGTCCGGAATACTGGTGTTGAAATAGCCTTTTTCCACAAATAGGCTCAACGCACTGGTAAGTACTTTCGTTTTAAGCGGTGAGGCCGCATCAACATGGAAAAAGTTTTGCATAATCTGGACTGACCAAACAACTAGAATGAACTTTCATTCTAGTTGTTAGAACTCAACATTAACAGTCTTATTTAATGCAAAAATTATGAAAGCTCGCTGAGACTTACTTCTTAGAAAAAAGTGACTTAGTCAAATAAGTTAAAATAGAGTTTGTATAAAATATACTAATGGCATATAATCGCCTGGCTTTACCTCATGCTCTCTCATTAGTGACGACTTATTTTCACGGCCTTTGTTTCGACACAAACCGTTTGATTTCGCTAGACCTGAGAGCCGTACGGAGCTCGGGATCATTTTTTTGGCGCTTTCGCCATCTTCGTGACTTATTACCTGTTTTTACAACACTGGCAACACGCCCTTTGAACAGGATCTTATCGCCCATCATCTCCGTGGAATTGAGTGTTAGCGTATTTAATTAACGCACTTTAAGGAATCCACCATGAGCGACACATCTAGCACAGACATCACTTTTGAGAGTTTTAATCTTGATCCAATGGTTTTAAAAGGCCTAAAAGACATAGGTTATGAAACTCCATCTCCAATTCAGGCGCAAGCTATTCCTTCAATTTTGGAAGGACGCGACATTCTAGGTATGGCGCAAACCGGCACTGGTAAAACCGCGGCCTTTGCTTTGCCTTTATTGTCACGTGTTGACGTCAAAAACACCAACCCACAAATTTTAGTTTTAGCACCGACTCGCGAACTCGCGATTCAGGTGGCGGAAGCCTTCCAAGGTTTTGCGCATCATATTAAAGGCTTTCACGTATTGCCTATTTATGGCGGTCAAGAATATGGCGGCCAAATCCGGGCATTAAAACGCGGTGCCCAAGTTGTGGTCGGCACACCGGGTCGTGTTATGGATCATATGCGTAAAGGCACATTAAAACTGGATCAACTTCAAGCTTTAGTTTTAGACGAAGCCGACGAAATGTTGCGCATGGGCTTTATTGATGACGTCGAATGGGTACTAGAACAAACCCCACAAGATCGTCAGATTGCGTTGTTTTCAGCCACTATGCCTAAAGAAGTGCACAAAATCGCGTCTAAGCATTTGAACAACCCGGTTGAAGTGATTATTAAGCAAAAAGCCAACACCGCTTCATTAATCACCCAATCTTACTGGTTAGTCAGTGGCTTGCATAAGTTAGATGCGTTAACTCGCATTCTTGAAGCGACCACTTTCGATGGCATGATTATTTTCGTACGAACCAAAACGGCGACGGTTGAATTGGCTGAAAAACTCGAAGCGCGTGGTTATTCCGCCGCCGCCTTAAACGGTGACATTGCGCAGAACCAACGTGAACGCATTGTTAATCAGTTGAAAAAAGGCAAAATCGACATCTTAATCGCGACGGACGTTGTTGCGCGTGGTTTGGATGTGGAGCGCATTACGCATGTTATCAACTATGACATTCCATATGACACGGAAAGCTATGTTCACCGTATCGGTCGTACCGGTCGTGCAGGTCGTGAAGGTAATGCGATTTTGTTTGTGGCACCACGTGAACGTCGTTTGCTACAGCAAATTGAACGCGCCACTAACAAAAAAATTGACATGCTGGAATTACCAAGCACGCAAACTATTAATGATCAGCGTATAGAAAAATTCAAAGCTCGTATTACCGATGCTTTAGAGCAGGAAGGCTTAGAGTTCTATCAAAAAATGATCGAAGATATGCAGCAAGCTTCGAATGTACCAGCCTTAGAAATTGCCGCCGCTTTGGCTAAATTGGTACAGGGTGATACACCTTTCTTCCTAGAAGACAAACCGATGCGCCAAAACTTCCGTGATGATGATCGTGGTTCTCGTGACTTTGGTCGTGACCGTCCATCTCGTGGTCGTAACGACCGAGGTTCGGATCGTCCAGAACGTGCGCCACGTCGCCCACGCGCTGATGGCCCGCCTGAGTCTGGCATGAAACGTTATCGCTTAAATGTCGGCTTTGCGAATGGTGTGAAGCCGGGGAACATTATCGGCGCCATTGCGAACGAAGGTGGTATTGAAGGTTCATCAATTCGTCAATTAAACATTCAAGACACGTTCAGTTTGGTTGACTTGCCAAGCAATTTGTCAAAAGAGCAGCTAGCGACCTTGAAGAAAACTTGGATTTGCGGTCAGCCAAGTGGCTTATCAGAAGTTAATGAAAGTGCGGGCGCCGCACCAGCTGGCGGACCGCGTCCGAAACTTAGCCGTAAACCAAGTACTGGCGCAGCTCGCAAGCCGCGTCGTTCTTAATCGTCTAGATTAGAAGTTGGCTTAAACAAAAGCCCAACCACCAGGCCTGGTGGTTGGGCTTTTTTTATGGTCCGAATCAATTGAATAAGCTTATTGCCCGCTTAAAAACTCAACAATGGTTTTACCTTGCATCATTCGACTATAAGCGGTGGTATCTTGAATGGCCGCCTGCTCGCTTTCCGGTGACACACCTCGAGCCTTTAAATTGGCGGTCGAAACCGTGCGGTTTTGTGCATCGGTGACCGTAATCTGAGTATCACGATTCACCATCTTTAAGCTCGCAATGCGTGCATCGGTGGTTCTTACCGATAAAGGTGTGGCTTGCGTCATAACTTGTAAGCGTACATTTGCTCCACTATTCGAGACCTTGTAGTTTTCTGCGGTCAATTGTTGCTCTATCAACTGACCTAGGGCTTGTGAGTTTTGATCCGCTTGAATTGAAAACACCGCCGTTTGTTGTTGCTGACTCATATGCGCATACAAAGCTTGATTTAAGCCAATCACCGCATCGGGCTTATAGGATGGCTGCAATACCTGCATCACACTGAAAGTCGACATAAGTTCCGCCGACTGTTGCATGATCGCCGATTTATTTTTTAATTGCTCAAACAAGCTGGTTTGTTTAAAAAGCTCAAAGTCTTGTTTAAGCTGAGATTGCGCTTGATTCAATTTATTTTGGTAATTCTGGATCAGTGCTTGGCGATTTACACTCACGACCACTTCAACTTGACCGGCATTACGCTGCTGGTCTAACAAACGGACTCCGACAAAATCAATCGCTTTGGTTTGGGTTAAGACTTGGTTTCGATAGTCTTGTTCAACCTTCTCATCCCCATCACGCATGGTCACCGCTAAGTTGGTTTCGGTTTGAGATTGAACTGAAACCGAAATACGTGTCGCAATGCGCGCTAACGCATCTTTTTGTGCCGCTTGTTCAGACTCGCCAAAACCTTGCGAGTAAAAATGCGCTTGATTGTCCGCTGGCACCATCAATTCCGGCTTGGCCTGTGAGCTTTGATTTGATGAACTCGAAGGTTGGCTTGGATTTGACACACATCCGCCCAACACGAATAACATAACCAAACTTATTAAACTATTTTTAAACATAAGACTGTCTTCTCAATTAATTTTATTAACTCAACCCATATAAGGCTGACTTATTAGGAAAGCACCAGGCCTGGTTATTTTGCGGCCTGCATTTTTTTCTGACTGGCATCGGCTTCAATCACCACATCCACGACTTTGGCATATTTACCCGCTAATGAATATTGCTTCACTATGTAATAACTGCCCATGCCGATAGAAGGCAACAAATAAATCACATTTTCAGTTAAGCGCTCGATCCGAGCCCCCATTAAGTCGCGTTTTTTTACCGGTACCAATGCGGTTGAAGCCGCTAAGCTCATCAATTCTTTATCGAAGTTTTGAAAACTGTTACGCCCGATTAAAGACGCCACCGACAAGGTATAAAGTACGCCCGCTTGCATAGCGCTGGATTTTATATCATCCAATACCTGTTTAATGTTGTGCGCCAACATCACGTTGTCTTTCGATAAGTTAATGTCACTTTTAACCGCATCGAGTGCCGAATCCAATAGCTGAAAATGAATCTCTTGCTTTTGATCAGCTTGCTGCTCGGCCTGTTTAATTTGTACATCCAGTACCGAAATTTGCTCATTAATCTGCTCAATCTCCGCTGAGCTTAAAGGACTTAAGGGTCCTGAATAATTAGGTTTAATCGTGGCTTTATTATCTTCAAGACGTTTTTCGAGATACGCCTTATCTTTTTTTAAGTAGGCAGTTTCATCAAATGCGGTTTGCATTTCGTCATGCGAAACACTTAAATCTTTTTGATAATTAACCGGCATCAAGGACGTGATAGCGGCAAACAAGTTTGGATACATATTCGCCTGCGCTGCTTCTATTTGAATGGGCGTTTTATCTTCGGCATCCACAAACTCCAGAAACTGATCAAGCTTGGGTGAATACTTAAGCACGTTTGGCCAGTTCTCGGCATCAGGGCCATAGAGTACCAATATTTTTTGATAGACTTCATAGGTCAGCGGTGAAATGCCCGGTGCCATATAACCGCCCAACACTTGCAGTTGATAAGGGTCGGAGTAATGGCGAGTGGCATACCAAGGGTCGTTTTCTAATGCTTTTCGAATCGCCTTATAGTCGGCATCCGTAATCTCATCCGTAACTAATTTGGGCCAGTTGGCATCGGCTGAAATCGGCATATTATTGAGCATGTGATGGTTGACTCTTAGCACACCCGTTCCAACCGCAACCCGATTCGCGCTGGCCTCAACTGACGGAACTTCAAGTAACGCCGTCGCACTTTCTCCCATCGTCGCGCAACCGGCATTCAACAAGGCCCCTATCACTAAGCCCGTTAAGACTAAATAACGTTTAATCATAAGCATCCTTATTATTTATTTTAGAGATTAACGACCAAAAAATTGCTCATTAAGCTCTTGGTTCAGTTGCTGATTACGCGTTTTTTGGTCTTGTGTTAATACCAATAAACGATAAAAATTATCAAAGCGTGCTTTGGCTGAGGCGATGGTTTCATTCTTGTTGCCGCCTAACCGAAAGGCTTCTTCGTAAGCTTGCTTGGCTTTAGCCGTGACCTGTAAGTTTTCCGAACGGCTGCCGTGCGCTTCATACAATACAGCTAAGTTGTAATAAAAATTCACATCACGCTTACCTTGATACTTCAACATATCGTCAATTGCGGACTGGAAACTACCCTTTTCAGCAAAGCCGATTACATGCGACAAATCCGACGGTAGACTAAGAAATTCTCTAAGCTGATTGGTTCGAGTCGGCGAAATATCGGTCACAAACTTTTCTACAACCGTTTCAGATAGTTTGGCTAACATGGCTTGCTTGCTTGGCAAGCGATTAGGATCACTCGAGAAACGGAATTCATTGCCATCGTAAACCTTGGACAAGACCGCATTGGCACCTTTAGACAAGGTAAAGGTGACGCTCAACTTGGCTTTACGTTCGCCCCCTTGTTCACTATATTGAAAATCCATGACTTCCATATCTAATACCACGCTGGCCATATCATAGATTGGGTGTATCGTGATAAAACTGGTTTCAGTAATCTGAACTTGTAGTTGGTTCACTAAATTTCTGCCTAGCATATCAACTTCATCACTCGCTGGTGGCTGAGTTGAAAAAGCCAAATCAGGGTTTATCGCAAAACTTAAATACACGCCTTCGGTGGTTTCGCCACCACTTTTAAGCGCTTCAATTTTGCTAAACTCAACGGGCGCGGTATAGGAAGGCACTACAATTTTCGTGTTTTGAGCACACCCGCTCACCAATAAGCTCAAACCCAATCCCATTAGAGCTGAAAGCCTAATTTTTCTTTGTAACATATCGTTTCCTTTTATTTCTTATAAGCTTGGTTAAAGGCTAAGCCTTTTGATAATCGGCCTGCGCAGCCAATACTTTGCGCAAATAGTTTTTGGTTTCGTCATAAGGTAAGTTGGCCATTAACTGATCGTGAACCTGCGAGGGCGTCATCGTATTGACTCGTGCATATAAGGGGCTTAATTTAGTGCTGCCGGTGATGGCACGGGCTACATTACCTGGCCCAGTGTTATAAGCCGCAATCACACAATATAAGCGAGCCGTCGGATCACGTACTTCTTTGAAATAGCGATACTCCAATATATGTAAATAAGCGCTACCCATTTGTAAGTTGTTGCTGGGGTTATAAAGGTAATTAGGCGAAACCAAACGCGACTCGCCATAAATCAACTGGGTCGCATCCATGCCCGCTGAACGGGGCACAATCTGCATCAAACCATATGCCGGCACATAGGATTTAGCCAAGGGATTAAAGGCACTCTCGGTGCGCGTAATCGCCATAATTAAAGCGGGGGAAATTTTCCAGCGGTTAGCTTGGTTATTTACTTCCTGCCAATAAGCCTGCTCTCGTTTTGTTAAGGATTCAATACTTAACGGAATAACATAACGCACGATCGGTTGCTGGTTTTGTCTCACTAATTGAGGCTTCGGTAAAGTTTCGGGCAAACGCGATACTTTGGTTTGAATAGCGTTGAATGGGGAGTCTTGTTGACGGAACTTTGCGGCTTGTTGACTAGTAAATTGATTCAGGACTTGATCGACCGGATCTCGCTCAACTAAGTCACTAAAACGACTGCGATTGATCTGCTTAATCATCGCTTCAATTTCAGCTCTATGCTCAGCGCTGGGTGGCAAGACACTCTCAATTCGCACCCCACCGGTTTCATAATCAATCACCAGTTTATGCGACAAGTTAGCGTCATAAGTTACCCAGCGCTTTGGGCTCGACACCTCAACCTGAGACCAGCGTTGGCTAATAGAAGCTTTATATTGATTGAACGCACGATCATTTAATTGCTTATAGGCTTTAAAAGCCGCTTCCAAGTCGGATTTATAATCGCTGAACGCTTGATTTTGACTTTGACGGTAGCGATCAAATTCATCCGTTTGCGCTTGGGAAACACCCAAGATGCTACTGAAAGAGAGACCCAGTCCGGTTTTTAAAAACTCACGTCTTATCATGCTTAACCATTTTTTTGAACCCATATTCTGTTTTATTCAGACAGCGGTATGACCCATAAATATAAGCGCTGCGTCATGGAATCAAACCATTCGGCTTTTATTTTCGCTTTGACAAGCGCAGACTCATTGGCTGAGGTAATTTCAGCATAATCCACCTGCTCTACTCGATTCGTTACTTGGTCGTTATGAACCTGTGTTGATTTGGTCAACTGAGTATTCAGCGATATTTTGCTGCCAAACTGCGCTTTAGAAAGCTCAACTAACACCTGATTAAACACCCAGTCTCGTGTCGCATCACGCCCTTTGATGTGCAAAGACCCAGAACGCACCACACCTTGTTCCGGCATAAAACCAGGCTGAGTCCAAGCCGGACGGCTGGGTTCGGTGAACGTTTGATTTGGTGCAGCCGCACAACCGATTAATAATAAAAAACTCAACCCATATAAAACGATCGCGGCATGTCGAGTCTTACTCTTTAGTAACACGGTCCAACTCTTTGAACGATTTATCTGACTCGGCTTTTTGAGCATCCGCTTTGGCACGTTCAAGTTGCATCCGCTCTGCTTCCGACATCGCCATATTGGCACACCCGCTTAACACTAAAGCACTCAGGGTTAAGATTAAAAATTGAAACTTCATGTCATTCTCACTTATATTTAAGTTGTTAAGAGGCTGTAAAACAAAAAAAGCCTCGATAAAACGAGGCCTTTTTTCTACCCTAATTACATAGGTTGTTTTGCAATTTCAGCGGACATTTCATCAAATGATTTTTGGGACTGGAACTGCTGCCACAAAGCTTGATCGTTTTTCATGCTTGTATTCACAGACTGTTGAATAATTTTTTGAGCATTTTCTTTATCAATACCCATCAACACAAAATAACGCCCATCCGGTGCTTGCAATGAACGGTAGATTTTTGAACCATATAACTCCTGGTTGGCAAGCGTACGCACAGTTGAGCTGGCCGCCGCATCGACCGTTTCGGCATCACCTACACCTGTTGTACCTAAATAGCTTTTCACCATTTTCTGCGCACTTACTTGTACCTGTTCGGCTAAACGACCACGTGCATCTGCTGAGGCCTGGTCACGCATAAACGAAATACCAGCTTTAGAAGGTTCTGTAACCCCCACCGCCGAAATTTCAACGCCGGGTACAGGCGCATCACAAATCCAAGCCGGCGCTGGCGTAGTCGTACCAGGGAACGAACAATCTGGAACAACTGTTTGAACCGGTTCAGGTTTCACTTCTTTACCACCACAGGCGGCCAATAAACCCACCATTGATAAAACTGGGATTAATTTAATTAACTTCATTGTCTTTCTCTCCTTAAAAATTTTATTACCGCCTTAATTACGATGGCTTCAATTTCTAGATTATCTTAATCTAACCATTAATAAAACGTAAGCACTAGTTTGTAAACTTGCCAATTAATTACGCCAAAACCCCTCACCCTTTGAACGCCCACTTAAAATAACAAACCACCAGGCCTGGTGATTGATATTAAAAGCCAAAATATTTCAATTTTGTACGGCTTTAATTAGGCAAAACAACTTCGTTTTTAAGTGGTTCAGCACGTTTAAATGCTAATAAATTATCGATCGTGGTTTCCGCGATATGTTCTAACGCTTCTTTTGTAAAGTAAGCTTGGTGACCCGTTACCAATACATTTGGAAAAGTCATCAAGCGCTCGAAATTATCATCCAAGATAATGTCATTTGAGTGATCTTCAAAAAACAACGGGCCCTCTTCTTCATACACATCCAGTCCGACATAGCCGACTTTTCGCGACTTTAAGGCGTAAATCAAAGCCTGGGTATCAATCAGCGCACCGCGTCCCGTATTAATCAGCATCACGCCACCGCGCATCTTTTCGATACTAGCTTGGTTAATCATACGATGGGTATCGTTGTTCAACGGACAATGCAATGAGATCACATGCGATTCTTCATAAAGCTGATCCAGCGGAACCTGCTCAAACCCTTGTTCTTTACAGGTTTTACATAAATAAGGGTCATACACCAATACATGACAACCAAAGGCTTTCATACGTTCAGCGACCAGTAGGCCAATTTTACCAGCACCAATAATACCGACGGTTTTGCCATAAAAATCGAAGCCTAATAAACCATTTAACGAGAAGTTACCTTCACGCACTCGATTATAGGATTTATAGAGTTTTCGGCTTAATGCCAACATTAAGCCAATCGTATGCTCGGCCACCGCATAAGGCGAATAGGCGGGGACACGTACAATTTTTACACCCAGGTTTTCAGCGGCTTTTAAATCGACATTATTGAAACCGGCACAACGCAACGCAATGATTTTGCAGCCACCATCGGCAAGAATTTCTATGGTGGCTTCATTTAACTCATCGTTAACAAATGCGCTCACAGCGTCAAAACCCTGCGCATAATGCGCGGTCGCAACATTCAGCGGGACTTCAAAGTACTGCATCGCTATTTCGGTCACTTCGTAATGACGTAGCGATTCTTTATCATAAGGCTTGCTACTAAATACGGCGACTTTCATATAAAAATCCAATCTTTTAAGGGGTTATAAGGCGCGCAAATCTAAAAATGATTTTAACGAGTGCTTTGTCCAGGGTGCGACCTGATCACGGAACGCTTTTTGTGACGCCCATACTCTTTTCGCCAACGGGTCACGGTTGGCGGCCTCTTCAACTACTTCAGCGGACGCCTGCTTTAAAGCTATCAAGACCTCTTGCGGAAATTGGCGTAATTGAACTTGGTGTTCCTCAACCAAGCTGGTTAAGGCTTGTTGATTTCGTGCGGTGAATTCTGACAACATATTCAAATTGGCAACTTTCATCGCATTGCGTACGATACTTTGTAAGTCTTTAGGCAGTTCATTAAACGCTTGTTCGTTAATCATACACTCCATTACAGAACCGGGCTCTTGCCAACCCGGTGAATAATAATAGTTCGCCACACGATGAAACCCAAAAGCTAAATCGTTGTATGGCCCGACAAATTCAACCGCATCAATCAAACCGCTTTGCATAGCCTGGAACAGTTCATTGCCGGGTAAATTAACGGGCACGGCGCCCACTTTCGTATAGACTTCTGCACCTAAGCCCGGCATCCGAATTTTGAGTCCCTTTAAATCGTCGAGGCTGTTAATCTCCCGATTAAACCAACCACCCATTTGAGTGCCTGTATTACCGGCGGGGTTGGGTATCAAGCCAAAAGGTTTATAGGCCTCCTCCCAAAGTTCTAAGCCACCGCCGTTATAGAGCCAGCTGTTCATTTCCTCGGCGGTTAAACCCATTGGCACCCCGGTGAAAAAATCAGCACTGGGCAACTTACCCTTCCAATAATAAGCGGCCGCATGCCCGAGTTCGGCGCGACCTTGTGATACCGCGTCAAACACTTCAAATGGCCCGACCATTTCACCCGCACCATACACGCTAATTTGAATACGCCCGCCAGACATTTCATTAATCAGCTGCGCAAGCTGATTCGCCCCCGTTCCTAACCCTGGGAAGTTTTTTGGCCAAGCGGTCACCATTTTCCATTTAAATACACGATCATCTTTATTCGCAACTGAATCAGATTCGGACTGGCAACCCACCAGGCCTGGTAAAGTCGTGGCGACTAGAGCCGTTAAACCACCTAATAATTGACGTCTTCGCATGCCGTTTTCTCCTTAATTTAAATAAGGTCCATTATAGACAGATGCGACTGTAAAATAAAAAAACCGCTAACGGTATCTAAAGCGTCAAACTAACTTCGACCACACCTGGATCGTCTTGCATCACCTGGGCTTTAAAACCATGATGTTTGGCCAGCTCAAGCATACTGTGATTTTCGGCTAGGACTTCACCCATCACCACTTTTAAACCACGGGCTTTCGCCATCTGGATTGGTGTTATAGCGCGTGACCCCTAGCTCAATGGTTTCGCTCTTGATGCGCGCTATGCTAGTGGGGCGGTTCTTGAAGCCGTGGACGCCGTGTTATCGGGCGAAGTAAAACGCGCATTTTTAATGTACGTCCACCCGGCCACCATGCCGAGGTGGATCAACCCATGGGTTTTTGCCTGCTTAATCACGTCGCGGTTGGTGCGTCCTATGCATTAGCACATTATGGTTTAGAACGCATTGCGATTCTGGATATTGATGTCCATCACGGCAACGGTACTGAAAGCTATGTGCGCCAAGAACCGCGTGTGATGTTTATTTCCAATTTTGAATCGGGCATTTACCCGTTTACCGAAAATCAATCTGACCTTGCCAATCAACTGTGCGAAGGGCGTATCATCTCAACCCTAGAGGGCGGCTACGACCTGACCGCACTTGGATTAAGTGTTGTTGCGCACGTAAAAACCCTAGCGAACCTGTAACTAACGATCTTAGCTGAATTTTATAGATATAGACCCATAAACAAATTTTGGGAGATTAAGGATATACTTAGGCTTCCTTTTAAAATTTTAGGTCTGCATAATATCGCCCACTATGCAAAAACAACTCGCACAACATTTATTCGACCATAGCCAACAATTCATTCTAACGTTAGATGATCGAGGTTGCGTTAAATCTATCAACCCATTTGCCTGCGAACTGCTTGGCCAGGTCGAAGCTCAGTTATTGGGTCAAAACTGGGTTGAACGCTATGTGCCGGTTGACGAGCAAACGGCTTTAAAACGCCATCTCCATGAGGTTAAAACCCTGCAACTCACGCATGTCACGTTTCATCATCATGTGATTGACCATGCTGGGCATTTGCACGCGTTTAATTGGCATCACGGATTTTTAAATAACGATCAAAATAACGCATCATTGGTATGCTTAGGTCAGGACGTGACTGAGTTGGAAGACACCCAAAAACGCCTGAGTTATTTAAAAGACTACGATAAACTCACCCAGTTGCCTAAAATGGATTTGTTCAAAGAAATGTTTGAACACGCCATGCACATGGCAAAACGTTACCAACATAAGTTAGCGTTATTTTTTATTGATATCGACAGCCTAAAAATTATTAACGACCGCTATGGCCACCACGTGGGTGACGAGTTAATTCAACACGCGGCGCGTTGCTTAAACAGTTTGACGGAAGAAAACCACACTTTAGCTAGCTTTGGTGGCGATGAATTTGTATTGTTGGTGGAAAAGGCCGATATGCAACAAGTGTTCAAACATTGCGAAGCGATTAATGCCTTGTTTGCGAAACCTTTCGATACTCAAGTTGGGGAAATGATGATGTCTTGCAGCATGGGCATCAGCCTTTACCCAGAAGACGGCATGGATTGTAATACCCTATTGCAACATGCCGATATTGCCAAAAACCGAGCCAAGCAGGACGGTAAAAACCAATTTCATTTTTATCGCACTGGCATGGATGCCGAAATCAGTCAGACCCACATGATGGAGTTGGAGCTCAAAAAAGCGATTTTAAATAGCGAATTTGAACTCTATTTCCAGCCGCAAATAGATAATCATGACAATCACCTGGTGGGTTGTGAGGCTTTAATTCGCTGGAACAATCCGCTATTAGGCTCGGTGTCACCTGCTGAGTTTATTCCGTTTGCTGAAACCTCAAATCTGATCGTGCCGATTGGTGAATGGGTGCTAAATAATGCGATTGAGCAACATTTAAGTTGGCAAGAGCAAGGCTTTAAAATACCGGTCAGTATCAATGTTTCGCCTAAACAATTAGAACACAATAGCTTTATTGAGCAGATTATGAGTTTGCCGGCGCGTTATCCAGCGCTTGACCTGACTCAAATAGAACTCGAGATCACCGAAACTTCAATGGTCAAAAATCCTGAAGCGACGTTTGCCTTGTTAAGAAACATCACCTCACTGGGAATTAAAATTGCGATTGATGATTTTGGTACTGGCTATTCGTCTTTTGCTAGTTTAAAACGCGGCATGTTTAACAAAGTCAAAATAGACCGTTCATTTGTGACCGATTTGCACTTGGAATCGGAAGATGCAGTCATCGTGACCGCCATTATTCGCATGGCCGAAACCTTGGGCTTGAGCATTATTGCCGAAGGCGTTGAGCACCCAGAACAAACTAATATTTTGACCCAATTGGGTTGCCGTCATATTCAAGGCTTTTTATATGGCAAACCTATGCCGGCTCAAAACATGATCGAGCTTATGCAAAATGACTTCCCGCTTGCCAATCGACCGGCTTGAGCGACTTAAATCCACCCAAAACACCCGCTTAACTCGTGACTCTCTACCAAGTTTTCAGTATGATAACGCTTTTATTCATTTAATCCACTGAGTTGCTATGTATTTAGATTCCTTTCACGCTAGCCAAGGTTCAACCATTACCATTACTGCCGAGCAGGGCAGCCAGTTTGCCAAACAGGTTTCAGACGATTTTAATCCTTTACATAACCCCGACTCAAAACGCTTTTGTGTGCCGGGTGATTTACTGTTTGCGTTAGTGTTGGCGCGTTATGGTTTGGCCAAAAAGATGGCGTTTAAATACACTGGCATGGTGGGCAAAGGCGTGGTGCTAAACTTTCCAGAAACCCAGGCCGCCGAATTCTGCATTACGGACACCAACGACAAGCCCTATTTAGAAGTGACGCGCAACGGCGACATCAGTCATAACATGACCTTGATTGAGGCCTTTTCACGCGCTTACGTGGCGTTTTCAGGCCACAGCTTTCCACATATTCTAGTACCATTAATGCAACAAGAAAACGTCATGATTAACCCAGACAAGCCGATGGTGATCTATGAAAGTATGGCGTTTACATTTGACGACCTAAGTGCTGAACATCCCAGTTTAGAACTAACCAACAGTTCATTAAATGTTACTGGTAAACGTGGTTTAGTACGGATGGAGTTTGATATTTGTGAGTCTGGGGTACGTGTAGGATCCGGTTACAAAACCATGGTTTTAAGCGGTTTACGTGAATTCGATCAAGAGCAACTCGACAACCTTATCCAGCTATACGAACAAACCAAAGCGGATTACCGTTTTTAAATTAACCACCAGGCCTGGTGGTTCAATTCTAAGCGCCAGGCCTGGCGCTCTCATCGCATTTTAGCGCGCTTCAATCCTAGCTAAATTATTGACAACACAAGCAGTCATGGTAAGCTTTGGCACTTATAAAACGAATTTATTACTACGCCTTTAAATAGTTAGGAACCCCATGAGTTTAGTTGCGTTTAACCTCCCGATCGTAGCCCTACTTCCTTTTGCCGGGGCCATTTTAGCGGCTTGGTCCTCCAAGCTTAGCCGGGTTGCTTCAGCCTGGGCAGCCGCTGGTATTACGGTACTGGCGATGGCTTTTTTAGCACCGACTTTTAGTGTTCCGTTTAACGGCGAAACTTTGGTGCAGAGCTGGACATGGATGCCGGCCATTGGCTTAGACTTTGCCTTCCGGCTAGATGGTCTTTCGCTGCTGTTTGCGATGCTCATTTTGGTGATTGGCTTATTAATCATTGTGTATGCACGATATTACTTGTCGCCCAATGATTCCATGGGACGTTTTTTTGCTTACCTGCTGATGTTTATGGGTTCAATGCTGGGGATCGTGTTATCCGAAAACATGATTCAACTGGTGGTATTTTGGGAGCTGACCTCGTTAAGTTCTTTCTTATTAATTAGCTATTGGCAACACCGCAAAGATGCACGCCAGGGCGCTCGCATGGCTTTGGCGATCACGGGCGCGGGCGGCTTAGCTTTACTCGGCGGTGTGTTGGTATTAGGTCATATTGTCGGCAGTTACAATTTAACCGATGTACTCGCGGCCGGTGACCTCATTCGAAGCCACGAACTTTATGTACCCGCGCTGGTATTGATTCTGTTAGGTGTATTCACTAAGTCAGCACAATTCCCTTTCCACTTTTGGTTACCTCACGCGATGGCAGCCCCTACGCCGGTTTCGGCCTACTTGCATTCAGCTACCATGGTAAAAGCTGGCATTTTCTTATTGGCACGCTTTTTCCCCGCTTTATCCGGCACGCCTGAATGGATGTGGCTAGTCGGCGGTGCAGGGATGATCACCTTTGTAATTGGTGCTTATACCGCCTTATTTAAGCACGATTTAAAAGGTCTGCTCGCTTACTCAACCATCAGTCATTTAGGCTTAATCACCTTATTATTCGGTTTTGGCACCCATATGGCGGCGGTGGCGGCTATTTTTCATATTATTAATCACGCCACGTTTAAAGCTTCTTTATTTATGGTGGCGGGCATTATTGATCACGAAACCGGTACGCGCGACATGCGCAAGCTCAATGGCTTACTTAAATACATGCCTCACACGGCCGTGTTAGCGATGATCGCCGCCGCCGCGATGGCGGGGGTTCCGTTATTAAACGGTTTCTTGAGTAAAGAAATGTTCTTTGAGCAGGCCATCACCGCCTCACATGCATCGGCTTTGGCTTGGTTTATTCCGATTATTGTGACCATCGCCGCGATTTTTTCGGTGGCTTATTCATTGCGTTTTATTCACGATGTGTTCTTTAATGGCGAACCGATTGATCTACCAAAAACCCCACACGAGCCACCGCGTTTTATGAAAATCCCAGTCGACCTGCTCGTGATCATTTGTTTGGCCGTCGGCATTGTGCCAATGTTCACCGTCGCACCGATCTTAGCGGTTGCGGTGGCCGGTACACTTCAAGCAACTCCGCCGGATTATAGCTTGGCAATTTGGCATGGTTTCAATTTGCCGCTGATGATGAGTTTGCTCGCCCTGACATTAGGGGTAGCGGTTTACTTTGTGCGCGAGCGTTTGTTTGCCTTGCATGAACGCTTTATTGCGCAAATTGATGCGCGTGTTTTATATAACGCGATTCTGTTGTCCACCTTACGTTTTTCGGTACGCTTAACGCGTGGCTTCGACAAAGGTTCACTTCAGCACGCCGCAGTCTGGGTGATTGGCGCAGCTCTTGTTGCGGGCTTGATCGGCTTTATGTCGATGCCTGCAGCCTTGCTGGGCGACCGTGAAGGCTTGCCACTTGATGCCGTGACCCTAACCGCCGCGCTGGCTTTAATCGTTGCAAGCTACTTAACCGTGCGCTGGCATCAACAGCGCTTAACCGCTCTGATTACAATTGGCGTGGTCGGTTTAATTGTATCGCTTGGTTTTGTTAAGTTTTCAGCCCCAGATCTGGCACTTACTCAGTTATCAGTAGAAGTGGTGACGATTGTTTTATTATTGCTGGCGCTTTATTTCCTACCTCAAACCAGCCCTAAAGAAGTTGGTCGCTTGCGTTTAAGTCGTGATGCGGTCATTTCAATTTTGGCCGGGGTCGGCGTGACCTTATTTACCATGGCGGTCTTAAGTCGCGAATACGATCCTATCTCGACTTACTTCCTAGAAAACGCCAAGCCAGGCGGGGGGGGTACCAACGTCGTAAATGTCATTTTAGTGGATTTCCGTGGCATTGATACTCTTGGAGAGATCGTTGTACTGGCACTAGCTGGTTTGGGTATTTTTGCCATGTTAGAAGGAATGAAACTACCCGCCCCCGACAAAGATTCGCATGGCCGCCAGTGGAGCTTAGATAACCACCCAATGATTATGCAGACCTTAACTCGCCTGCTATTACCCTTAATGTTAATGGTGGCGGTGTATATTTTTCTACGCGGTCACAACCTGCCGGGTGGCGGCTTTATAGCCGGCTTGATTGCGGCGGTGGCGTTGATTGTTCAATACCTCGCCAATGGCATTGAATGGACCAGTGATCGATTAAAAGCGGATATGCATTGGGTAATTGGTTTTGGGTTATTAGCCGCGACCGGTACCGGCTTAGTGGCGATTGGTTTAGGCTTCCCATTCTTAACCTCCACCTTTACCTATTTAACCTGGCCGGTGGTCGGCAAGTTTGAAGTGGCGAGCGCCATCGCGTTTGACGTTGGGGTTTTCCTTGTCGTGGTCGGCGCAACGGTGATGAGTTTGGTTCAACTCGGCAAGCTGAGTTATGCCTCTCACCATAATGGTCACAGCCCTCAACAGGAGACAAAACAATGGAATGGTTAATTGCAATTCTTATCGGGGTTATGACCAGCGCGGGTGTGTATTTAACCCTGCGTGCCCGCACCTTTCCGGTCGTATTAGGTTTAACTTTATTGGCCTATGCCGTTAACGTGTTTTTGTTTGCAATGGGACGTTTAACCATTGGCCAACCGGCGGTAATTGATGCCGCCGCGGCTGGTTATGCTGACCCGCTGCCACAAGCTTTAGTGTTAACCGCGATAGTAATTGCGTTTGGTATGACCGCCTTCTTAATTGTATTAGCGCTAAAGGCTCGGGGTGAAATGGGGAATGACCATGTGGATGGTTTACACCTAGCGGATGATGAACGGCTGCCTGAACAAATCAGCAGTCATAACAACCAGGAGGCAAAATCATGATGCAGTTAACCGCCTGGGCTGTTTTATTGCCACTCATCGCCGGTTTTGTTTTGTTATTCGCTCGCATGGGTGGCTTACGTCTGCAACGTTCACTTAACCTACTGGTCGTATTAGGCCTGGTGTTTATGAGCATTGAGATGGTTAAACTCTCACTCACCGGTGTTCATCAGGTTTATTTAGCGGGTAACTGGATCGCACCGTTTGGCATCGTATTTGTACTAGACCAACTGTCGGCCTTAATGGTTTTGATTACCTCCTTGCTGGCTTTAGGTGCACTTTGGTATGCGATTGCAACCAAGTATGACAAGCAAGGTTCACACTTTCATGTGTTATTTCAACTGCAATTATTTGGCTTAAATGGTGCATTTTTAACGGGTGATGTGTTTAACCTGTTTGTGTTCTTTGAAGTTTTACTACTCGCCTCCTATGGTTTGCTTTTGCATGGTGGTGGGCGCTTACGCACCAAGGCGGGTTTACATTATGTGGTGATTAACCTGATTGGCTCAACCTTATTCTTGTTTGCTGTTGGTGCGCTCTACGGTGCGGTCGGCACACTAAATATTGCCGATATGGCCGCCAAAATATCGGTCGCGCCTGCAGAAGACTTAGGCTTGATTGCCGCTGCCGGTTTATTGCTGTTAGTGGTATTTGGCGTTAAGGCTGCGATGTTCCCATTATATTTATGGTTGCCGAATGCCTACGCACAAACCTCGGCACCAGTAGCCGCACTATTTGCGATTATGACCAAGGTTGGAATTTACTCTATTATCCGCGTACATGGCACCATTTTTGGTGAGCAGGCCGGTGATTTAGCCAGTTTCTACACCCCTTGGGTGCTCGGTTTAGGTTTAATCACCTTGTTACTAGCTGCATTCGGAGTAATGGCCGCGCGAGGATTACGCGAACAAGTGGCTTATTTAGTATTAGCTTCGGTAGCAACCCTGTTAATCGGCGTTGGTCTTAACAGCCCACAAGCTCTGGCCGCCACCTTATATTACTTAATTCACTCCACTCTCATCGCAGGTGGCATGTTCTTACTTGCGGATATAATTTCGCGCGGACGCGGAGTGCATGAGGATCGTTTTGAGCCTGCCCCGATTATTCCTAACGCCATCTTAATCGGCAGTGTGTTTATGTTTGGCGCAGTGGCGATGACGGGCATGCCGCCTTTATCGGGCTTTTTTGGTAAGGTTTTGATTTTAGCCGCCGCCCTAGAAAACAGCTGGTTCTTCGCCATACTGGCTGTTGTGCTTGTCGCCAGTCTGTTAATGATTATTGCGATGGCACGAGCAGGTTCGTTACTGTTTTATCGCACCCAACCAGTGGATGTCTTGCCGGGTGAACCACTCAATGTCGCTGCTTTGGGTGCGGTGATTGGTTTATTGGCCATCAGCCCAATCTTAGTCATCTTTGCCAACCCGGTTACAGCTTACACCGAGCTGGTATCGATCCAAGTTTTTGACAACGCGACTTATATTGAAGCGGTCTTATCGACACCGGCGACACAGAGGGTTGAATAATGATTAAGAAACTGTTTCCGCATCCAATCTTAATGTTGGTTCTTTGGGCTACCTGGTTATTGCTTAACAACACCATGTCGGCCGGGCATATTGTTTTAGGCTTTATGTTGGCGACCTTTATTCCATGGCTAACCTCCAGCTTTTGGCCTGAAAAGATTTGCCTTCATAAACCACTTACCTTGCTCAAGTTTATCCTGGTGGTGTTATGGGATATTTTGGTGGCCAACTTTACTGTTGCTAAGCTAATCTTGGGTAAAAATGAGCGCTTACAACCCAGCTTTATCTGTATTGACTTAGATATAACCAGCCCAATTGGTATCAGCTTGTTGGCCAACACCATTTCATTAACACCGGGTACCGTATCTTGTGATTTATCAGCCGACAAGCGTCAGCTATTGGTGCATGGCTTGCATGTTGAAGATATTGAAGCGACCACTCATGAAATCAAACAGCGTTATGAAAAACCACTGATGGAGGTATTTGTATCATGCTAGCCACGGTTTTACCGATTGCATTTGCACTGGTCAGCTTAGCGCTGGTTCTTAGCTTGGTTCGTTTAGTCAAAGGGCCAGATCTTCCTGATCGTATCTTAGCGTTAGACACGCTTTATATTAACGCCATTGCGCTTCTCATTTTGCTCGGGCTCCACTTAGGAAGCGCGCTCTACTTTGAGGCCGCACTGTTAATTGCGGTGATGGGGTTTGTGGGCACAGTGGCTCTAAGCAAATACCTATTACGCGGCGATATCATGGAATAAGGAAGCAATATGTTGGAATGGATTTTAGCTTTGCTGGTATTAATCGGCGCATTTTTTACCCTGGTAGGTTCGGTGGGTTTATACAAACTGCCGGATTTTTTTATGCGTTTACACGGCCCAACAAAAGCCACCACTTTAGGTGTAGGCGCGATTTTATTGGCTTCTGCACTTTATTTTACATTTAAAACAGACCATGCCAGTCTGCATGAAATATTGATCACGCTCTTTCTCTTTATCACCGCACCAGTTAGTGCGCATTTGATGGCCAAGGCAGCCCTGCACATCAAACTCAAACAAGTCGAGCGCACCAAAAACGTTACTGAAGCAGAACGCTTCTAAATACCCTTTCTCGTCACCACCAGGCCTGGTGGTGTCCGACACGTCTGTAAAAAACCCGACAAACTCACCCCTTACTGATAAAATGACGGTTTTTTACACTTAAGCTGAATCCCACCATTATGAGCCAAGCGCAACTGATTTTATTTGATAAACGTAACCAACCTTTAAAAGAATACATTGTTGCCGTAACGGCCTCCGATGGACTGGATATCAAAGGCGTTCAGCTCGTAGCCTCTCCGGCAAAAGGTGAAAAAGCTCTACTATCTGCTGGTCTACGCATTCCGCCCCTAGAACAGTTTGATTACAACACCAAAAAAATTGCGCATACCGCATTAGATCAACTCATCATTGCTGAAGATGAAGTCGTCAGCTGCGAAGAATTTATTCAACGTGCGTCTGAAGATGAAACCGTACGGGCTGCATTAACTCGTTCCATGAATAAAGCTCAGTTGGCGATTGAAGCCTTAATCAGCGAATTCACTCAATCTGAAGTGATTCCACTGATCAAAGAAAACCGTAATGATGCGTTATTCAAGCTTAAACAACATGATAAAGACCTTAAAGGTAAACGTGTATTGTGCTTGGATATAGAAGCCACCGATATTTCGACCAATCCCGAAGCCGATGTCATCCAAATTTCGATCTGCGATTTAGACGGTAAAGAAATCCTAAACCAGCTGATCAACCCAGGTTATGACATTCCTGAAAATGAAAAGCACAACATTTCAACTGAAATGGTGCAAGAAGCGCCGTTGTTCGCACAGTGTTGGGATGAGATTCACAAGGTATTACTTGAAGCTGATATTATCCTGGCCTACAGCACCGAAAGTGACTTTGCCTATTTACAAAACTCGGCGAATAAGAAAATGCTCGAGTTCGAGCTCGACTACAACAAATGGTTAGATGTCGCCGAACTCAGCAAAGAATTGGTCGGTGCGATGCGCTGGCATTCTGAGCGCATGTATTGGTTCTGGAAAACCCCGAAGCTAACAGTCGCTTATGAAAAAGTACTAGGCCAGCCATTTCCGGGTGATGCGCACGATGCGTTAGCGGATGCGCGCGCGACGGCTGAGCTGATGCTAGCTATGTTAAAACTCGGGCGTAACTCACAAATCAATGAGAAAAAACCCTCGCCAACCGAGAAAAAAGCCGTCAGCAATAATTTATTTGCCCAGGCTTTTGCCAACGCAAAACGCAAATAACACAAAGGTTAGTCATGTCGGAACTCAATTTTTTAAGTTTAGAGCACGCCAAAAAAGGTGATCAGTTTGACTGGGCACAACTCAAAACCCATTTAAAATTTGATGCCGATGGTTTAATGCCAGCCATAGCACAGCAACACGATACGGGTGAAGTCTTAATGCTGGCTTATATGAACTTGGCCGCACTCGAAGAAACCTTACAAACCGGACGTGTTTGTTATTGGTCGCGCTCACGCCAAAACTACTGGCGCAAAGGTGAAGCTTCTGGTCAAATCCAAACGCTTAAAGAAGCCCGTTTGGACTGCGATGGCGATACCTTACTATTGTTGGTCGACCAAACTGGACCAGCCTGCCACAGCGGCCGTGCAAACTGTTTTTACAATGCGATTAAAGACGACAAAATTGAAATCTTAACCGACCCAATAATAGACCCGGCTGAACTCTACAAACACCATTCGCACTAAAAAAGCCGTGTAATAACACGGCTTTTTTATTTAGGTCTTGATCGGAATTTGTCGGTGGCCATTTTTCGGGGCTTGACCATCTCTTGGCAAAACCACGGTTAGTACCCCATCTTTCATACTGGCTTCAATCTTATCCAACACCACATCATCCGGCAGGTCTAAGGTGCGTTGAAACTGACCATAACTGCGCTCGATTCGATAATAATGCTGATCCTTATCTTCTTTCTCTAAACGCTTTTCCCCTTGAATAAACAAGGTCTGGCCTTTCAGTTCAAGCTTAATATCCTCTTGCACCAGGCCTGGTGCTTCGAGTGAAACCGTATATTGCTTATCGTCACTTGCCACATTCAAGTTAGGTCGAAAAGCCGCCTGATTATTGGCCGAAAACAGCGAGTTTAAGCGACGAGTCGGCAAACCAAAACCATGAAAGGCCTGATCGAATAACCGATCCATTTCGCGGTGTAACTGCCAAATATCCGACAACCCGGTTTGAGAAGGGTAATCTTTATGTTTAACTGGAATAGCTTGTTGAGAAGCATTTGGCTCTTCATGTTTAAACCAGTTCCAAGGATTGATTTTACTTAGTTCCATATTTCACCCCCATGAAATTAAGTGATTGAATCAAATGGAATAAATCCACCTACACGATATTTTTATTCCTTATTTAATATTTTTCAAGAGGGCAAAATAAAATATTAGACTCACTCATTCGAATCCGTCGGACAGGTTGAGCAACCTAATGAACGTTTATTCACCAAGCGCTGATAAATCAATACCACCAATAAGGTCGCGAATACCGTGAGTAAAATCAACGGCCAAAAAGCCGGAATCATTTCCCAACCCATCGCCAACGTAATCTGACTATGCGCATCCAGTTTTTCAACCAAATGCCAATTCATTAAATGACTATCTAGATAAACCACCAACAACAAAACCGCCACGGCTAACATTACTAAACACATGGTTCTCTCCTATTCATCACCAAGCCTGGTGATTATAGACTTACTGCGTCAAATTGATAAATAATTTAGGTAACTGTTCGGGTAGACGTTCGAGCTTGTCGATAATGGCATAGTGGTTACCAAAAATGTCCGCTACATATTCATCGGCTTTTGGGTCCATGTTAATGCAGTAGGTGTAGATGCCTTGATTGGCCAACTCTGTGACCGCCTGTTTGCTGTCTTGAATCAGCATTTTGGGATCTTTGACATCAATATCCGCAGGCTCGCCATCCGTTAGAATTAGCATGAGTTTTTTATCGGTTTGTTGCGCGGATAAATAATGCGCGGCGTGACGCATCGCTGCGCCCATTCGAGTGGAATAACCCGCTTGCATCGCGGCGATGCGTGATTTAACCGGCTCTGACCAATGTTCGCTATAGCCTTTGATGTGCTGGTATCGCACTTCGTGACGGGTATCTGAACTAAAGCCCGCAATCGCAAACGGATCACCTAATTGCTCAACCGCCCAAGCCAATAAGGCCAAAGCTTCTTGACTGAGTTCAAGTAAGGTTTGATCGGTACCTGCAACACGTTGATTTAAAGATTCAGACATATCCACCAGCAACATGACCGAAATGGAGCGACCATCTGGCGTGTGGCTGGTGTTAATGCGCGGGTCAGGTTGTGAGCCACTTTTGTAGTCGATGAGTGAGCGTATTGCGACATCTAAGTCGAGCTCGTCGCCTTCTTCTTGAAAACGCACGCGCACTTTATTTTGCGGTTTGAGCATTTCAATGACACGCTTAAGCTGTTTGACCAGGCCGGCATGTTTAGCCAGCAAGCTGTCAATTTTGTTGGCGTCACCGGCTGGATGCAATCTTTCATAAACGGTGGTCCACTCAGGCCGATAGGTTTCACTAATGTAATCCCATTCGTCGTAATGACGTGGTGGCAAGCCGCCATCTTGATCAATTTCTCGGTCTTGATCGTCTGGTTTGTATTCATTTTCAACCGTATCATCAGCTTCGTCGCCTTCTTCATGGAACACCCATAAATAGCGGTTGTCATCACGATAGGAAATTTCGGTATCGGTAAAATACAGATTGGGCAAGCTATCCGTTTGTTTACGACTTTTAACAAAATAATGCGTCGCTAGATCGCGCAGGTCTTCTATGCTCGAATTTTCGCCTTTTTGCATCACTTGATTAAACTGTTCGACCATATTTTCAATGAGCGCATCATTAGGCTTAAAGTCCGCATCTAGTAAAGCGCGCGATAAACGAGTTGAACGATAACGCAAGCAGGACTCTTGGCTCTCATCACAACTTCCTTCAACTGGGATCGGGTGCAAAGACAGAAATAACTTTTTTAAACCGGGAAAACGCGCAATGGCTAAGCTATCGACGCGACAATCTTCGAACAGTTCAAGGAACAATTGTACTTGCGGCGCCATGTTGTCACCGATGCTGGGTTTTGACCAGGTGTAATGGGCCATCATATGCATCAGCATGGCGCGATAACGATCTAAACCCGACACGCCATTTAAATCATCGTACATATCCGGCACACGCATGGCATCTTCTTCAATATAGGGAATCGGTTTTTTGATTTGATCAAAGGCAGTCGAAAAACTCACAAACATGCGTTCTTGATTCCATAACGCACTTTGTAACATATCCAACTGGCGTTCGACATCTTTAAACACGACGCCATGACGCTCGCGTTGCATGATGTTTTTAGAATCGGCGGATTGCAGCGCAAAATATTCAGCTTGTTGATCTGGAAAATGTTGGTAATTTCTAATGCCGTAATCCATCCAACGTCTTAATCCATCCAACGTAAGCTTGCCCACTAAAAATGGAACCTTGTCCAACATCGGGATCAGGCCTTTGCTTTCATACATCGACTGGTGGCCATGAATCACGGTTTGAGTGCGATCAATAAAATCATCCAGCATCGCCAGATATTCGTTGAGCTGTTCGACTTGGTCAATACGGCGGTTAAGGGAGGCCAAGCTTTGCAAAAAGGGCACGATGGCTTTACTGTTTGGGCTGCGCGCCAATTTATAGGCATAGTCGGCTACAGCACTCAGCGAAGTTTCACCTAAATGACTAGCAATGCTGGGCATTTCGTCTAGATATATAATGGCCGGCTCCGCGCCACGTCCCATTTTGCAAAGTAGCTGAGCTTTTTCTAGATAGATATTTAAGCCAGCTTCCGACAAACATTCCCGAGCCTGTACGACACATTGGGGGAAAAGTTGCTGAACCTGCTCAAAGCCACAGTTGAGTTGCTTTCGGTAGGTTTCAAGTAATTCTAGCGTCATGTTTTTCACCACAGAGGCACAAACACACGAGGATTAAGTGCGTGACTTCCGCTCTTTGTGTGTTTGAGGTTCAAAAGGAGTTAAGCAAAAACCATATTAATGGCATTATCCAAGGTTTCACGGATATCCGCATCGTCGGTAATCGGGCGAACCAATGCCATACGACAAGCATCTTGCTTTTCAACACCCTGCGCAATCAGCGTGGCCGCATAGACCATCAAACGTGTTGAAATACCTTCGTCCAGACCGTGGCCTTTTAAATTACGTGCGGCTTCACCAATTTGAACCAATTTTTTCGCGACCTCCAACTCCACGCCAGATTCTTTGACCAAAATTTCGGCTTCGACATAAGCCGGGGCATAATCAAAATCTAGCGCGCAGAAACGTTGTTTGGTTGATTGCTTTAAGTCCTTCATCAAGCTCTGATAACCCGGATTGTAAGAGATCACTAATTGAAAATCTGGGTGGGCTTTAACTAGCTCGCCTTTTTTATCTAATGACAATTCACGACGGTGATCGGTTAACGCGTGAATTACCACCATCGTATCTTGACGT
Source organism: Thiomicrospira pelophila DSM 1534 (assembly GCF_000711195.1). Classification (NCBI taxonomy): domain Bacteria; kingdom Pseudomonadati; phylum Pseudomonadota; class Gammaproteobacteria; order Thiotrichales; family Piscirickettsiaceae; genus Thiomicrospira; species Thiomicrospira pelophila. Next base: position 373,365 of record NZ_JOMR01000001.1, on the reverse strand, counting down.
GCTTCGACCACTTCATCTAAATAACAAATCGCGCCATGACGTGCGGCCATAGTTAAAGGTCCGTCTACCCAACGTGTGCCGCTCGAGTCTAATAAAAAACGACCAACTAAATCAGACGCTGTAATGTCTTCGTTACATGATACGGTGATTAATGGTTTGCCCAATTTCCAAGCCATGTGTTCAATAAAACGCGATTTACCACAACCGGTTGGACCTTTAACCATCACCGGGAGACGCGCATTATAAGCGGCTTGGTATAACGAAACCTCGTTGTTCTGTGCTTGGTAAAACGGTTCTTTTTCGATGTTATATTGGCGAATATCCATGACCTGACCTCTTAAAATACGATGAAGTTACTTTTATTAAACCACCAGGCCTGGTGCTTTAATAAAAACAACCTATGGTTGATTAACAATGAAATATTGGGATAGGGGATAGCAAAAACCCCTGAATTTAACAGGGGTTTTTAACTAGCTTAAGCGATGCTTATTTATGAACGCCTAACTTTTCTCTCCAACCTGGATAGATTTTGTCAGCATCAGCAGGGAAGGACTCAAACGCACGCGCGAATTCTTTGTGTTCTTTCGCGAATTCGATTGGGTCGGCCCCTTGCTTCCAACACTCATAAGACTGGCGCAATGAAATCGCACCGGCGGCTGGGCTGTCGATGTGGCCATATGAACCACCGCCAGAGGTGTTGATGATGTTGCCGTGACCTAAGTTTTTGAAGAAACCCGGTAGGCGAAGTGCGTTCATACCGCCAGAGATGATTGGCGTGGTTGGCTTCATGCCGTTCCATTTTTGATAGAAGAATGGCCCTTGACACTCATCACGCTCGATCATGTAAGCAATATTTTTGTCTTCGTTGCCACCTTCCATTTTACCGAAGCCCATCGTACCCACGTGGATACCTGACGCCCCTTGTAAACGAGAGATTTTAGATAAAACAAATGCGGTGTAACCACGGTTAGCAGATGGCGATGTGATCGCACCATGACCTGCACGGTGATAATGTAAGTATTGTGAAGGATAATTACGACGAGCGGTTGTAATCATGCCAGGACCACCTACATAGCCGTCAACTAGGAATGCAACGTTTTGTGCAAACTCACCAAAGGCTTCTAGGATGTAGTCCGCGCGGTAAAGCATTTCGTAATGGTCATCTGCGGTGATGTTGGCAGAGAACAACTTGGCTTGACCGGTTTCGTCTTGTGCACGTTTCATCGCATCAACCACTAAAGGCATAACCTTTTTCATTGGTGCGAAAACTTGGTTACCTTGTGGTTCATCATTTTTAATGAAGTCGCCACCTAACCAGAACTGGTAAGCTGCGGCTGCAAAAGGTTCTGGACGTAAGCCTAATTTTGGCTTGATGATCGTACCCGCGATGTAACCACCGTTTTTATAATCACGACCCAAAACACGCCACATGTCAGAAATGTCTTTTGCAGGACCATCAAACAAGTGCAATTTAGTTTCTGGAACCCAAAAATCTACCATCTGTAGGTTTTTAACATCGCCCATACCTTGGTTGTTACCAATCGCCAAAGTTAGGAAAGAAACCAACATGGTTTTGCCATCAGTGCCGTTACGGTCGAACAAATCGAACGGATAAGCAATTTTAATCACGTGATTGGCTTCATCAATCTCATAAACCAATGCGTCTAACGCTTTAGTAAAATCATCGGTAGTACATACTTCTACGTTTGTACCGGTTGATGATTCGGCCGCAATATGCGCCGCCACTTCTAGGTAACCATAACCCGCGACCTGCTGCATGTTATAAGCCACCAAAATATGGTTTTGACCGGCAATTAGGTCTTCTTCTTTCAAACTCAAGTCAGCATAACGATTCGACTGATCCATTTAACTTACCTCAATAATAGACGGTGACCCGTCTTTGACTATTTGTTATCGATAAAAATCAATAACCCCAAAATTAATGAGGCTAGTTTATAGAGTTTTAGGATTTACACAAATCAATATATTACATGATAATGATAGATAATAGACTATGAACAAGTCAGGGAAGGTATTGCTCTATTTTCTTGTTGAGACTTTTAATTTCAATTTTTAACAATTCAATTAATTTTTGCGCCGCGATTGATAGCATTTTCCCTTTTGATGTGACCAAATACCAATGGCGATGAATCGGAAACCCTTCTACATCCAGGATGACAAGCTCCCCTTGTTCAACGTAATTTATCACGGTAGCGAGTGAAGCAACCGCAACGCCCAAGTTTTGCAACACGCCTAAACGAACCAGTTCATTGCCGCCCAAAATCATTTTGATATTAGGATTGAAGTTTTGTTTTTGAAACGCTTTTTCTACTTGTGCACGTTTGCCCGATCCCTTTTCTCGCATCAAGAACGGCACATTTGCCAACTCAGACAGTTTGATTTTCGATTTTTTTGCTAAAGGGTTCGACTTGTGGGCAATAAAAACCAAAGGATTAGGGGCCAATTGGTAGGATTCGATATTCAGAGCATCGGATGGTTCACCTAGAATATAAAAATCGTCTTCATTTTTTTGAATGCGTTCGAGTAGCTGTTCCTTGTTGCCTACATTCATCGCGACTTTCACCTCAGGGTAACGCTCGACAAAATCATAGATCACTTTAGGCACAAAATACTGTGCAGAGGAAACAACCGAAAATTTTACGCGTCCGCCAGAAAAGCCCTTTTGATTTTTAATATGGTCTTCTGAGACCTCAAGCTTCTCAAGAATATCTTTAGCCGCATCATAGAGGGTTTCTCCAGCTTGGGTTAAAAATACTTTGCGCCCAATTAGCTCAAACAAATCAACCTCTAGTGCATCGGCTAATTTTTTAACCTGCATCGAAACTGTTGGTTGGGTTAGGTGTAATTCTTCAGCCGCACGCGTAAAGCTTTTATGCCTCGCGATCGCTTCAAACACTTGAAGCTGCCGTATGGTCGCGTGTCGAATTAATTGATTAGGTTTATCTGCCATAAATTAAGCACCAGGCCTGGTTGTTTAAATTGAGTCTATTAAAACAAAAAAACCCAGGACAAGCCTGGGTTTTCATAACATAAGATTTAGGTGTTAAATCTTATTTTACGATTTGGTTCAATGAACCAGAAGCATAACGTGCTTGCATTTCTTCTAGACCAAGTGCCTTGATCTTAGAACCGTGACCAGCACAGCCAAATGCTTCGAAACGTGCTTTACAGATTTCCATCATCGCATCTTCAGCCGCTTTAAAGAATTTACGCGGATCGAAGTTTGAAGTATTTTCTGCTAAGTGCTTACGAATCGCACCAGTAGATGCCATACGTAGGTCGGTATCGATGTTTACTTTACGCACACCGTACTTGATGCCTTCAACAATCGCTTCAACCGGTACACCGTAAGTTTGACCCATATCACCACCGTAGTTGTTGATGATGGTTAGCCACTCTTCTGGTACAGAAGATGAACCGTGCATTACAAGGTGAGTGGTTGGGATACGCTCATGGATCTTTTTGATCTGATCAATTTTTAATACATCGTCAGATGGCTTAGAAGTAAACTTGTAAGCACCGTGAGATGTACCAACCGCTACCGCTAAACAGTCTACGTTAGTGTCTTTTACAAACTGAGCCGCTTCTTCTGGATCAGTCAACAAAGCTGAATGATCTAGTTTTTCGTCAGAACCGTGGCCGTCTTCTTCGCCCATCATGCCCGTTTCTAGTGAACCTAAACAACCTAGTTCACCTTCAACTGAAACACCACCAGCGTGTGCGATTTTAACCACTTCAGCCGTGATACCCGCATTGTATTCATAAGATGCTGGGGTTTTCATGTCCGACATCAAAGAACCGTCCATCATCACCGAAGTGAAACCAGACTGGATCGCGCGTAAACATACGCCTACGTCTGAGCCGTGATCCTGGTGCATAACAACCGGTACGTTCGGGAACATTTCTACCGCACCTTGTACAAGGTGACGCAACATAGGTTCACCAGCATATTTACGCGCACCAGCTGAACCCTGAAGGATAACCGGTGAGTCAACAGCGGCTGCAGCGCGCATGATGGCACGAACCTGTTCCATGTTGTTTACGTTAAACGCTGGCATACCGAATTGGTGTTCTGCTGCGTAGTCCATTAATTCACGAAGTGTAATCATCGCCATCTGCGAAACTCCTCTATTGGTTTCAAAAAAATTCTTGCGCCACTAAGCGCCTATTCTATTAGTTTCATAACCTGCCAACCTTGGTTGATAGCCGGTTATTTTCCCTTAAGATTCAAGGGACTTTTACGATCTCTAAACGATTAGTTCCGCCCATAGTGCCGCGTTGTTCGCCACGAGTCAAGATAACTAAATCACCTTCCTGCACAATGCCGAACTTTTTAAGCTGCATCAGTACATTTTGCTGAATTTCATCATCATTTAAGCCACTGTAATCAACCATTGATGGATAGACACCACGGTACATACAAACTTTACGACGCGTACCAACGTGTGGTGTTAGCGCAAAAATTGGAATACCCGAGCTAATACGAGACATCAACAAGGGCGTATTGCCTGATTCGGTTAACGCGGCGATACACTTAACATTGAAGTGATTAGCCGCATACATGGTGGCCATCGCAATGGTTTCATCAACTGCACTGAAATAGTCTTCAACACGGTGTGTAGAATGGCGAGTAGAGCGCGACTTTTCCGCTTCATGACAGATACGACCCATCGTCTCAATAACCTGAGCCGGGAAACGACCCGTCGCTGTTTCGCCAGATAGCATTACCGCATCCGAACCATCCATAACCGCATTGGCTACGTCAAATACTTCGGCGCGAGTCGGAATCGCATTATCAATCATGGTTTCCATCATCTGAGTCGCTGTGATGGTGACACGATTCAACTGACGTGAACGTTTAATAATTTTCTTTTGCAAAGCAGGTAGTTGCGCGTCACCTACTTCCACACCTAAGTCACCACGCGCAATCATCACCACGTCAGAGGCTAAGATAATGCCATCTAATGTTTCATCATCCGCGACCGCTTCGGCACGTTCAATTTTAGATACGATACTGCAATTCAAACCGGCCTGGCTTGCAAGTGTACGACAATATTCGACATCTTCGGCTGAGCGTGGAAATGACAAAGCTAAATAATCTGCGTCAATTTTGGCCGCGGTTAAGATATCTTCCTTATCTTTTTCCGTTAATGCACTGGCTGATAAACCACCACCCATTAAGTTAATGCCTTTGTTGTTAGACAAGGTTCCACCAACAGTAACGGTACACTCTACACGTTCGCCAACCACTTGATTGACTTGCATGACAATACGCCCATCATCCAACAACAATAAATCACCGGCTTTAACGTCATAAGGCAGGTTTTTATAGGTCAAACCGACTTCCTGCTGGTTACCTTCTTCGGTACCAACTGCGTTATCGAGTGCAAATTGATCGCCGTCTTTAACTTCGATTGGGCCGTTTTTAAACTTAGCAATTCGAATTTTTGGGCCTTGTAAATCAACCAAAACCGCGACTTCACGGTTAAGTTTAGCTGCCGCTTCACGAATCCAGTTAGCGCGATCAATATGATCTTCCGCCGCACCGTGCGACATGTTAATACGCACAACATCCACACCCGCTTTAATAATGCGTTCAATTTCGCCTGGACGATCCGTTGCTGGACCTAGCGTAGCAACAATTTTAGTTCTTCTCATTGAGGTGACCATTAAATTACTTTTCCTTTCTTAAAAGGGCTTATGCTCAGTAAGATGGCTCGCAAAATAAACTGTTACCCCTAAGCGGGGAATAGACACATCCGGCCTAAACAGCAATTCACTTCCCGAGACACCCTGTTACTTCCATAAGCCAATACTTTATTAAATTGAAAGCACCAGCCCTGGGATCACCAGGCCTGGTACTTTATAAACACGCTTACTTAGCGGCGCGTTTTTCCAACATATCAACCGCCGGTAGCTTTTTGCCTTCCAAGAACTCTAGGAATGCGCCACCACCTGTTGAAATATAAGATACTTGATCTTCAATACCATATTTATCAATCGCGGCTAAGGTGTCACCACCGCCTGCAATTGAAAAGGCTTTTGATTCAGCAATCGCTTTAGAGATGGTTTTTGTACCTTCTCCAAACTGATCAAACTCAAATACACCAACTGGACCGTTCCAAACAACCGTTCCAGCATTTTTGATGATCTCAGCTAGCTCAGCCGCTGTTTTCGGACCAATATCGAAAATCATGTCGTCATCGGCTACGTCAGAAACAGATTTCGTTTCTGCTGCCGCATTTTCAGCAAACTCTTTGCCAGTTACAACATCTTTTGCTAAAGGGATTGAAGCTCCACGACCATTCATGATGTCATTTAGCTTGTTAGCGGTAGGCACTAAATCGTCTTCACAAAGAGATTTACCTACATTATGGCCTGCAGCCTTAATGAAGGTATTGGCGATACCACCACCTACAACCAACTGATCCACAACGGTAGACAAAGACTCTAAAACGGTTAACTTAGTTGATACTTTAGAACCACCAACAATTGCAACTAAAGGACGTGCTGGCTCTTTCAGAGCCTTTGTTAAAGCATCCAATTCTTCAGTTAGCAACAAGCCAGCACAAGCAACAGGTGCATAAACGCCAGCGCCGTGAGTCGAACCTTGTGCACGGTGTGCCGTACCGAAAGCATCCATCACATATACATCACATAAAGCCGCATATTTCTTTGATAGCTCTTCGGTATTCTTTTTCTCACCTACGTTAAAACGTACGTTTTCAAGGAGAACCAATTCACCTTCTGCTACATCAAAGCCGCCATCTAAGTAGTCTTTAATTAAGCGAACTTCCTTGCCTAGCTTAGCTGATAAATCAGCCGCTACGGGTGCCAAAGAGTTTTCTTCAGAGAAGACGCCTTCTTCCGGACGACCAAGGTGTGACATAACCATCACCTTAGCGCCGGCTTTCATAGCCGCTTCAAATGTTTTCATAGACGCTCGAATACGTGCATCAGAGGTAACTTTGCCGCCTTTAACAGGAACGTTAAGGTCCGCACGAATTAATACGCGCTTGCCTTTAAGATCCAAGTCAGCCATACGAATAAAAGACATAGCTTTCCCCTTACTTACCAACGTGTTGAACAACACGCATCATGTTGCAAGTATAGCCATACTCGTTATCGTACCAAGCCACTACTTTTACGAAAGTACCGTCTAGTGCAATACCCGCACCCGCATCAAAAATTGATGGGTGGCTATTACCACGGAAGTCGGTAGAAACTACAGACTCATCGGTATAACCTAAAACGCCTTTCATTTCACCTTCTGAGGCTTTTTTCATCGCTGAACAAATTTGCTCGTATGTTGCATCTTTGTTTAGTTCAACGGTTAGGTCAACCACTGATACGTCAGAAGTTGGTACACGGAAAGCCATACCAGTCAATTTACCGTTTAGCGCTGGCAATACTTTGCCTACTGCTTTAGCCGCACCCGTTGAAGATGGGATGATGTTTTCTAAAATACCACGACCACCGCGCCAATCTTTTTGTGATGGACCGTCAACGGTTTTCTGAGTAGCCGTTGCTGCGTGAACAGTCGTCATCAAACCACGCTTGATGCCAAAGTTGTCATTTAATACCTTAGCAACAGGTGCTAAACCGTTTGTTGTACAAGACGCTGCAGAAACAATCGCTTGTCCAGCATATTCATTGTGGTTAACGCCATAAACAAACATCGGAGTGTGGTCTTTTGAAGGTGCAGATTGAACTACTTTCTTCGCGCCTGCTTGGATGTGTGCCTGGCAAGATTCTTCAGTTAAGAAGAAACCTGTACATTCGATAACCAAATCAACGCCCGCTTCATCCCACTTCAAGTTAGCCGGATCACGCTCAGCTGTTAAGCGGATTTTTTTACCGTTAACAATCATGTTATTGCCTTCTACTGAAACGTCACCATTGAAGTTGCCGTGTACAGAGTCGTACTTCAACATATAGGCTAAATATTCTGGGTCTAACAAATCGTTAATCGCGACGATTTCGATACCTGGAAAATCTTTAGCCGCGGCACGGAATGCCATACGACCGATACGGCCGAAACCATTGATACCAACTTTAATTGACATAGCTTTCTCCTAATTGATGAGGTGTTTAAAACCGGGTTTCAAACACAACAAACTCGCCAGAAACTGACGAGTTAAACTTTAAAAATAAAACTTTATTACCCGATTAATGCTTCGGCTTTCGATACAACGTTTTCAACGGTGAAACCAAATTCTTTAAATAGTTCACCGGCTGGCGCTGACTCACCGAAGGTGTCGATACCGACAACATCACCTTCTAGGCCAACATATTTACGCCAGAAATCCGTTACACCCGCCTCTACTGCCAAGCGTTTTACACCTGGAATCAAGACCGAATCCTTGTAAGCTTGGTCTTGCATATCAAACATATCTGGGCAAGGCATAGATACAACACGTACTTTCTTGCCTTTTGCTGTGATCGCATCAGCGGCTTTTACTGCCAGCTCAACTTCAGAACCCGTTGCGATGATAATCAAATCAGCATCGCAAGCGCCTGAGCACTGGCAATCTTTCAAGACATAACCGCCTTTTTCAATCATTTTAACTTGCTCTGGGGTACGCTCCATTGGCGTTAGGTTTTGACGAGAGAAGACTAACGCTGTTGGCGCATTGCCACGCATCATGGCTACTTTCCAAGATACGGCTGATTCGATCGCATCACAACCACGCCAGGTTTGGAAGTTAGGAATCATGCGCATGGTCGCAATTTGCTCAACTGGCTGATGTGTTGGGCCATCTTCACCTAGACCGATTGAGTCGTGAGTGTAAACATAGATAGTACCGATCTTCATCAAAGCCGACATACGTAATGCGTTACGCATGAATTCCATAAACATTAAGAAAGTCGCACCATAAACTTTGAAGCCACCATGCAGAACCATACCGTTCATCATGTGTGCCATACCAAATTCACGTACACCCCAAGACAGGTAGTTACCGTTTGGTGTGTTTTTGTTCACTTTAACCGTGCCTGACCAGTTGGTTAGGTTTGAACCGGTTAAATCCGCTGAACCACCAAACATTTCTGGTAGCAATGGACCCATCGCTTCAATCGCATTTTGTGACGCTTTACGTGAAGCGATATTTGGCATATCTGCTTGCGTCTTAGCAATAAACTTATCCATTTCAACTTCAAAGTTAGCTGGTAATTCACCCGCCATACGACGCTTGAACTCTTTCGCTAAATCAGGATAGTTTTTCGCATAATCTTCAAATAATGCATTCCATTCAGCTTCTTCATCCGCGCCTTTCTTAGTGTGATCCCAGCCATCATAGATTTCTTGTGGGATAACGAATGGCTCGTGCTTCCAGCCTAAGTTTTCACGCGTTAATGCGATTTCTTGATCACCCAGTGGTGCACCGTGGCAGTCGTGCGTACCGCATAGGTTTGGCGAACCAAAACCGATGGTGGTTTTAGTACAAATTAAAGTCGGCTTGTCTTGAATAGACTTGGCTTCGTGGATTGCCGCATCAATTGCATCGGCATTGTGACCATCTACACCACGAATAACGTGCCAGCCATAAGACTCGAAACGACCCGCCACATCTTGCTCCATCCACTCGTCAATGTGTCCGTCGATTGAGATATTATTGTCATCCCAGAAAGCGACTAATTTGCCAAGACCTAGAGCTCCGGCCATCGCGCAAGATTCGTGAGACAAGCCCTCCATCAAACAGCCATCGCCCATAAAGGCATAAGTGTGGTGATCTACAATTGCATGGCCCGGACGGTTAAACTGCGCCGCTAAAGTACGCTCTGCAATGGCCATACCAACCGCATTGGTAATGCCCTGACCTAGTGGCCCAGTCGTAGTTTCAATACCATCGGCATAACCATACTCTGGGTGACCAGCCGTTTTAGAATGTAGCTGACGGAATTGCTTGATATCTTCCATACCCAAGTCGAAACCGGTCAAATGTAGTAGAGAGTAGATCAGCATTGAGCCATGACCATTTGATAACACAAAACGGTCACGATCTGCCCAGTTTGAATTTTTTGGGTTGTACTTCATGTGGCCATTCCACAGTACTTCAGCTATATCAGCCATGCCCATAGGCGCGCCTGGGTGACCTGACTTGGCTTTTTGTACGGCATCCATACTTAACGCACGAATCGCGTTAGCTAAATCTCTACGAGTTGGCATATCAACTTCCTCAATTTTGAAAAAAATTCGGGGGTTCTAGAAGTTTCGGCGTTTCATACAGCCTTATCCAGAATAAACTTAATCCGCTATTCTCGCTCAAAAACAAAATTTCTTCAAGAAAAATGCGAATATTGCAAAAAGATAGCACGCCTTTTTTTTGACTAAAAAAAGGCGTGCTAAGCCGGTAGAATGCGGCTTAGAAGGGTCTTATTAATCCGTTCGAAGCGATTGAATTTTATAAGAAATATTTGTGCTTGCACTCTCATATAGTGATAACAAGGCTGGAATCACCAATAAAATAAGCACCGTGGCAAACATCAAACCAAATGCAATTGAAATAGCCATAGGAATCAAAAACTGCGCCTGCAAGGAGGTTTCAAACAACAAAGGAGTTAAACCGGCAATGGTGGTTAAGGATGTAACTAATACTGCACGCAAGCGCTGCACTGAGGCCTCTTCAAGTGCTTCATTTACCGCCATGCCTTCTTCTCGCAAGCGTTTGTAGAAAGTTACCAGAATAATAGAGTTGTTTACCACAATACCGGCCAAACCAAAGAACCCAAACATGGATAAGATGGTCAAACTCACACCCATAAAATAATGACCTAGAATAGCCCCTATCAAGCCTAACGGAATCGCCATCATCACAATTAAAGGCCATCCATAGGACTCAAAGACCCACGCTAGAATTAAATAAATCAAAGCCATACCGATGAACAAACCCAGCATCATATCGCCAAAGGTTTTTTGCTGGTTCTTAGCTGTACCTTCCAAGCTATAATGAACCCCATATTTCTGCCTAATCTGTGGAAGCACATCTTGCTCTAAATTCGCCAGAATGCGATTCGCACTATTCAAACTTCGATCCACATCACCCAACACAGTCACCGCCAACTTGCCATTAAAATGGCGCATCACATCAAACCCTTGTCGAGTTTGCCAAGTCACGACATTGCTTAAAGGGACACGCTCGCCAGATGGACTGATTAACTGTTTTGCATTCAATACTGCAAGTTGTTCCTGCTGATCACGCGGCAACATTACACGAACTTCAATTTCGTCTTCGCCAAGTGTATAAATCTGTGACAACTGCCCAGAAAAGGCGGAGCTTAACTGCGCCCCAACTGACTGATAAGTGAAACCCATAGCCTGCGCAATTGGCGTTAATTTAAACACCATTTGCTCACGACCATAAGGCAGATCATCTGATAAACCACTCACACCTTCAATGTCGTCTAAGACTTGTTGCAAGTCTAATGATGCTTGCTTAAGGTTTTGTGGGCTACCACCGGTAAATTGAATTTGAATATCGCGGCCGGGCGGCCCGCCTACTTGTGATACCACGTTAAAGTTTTCCAGGCCTGGCATAGGGTCAACCTTAGAGGTCCAGCTACGGATAAACTCTGCATTACGGGTATGACGACGATCTGGGCCTAGCAGCTCAACATTGATTGTACCGTATACCGAACCTGATGAACCCGAGCCCTGGTTGTACGCAACTACCGCAGTTTTGACAATACCTGGCTCTAACTCTTTCTCGGTTTCCAGCAATGCATTGTAAACCCGATCAATAAACTGCGCGGTTACCGCTTCTGGCGTGCCAGATACAAACTGAATTGAAGCATTGATTTTGTCGGATTCAGGGGAAGGGAAAAACGTAAAGCCCATACGCCCACCGGCGATCAAACCAATCGTTACGACAATTAACCCCATCGCCAGTGCCAACACCGTTGCTCGGCTTTGCAATACCCAGCGTATAACCTGGCGAAATTGAGATTGCCTGAAATGATTAAACGCATTATCCCAGCGCTCACGCAATCGATTGGATTTTAGTGGTTTTCCGTGACGCAAGCCAAAGCGTAAATGGCCTGGTAACACTAAGAAACATTGAATTAGCGAAACCAAAATGACCGATACAATCACCATCGGAATCGCAAATAAAATGGCCCCTATTTCTGCCCCAATCATCATCAAGGGTAAAAAAGCGGCAATGGTAGTCAGGGAGGACGCCATAACCGGTGTAAACATTCGATGGGCCCCACCTTCGGCAGCTTCGACCGAGGGTTCACCTTGTTCATAATGGGTCAAGGTGTCTTCACCTACAACAATCGCGTCATCGACAATAATCCCCAGTGCCATAATCAAAGCGAACAGGCTCATCATATTGATGCTGCCACCGGCTAAATACAACACCATCATAGTAGCCATAAAGGAGACCGGAATACCCAGTGCAACCCAAAAGGCAACTCGACCATTTAAAAAGATATATAGAATGATCAATACCAGAATCAAGCCGCCCACACCATTATTGACTAATAGCATAATCCGCTCTTTAACCAAGGACCATGTTTCGTCATAAACCCTAAGCTCGACGCCTTTTGGTAACTGAGGTTTTGTTTCTGTCAACCAATCTTGCATAATGCCTGAAGACACTAGGGTATCCCCAGATTCGGCGCGCTGCAGTGCCATTTCAATGGCGGGACGCCCCTCAACGACTAAGTAGCTTGCATCCCGAACGGGTCTTAAGGTGACCTCAGCCAATTCACCAAGCTCTAAGTATTCTGTATCGCCGACACGTAAAGGCAAATCTCGAAACCCTTGTTCACTTCGACGCTGCTCTATTGCGCGCAAATCCCTTGCTGTATCTTGATCACCAAACCGACCCGCCGGTACATCTTGACTCAAGCTATTGATTTGACCGGCTACCTTATCAAAACTCAGGTCAAACTTCGCCATCGAGGCCATGTCGATCTCAATCGCCATTTCTTCCAAAGGGCGACCTCGAAACTCAATTTTATCAATCCCCATATCTAATAAGGTACGTTCGTACTCGCGCACCAAATAACGTAAACGATCCTCCTCACCCGGCTGTCCCATTACCAACACCTTTGCTACTGGCTCGTAACGGATAAGACGCTCAACAACTGGGGTTTGAATATCCTGAGGTAAGTTACGCAATTCCGATACGCGCTGGCGAACTTGATCAACCGCCTCAATCATATCGGTGCCTTCAACATACTTCAGAGTCACTAAAGATGCACCCAGTGACGAGGTTGATGTCATTTCATCGAGGTTTTCAACATTACGCAAAACCCGTTCAATCGGGTCTGTTATGCTTTTTTCGACATCTTGCGCATTGGCACCAGGCCAGATCACTCGAACCTGAGCGTAATCTAGGTTGAAGTTTGGAAAAAACTGCACGTTTAACTTCATTAAGGCTACGACCCCTAACAGAATCATCAAGATCATTAATAAGTTAGACGCGACTTTATGACGAACAAATACGCCAATCAGTCCGTAAGAGGTGGGTTTATTCGTCGGTTTCATCGACGACCACGCTGCCCGTTAAACGATTGCGGTGTTACCAATAGTCCGGAAATTGCATTGGGTAGATGCGTCACACTTAATTGATCTCCCTCAGACAGCTCACCTTCAATCAAAGCCCATCGCACATTATCTATTTCAACTTCACCTACGACTGAAACCGAACGCGCAACCAATCGCTGATCTTCCACCACATAAACACGGTCACTGCTATAAAGCGCACTGTAAGGTACAGCAAAAGCTTGTTGCTGCGTAGGCATTTCCAGCACAATCTCTAACACATCCCCCGGACGCAAATGACTTAGTTCAGGTGGCACTTTAAAGAAACTATCCAAACCGGAACTTGTTGCTTCACCACCCAAACGTACTAATGGCAACGCCATTTGATCGCCACGAACGTCATATAATGCACGAATTGATTGTTTTTCATCCAATGCTTGCTGAATTTTTAAACGTGTCTTGGTCGGTAGTTTGGAGCGCAACTCTAAAGAGTCCAGTGGATAATATTCAAGCACCAAGGTGTTGGCATTGACTTGGTCGCCTTCTGCTACTGATACTTGCAGCACTCGACCAGCGACATCGGCTTTGACATGTGAACGACTTACATTTAGTTTTGTGCGATTCAAATTTGCTTGAGCACGGTCTAATCGCGCTTGAAGCTGTTTTAACTTAACCGCCTGCTGATCCACAACTAAACGCGCATTCATTAAGGCTAAAGCCTGCCGTGCCAATGCATCACGAGCTTGATCGACACTGGATTCAGAAGCTAAGTTACGTTCAACTAACTGTTGATTTCGAGCCAGATCTGACTGCTTGATTTGATATAACGTTTGCTCTTGTTCTAGACGCTTATGTTCGGTTTGTTGAGCCTGTTGCTCCGCCTGAAAAGCGCCTTGGGCTTCATCAAATTCGGCTTGAGCAGTTTGCAAGGCCAGGTCAACTTCTAATGGGTTCAGCTGCAATAAGGTATCGCCTGACTTAAAAAAAGCTCCTTCCTTAAAAGGCAAATGTTTAACTTCAGCCGCCAAAGGCGCAACGAGTTTGATTCGTTGATTCGATTCAACTCGTGCGTACAAGGTATGATTAGGCCGCCAGTCCTGCTGAGTCAGGCTCATAACTTCCACACCCCACGCGCGCTCAGTGATTTCGGTAGCAGCGACTTTCGGTTTGGTGGCCTTCAAATATTGAAAGACTGCAATCGACAGCAACACAATTAACAACGGCCAAAGCCAAACTTTGATTTTAGGCGACACAGACATTCGGAACCCTTTGTATATAAAGCAATAGATAAATAGCGTTAAATCTACTCTTATGCAAATCAAATTAACCACCAGGCCTGGTGGTTATGACACGCCCCACTGATGGTGCTCTGGATCTGAACGTAAACTCACCGGCTCTTGGTGAATCAACACATCGGCCTGAGGAAATGCCCCTTGAATACGCTCTGTGACTTCTTCCGCAATACGGTGCGCTTTTACCAAAGGCATTCGGTCATCCAACTCCAAATCTACTTGAATAAACATATTCGGGCCTGAACGATAAGTACGCAAGTCATTAAAGCCTTCCACGCCGCGGTGTGATAATATAATCTGCTGAATATGTTCCCGCATTTCATCAGGCAACTCAATGTCCAGCAGTTGATTCGCCGATTCTTTGGCCAGCTTTAAGGCACTCCAACCAATAAACAACGCAATAAAAATCGCCAGTAGAGCATCAACCCACTCAAAGCTCCATAACGCAACAATTAAACCTACCGCCACCAATGCGTTGGCAGCAATATCGGTAATATAGTGCAGAGAGTCCGACTTAATTGCGGTGGATTGGGTTTGACGAACGACATAACGCTGGAATAAAACCAAAGCACTGGTTAATATCATCGAAAATACCATAATCCAAATACCAAGCGGTACTTGCTGAATACTTTCTGGGTTGATCAAACGCCCAACAGCATAAACGAGTAGATAAAAAGCTGAGCCGGCGATAAAAACACTTTGAGCCAGTGCCGCTAATGGCTCAGCCTTACCATGGCCAAAACGGTGTTCTGAATCGGCTGGAACTTGCGCTAGACGCACCGCAAATAAAATCATCACGGATGCGACCACGTCCAAGGTTGAATCCAACAAGGAAGCCAAAATACTTACCGAACCAGTTACCCACCAGCCGAGTAATTTAGTGACGATCAGGGTTAAGGCAACGCTCACAGAAGCGTAAGTCGCCAACCGAGTTAACTGACGGCTATCCATGCGACTCCACCGAGTTTTTGGTCGTGATTAAATGCGTTTTGTAATTATCCAGTCTCGCTAAGCGTTGCTGTTCAATCGCCAAACCAATTTTTTCACCACTTAAACCGCTATCCGCCAGGGCTTTGGCGTCCACTTGATGGCAAGCTTCAACGGCACCAAGCCAGAATTTTTTTTGCCTATACTCTTCAAGTTCAAAACCCAAACGGCCATGATGGTCGGCCTCACACACGGTTAACAACTGTTCAAAGCGTTCTGGTTGACGCATTGCATCACAGCCTTTTATCACTTTTAACATATCTTTTGGTGACATATCCAAGCCACCACGATGAATCCAACCATGCCATTCAGTTGCACGCAAAGCCAACTGAAGTGTCGATTTAGGAACCGGATAAATCTTCGCCCAACGGCTGATCAAAGCGACACCAGCCTGCTCATGTCCGGGGTGCTTCGGCCAGAAGTCAGGCTGAGTTAAAGCTTTTCCTAGATCATGTACCAACGCTGCAAATCGAATATCTAACGAATCGGATAATTGAGTGGCGGCGTCCAGCACCATCATCGTATGTGTACCGGCATCACCTTCTGGATGATGCACGGGGGATTGTGGCACATCAAATAACTTGTCTAGTTCAGGAAATAATATACTTAGGGCGCCCACTTCACGTAAGCATCTGAAAAACCAACTGGGGCGCTTAGTTAACAAGGCCTTGGAAACCTCTTGCCAGACACGGTCAGGCACTAAGTCATCTAACTCACCCCCTGATGACATCTCACACAATAACGCACGAGTTTCATCCGCTAACCGAAAATCGAAATCGGATAATTGAGCACGAAAACGTGCAACTCTTAATACTCTGAGTGGATCCTCGGTGAAAGCTGGCGAAACGTGACGTAGCCGTCGCTCTTGTAAATCCTGCTCACCACCATAAGGATCAATCAAACGACCGGATTGAGTCATCGCCATTGCGTTAATAGTCAAGTCGCGACGCATTAAATCTTCTTCAAGAGTGACCTCAGGTGATGCGTTCACTTCAAAACCGTGATAGCCGTGACCTGACTTACGCTCGGTACGAGCTAAAGCATACTCTTCTTGTGTTTCAGGGTGAAGAAATACAGGAAAGTCGACTCCCACCTGCTTGCAGCCCAAAGCCAACATGGCATCTGGAGTAGCACCAACCACTACCCAGTCACGATCTTGAACAGGGATTTGTAACATCGCATCCCTAACCGCTCCTCCAACTAGGTAGACCTGCATAATTACTTAAACTCGCTTGATTTACGCCCGGCATGCCCACGAAAGAATTCATAACGCTGGCGAATTTTGTGCGGCACTACATAGCTCGACAAAATACGTTCAATGCTAGTTGGCTCAAAGCCAAACTGAGTCGAAAAATCCTGCTGACTCACCAAGTCTACCGCTAACTGTTTTTGCTGATAAGTGTTCACGGTCTTAAACGGAGCTAGCCAACCTAGCCAAAGCATAAACTTAGCATTTGCTTGACACATAGGTAACAATTTAGTGGACTCTAAGCCCATAAAGCCCTTAACCCATTCGGCCAAATCCATAACCGTCATACGCTCCTCACCAGCCACTTCAACTTTAGCATTAAAACAAGCAGGATTTTTAATCGAAACCACCAGTGCGCGCGCAAAATCTTTAACCCAAAGAGGCTGAATTTGTTTATCCGCATTAGGCACCATCATCACTGGAAAACGAGCTAACTGAGCCTTATACAGTTGAGTGGAATTATCACCTTCTCCAATTAATAAACCCGCTCGCAAAATGGTCGTTTTACTAGATGCCATGTTGTGAATTATGCCATCGGCTTCCCCCAATACACGCAGCCAGTCCGACTTGGCTTGAGAGGCATTGGCGCCAATTTGGGATAATTGAATTAAACGAGCTACTCCCAATTGTTCAGCCGCTCTCTTAATCGTTTGAGTAACACTGACGAAATTTGCTTCTTCAACACTTTCTGTACGATTGCTTTGATCAGCATATAAGTTAATAACCGTATCGTGACTCTTAAACAGGGCCACCAACGTATCGGTTGTAATGTTTTTAAGAGCTACTAAGTGTACTCCTGGAATTAGAGCTAGCTCGCGATAACGTTCGACACGACGCACAGCTACCGTGACCTGATAACCAGCTTCAGTTAAAGCCGATATAGCGGCACGCCCTACAAACCCTGACCCGCCTAACACACATACTTTTTTTCCCAATTTCATCATTCGATATTTCTCTCTTATGTTCTGCTCGGCCAAATCAATTTCACATCTTGCTATTTGAGCACGATTCAAAAGCTGGCAATATTAAGTAAAAGTTTCAGAAGGGTCAAGCAAGCCTTCCTAACCCTTGCGATTTCATTTCGCTAAACTTTTCTGGTATAGCTGGATAAAGTCGTCTGCTGGAATTGCTTGACTGACCAAAAACCCTTGATATAGATCACAATCGTGCTCTATTAAATAAGTTAATTGGTCTGTATTTTCAACACCTTCTGCCAATACACACAAGCCCAGCGCATGCCCCATCGTAATAATCGCATTCACAATTTGCTGGCCGTTTTGTTCATGACTTAGGTCGGCCACAAAGCTCTTATCAATCTTAATCACATCCAATGCAAAACGCTTTAAATAAGATAACGAAGAATAACCCGTACCAAAATCATCTAAAGCTAACGTCAATCCCAACTGGCGTAGCTTCATTAGAGTTTCATCAATATGCGATACCTCCTGCATAAGCGCGCTCTCTGTTAACTCTAGCTCTAAGTAGCGTGCTGGGAACCCCGTTTCATCTAGAACTTTTTTAATTAACTTCTCCACACCACCATGACGCAATTGTTGAGCCGATACATTAACCGCTAAACGAATCGGTGGATAGCCTTGTTTCAACCAAGCCTGCCCTTGGGTGCAAACTTCACGTAGCACCCACTCACCAATTTCCTGAATAATTCCTGTTTCTTCCGCCATCGGAATAAAATTCAAGGGCGAAATAAAACCCTTTTCAGGATCAAGCCAGCGAATTAAAGCTTCTGCACCAACAATCTGGTTAGTTTTTAAATCAACTTGTGGCTGATAATATAGCTTTAAGTGTTTTTTAAAAATGGCCTGTTTTAACTGTAGTTCTTGGCGTACACGTTGACGAGCAAGTTCTGTCAACTCATCATTATAGAATGCAAATCCTCCTTTTCCATCGGCTTTTGCACGGTATAGGGCTGCATCGGCATTTTGCAATAGACTATCGGCAGATTGCCCATGATCAGGGAAAACACTGATCCCCATAGTCACTCCGACTCTCACCTCCGCACCCTGTGTAAGCTGAAGGGGTTGACTAATATTCTGTGCAATACGGTTTGCCAATACTTCTGCTGACTTAGTATTTGGCAAGTCTTCAATTAACACCGCAAACTCATCGCCGCCCATTCGAGCGAGGGTATCCATTTGGCCAAGCTGGTCTGATAAACGTGAAGCCAAAGCGGCCAGTAACTCATCTCCTACCGCATGGCCATAACTATCATTTACATCCTTAAATCGATCTAAATCGAGCATAATTAAAGCCATTTTCTTATGCTCACGTTTGGCTTGTTTTATTTGATGGCTTAAACGTGTCATGAACAGTACACGATTCGGTAAACCGGTTACATGGTCATAGTGCGAGACATAATCAAGCAAGGCGTCTTTTTC
Source organism: Thiomicrospira pelophila DSM 1534 (assembly GCF_000711195.1). Classification (NCBI taxonomy): domain Bacteria; kingdom Pseudomonadati; phylum Pseudomonadota; class Gammaproteobacteria; order Thiotrichales; family Piscirickettsiaceae; genus Thiomicrospira; species Thiomicrospira pelophila. The sequence continues at coordinate 353,928 of NZ_JOMR01000001.1, read as the reverse complement.
AGCCGTACGTGTTTCAATTTCAAACTTATGTGCCAATAATTCTCGACGCCAGATCATCCACAACATCAAAAGCAAAGCAACCATAGCTAGACTTGAAATAAAGGTTACCCAACCCACCAACTCTCGTAAAGGAGCCCTGGCTTGCTCACGCGTCATTTGAGTATAAACACTCCAATTGGCATTTTTAATCTCAGTAAAACCATAGACCATTTTTTCATCGTTACATCCTTTTATAACAGAATCTAGGTTAGATGTACTTCGCACCTGCAACAGCCAAGCCGACTGAGCACAATCAAAATTAACAATCTCGTTCCCTGCGTCATTGACACCTAAAAATAGAGGTGCCTTAGCCTCCTGAACGACCAAATAAGACATAGCCCCGTCTGGAGCAACTGGCCAGTGCTGTAAAGCTTTTAATAAAATGTCAGACGGTGAGGCATGTAACACCAAAACGATACTGCGTTCCATATCTTCAGCCGGAAATGGAATGAGCCATTCCAGGTGTAACACACCCTGTTCGTCCTTATAGAGGTTACTTTGCATGACCTCCTGGGATCGTCCAGAATCTGCAATTAGCTCACTTATAATGTTTGAATTTGCGTGGGTCTGACCACCCCAAAACTTAACCAGTTGACCGCCCGAATATACTTCTATCGCATCATATCCATAGGCTTTAATCCGATTCGTAAAGACACGGTCAAGAATTTGTTCTAGGCCTGAATCCTCTTCAACAATGAGCCAGCGTTGTAAAGCCTGCGATAAAAAAACATCACTTGCTAGGTTATTTGCATCACCTTGTCTTTCAGCCAACCAGTTATTAACCAGGTCAGCTTGCAACTGCGAAAACGCCATTAAACGATCTTGAGTTTCACGTTCAACCTGAGGTGTTTGCTTCCAAATTAACCCTCCAGAAATAACCGGTACCAATAAGGCTGTGAGAAAAAAACCACCAATTAACCAACGGTTGTAACCTATTAGCGGCTTTTCTATCCGATTAAGTTGGCTCAATCCCTGCCAACTGGTTAAAAGCACATACAGTAACAAGGCCGTAATCGCTACAAACACAAATCCCTTAGTCAAACTTAAAGTGACCAGTAGCTCAGGCGATTTAACTAGAAAGGCTAGAATATAGTCCGATAGCCCAATCCAGAATCCCGCCAATATGGCATAGGCCAGACTGACGCCAACCGGCAATCCCAACCATTTTTTAATATGCACAACAACACTCCTAAGCAGGCGAACACTATGAAAACATAATAAAGTCATTCTAAAGTAATCCTGTTTAAAGATTAAACGAATTTTGTTCGTCGTTCAGTAAACTCACGGAAAACACTATTTTAGTTGTAAAACCCTATAAATCACTTGGCTTGAACTTCAAATTAGCTGGGCAGCTTGAGGTGTATGATAAAATACATTTTAAACACACCTGAGCGGAGTAATTATGCAACCCATGCTAGTTTCAGCTTTTAAAAGTTCGAAAAAAAACGAGTTATACTTATTTGTACCACAAGAAAATGGGCTTGATAAATTGCCCAACGAACTGCTTGTCATGTTTGGAGAACCAGAGCACGTCATTGACTTTGAATTGACGACAGATCGAAAAATGGGGCGTGAAGATTCAACTGAAGTTTTGAATGGTCTAAAAAGTAGAGGATACTTTATACAGATGCCACCAAATGAGGTTGAGAAAATAAGCGATATGCCTGCTCCCCCTGAACATTTGGACAATATATTCTAGAAGATACAAAAAAACCGATAAGAACAAGGTTCTTATCGGTTTTACAGCCCTATTTAATCAGGCCAAACACGACGACCGATATGTACTTTCGGTTCGGGTTCTTTCTTAGCTGGCGGCTGTTTTTTCTCAGTTGCCGGCGCAGAAGGTTTTTCACTAACTGTGTCAGTGCTTGACTTCTCTACCGTTTCTTCGTTATTAGCCGCTGGACTGTTTTGTGTTGTTTTTGGCTTACGTCTAGTTACCATGTAATTCCTCCCATAATTGGTTTATTTCAAGTTTAGCTTTGTCATTATCCATCTCAACCACACCGCGTCCCATGCTCATCGAGTCACGATACACCTTTCTATCCCGGATAATACTGTTTAACAACAATAGCTCGTGATAATCGGCTAAGTAACCTTGAGCTTCTTCAACTTCCTTAACCGATGGATTAGTTGGAGCAAGTGTTAAAACGGCTCTCACCTTCAGCTTAGGATTATAATCTCGAGATAATGTGATAATTTCTTGCAGACTTGGTAGAACATCTAAATCTGGCTGTGAAGGCCTAAAGGGAACCAATAAAATATCAACCGCAGTCAAACCTGTGCGAAGCTCGCGGCTATCACGCCCACCAGCATCAACCAGTACGTACTCGTAACGTTTGCCAAGATCTAAAATAGTATCCCGAATATTATCAAATGCTTGCACATGGTGAACGCGTGGCAGGTCCAACTCTTGACGATCAAGCGTCCAATTAGATGATGTACCTTGACGATCCGCATCGACAATAATCACATCTTTACCATTTGATGCTAGAAGGGCCGCTAAATTTACCGTTAAAGTACTTTTACCACAACCACCTTTAATATTGCCAATTTGAATAATCATAATACCTACTTAGTCAAACTATCTAAATAACCAAATTGTAACGCAATCCCCATGACATTGTTCATCAAATACCCGTCAACTGTTCTATCGCACGAGTAGCCGCTTCGGCTGCAACATTTATATCGGCTTCGTTACCCGCCAAAATCAAACGACCATAAGCACCAACCGCTCTCGCTTCAATAAGTGTGATATTTGCAGCCTTTTCAGCTTCATTGGCCGCATATACTATGTAGCCAGCTGGCTCTGTTTCTAAAATATACATACTATGGCCCGGTAGCATCATCGAACCTCGACGATTATCTCGGTTAATCAAAACTGCATGATCAGGCATAACAGATCTGATTATTTCATTCCACATAATGTGGCATTTTTGACGGTCACATTCTCTAGTTTTCAAAAAATCCAACATAGTTTTACCGGATTCTAGCACATCACTTTGATCACGATGATGAATGAACATAGAGCCATAAGCTCTTTCTACAAGTTGCTGACCTAAATGCACATTCGATGCTTTTAAAGCGATATCTGTCAAACGATGAACCGCCATGCCTGGAGCTACCTCTAACCAAAGGCAAGCATCACCTGGGACAGGCAAAAAACCTTGCGATGCTGTACCCATATAAGACGCAATCTGGGGCTGAAGCGAATTAATGTTTATATATGTTCTAAGTTTAATCATATAGTTTGCTACTTAATCTATTTGTGCTAAGAGCTCACGCAACGCTTGCGTTCGGTTACTTAGTCTAAGTTTTAATACGGGTGACAACTCGGCCACGGTTGCGCGCTCACGGAAAAGGTAAAATACTGAATCATACCCATATCCTTCTTTACCACGTGGCTCAGCCAGAATATAACCAGACCAGTCAGCAGTTACACATATTGGCAACGGATCCGTGGCATACCTTACATAGGCCATAGTGCAGACATATTTAGCATGACGGTGCCCCTCAGGGATATCATGCATAACCTTTAGCAGCTTTTGAACATTGGCTTTATCATCAGCCGTCTCGCCGGCAAACCTAGCGGAAAACAGACCTGGAGCTCCATTTAAAGCTTCAACAAATAAACCAGAGTCATCACCTATAGCGGGTAAGCCAGTTTTTTCCGCCGCATACCTTGCTTTTAGGATCGCATTTTCAATGCAACTGTGGCCTGTTTCTTCTACCTGATCAGAAAAAAACTCAGACTGCAGGTACACATAGTATCCCTTCATAATCTCCTGCATTTCTGCAAGCTTACCTGGATTGCTAGATGCCAAAACTATTGGTTTTGGTGCATGTAAACCATTTTTTTGATTACGAGAATGCATTAAATACTAACCCATGGTTATTCAGGCATCACAGATGAATGATGATGAACTATTTTCCAGCCATTATCTCTAAATTCGTATACAAAAGTGTAACGCGCTGGTACTTCTTTCGTACCAGTCTTATCAGTCAAGCGGAATGAATAAATACCAGCATCTGTTATTTTGTTACAACCTTTTTTAACATTGCGCTGAACTATCGTACCAACTGGGCTTTTTTCTAAGAAATGTGCAAAATAATCTTCTATCTCTGCCAAATTCGTTCTGGCAAGGTTTGAAACTGTCGGTAGTAAAACCGCATCCTCTGCATAAAGCGCTGCTACCGCTTTAGGGTTGCGTGTTTTTAGTGCCGCATTCCATTTATCAAATAGGTCAGCAGCAAGCTTTTCATCAACCGGCGCACAAAAACTGTTTTCATTAGCCGTTAAGGTATCAATCGGGCGAGATGAAACACCCGTTACAGCTTGTGAAGGCGTTCTTAAAGAATTACTAAGACTTACTTTCGCCTTGTTTTGACTTTCAATACCAAGGGTCCCGGTAATATAAACCGTATTTTTTTTCATTGTATTTTCCTCAATAAGCCTTATTAAGGCTTGTTACAACCAATCAATATGTATAGATAATAATAGACACTATGTATTATTCGTCTGAAAATATTCGGCGCCCTTTTCAAGCAAAAACTCTAAAAACTCTGTAGATAAAATTGACAAAGATTTTCCAGTTGGATAAACAATATTGAGCTCCTTAGCCAAAGGAAACCCCTCTACATCCAAAATTGCCAATGGGCCTTCAACGCCTTCAATATACAGAGAGTGCTTAGGGACTACTGAAATACCCAGTCCTCCAAACACAGCGTGCTTAATAGTTTCAGTGCCTTCCAAAGTTAATCTTTCGTTAATGACCAGCCCTTGATTATGGAATCTTTCTTCTACCGCGGAACGAATACCAGATCCCACTTCACGCATCAGTACTGGTTCATCAGCTATACGCTTCAGTGAAATATTTTTTTCGCCCACCAGTGGATGATCGCGATGTGCAATAAATACTAGTGGGTTTGGTGCAAAGGGGATAACTACAGCATCAAGCGAGCTCGGCGGCTTTTGTCCCATAATATATAAGTCATCTAGATTTTCTTCTATGCGACTCAGTATTGTCTCGCGGTTACAAACCGTAAAGGATAACTCTATATCAGGGTAGTTCTTTGAAAACTCGCCTAGAGCTAAGGGTAAAAAATACTTTGCCGTGGTCACAACAGCTATTCTTAATCTACCTTTTCTCATACCTTTGAAATCATTCAATTTCATTTCTAGGTTTGACAATACATCAATGACCTGCCGACAAGAATATGCCACTTCTTCACCGACATCAGTTAAATAAATATTCCGGCCTATTTGCTCGTAAAGTGGCACATCTAGACTTTCTTGAAAACTTTTTATCTGGGTTGATACCGTAGGTTGAGTTAAATGTAAAGCTTCAGCCGCTTTAGTAAAGCTACTATATCGGGCAACAGCTTCAAACACTTGTATCTGACGCAAGGTCAGATAACGTATTAGATGATGACTCGCACCAAACTCTTGTGTTTTGTTGCTCAAAATTTCAACCTTGAAAAGTTATATGCACTTGCTCGGTGTTAGCACTTCTGCATTCAAACTAAAAATAAAATAGTGATAACCTTTTTGTATCTCTTTCAATAGCTCTTCACTTACTTGGTTAAACTGTTCTTCACTCACCATTACCATAAATAAAACATTACTATCTGCATCGAAATGTCCTGACTGAACACCTGAGTCTCCTTCACCAGACACATTAAAAAAGGTAAAACCTGTGATACCAATTTTTTTGAAAACCTTTTTAATTCGGTCTTCCAATGTATTAGATGTAATAATCTGGATTAGCTTTTGGTTACAAGACATAGTTTTTACCCCTTTTGATTAACCAATATACCAGTTGGCAATCGAATAAAACAATGGAATACCAACCAATACGTTAAACGGAAAGGTAACTCCAAGTGCCAGTGTTAAATAGTAGGATGGGTTAGCCTCAGGGACCCCCATTCTCATCGCAGGAGGCACCGCAATATAGGATGCACTAGCCGCTAATATTGCGACTAACAGCGTGCCACCCACACTAAACTCTAGCAAAGTTGCCCCTACAAAAATACCGATCAAGCCGCCAATAATCGGCATTATGATACCAAAAGCCACTAAGGTAACACCTACTTTTTTAAAGGACTTCATGCGTTTTGCTGCTTCCATCCCCAAATCTAGTAAAAATAAGCAAAGCACCCCCATAAAAATCTCATGCGAGAATGGGTAAACTTTTTGCATGGCTTCAGGGCTGGCAACAGAACCAATCACCATGGCACCTAACAATAGAACTACACTGCCATTAGTTAGAGCTTCATGCAGCAAAGATCCCCAAGGTACATTTGCATCCTCAGATCCAGCACCTTCAACTTGCTGAAGTTTCCGGCGTGCCATGGCAGCCAATAAAAGGCCTATAATTATGGCTGGCGTTTCCATTACAACCATCATTATAATAGGGTAGGTTTCATGGTAAATACCCGAAGCCTCTAAAAAAGCAACCGCTGTAAGGAAAGTCCCTGCACTGACTGATCCATAGTGTGCAGTTATGGCTGCGGCATTCATCCGGTCAATCCGATCCCGGAAGCGCAAAATCATATAACCAATAACAGGAGTCAAAAAGCCAAGTACGACAGCCCAAAAAATCGATTTAATCGCGAGGCCCAACTCTGCATTTGCAAGCTCAGCACCACCTTTTAACCCAATAGCGATTAACAAATAAAGCGATAAACCCTTAGACATGCCATCAGGAAACTTTAAGTCAGATTTTATGGCCTTTGCAAACACACCCAAAGCAAAAAACAAAATTGCTGGAATAAGTATGGCATCTAAACCCATGGTTTATCTCCTATCAATTGATATCTTTCGAAACTATAGTAATATTAAAGCAATTTATTTTGATTGAATAATTGATAATAGAACTAGGTTCCATTGACTTGAAGCTATGGGTCATAGCTTACTTAAGTTAGTTTAAGCCATCCTCATCTTTAAACTTACTAAAGTAAGTACTCACAATCGTATTTGCCGACATATTCTCAATTTTAGTGAAGATCACATAACTTATAACCGCATGTATTGCTAAAGCTATCAATAAGCCTTCAAAGATCCCCACCTGATAAACTAATAGACCACAAACTGTTGCCAGCAACAGTGCATACGGTCCATGTTTTACAACGTGCAAAAGCCCTAAAATCATCTTTAATCCAACAAATACCATTATTATTCCTAAGGCAAATTTTGGAAGATACTCAAGGTATTGAATATTGATTACAAAGAATGTAATTAATATTCCAATAATCAATACAGAAAATTTAGTGTATGCGCCAGCAAGCTTGTTAGTTGAACTCTTAGCCAAACCATCCAGATTCGTCATGCCGCCAAAAAAACTAGAGCCCATGTTTGATACCCAGATGGATAATAAACTGTTATTACTGTTGCACTTGCGCTTTAGTGGATCAATCTTTTCAATTGCCGCGTTACTCATTACCTGTTCGATCACATCAATCACAGACAACATAACTGCAAAACCTATAGCATAAATCCATAGAGACCAGGTATCAAAAGTAGGCACAGGTAAAGCTAGACTAAGCTCAGCATCCTCAACATTTAGCATTGAAACAGGTAAAAACAAGGCTAGTAATATACCGAAAATAATCAGCGCAAAGTATGGCAGTGCTGGTTTAGTATCCTTATAACGTTTGAATAGCACGAAAAATAATAATGCACCAATTATTGACAAGAAAATAACCGTAACACGATCTGAAGATAGAAAATCACTCGACGAACTCACACCCGCAGGTAATTCATAAGTAAAAACAATAAATGCAAGTACTATTTTCAAGCCAATACCCGCAAGTAAACCCTCAACTAAATATGTTGGAACAGCCATTAAAATATATCGCTGCCAATTGTATTTCCAAATAATAGCTTGAAATGTAGCCGTCAGGAATATAATAAAAGCCATATTCTGGATACCAAAAGTAGCCACACCCATCGCTAATATTGGAGCTAAGCCTGCTGCAATTCCAGGAGCACCAATAAAATTACCTGGTTTAAACCAGGCAAACATCCAACCAATAAAAGAAGCAAACGCGACAGTTGCCAAACCCACTTGGATTGGATAATCCGACATTAATGCAATACCAATCGACAAAGGAATAGCCATTGCGGCTGTAATAACGCCAGCCTGAACATCTCGAATCAAATATTGTTTTTGAAACGCTGCACAGCTATCATTTGCACAAACTTTGTCTTGTTTAGGCGCTTCTTGTTGAGTTTCTTTAGCTATCATAATTAACAATACCACTTCATTTATGCATAAACGTATATTCTGTAGTAACCCTCAACAAATGTTGGAGTGTCTTTACCAGGCTTCATCACTTAAGCTTTTGGCTGTTTATGATTGTGGTTTAAGCATAACCTCTAAAGGTTTGCAAATTACTGTTCATAAAGACAATGGGTCATTTGTGCTTCACAAATCAGTCAGTTCACTTTTAATGATTATTACCATACTTATATATGGTTATTTTGAGCAACCCACATCAAGTTGCTTTCAAAAAAAAAGGCTGGTCATACCAGCCCTTTGGAATTTGGTTGCTGATAGATCTACATCTATCAGCAGTTTCTAAGCAAGTCAGGTTACCTAATTAAACTAAATTCAAAATCTTTGCCGCAACGTCTCGTTCCTTATCAGATAAGGTGCCGTCTTGTGCATAAATAATTAAACTCGCATAATCGCGACCAAAGCTAATGTTGGGATGAACCTCCATTTCTTCAGTTATCTGCGCAACCTCATCTAAAAAGTCACGCAGAGTTTCATAACCTTCAAAAACAAACTTAGCTTCTAAACTTGAGGCATTTTTACTTTCCTTCCAGTTTAGACTCATGCAAAACCTCCTTTCATAGGATGAGGTGCATGAGATTTGGCAATATAGTCAGCTGACCATTGGCGTATGCGATGAAGTTGAGTCACCTCTTCTTCATATAGTCGGCCAAATAATTCAGCATCACCAGTAGAACCAATATTTGCACTTAGCTTGTAAGCCTGTTCGTACAAATTAATTAACTGCATTTCACTTAACTCACAGATAGACAGCGCTTCAATAATATTAAAAGAAGGCTTAGACGGTGTTAAAACCGTACCCGAAGGTAAGGCACCGTGATCCACCATGCGCTCAGTTAATTCTGATGCATGGCGGAACTCTTCATTTGCAAGTTGCACAAATTCTTCAGCAAATTGATTTTCCATACGACTTTGGCACAAAGCAGCATGTGACAAATATTGTTGGGCAGCACTGAACTCTAGACTCATTGCTCTACCAAGAAAACCCAAAATCTGAGGATTCATGCTAGAGGAACTTGCAAGTTCACGTCTGGAATATTGCCCTACACCTGCCATAACACTATTTCTAGTTGCTCTTTGATAAGTCATAACCACTCCTTAAGCATGAGGTTAACCTCATGCTTACTGCAATATTTACAGACGAGAAGCTGGGTTAATACCTGCAGTTAAAACAGGCTCAACTTCTTTGTGCGGACGTGCAATGATGTGCGCAGCAACAAGGCCGTCACCAACACGCTCACAAGCATCAGCACCAGCGCGAACTGCGGCGTTAACGGCACCAGTTTCACCACGAACCAAAACAGTAACGTAACCACCACCAACAAATTCGCGTGTAACTAAACGAACTTCGGCAGCTTTAGTCATCGCGTCTGCAGCTTCGATTGCTGGAACCAAACCACGAGTTTCAATCATACCTAGTGCAATACCATATTCATTGCTCATTCTAAAATCTCCATAATGAATTTAAACGCTGTTTTGAGTTCGTAACAGGGTTAAAGTTCAGATGATTCTTTGAAGTTAACCTTGGATTAAGTTACCGTTCAAAATTGGATCAACTTCTTTGTGAGGACGTGCAATGATGTGTGCAGCAACAAGGCCGTCACCAACACGTTCACAAGCATCTGCGCCAGCACGAACTGCAGCATTTACAGCACCAGTCTCACCACGAACCATTACAGTTACGTAACCGCCACCAACGAAGTCACGAGAAACTAAACGAACTTCAGCCGCTTTAGTCATAGCATCAGCCGCTTCAATAGCTGGAACTAAACCACGAGTTTCGATCATACCCAATGCGATACCATATTCAGTAGACATATCATTCTCCTAATAAAAAAATTAAATTTAACAAATTACATTTAAAAAGTGAGTTCGTAACTGTTAAAAATACTTTTAAATCTTCCATGGCTATGGCCGATTTAAATCCTTACACTTAAGCGAGATAGTAACACCCCACCCCGAAAACAAACAACTCAAGACTCTTGCTCTGCCCAGTTGTCAATAATGCCACTGATAGTAAGATCTGTTAAATAACGATCATCACCAGCTGCGGTTCTTGCCGCCGAGTTGGCAATTGTAAAAACCCAATCACCAATCTTGCATCCTATAGGATCAAGTGCAACGGCAACACCGCCCGAAACACTTAATAAAACTTTTACAGGTAAATGACCCATGCCATCTAATCGACTCGTTAAAATTAGTCGATGAGTTACCTGATGTATCTCCACTAGTCTGTCTCCCATCTATCGATAATACCGACAATGGTTAAGTCACTTGGGTAGGCCTTAGTACCCGTTGCATCACGGGCGGCTGAGCTTCCGACACACAAAACCCAATCACCTGATTTACAACCAACCGGATCAACCGCAACTTGAGGGCTGCCATCTGGCTTATCTCTTACGATTAAAAGTGGCTTGTGATCCATTGTCGCAATACGATTTGTAGAAACAATCGCTTTATCAACCAACATAATCTTCATAGTATGTTAAAACCTAATTTACAACTTCGTAATGTACGCATTATCTTAATAAGCGCACTGCATAATCTTGTGCAACAAGTTGCAGTGTTAGCACTTCAATTAATAATTGAATATTAATTGAAGGCGTAAACGGTAAAGCATAAATCGCATCTAAAATATATTTTTGATGCGCCTGGGCAACCAAATCAATTGCTAATGCATCAGTCAAGGCATACAAACTTGATAAGTTAATTGTTTGCCTTGTCTGACCATCCGTAACACCTAACCATACAACCTTACTGCTTGGCGAACCTAAAACCAACTCAACCACCTTTTTTAAAGGTTTGTTCGTGGATTCTAGTTCTGATTCAGTCAAAAGTAACCTTGATGAATCGCGCCCTCGCTTATATTCATATTCCGTTAAGTCAGTTGTCGTTATTAAGACTCGGTCACCATTTACATGACGTAACTCGGCATGGTGAATCGTATATTTTTCCGACTTGTGTATTTCGCTCTCCTGTGTAAGCAATATAAAATCACTTACAAGCGAATTAACATACTTACACTTACTAGACTCACTCCACTGCCATGCAACGACTCGGTGCGGGTGCTTTTCAGCTGTTAATTTACGTAACAAATTTTTTATTGGAATAACCAGCCAATATAACGTTAAAACAAATCCACCAATTCTCGACTTGTTTTTTCGCTCTAACCGCTCCTTATCAAATACCTGATAAGGCACACGCAATCCAAGTTCACCTTGAATAGTCTGCTGTGCTATTACAGTAAAAAACTCATTATTTTTTGCTTTCTCAATTTCTTTGAGAACTTTTTTTACAACTTCTAACTCATTGCGCTTAGTAGCCCTTTTAAGCCAAAAGCTAGGCGTAACAAGTTGGTTAATATACCGAGTGTCAATTATTTCTAACTTGCCACCCGGTATAAAAGCATGCGATTCAGTCCTAGAATTTTCAACCAACTTATTGGCTAAATCGGGCTTAGTTACCACCTTACCAGAAGGGGAACGTACAACCTTTTTCGAGGACAAAGAAACTTTCATTTTCTTTAAGCGCGTGCTCCACCCGATACAGTTATGCTTGCACCACTAGTTGTGTTGCCAGAAGAACCTGTAATTGGGCTTATATCAGCAACCTGCGGATTAGTAACCGGTCTAAAATCATGTGCCCCCATTGATTGGCGTGTTTCCACACCACGCATTGAGACATTACGAGATTGTGACCATTTGCCTTCCGTTCCAGAAACTTTTCCATCACGACGCCAAGAATCACCGGTAATTGAAAAACCAGAATCGGCTCCATCTCCTGTTATTCTTGAAGCAACCGCTTTGTCAGCTTCATTGTGTTGCTCTGAACCAATCATAATTGGTGCCGGCTGAACCATAGGTGCAGAGTAAGCATTAGCACCATTAAACATAGCCGGTGCCTGAGCCATCATAGGTTGAGGCGCAGCCATAATCATCGTTGGATAATCTGACTCACCTGCCATAGAAGGCATACTAGACTGACACATAGCAGATGTATGATCTACACCCTGATATGGAGTACCACTCACAGAGCTACAAACGCCTTTTTGAGCACCAGTAAGACCTAAAGGTCCAGGCTGGCCGCCCGTTGTTGGCTTTGACTGAGGGGTGAACTTATTCGCGTCAGGTTTTAGACTTGAAGGTTCAACACCACAAGACTCAACAGCATCAAAACTTAAATATGAAGAGCCTGTTACACTTTTACACATACCTGCAGCCGCACCAGTGATTTTTCCGCCTAAACCAGCACGATCCCCGGTGATTTTCTGACCTGCAAATGTCTGTGATTGAATGGATTTTGTAGGTCCTGGTTGCAACTCATCATCACAACGTTCTTTACGAACTTCTTGTGATTGATACTGCCCACCAGTTACATTCTTACAAAAACCAGACTCATCGCCTGTAACAGGCTTATAAAAATTTACGTTTGTACCTGATACCGCTGCGCCGCCACCTGTATGAGAAACTTCATGTTTTTCAGACTGAGACATTATACTACCGCGTGCTTGACGTGTTGGTTCTTTGCCCATAGGCGCTGAACTAGACACGTACTGACTTCCGGTCACAGTACGCTGTGCACCTGCTTCTAATCCAGTCATGTCTTGGCGAGTATTCATACTTGGGCCAGATACCATTTGGTTTCTTACCGTTTTTGATTGACTCACTTTCGAAGGACCTGCTTCAGGCTTACTACCACAGAAAACTTCACCTTGATCAGCCGGCAAATATTCTGTACCAGTAACGCTACGACATTGTCCCGACTCTGTACCAGTCACTGACTTTGAAAAGCCAACTTCAGTTCCACTGACACTACGGCCGGATGCAGTTGTTGTCATTGCTACCTTTCTTGGATTAGGCTCTGGTTTAAAACTACACTTCGCTTGATATTCATCAGGGCCAGTATATTCAGTACCACTAATTACTCGGCAACCACCTGCTTCACTACCCGTCATCTTGTTGGTATTTGAAACAAGCGTTCCACTTACATCTTGATCATAAGATGTTTTCGCAACACCGACCTTCTCAGGTGCACTGTTACCAGACTTTTTTGACGCACGACCTGCTGGACGTTGTGAAGATGACGCCTTCACTTTACCGTGAGTAGCACGCTGCTCACGTACCTTCCGAGCAATATCACGACAACTTGCATTCGGATCAGTCGACGCATCAATGCAGGTTAATGCACTGTTTTGACTCATCTTAGCTTGCAATTTAGCCTTACCTTCACATGCGGCTTTTCTATAAGCCTTTGCAACTAAGCGACCTTTTGGTTGCACAGTAGCTGTTGGCTTGACAGCATTAACTTTTGCACGGTTTTTGCCAGCACTTGCAGGCGCAATATAACTCTGCTCTGCTGTTGCTGACTTCTCAACCGGCGTAGTATCAACCGCCGTTTCAACAGACTTTCTAGGCTGTCTAGTTGGCTGTGCGCCACCTCGTGAAGTTTTACCTTTAACCTGTTGCTTTCGACGCTCAATAGATGCTTTTCTACCTGCAGACATAGCTGGCTGCTGGGGAATAACATCTCTTGATCTTTTGCGACTTGACGGAGTGGGAACTTCCTCACTCCGCTCAGGCGCCGAACTCTTTACAGGTGCAGAGGTACTCTGGGAAAGTTCAGCATAATCAATCTTAGCTCCCTTACCCTTTGTTAATGCTTGACGTCTCGCACGAGCTAACGCGCGACCCGACAAGGCTTGAGTATTATCACTCATGCATAGCCTCCTAAGAGTTGGCCTTTCTAATTACAGACCACGTGGACGGTAAACAACAAACTCGTGACCTTTGCACTGAGCATAGTTGTCATAACCAACCATACGGATCAAGTGATCAGGGTAAGCACGTTTACACTCTTCAAGCTCAGCTAGAACTTGATCAGGGTTGCGCATGCCGAAGAAAGGCAGTTTCCACATACCCCAATAGCTTTCTCCACCATTTTCAGGAGTGTCATGCTCTAGACCAACTGTCCAGCCTTGGTTAATGATATAAACGATTTGATCGTAAATTTCGTCTTGAGTTAAAGGTGGCAAGAACGAAAAAGTTTCATAGGTGCGCGTTGTGCGGAAATCACCTGAAGCCATTACTGACATAGAATTCTCCTTAATCTAAATTAAATTGGTTAAAAATTAAGAGTCAAGCTTATCGACAGTGTCGAACTCAAACTTAATTTCTTTCCAAGTCTCTAGTGCAACTGCTAGCTCTGGGCTATGACGAGCTGCTTCACGAAGAATGTCTCCACCTTCACGCTCTAGTTCACGACCTTCATTACGGGCTTTAACACAGGCTTCCAAAGCAACACGGTTAGCCGCGGCACCAGCTGCGTTACCGCCTGGGTGACCTTGCGTACCACCACCAAACTGAAGAACTGAGTCATCACCAAAGATGTTTACCAACGCTGGCATATGCCATACGTGAATACCACCAGAAGCAACCGCAAATACACCAGGCATAGAAGCCCAGTCTTGATCGAAGAAAATACCACGTGAACGATCTTCAGGAACAAATGCTTCACGCAACTGATCAACAAAACCTAAAGTAGAAGCACGGTCACCTTCCAATTTACCAACAACAGTACCAGTATGAAGATGGTCACCACCAGACAAACGTAAACATTTTGCCAATACGCGGAAGTGAATACCATGGTTAGGGTTACGGTCAATTACAGCGTGCATTGCACGGTGAATGTGTAACAACATACCGTTTTTACGACACCAGTTAGCCAAAGACGTGTTAGCCGAGAAACCACCAGTCAAGAAGTCATGCATAACGATACGCACGCCTAACTCTTTCGCGTACTCCGCACGCTCCATCATGTCTTCACAAGTAGCGGCTGTTACGTTTAAGTAATGCCCTTTTACTTCACCAGTTTCAGCTTCTGCTTTGTTGATTGCATCAGCAACAAAAGAGAAACGATCTCTCCAGCGCTGGAACGGCTGTGAGTTGATGTTTTCATCATCTTTTGTTAAATCTAGACCACCACGCAAACATTCGTAAACAGCACGACCGTAGTTTTTAGCAGACAAACCAAGCTTAGGCTTGATAGTACAACCCAACATAGGACGACCATACTTGTTCAACTTGTCACGCTCAACCTGAATACCAGAGGGTGGGCCGCCACATGTTTTGATGTAAGCTACTGGGAAACGGATATCTTCAAGACGTAGTGAACGAACAGCTTTAAAGCCGAATACGTTACCAACCAATGAAGTCAATACGTTTACAACAGAACCTTCTTCGAAAAGGTCTAATGGGTAAGCGATAAACGCATAGAACGCATCTTTATTACCAGGAACCTCTTCAATTCTGTAACAACGACCTTTGTAGAACTCCATGTCTGTCAACAGGTCAGTCCATACAGTTGTCCAAGTACCAGTTGAAGATTCAGCCGCTACAGCCGCTGCAGCTTCTTCGCGCGGAACGCCAGCTTGTGGAATAACTTTAAAACACGCCAATAGATCTGTGTCTAGCGGAGTGTAGTCTGGTGTCCAATAGGTCAGCTTATAATCCTGTACACCAGCATTAAATGATTGATTTGCCATACTTAAATTACCTCTAATTTAAAGGTTGTTACGAACTCACTATATATATTAACCAAACCAACCCATATTGACCAATTGGAATAATCGATACATCCCATTAAACTTAATCTATGGGTTATGGCTTGAATAAGATCATACCAAATTACCAAAATATCATTTATTAAACAAGTACTTTAAAAAACTTCACCTAAATAACCTTCTATTTAAGTCAACCTTTCATCCTAGTCATTTCCAAGTTACAATAACCGAACATATAAAATTGATTATTAATATTTTTTACACCTATAAAAAGGGAGCACCTATGAGCTTTACTCTACCTGATCTTGGATATGACTATAATGCGTTGGAAGTGGCCGTTGATGCCCAAACTATGGAAATCCACCACACTAAACACCATCAAACCTATATCACCAATTTAAATAATGCTGTAGCTGGTACCGAAAACGAAGACAAAGACTTAATTGACTTGGTTAAAAATGCCGGCTCAACTTCACCAGCTGTTCGCAACAATGGCGGCGGTCACTGGAACCACAGTTTCTTCTGGGAACTTATGACGGCTGACAGCATGGGCGCGCCACAAGGCGAATTAGCTGACCAAATCAAATCTACCTTTGGTGATTTTGATACATTCAAAACACAATTTACGCAAGCTGGCTTAACTCGATTTGGTTCTGGTTGGGCTTGGTTGATTGTAAATGGTGAAGGCAAGTTACAAATTACTTCTACACCTAATCAAGACAACCCATTAATGGATGTGGCCGAAGTGAAAGGTTCACCAATTTTAGGTCTTGATGTTTGGGAACACGCTTATTACTTGCGTTACCAGAACCGTCGCCCTGACTATATCAATGCATGGTGGGACGTGGTTAATTGGAATAAAGTATCTGAGCTTTATCAAAACTACAAGTAATTGTATTTCGCAGCTAACTACTTAACCTTAGCAGGGGGCGGATTTTCCGCCCTTTTTTATTTGAGCCCCTCACAAAATACTGCGAACAAATTAAAGACCAGTCACACCCCAAAAAAAATCAATTAAACTATAAAAGTCAGTAAAATACGTTTTATTTATTTTTTCTATTATCGGCCCATCTCGACACTTCTTTTCAGACCGAGAGCACCAAGTTGTAACCAAGAGGGTTCGTGAACAATGTATCTAAGAGCAAAACTCGTTAATACACTCATGCTAATCGGCTTGCTGCTCTCTTTTATACCCAGCACACATGCTACACAACAAAACAGTATTAGCTTTACACAAGAAAATGATTTTTTTTCCGGATCAGATGGTCATTACACCAATGGTTTACGTTTTGCATGGGTTTCAGGTACGAATAGTCCCACGCCTAATTGGGCTGCCAATGTCGCCCGTTTTGTGCCCTGGTTTCCTGAAAAACAAACTATTCGCCATGGTTATGCAATTGGCCAAAGTATGTTCACCCCAAGACATACACGTGATACTGATCCAGACATAAATGACCGCCCTTATGCCGGTTGGCTATATGGTTCAATTGGATTAATTGCAGAGCAAGATCAACAGTTAGATATTTTGAGCTTAACCATCGGAGTAGTTGGACCATCATCTTTAGCCGGCGAAACACAAACAGCATTTCATGATTTAATTAGCTCACCCCAGCCCATGGGATGGGATAAGCAACTCGAAGACGAACTTGGTCTAAATCTAATGTTCCAGCGAAACTGGCGTGGTTTGAGCCGCACACAGGTTAATGACCACCAACTCGATTACACTCCTCACGTGGGCTTTACGCTTGGTAACATCTATACCTACGCCAATGGAGGTATAACGCTAAGGTTTGGCGAAAACCTACCATTTGATTATGGCCCCCCACGTGTACAACATGGCCTACCAACCGTCACCGACTTTTCACATCATAAAAACTTCAACCACTACTGGTTTGCTGGCATTGAAACACGTTTGGTGGCAAAAAATATTTTCTTAGACGGTAATACCTTTGTCGACAGCCGTCGAGTTAATAAAAACCCACTAGTCGCTGATTTACAGTTTGGTGTCATTGTCGACTGGGAAAGTTCTCGTTTAAGTTACACTCATGTATTTCGCACACCAGAATTCGATACCCAAGGTCGCATCGACTCATTTGGTGCCCTCACTTACTCATTACGTTATTAGCACCAGACCCGCATGTTAATAATCCAAACTTAGGAATGTATATGTCAAAAAAAGTCTACTGTTTAGCGCAGTTTTTACCTAAGAAAGGTAAAGAGCCCGAATTATTTAAGATTTTGCAGTCTCTAGAGCCTAACACCCTGCGCGAAGATGGCTGCATCCAGTATCGCGTAACCCGACAAATTTCTAGCCCGTTTGCGGATGGTGAAAGCTTTCCATTGGTATTTAATGAGATTTGGCAAAGCATGGCACATTTCGAAGCCCACTGTCAGCGTCCAGAAATCGTGAATTTCTTCCAAACCTACTGTGTCTCGGAAACCGGTCTCGCGGCTAAATGGAATGTGTGCGTTTATACTGATGAGCCAGAAAATTACGATGCGCCCAAATTAGTATAAATAAGAAAATAACGAATGTTTAATGAGAAAAATCGAGTTTGATTACAAAAGTGCACAACTGCGTTGTGCACTTAATCATTCAACCCTATCGATTAAGGTCTAACGTAAATATAGCCCTTACCTTGTAGGTAAGCCAGTTCGGCCACACCCGCTGGCACAACATCAGTTTCTTTAACATCTTTTAATGTACGCCAATCAACATTACGGGCCTTCAGCGTATTGTTGCAAATCGAAAAACCCACACCTTGCGAACGCAAGTTGTCAATCGCCGATACAATTTCTGGTTTTGTCGTTTCTAGCGCCGACATACCACCAGCAAATACCACCACTTTCAAATCCATATTATCTGCACCTACAGCTCTAACATGGTTATTGATGTTACGTAAGATCTGCACCTGCATATCCACGTTGCTGGTGTTCATCTGGTAAACAACTTTCTGGTTACCATAAGGCTCATGTGTAATATTTGGCTTAACATACTCTGCCTGGGCACTAAAGGCCATAATCCATAAGGTAGCGATGCCAGCTAGTAATTTCTTCATGCTTGTAAACTCCTATTGTTATTTTTAAAGCGAATTCATTCTATGCAACAACCTGATAGTTCGCGCGCTGAATATTATAATTGGCATATAGAACTAACTAATAACCCAGTTATATACTAAGGTTTAGCTTTAAACTTGATTAAAGAAAACCTAGGTCGAATTATTCCTCAATAATCTCGGAGTGTATAATGTCACTTAACGTTTTCAGCTACTTTCATTTACATGAGTTAAAACAATGACATTGGATCACGCTTCAAACCAATACAAAGCCCTTGGTCACCCAGCACGTTTGCGTATTGTTAATCTGCTAAGTCAACAAGACTCATTATGTGTCTGTGAAGTCATGCGTGTGTTGGATTTTGGTCAAAGCTTTGTCTCGCGCCACTTAGCCATTTTGCGTGATGCCGACCTGGTAATGGCCGAAAAGAAGGGGACATGGGCACATTATCGCTTGTTACCGGCCGCCGCCCCCCTTTTATCGGCGATTGATTTAACCCAAATTACCGAATTACAAGCCGACTTAGCACGTTTAAAACTGTCGGCTTGCGAAACTTGTTAAGCCGTTAGCTAAGGAATCCAGCCATGCGAATAGTGTTATTCAGTTTCATCCTCAGCTTATTACCAGGCCTGGTACTGGGCCAATCCAAAACCGCAGCGGAGATTATCGAAGCGTCACTAGACTTATGGCGCGGGGATACTTCCTATAGCGTCACCGAAATGATCATACATCGGCCTGAGTGGCAACGCGAAATGCGTTTAGAAGGCTGGACTCGTGGAATGAAAGACTCGTTGATTCGATTTGTGTATCCACCGCGGGATGCCGACAACGCTACGCTTAAACTTGATAACGAAATGTGGATTTTTACCCCCAAGCTTAATCGCGTCACCAAATTACCCGCCAGCATGATGACTCAGTCATGGATGGGATCAGACTTTTCTTATAACGATTTAGCACGCTCCGACCAAACCCTAGATAACTACACGCACACATTATTGGAAACACGCCAACAAGACGGCTTTGAGGTTTATATTATCGAAGCCATTCCCAAGGCGAATGCGCCCGTAGTCTGGGGCAAAGAAGTCGCCAAAATTCGTGGGGATTATGTCATGTTAGAAAACGTGTTTTATGATCAGTCTATGCAAGAAGTGAAACGTTTACAAACGCTTAAAATTGAAGACATAGATGGGCGGCCGTTTCCAACCGTGATGCGTATTACCAATGCGGACAAACCAGACCAGTGGACCGAAATCCGCACCAGCCAGGTGATGATTAATATTGATTTGCCAGACTATTTATTCACCCTAGCCAATCTTCAGCGCCCCCGACCGTGGAAGCCCTGAAGAGCCATATCAAAACTTAATTAAATCGCACCACGACGCTGAGCTAGTAGTCCGATAATATAGAAAAGTCCGATCACAGCGACACCCAACCAAACATCCCCCGTGCTCGCTAACAAATCAATCAGCATCGGCGTAAGATAATTGGCAAGTAAGGCAAAGCCAAACGCACAAAACAAAATAAACACGGTCAGACGCAAAAAGAAATGCAGTCCACCGATTTGTTTTTTCAAAATTGAGGTTAAATCGTCGCCATAAATGACTAACAAAGTTGCCATCATAGCAAAACCAATTTCACCCATATATGGGCGCACCCAGCCTGAAAGCATGACCAAAAAATCGGTCAAAAAATTTGTTTCCATACTATACTCTCCATAAGGTTGTAGAACATCGTGAGTTATCATAGCAAAAAATACTCAGCCTGCACGTGTGCTTTTTATGCTTTTGAAAACGAATTAAACTCCCGGTCAAGTATTTAGGATAAAAAATGGGATTGAGCTTTCTCACCAAACTCGCTTGGCGCAACCTCTGGCGCCATCCAAAACGTACCGTTATGACCGTGCTCGCCATGACGCTTACCAGTGCGTTATTTATTTTTATGCTTGCGTTTCAGCTGGGTTCTTACGACAGCATGAAAATCAACGCCTTGAGTTTATTGGATGGCTACGCTCAATTCCAACATCCTGACTATCTCGACACCCCCTCGTTGCGAAATAGTTTTGAAATCCAACCCGAGTTAGAAGCCCAACTCAACCAACTACCAGGCCTGGTAACACTAGGTTATCGGACTCAGGCATTTGGCTTATTGAGTGCGGGCGATCGCAACCAAGGGTCGATGGTTTTAGGCGTGCAACCACAAGTCGAACCTCAAATTTCGCGCCTCGCCAGTCTAATTAAACAAGGCCGTTTTCTTACACAAGACGACTCAGCTCACATGTTGATTGGTACAACCTTAGCGCAACGATTAAATTTAGGCATTGGTGACGAAATTCAGCTGCTTGGCCAAGATAAAGACGGCAGCTTGGCCGCCGACATTTTCACCCTCGTTGGTATCTTTGATTCCGGCTCGCCCGATCTTGATCGTCAACTTGCACTCATCCCGTTTGATTATGCACAAACCTTATTTGTGTTGCCCAATCAAGCGCATCAGTTAGCTCTGATTACCGACCCTTTTCAACAAATCAATCAACTCGAACCCCAATTACGTGCACTCGCTGAGCAATACAATATCACTTATCGCAACTGGCGCGAGCTCCAGCCTGGCGTCGCGCAGGGCATTGATTTAGATTATTACTCCGGCTTTATCTGGTATGTGGCGATCTTATTTATCGTCGTATTGATTCTATTTAACACGCTGCTTATGTCGGTATTAGAGCGCGAACGCGAATTTGGTTTGATGTTATCACTCGGTTTATCACGCAAACAACTCGCCTGGCTCACCCAAATAGAAACCCATCTAACCTTAAGTTTAGGTTTGATTTTAGGCATCACGCTGGGCATTTTAATTACCCTGTATTTTTACCAAACCGGCATTACCATTCCCGGCACCGAAGAAATGTTTGCCCAATACGGCATGAATGCCACTACTTATCCGAACCTAACCATGATGGCGATTTGGTTTGCACCGGGTTTTTTATGGTTAAGCACTTGGCTGATGTCCGCGATGGTCGTGTGGCGTATTTTCGGCCTGCATCCGTTATCTGGGAGACAAACCAAATGAGCGTGCGTTTATCCACTTTTGCCTGGCGTAACTTATGGCGTAATGCACGCCGAACCCTCGTGTTAATCAGCGTGTTTACGCTGGGCATTTTCACCATGCTACTGATTCAAAGCTTTTTGCAAGGCTGGATGAAAAGCACTTTCGAAACCACCTATAAAAACCTAGCCGAGCCCATTCAAATCCACCATCCAGATTACATTGACGAACCCGAAGTTGAACACTTTTTCGACTTTAATGCCCAGCTTAAACAGCAACTCGAAAGCACACCCGGCCTTCAAATTGCACCACGTATACGAGTCAATGCCACCATGCAAAGTGAATACGACAGCGTCTCGGTTATGATTGTCGGTTTCGATCCGAAAGCCGAAGCTAACCTGTCTTTCTTAAGCGAATCCATGCTAGCCGGTGACTATCAACGCGAAGTACCAGGCCTGGTGATCGGCGAAAAACTGGCTAAACGCTTAACCACACAACTTGATCGACGCGTGGTACTAATGGCGCAAAAAAATGGCGGCGGTTTAGCCGAAATCGGCCTACCCATACAAGGTCTCTATAAACACGCCGACCCACGCATTGAAGAAAGCCTGGTATTTATGCCGATCGACACCGCCGCCAACTGGCTTAATATCCCACAAGGCCTTCACGAAATAGGCATCGTGCCCGCCACCGACAACAAACTCGACATTCAAACTTTAAGCGCCAACCTGCAAGCCGCGTTTCCTGACCTAAGTGTGCAAACCATTTGGCAACGCCAACCGATTTTAGAAGCCACCTTAGAACTCTCAGAAAACATGATCTGGATTTGGCTAGGCTTTGTGTTATTGCTCATGATGCTAGGCATGCTCAATACCTTAATGATGTCGCTCTACGAACGTCAAAAAGAGTTTAACCTTCTGTATTCGCTAGGCATCAAACCCCTGCGTTTGCGCCTGCTGGTTGTCTATGAGATTGGTTTAATTTTACTCGTCTCCACCTTATTAGCCATCGCACTTATGCTGGGGCTCGTGGCCTGGATCGGGGACGGCATCGAACTCAAACGTTTCGCCCAAGGGGCGGCGCAATTTGGCATGGGCACGACGCTATACTTGTTAATTGATCTGCCCAAATGGACACAAGTGCTCGTGGCCACCTTATCCACCACCATTGTGTTTAGCCTATGGCCGATTTGGCGCGCCACGCGTCATAACCGACTGCAAGCTCGTTAACTTTACAAAGGATGCCTATGCAACCGATTTTAGAAATCCAACAACTTTGCAAACACTATCACGATGGCGACAAGTTGATTCAAGCGGTCGACCAAGTAAGCCTGACCATCGAAAAAGGCGAGTTCATTTCGTTATATGGCCCATCCGGTTCGGGCAAAACCACCTTATTAAACTTAATCGGCGGGCTAGAGCGACCAGATAGCGGAGACATTCTGCTTAACGGGCAATCCACCCCCAAGCTCGATGCCGATCAACTCACCGACTTACGCCTAAATAAAATCGGCTTTATCTTTCAATCTTACAATCTCATCCCGGTATTTAGTGCGCTCGAAAACGTCGCGTTTATTATGCAAATGCAAGGCCAAGACAAAGCCAGCACACTAGCGCGTGCACACGAAGTCTTAAAAGCGGTCGGTTTAGAAGGACTAGAAAATAGGCGACCAGCGCATCTTTCCGGCGGTCAACAACAACGTGTCGCGATTGCACGCGCCATCGCCGCAAAGCCCAGCTTAGTCTTAGCCGACGAACCCACCGCTAACCTCGACAGTCAAAACTCACGCGCGCTGATTGAACTGCTAAAACAGCTAAACGAAGAACTGAATATGACCTTTATTATCACTAGCCACGATCCCGAAGTGATTCATTTCGCCCCACGCCAAATTCAACTACGTGACGGCCAAGTCGTATCGGATGATTTAGCTACAAATAAGAGTTAATCCATAATTAAAAGGAAATCGACATGTCATTTCAAATCACCACCAGGCCTGGTTATGTTGTTGGATTGTTTGCATTATGTATAGCGTTAATCACCAGTTTCAATAACGCACACGCCCAAGACGAAGAATTCTGGGCCGCACTACAACAAGGCGGTAAAGTCGTGTTAGTGCAACACGCTAAACTGGATGAAAACGTCGGCGATCCCTTCTCGCTCGACCCATCTTGTTTTATCGAACGTAATTTATCTGACGAAGGCCGCACCCAAGCTCAAGTGATTGGCCACACCTTCCGTCACTACCAAGTCCCGATCGAAGCCGTCTACGCCAGCCCAAACTGTCGCACCAAAGACACCGCTCAACTCGCGTTTGGAAAATACGAAATCAAACCCGAACTGCGCTTAATCCGCGCGTTGCCAGAAGAGCAAGCCAAGCACAACATGGCCACCATAAAACGCCTGATCGGAGATTACACCGGCGCAGGCAACTTGATATTAGTTACCCATCGCCCCAACATAGGTGAGCTCATTCATCAGCGCGTGCAGCCCGGCTATGTAGCCGTTATTGAGCCGCTAGGAGATGGTCTGTTCGATTTAATCGCGATAAAGGTTTTTGATTAATGTCGATACGCTGGCTACTACCAGGCCTGGTGCTTTGTTTTGCAGCCCACAATGCGTCGGCCGATTGGGACGGACATATAAAAGGCTTAGGCCAATCAAAAGATAGCGATGCTTTAGCCGCCACCGACCTGCGTTTAAAAAACCAAACATATTACCAGGCCTGGTCGTTTAAACTCGACTACCAACTGCAAGCCGCTGCCAGCGAGGGCATTGGTAGTCTACCGATCCCAAATGACAATGCGCAAGTGATGAACCTGCAACACACCCTAGTTAACGAACAGGATGTGATCGCCCAACACCGCATAGATCGTTTAAGCGTCAGCTACACCCAAGCGCAATACTCTATAAATGTAGGGCGGCAAGCCTTTAGCTGGGGACAAGGCATGATCTTTAACCCGCTGGACCTATTTAACCCCTTCGCCCCCACCGCATTCGACACAGAATACAAACCCGGCAGCGACATGATACATGCCCAATATTTAATGAATTCCGGTGATGATTTCAGTTTACTAGCCGTGCCTAGGCGTAATACACAAAGCAGCAACATCGAATCCGATCAATCCAGTTACGCCGCTTTTTGGCGACATTTTGCAACAATAGAAACCCACATCATGCTCGCGAAAGATTATGACGACACCGTTTTGGGACTCTCATTTAGCGGAAACTGGCTCGACGGCCAATGGAATTTAGAACTTATGCCCACTCAACTAGAAAGCGGCGAGATTAAAACCAGCGGCCTAGTTAACTATCACCAGGCCTGGTCGTGGTGGGAACGCAATATATCCGGCTATATCGAAAGTTTTTACAACAGCTTTGGCGAAGATGAGGCCAAACCCACCACCCTATCAAACGAACTCGCGGCTCGCATCGCGCGCGGCCAACTCTTTACCAAAAACCAATATTACCTAGGCCTAGGCGGCAGCATGGAAATCACCGCTTTATCCAGCTTAAACGCCAGCGCCTTGCAAAACCTGCAAGACAACAGCGGCCTACTGATGCTCAACGGTACTTATTCACTTTCCAACACCCAACAACTCCTGCTCGGCCTTCAACAATCTTTCGGCAACAAAAACACCGAATTCGAAACCACCACCCAAGCTTATATTCAATGGGCGGCTTATTTTTAATTAACGACATTAAAATAGCTGAGCGCTACAGCAAACGCTGAAAGCACAAGTGCAACACCGGACATTCATGAAGTGATCAAAAACTTACGATTCTCATATTTCAACTGACCTAGTGCCGATGCCATGTATGGGAAGTTTATACAGTGAATTTCCTCACCTACTCGATTCGCAAAGAAATATACACGAGATTCATCACTACGCTTATAGCCATGTTGCTTTTCTAAATGGTAATAGAGCCTACCAAATACAATATCAGAATCAACATTTAACTTTTCACCAATAAATTTACAGCTTATTGGAACCAAAATCTTAGATTGTCGTGTTGGTTTGTTCTTATCATAATTTGCAAATTCGTTGTAGTAGGTTTCATAGATTGCACTGAGTATCTCTAGATCGCTAGGGACTCTCATTTTTTAACCGCTGACAGCACCATACCCATGGTGTGTTTTTCTCCGGCTTTGAGTTGGTAGCCGTTTTGTAGGGCGTTGGCGGCTTCGACGCAGACCATAAATTCGTATTGGTCGTCGGGCATATCGGCGAAGGCTTTGACGCCTTCTGCGCCTGGGTTCCATACTACGGTGCTAGCGCTGTTGATTTTGTCCATCACGATATCGCGGCCTTGGTCTTTCATCACCACCTTGTCATTATGATCGACATAGACACAGTCCATGGGCGCTTGTACTTTTAAAGTGTCGGTTTGTTGGAAGTCGGCAAAATTTTGATTTTTGTCGTAGTAGGTTTTACCTTCTAAGCCTTCGACGACCAGGCCTGGTGCTTTGGCGACTTTGAAATAGGTATGCAGCGCTTCGGTAACATACCAGGCCTGGTTGCTACGGTTTTCGCCGATTAATTCGACCGTGAGCTTTTCACCAAGCGTTATGGCTAAGCTAACTTTAAAATCAAACGGCCAAGCTTTTTCTATTGAGGCATTGGGCGTTAGGCTTAAGATCACTTGAGTCGCCTCGCCGACGCTGGCAACGGATTCGATTTCCCATAATTCGTAACGCGCAAATCCGTGAGCTTTTTTGGCGGCATCGGTTGGGTGCGCGCCCATTTTGCTGTCGTCGTACGCGCCAAACCACGGCCAACAAACGGGTACACCGCCGCGCACTGGTTTGCTACCGTCATAAATGGCGGTTTCGCTCACCCATAATAAATCTGTGCCGCCAGCCGGAATGTAGCTTAACAAGGTCGCGCCATGAGTGGTGATGGTAGCTTCACCAAACTGATTTTTTAGCTCAATCATGACCAATTGGTCACGCAAATAAAAACGCACATTCGGATGGTTAAAGCGCTGCTGCAATTGGTTGATCATGATTTGTCCTTTTAATTAATGTCAGGGCATCCCTTGTCACCCTGAGCAGTGCGAAAGCGCTTTTTTGGTTTAAAAGATGTTTCGCTTTGCTCAACATGACACTGGTTTTTTATAGTGAATTGGTTTTATGGCGTTTTACACCCGCCAGTCAGAGAGGGTTTTGGTTAGGATTTCAGCGGGATAATCACCGGTGATGTAGGCTTCGCCGATTGACTTTAATAAGACTAAACGCACTTTACCGGCTTGGACTTTTTTATCACCCGCCATGTATTGCATAAACTGCTCGTTACTGAGTTCGTTGGGTGGATAAATCGGCAGTTTGGCGCGTTTAAAAATCGCACCGATGCGTTCTACATCGGCGGCGCTTAAGTCGCCTAGTAATTGCGCCATATAAGCCGCTTGCATCATACCCGCGCTAATCGCTTCGCCATGTAGCCAAGTACCATAGCCCATACCGGCTTCAATCGCGTGACCGAAAGTATGGCCCAGGTTAAGCAGGGCACGTTGGCCTTGCTCAGTTTCGTCGGCGGCGACGATGTCGGCTTTGTTTTGGCAGGAGCGTTGAATCGCTTCGGCTAATAAGATGTGGTCGCGCGCCATTAAACCTTCTAGGTTTTGCTCTAACCATTCAAAAAAAGCCAAATCACGAATTAAACCGTATTTAATGATTTCGGCTAAACCGGCCGACAGTTGACGGTCGTCCAAAGTATTTAAGGTATGGGTATCAATCACTACGGCTTGCGGTTGGTGGAACGCGCCTATCATGTTTTTGCCTTTCGGGTGATTCACGCCGGTTTTTCCACCCACCGAGGAATCCACTTGTGACAATAAGGTGGTGGGCACTTGAATAAACGGCACGCCACGCTGATAAGCGGACGCCGCAAAACCAGTTAAGTCACCAATGACGCCACCGCCTAAAGCCACCAAGGTACATTTTCGGTCAAAATGACGTTCGATCAGTTTGTCGAATACCGAGTTCATCACAGTTAGATTCTTATATTCTTCACCATCAGGCAGAATCACGCAGTCCACCTCGAAATCTTTGAATAGAGCTTTGCAAGTATCCAAATATAAAGGCGCGACCGTGGTATTGGTAACGATCATCACTTGGGTGCCTTTTACAAAGGGCGTCACCAGGCCTGGTTGCTGTAATAAATCCTGGCCGATATAGATCGGATAACTGCGGTCACCTAAGTCGAGGTTAAGAGTAATCAATGGTCTGTCCTTAATGCGTTTTCGGGTTGATCGCCGTCGTTAAAGCGGCGGCCTTTTACAATATTAATCGTGAGCTGAGCGTCACGACACGATGCCCTGGGCTTCCAGCGCCTCATGAATGTGTTTAACAACACGAAACACCGACACTTGCTGGGTTTCGATCACCAAATCGGCAATTTCCATATAGAGCGGATCGCGAGCTTCCAAAATTTGCCGGATCACTTTTTCTGGGTCGTCGGTTTGAAGTAATGGGCGATTACGGTCATTTTTGGTACGTTGAACCAAAGATTCGACCGAAGAGCGTAAATAAATGACAAACCCACGCGAACGTAATGCGCGCCGATTATCTTCAGCCAATACCACACCTCCGCCGGTTGCCAATACAATATTGGGGCGTTGTGTGAGTTCGTCAATCACCGTCATTTCGCGCTGTCGAAAACCAGTTTCGCCTTCGATATCAAAAATCATCGGAATCGTGACGCCGGTTCGCTCTTCGATTTCGTGGTCGCTGTCGATAAATTCATAGCCCAGTCGTTCAGCTAAAAATCGACCGACCGTGGACTTTCCGGCCCCCATTGGGCCGACTAAAAAAATACTTTGTTTTTGCATATAAATTATTGTATCCAAAATTGCGCGACAGAATCTAAAAACCTACACGCAAATTAGCTTGGTTTGATAAGATAGTTTAAATTTTTTTGTGTTTGACGAATATCGTCCTGTCGAGAATCCTATGTTAGGCAATCTTTATATTATTTCGGCTCCATCCGGTGCAGGCAAAACTTCTTTAGTTGGCAAGTTGCTGGATCGAGATTTATTGGTTCGCGTGTCCATTTCGACCACGACCCGCTCAATCCGTCCGGGTGAAAAACACGGGGTTAACTACTTTTTTGTCAATGAGTCGGAGTTTAAAGCTCAAGTCAGCTCGGGTGAGTTTTTGGAATACGCGCAGGTATTTGATAATTTTTACGGCACCACCAAAGCCAGCGTTGACCAACAGTTAGCCGCCGGTCAGGATGTCATTTTAGAGATTGACTGGCAGGGCGCGCAACAAGTTCGCAAGCTTTACCCTAATGCCTATTCGATTTTCATTATGCCGCCTTCAATTGAAGAGCTGGATCGGCGTTTAAATGGTCGCGGCACTGACAGTACCGATGTCATCGCGCGCCGCATGCAAGATGCGGTTTCGGAAATGCAACATTATCCTGAGTTTGACTATGTGGTGATCAATGATGACTTTGATGCGGCGCTACATCAGTTGCACGCCATTTTTGTCGCCAACCGACTCAAACTAGACCAACAGCAAGCGCGTCATGGCGCCTTGTTCGATACACTAATTAAACATTCTTAATTTTTTTGACTGGAGAGTTTCATGCCGGGCTTTGAGCTATTTGATGAATCCGAAAAACAACAGGTTGCTGAGGTAATGGACAAGGGTTTTACCTTCCGTTACAACTTTGATGGCATGCGCAACGATGTCTGGAAAGCTCGCGAACTGGAGCAGATGATTCAGGACACGATTAAAGTCAAGCATGCGCACTTAGTATCGAGCGGCACCGCAGCCCTAACTACGGCGTTAGCCGCTGCCGGCATTGGCGCGGGTGATGAGGTGATTGTGCCACCATTTACGTTTGTGGCCTCGGTAGAAGCGATTGTGTTAGCGGGTGCCATTCCGGTATTTGCTGAAATTGATGAGACCCTGTGCTTGTCACCGGAAGGCATTGAAGCCGT
Organism: Thiomicrospira pelophila DSM 1534; assembly: GCF_000711195.1. Classification (NCBI taxonomy): domain Bacteria; kingdom Pseudomonadati; phylum Pseudomonadota; class Gammaproteobacteria; order Thiotrichales; family Piscirickettsiaceae; genus Thiomicrospira; species Thiomicrospira pelophila. The sequence goes on along the minus strand of NZ_JOMR01000001.1, from coordinate 323,994 downwards.
GATTACCCCGCGCACACGTGCCGTCAACTTTGTACACATGTGTGGTTCGGGCGGCTACATGGATAAAGTTAAAGCGGTTTGCGACAAGCACAACATCGTACTCTTAGAAGACGCTTGCCAAGCCACTGGCGCAACCTATCAAGGTCAATCTTTAGGTACCTTTGGTCAGGTCGGCACCTTCTCGTTTGATTCGGTTAAAACCATTTCTTGCGGCGAAGGTGGTGCGGTTTTAACCAACGACAGTAAAATTTACGACTACGCACACCAGTATTCGGATCATGGGCACGATCATATCGGTTCGGATCGGGGCGCAGAAAGCCATCCAATTATGGGCGCTAACTATCGCATTTCGGAAATGAATGCCGCGGTGGGTGTGGCGCAGTGGAAAAAGTTGGATCGTATTTTAGACATCCAGCGTCGTAACAAAAAATCACTGAAAGATGCATTAAAACAATACAGTGAAATTTCTTTCCGAGATCTACCGGACGAAGCCGGTGACAATGCGGGCTTCTTAAGCATTATGCTACCAAGCGAAACTCGCGCTCGTGAAGTGGTCGCCGGTTTACAAGCCGAAGGCATTCCAGCGGTGTTTTACTGGTATGGGAACAACTGGCATTACTTGAAAAACTGGACCCATATTCAGCAAATGAAAGGTCCGGCCAAATTGCCGATTGAGTTAATTGCAGACCGCCCGGATTATAGCCAAGTTAAAACACCTAAGTCGGATGAGATTATGAGCCGCACCGTATCTATGCTGATTAATTTGAGCTGGTCAGACGCCGACATTCAAAAGCGCATTGACGCCTTTGCTAACGTATTTAAATAAACGCCCCGCCAACCAGCAGGCCTGGTGATTGAATAAAGGATTGATGAATGAAATTTCGTAACTTTAAAACTGTACCTCGCATGATTTTTGGTCGTGGCTCGTTCGACCAGCTCGACGAAGTCCTAGCTGAGCAACGCCAGACCGACAAAGATTTTGTCGTATTCGCGGTCGATAGCGTCCATAAAGGTAAACCACTTGAAGGACGTATTCCGGCTTTACCGCATGACATGATTTTGTGGGTAGATGTGACTGACGAACCTAAAACCACTTATGTCGATGCTCTAACCGAAAAAGTGCAAGCTTTTGCAGACCAGAACCCGGTTAGCGTAGTCGGTTTAGGCGGTGGCTCGACTTTGGATCTGGCTAAAGCTATTTCGTTAATGTTGACCAATCCGGGCGGTTCGGCGTCTTATCAAGGTTGGGATTTAATTAAAAACCCTTCCGTACATCATGTAGGCATTCCGACTATTTCTGGTACAGGCGCTGAAGCATCGCGCACCACGGTTTTAACCGGCCCAGATAAAAAATTAGGTATGAACTCGGATTACACTGTGTTCGACCAGATCATTATGGATCCGGATTTGGTAAAAGGTGTGCCGACCGATCAGTGGTTCTATACCGGTATGGATTGTTATATCCACGGCATTGAAGCTTTAAACGGCACTTACATTAATGAATTCGCGCGTGCATTCGGTGAAAAATCGCTCGATCTTTGTCGCGAAGTGTATCTTGGTGATCACCCAGACGCCGACGAAAAATTGATGATGGCGTCTTATATGGGCGGTCAAAGCATCGCGTACAGCCAAGTTGGCGCGTGCCATGCCTTATCTTATGGTTTGTCTTATGTCATGGGTTATCACCACGGCATCGGTAACTGCATCGTCATGGACGTGTTGGATGACTTTTATCCGGAAGGCGTGCGTGAATTCCGCGAAATGATGAAAAAACACAATATCACTTTACCCAAAGGCATCACTAAAGACTTATCTGAAGACGATATGCAAAAAATGATTCGTGTGTCATCTGGCTTAGCGCCGCTTTGGGAAAACGTCTACGGAAAAGACTGGCAAACTCACGTTACGCCTGAATTATTGCGTTCATTATTTAACAAAATGTAATGGGTTATTACCACGAAGGATACGAAGAGAAGCAAGTATTGCTTTGTATCCTCCGTGGTTAAAACTCTTTAAACGAGACATTTATGCAAACTTATGTATTTATTCCGGCGCGTTATGGCAGCTCACGCTTACCGGGCAAACCGCTTAAACTGATTGCTGGCAAACCGATGATTCAGCATGTGTATGAACGCATCGCCAAAGCTCAGGGGTTAGCAGGAGTATACGTAGCCACTGACGACGAACGCATTGCCGAAGTCGTGCGCGAGTTTGGTGGCGATGTCATCATGACGCCAGTGGAAGCGGCCTCCGGCACAGACCGTATTGCAGCGGCGGCTCAAGCTTTGGGCTTAAGTGATGATGCGCTAATCGTAAATGTCCAAGGCGACCAACCTTTAGTACATCACGAGTCAATTGAGGCTGCTATTTCGCCATTTTTAGCGCCTGATTACGACGGCTCATTTGAAATGTCGACCTTGTCTTTCAAAATCGTTAACCAAGCCGAAATTACCAGTCCGAAAGACGTGAAACTTGTTACGGATGTGAATGGCTTTGCGCTATATTTTTCACGCGCCACCATTCCACATGGCCGCGACTATTGGGATCACGACTCTTTCAAACACCTCGGCATCTATGCCTACACCAAACGATTTGTGGATCAATTTAATCAGCTACCCATGGGGCAGTTAGAAGACATAGAGAAACTAGAGCAGTTGCGAGCGCTGGAATACGGGCACAAAATTAAAGTTGTTCTAAGCAAGCACGATTCACCTGAAGTCGATGTGCCGGGTGATATCGAAATGATGGAAGCCTTGCTGCTATCTGGTCACTAAGCCATGCTTTACCAGTTTTTAATTCGTTTATTAAGCCCACTGATTTTGGTTTTGATTGTATTAGATGCCATTAAACGCCATGGTGGCTGGGGCTTTATAAAACAACGTTTGGGACTTTCTTATCCAACCACCAGGCCTGGTGCTATTTGGGTGCATTGTGCTTCGGTAGGAGAAGTTAAAGCGGTCGAAGCCTTATTAAAATCCGCCCCCCACCAAGCCTGGTTAATTACCACTAACACGCCCACCGGTTTTCAAACCGCGCAAGCCCTCTATTTAGCCAACGCCCAACTCCGTTATTGCCCGATTGATTGGCCTTTTGCAATCCGTCGGTTTTTAAAAGTCAGCCAGCCCACCCAGTTATGGGTGGTAGAAACCGAACTCTGGCCCAACCTTTATCGACTTGCCCACCAGCAAGGCATCAAAATTCGTTTAATCAATGCGCGTTTGTCGCGTAAAAGCTTGAATGCACCTAACTGGCTTAAAGCGCAATATCGCTTGTGTTTAAGTCACACCCATCAAGTCTTAGCACGTTCCAACGCCGAAGCTCAACGCTATATCCAACTAGGTGCGGATCCTGATAAGGTGCAGATTTTGGGTAATTTGAAACAGGCCGGACTCAATTCATTGCCCCAGTATAAGCGTGAAATTGAGCGTGACTATATTTTGCTGGCTTCGTCTCATGCCGATGAGGAAGTTCAAATCGCCCAACGCTGGCAGCAACTACAGCGTAGCGAATTGCTGGTGATTGTGCCGCGTCATGCGAAACGAGGTGCGCAAATTCAAACACAACTCGCTCAACTCAATCTACACGTAAACCTAGCTAGTCGTCAGCAAACCATTAGTAACGATACACAAGTGTTTATAGATGATCGGTTTGGGCATTTAATGGGTTTGTTTGCGTTTGCCAAGTTAGTGATTATGGGCGGATCGTTTGTTGCCAAGGGTGGACACAACTTCCTAGAACCGGCGGCGCTTGGGCGCACCATCATCACCGGCTGGGATAATAGTGACTTCGAAGACGAACTCGCCGAGTTTCAACAACATTCTGCAATTATCCTGTGCCCGGATTATGACAAACTTCAACAGCGTTTAAACCAACTTCTAACCAACCAAGCTCTGGCCGATGAGTTGGCAACTCATGCTTTGCAATGCATCCAAAACCAAGCCAATATCCTTGAAGATTATAAAAAAGCCCTCAACTTAATCTAGTTCGACTCTAACTTAACCTGCTCACTAAAACGCAGCGGTTGTGCGACGCGCCAGTCCGGAGAGGTTTGGGTGTTTTTATGATGACGCTTAATTTTACCTTCGGTCGCCACCACTTTTACGCCGCGTCTTAATAACGCATTCACCACCGATGCATGTGGATAAGACGACTCGCCAGCTGGGGTCGAGATAAATGCCACCTTATTTTTAACCACTGGTTCTTGCTCCAACGGCGCGCCTACTAGACGATTGAGTAACACGCTCGATACATGCTCTAAGGCTCCGTGATGTGGGATTTGTATAAATTGGATATGTCTGGGTGCATTAATATTGAGTTGTTCTAAATAATCCAGCGCTCGATGTAGTGCCTCAACGCCGGCATGCCCGGTCAATAATAAGCCATAGTGATAATCTTCTAGGTTTCCATAGAGCACCACCGAACTTTCATTTTCAGCGGAGGTGTGACCGGTTTCGGGTAAATATTCAGTTTCCCACTGTTCTGCGACCCAAGACACCGCACGTTTGGCAGTTTTTCTTAAACACCGTAAAAAACGCAGTAAATGATTGGGCGATGAAATAGGCTGTTTAAATTGCGCAACCAAATCATTTACATACCATTCTTTAGAGGGCGATAACACATGAAAGTGTCCGATCCATTGACCTTGGAAAGGCTCTTTAATCGGCACGCCTTGTTGGTTAGCGAGCTTGGCCAGTTCGTAACTGTCGCGAAACTTGGTTTCAAAGGTTTGCCCCAAACCGGGTTCATTACATTGGTTGGTGGCGAAGTAACTCGCCATATCGTTGCAATATAGCCAGGGCTGATGTAACCACAATGTTCCGACCTGCATTTGCTCTAATAAAACCACCAGGCCTGGTGTACTGTGGGAATCCGGGTGAGAGCAGACGAGATGTTCAACTCGGTCTGTGTTAAAAAAATACTGGATGTGCTGAACCAGTTTTTGCGCATGCTGAGAATCACCGGCATCATAAACGATGATTTTTTGATTACTTGTTAAACCGTAACGCAAGGCAATGGCATCGCCAATTTCGCCGTTGGTTTCGGAAGGTAAAAAGTCAATTTCAAATGGCACAAAAAGAGTCCTTAATTTTTAAGCTATTATAACCTTAATTTTAAACTCACCAAAAAAAAGCCCGCGGGATCATCTATTTGATCCCGCGGGCTTTTTAACTTTTACAGTCTTACGACGACTTAGCGCATCGTCACCAACTCTTCTGACGAGCTAGGGTGAATCGCTATGGTCGCATCTAGGTCGGCTTTAGTCGCCCCCATTTGTACGGCTACCGCAAAACCTTGCAACATTTCGTCAGCTGTATCGCCAACAATGTGAATGCCCACGACCTTCTCTTCCGGCCCGGTCACGACCAACTTTAGCGCGGTTTTAATTTGGTGCTCGGTAAAGGCATAACGCATCGGCGTGAAAATCGAGGTGTAGACTTTTACATTCTCATCGCCGTATTTCGCACGCGCGTCATGCTCCGCCAAGCCAACTGTTCCCACTGGCGGGTGAGAGAAAATAACCGTTGGCACCGCATTCAAGTCCAACTTCAAGTGCGGTTTGTTATTGTATAAGCGCTCAGCCAAGAAACGACCCGCACGGATCGCCACCGGTGTTAATTGCGGCTGACCCGTCACATCCCCAATTGCGAAGATATTATTAACGGAGGTACGATGTTCGTCGTCCACTTCAATAATGCCTTTTGAATGCGCGGTTAACCCCGCGTTCTCAATTTTCATTGGTTCAATTAAGTTACGACGCCCTACCGCCCAAACCACTTCATCAAAACCTTCTAAGTGCTGACCGTCTTCACTTTCTACCGTCAAACTGCCGTTTTCGGCGCGGTAAATACGCGCAACCCGGAAATGGTATTCTTTATGTATGCCACTGGTAATCATCGCATCGGTTAAGTTCTCACGAATCATATCGTCAAAACCACGCAACACTAGATCTTTACGACTTAATAAGCTCACGTCCGTGCCTAAAGCTTGGAATACACCGGCTAACTCAACGCCTATGTAGCCACTACCAATTACGGCGACCTTTTTAGGCTGCGTTTTTAGAGCAAAGAAACCATCTGATGTGATACCTAATTCAGCACCTTCAACATCCTGGGGGATATCGGGTACGCCACCTGGTGCAATCACGATGGTTTCAGCTGTGTATTTCTTACCATCAACTTCAACCGTGTGGTTATCGACAAAACTGCCCCAGCCTTGCAACACATCCACTCCCAAGTCTTTCATGTAGCCGTTGTACCAGGTATTAATGTTCTGGATATATTGCTCACGCTTTTCTACCAGCTTTGACCAAGAAAAGCTTTTAACATCCACATCAAAGCCAAAGTCTGGCGCATCACGTAAAGCTTCAGCGATATGCGCACCAAACCACATGACTTTTTTAGGGACACATCCAATATTCACACAAGTGCCGCCTAGTTTTTTGGCTTCAACCACAGCGCATTTTTTGCCGTACTCTGACGCACGTTCAACAATCGACAAACCACCACTGCCGGCCCCAATCGCTATCACATCGTAATCATATTTCATGGTTGTGTATCCTTTCTTTTTAAACCTGTTTTGTCTATGATTCAAACTAATCCCACACAAAACAAGTTTGTTGAAAAAAGGGAGCCGAAGCTCCCTTGATAACCACCAAGCCTGGTGATTATGGACTGAGCCAATTAAAACTTATTTTTTAAGATAAGCCGTCAACTCTTCCGATCCACCAATGTGTTTACCTTCGATAAACACTTGAGGTACCGTATCACGATTCGCAACAGCACGTAGAGTACGTGAAGTCACGCCGCTGTTGCTGATAAGGATTTCTTCATACTTAATGCCTGCATCTTCTAGTGCCGCTTTCGCTTTAGCACAGAATGGGCAGCCTGTTTTAGTGAAGATAGTCGCAACTGGTGGCTTTTTCGCACTTGGGTTGATGTAGTTCAACATGGTGTCGGCATCCGACACTTCAAATGGGTCGCCTTCTACTTCTGGTTCGATGAACATTTTTTCAACAACGCCATCTTTTACCAGCATCGAATAACGCCATGAACGCTTACCAAAACCAAGGTTTGCTTTGTCCACCAGCATGCCCATACCTTCTGAAAACTCGCCGTTGCCATCAGGAATTAGAACTACATTGTTCGCTTCTTGATCTTGTGCCCACTCGTTCATTACAAACGTGTCGTTTACTGACATACATACAATGCTGTCTACGCCATTTTCAAAAAATACTGGCGCTAATTCGTTGTAACGTGGAAGGTGGGTTGAAGAACAAGTTGGCGTAAACGCACCAGGTAGTGAGAATACAACAACTGTTTTACCTTTAAACAACTCATCTGTTGTCACATTAACCCAATCACCATTCTGGCGAGTTGGGAAAGTTACGTTAGGAACGCGTTGACCTTCTTTATTTGGTAATGCCATGTTTTATCTCCATCGTTAAGTGTAAAAATCAGCTAAAAATTTTAACCGACTTATTCGGTTGGATGCTAGTTTAGCGATACAGTCTCAATTAGTAAATTTAAATATATCAATAGTTTTGATAGCTAAAAACTATTGACCAGGTTTGACTTTAAATTTTCTGTCATATTTGTGTAATAAATATGACACTAGCGCTCAAATCTCTTCTCGAACTCTACTAAATCCAACATAATTTTTATGTTGGATTTAGTCTTAAATTTACAGCGCGCCCGACTTAGCGGCCGAAAACGGTCTATACGAAAACATTCAAGCCATATTGATTCTAATAGCTTTTATATTGGCTTTGATAAATACGTTCGCCCACAAACAGAGAAAATTAATTTACCTAAGTACTGGCTTTGCTTTATTGAGGGTTGGCTTCTTCTTAAGAGAACTAGAACTGCGCGACACCGAACTCCCTAGCTGGCTGATTTATATGACGAGCCCAACCGGTTCAGCCATTATTACGATACTGATATTTTTACCATTCATTTTTTACAGCTTACGGCATTTGATATTTGCATGGCAAAGCAGCTTGTGCTTTATGAAAAGCCAATATTTTTGGATGATGTTATTAGCAGCCAGTTTTTTATTTATGGGCGGTGTATTTGACCGAGGATGGTTGACAGATGAGTACAGCCTATTTTTTGAAGAATATTTTGAAACGGCTGGTTATTACACGCTGCTATGGACTTTATTTAAAATGCCCCCTCAACAACGCACACATGATGCCCGTGTTTATCGTACAACACGCAATTATAGCTGTTTCGACTAACGCGTCTTACACTAGAATAGGAACGTCCTATAATAAAAAACCTAGGGCCTCCAACTACTGGAGCCGTGTGCCTTGCAAGGCTTTCATCATCCATTCAAGTTCATTACGCTCTTGCGCATATTTCATTAACACGCCCAGTAAAGCTTGGTCCTCGTGTTTGGATGCAATGCGTGCAGCCAATTGAAATTCACGATCGACCACACTGCCCTGATAAGCTTGCTTTTCAAGCAAAGCGGCGACGGTGCCAAGATTCTGCAATAAACAAGCCGCTTGCAATGGCTTTACATCTTCACCTGCGGCATCTTTATCTAACACTTGCTGACCATCTACCCCGTGTTCTTCTAATAAAACCAGGCTCATCCAGTAATTCATGTCCGGTGCTTCGGTACTTTCTAAAACATTTAAAAACACTTCGTTTGGATTCATCTTGTGATCGCCAATCAAGGTCGCCAAGGTTTTGGCAAAAATAGCGCGATCTTCAGTGTTTAAATTCAACAAATTCATCTGCTCTCCTATACAGCTTGTGCGCAGGCTACGGCGGATGCCCAAGCCCACTGAAAATTATACCCGCCCAAATGCCCGGTCACATCCAGCACCTCACCAATAAAATACAGGCCTGGTTGTTTGTAGGACTCAAATGTTTTGGATGACACCTCATTGGTGTCGACCCCGCCCAAGGATACCTCGGCCTTATCGTACCCGGCTGTATCTTCTGGGTAAAGACGCCATTGGCTTAAACTTAATGCATAATCCTCTAGCTCTTTATCGGTACATTCGGCCAGTGGTTTGTCGAGCGGATATTTAGCTAACCAGGCCTGGCTGAAGCGTTTAGTAGTTAACTGACTTAACCACTTGTTCAGGCTTTGAGATTGAGACTTAAGCTGTTTTAGCTCAGCTAATACATCTTTGTCAGGCAATAAATTAATCTCTATCGGCTGGCCGGGCTGCCAATAATTTGAAGTTTGTAACACCACCGGCCCACTTATCCCGTGATGCGTAACTAACATTGCCTCGCGAAATATGTGGCCAGCCGACCTTATCTCCACTTCCATACTTAAGCCGCTTAATTCACTAAACCAATCTTTCCAACTCGACTTAAAAACCAAAGGCACCAGGCCTGGTCGCGATGGCATCACATTTAAGCCAAACTTTTGTGCGATCCGATGGCCAAAGTCGCTGGCTTTGAGTTTAGGATAAGCCAGCCCGCCGCTCGCCACCACCAACGATTGGGCCATATAATCGCCCTCAGATGTCTGAATGATAAAACCAACATCCGCCTGAGCCTCAAGCTTGTGAATGTGGGTATTGAGCTGAATTTTCGCCTCTGCCCAATCGCACTCTTGACGCAGCATTTGAATAATCTGACCGGCGCCTTGCATGGTAAATAACTGGCCATGAGATCGTTCCTCATAGTCAATTGCGTGACGCTCAACCAGTTCAATAAACTGACTTGAGGGATATCGGGCTAGGGCCGATTTAACAAAGTGAGGGTTTTGAGTAATGTAATGTTCGGGCTTTACATTTAAGTTAGTAAAGTTACATTTGCCCCCCCCTGATATACGAATCTTGGCCGCTGCTTTGGGGGCATGATCAAGCACAAGTACTTGACGACCTCGGTAACCTGCTTGAGCGGCGCACATTAAACCTGCGGCACCTGCACCAATAATCACCACATCGTATTGCTGCATTTAAAGCGGTTCCCATGCCTGCTGGCGCTTGTTTACTTCATGCAAAATTGCGTTCAAACCCACTTCAGCCAGCTGTGGTTCGCCCTCAACCCCTAACTCAATCGTACGGCGACCCTCTACAGAAATATGTGGCAAACTGAATAAGCGCAGGCTTGGGTATTCGCGCTCAAAGGCTTCCATAAACTCAACCCATTCCGATTCTGCTCCATCCAACAAACGAATCGCTTTTTCAACGCTTGGTGTTTGTTTAGCATCGGCATAGTAGGTATCTAGCACCCATTCCATCATGGGTTGCGTCATTTGCGGAAATCCGGGCATAAAATAATGCTGCTTAATCGAGAAGCCTGGAACCCGATTAAACGCATTGGGAATAATGTCAGAACCCTCAGGAAATTCGGCCATAAGAACTCGATGCGGATAAGCTAGCTCACCAAATTGGTCTTCAATTTCAGCCACCGCTTTTGGGTGCCGCTTTAAGGCTAAGTTTAAGGCTTTGGCCGCACTTTGGCGTGTGCGATCATCCGGCGTTGCACCAATTCCACCACAACAAAACACCGCATCCCCGCTATTAAAAGATTGCTTTAAGGTATCAACTAGCAAGCCAGCTTCATCACCCAAAATACGCACCCAACTCAAGGCCAAACCTCTAGGTTTTAATAACGCATTCAAGTTCGCCAAATGTCGATCTTGTCGTTTTGAAGATAAAATCTCATCGCCTATTATGATTAGACCAAACCTTAAACCCTGCGCCATTAATACGCTCCCAATGTTTACGCCGTGACTTTGTCAGCTGAACTCATATGATAGAGGTTTTATCATGGCATGCAACAATCCTAAACCTGAGGATTTATCAAAGGCATCATACTCATTAGGCTTTAAGCCTTTATAATCCAAATGAAAACTTAAGTTAAATCATGAATCTTGAGTTTAAAACATTTTTGCAGTTGACTCGACGTTTAGGGTCTTACAAAATGCTTAATTTGAACTTTAATTGTTTATGGGGGATAAGCTTGTCCTATTTCAAACACCTAGCTCTATGGATAGCTCTTGTCTGGACATTAGGTGTATCCCCGTGCGTGATGGCCGACTCAACCCCCTCGATCAAAAACACAATTAATGTCGGTGTCTTAGCTTTTCGTTCGGTTGCCCAAACCCAACAACGCTGGCAACCACTCATAAACTACCTAAACCAAGAAGTACCCGAACATGATTGGCGCCTTAAAGTATTCTTTTACGAAGATTTTAATCAAGCAATGGCCAACCAATCACTTGATTATATCTTAACTAATCCACAGCACTTTGCCCGTCTTAATCATCAAACCAACTTAAAAGCACTATTAACATTAATGCCACTTGCCGGTGGCGTACCTGTGACCGAATTCGGCGGTGTGATTTTTAGTCGTGCAGAAGATAACAAGCTTAATGAATTGTCTGATTTAGAAAAAGTGACCATCGCCGCGACGTTTCCAGACTCTTTCGGTGGTTACTTAATGCAACGCTGGGAAATGTATAAGCAGAATAGTCGCCCTAACAAGTTACTGTTTACTGGGATGCCACACGATAATGTGGTGAAAGCGGTATTAAATAAAGAAGCCGATGTAGGTTTTGTACGGACAGGCGTACTCGAGTCAATGATAAAAGAAGGTTCATTGAGCTGGTCTCAAATTAAATTGATTCAACCTAAAATAGATAGTCGATTTCCACACGTTCATTCGACGGATCTCTACCCTGAATGGCCATTCGCCGCTAGTGCTGATACTGATACGAACCTAAATAAAAAAGTCAGTATGAGTTTGCTAAATTTATCGGCCGACCACCCGGTAGCCGCACAAGCAAAAATTTATGGTTTTTCGCCACCGGGCAATTATCAACCTATTGAAGCGGTCATGCTACGTCTCGACGTTTTGCCGCGTGAAGATTTTGGTTGGCAAGATATTTTTCATAGATTTGGTGCTCGTATTATTCCAGCCTTACTTGTCTTAGGTGGGGTTTTAATACTACTCAGCGGTTTTTTGGTTTATTACAACCGCCGTGCTAATCGAGTAGCGCTTGAGCGCGCACAATTAAATCATGAACTCCTGTCAGTCAATCAAAACTTAGAAACCCTAGTCGAACGTCGAACACATGACTTACTTGAAAGCGAGCAGCGCTTTCGACAAATGTTTGAAAAACACGCTTCCCCCATGCTTTTAATTGACCCGCCAACGGGTGAAATCATTGATACTAATCAAGCTGCGGCTGATTTTTATGGCTATAAAATTGAACAACTGAGACATATGAATCTCAGTCAAATTAACATCCTTAGCGAGCAAGAGCTAGCTAAAGAACGTACTTTAGCCGCGTTGCAACAACGTAATTACTTTGTGTTTACGCATAAACTCTCTAATGGCAAACTGCGTTATGTGGATGTACATTCTTCTCCCGTACAAATTAATGGCCAAACACGATTGTTTTCGATCATTCACGACAGTACATCCCGGGTTCAGTTTGAAGAACGTCTTAAATTACACGACACCGCTTTAAACTATGCGGCCAATGCTATTGCTATCACGGATCATAAAGGGGTGATCATTTGGGCTAATAAAGCCTATAGCCAACTTACAGGTTATAGTGGCAACGAAATTAAGGGGAAACTGCTTTATCATCCGGATGATGTTAGTGACCATGACAAAGCCCTCTACGAACAAATTCAACAGGTTGTGCGAGAAGGGCAGGTTTGGCACGGAGTGCTTCAACAAACTCATAAAAATGGTGACCTATATTATGAAGAAGTCACCATTACCCCCGTGAAAGATCAACAACATCAAATTCGTAACTTTGTTGCGGTTGTGCAGGATATAACTGAACGACGTTTAGCCGAACAACAAATACAAAACCTGGCTTTTTTTGACCCATTAACTAACCTACCTAATAGACGATTGCTAATCGACCGACTTGAAACGGTCATGGCACAAACTGACCGTCGTCAATTTCATGCGGCCCTATTATTTCTAGACTTAGATCATTTTAAGGTTCTGAATGATAGTTATGGTCACCATATAGGTGACCGATTGCTCATAGACGTTGCTAAACGAATTCAAGCGTGTGTTCGAAGTGGTGATACCGTTGCTCGGTTTGGTGGTGATGAGTTTGTTATTCTACTTACTGAGTTAGATTCGCAAGCGATGAAAGCCGCTCAGCAAGCCAAACAAGTTGCTGAAAAAATTCGTGAATCGCTTGGGCAAGTGTATTTTATTGAGATCGATAACGACACCGATAAAATTGAGTATTCCATCAGCAGCAGTATGGGATTAACAGTTTTTCAGGATCACGATAAATCACTAGAAGATCTGCTTAAGTGGTCTGATATGGCGATGTACCAAGCCAAAGCCTCTGGTCGTAACGAAGTACGATTGTTTGATCCAGATATGCAAACCGAGTTGGATGAACGTGCCAGTTTAGAGCAAGACTTGAGAAAAGCAATCGAGCAAGAACAATTAGAGCTTTACTATCAACCGCAAGTGGATGCACAGCGTCGTATTTTAGGAGCAGAAGCTTTACTTCGCTGGCAACATCCTCAGCGAGGCTTTGTTCCACCAAGTCTGTTTATCCCTCTCGCGGAAGAAACGGGGCTAATTTTAAATTTAGGCAACTGGGTACTAGAAACCGCCTGTAAACAGCTAGCTGAATGGCGGCTTGACCCGAAACTTTGTTTAATTCAATTGGCTGTCAACATCAGCGCGAATCAACTGCGTCATCCTCTGTTTGTCGATCAAATACAGCGGCTAGTGACACAATATCAAATCAACCCAATCATGTTAAAACTCGAACTCACTGAAAGCGTACTATTAAGCCATCGGGAAGACTCCATATCAAAAATGAAAGCGCTACGCTTATTAGGTATACAATTTTCAATGGATGATTTTGGAACGGGTTATTCATCACTTGCTTATTTAAAGCAACTTCCACTATCGCAAATCAAGATCGACCAATCCTTTATTCACGATTTAGTACACGATCAAATGGATGCCGTAATGGTACAAGCCATTATGTCACTCGGACAGAAGTTTAATATGAGCGTAATTGCCGAAGGGGTCGAGGATCAAGAACAGTTTGATATTTTGCGAAGCTATGAATGTGAGCTCTTCCAGGGTTATTTATTCAGTCGACCCGTGCCGGTTGACCTCTTTAAGAAACAAGTTTCATCCACTTAAATCGAGTCCTACAAAATATAAGACCTGGCACCTTGACAGGAAATATAGGCTAGGGCTTCCATATCGATAAAACGTTTAAAGAGCTACTTAGCTTCAACCGGCTTAAGCACATGGTAAAGTCGGATCAAAGGATAACTCCAGGCTAGCGAAGCGATACTGTAGCCCAGAGCCATAACAAATAATAAAACCCAATCTGCCCAATAACCCAATAAAAACAGGCTCGAACCGGTCATCCACGGAATCGTTAAGAACAGAAAAGCGAATAAGCCAGCTAAGCCGATTAAGGCTTGCTCAATAAAAACTGGTTGAAAAAACCGTGTTTTTCCTTTTTGTGTCCAAGCCGCATAATTTAAGATTGTGCCACCAATGATGTACAAACTGATTACTAACCAGTGTGCTTGAGCATAACCCAGCAACATAAAAAAAGTTAAGTTTAATTCACTCATTTAAACATTACCCTTCAACATTTGAAGATAGGTTGGCTTAAGTAATTGTTCTTTCATCACCCACGCTAACCAAGACTCTTTATAAGGGTCAATAAACGGGTAGGTTGGAACCAATTTCCCATCATAATCAAATTCAATCAACATCGCGGCCCCAAACTTAGTCAATAATGGACAAGACGTATAGCCATTAAATTTAGCCGTTGGCTGATTGCCTCCAATTACGGCCAGTAGATTTTCAACCACGATAGGAACTGACATTTTTACGGTAGCAGCGGTTTTTCCGCGCGGTGTGCCATTTACATCACCGCACCCAAACACATTTGGGTATTTTACGTGCTGCAATGTGTCTTTATCGACAGCCAACCAGCCCGACATAGGACTATCTTCTGGCCAAGCCAAGTCCGAATAACGCACAGATGAAGGCGCGCGCATAGGTGGTACAACATGCAACAAGTCATAACCTTGTTTAAAGCTTGTACCGCCGGCCTTTTTAAAGGTCGCTTTACGCGCTCCAATATCTACAGCCGTCAACTCGGTTTGCAAACCAACCTGCATACCATTTTCTTTATAACGATCTATAATAAACTCGTTGAACCAAGGTAAGCCGAATAGGTTGTTCGTTGCAGAATAGAAATTCAAATTAGCCTGATCAAACCCACCGTTTTGCTTTAAGCGATCAATTGTCAAAAAAGCCATTTTTAGCGGCGCACCAGCACAACGAATTGGAGTGCTTGGCAAAGTAAAGATGCCTTCACCACCTTGTTCCGAATACTTTTTAATTGCATCCCAACTTAACGCCGCCACATCTGGACTATGATATACACTGGCTAAACCATTTTGGCCAAACGCTTCAATGTCCAAGCCTTCAATGGCGCGGTAGTTATATTCTACGCCGGAGGCCACCACCAAATAATCATACGGAATATGACGACCTGTATCGGTTTCAACGTGCTTAGATTCAGGATCGAAGTTGATTACCATTTCCTTGACCCAATCGATCTGACCAGGAATAAACCGACTATTGCGATCCAATACATCACTTTTAGGCCAAGCACCGGTCGCTACTAATGTAAGGCCAGGCCAGTAATAATGTGTTTCTTTACGATCAACAATCGTAATTTTGGAATTTTTAAGGGCGCGAGCTAACCGATTGGCGATACTTATTCCAGCCGCGCCACTTCCAACAATCACGATCCGTGCAGAGGATTCTAATGCCTTAGCATTAATCGAGTGCAATCCAGATGCGACGGCTAATGCGGTCGCACCTCCTACCAAAAACTTGCGCCGACTTAGCGACGACATTTTATACATGCTAGTCATGCTGTTCCTATCAAACTGCTCTAAATTACAATGCGTTTATTTAATGCTAATTGAAAACGCCCTAGAAGGATAATTCAACTCCTACGTGCCAGCCATCTTCCATATCGTACTCGGCAACCTCGCTCTTAATTGAGAAATAACGGTAACCAACAAAACCATTTAAGTTTCTAAGGAGCTGAATTTGACCTCTTAGTGAATACTCTTCTAAGGACTCACCATCACCAAAAGTAATTATTTGTGGACTATTCAAGTACTCCCCCACCAAGGCAGATGGAACCGGGGTCGGCAACCAATAACGTGCATAGATACCCAACATTGCGCCGTAAGTGGTCTCGTTCATTTCATCCAACGTGGCTAAAGCGGCTTTCGCTCGAAAACCGACATCTAAGTTTGGATCAAAAGTGCCTTTATTCGTGTATAGAATAGAAGTATCCACTAGATAATCTTTATTTTCGTTGTACTCAAAACCGGCTTCAAAACGATAAATTTCTTGCATCCACTCTGTTTCACTCAACATGCCGATACGCGCACTTTCATCTGCGAGCTTAACACTCAGACCAACTTGATTTGCACTCACTGAAGTTGTGATTAAACACGCCAAACTTAAGGCTGCCGCTTTGACCATATTTTTCATATTTTTATGTAACCTTTAATGCGTTGATTCAAATGAACTTTGTAAACGGTCACCCGTTTTTGATAAGGATTCAAACATGGTTTGAATCCACTCTAGCCCGGCCGAGACCCATTCGCGAGCATCGAACCAATTAAACATCACAGCTAGAGATAACACCGCCAATATAATGAGCAGTGTAAATAAGCGTCCAAACATAAGTAGGGCTCTCCTGAGAAATCAGTTCTTTATGGAATCTGTTTTTCCTGCACTTTTTGCAACCGATTGATCGCCGACCAGACTTGTTTTTGCGTATGGGTGTTCTCAAGCTGCCAGTGCAATTCATAATTTGCGACCCGGCGCAACTCCGTACGTTCAATATCGAGTTGAATTCTACCCGATAATATAAAGTCTGCTTCATTTTTATTATCATGAACTAAATTCACTTTTCCAGACTCAAGTAAGCGTCTTTCAAGAGTGCGAATAAAGTCGGTACGCGCTAAAATCTCACCTGTATTATTTTCAATTTCGCCGATCATGAGCGTCGGTTGGTTAGCGTGACGCTGTTCAAAATTGGAAAGCCAGTTGAACTCAAGCATCTCGGATACCAGGCCTGGTGCTAAGCCATCAAACTCAATTAAGGTTAAACCGGTTCCTTCATTAAAGTCTACAGGTTCAACTTCTTGAACGGGCTTCTGCGCACATCCGACTAACAAAGCTAAAGCGGCTAGAATAGTCCAATGTCTCATGATCTCCTCCTTGGAGCCTTCTCCATTTTGGTCTCTTTATATAAGAATTAGCTAAATTTTAACATAAAATTCGGCCTTTCCTTTTGATCAATCATGCCGGCCCTTGTCGTCGCCATTCGCGTATCTTAAATCGAGCCGGGTGTGTGGCCGCATAAAGCGATGGTACGATCGGTGCGGGCTCCCCCATCATATCGGCACAAATGAGTTTCGCCGCCAAAAAAACCGACATTAAGCCGCGTGCACCATGACCATTTGTCACATATAAACCCGCCTGATAACGCTGGGACGGGTACTTAAACATTGCCTGTTTATGCGATTGGTTTAAGTAGGCCGATGCCAACCAGTCTGTATCAGGTAACCCTCCAATAATAGGTAAGTGATCCGGCGTGGTTGGCCGAAATCCAACCCGCCCACTTAAGTCTTCTGGTTGTGCCTCTAACCAGTCTGGCAAACTGTTGGCCACTGAATCTAAATTAAGCTGATGACGTTGCAAGCTCACAGTCGGATCCAAACTGGGCGCTTCAAAGGTTGCGCCTGTCACAGCCATACCACTGGGAGATGGCGCCGAATAACCTAAATGACTAACGGCTCTCTTCAGCGACCAGACCTGGTGGTCTTGATTCAAGTTAGTAACCTGTCCTTTTAAAGGTCTGATGGGCAAACCATTCATCACTGTCGGTATAGCTCCCTCCGCCAGCACCACCGCATCGGCTTGCCAAACCTGGCTTTTTGTATGTAACGTCCAATGAGTTTTCTGACTTGATGACTCTGTGTTTTGAGTTAGCATCTCTACATTTTGCTCATAAAACACTTTAATTTTTGGGTGATCTAAACACGCCGCCACAATTGAAGGCGGATTTAACCAGCCGGCTTGAGGAAAAAATAAACCAGGCTGAGTTACGGTTCCACCCAATAATTTACTGGCTTCATCCGCCTCTACCCAGTATGCAAAATCAGCCGGAAAACCAACTCGACCCATGGCTTCTTGCATACGTTTATGGTTTTTTTCATCCACGGCCAAGTGCACAAGACCGTTCAAATTACCCTTTATTTTATTTGCCTCTAGCCACGGTTTAACTCGTCCCAAGGTTGCCTGAAAACCTTGCCAGTACCATTGACTTCGTAAATTCCAGTCTGCGGTAACTAATGGGTGAAGCGCCCCCGCCAAATTTCCTGACGCCCCATCAGAGGCTTTATCTTTAGCTTCCAATACCGTTACTGCCCAACCGGCCTCGGCCAGCTCGTAAGCGACACTTGCCCCCGCCAAACCGGCACCAACTACTATTGCATGAGCTGGTTCTTTAAAAGCCGCTGGGCGATCAAACCAAGGCGTTTTAGTGGTGAAACGACGGGCACCATTAATCTGCAGGAGCAACCCATTTTCCGGGTGATTAATGAGAATGCCAAACCCTAATTTTTCATACATACGAAGTGCATCGTCATCCTGGTAAACACTAACTAAATGCGTGCTTAGTTTACTTTGACGACGTATCTGATTAACAAACTCACTGGTTGTGCATACAGTCTTATCTAACCTTTTTTGCGGCCATAAAATCCAGCTATCAATTTTTATATCCAAATCGGTAACACCCTGCAATAGGTCGCCAAAATATATACTCAGCTGCACACGTCCATCTAGCAAACTTATCTGTTGCCAGCCAGGTAAAACAGTTGGGCGCTTGCTAAGCCATTCCTCCCATAATGCATTCGGTGCAGCCTTCGGCCTTAATGACTTTAATCGCTCCAACATAAACTTTGAGTTGAGCCGTTCATCAAATATTACATAATGCAATTTTGCGGCCGATTTTGTCTTAGCCCGCCATAAATTCATCAACTCAAAAAAAAGTTGGAAATCTGACACACCTATTTCTGCAATTGAAACCCTTTCGGACTGCTCAATTTGACTAGCTAAACCAAGTGATTTTAAAACATTGAATGTCACAGTCATGATCTGAACTCTACTAAAAAACAGGCCTGATAAAGTTCGATAAATTCTTTTTTATAGCTCATTAAAATTCTAATTATCTTTTTCTGTTTTGTATTGAATAAGTTTGCGTTATAATAAAATACAACAACCAAAATGGTGGATGAATCATGAAAAAATATGCCTTAACCTTAACAATTTTATTAGCTTCAACTCACGCACAAGCTGACATATTAGGTGCTGGCTTAGGAACTGGGATCTGGACGTCAGGTCCAGTTGGTACAGTTACAACCAATAATAATGAGTTTGATGTTGAAAAAGACACTGGTTTAGATGCCAGTAACAATAATTATGTATGGGCTTATTTTAATCATCCCCTGCCTTTGATCCCAAATATTCGCTTAGAGTCTACTCAAGTTAGCAGCAGCGGCAACGGTAGTCAAAGCGTCACGTTTCAAGGTGCAACCTTTACCGCGGATAGCGAGACAGATCTAAACTTGAATCAAGTTGACGTTTTGCTCTACTGGGGCATCCCGCTACCCGTTGTTAGCCTTAACTATGGATTTGGTGCTAAACAGTTTACGGGTGACTTGACCATTTCAGACAGCAGCAATAACCGAGAAACCACTGACTTAGATGGGACTGTACCGGTTGGCTACTTAGCAGCCCAAGCAGACATTCCGGGTTTACCTTTAAACTTTAGTGCTGACATTAAAACGTTGGGGTCTATTTACAATGACACCACTCTAAAGGCACGTTATGACATTACCAGCTTTGGATTAAAGCTCGGCATTGAAGCGGGTTACCGAAACCAACAGCTTAAAACCGATGATATAGGGGACATTGATGTGGACATGAAAATTGACGGTTATTTTGCAGGCGTTACACTTGTTTTTTAAGTTTACTAACGACTAACTCAGTCAAAATCGTTGCCGTCCGCTAATCCTCTCATTGCTTCCCTTAAAGCGCACTTAACTCAAGTGCGCCATCGTCAACTGGTCGTTCTAAGTGGCGATCTATCTTGGCGTTTAAATCAACTCCAAAAACTCGAAACCCAACCCGGATTATGGTTTGGCGAAACTAGCCTACTGCCTAACTTTCAAGTTGTCGACAAATTACAAAATCAACTCGGTCAAGAAATACCCAGCGCCATCTTTTGTGCTGAATCTGGTATTGATGCGGACGCCTTGGGTATTGCGGCGGGCATGATCCAAGCTGGTGGAGTCTTATGGTTGTTAATTCCCCCCATAGATGACTGGCTACATCAACCCAACCCAGCTAACCAGCGTTTTATGAGTCACCCTCATACCTACCACCAGGCCTGGTGCCAGTTTAATGATCATTTATACACAAGTTTAAAGTCACACGGCGTTTGGATTATGCAAGACGAACCGCTAAATCCAGGCTTAAAAATCGACCAGCCACTAAACCATCCGCCACTCAATGGTTTGAGTAACGATCAACAACAAGCTTTGGTGGCTATTAAGCAAGTCGCGTTCGGACATCGAAAACGCCCATTAATAATCGAAGCCGCTAGAGGTCGTGGTAAAACCACCTTATTAGGCGAGTCGGCGGCTCGACTTTTACAGCAAGGCAAGCAACACATCGTGATCTGTACAGCGCGCTTTGCTCAATGTGAGTTAGCATTTAAACGCGCCGCGCAAGTGCTGGGAGCAGACTATACAAAAAGCGGACTTAAGACTCAAAACCAAACCCTCGCCTTTAAAGCCCCTGGTGAATTAATTCAGCACCCTATTGAAACCGATGTATTAATGCTGGATGAAGCGGCACATTTACCTATACCAGTATTAGAACAGTTGGTACAACTCTATCCAAGAGTGGTTATGGCCACTACACAACATGGCTATGAAGGTTCTGGGCGCGGATTTAGTTTGAAGTTTAAGCCATTTTTAAACCAGCACTTT
Source organism: Thiomicrospira pelophila DSM 1534 (assembly GCF_000711195.1). Lineage (NCBI taxonomy): Bacteria > Pseudomonadati > Pseudomonadota > Gammaproteobacteria > Thiotrichales > Piscirickettsiaceae > Thiomicrospira > Thiomicrospira pelophila. Next base: position 302,903 of record NZ_JOMR01000001.1, on the reverse strand, counting down.
CCCGGCTGGCATCAAACTCGTTTAAGCCAACCGATACGCTGGAATACAAATGACCCCCTCGAAAAAGCCATCAACCAAGCTTTATTACTGGATATCGAGTTAAATAAACTCTCCAGCACGGATAACCTAGACCCACAACACTTAACCATCGACATTCGAACACGCGCACCCAATCAACTCTCAACCGACGAATTAAGCCAAGTTTTTAGTTTACTAGTTGAAGCACATTACCAAACGTCTCCTGCCGATTTACAGCACTGGTTATCCGCGCCTGACTTGCAGCTGCAACTGGCGTATTTACCAGTCGTCACCAACCCTCAGTTAGTCGGGGTGCTGTTAATTTGTAACGAAGGTCATTTGCCCAATATTGAACCCAATCGACGAGTTAAAGGCCATTTGGTTCCACAGCTTTTACGCCGCTTCAGCGCACAAGACGACTTATTAAATCTAAGTAGCGAACGTGCTATGCGACTAGCGGTTCACCCGCAAGTTCAAAACTTAGGCATTGGAAGCCAGCTTGTTCTACATTGGCAACAAAGCTCGCAAGCTGAATTTATCAGTACGAGTTTTGGGGTCACCCAAGACCTCTATCATTTCTGGCGTAAACAGGGCTTTGAGTCCGTTCACCTTGGTGCCAAACGTGATAAAGCCAGTGGAACGCATAATTTAGTGATGCTTTATAGCCACCCTGCAAACGAGTTGCTCGACACAGGCCAGCAGTTGTTCCAGACGCAGCTGCCTCACAACCTGATTGAACTATACAATCAATTGCCAGCCAGCTTAATCTGGAATCTGCTCACCGAGAATCCAGCCATCAATCACGAAACGCTTTCAGTCCAACTGAATGCTTATTTGAACGAACACGCGCCATATGAAGCAGTGAGCCAACAGCTTTGGCAATGGGCGCTGAATAACCCGCGCTGCCTGTTAACCCAGTCCGAGCAGGTTCAATCAGTTTGGCTTGATAAAATCATACGAAAGCGCGATTGGCAAACGATTGCACACCAGCACAAGCTGGCTGGAAGAAGTGCGGTTGAGACGATCCTTCGTCAAACTCTAACGCGCTATCAAGCTAAGTCGTTTTAAATCACGCAATAAGATCGACTTGAGTAATCACGGATTAATTTGAAAATACCACGGTTTTATTACCATGGATAATCACACGATCTTCTAAGTGAAAACGTAATCCACGCGCTAATGCAGTTTTTTCGACATCACGCCCTTGGCGACGCATTTCTTCAATACTGTGCGCGTGTGATACGCGAATCACATCTTGCTCAATAATCGGGCCGGCATCCAATTCTTCAGTCACATAATGGCAGGTCGCACCAATCAATTTAACGCCGCGCTCATAAGCCTGATGATAAGGTTTCGCCCCCACAAAAGACGGTAAAAAACTGTGATGAATATTAATCACTTTACCAGCATAATCACGACACATTTGCGGCGGTAAAATCTGCATATAGCGCGCTAACACCACCACATCCGCTTCATAATACGCGGCTAAACGCTCAGACTCTGCAAAGGCCAGGGCTTTGGTCTCTGGCGTGACAGGGACATAATGAAATGGAATTTGATACCACTCGACCATTGAGCGCAAATCTTCGTGGTTGGCAATCACACATACAATCTCACCCGGTAAATCCTTTTCGTGCCAGCGATACATCAAGTCCGCCAGACAATGCGACTCTTTGCTCGCAAACAAGGCGATTTTCTTAGGTTGTTCTGAATCCGTCATAAACCAAGTCATATTAAAATGATCGGCAATCGGCTTAAACTTAGCCTTAAAAACCTCAAGCCCGTCTGGCAATGAGCTGGCTAAAATTTCATGGCGCATAAAAAACCAACCATTACCCGCATCGGTATGATGATTGGCTTCGACAATCGTGCCCCCTTGTTCAGCAATAAAGGTCGCAACTCTAGCGACAATACCAACCTGATCGGGGCAAGAAATCACCAAACGGTAGACTCGGTTCATGTTGTTATCCTAGCTAAGCAAAAGGCTTATGATACCAAATCCGAGCCCAGTCAGGATATTTGGCTATGGTATAATTTGCGATCTTTTAGGGCAAAGCAAGGTTGTGTGAATGAAGATTGTGTCATTTAACGTCAATAGCGTACGTATGCGCCAACATCAATTGAAAACATTGGTTGAACGCTATCAACCCGATATTATCGGCCTGCAAGAAACCAAAGTACAAGATCACGAATTCCCATTGGCCGACATTGAAAGCCTAGGTTACAAAGCCGAGTTTTCAGGTCAAAAAACTCATTATGGTGTGGCATTACTTTATAAGCCAGAGTTGCAACTAACCAAACTCCAAAAAGGCTGGACGACCGACTTAGATGATGCACAGCGCCGCATGATCATTGGTGACTTTGTAACGCCAAGTGGTGAAACCATACGTGTACTAAACGGCTATTTTCCACAAGGCGAAAACCGCGAACATCCGATTAAGTTCCCAGCTAAACAAGCTTTTTATGCCGACTTGATGGCCTATTTAAATAATGAGTGTCAACCGGAGCAAAAGCTGGTGTTGATGGGTGACTTTAATATTTCGCCCCAAGATATCGACATTGGTATTGGTGAAGCCAATCGTTTGCGCTGGCTTAAAACTGGCAAAACCAGCTTTTTACCCGAGGAACGCGAAATGTGGCAAAAGCTGCTAGACTGGGGTTTATATGACACCTATCGTAAAGTCCACCCAGATCGCAATGACGTATTCAGCTGGTTTGATTATCGTTCGAAAGGCTTTGATGATGAACCCAAACGCGGCTTAAGAATTGATACATTATTGGCGACCAAATCAGCAAATGAACTGGTTACCGACTCCGACATTGCTTATGACGTAAGAGGCATGGAAAAGCCTTCTGACCACGCGCCCGTTTGGACCGATTTTAAACTTTAAAAAGCAGCTTATAATTTTATGACAACCAATACGGTAAACAACATGCATACATTGAAGGTTCAGCGCGTTAATCACCTGACTTCAAACATCATGCAGCTTTTCTTAGAACCCAGCAGCATTTTTAGTTATCAGGCTGGCGACTATTTAATGCTCGGCTTAGATCAAGCTGAAACCAAACCTTTTTCAATCGCCAATGCGCCGCAAGATAATGGTTTATTAGAGTTGCATGTACGTAACCTAGATCAAACTGAATGGATGCAACGCTTATTTAAAGTGCAAGCTGGGGATACTTTGTGGGCTGACGGCCCTAAGCCGCAAATGAAGTTACAACACGAAACGGATTTGAATATTTACATTGCTGGCGGAACAGGAATTGCGCCAATCAAAGCCTTGCTAGAACAGCGCTTAAAACAAGGATTAAGCCAGCCCACCAAACTTTATTGGGGCGCTCGTCGCATTGAAGAGTTTTACATTCACGACAGCCTGTTAACCTTGGCGGCGCAAGATACACAACTCACCTACATTCCGGTGTTATCTGAAAACGATCCAGCTTGGAGTGGCGAAAAGGGGTTTGTACATGAGGTTGCGATTCAACAAAACCCTGACTTAAGCCAAGCGACCGTTTATTTATGTGGTGCCTGGGCGATGGTGCAAACCGCTGAAACAGATTTAATTAACGCGGGTCTGCCAACGTTACGCTACATTCATTAAAAACCGTTTGTACTTGCGCCCTCTGACACACGAGCGCAAGTGCAACTTAACTCTACACCAAAACCGCATCCACTAGTTGCTGAGCTTCCTGCAAAATTTGCTTAAGGTGAGCCTCATCTTTAAACGATTCGGCATAAATCTTATAAACATCTTCGGTGCCAGAAGGCCGAGCCGCAAACCAACCGTTTTCGGTGGTGACTTTTAGGCCACCAATCGCCGCTCCATTTCCAGGGGCATGCGTTAATTTTGCTGTAATCGGCTCGCCCGCTAACTGAGTAGCGGCCACTTGATCGGCATTTAACTGGCTTAACTTGGTTTTTTGCTCGCGATTAGCTGGTGCATCAATCCGAGTATAAATCGGAGCTCCAAATTGCTGGGTAAGCTTTTGATAGTGTTGAGACGGGTCTTGCCCGGTTGCAGCCGTTATTTCAGCCGCCAGTAGGTTCATAATCAAGCCGTCTTTATCCGTGCTCCAGGTCAGGCCTTGTTTATCCAGAAACGACGCTCCGGCTGATTCTTCGCCACCAAAACCCAATGAACCTTCCACCAAGCCTGGTACAAACCACTTAAAGCCGACCGGCACTTCAATCAATGTTCGACCGATGCTTTGTGCGACCCGATCAATCATTGAACTCGACACCAAAGTTTTACCGACTCCAGCCTGAGCCGACCAGTTTGGACGATGGGTAAATAAATACTGAATCGCCACCGCCAAATAGTGATTCGGGTTCATCAAACCGCCGGTTGGTGTGACAATGCCATGTCGATCTGCGTCTGGATCGTTACCAAATGCAATATCAAACCGATCTTTCAGTTTAATCAAACCCGCCATTGCGTAGGGTGACGAACAATCCATGCGGATTCTGCCGTCTTTATCTACACTCATAAAGCCAAACGTAGCATCGACCTTTGAGTTCACAACCTCAAGATTCAAATGATACGTTTCTGCGATTGGTTGCCAAAAATCGACACCCGCACCGCCCATTGGATCCACACCAATTTTAAGACCCGAATCGGCAATCGCCGACATATCCACTACATCGGTCAAACTATCAACATAAGACTTAATCAAATCGTTAGACTTCACCCGGCCAGAGGCGAGCGCTAAATTCAGACTCGTGCGACGAATATCGCGCCCACCTTGCAATAAAATTTGATTTGCGCGCTGTTGAATCCAATTGGTGACATCCGTATCCGCCGGACCACCGTTGGCTAGGTTGTATTTAAAACCGCCATCTTGCGGCGGGTTATGCGATGGTGTAATCACCACGCCGTCTGCCAGCCCACTACTTCGGCCTCGGTTAAAGCGGATAATCGCATGCGAAATCACCGGCGTCGGCGTATAACGCCCGCGACCTTGAATAATAATATCGAGGTGATTGGCGACAAATACTTCAATCGCGGTTGTATGAGCCGCTTCAGATAAGGCATGCGTATCCATGCCGATAAAAATCGGCCCATTAATGCCAGCTTGCGCGCGATATTCAACCAAGGCTTGGCAAATAGCCGCAATGTGATCGTCATTAAAACTGGCCGAACTAGCACAGCCGCGATGACCCGACGTGCCAAAGCCTACCGCTTGAGCTGGATTAGACACATCTGGTTTAAGCGCATAATAATCCACCATTAATTTGGGAATATTTTCTAACAACTCAAACGGCGCCACTTGACCCGCAAATTCCGATATCGCCATCTGTCACCTCTTTATTTAATCTGTTTTCACAGCTTAGGCTAACAAGCCATCAATAATACGATTAAGTGTGGCGCTCGGGCGCATTACCGCATAGGTTTTGGCTTCATCTGGATGGTAATAACCACCCAGTTCCATGGCTTGACCTTGTGCTGCTTTTAGCTCAGTTAAAATTTGAGCTTCGTTTTGTGACATGGTATCGGCCACCGACTTAAACTTTTTCTGTAAAGGCTTATCTTGCGTCTGTTTCGCCAAGGCTTGTGCCCAGTAAAGTGCTAGATAAAAATGGCTACCACGATTATCCAGCTCACCCAGTTTGCGCCCCGGTGATTTGTCATTATCCAAGAATTGGCTAGTGGCTTGGTTGAGAGTATCCACCAGCACTTTGGCTTTTGGGTCTTGAGTTTGATTCGCTAAATGCTCAATCGACACCGACAAGGCTAAAAACTCGCCGAGTGAATCCCAGCGTAAAAAGTTTTCTTGTACTAATTGTTGAACATGCTTTGGTGCCGAACCACCCGCCCCAGTTTCAAACAAGCCGCCGCCGGCCAACAAGGGCACAATCGACAACATTTTGGCGCTGGTACCCAACTCTAAAATGGGGAACAAATCGGTTAAATAATCACGCAACACGTTACCGGTGACGGAGATGGTATCCAGGCCTTGTTTAGCCCGCTCTAATGTCATCTCGATTGCGGCTTCTGGCGGCAGAATTTGAATATCTAGACCATCGGTATTAAAGTTTGGAAGTGCCGCTTCGACTTTTTTAATTAAGTTCGCATCATGCGCGCGCGCCGAATCCAACCAGAAAATCGCCGGTGTATCGGTTAAACGAGCGCGTTCTACCGCAAGGCGAACCCAATCTTGAATCGCGACATCTTTGGTTTGACACATACGCCAAATATCACCTGTATCAACATCATGTTGCATCACAACCCGACCTTCATCATTAATGACTTTCACCAAGCCTGGTGCTTTCATTTCAAAGGTTTTATCGTGCGAACCGTATTCTTCCGCTTTTTGTGCCATTAAACCCACATTTGGCACGCTACCCATCGTAGCTGGGTCAAATGCACCGTGTTGTTTACAAAATTCGATGGTTTTTTGATAAATGCCTGCGTAACAACGATCTGGAATCATGGCTTTCATATCGTGCAGTTCGCCATCCGCGCCCCACATTTTGCCCGATGAACGAATTGCCGCTGGCATCGAGGCATCGATAATAATATCGCTTGGTACATGTAGGTTAGTGATGCCCTTATCCGAATCCACCATAGCCAAATTAGGCTGGTTTGCATAAACTGCTTGAATGTCGGCTTCAATGGCTAAGCGCTCAATATCCGGCAGGGTGCGTACTTTGTTTAGCAAATCACCCAAACCATTTTTGGTATCCACGCCCAATTTTTTAAAGGTGTCCGCGTGTTTATCAAACACCTCTTGATAATAGACTTCAACCGCATGACCAAACATAATTGGGTCCGACACTTTCATCATGGTGGCTTTTAAGTGTAACGACAACAACACACCTTGTTGTTTTGCATCCGCAATCTGTTCGGCAAAGAATTTGCGCAACGCTTTGACGTTCATGACCGATGCATCAATCACTTCACCGGCTAACAAAGGTGTACTGGCTTTTAAAACCGTTACCTCACCTTCGCGAGAATGATGCTCAATCCGCACCGTGGTTGGCTTATCCGCAACCAGGGATTTTTCAGTCCCGTAAAAGTCCTGCGCGTGCATATTGGCAACATGTGACTTTGAGTCTTTCGTCCAAGCGCCCATTGAGTGCGGATGTTTTTTGGCATATTGTTTAACCGGTAACGCCACTCGACGATCCGAGTTACCTTCACGTAGCACTGGGTTAACCGCTGAACCCAACACTTTGGCGTAGCGTGCTTTGATGTCTTTTTCTTGTTCGGTTTTGGGCTCGGCTGGATAATCCGGTAGGGCGTAGCCTTGCGATTGCAGTTCTTTAATCGCACTGGTTAATTGCGGAATCGAGGCACTGATATTCGGTAACTTGATAATATTGGCTTGAGGCGTTTTCGCGAGCTCGCCCAATTCAGCTAAGGCATCTGCTTGTTGCTGCTCGGGCTTCAGAAAATCTGGAAACAAGGCTAAGATTCGACCTGCTAGTGAAATATCACGGGTTTCCACTTCCAACCCCACCTGATGGGTAAAGGCACGAATAATCGGCAAAAGTGAATAGGTGGCTAAGGCAGGCGCTTCATCGGTGTGGGTGTAAATCAAAGTTGGGCCATTTGCGCTCATCGAATTTCCTTTGGTTGAATCATTTAAGTTCGCTTATTCTAACCGAAACTCGTTTTGCGCCCAAGCTTAAAGCACCAGGCCTGGTGCTTAATGTGCTACTTGGTTACGGCCGGCTTTTTTGGCTTTATAGAGGGCCTGATCGGCCTGTTTTAGTAAGTTTTCGACCGATATTTTTTGATCACGCTCGTTAGATGCGACTCCTAGACTGATCGTAACATGGTCAGCCACCTTCGAATAGGCATGCGGGAAAGCGAGGTTTTCAATCGTTTCACGTAGGGCTTGTGCAACTTTTAAGGCACCTTCTAACGGCGTTTCTGGCAGGATGACCGCAAACTCTTCGCCCCCATATCGCGCCAATAAATCACTCGGACGCTGAATAATTCCACGCATTGCTTTAGCCACTTGGATCAAACACTCATCACCCAGCCCATGCCCATAATTGTCGTTAAAGTTTTTAAAATAATCGATATCCAGCATAATCAAAGACAGCGGCTGTGAAATCCGAGTCACACGACGTGCTTCTTTTTTCATCATTTCATCAAAATGACGGCGATTCGCAATATGTGTAAGACCGTCCACGTGTGACATTTCTTCCAATAAGTCCGTTTTTAACTTCAGATTCAAGTGATTACGTACGCGAGCTTTCACAATAGGTAGATGAAATGGCTTAGTAATATAGTCAGCCGCACCCAAGTTGAGTCCTTTTTCTTCATCCGTGGCTTCACTTAAAGCCGTTACGAAAATGATAGGGATCGAACTGGTTTCGGTATCCGACTTTAACTCTCGACAAACTTCATACCCATCCATCTCAGGCATCATAATATCGAGCAATATCAAGTCTGGTGGTGACTCGGAACGACAAATCTCTAATGCCCGTTGCCCATTGGTCGCAACTTTTATGCGATAGTCCGTTTGCAGGGCATTGGCTAAAACTTGGATGTTAGATGAAATATCGTCAACAATTAAAACAGCATTGTTCTCGCGGCTCATTGGTTACTGGTTACTCCGTTGTTGCATTGAGCTTTAGGCTATCAATCAATTGCGAAATTAACTGTGCCGCTTGTTCATAATCAAATAATTCGATCGCACTCACCAGGTCAGCTTTATGAGCTTGAGCCGCGTAGGGCAATCCGTCGAATAAACTTTCTAACTGCAATAGATCGATATATTCACTATTATTAATTACTTCTTTTAATTGATTTACTTTCAAGTTCAGTTCATCGGCGTTGAGCGCTACTTTATCAGAATCGTCGATTTGCTTAACCGTTTGTTGAGGGAAGCTGGCTTCAATTTGCATACGAGCATCTCGCATCGCGGTTTCCAAAGCCTTAATGGTTCGCACGGATACAGACTGACGCTGTTTAAGTAGCTGGTCAATATGCGACGTTAAATCCGCCAAATGAAAGGCTCCTAAATTGCCGCTTACACCCTTTAAGGCGTGAGATAGCGTTTGCGCTTCAACCCAAACCGACTCTTCATCTGACTTTGTTAATTGCTTGAGCAAATCCGGTAATGGTTTGAACTGACCATTAAGCTGTGCCGAAAACTTGTTTAACAACCTTTCAAAAAGTGTTTGATTCCCTTGTAATTGAGTAAGACCTTTTTGTAAATCAAAACCGCTCAAGCTCGGTAAGTTTTCGTACTGATCATCGATTATATTCTCAGTTTGGATCAAACTGGGGACATCTTTAAGCCACTGACTTAGAACATGGTAGAGCTGAATCGACTCAATCGGCTTACCTAGGTGGGCGTTCATACCCGCGGCTAAGGCTTTATGTTTATCTTCAACCATCGCCGCGGCTGTCAGCGCAATTATGGGCACATCAGCATTGAACTCTCGAATTGCGCGCGTGGCTTGATAGCCGTCCATAACGGGCATTTGAATATCCATTAGAATCGCATCAAACGTTTGGTGTTTGGCCTGATTAACCGCCTCTGCACCATCCGACACCGTTTGAACATTCAAGCCCATCTGCATCAACATTTCCTGAGCAATTTCTTGGTTAATCGGATTATCTTCTACCAACAATACATCACCGGTCAGGCTTTGTTGACTCATAGAAAGTCGGTGATCTCTGTCCTTTAGCTCTTTAAGGTCTTGTTCATCGCACAAGCCAAGCGGCAAACTGAAGCAAAAACAACTGCCTTGTCCTAACTGACTACTGACTTCGATACCGGCACCACCCATCGCCTTAACCAAACGTTGACTAATGACCAAACCTAAGCCAGTGCCACCGTATTGGCGTGTAATGGTCGTATCCGCTTGGCTAAATGGCTGAAATAGCTTCTGCTGGTTATGTTCGCTAATACCCAAGCCAGTATCATGAACTTCAAATCTTAACCAGGCCTGGTGGTTATTTGTATTATCGGGTATTTGGTGTTTTACAACTAGGCGAACTTCACCCTGGTCAGTGAACTTAATCGCATTACCAATCAAATTGGTTAAGGTTTGGCGTAGCCGCAGCTCGTCACCACGATAAATCTTTGCCAAATCCGGTTCTATTTGCCAGACCAGCTTGAGCTGTTTACGTGCGGCTTCGTCGCTGAACAAGCTAGCTAAGTGATCAAGTAGAACATCAAAATAAAAGCCTTGATTCTCAATAGTCAAACGACCGGATTCGATTTTTGAAAAATCGAGTATGTCATTGATAATACCTAGTAGGGATCGACCGGACTGAAAGATTTTACTCATTTGTGAACGCGCTTTACTTGGCAGCTCTCCTTGCAACGCCAGTTCGCTCAAACCCAAAATCGCATTCATCGGTGTTCGAATTTCGTGGCTCATATTAGCCAGAAACTCTGACTTTGCTTGATTCGCTAATTCCGCCGTTTTCTGCGCTTGCTTGATAGCCGCTTCTGCTTGAAGTTGATCGGTTATATCAACCCCAACCGATTGAAAGTGAGATAACCGACCTTGCTGGTCAAAAAAGGCACGGTTAACCCATTTAACAGAGCGTAACTGTCCATCAAAACGCTTAACTTCATTGACAAAAGCGATAGTTGGATTCTCTGCACTGCAACACTCCAAGGCCCGAAGATTGGATAGTCTGTCATTTTCAGATAACATATTTATCCACTGTTGGCCGATCAGTTTTTCTACTGAGAACCCAAAATATTCGGCCATTGCGGTATTAACAAACGTCATCGTGGTATCAGGAAAAAAACGGTTAATCATATAAGGGTGACTTTCAACCAAGTCTTGATATTGAGACTCACTGGCTTGTAACTTTTGTTTAATCTCAACCTGTTCGGTTATATCTTGTACTGTACCATGTGACTTAATTAACTCACCTTGCTGATTAAACTCGTTTTCAGCCATTTCTCTTACCCACTTAACTCGACCGTCGGGCATTTGAAGGCGGTGATCAATATCATAGGGACTCTTATCTTGGATCGATTTTTGATAGGATTTTTCGACTATATCACGGTCATCTGGGTGAATCATCTGCATAAACTTTTCATAGCTTGGCACGAAAGATTGCGGTGCAAGTTCGAAAATTCGGAAAACTTCGTCCGACCACTCCAATCGGCCACTTATAAGGTCGAGTTCCCAGCTCCCCATTTTGGCGACCTGCTGTGCTTTATTCAGACGCGCTTGGTTACTATATAAAGCCTGTTCAGTTTTTTTCTGTTCAGTCACATCATGGATATAGCCATGCCAAAGGACGGCCCCGTCTTCCTGACGGACAGGTGTAGCCTGACCCGACACCCAAATTTCACCCTTAGGTAAAATCACTCGATATTCACAGCGCCACACCGATAAGTTTTCAGCCGAAAACATCATGCTATCGGTCACCTGCTTTATATCATCAGGGTGAATTAAATTTAATACGACTGACGCATCCTTTTTAACATCGCTGGGCTTAACACCATAAATGCCTTCAATCCCTTGGCTGGTGTAAGGGAAAGCCATTCGGCCATCAGAATGAATCACAAATTGATAAATCATACCCGGCACGTTTTCGGCAATACCATTCAGCCGCTCTTTTTGTTCGCGTTGATTTGATACATCCGTATGCGTGCCGACAACTCGCAATGGCTGACCGGCTTCATCACGTTCTAGCACTCGGCCACGGTCTAAAATCCACTTATAGCCGCTGGCCTTGGTTTGCACTCGATGGACATTCTCATAAAAGTCGGTTTCACCTCTAAAGTGCGCTTGTAAATCCGATTCAACACTGGGCATATCCTCCGGATGGACCCTAGATGACCATTCATCCAAACTATCACTGATTTCGTTAGATTCGTACCCGAGCATACTTTTCCACTTATCAGAAAAGTATACCCTGTTGGTTTGGGCGTCCCAGTCCCAAACCCCTTGATCTGTTCCATCTAGAACCGATCGCCAACGTTTTTCACTGTTTGCAATTTCTTGTTCGACCATTTTGCGATCGGTTACATCTATATACACGCCACGATAGCCAACGACCTGGTGTTTGCTGTTAAATAATGGCTGACCGCTGGTGCTAAACCAAAACAGTTCACCATTCTTAGCTGTTACTTGATTTTCTAAGTCGTTAACCGATGCGCCACGAACCAATAATTTGAACGTATCTTTTTTAAATTTTTCTCGGCTGACTTCTGGGTGCAATTCGTAATAGTGAACTTTGTTAATCAACTCTTGCGGCTCATAACCCAGTACTTGAGTAACAGCTGGGCTAATAAATGTATACAGGCCGTTAATATCTATTTCCCATATTATTTGTTTGCTTTGGCTAATTATGGATTCCAACCGCTCTTCCGTTTGCTCCAATGATTTTCGAATATTGACCGACTCGGTTTGATCAAGAAGGTAACCATAAGACTTGAGAAAGTGGCCGTTATCATCGTATTCGGCCCGCGTATAGTCATAAAGCCAATGAGTTTGCCCTTCGCTATCTAATACCCTATAGTGTTGCTCCCAACCAATCCGGTGTTCTGAAGTAAATTGACTCACTTCTTTAGAAACCTGTGCGAGATCTTCCGGATGGACAATATCGGCAAACCTAAAATTCGGATCAGTCAGCTCGTTAGCGCTGTAGCCAATTAAGTTTCGAATATTATCAGACACAAATTCGACGGGCCAACCCGGTTCGGCTCGCCAAACAATCACCGATACTGGACCACCGGCAAACAAGTCACGTTCGGTTTTCAGTTGGCGTTTTTGCTGGTGTAAAAGATCACTCCAATCTTGATAAACCAGAGCCACCAGGTCTTTTTGATGCACAATGCCTGAAATGCGGTCACTCTCATCAACCACCACCAAACGCTTGATGCGATTTTTACGACTCATGCTCAGCGCCTCTTGCAAGGTCATGGACTCATCAAACGTAATTAATGGAGAAGTCATGGCTTCTTCAACAGGTTTGCCTGCTTGCCATTCGTGATCTAACAAATTAATGATGTCACTTTGCGTGATAATGCCAATCGGGTGAGCTCGTTCGTCAACCACAATCGCAGCCGCTTGCTTAACTCGATTCATCTCTAAAAAAGCCGATTCCAGTGTATCTTTCGGCGAAACACGGATGACACGCACCATACGTACCAGTTCACCAATTGACCTGGTCTGTGCTAAATGTTGCGGATCTAGGCAGGACGCTAAATCAGAATAACTAACAATACCGCATAAACCATGCTCATTTATAAGGCATAAATGTTCATCAGGATGATCTTTAAGGGCCGCCAAACCATCTATCACGCTAGCGTCCGGCGACATCTGAGGTACGTTATTCAACTCAACTTGGTTAAGCGGGGTTGAAAATGCAACCCCTAAGACTTGGAATTCAATTAACTCTCGAGTGGTTAAAATGCGCAAGCCAGTTTTCCCATTAACAACTACATCACGGATGTTATGCTCATGCATTAAGTGCACAGCGTCTTGAATCGTTTGATTATCATCTATAGTTACCACGTCTCGCGTGGCGACTTGTAATAGTTTTGGGAAAAACACAATAACTCCTTAAAGGCCGACACATCTGTAATCACCAAGCCGGTGCTCAGACTATATTATTCATTTTATACATCTTGCATGCTTTTAGCATCCAATAATGACGCTTTATCCGCTAAAATGGAAACCAGTTATTGATAAGGCTTAAACATGTTTAATAAAAATAACCGCATCTATTGGTTGGTGATTGTTGGGTTGATTACAATTTGGCTATTAGCTTATGCCTATTTGAAACAACGAACCGATACCGCTATGGAAAGTCGACTCATGGAGCGCACATCAACCCAAAAAGTCGCATGGCAAGCGGCCATAAATACCTACGACTACACCATTCAAACCTACTACGATCAGTTGGTTAACCGCCCCCAAGTTTGGACTTTATTAAAACAGGCTCAAAACCCCAAACAAACACAACAAGCACGTGAAGCCTTAATTCAATATCTAAGCCCGATATACGAATATCTTAGCAAGCGGGGTGTGCGTCAATTTCATTTTCACACCCCCGATAATCACAGCTTTATCCGCTTCCATCGTATAGAAAAATGGGGAGATGACTTAACTGAAATCAGACCCTCTATTCGTTGGGCAAATCAAAATAAACAACCCTACTTTGGGTTTGAGACTGGACGAGTGGTATCTGGATTTCGTCATGTATTCCCGATTATTGACGATCAGAACCAACACTTAGGCAGCGTCGAACTCAGCATGCCGTTCGAAAAAATTCGATTAGAGGCAAGTGAATTATTACCAAATCGAAATTTTCGCATGGTAATCGCCGAAAACGACCTAATGAGCAAACTTTTTGATAGTCAACGTCATCTTTATAGCCGCTGGACGGTCAATCCAAATTTTTATGTAGAGGATCGTCATAGCGAACTTAATGATTCTCCGCCCGCTTTCACCCCCGATGAAATTCGACTGAATGGATATTTAAAAACCAATCATAAAGTCCAACACTGGCTAAATACTAAAGAAGAAGGCAGTTTGGCTTTCTTTTTGGATGGCAAACCCCAAAGTGTAACCTTAACTCCGATACATGACACACTAGATCAACTTTCAGGTTACCTTGTCGGTTATCGTCAGGCACCTGAGCTTTTGATGGCCGAAGATAATTTCCATACTTCTTTATTAATCAGCACCTTAACAACCGGGCTTTTTGGCCTGTTTGTTATTCTTTGGTTGCGTCGTAAAACGCAACATCAACAAGAACGCCAGTTTTTAAAAACCATTTACGACACCATGGGTGAAGGCCTCTATGTATTGGATCAATATGGCGCAATCAGTCATATCAACCGCAAAGGCATGCAAATGCTTGGCTACACAGAAGCTGAATTGTTAGGTAAGAATGCACATGATTTATTCCATCAACACCCTACAAACGAAACAAATGACCCGGATGAATGTTCAATCCAAGCTTGCGTGTTTCAACAAAAAATCTACGAAGGTGCGGTTGAGTTTAAAACTAAAGACGATCAAATTTTAACCGTAAAGGTGGTCAGCCAACCCCTAGTTAATGAAGGAAAATTGCAAGGATCTGTCACCACGTTTATGGACATATCTCGTGAGCAAAGTATTTCAGATGAATTGAGAATTGCCAAAGACAAAGCTGAAAAAGCAAACCACGCCAAGTCTGATTTTCTGGCCAACATGAGCCATGAAATCCTCACACCACTTAATGCCGTTATTGGACTTAGTGAGTTAATGCGTGACACGGATCTTGATATCCAACAAACCGATTATCTAAACAAGATCAGCCAATCATCACACTTGCTATTATCAGTAATCAACGACATTCTTGATTATTCGAAAATCGAAGCTGGCAAGCTTGAGCTTTCACCTCAAGCCTTCTATTTGAAGGATACTTTTGATCATCTTACGACTTTATTCCAGCAATCTGCGCATAAAAAAGGACTGGCATTTTTAATTGATATTGATCCAAGACTACCCAAAACCCTATTTGGTGACGACCTTCGCTTAATGCAAATTCTGACGAATCTGACAAGTAACGCCATTAAATTTACTCCTAAAGGAGAAGTTCGTCTAACCGCAAAAATGACCCAAGACGATGATCAAAGCGTGCAGATTCAGTTTCGTGTATGTGACACTGGCATTGGTTTATCTGAGCAGCAAATCGATAAACTATTTAAACCCTTTGCCCAAGCTGACAGTTCAACTACACGTCAATACGGAGGAACGGGCCTTGGTCTCGTCATTTGCCAGCGCTTGGTGAAAGCTATGGGAGGTAACCGGTTATATATCGAAAGCCAGCCTGAACATGGAGCTTGTTTTATTTTTACACTCAACTTTGAAAAAAACACTCAAGGACAAACGGTTGCTCATCACTTTAATCTACACAATCAGGCCTGGTTAAACCTAAAGTTCGCTGGCCATGTCTTACTAGCCGAAGATAATCAAATCAATCAAATGGTCGCCTCACAACTTTTACAAAAAGCCGGTCTGAAAGTAAGCATTGTGGAAAATGGTCAAGCCGCCGTTGAAGCTGAACAATCAGAAAAATTCGATGCCATATTTATGGATTTGCAAATGCCTATCAAGAGCGGCTATCAAGCCAGTATGGAAATACGTAAAGACAACCCAGACATCCCAATTATCGCACTGACGGCTGCCGCATTGGTTGAGGATCGTAACAAAGCCCTTGCTGCGGGGATGAATGATCATCTAAGCAAACCAATTGAAGTGCAAACACTTTATGCCTCTTTAGTCCGCTGGCTCGGTCATTTGCAAATTTTTAATTCTGAAGAGCCCGTTTTAACTCAATCTTCACACAGTGCTAATACCCAATCGGCCTTGCCCAAAAACCTTGAAGGCTTCGATTTGGTTTTAGGTCTAAAGCGTTTGAAAATCGGTGACGAACTTTATAAAGATTTATTAGTTGATTTTGCGGCCCAACTTAAAAAGGATAAACCTGTTCTCGAAAATGAATTGGGATTGGATTTAAACCGATTACATGCGATCAAAGGCGTCAGTGGTAATTTAGCCGCGATGAATCTTTTTAACGCCGCTGATCAACTAGAGCATGTTCTAAAAAGCTCAGAGAACCCTGAAAGTATTGAACAAGCTAAATATAAGTTTTTTGAAAGTCTAAACATTGTTTATAACAGTTTAAATCAATGGCTAGAGTCCTTAAACGTTGAGTCTGAGGATGTCGAAACTTCGGCTAAATGTCAGCATGAACCTGTCGATCTTATACTGAAATTAGAGCAGGGCGACTTATTAAATAAAGAAGAAGTGTCGTGTTTACTAACTTGGGCGAGTAAGCACGCAGATGAGTCATCAATTACAAGACTAAAGCAAGCATTGTTAACGCTGGACTATACAACGGCTTACCAAATCGTTAAACCGCTTTAAGATGTTTTGTTTTACGATGCCAAATTAATAGATCCTTAAAAACCTGCGGGTCTTTAATCATGGTAATTTCACCTTCACGAGGGATCAGCTGGTCTTTTAAGCGTGATAACCAAAACCTGAGAGCCGCCATTCGCAAAGCGGCCGACCAGGCTTGGTGCTCACCGTCCGTCAATTTACGTTCTAATTGATAAGTTTGCAGACTGGCTTGTAACTTGGCTTCATTCAAACTGTGATCAGATTGACGACACCAATCATTTACCATCACCGCCAAATCATATAAACATGCGCCGTGGCAAGCGTAATACAAGTCGATAATGCCGGTTAATTTTTCGCCATCAAACATCGCGTTATCAGTAAATAAATCAGCATGAATCACACTTTGAGGCAAATGCGCCCAGTCGATCGATTCTTGAAAAGCCAACTCACTCCCCACTAATACCTGGTCTTCTGAAGCCATTAAATGTTGAATTTCGGACACCAAGTCACGCGCCCAATCCAATCCACGATCATTCGCACGATAAAAACCAAAGTCTCGACCCGCGCTATGAAACTTGGCGAGGTTATATGCCATTACTTCACAATGCACCAAGTCAGGTTGTTCAAGCGTTCGTCCGGTTAAACGTTCGACTAAAGCCGCCGGTTTATTCGCGAGCGTTTTAAGGTACTCACCTTGTTTATCAGGCATCGGATGCGCGGTAGGAATTTCATGTTCCGCCATAAACGCCATGATATTAAGAAAATACCCTAGCTCGTCCGGCGTGTGGTGTTCAAAAATGGTAAGAACAAATCGACCCTTAGTGGTATCGACAAAATAGTTGGTATTTTCAATGCCTGCACTGATGCCTTCAAAATGCACCAATTCGCCCAAATCATAGTCCTGTAAAAAAAGGCTTAAATCCGCCGAGTCTATTAGGGTGTAAACAGACATAAAATCGATTCCAACGTTTAAAAAGTTGGGCTGATTTTACCACAAGGTGAGATCAAAGAAGTCAGATTGACCTGACAAAGAAAATGAGGAAGAGATTGGCAATAAAAAAGCCCGCTAAAAAGCGGGCTTTAGTGCTAGAGAGGCTGTAGGTTGATTAATACAACTTAGAAGCCGTGGTGACCAACGCCAGGAGCGTCTACACCAATACGTTGTCCAATGTTGTACTGTGGCGTGCCGTCTGGTAGACGATTCGCAGTACGGTAGTTAGACGTATCGCCTGTACCATCACCAACCATGTAGTCAGGGCAATCTTTCATGCAACGTTCGTTTGCGATTACCGGACGGTGATCACAGAAGAAGTTACCTGCGTTACGCATGTACTTGTTTGCTTTCAATAAAGTTTCTGCATTAAAGAACGTATCGTCTTCGATCTGAGTCCCTTCATCATCAAGTGGGATACGGTTCATTTGCAGAATATAACCTGTGATACCCATGTAACCGGCATCACCGATTGCAGATAGGTTAGGTGTCCAGAAAGGCATGGCACGACGGTTATAATCAAATAAAGTCGTGGCATAAGGCCAGTAGTTACCTACGGTCTTAACCGGTGCTGGAGCAGTAATATCAGAGGTTGTTAAAGGTAACTGGTTACCTTCTGAAAGTGGTAAGTAACCTTTCGCACCTTCACCAAACTCACCGTGACAAGTCGCACAGAACTGGATGTACATATCGCCACCTTTCAACACTTCCATGCCTACATCTAGTGGTGGTAAACCATTACCGTCCGCGTCTACGTGGATGCTCCACTTTGACATCGCTGATTCAGCAATTGGCGTACCGTAACCATATGCGGTGAACTTAGTATCAGCATAATAGTTTTCGTTTGCACTTGCGTGAACGTCAACAAAAGCTTCAGGTACTTTACACTGCATGTTACCGTGCGCACCACCGTCGATGGCGTCATCTACTTCAAACGAGTAAGGGTTGCTTGGATCAAACTTAGCAACTAAACGTGCACGGTCATCTTCACCCAAAATGGCTTTAACAACGGCGCCATCTAAGTATTTACCGTCGTTAGCTTCAATGGTTTTTTTCCAATCTTCAGATGGCTTGCCCGACATTGCAAAAGCCACGCCTGAAGCGATCATAGCACCCGTTACAGCCGATGCAATTAGCGTTTTCTTAGAATTGAACATTTTCAATCATGCCTCCGAATTCACTGTTGTGCGCGTGGATTTTCCAAGTTACCATCGCGGTACGGTGGTAAACGTTGTTTGTCCCTTCAATTTCACGCATTTGTGGCATATTTGGCTGTACATAACCGGTTTCATCCGTTGTACGGCTCATCATCAACAACTCACTACCATCCCAGTCGAACTCAAGTTCAAAACGAGTCCAAGCTTTTGGCAATACCGCAGAAGTTAACTTAGCTTCATGCCAGTTACGGCCACCATCAAAGGTAATGTCAACGTGATCAACTTTACCACGACCTGACCATGCAATCCCTTTCGCTACATAACGACCTGGACCTTGCATTTTGAAGTCTGGAGATGGGTAAGTAATTACTGAGTTCGCTTCCATGTACCAAGACATGTTCTGAACCGTACCATCAGGCATTAATTCAGTGTACTTAGAGGTTTCTTCACGGTGCTGTAACGGCACGTTAGAAACTTGGATACGACGTAGGTGTTTAACCCACATGTTCGCTTCACAACCAGGTACAACCAAACGAATTGGGTAACCTTGCTCTGGGCGTAGAGCTTCACCGTTTTGAGCATAAGCAATCATACAATCGTCCATTGCTAGATCGACTGGTACTGAACGAGCCATACCAGATGCGTCTGCACCTTCAGGGATCAACCACTTACCTTCTGGCTTGATACCGGCTTCTTTCAATAGGGTAGATAGACGAACACCTGTCCACTCAACACAAGACATCATACCGTGAGTCCACTGTACAGAGTTCAACTGAACACCTTTCCACTCCATCGCGCCGTTAGCTGGACACTCTGCGAACAAAATACGTGATTCAGAAGGGAAACGCTTTAGGTCATCCATAGTGAAGATCAAAGGACGCTCAACCAAACCGTGAATAACCAAACGGTGGTCATCAGGGTTAATGTTGATACCACCACCATGGTAACGTTCGAAGTGAAGACCGTTTGGTGTGATCATGCCGTGCAAGCTTTGCAGCGGAGTCATGGTGATCGACGCCATAGAGTCAGGCGTTAGCCACTCTAGCGTACGACGCTGAACTTCTTTTTCGAACGGAGATGGCATACCATATGGGTACTGACGTACACCCCAACCTAATGACTTACGAGACATTGGATCGGCTAAAGTATCGGTAATTTCATCACGACCGGCATAAGGCGCGACCGCTTTTTTTGCGTCAAACTTTAAGTCTGATGAAGCTGAAGCGGCTTGTGTAAACATTACGCCACCCGCTACCGCTGCGCCGCCCTTAAGGAACGCGCGACGGCCCTGGTTGCGAGATTCTTCAGTTTGAATCGCAACCTTTTCTACTATTTTATCTGTCATTTTATGCTCCTTGATTGGCATCCTTAACGTGTAACAACACCACAGATTCAAGAGTTACTAGTTTTTTTTATCCAATCGCCAGTAAAAGTGTCCAAAGACGCCTTTTAATCAGTATTTACACCCATTAACTGGCAGCACTTTGTAACCCATACTCACATTGCTGGCCGATTATAATAAACCTTTAAGCTCATTAACTTCAAGCTAAAACATTAGCTAAATTAGCTTTCACTTATATAAATTTTTTATGGGGTGTAATTATATTTCTATTAGTCGGCCGTGCTTTTTTAGCCGACGATTGAGTCCGAACGCCCGACATCAAGCTTCGAGGTGAGTTTATTTTTTGCGTGCACGCGCGTATGATTAACAACAATTTTTAAGCGGAGTCTTCCATGATTGATCGTCAATTTCCCATTACTCGTATGCGCCGAATGCGTGCTGATGATTTTTCACGTCGTTTAATGCGCGAAAACCAACTCACCACCGCCGATCTAATCTACCCCATGTTTGTGATTGAGGGGAATGAAAAGAGAGAGGCGGTGCAATCGATGCCAGGTGTCGAACGCTTAAGCATCGACTTGTTGGTTAAAGAGGTCCGCGAACTGGTCAAGCTCGGTATTCCGATGATTGCAATTTTTCCAGTTGTACCTCAGTCTGGTAAAACCCTGGATGCTGCGGAAGCTTATAATCCAGAAGGGCTCGCCCAACGTGCCGTTCGTGCAGTCAAAGCCGCCTGCCCAGAGCTAGGGGTTATGACCGATGTCGCACTTGACCCGTTTACCACTCATGGCCAAGATGGCATTATTGATGACAAGGGTTATGTATTGAATGACGACACCATTGATGTACTGATGAAACAGGCCTTATCACATGCCGCAGCGGGGGCTGATGTAATTGGCCCATCCGATATGATGGATGGGCGCATTATTGAAATTCGTGATTTGCTAGAAGAAAACGGTCACGTCAACACCCGCATCATGGCTTATTCAGCCAAGTATGCTTCGAGCTATTACGGCCCTTTCCGCGATGCGGTTGGCTCGGCCGCCAATTTAGGCAAAAGCAACAAAGCTAACTACCAAATGGATCCGGCCAACTCAAATGAAGCGCTACATGAGGTCGCCTTGGATATTAATGAAGGCGCCGACATGGTCATGGTTAAACCCGGCCTGCCTTACCTCGATATCGTGCACCGCATTAAAACCGAGTTTAAAGTACCCACCTATGCCTATCATGTAAGCGGCGAATACGCGATGCTAAAAGCCGCCGCGCAAAATGGCTGGCTGGATGAACGCAAAGTCGCGCTCGAAACGCTACTTTGTTTTAAACGCGCTGGCGCAGATGGCATTTTGACCTATTATGCAAAACAAGTTGCACAATGGCTGCACGAAGAAGGCACAGTATGAGTACAGCTGAACCAGTGATTGATCATTATGCCGTCGTGGGTGATCCGATCGCACACTCAAAATCACCCTTAATTCATCGCTTATTTGCCGAACAAACCCAGCAAACCATCACCTATGAAGCGATTCGCATCGACTCGGAAGAAACCCACTTTGCGCGCGAAATCGATTACTTAAAAGCGCATGGCTATAAAGGTATTAATATTACTGTGCCCTATAAACTGGATGCCTTTGAACAAGCCGACGAACTCAGCGAGCGCGCGCAACTGGCTCAAGCCGTTAATACTTATGTATTTAGAGAAGACAGCTCAGTGTATGGTGATAACACTGACGGTATTGGACTGGTAAACGACATTGAACAAAATGGCATGCGTCCTTTTAAAGGTAAGCGCGTATTGATTATTGGCGCGGGTGGCGCCGTGCAAGGCATTTTAAAACCCTTGTTAGATAAGCAACCAGGCCTGGTACATATCGCCAACCGTACCGCAAAACGCGCCGAAGTGTTAGGCCAGCGTTTTGATACCAATGTGCCGATTCATGGTAGCGGTTGGGACGACATTCCAGCCCAGCCTTTCGATATTATCATTAATGGCACCTCTGCCAGCTTGGAAGGAAAACTGCCACCAGTCAGTGAAAAGATCATCGGGACGGATAGCTTGGTTTACGACATGATGTATGCAGCAGAACCCACCGTGTTTTTACAATGGGCTCAACAACATCAACCCAAATGTCAGCGCATGGACGGCTTAGGTATGCTGGTCGGCCAAGCGGCCGAAGCCTTTTATTTATGGCGAGGCATTCACCCAAAAACCAAGCCCGTAATCGAAGAAGTCCGCCGTATGATCCAACAGGCCTAGAGACAGCACCGAGTCACGAAGACAATGAGATTCCTTCACAGTGGGAAAGGGCTAGAGCCTTTGTGACTCAGTGGTTAAATCAATCCTCGGCCGCAAAGTCGTTTTTGAGTTTGACGTAGTGTTGCGCTGAATATTTAAAAAACGCTTTTTCTTCATCGGTAAGCAGGCGCGCTTGTTTGACTGGCGAGCCCACATACAAATACCCGCTTTCCAACAGCTTACCCGGTGGTACTAAACTGTTTGCGCCCACCAATACATGCTTTTGTACTACCGCATTATCTAACACGACCGCCCCCATACCAATCAGGCACTCATCTTCAATAATGCAACCGTGTAACACCGCGTTATGACCCACCGTGACATCACAACCTACAACCGTCTTTGAGCCTTGGCTACGATCCGATTCATGCGTGGTATGCACCACTGCGCCGTCTTGAATGTTTGAGCGTGCACCGATTTTAATATCGTTCACGTCGCCACGCAGCACCGCACACGGCCAAATTCCAACATCTTCAGCCAACTCGCAATGCCCAATCACTTGAGCTGATAGATCAACCCAAGCCGAATCAGCCATTGTTGGCGCGATGCCTTTGTATTTTCTAATTGCCATATTTACCCCTAAGTCCGAATTAATTTTAAGTTATGCTGGCATTATAAATGAGCATACAAGGTTTTAAAAACAAGCCGGGTTAAAGCCACTGAGCAAATCACGGTTTGCTATACTAGGCCGCATTAGCAAAAGATCAGGAACCCAGCGTGGCATTAAAACCAACCATCTATAAATTCAGCATTTCACTTTCTGACATGAATCGCCACCTTTACCAGACTCTAAACCTAACGGTTGCGCAACACCCATCCGAAAATATTGAACGCATGATGACACGCGTATTGGTTTATTGCCTAAACATTGAAGCGGATCAAAATACAAAGCTGGAGTTTACCAAGGGCTTAAGTGCAGTAGATGAGCCTGACCTCTGGGCTAAAACTTTAGACGACCAGCTCATGCTTTGGATTGACCTAGGCGAACCGAGTCTCGAGCGCATCAAAAAAGCCAGCCGCTTAGCGCAAGTCGCTAAAGTCTATACTTTTAACTCCAAATCGGAGGTTTGGTGGTCGCAAAACCAAACCAAACTTCAACCCCTCAAGGTCGATATTATTCAATTTGACTGGTCAGAAATCCAAGCCCTCGCTAAGCTCGCCCAACGTAATATGGCCTTTTCCATCAGCTTAAGCGGTGATTCTGCCTATGTTGCGGCAGAGCTCGGTGACTGCGAACTTCACTGGTCAAGACTTCAAGAGCAAAACACATGAATACTCAACCCAATAATCCTTTACATGGCGTGACACTTGAACAAATCATTTTGCGTTTGGTCGATTATTACGGCTGGATTGGCCTGGGAAATTTGATTAATATCAAGTGCTTCAACAATGATCCGTCCGTTAAATCCAGCCTCAAGTTTTTGCGCAAAACACCTTGGGCGCGGGCACAAGTCGAACAGCTTTATATTGACTCGCTCGACCAACCCAACTTTCAAACCGAACTCTAATTGTCCGCCTAAAAACTAAAAAGCCGACCCTTGATAAACCAAGCACCCGCTTAAAATATAAGCACCAGGCCTGGTGCTTCATCTATCAAACGGTTTCTTTCATTTCGGGTTTAGCTGCCATCATTTGCGCGATGTCTTGCTGAAAATGCAACGACATCTGTGGGAAAGGAATTTCAATTCCTTGATCATCAAATGCTAATTTCACCCGCTCTAATAACTCAAACTTCAGCGGCCAATAATCATCCGTACTCACCCAAGCACGCACGGTAAAGTTGACACTGCTATCGGCTAATTCCGACACCACCACCAAAGACTCCGGCTCTTTTAAAACCCGTTCATCAGCTGCCACAATGTCCTGCAGAATTTGCTTAGCTTTACGCAGGTCGCTGTTGTAGTCAATGCCAAAAATCAAATCTAAACGACGCGTATCACGGGCTGAATAGTTAACTAACGGTTCGGCGTAAATCTGGCCGTTTGGAATCGTAATTTCACGATTATCGGGGGTGCGTAATAGCGTGCTAAACAACATCACCTTTTCAACCATCCCCATGTGCCCAGCGACCTCAACAAAGTCTTCCTCTTTAAAGGGCTGCAGAATAATCAACATCACCCCAGCAGCGAAGTTTTGTAACGAATCTTTTAACGCCAAACCGACCGCCAAACTGCCCGCCGCCAATACTGCAACGAGTGACGTCGTATCAAATCCTAGCTGACTTAATACCGCAATAATCAGCAGCACAAATAACAAGGAGCGCATCACTTGCTGAGTAAACTCAACCAAAATCACCTTGACTTGAAAACGTGTTAACACCTTACCTAACACTTTATGAATCACACTAATTACAATGCGACCCACAAAAAAGATGATAAATGCAATCGCGATATTAATGCCCCAAGGTATTAAATAGCTCTGGGTGAGTTCAACCAAATCAAGCTTATTCATTAGGTTTTCAAACATGATGCACTCTTTATTGTTAATCTAAAATTGCATTCTAACAACGGCTTGACGTATAACGCCACTATTTATAATGCGCCGAATATTGTAGAATGGTTGATCACAGATTAAAACTCTTTGGGAAAGCTGCTCTGGCTTTCTGAAAATGAACTAATTTTAGAGGTAGCCTCATGGCACGCGTAACCGTTGAAGATTGCTTATTGCATGTTGAAAATCGTTTTGAATTGGTACTGGTCGCTTCTAAGCGCGCCCGTCAACTTGGGAATGGTGCAGAACCAACTTTAGCTTGGGAAAATGACAAGCCAACTGTTGTGGCTTTGCGTGAACTCGCTGAACAGCTTGTTGACCCACAAACTATTCTAGCTGACCCAGATACCCCACCGTTTTTCCAATAAGCTTTAGGTGTCGCTATGCCCACACCTAACTCATTAGAAGGCTTAATTGAAAAAGCAGAGCGCTATCTAAACGCCGAGCAAATTCAACAAATCCAAGCCGCTTTTGAGTTTGGGGCCCTAGCGCACGCAGGCCAAACCCGCAAGGCGGGTGGGGCTTATATTTGGCACCCCGTCGCGGTCGCCGAAATTCTCGCTGAAATCCAACTCGATCACGAAAGTCTCATCGCCGCTATTTTGCACGATGTCATCGAAGATACCCCCTACACCAAACAAGATATTATCGACCGTTTTGGCGAACGTGTCGCTGAAATGATTGACGGTGTCACCAAGCTCGGCAAACTCGCCTTCGATACCCCACAAGAAGCGCAAGCCGAAAACTTCCGTAAAATGATGCTCGCTATGTCGCGCGACATCCGCGTGATTTTAATTAAGCTCGCAGACCGTTTGCACAACATGCGAACACTCGGTGTCATGCGTCCGGACAAACAGCGTCGAATTGCCCGCGAAACTTTAGATATTTACGCCCCCATCGCCGCCAGATTAGGCATTAACTCCTTCCGTATAGAGCTTGAAGATCTGGGCTTTAGGGCCATGTATCCGTTACGTTTCAGCGCGCTCGAAAAAGCCGTCAAAAAAGCACGCGGCAATCGTAAAGAAGTGGTCGAACAAATCACCGAAGCCCTGCAAACTCGTTTGAAACAAGAAGGCTTTAAAGCCGAAGTAATCGGGCGCGAAAAACATTTATTCAGTCTGTATAAAAAAATGCGCAAAAAACGCCTATCGTTTGAAGAAGTGTTAGATATTTTCGCCTTCCGCGTCATAGTCGAAACCGTCGACGATTGTTACCGTGCGCTCGGCTTGGTGCATTCTTTATACAAACCGCTGCCGGGCAAGTTTAAAGACTATATTGCCATCCCCAAACCAAACGGCTACCAATCCTTACATACCTTGCTGTTTGGACCATATGGTGTGCATATTGAAGTTCAAATTCGCAGTGAAGTCATGCACAAGGTATCTGAGCACGGCATCGCCGCCCACTGGCATTATAAAGAAGCCAATGCCAACGAATCGAATCCGTCACCGGTCGATGTACGTGCGCAAGAGTGGGTGCGTAACCTGCTCGAAATTCAGCAAAGCGCCGGGAACTCACTCGACTTTTTAGAGAACGTCAAAATCGACTTGTTCCCAGATGTGATTTACGTGTTTACACCACAGGGCGAAATTATAACGCTGCCCAAAAACGCGACCGCCGTTGATTTTGCTTATGCCGTGCATACTAATTTGGGGCATGCTTGTGTGGGTTGTCGCATTGACCGCCAGCTTGTGCCCTTGCGTAGCGTGTTGGAAAGTGGTCAAACCGTCGAGATTATTAAGTCCAAAGAAATCCAGCCCAACCCAACTTGGCTTAACTTTGTCACCACGGCCAAAGCGCGCTCACAAATTCGTCATTTCCTAAAAAATCAGCATTCTCAATCCGCCACCGACTTAGGGCAACGCCTGTTAACCAAAGCCATGCGAATTCACAACATGGCCTATTCCGGTTTAAGTGAAGAATTGATTGCGAAACTCGTACAGGACTTGAACTTAGAAAATTGGGATCAGTTATTAGAAGAGATTGGTTTGGGTCAGCGCATGGCCGGCTTAGTTTCTAAACAAATTCACGACAATCTGCTCGGCAAAGACGACCATATTATTAGCGAAAAAGGCCAGCATCAACCACTTGCGATTTCCGGTACCGAAGGCTTGGTCGTCAACTACGCCCAATGCTGCCACCCGATTCCAGGCGATGAAATTATCGGCTTTATTTCTACAGGCAAAGGTTTGGTGATTCACCGCCACGACTGTAAAAACGTCAAACACTTCCAAAACCAGCCCGATAAATGGTTGGATGTCGACTGGGATCCAAATAGTCAAGAATTGTTTGCGGTCGAAATCCAAGTTGAAACTAAAAATCAGCGTGGCGCCTTGGCCTTAATCGCCTCTGAGATCGCCAATACCAAAACCGATATCGAACGTGTACGTTCTGAAGATAAAGACGAAACCTATAGCGTGATGAACTTTGTCATACTGGTGCGCAATCGCGATCATCTAAACGAGCTATTACGTCACTTGCGCCGCATTCCGATTATTGAAAAGGCACAACGCGTATTTACCTAGTAAACTAGGAAAACCTAACCCGTTTAATATTCCAATTTAAAGGAAACTATCATGCGTGAAATCATCTCAACACCCAATGCTCCTGCCGCAATCGGCACTTATTCACAAGCCGTGCGCGTAGGTGACACCGTGTATTTGTCGGGCCAGATTGCTTTAATCCCGGAAACCATGCAACTGGCCGAAGGCGATATTAGCGAACGTATCCACCAGGTATTTAAAAACCTAAGTGCGGTCTGCGAGGCGGCGGGCGGATCACTACAAGATATTGCAAAATTAAACATTTTCTTAACCGATATGGCGCATTTCGCGACCGTTAACGACATTATGGCGCAATATTTTGAACAACCTTACCCAGCACGTGCCGCGGTCGCAGTTAAGCAATTGCCGAAAGATACCGATGTTGAAATGGATGGCGTGATGGCGCTGTCGCATTACTAAACCTCTGCGTTTCACGGCCTGATTATGCTAGAGCAAATGCATGTCACCAGCCTCAAAGGGGTAGGTGACAAACAAGCTGAGAAACTCGAAAAACTCGGTTTGCGGGTCGTGCAGGATTTACTGTTTCACCTGCCGTTACGTTATCAAGACAAAACCAAACTCACCTCGCTAGACGAAGCGATTATTGGCCAAGAAATTCAAATCGAAGCCGAAATTACCTCGCAACGCCTAACCCCCGGACGTCGCCCCACTTTAATGGTGCAAGCACGGGATACCAGCGGTCATTCGATTGGTTTGCGGTTTTTCCATTTTCATCCCAGTCAAGCCCGCCAATTTAAACGCGGTGAATTTGTGCGCGCTTTTGCCGAATTACGTTCTGGACCAAATGGTCTGGAAATGGTGCATCCCCAATATCAAATTTTTACCCATACGCCGCCTGCGCTAGATGACACTTTAACCCCGGTTTACCCCACTACTGAAGGCCTAGGACAAGCGAGTTTGGTCAAACTCATTAAACAAGCCATTACCCTGCTCAAACAATATCCGCTCGCCGAAGGTTTAGATTTGGATTGGCTTAAAACTCGACAACTGCCAGCCATCAATCAAGCCTTATTAACCTTGCACCAACCGCAACCAGATGATGACTTGGGTCAAATCAAACGTTTTGAGCACCCGGCGCAACAGCGTTTAATTGTTGAAGAACTGGTGACCCAACAAGTCAGCCTGTTTTTAATGCGTCAACAACAGGAACGCCGTTACGCGCCGCAGTTTGGCGACAGCCCAAGCGCTCAGCGTTTATTGGCTCAGTTACCTTTCAGCTTAACTGGCGCGCAACAGCGGGTTTGGCAACAGATTCAGCAGGATTTAAGTCGCGATCATCCGATGCAACGTTTAATTCAGGGTGATGTGGGTTCGGGCAAAACCATTGTCGCCGCCTTAGCCGCGTTACAAGCCGCCGATGCCGGTTATCAAGTCGCGATTATGGCGCCCACTGAAATTCTGGCCGAACAGCACCGCAACCATTTTTGTGAATGGTTAGAACCGCTAGGGATCGAAGTCGCTTGGTTAAACGGACGCTTAAAAACCGCCGAAAAACGCGATATGCTGGAAAAGATCACACAAGGGCAAGCTAAAATCGCCGTCGGTACACACGCCCTGTTTCAAGAGTCGGTGCAATTTAATCAACTCGGCTTGGTCATTATTGATGAACAACACCGATTCGGGGTTCACCAACGTTTATCCCTAAACCAAAAAGCCCAAAGCGAGACCAAAGACTTTGCGCCGCACCAACTCACCATGACCGCCACGCCGATTCCACGCACCCTTGCGATGACCGCTTATGGTGACTTGGATATTTCGGTGATTGACGAGCTGCCACCCGGTCGCCAACCAATTGATACCGCGGTACTCAACAACCACAAACGTCAAGAAGTCATGGCGCATTTGTACCACCAATGCCAGCAAGGCGTGCAAGCCTATTGGGTTTGTCCGCTGATTGATGAATCCGAAGCCTTAGACGCGCAAGCCGCGCAAACCACCTACGATGAATTCAAACAACTTTGGCCGGATATGCGGGTCGGTTTGATTCACGGACGTTTAAAAAGCGCCGAAAAACAAAGTATCATGCAGCAGTTTAGCGACCACCATCTTGATTTATTAGTCGCCACCACCGTAATCGAAGTGGGCGTAAACGTGCCCAATGCCAGCTTAATGATTATTGAAAATGCCGAACGTCTCGGGCTAGCGCAACTTCACCAATTACGTGGTCGGGTGGGGCGTGGCGCGAAAAAAAGTCACTGTGTTTTGCTTTACCAAGCCCCGCTTTCCGCCACCGCCAAAGCGCGTTTGCAAATTATGCGTGAAACCAACGATGGCTTTTTAATTGCCGAAGAAGATTTACGCATTCGCGGCCCGGGCGAAGTGCTCGGCACACGCCAAACCGGTGGGTTGCAATTACGCATTGCCGATATCCAGCGCGACCAAGCCTGGATTGAACCGGCACAAACGGCCGCGCACGATTTACTGCGTTTGGCTGCAAGCGACCCTGAACGCATCAACTTATTACAACAACGCTGGATCGGAACCAAAGTAGAATACAAACATGCCTAATCCACGTTTACCTAAAAATTGGATAACCTCGAGATTTATCCAGCGCCTTACGCGCGAACCTAACTACCAGGCCTGGTTGTTGGATAAAACCTCGCTCACGCAAAAACTGCGCGCACGCTGTGAGGATTTTCAGGTCGAACTCATTTTCGAAGGTTACGCCACGCCTTTGCTCGACGAAGCCCAGCGTTTAAACCTGGCGCCACACCACCAGGTCTGGTTGCGTACGGTTTGTTTAATCGGCCAAAACCAACCGATTGTTTACGCACGAAGCGTCATTCCACATTTCGATCAGCAGAATCCTTGGTGGTCGTTAAAACAACTAGGCGATCAACCGCTGGGGGAAATCCTGTTTAGCCGAACCGACCTCAACCGCAGTGAATTTGAATTTTGCCAAGCCGATTGGCCACAAATCAACGCGCCGCAAAAATTCGCGCGCCGTTGCAGCTTCGAACAAGACCACGCGCCTTTACTGCTGACCGAAGTATTTGTAAACTGGCCGACTTATGCGTGAATCTATCGAAACTCAAGCGCTTGAAGTGCTCAAGCGCGTCTTTGGCTATCGCCAATTTCGCCCCCAACAACTCGACATTATTTGTGATTTAGTCGAAGGCCGCGACAACTTTGTGCTGATGCCCACCGGCGGCGGCAAATCCTTGTGTTACCAAGTACCGGCGTTTTTGCGCCCCGGCACCGCAATTGTGGTTTCGCCCTTAATCGCACTCATGCAAGATCAGGTCGCCGCCTTGCAAGCCAATGGCGTGGCCGCGCAAATGCTTAACTCCAGCCAAGACCCAGAAACGGCCGAACAAGTGATTCGACAGCTCCACAATGGCGAACTCGAATTGCTGTATGTCTCCCCCGAACGTTTATTAATGAACGGGTTTTTAGCCCAACTGCAACGCATACCGATTGCAATATTTGCCATCGACGAAGCTCATTGCGTATCACAATGGGGTCACCAATTTCGGCCAGAATACAGTCAAATCGGCTCATTACGCCAACGATTTACGAATGTTCCGTTTATCGCCTTAACCGCCACCGCCGACCAAACCACTCAAGCCGACATTCTGCAACAGCTTCAATTTCACGACCCAAAAATTCACTTAGGCAGCTTTGATCGCCCCAACATTCGCTACAACGTAATGGAAAAACAGCAGCCGTTTAACCAACTGTTGGGCTTTCTAAAACAACAAAAAGGCGAAGCCGGCATTATCTACGCTTTAAGCCGCAAACGCGTGGACGACATCGCCAACAAACTCGCCGCCGAAGGTTTTTCGGTGGGCGCATATCATGCCGGTTTAAACGCGAAAACACGCCATCAAGTGCATCATGATTTTCTGCACGATCAAGTGGATATTGTGGTCGCCACCGTCGCGTTTGGCATGGGCATCGACAAACCCAATGTGCGGTTTGTGGTGCATTATGATGTGCCTAAAAACATCGAAGGCTACTATCAAGAAACGGGCCGCGCCGGACGCGACGGCTTGCCATCTCAAGCCCTGCTGTTATTTGGCATGCAAGACGTCAGCACCGCGCGCCAATTTGTCGAAAACGTCAGCAACGAAGACCAACGCCGCCTTGAAACCTTCAAGCTCAATAGTATGGTGAGTTTTGCCGAAGCCCAAACTTGTCGGCGCAATGTATTGCTTAACTACTTTGGCGAATCCAATACCCAACCCTGCGGCAATTGCGATGTATGTTTAAACCCACCCGAATTATTTGACGCCACCGAAGCCGCGCAAAAAGCGCTGTCTTGCGTGTACCGCCTTAATCAAGGTTTTGGTGTTAAACACGTGATCGACGTATTACGCGGGCTCGACAACGAACGCATTCGACAATTCCAACACGACCAACTCAGCACCTACGGCATAGGCAAAGACCTAAGCGCACACCAATGGAACAGCATTATTCGCCAACTGATCCATCTGGGTTACCTGTTTCAAGACTTGCAACATTACTCGGTGCTCAAACTCACCGAGCTATCCGGCTCGCTGCTAAAAGGTCAGCAACCGATTCAACTTGCGATGCCCAAAAAAGAAGCGCCCGCTAAACGCGCCAAAAACGATCGCGCCAATGCACTAAACCCCGCCGACCAAAAACTGTTTGAAGACCTACGCGACCTGCGCAAACAACTCGCCGAGGAGCAGAATGTACCGGCTTATGTGGTGTTTGGGGATATTAGTTTGTTGGACATGGCACAAAAACGCCCCCAAACCGAAGACGAGTTTTTAGAAGTCAGCGGCGTCGGCCAAGCCAAACTAGAACGCTACGGCGAAGTCTTCCTAACCAGAATCCGCGCCCAATAGCACCAGGTCTGGTGACTGTTTTATTTGTTTTTTCGTACATAAATCAAGTTATTTATTCTGATTAAACAATGCCACTATTGCGTCAATATTAGCGACAGTAGCGCCAAAAAAACCCGCAACTAAGGCGGGCTTTTTAAGCGTCGCTGGAAGGTTTTAGCCTTTTAGCATGGCATATAGCTGATCTTTCAACACTAGGCGTTGCTTTTTCAGGTCTTCCATTGTTTCGTCAGCCACAGGGGATTCCTGCTTTTCCAAAGCTTCGATCTTAGTGGTCGCTTGATCATATTCTTCAAATAGCTTTTTAAAATGCGCATCGTTCATTTTTAGTTCGTGAATGCGTTCTTTAAATTCTGGAAACTCATGTGCCAGGTCGTGGTGTCCTAGAGGCATACTGCTAACTCCTTATTAAAATGAAACCTTAGTTCGTGTTTTTCAACCCCTTAATCATAACGTCAAGCATGAAACCAGAGCAAGACAAATGAGTCTGCAAAACTTATTCCCCCAGTTTTTCTTGTTAAAACATGATTTAACCTTTAATTTTGAATTATTTTGCCCTATCGCCGTGCTAGCATATTTATCTTAGATCGGTGCAATCGGCTGTTTGTGACAGCTTCGCGTTCCGGGACACATAACACCATTAATCTCTTAGGAGTTGATTATGAAGTTCACTCAAAGCTTTACAAAAAGTCTGTTCGTTTTATTGGCGGCCTCTTGGTCTTTGGGCGCGATAGCGAATCAGGACAACGCTCAAATCATGGTCAGCGATGTCGGTTTTTCGACACCTGAATCGGTTGAGTATTATGCGGATAAAGATGTCTATTTAGTTTCCAACATCAATGGCAGTCCGTTCGAAGCTGACGACAATGGTTTTATCTCTAAACTCAGCCCGGAAGGCGAAGTAATTGACCTTAAATGGATTGATGGCGCCAGCGACAAGGTTCAGTTACACGCCCCCAAAGGCATGACGATTATTGGCAATAAACTGTTTGTGGCTGACATTACACAAATCCAAGTGTTTGAACTGCCAAGTGGTAAGCAACTCTCGACCATTGATGTTAAGGGCAGCAGCTTCTTAAATGGGATTGACGCCGGCGATGGCAATCATGTCTATGTAACGGATACCGGCATGAAACCTGGGTTTGAGTCGTCTGGTACGGATGCGATTTTTAAAGTTTCAGAAAATGGCCAGGTCGAGACGATTTTGAAAGACCCTAAAATGGGCCAGCCAAACGGCATTATTTATGAAAACGGCGATCTTTACGTGGTGTTTTTCAGCTCGGCTAGAATCATCAAAATTGATAACAAGGGCGACATCACAGAAATGCCTCAACCCTTCGGTGCAAGATTAGACGGCCTTGTAAAATTACCGGATGGTAGCATCGCTATGTCGAGCTGGGAAAGCTCGTCGATTGAAGTCTTTAAAGATGGTGGCTACGATACCATTGCTGAGTTCTTAAACTCACCAGCAGATATGGATGTCGACACCAAACGTAACCGTTTGCTGATTCCGTTGTTTAACGAAGACAAGGTATTGATTTTACCGCTGTAAAATCGGTTTAAATTAAAGCGTTTATTCAACACCCTTCAATCAACACGCCGCTTTCGGTGTTTTGTTGGAGGGTTTAAAGCACCAGGCCTGGCACTTAATTAACCTCTCACTTCACAAAAACCCCAATAAAATCAAACGCCCGCCTGCAAAACCCTTACAATACGCCCATTCAACTCAATCTGCTTAGTGCACGCGCTCCAAGCCATAAGGACACAACCTTGACTGCCACACCTGCGTTTTCAACTCTCGATTTACACCCCGACCTACTCAGCAACCTGGATAGCTTGGGCTATCACCAGCTTACCGAAATTCAGACACAAAGCTTACCCCCGATTTTGGCGGGGCAAGATGTGATTGCGCAGGGCAAAACCGGCTCGGGAAAAACCGCCGCTTTTGGCTTGGGTTTATTACAAGCGCTCGACCCTAAAAGCTTTCAAGTGCAAGCGTTGGTGCTATGCCCAACTCGCGAACTCGCCGACCAGGTGGCAGAAGAAATCCGTCGCCTAGCGCGCCGTTTAAGCAATATAAAAGTGCTGACCTTGTGCGGCGGTCAATCTATTGGCGCGCAGTTAAGCTCGTTGCAGCAAGGCGCGCATATTATTGTGGGCACGCCGGGGCGAATTGAAGAACATTTACGCAAACAAACGCTCAAAATGGACGAGTTAAAAATCCTGGTATTAGACGAAGCCGACCGTATGCTGGATATGGGTTTTCAACCATCGTTAGATGCGATTTGTGAACAACTACCAACCCCGCGCCAAACCCTATTGTTTAGCGCGACCTTTCCTAGCCAAATTGAGAAAATCAGCGAACGCATCATGCAAACGCCGGTGCGGATTCAAGTGCAATCGCAACACGACCATGCCAGCATCGCGCAGCATTTTTATCAAGTTGACACACCTGAACAACGTCTGACTGCGTTGCGATTGTTGTTGTTAAAAAATCGTCCAGAGTCGAGTGTGGTGTTTTGTAACACTAAAAAAGACGCGCAAATGGTGGCGGATTCCTTATTACAAGTTGGCTTTAGCGCGCAAGCGTTACATGGCGATTTAGAACAACGCGACCGCGATCAAACCCTAATTCAGTTTGCCAACAAAAGCATCGCCGTATTGGTCGCCACCGATGTGGCCGCGCGCGGTTTGGATATTGAAGCCTTAGACGCCGTGATTAACTTTCACCTAGCACACGATCCCGAAGTGCATGTTCACCGTATCGGGCGCACCGGCCGAGCCGGAAGCAAAGGTGTCGCCGCCAGTTTAATTAGCGACAAAGAAAGCTATAAGGTTGCCGTGTTAGCGGAATATTTAGATCAAGAAATTGTCGCCGAACCGCTGCCGGATTTAAGCGTTTTAAAGCAACCCCCGCTGCAAGCCAATATGATCACCATCCAAATTGACGGTGGCAAAAAACAAAAGCTTCGCCCAGGTGATATTTTGGGTGCGTTAACCGCCAATCAACAGTTAACAGGCGAACAAATCGGCAAAATCAAAATCGCCGACATACGCGCATACGTCGCCGTAGACCGCAAAATCGCCAAACTCGCGCTCAAACAAATCAGCGCCGGAAAACTAAAAGGCAAAAACTTCCGCGCCCGGATTTTAACAAGCTAATCCAAACGTCAGAATCATCACAAGAGAACGGATTTTTCTATTCGTTTTCATGTGATACAACAACGTAAGCTTCGCCCTCATGATCAACGGTCACATTAAAATTAATAGGGCGGCAACAGACCTCACAGTCTTCAATATAGTCTTGTTGCGGAATGGAGCAGTCAATAACGGCTTCGATGGTCTCGCCACAGTAAGGACACTGCACTTCTTTGGTAACGATCAGTTGCATAAAAGCGAATAAGCTCCCGTATTTTATAAATTACGTATTCAAAACCTTCATCTTAGGCTCAATTTTCTTTACCTTGAATAACACCAGGCCTGGTTGTTTAATTATGATTTTTCACTTGCTTGTTGGGCTGCGTGGTGAGCGACAGCAAACGCCTTGCTTTCGTCGTGCTCATATTCCTTATACGCATTATTGAAGGCTTTAAGAAATGCTTTTTTCTGGTGCGCGGTATAATTTTTAACTTGTTCTTTTGGCAGATCGCTAATGGATTTATATGGCATAACGCGTCTCCTATTTATTACTGGGTTTGTACTAATAGTCCGAATCAACCGTGACTTAATTAAAACATATTCATTAGCCTAAATAATTTGAACTCACTCTTTTAAAGAGTAATATCAATAGTATGCCCTGTTGGTTTGGTGGATTGATAGTGCGTTTATACCATTCACTTCGGGGGTCTTTATCTACGAAGGAGGTTTTATGTCTACAGAATATACCGATAAAGTGGCCGTGATTACGGGCGCAAGTTCTGGGATTGGGTTTGCTACCGCACAGGCGTTTGCTAAGCAGGGCGCTAAGGTTGTGATTGCTGATGTGCAGGTGCAAAAAGGTGAACAAGCGGTTGCGGAACTCAAGAAAATGGGCGCAGAAGCGATGTTTGTTAAAACCGATGTGTCCGATTCTAAACAAATCGAAAACATGATCGCACACACGCTGAGCACTTATCAGCGTTTGGATTTTGCGATTAATAACGCGGGCATTGATGGTGATCGCGCGCCGACCGCCGATTGCACCGAGCAAAATTGGGATCGAGTGATTGATATCAATTTGAAAGGTGTGTGGCTGTGCATGAAAAACCAAATCCCGCAGATGGTTAAACAAGGCAGCGGTTGCATTGTGAATATCTCGTCAATTGCCGGTGTAGTTGGGTTTCAGAATGTGCCCGCTTATTGCGCATCGAAAGGCGGCGTGATCCAGCTCACCAAAACCGCCGCGCTTGAATACGCTAAACAAGGTGTGCGCATTAACGCCGTGTGTCCGGGTGTGATTAAAACCCCAATGGTGGCAGGCGTATTTGAGAAAGACCCTAAGATGGAAGAAGCTTTAAATGCAGGCACGCCGATTGGTCGATTAGGTTCGCCAGAAGAAATTGCCTCGGCGATTATGTGGCTGTGTTCTGATCACGCGGGCTTTATGAATGGCCAGCCTTTAATTATGGATGGTGGCTGGACAGCTCAATAGAACTTTATTTTTTAGCCAGTCATCCTGTGCCAAGTCGAAGGATCTTTTAACCGCTTGGGAGATTCTTCTGAGTTTTTGTTGTCTTTGGGTGTATCACACACCACGCCACAGGCAACACATTCACCACGCGCATTTTTAAACATTGGGCAAAAACCGCTAAAACTTGCCTGAATCGCATTCGCAGCCATGGCTAACGCAATCCAAAAAATCCAGTTTTGGGTTAAATCAATTTGGCCTAAAAAATGCGCCACAATAACTAACACCACCATCATAATCGCGAAAAATCGTAATGGTCGATTGCCTCTTACAACGCTACTCATGGTCTTTTCTCCTATATTTGATTTTGGTTATATTACAAACATCACGCGGTTTCAGCAAGCGGTCATTCGCCGTCTTTAACCAGGCGTTTAGGTCGGAATTGAGTTAAAATAAGCCACTTTGATTTAAACGCATAAACGGAAGTCTATTATGAGTCCTCGATTAGAACGCATTGCCCAACTTAAAAGCCTGCTAACGGAGCGCGTAGTCGTGTTAGACGGGGCGATGGGGACGATGATTCAAAACCTGCAATTGTCCGAAGACGACTTCCGTGGAGCGCGTTTTGCTGATTATCACATGGATATTAAAGGCAATAACGATATTCTGGTGCTAACCCAGCCGCAGTTAATTCGCGATATTCATTTAAGCTTTTTGCGCCAAGGTGTCGACTTGCTGGAAACCAATTCGTTTAATGCCACTACGATTGCGCAAGCCGATTACGATATGGAATCGCAGGTACGTGACATCAACTTGCACGCGGCTCAGGTCGCGCGCGAAGCTTGTGAGATCGCGCAAAACGAAGACGGTAAACCTCGTTTTGTTGCCGGGGTGCTCGGCCCAACAAACCGCACGGCTTCGATCTCACCAGATGTAAACGATCCAGGCTTTCGCAACACGCATTTCGATGAATTGGTAGAAGCTTATGTGCAAGCCACCCAAGCTTTATTAGACGGTGGCGCAGATGTGATTTTGATCGAAACCATTTTCGATACGCTAAACGCCAAAGCCGCCATATTTGCGGTCAAACAAGTCGAAGATACGCTGGGCGAAGAAGTGCCAATTATGATTTCTGGCACGATTACTGACGCCTCTGGCCGTACCTTATCTGGCCAAACCACCGAAGCCTTTTATAACGCAATTCGTCACGCCAAACCTTTAAGCATCGGTTTAAACTGTGCGTTAGGGCCGGAAGAATTACGCCCTTATGTGGAAGAACTCAGTCGCATTTGTGAAACCCATGTATCGGTTCACCCCAATGCGGGCTTACCGAATGAGTTTGGCGAATATGACGAAACTCCCGAACAAATGGCGGCCGAAGTAAAAACTTGGGCCGAACGCGGGTGGTTGAATATTATCGGCGGTTGCTGTGGCACCACGCCGGATCATGTCGCCGCGATGGCAAAAGCGGCGCTCGCGTTTGCACCTCGTAACATTCCTACGCCTAAAATCGAATGTCGTTTGTCCGGCTTAGAGCCGATGAATATTGGCGAGACCAGCTTATTTGTAAACGTGGGCGAACGTAATAACGTGACGGGGTCGGCCTTATTTAAGCGTTTGATTATTGAAGATAACTACGAGCAAGCCGTCGAAATTGCGGTAAAACAAGTCAACGATGGCGCGCAAATTATTGACGTGAATATGGACGAAGGCATGTTGAATGCTAAAGCCTGTATGACACGTTTTTTAAATATGATGGCGGGTGAACCCGATGCCGCGCGCGTGCCGATTATGATTGACTCCTCCAAATGGGAAGCGATTGAAGCCGGTTTAAAGTGCATTCAAGGCAAAGGCATTGTTAACTCGATCTCACTAAAAGAAGGCGAAGAAAATTTCCTCGCCCAAGCTAAAATGATCCAGCGTTACGGTGCAGCCACGATTGTGATGGCGTTTGATGAAGACGGTCAAGCCGACACCTTTGAGCGCAAAAAAGAAATTTGTAAACGCTCTTACGACTTATTGGTGGCCAACGGTTTCCCACCGGAAGACATTATTTTTGACCCGAATATTTTCGCGATTGCGACCGGCATTGAAGAACACAATAACTACGCGATGGACTTCATCAATGCGGTCGATTGGATTAAGAAAAACCTACCACACGCGCTGATTTCCGGCGGCGTCTCCAACGTGTCTTTCTCTTTCCGTGGTAACAACCCGGTGCGTGAAGCGATTCATTCGGTATTCCTCTATTACGCCATCCAAAAAGGCATGGATATGGGGATTGTGAATGCCGCGCAAATGGCGGTATACGACGATCTAGATCCAGAATTAAAGCAAGCCGTGGAAGATGTGGTGTTGAACAAGGACTCCGGTGCCGCCGATCGTTTGCTTGAGGTGGCCGAAAAATTCCGTGGCGATGGCTCGGTTCAATCAAAAGAATCCGACATTCGTTGGCGCGAAGCCAGCGTTGAAAAGCGTTTGGAACACTCGCTCGTTAAAGGTATCACTGACTATATTGAAGATGATACCGAAGAAGCTCGAACCACATTAGGCTCGCCATTACAGGTCATCGAAGGCCCGTTAATGGACGGCATGAACGTGGTAGGCGACTTGTTTGGTGCGGGCAAAATGTTCTTGCCTCAAGTCGTAAAATCGGCGCGCGTCATGAAGCGCGCAGTGGCCTATTTACAACCTTACTTAGAAGCCGAAAAAGCCAGTGGTCAAGCCAAAGGCAAAATTGTGATGGCGACTGTAAAAGGCGACGTCCATGACATAGGTAAAAACATTGTGGGCGTGGTGTTGCAGTGTAATAACTTTGACGTGATTGACCTGGGCGTGATGGTCCCGACCGAAAAAATTCTCGACACCGCCATTAAAGAAAACGCCAATGTGATCGGCTTATCTGGCCTGATCACGCCGTCACTAGAAGAAATGGTGAATGTCGCTAAAGAAATGCAGCGCCGTGGCATGAATTTGCCCTTGTTGATCGGTGGGGCCACCACATCGAAAGCCCATACCGCCGTTAAAATCGAACCACAATATGATCATCCAGTAGTCTATGTAAAAGATGCCTCGCGCGCGGTTGGCGTAGCGCAAAGCTTGATTTCGAATGATCTTAAAGTCGATTATGCCGCTAAAATTCGTGCTGAGTATGAGCAGCTGCGTGAAGAACGTAAAGCGCGTTCTAAGCAAGTTAAACGAACGCCTTTAAACAAGGCACGCGAAAACCCGATCCCAGTTGATTGGACAAACTACGTCCCACCTAAACCTAGCTTTTTGGGCACCAAAGTATTTGACGACATTCCATTAACGGAATTGTTAGATCGACTAGATTGGTCACCGTTTTTCCAGTCTTGGGATTTACATGGTTTGTACCCGCGAATTTTAGACGACAAACTGGTGGGCGAAGAAGCTCGCAAAGTGTTTGCCGATGCTAAAACCATGCTGCAAACCATTATTAAAGAAAAATGGTTAACCGCACGTGCTGTGATCGGCTTTTACCCAGCCAATTCGGTAGTAGATGACATTGAACTTTATAAAGACGATAGCCGAGAAGAAGTGCTGACGCGTCTGCACAATTTGCGTCAACAAGCGGATAAAAAAGCGGGCCAGTACAACCAGTGCTTAAGTGATTACATCGCCCCCAAAGCCAACAAACAACAACCAGGCCTGGTGCTTGAAGATTATATTGGCGCATTTGCGGTTACCGCCGGTATTGGGATTGATGAACACATTGCGCGTTTTGAGGCCGCGCATGATGACTATCAAGCCATTATGCTGAAAGCCTTGGCTGACCGTTTAGCCGAAGCCTTGGCAGAATACATGCACGAAAAGGTGCGTAAAGAATTCTGGGGTTATGCCGCGGATGAACAGCTTACAAACGAAGAAATGATTAAAGAAAAATATCGCGGTATTCGCCCGGCCCCAGGTTATCCGGCCAACCCAGAGCACACCGAAAAAGGTACACTTTGGTCACTGCTAAAACCGGATAGTGAGATCGGCTTGGAGCTCACTTCGAGCTACGCTATGACCCCAACCGCAGCGGTATCTGGCTGGTATTTTGCGCACCCGGAAAGTAAATACTTCGGTGTCGGCTCAATCGGCCGTGACCAAGCCGAAGACTATGCCAAACGCAAAAACTGGACGATCCAAGAAGCCGAAAAATGGCTCGCCCCCAACCTTGGCTACGATCCTGAAGACTTTGCAAACTAGTCATCACCCTTGCTTAACTTGCAGTTCGGATTATTAAATCCGAGCTGCAAAACCAGGCCTGGTGGTCAGATGTTAAGCCATATTTGTAAAAACAAACCTCTTAGCGGCTTAACATCTCTATAGTTTCACGGCGTTTGTTAATGCGGACAAGATAGGTTTTACAAACATTGTTATCTGGCTCGACCATTAACACCGTTTCAAAACGCTCGATCGCCTCATCAAAACGGTTTTGATCAAAATACAACTCACCCTCTTTTAACAGCCTAGCCGTATTCGCTTTGATGGCCTGTTCCACATCCGCTTTAAGCGATAATGCATCACCATATGTGGGGTCGCTTTGCAAAATGCTTTCCGCTTCTTCAAGAGCCTTAACATAAAGTCCTTCATTTAAAAACTGCCGACCTTGCGTTAATTTGACCTGCGCATTGGCTTCACTACGTTGTTTGCGTAAATCAGCCAATAGGTTTTTGGCGGGTTGATAACGACTCTCTGCCGCCAAGGCTCTTTTAAGATAACCTTCGGCTTTTGGCAGTTGATTAGCCGCTAGTGCGTTTTTAGCCAGCGCGGTTAGGTAAATCGCATCTTTGCGCTTTTGCAACTGAACCAAACCTCGCGTTGCTTTTCTTTCTGTCACGCTAAATTTTTGCGCTTTCTTAAACTCGACTTCTGCGGCTTTCAAGTTGTTTTGTGCAAAGGCTTCTCTACCTTGTCGAAGATGAACCAGGCCAATATTTTTTTCTTGGAGATTTTGCTCATACTGTTCCATTAAGTAGGCAAACGCCTGTCGATGATCATGTCGCAGATTTAAAACCTCTTTAACCTTTTGATCTAGCTGACGACGTTCTTTTCTTAACGGCTGACTCTGACTGAGTAATTGGTTTAACTCGGCCGTTTTTTGGGTCAATAGCGCGGCATTTTTGGGGTTTTTCAACAACAAATCATATTGTTGTTGTGCATCTTCGTAGTAGGGATCAATCTTTAAAAGCTGGTTAAACTCAACCAATGCAACCTGCTCTTTTTCTTGTTGCAAAGCGCGTTTAGCACGGGCATAAATGGCTTTGCGTTCAGCTTCAATTTGCTTTTTCAAGTTGTCAACTCGCGCCGTATCTATGCCCGCTATATCACCAAAAAATAAACCTTTTTCATACTCTTCTTGCGCTTTCGCTAGAAAACCTTGCTGCTCGAAAAACAACGCACGCTCTCGATGCTCTTGCGCTTCTTCAATCACACGTTCGTAAAGATCGAGTTTTTGTTCTGGACTTAAGGCCTTAAACACCGGCGCACAACCGGATAACAGCAGCGTCACCGTAGCAAGATAAATAATCCACTTATTATTCATAAGTCACCCTTTTGAATTGCAACCACGGTCAATGGTTGACTAAACCCTTTAACTTTAATAGAACGCTCAGAATTCACACTTAAGTTACTGGCCGATTCAACAAATAGCGATTGTTGGATTAACACTTCGCCCGGCGTGGCTTCAGAGCACAACCTG
The DNA here is from genome assembly GCF_000711195.1 of Thiomicrospira pelophila DSM 1534. Lineage (NCBI taxonomy): Bacteria > Pseudomonadati > Pseudomonadota > Gammaproteobacteria > Thiotrichales > Piscirickettsiaceae > Thiomicrospira > Thiomicrospira pelophila. Next base: position 260,087 of record NZ_JOMR01000001.1, on the reverse strand, counting down.
GCCGCTAAATTGACAGACGCCCCGATACTGGTAAAGTCCATCCGATCGTTTGATCCCATATTGCCCACGATCACTTCACCACGGTTAATGCCGACCCCCACATTCACCGTCACTTGTTTCGCCTTAGCGCGCACGATGTTTTCTTGTGCAATGGCTTGTTGAATTGCTACGCCGGCTTCAAGTGCGCGTTGCAAGTCGCCGTCTCCTTCAAAAGTCGCCATAATTTCATCACCGACAAACTTATCTATGTCACCGCCGTGTTCACGAATAATCATAGCCTGCAAATCTAAATAATGATTAATAATCTCGACTACCTCTTCCGGGGCACGATGCTCGCTTAGGGCGGTAAAGCCACGAATATCACTAAACAACAGCGTTTGAGTTCGGTAACGCCCACCCAGTGTCACCTGAGCGGAATCATCCTGAATCTGGGTCATAGCGGAGCCGGATACAAACTTGCTCATCCGTTGATGCTCCCTTAACCCTTTCACCATCTTATTAAACTCTTCAGCCAAGCCCTCAATTTCATCGTTGGTGTTGATGTCGAGTTTCGTATCCAAATCACCTTCAGCTACATCTTTAGCGGCTTGGGAAACGCGTAAAATCGGTCGTGTTAAACGTAATGAGAACCACCAGGCCAGCACAATCGATAAAGCCAAAATAGCCATGGTGATCAAGCTGGAAATTTGGGCGGCATGGCGAACCGGACCTAGGATCGCCTCCTGGTCATAATGAAGAACCACCGCACCGACCACATGCTTTTGCTCGCCCACACTGAATATAACCGGCCTCACAAAGCGGATAGCCTGGGCCGCATGGCCATCCTCGTGATAAGCCACAGAGTCACGTAAAACTTGGCGATCTTGACTGGCTAAAATTTGGCTAATTAAATGAGTATCCTGTAACGCATCATGTTGTTCAGCGAATCCAGCGAAATAATTAAAACTGGGTTGCTCTTGATTGCGTTCATAGACATAAATAGAGATGTCCAAAAACCCTTCCATTTGGGCTTCTTTAGTTTCTTTAAGCATTTCTAATAGGTTTACACGGTTGGCATACGTTCTTTCAACAATCGCGTTAAATGAAGCATCAGCAATCCTGGCGACTGCCATCTGTCCAACTTCGTAGGCTTTCTCGGTTAATGAACGCTCAAGCAATCCAGTCAAAAAATGACTTAACAAACCCACAGCAAAAAAAACCACCAGCACCATACCGCCGATAATCTTAAGCTTCAAACCCCCTTGACGAAGCAGATGTCGATAGACTCCCGCCCAGTCTATCGACTTGAACTGATGTAGTGTTTGTTTTAATTTATGTTTGTTTAGCATCTCAAGCCTTATTAAGTCAATAACAGCGCATTTATGCGTGATAAGTCACATTTTATAAAATGTTTATAAAAGCCATGTGACAATTTCTTAAACGAACGAAAAAAACTTAAAACTATTCGGTCTAAGTAGTATGCGCCTTTCTCAAATTAAACCAAGCTTAAATCGACGCGGTATTCTACATCATTGATTCTTACAACCAAGGTGCATTTTTCATGTTGGCTAACCGCACTTTAGCCTTTCCTACGAACATTCATACAACCACCGTTTCATTCGCGACCATATAACAACGCTTCATGTAAAGTTCGTTTTAGTCTTACGGTGTTGATATTATCTAATGTTGTTTTCAGGACTTACTGGTTATCATTTTATTAAATTTCATATTTGTGACACGGAAAGATATAGAGGATGCCTTCTAATAGCCCCCGACTAGTGCTATTGTAAATTTTCTAAACCCAAACTGGTAATTGTACCCGGGCAACCCAGCTTTATAATGTGTGTCCGTAGGCGCTATGGAACTTGTGATGCAATACTATTCTCTAGATCAATTAGGCTGGAAACCCTTTTTCCAACATCAACTCTCACTTGATGAGTTAGAAAACTCAACTCCAGCGCGAGTGTTTGGAGTTGAGCGTTCTAATATTTTTCTATTAACCGCAGATGGATCATGTTCCATTGCCATCACAAAAGCCATTCCCGATTTAGCTGTTGGCGACTGGGTTTTAATTGATTCCGACCATCGATTTATCCGTTTGTTAGACAGAATGTCTTTATTTTCTCGAAAAGCAGCGGGAACAAGAGTTTATCGTCAATTGATTTCCGCTAATGTGGATACGGTTTTAATTGTCAGCTCATTGAACGATGACTTTAATTTAAACCGTATAGAACGTTATTTAGCACTGACTCATGAGGCGGGGGTTGAACCGATTGTTCTACTCACAAAAGCTGATTTATGCGAATCTGCCGAGACATTTTTAGACGCAGTTCAGGCATTAGACAGCATGCTTCCGGTGTTTGCCGTGAATGCGCATGATCCAGCTTCACTGCAAAGCTTAAATCATTGGTTATCACCAGGGCATACACTGGCCTTTTTGGGCTCATCTGGAGTCGGCAAGTCAACGCTGGTGAACACCCTGCTAGGAGGTCAGATACAAGAAACGCACTTTATTCGAGAAGCTGATAGTCGAGGACGTCATACGACCACCTCTCGTTCAATTCACTTAACATCTTCTGGTGTACTGCTCTTAGACACACCGGGTATGAGGGAGTTGCAACTTGTTGACTGTAAAAAGGGCGTAGACCAAACATTTACGGATATTTCGGATTTAGCGATGCAATGCCGGTTCTCGGACTGTCAGCACAAATCCGAACCAGGTTGTGCCGTTCTGGCCGCGATTCAATCTGGAAAAATCGATGAACGACGCTTGATAAACTATCAAAAGTTAATGAAAGAGCAAGCTTGCAATACCGCAACCGAAGCTGAGAAAAGGGTACAATCCAAACAGCTCAGTAAACTAATTAAATCTGTTAAAAACATCAAGTAACAACACATCAAAGCATATTAATATTGCGCTTAATCTAAGAGCTACCAGGCTTAGTGCCTTTTAGACTCCTAGTGAAAACGCTACAGATAAATATTGGTCACTCCACACAAAAAAGTGAGAAAAGACAATGCCACTCCAAATCTTAAGCCACTCACCAAATGATATCCCTGAAATTCAAGCGATGGTCACAAGAACCTTTAGCGATTCTGAAGGGGCTGAGGAAGGGAAACGGATTGGTTTTTTAGCGTTTGAACTGCTGACACAAACACCTGAACAGGACGTATTTTGTTTTTTGGCCAAGGAAGATAACAACATTATTGGCTGTATTATTTGTTCACGTTTGTTTTTTGCACATGGCTTACAAGCTTTTATACTTGCTCCGGTAGCCGTCACCACTGAGTTTCAAGGCCAACGTATTGGTCAACAATTGATTCAATTTGGTTTACAAAAATTAAAGCAGAACGGCATTGAACTCGTATTCACCTATGGTGATCCAAACTATTACAGCAAAGTCGGTTTTCAAACGATTAGCGAACAACAAATTCCTGCCCCGCTAAAACTCACCTATCCACAAGGTTGGTTAGTGCAATCCTTAACCAACAAGGCTATTCCCCACATTAGAGAAAAACCAAGCTGTGTTCCCGCCCTTGCCAAACCTGAATATTGGTAAACAAATTACGCAATTTATGCCCACAGGGATAACGCCTGAAACTTAAGACCCATTGATCGGTTTTAAAATATTTTTAGCAACCAGGCCTGGTTGTTGTTAAATTAAGTTATCAATATCAGAATATCCTGAGAAAGGGGATGATATGCTTAAGGTCACGGTAAATAGTAAATTGGTCGAAGTCGAGGACGGCACAACCCTCTTAAACGCCGCTAAAGCTGCAGGCGTGCATCTGCCTACACTTTGTTATCACCCGCGCTTACCTTCTCATGGTGTGTGTCGCATGTGTTTGGTGGATGTCAGTAGCGAAAAACGCCCTCAACCAGCCTGTATCACGCCCGTCAAAGACGGCGATGTGGTGGTGACCGATTCGGCGGAGTTAACTGAATTTCGCAAAACCGATCTTGAGTTTCTACTGGCGCGCCACCCAAACGATTGCATTCGCTGTGAAGTCAATGGCTCCTGTCAGTTTCAAGAATTGGTGAGTGAGTATCAATTAGAAGATCGCTGGCCCAAACTTGAACGCGGCTCAGAAGACCATCCTGAACATCATCTCACCGATCATACCTCGCCCAGTATTTGGCGCGATCTTTCCAAGTGTATTGAATGTGGCTTATGCGCCGAAGCTTGCGGTGATGCAGGTCAACAACAACATATTATTGGATTTGCCGAAGGCGGTTCTGGGCGCATTCCGGTCACGGTATTTGATCAATCCTTAGCCCAAACCAACTGTATTTCTTGCGGTCAATGCACGCTGGTATGCCCGGTTGGGGCATTGATTGAAACCCCACATTGGCACGAAGTATTACACACTTTGGATAATCACCGTCGTGTGTCGGCGGTTCAAGTTGCGCCGGCCACGCGAGTGGCGATTAGTGAAGAATTTGGCATGAAACCCGGCACAATCAGCACCGGACGCATGGTGAATGCCTTGCGCCAGCTGGGGTTTGATTATGTGTTTGATACCAACTTTGCGGCGGATTTGACTATTATGGAAGAAGGCACAGAGTTTTTGGGCCGCTTGAAAAGCCAGCAAAACTTACCGCTGTTAACGTCTTGCTGCCCGGGCTGGGTGAACTGGGTGGAAATTAATCGACCCGACCTTTTAAGCCATTTAAGCACCACAAAATCTCCGCAACAAATGCACGGCGCGCTCACCAAACGTGGCGCTTTTGCACGCTCGCTTGGTGCGGAGTTTGCCGAAGGCCAAGCGGAACCCTATGTGGTCAGCGTGATGCCTTGTACAGCCAAAAAAGATGAAGCCCAACGGCCAGGCGTATCGGGCGATATTGATCACGTATTAACCACACGCGAATTGGCCCGAATGATTAAAGCCCGAGGCATTGCGTTTAATGCTCTACCCGAAGATGGCGCGTTTGATAATCCATTGGGTGAAAGCACCGGGGCGGCGCAAATATTTGGTGCATCGGGCGGCGTGATGGAAGCCGTGGTTCGCACCGCGGCGCATTTTATCGGCCAACAAGATAATATGCCGCTGGAATGGCAGCAAATGCGCGGCGTGGCACAAGGGGTTAAAACCGCCGATATTCCTGGCGTGGGCAAGGTCGCAATTTGTAACGGCATCGCCAGTGCTCAAAAGCTGTTTGCTTCGGAAACCTGGCGCGATGAATTTGTCGCAATTGAAGTCATGGCTTGTGTCGGTGGTTGTTTAGGTGGCGGAGGCGAGCCAAAATCGCTCGATCCGCTCGTCCTAGAAAAACGTATGCAGGCTATTTATAGCATTGACGCCAATTCGCCGCGCAGACGTTCTTATGAAAACCCGGATATTCAAACACTTTATCAGACCGAGTTAAATCAACCCGGCTCTGAGCAGGCGCATGATTTATTACATACTCATTATGCGTCACGCCACTCTAAGCGACTTTTATTAATGCGTTTTCTGGATTGTGTTGATCGGCGTGCCGGTCAAGAAGCCGCGGCCTTATTTCATCCCGACGCGACTTGGCAGACCGCTTCGCCATTGGGCGAAATTAAAGGTCGCTCTAATATTCAAGCCTTGATTGAACAACGCTTACCGGCCAGACATTATGCGACCCACTATCAACGTCACAAAATGGCATCGCGAGCTGACCATGAAGACTTAAGTGTGATTACGCCGAACGGTGAACTTTGTCGTTTCCATATCGAAACGCAACCGATACAAACAAGTTCAGATACTCAATATTACATTACTCGCCTAGTTAGAGAAGTAACTTAACGACAAAATCAATCACCAGGCCCGGTCCTTAATAAAGTTTATTTATACCCTATAAAAAAACCTAAGCTTGAAGCTACTGATACTTCAGGCAAAATATGCATAAAAGTTTCTTATAGGGTTTATAAAATGGAAATATCAGTTTGGGCTGGCTGGATTGCTGGTATCGCGATCGGTCTTTTCGTTATCAGTCACTTTTGGCTACTAGGTAAGCCAGCCGGTTGTTCAACTGGCTATGGCAATCTTTGCGGGCTAGTCTGTCGCAAAATCAAGTTCTTTCGCATGGGCGAATACAGCAACCTTAACAACTCAAAACTTTGGTTTTTGATTGGCATTCCAATTGGCGGACTAATTTCAGCCCTAACTTCGGCCGACAGCTGGCATCTAAGTTTTGATATGGGTATGTATGATGCGATTCTGCCGCAAACCTATTCCGCTAAAGCGATCTGGTTGGTGTTTGGCGGTATGTTATTAGGTTTTGGAGCGCGACTCGCGGGCGCTTGCACCACCGGTCATGCATTAGTGGGTGGCGCAATGCTTAACCCTCCTAGCTTATTAGCTGGGGTGGTGTTCTTTGGCAGCGCGTTAATTACCACTCACCTTTTATTTGGGTTGTAATCATGAAAGTCTTGAAAAAAGTAAATCTATTTGCCCTCATTATGGGTGGACTGTTTGGTTTTTTAATGAGCCGAGCCGGTGCCACCACCTATGACTATCACGCCAAAATGTTCTTGTTTATTGATTTTCAGTTAATGGAAGTCATCGTCACCGCCGTCGTCGTCGCGATGATTGGTGTTTTCTTACTCAAAAAATTTCAAGTCCATTCCATCGCTACCGGCGAACAAGTGGACTTTGTTAAAAAGCCCTATCAGCAAGGTTTGATTTTAGGCGCGATGTTGTTCGGCATCGGCTGGGGCATGACCGCCGCCTGCCCAGGCACCATTCCGGCCATGATGGCCGAAGGCAAAATCGGCGCAATCTTTACGTTTGCTGGCTTACTATTAGGCACCATGGCTTATGGCGTGTTGCAAACCTATATTCACTACGAACATCCTACAAAATAAAGCTTTTTCATGTCAGGCTAGGAGGATTGCGCAAACTACAGGAAAGAGCGTTTTTCCCCTGCGAGCTGGCCTTAAACAGCAAGATGACGGGGATAGGGTTTCAATACCCTATAATAATCCAAAAGATCCTTATACTAACTGATAGGTTTTTATGACAAAACAAGAAGAAGAGTTTGTTCACTTTGCATCATGTATTGCAGCATTAAATAGTGCATGGTTAACAATAAAGAGCATAAAGGAACAAGCTGGTAACACATTAGTAGGACCAGCATTCAGGTTTGCACTAATCGAATACTCAAAACCTTACAAAGTATCCTTCGGTAATAAAAAATGGATGCTAGACACAGAGCATATACCTGATGAAATGAACGACCTGCACAAGCGAATAATTGAGGCGCGCGATCAAATACATGCCCATTCTGACTTAACCGTAATGGAGGCGCAGGTATATATTTATGAGATTAATGGGCACAAGTATTCCGGCATTGTTAAAAATAAAATTACAGGTTTAGAAGAACTTAAAAATATCGACGACATTCAGTCACTCATCGAAAAAACTCTTAACAGTATGTATGTAAAGGAGCAAGAGCTTGAAGCCAAATTGCCCCTAACAAAATACTTAACCGACGGTGCTAACGCAGTGGCCTAGCTTAATTGTTATAAAACAAGCACACCGTGTGTCGCACAAGACAAAATCGAGTTATAAACAATAAAGCTTTGATAGGCCTGACCACCAGACCTGGTGGTTTCCTGACTGTCGTTAATGCCTTTGAGATGGTGTCACTGGTGGGCGTGCTGGTCTGGTCTCGCGCATGGGCTTCATTCCTCTAGGCGCGATATGATTTAGCTGACGTGTTTTAAACAATTCATTTACTCGCAAACCTTGATTCGGCTTTATTGACTGCCGCATGGTTTGTGGCCAATCTTTAAGCCATGAGCGCATTTCAATCCGGTTTAGAATCTGCCAGCCCTGCTGATCTTGCTGCAGTTCAAACAACTGTAATCCAGCGGGCGAAGTCTGTTGCAACCCTTGAACCTTAACCCCTTCTAGCCACCAGCTATCGCCAACACGTTGAGGTTGGCCTTGAATTATTAGGCGTTGTGATTCGAGCTTTTGAGTTCGTATAACCGGCTCAACACTTGTTAAACGCGGAACTTTGTTTTCGGTTTTAAACTGCAAACGCACTAGCTGTCCTTGTTGGGGGTTTTGGGGTAGCTGAGTTGTTTCCAGTTTTGTACCGGCCACCGTCCAGCTTTGGTCTGACGCTTGGTTTAAAATCGCTTCCACATAAGCCTGTTGGCCTGGTTGTGATTCGATGCGTGTCGCATACCAGGCCTGGTTGTTCGAACCGCCAAAGCTGTTGATGCGCACAAATTCGCCAACCTTAAGTTGCTCCAAGCCTTGCGTGTGTTGATCAAGCTGTATGGTCTGACCCAACACTTGGATGGTCTGATTGTCTTTATCAACCTGGTTAATTGGCCCTTGAATCGGCCAAAACACTTCTACTCGTTCGGCTAGATCCGAGTTGTCTCTCAATTTAACACTGACTTGGTGGCCAATTTCGAGCTGGTCTAAATCAAAAGCTTCTGTCTGACTTGATACTTGGGTTTGCTGATCTAATTTAATGTGTAGGCCATTCACCCAAATACTGCCAAATCCGGTGACCACGCCTATGACGCCTGTGCCGCCAAAGCCACTATCATTTATTAAGCCAGTTCCACCAAAGCCCGAATCGTTTTCGTCCGATGCGCTGGGCACGGTCAAGCTGGCGATTGAGTTGGGGTGGGTTTGGCAGGATGTGTTGAGCATTAAAACCAGCAAAAAGCTGACAAAACCTAGACGTTTTAGCAAATTGATCACGACTGACCCTCCTTAGGTGGCACAAGGTCATCTATGTCTGATCGATACAAATATACCCCAAGATGAGCCACGTGCAATTTATCCGACGGTTTCTCATTTTCGGCCAAAGCTTGGGCTTTAAGGTTGAACTCTGAAAGTAGCTTCATGGATGCTTGGCGACTCCAGTCATCCAAGATGTCAATTGATTCAGACGAGAGCTTGTTGTAATAAACCGCGCGTTCAAACATTACAGGCTGATCAGGTTCGTTCTCAAGATTATGCGCCACCGCATTCAAATGCGCGGTGAGGTTTTTTTGCGCAAAGAACAGTTTTTCATCTTGATCTTCAGAAGGTACATACGCGGTTTGAGTAAGGTGCACTTGATCATTTTCGTCTATTCGCGCAAATCCACGTGCCAACCAATCATCTAATATTGAACGTGGATGCACATCCTTTGTTACCGAGCGCACCAAACCTTCAAACGACATATTTTGACTCTCCAATCCCACTCTCGCTAACGGCTTCGGCTGGCCTTTTGGGTCAAGTAGGGACGGTTGGCTTAACCAAATTGACACGATTTGTGCGCCAATACCAGCCTGCTTAAACTTTGCGCTTAACTCTGGATCGTTATCTAAATTTCTCAGGCGTTTGACCTCTTTACGATTGAGCCCGGTTTGTACGCTAATTAAGCTATCTGTCGGTGTTTTTGCATGACCAATACTTTGCTCCGCGACCTGGACATAACTGGATTTAACCAGTTCAATGAACAGTGGGTAAGCCACCCCTTGCTTAAGCAGCATACGTATCAATGGCCGTAACACTAACAGCACCATTTTGATAAAAATTGAAGATTCCGAGTGAGTCACATTAAGCGTTCCAATATAAATTTTGCACTATGATACCAAAATAAGATTGACATGGGATAATTTCCCATATAGAGTTTTAACTGAAATGGGAAATTATCCCATACAGTCATTATTCAGGAGATTTAACCATGAAACTTCAACCATTATTTTCAGCCGCTATTTTGTTTTCTGTCAGTGCATTTGCTTTTGCCGCTCCGGGGGCGAACCCGCAGGGCCCACAGACTCCAGTGGGTAGTTCACAACCTCAATCACAGCAACAAATGCAGATGATGCAGCAGCGGGTAGAGCAAAATAGACATATGATGCAACAACGCGTAGAACAAAACATGCAAAATATGCAGCAGAAACGCTCGCAGAACCGTGAACAATTAGAGGATGGTGAAGGCGTGCAAACCCAGAACCGTGAACAAACCAATCAAATGGATGCCACGGAGTAACCATCACTTGCTAGCCAAACTGTTTGGCTAGCAAAAATCCACCTCAAACCGGATATTATTTTTATGTCTATCCAAAAAATTAGCCTGCTCATTTTTGTGAGTTTGGTCACTATGCAAGCCCAAGCTAACACCTATATTTCTTCAGGTGTTTACTATTTAAACGGACAAAATAACCTAACCGATCAAAATCCTGTCACATCTTGGAGCGTGCCATTCAGCATATCAACCTATCAAGATGCATGGCAATATAGTATTTCCACCTCATGGAATAGAATGACGACTGAGCAAAACCAGGTTAGTCAAACCGTGAATGGCTTGGGTGACACCTATTTGAGACTGGGCTATGAATGGATTCAATACCCCTCCATTACAGGAGCACTGATTTATAAACTGGCCACCGGTGATTCAAATAAAGGCCTTAGCACAGGAAAAGATGATCTAGGTCTGCAGGTGCAACTCTTTCAGCCTATCAAACAAAGCAGCTCTGTATTTGGCCACTTAGGCTACAGCTTTAATGGCAAAGTATCTGGTTCTGATATACAAAACACGGGGTCTGCGTCGATTGGTCTAGGACATCAACTTAGCTCCAACTTGTTATTAGCTGCATCAACCAGTTATCAGCAAAGCCAGTATCAATCATTAGACGATCAAGTATCTGTAGAGGCATCACTGAGCGTTCTACTCTCGCCGCTGATTAGCTTTGGCGTGTTTGCTGGTTATGACAATACTGAAACTACGACACTTGGACTATCTATTAGTCGAAAGCTTTAAATAGCCGCAAAAACCATCTTTCGCGTTATAGATTGATTTTTAATGAAGTCGATCGTTTTAGCTAAAAACCAAATCATAACGACGGTATTTATTTGATTTTTCATAGCATTTAGCCAAAAAAGAGTTTGATTTTTGCAGTATAATCCGCTTCTTTATTTTTAGTTAGTTTCTACAGGCTTTATTCATGACCACCGATCATATTCGTAACATCGCAATTATCGCTCACGTTGACCACGGCAAAACCACATTGGTTGACCAACTTTTAAGACAATCCGGCACATTGGACGCCCGTAAAGATCACGGCGAGCGCATGATGGACTCGAATGATCAGGAAAAAGAACGTGGTATCACGATTCTGTCAAAAAACACCGCTGTTCTATGGAACGACTACCGCATCAACATCGTTGACACCCCAGGTCACGCCGACTTCGGTGGTGAAGTAGAGCGTATTTTGTCGATGGTAGATTCGGTTCTATTGTTGGTAGACGCGGTGGAAGGCCCAATGCCACAAACACGTTTTGTAACCCAAAAAGCATTACAGCAGGGCTTGAAGCCAATCGTTGTGGTTAACAAAGTTGACCGCGATGCGGCTCGTCCTGACTGGGTTGTTGACCAAACTTTCGATTTGTTTGACCGTTTAGGTGCGACTGACGAACAAATGGATTTCCCAATCCTATTCGCTTCTGGTTTTAATGGTTATGCTGGTTTTGATGCGGATGTACGTTCAGGTGACATGCAGCCGGTTTTCCAAACCATCGTTGACAAGGTTTCACCACCGGAAGTTGATCTGGGTGGACCTTTCCAGTTGCAGTGTATTTCTTTGTCTTATGACACATATAAAGGTGTTATCGGCACGGGTCGTATCAAGCGTGGTGCGGTTCAGGTCGGTATGCCAGTAGCAGTTGTCGATAAAGATGGCAAAAAACGTAACGCAAAAGTGGCTGAGTTATTTGGTTTTAACGGCCTTGATCGCGTGAATGTTGAAGAAGCTCACGCCGGTGACATCGTTGCATTTAGCGGTTTAGACCCGCTAAATATCTCTGATACCCTTTGTGATCCAAACCACCCAGAAGCATTACCGGCTTTGACCGTTGATGAACCAACGGTAAGTATGACTTTCCAAGTTAACACCTCACCGTTTGTAGGTCAGGACGGGAAACTTCTTACTTCACGTCAAATCCGTGAACGCTTGGACAAAGAGTTATTAACTAACGTAGCACTGCGTGTAGAAGACACCGAAGATGCAAACAAATTCCGTGTATCTGGCCGTGGTGAACTTCACTTGTCAGTGTTAATTGAGAACATGCGTCGTGAAGGATTTGAGCTTGGTGTGTCTCGTCCAGAAGTTATCTTCCGTGAAGTGGATGGACAAGTTCAAGAACCATACGAAACTTTAACCGTTGATGTACCAGAAGAAAGCCAAGGCACCGTGATGGAGCAGCTTGGTATTCGTAAAGCTGAAATGACGGACATGGTTCCGGACGGCCAAGGTCGTGTACGTATCGACTTTATCATTCCTTCACGTGGTTTGATTGGCTTCCGTACTGAATTCATGACCGCGACCCAAGGTAACGGCCTGATCTTCAGTAGCTTCTCTCATTACGGACCTAAGTTTGAAGGTACAGTAGGTGAGCGTACGCGTGGTGTATTGATTTCAATGGGTACGGGTAAAGCGCTTGGTTTTGCTCTATTCAACCTTCAGGAACGTGGTCGCCTATTTATTGGCCATGGTGATGAAGTATATGAAGGTCAAGTAATCGGCTTGCACAGTCGCGCAAACGACTTAACTGTTAACCCACTTAAAGGTAAGCAGTTGACCAACATGCGTGCATCAGGCACGGATGAAGCCATCGTTCTAACACCGCCAATTCGATTCAGTTTGGAACAAGCCTTAGAATTTATCGATGAAGATGAATTGGTTGAGGTAACCCCACACTTTGTTCGTATCCGTAAAAAACACCTAACGGAAAACGACCGTAAGCGTCACAGCCGCGGCAGTAAGTAAGGCCTAGAGACGATGACGGCCCATCTCTACCCACCGATTGAACCTTTTCAACAAGGGTTTCTTGAGGTAGGAGATGGGCATCAACTCTATTATGAACAATCCGGTAATCCAACCGGTCAACCGATCGTGTTTATTCACGGCGGCCCGGGAGGTGGATGTTCCGCTCGTCACCGTCAATTTTTTGACCCACATTTCTATCGCATCATTCTGTTAGATCAAAGAGGTGCTGGACAATCACTTCCGCACGCTAGTCTCGAAAATAACACTACTCAACATTTAATCTCCGACTTAGAACAACTGCGTTTGCATTTGAATATTGCAAAATGGATATTGTTTGGCGGTTCTTGGGGCTCTACCCTTGCGCTGGCTTACGCACAAAGTTATCCACAGACTGTCCAAGCCTTAATTCTACGAGGCATTTTCTTATGTCGTGATCAAGATGTGGATTGGTTTTATCAAAAAGGGGCGAGTGAGTTTTATGCGGATTATTGGCAGGATTTCATCGCCCCAATCGAACAAAACGACCGGCAGTCCCTTGTACAAGCCTATTACCGACTCTTGACAGGTGAGGATGAGGTCGCCAGAATGCGCGCGGCAGAAGCTTGGTCAGTCTGGGAAGGTCGCACCTCTAATTTAAAAACGGATCCAGACATAGTGCAACATTTTGCGGATCCGCATCATGCGCTCGCGATGGCACGGATCGAATGCCACTACTTTATCCACAAGGCATTTTTGACACCAAATCAGCTGTTAGAGCAAGCCCATAAAATCGCACATATTCCAACGATTATCGTGCATGGTCGTTACGATATGGTCTGTCCAATCAATCAAGCCTTTGCTTTGAAAAACACCTTACCCAACGCCGATCTGGTTATTTGTGAACAATCTGGACATTCCGCATTTGAAGATGAAATCAGTCATGCACTCGTGTCTAGTACCAATAAATTCAAAACTCATTTTACTTTGCAATAAGCACCAGGCCTGGTGTTTAATATCCTAGAATGAGCTCAATCTGATTCGCTTGTTCGGATCAAATTACGTTATACTTCAAACATTCAAGTTAAATGAACCTATGTTGGGTTATTAACGAAATTCACTCGGGTGACAAGGAAACACAGATGAGTCAGCCACTTGACCAAAAAAGCTTAGCGCATCTTAAGAGCGTGATCGGTGATAGCCTCGCGCCGATCTTGCAAACCTACTTAGATATTACCCCCGCTTTAATAGATGAACTTGAAAAAGCCATTCAACAGGGCAATACTGCCGATATCAAACGCCATGCGCATACTTTAAAAGGCAGTTCATCAAATATCAGTGCGGTTGATCTTCCTAAGTTATGTCTTGAAATGGAATATTTTGGGCGTGACGGAGAAGTTCAAAAAGCGAAAGTTTTATTACCTAAAATTAAACACGCCTATAGCGAACTTGAAACCGCTCTTGGGCATTATTTGAACCCTTAATTTAACTTGAGGTTATCTCATGCAATACCAGATTACTGAAAGCGAAGCGCACCGCGCAAAAAACCCTCATCATATATTTAACTTAAATATCTTACTCACTCACTTATTTTTATCGCTTTCAGTTTTAAAGACCAGTGGCGAACCTTTAATGTTTGCCCTAATACCGCTAATTTCTGTCATGGTATTGAGTTATGTATATTTTCATGGTCAGAAAAAACGTCAATCAGACACTTGGTATGTAGCTGCTAACTGGGTATTGGCTTGGCGTCGAGGTCGCATATTAATTGCGAGTTATATCGCTGCAATTGTTATTGTTGGTGCCTACGAGCTAATACAGTTCATTATGCCGGGCGGCTTAGCGATGAATAACTTTTCAGACACAGGCGGTTCCACGCCCATTTTTGAAATTATCACCATGTTTTTTGGCGGGGCCTTAATATTTTTTGCAGTATTGATTACTTTCTTGCAAACCGGCATTTCAGTTTATGATGCCAGTAAAGGTATCATTGACAAAAATATTGCCCGATATATCCCGCGTGATGAGAAGTCTAACCCTGAGTTAGGTGAATTTAATGATCACCCAGAACCACAATAGGATCAGAATTTCGATGAAAAACCGTCCACTATATTGGGTAATCGCCCTAACCATCGTGTTATTTTTTGGTTTACTTTGGTTAGCGCCAGCCAATCACAGCGATATAAATCAAAACCAACTTCCGTGGAATGCCAGCTACGATGAACAAGGGCGCTTGCACGCGCTCGGCTTGGTACTGAACCAATCTACCTTAAGAGAAGTAACCGATCTATACGGACGCGACATCGAAGTTAAATTATTTGAAATGCAGGATGGTACTAAAACCGCCGAAGCTTATCTTGGTTCCACTTACATTGGTACCATTCATGGCGCGTTGGTGATTAAGCTGGCATTAAGCGAACAAGAATTAGAAGCGTTTTATGAACGCGGGGCGCGCACCACCATTTCCAAACAAGGTGCTCGTCAAATCCAGCTCAATAATCAAGACACCTTGGCCTTATTTGATTATCCAATTAACGAAGTCACACTCGTGCCACGTCGCAACTTATCACGCGAAGCGATTATAAAACGTTTTGGCGAAGCTGAAGAAATTCAGAAAATGGATGATGGTCTAGAACGTTGGCTTTATCCACAAATGGGCTTAGAACTGGTTCTACTAGAGGGCAGTAACGATATTCTGCGTTATCGAGCAAGCAACGATTAATGAAAGATTAGGTAAGAATCTGTCCCGACCACCAGGCCTGGTGGTCGGGACAGATTCTTAAGCGAACTTAATATTTACCTAATTCCAGCACCGTTTCGGCGTGAATTTTAATTTGGTCATCAATGATCTGCGCCGCTTTAACCGTCACATAATAGCTGTTATTTTTGCCGCCAGAACAAGGTGGCATATACGCACCGGCTTTATCCCATTTTGGATTGCGATGGGCTTCGATCATAAAAAAACCTTTCGGCAGTTTAAATGTGTGTCCGGTTACCTGTGGCACCCAAATGGAATCGACTTGATTATTTATAGCAAAGCCGAATTTTCCGTGACCACCATTATCCATGGGTTTATGGCTGCGATCGCTGTATTCAAAAATTAACACATTGGTTTGTTCTGGCATTTCGCTGATCATCAACGCTGGAGTTCTAGGTCCTTCACCACCAAACTTTTGACACTGCATACCTTTCGGTACCATTTTTCCATTCCAAGCAGGGTCGGCCAACTCGGCTACCAAAGCTTGCGAAGGTAGGGTAAAAAAAAGCCCTAACCCAGCGATTAATATAGATAAAGTCGATTTTTTCACCGTAAACTCCTTAATTTTATTTATCTGGCCAACGCAGATGGACTGGCCTAACCAAATTCTACTCTTAACCTTTCAGCTAGGTAAACAGATTGCTCGCTTTTTTGGGTGATCTACTGTAAGCTTGGCGATCCTTTTTACCCGCGATTTGGTTTGGTTGTCAGATTCAGGTCGCACTTACTTTATGAGACTTGAATATGAAATTTACCGAGCTAGGTTTAGCCGAAACACTTGTGCGCGCCGTTAATGACGAAGGTTATACATCGCCCACCCCTATCCAACAACAAGCCATCCCTTTAGTATTAAAAGGTCACGACCTGATGGCCGCGGCTCAAACTGGTACGGGCAAAACCGCCGGTTTTACTCTGCCTATGTTGGACTTGTTAGCCAAGGGCGAACGGCCGGCCGCCAACCAAGTACGCGCTTTAATATTGACCCCGACGCGTGAATTAGCCGCACAGGTTCACGAAAGCGTGGTGAATTATGGTCAACATATCAAAGCCAGTTCAACGGTGGTTTTTGGTGGCGTGAGCATTAACCCACAAATGATGAAATTACGCCGTGGTGTAGACGTTTTAGTCGCAACACCTGGTCGTTTATTGGACTTGTATCAGCAAAATGCGGTCAAATTTGACAAGCTAGAAATCCTAGTTTTAGATGAAGCTGATCGTATGCTGGACATGGGTTTTATTCACGACTTGAAACGCATTGTGAAGGTGCTACCTAAAAAACGTCAAACCTTAATGTTTTCGGCCACCTTTTCGGGCCAAATCCGTGAGCTAGCTAAACAGTTTTTAAACCAACCGTTAGAAGTATCGGTAGCGGCACCAAATGTTACCACCGAATTGGTTGAACAGACCGTGATTCCAGTGGATAAAGCACGCAAAACAGAATTATTAATTCACCTAGTCGCCACCAATCAATGGCAACAGGTCTTAGCTTTTAGCAAAACCAAACACGGTGCAAACCGCATGACTGAAAAACTGGCGGCGGCCGGAATTCCAGCGGCGGCCTTGCACGGTAACAAAAGCCAGGGCGCACGCACGAAAGCACTTGCTGACTTTAAAGCTAATAAAATTCGTGTGTTAGTCGCGACCGATATTGCCGCGCGTGGTATTGATATTGACTTATTGCCACACGTTATCAACATTGATTTGCCGAATGTCGCGGAAGATTATGTGCACCGTATTGGCCGTACCGGTCGTGCCGGTTCAAAAGGTGAAGCCTTGTCATTGGTAAGTGCGGATGAAGTTGAATTGTTAGCCGCGATTGAGCATTTAACTGGCAAGCTATTAACGCGTCGTTATGAAGACGGTTTTGAGCCAAAACATGAAGTGCCGGCAACGTCAATGGACCGCAAACCAAAACGCCGTCCGGCTGCGAACGGTGGCGGCAATAACCGTAGTGGTCGCCGAGGTTCAGGTGGACATAAACCCACTGGTGCAACCAAGCCTAAAACCACGCGTTGGCCAAGTCGTGATCGTGCCAAAACACCATCACGCGCCAAAACCGAGTCTTAAGCACCTCGCCCTTTGTTGGGCGCTAGTTAAAAAAGCGCATTAAGCGTTTTACATTATCTGCGCCCAGCAACTTATCTATATCTACTTGCCAATCTGGCTGTACAATCGATCCACTTAATTTCACCGGAACCTTCACACCTTTTAGCACGCCTAAACCTTCGGGCGGGTCTTGATAGGTAAGTTGCAACTCAGTTTCTAATGTGGCGTTCGGCAAATGCACGTTACCAAATGCTTTGGCATCGAACCGATCACTTTTTAATGTAGCTTGCTGTAAGTAATAAATACCTTTCACCACTTGACCACCTAAACGCACGTTTTCTATGCGCGTAGCATCTCCCACCTGGGTTGGCTGACCAATCAGTAAACGATTTAAATCCACGCCTAAATAAGCGCCATCAACTAAGTCAGCACTAAACAAACCATTCATGTTGTATTTTATCGCGTCCAAATTACTGCCCGCTGTGCGTAAATCGAAATGGCTCGATAATGTACCGTTTAACAAATCGTATTGCGCAACATCACGCAAAAAAGCTTGTGCGTTTAAGTTATCTAACCGACCTTTAAAGTGATATTGCGGTGTATCATTATTTACATCCACACTAAACTGACTGCGCCAGCGGCCATCGTATAAATCCGCATCAAACGGCGCAATATCAAGTTTGCCATACTCGGCATTAAAGCCCATCTGTACTTGTTGATACTGGCCTTGCCAAATTTGTAACGCATCGATTTGCAACTGCCCTTGAATTTGGCTTTCGCGCAAGGTGCTAACTGGCACACCAATCGGTAGATAGATTTTCTCAGCCGTAACTTTAATCGGCTTAGCTGATTTTACATCTGTCGCATTGGTAGCGGGACTTTCTGATTCTGTTGAGGCTTGCGTCAAACGTGCCGCATAAAAATCCATGTTAAGTTGATTCAATGCTAAATCAAACTGATAGCTCGACTGACCATTGTGTTGATAGTTAAAATAACCTTTAAACTGAGTTTTATCCAGCGTTAAGGCCATATCCTCTAGCTGCGATTTTTGCGGCGTCAACTGCCAATTGAAACGACCTTCAAGTTGGCTCAAGGCTTGGCTTTCAACGAAGTTAGGATAGGGAAGCTCAAAATAGTTCAGCCATTGACGCGGATTTAGATAACCAATATCCACTTGGCCGGCCAGGTCCAGTTTATCCCCATAATGACCAGATAAGCTAAAGCTGGTTTCGGCATCTAACGCTTTCAATTTGGCGGATTCAAGTTCAATGCGTTTATCCGCTTGCTGCCATTTCAAGCCGTTTAAGCCGAGCTGGATTTTCAACTCATTACGATCCATCTCCTCCGGCCAAAATAAAGTCATATCGGCGTTCAACTGCTTCACCGTGAGCGACCTCATATCCTTAGCAATCGACATATGACCTTGCTGATCAACATCATAGTAATGCCCGGTTTGTTCGTTTTTCAAACGACCTTGGAATTGAAGATCAAAGCCTTGTCCAAGCTCAACATCAAACGCCATTAACTCTAAATCGGAAAGCTCGTAATGTTGATTGCGCGCCGGATAACGCCAGCTCACCAAGCCATCATATAACGTGACATTGCTTAATTTAATATCAAAACGCTCAGCCAACATGGCACTCTGTTTAATCACTTGTTCGGGATTTTCGTTGACCTTTTGCCAAGTTGCCTGTTTAAAATAGGATATAGGTTTAGAGTGAGCAGACGCGAGCTGAGTTCCCCAGTTGGTTTGACCTTGGTCATCCACTTGCAAATGAATACGCGGCTCGAACAGTTCTACGCCCAATAAATGCACCTTGGCCTGGAGTAATAAAGCCACTAACGAGACACGTAAATTGATTTTTTCAAACGCCAGTAAAGGTTCATCACTTTCAGAAAATTCGTGACGTAATTGGCTTTGACCGATTTTTAGCTGCAAAGGCATCACACTGGTTTCAAGCTCGCCTTCTATGCGCAGTTGATAGCCAGTTTTGGCCGCCACTTCTTGCTCTATCATAGGTTTGTATTGGTTAAAGTCCATTAAACTGACCGCACCAAAAAAGGCCGTCAATACAAACACCGGCACGAGGAAAAACACCACGACTAAAATTCTGAGGCCACGATTAATTTTGTGTCTCATAGATCACCTATTCCAAAAAAAGTTCGATCAGCGAATTTAAATACTTCTGACCTTGAGAAGTTAATTCTAGCTGATTTTCAGTTCGAATTATCCAGTTTTCTTTTTCCATTTGTGCCAATTTTGGCTCAATGGATGCTAAATCCAAACCCGTGCGGGCGTTAAGCAAGCTCAAATCAAAGCCTCGTTGCAAGCGTAACGCGTTCAACATAAATTCAAATGTCACTTCGTTTGCAGCGACTTTATGCCAACGTCCATAGGACGGCGAACCACCAGGCCTGGTGGTTGGGTCGGCAGGTTTATCCATCAAATGCACAAATGCACCCGGCGAAGCCGGCATTTGAGAGCGCCAAATTTCAGCGGTTTGCGGCAGGGTTAATTTACCGTGTGCACCCGCCCCCAAACCAATGTAATCGCCAAATGTCCAATAGTTCAAATTATGCCGACTTTGCTGGCCGGGCTTCGCAAATGCGGAGACTTCATAATGCGCATAACCGGCTTGCTTTAATTGCTGCTGGCAAGCCAGTTGCATATCCCAGGCCAAATCTTCATCCGGCAGAACCGGCGGCTGGCGATAAAAAGGCGTGTTGGGTTCTAGGGTTAATTGATAATGCGATATATGCTTGGGCTGCGCCCTCAAGGCTTGCGTCACATCTTGTTGGGCTTGTTCTAATGTCTGGCCCGGCAAAGCAAACATCAAGTCTAAATTGAAATTATCAAAGCCCGCTCGTTTGGCCGCTTCAATCGCCGACCAGGCCTGGTGGTCATTATGAATACGGCCAAGCGCTTTTAAATGATCCGCATTAAAACTTTGAATACCAATTGAAAGCCGGTTGATTCCGGCCTGACGAAAACCAGCAAACTTGGCTTCGTCCACCGTACCGGGATTCGCTTCTAGGGTGATTTCTATATCCGACCCAAAACCCAGCAAGGCACGCAACTGCGACATCAACCAATTCAAACCTTGCACCGACATTAAGCTAGGCGTACCACCGCCAAAAAAGATCGATTGAATTGGCCGCCCCCAAACCATGGGTAAAGTCGATTCCAACTGTTTCACCAAGGCCTGAAGATAGGCTTGCTCTTGTGTCACTAAGTCGATACCGGGTTTAACATCATGCGAATTAAAGTCGCAATACGGGCACTTTTGCACACACCAGGGATAGTGAATATAAAGTGATAAAGGCAAAGGTTGGGTAAAGTGCATCATAAATTAAGTTTTGCTCAGTTGTTGCAAAGCACCAGGCCTGGTTAGGCGAGTTGTGCGACCAAAGCTTGTAACGCTTGGGCGCGATGGCTGATTTGGTTTTTTAGTTGTGCGTCAATTTCGGCGGCGCTGCATCCGTAATCCGGTAAATAAAAAATCGGGTCGTAACCAAATCCGCCATCGCCTTTAGGTTGGCGCAGTAACTCACCTTGCCAACGCCCCAAACCAATAAGCGGCGTCGGATCATTTGCATGACGTACGCACACCATCGCACAATAATAACTGGCTTGACGTTGATCGTCAGGTACCTCATGCATCGCTTCTAATAACTTATACAAGTTTTGTGTGTCGCTCGCATCGACTCCAGCATAACGGGCCGAATAAATACCCGGTTCGCCATTTAAGGCCGACACCTCGATCCCCGAATCATCTGCAATCGCAGGTAAACCGGTTTTTTGCGCAGCGAAACGTGCTTTAAGTAGGGCGTTTTCAATAAAGCTCAAGCCGGTTTCTTCAGCTTGTTCACTAAAAAAATCGGATTGCGGGCGCACATCTTTATCTGGGAACAAGGCCAACAATTCTTGTAATTTGCCGGCGTTATTGGTGGCTAACACCAAAGTTTGCATGGTCTTTCCTTTTGCCTGACCGACCACCAGGCCTGGTGGTCGGGATAATTTGAGGCCGCTTAAAAGCTTAATTAGCTTTGTTTAATCGCTTGCTTTTGTTTTTCAATTAGCTCAAAAATCGCCGCCTGTCCCATACTCATCATTTGGTTCATTTGTGCCAAACTAAACGGGGCGGCCTCAGCGGTACCTTGGACTTCGATAAAATCGCCGGTTTCCGTCATCACCAAATTCATATCGGTATCGGCATTGGAGTCTTCAGCATAATCCAAATCTACTACTACCTCGCCTTTGTAGACCCCTACCGACACCGAGGCAATGTAATGCGCTAACGGATTTTCCGTCAGTTTGCCTTGTTCAATTAAGGTTTCCAGCGCCAATACTAAAGCAACAAAGCCGCCAGTAATGGATGCGGTGCGTGTGCCGCCATCGGCTTGAATCACATCACAATCTATATAAATGGTGCGCTCGCCTAGTTTTTTTAAATCCAACGCCGCACGCAAAGAGCGCCCAATCAAGCGTTGAATTTCCAAAGTACGCCCCCCTTGTTTACCCGCCGAGGCTTCACGACGCATACGCGTATTCGTCGATCGCGGCAGCATACCGTATTCAGCGGTTAACCAACCTTGTCCTTGACCTCGCAAAAACGGTGGCACCGTGTCTTCAACTGTCGCGGTACAAATCACTTGGGTATCGCCGAATTCAATCAACACCGAGCCTTCGGCATGCTTGGTAAAATGACGAGTAATGTTGATGTCTCTTAAGGCTGGCGCGTTTCTTCCGCTGGGTCGCATGGCGTTTCCTTTTGCTTTCAATGAGTTGGACGCTTAAATAGCTAAGCTGTAAAATGAGGACATTATAAACCATCTAAGGCGTTCTAAATGAAGAGTATGACGGCGTTTGCCAACACTAACCACGCGAAAGAATGGGGCCAAATTCAGTGGGAAATTCGCGCGGTTAACCAACGGTATTTAGAACTCAATTTCCGTTTGCCGGAGGCTTATCGGTCACTCGAAATGCCGTTGCGTGAGCTATGCAAACAACAACTTGAACGTGGCAAAATCGAACTGTCGTTAAAAATCGAACTGAATCAAATCCAGTCCGAACTACCGATTAACGAAACCCTGTTGTCGCAATTAAATGAAGCCGTTTGCTTTATTCAACAACGCCTACCTGAAGCCACTCAAATTAACCCATTAGAAATGTTGCAATGGCCAGGCCTGGTGAAGGCGGAATCGCACGATACCAAACAAATTCAAGCAGACATTCTGCAGACATTTGAGCAGGCCTTGCAACAACTGAATGAGTCTCGTCAGCGTGAAGGAGA
Source organism: Thiomicrospira pelophila DSM 1534 (assembly GCF_000711195.1). NCBI lineage: Bacteria > Pseudomonadati > Pseudomonadota > Gammaproteobacteria > Thiotrichales > Piscirickettsiaceae > Thiomicrospira > Thiomicrospira pelophila. Next base: position 237,279 of record NZ_JOMR01000001.1, on the reverse strand, counting down.
ACAGTTAGCTCAGCTGATTCTGCAACGGGTCGGAACCATACGCGAACAAGTTAACAGCCTCAAGCCCCTCTTACCGAGCTTGGTACAGCAATACCAGCAACGCTTAGCTGAGCGCATTAAAGAACTCACCGCTGAGCTTGATGAAACCCGTTTGGCCATGGAAGTCGCGATCTTAGCGCAAAAAATAGACGTGGCCGAAGAGCTGGATCGAATTAACACCCACCTGGATGAAGTGGTCCGGGTAGTACCGCAACCCGGAGCGATTGGGCGCCGTCTCGACTTTTTAATGCAAGAGCTCAACCGTGAAGCGAATACTTTGGGTGCCAAGTCGATCGACACTCGCGTTAGCCAAGTCAGCATTGAACTCAAGGTTTTAATCGAACAAATTCGTGAGCAAGTACAAAATATTGTATAATATTTGTACACTTTTTAGATGGGTGCTGTATAATTATAGAAATTAGAATTATAACTAGACAAAGTTTATGGTTATAATGAACTATCTAAGTAAGTTTAAAAAAATCAAATTATTCCATAAAACTGCTTTTCACTTTAATTCTGGGGGAACAGAATGCGCAACAATCAACCCGTTAACAATAATGAATACGAAGTCGCTGAAGGCCAAATCTTGGTCTCCAAAACCGACTTAGCAGGCACGATTTTAGAGTGTAATGATGCATTTGAAGCCGCCAGTGGATTTACACGCGATGAGTTGATTGGTCAACCGCATAATATGATCCGCCACCCAGATGTTCCCCCTGCGGTTTATGCGGATATGTGGGCGGATTTGAAAGCCGGTATTCCTTGGACTCAACTAGTCAAAAATCGTCGTAAAGACGGCGGATTCTATTGGGTTAAAGCTCGCGCCACCCCCTTATTTAAAGACGGAATGATCACCGGATACATGTCGGTTCGTACACGCATTGACGCGGCTGATAAACAAGCCGCCAACCAAGCCTACCGTGACATTGCTTCTGGCAAAGCTAAAATCAAACACGGCCGTGTTATTTACGGTTTAAACACCAATGGCTTGAATATTTTTGCTCACTTTAACCCAGCTCTGCAATTAGCTTTAGCTGGTATTGTTTTGGCTTTAATTCCTAACTTGTTAATGCTGTTGGGGATTAAACTGTTTAGCCCGTTATTGAATGAAATTCTTGCCTTTATCTTGGTTGCCATTTTAATTAGTTATGGTATTAGCTTAACCCGCAATCAACAAAAAGTGGTCGATGCTTTGCGCCAATTAGCGGGTGGCGAACCTTTGACAGACGTTAACTATGACCCAATCACCTATGCTGGAAAGCTACGAAATGCCGTGGTATCCACCAATTTATCTTTTCTGGAGCAACGTGAAGAAAGCGCTTATCAGCTAGACCGTTCACGTCAACTGCAAACCGCTCTGGATAAACTCCAAAGTAATGTGATGATGGCCAATGCTAATTTTGACATTATTTATATGAACGACCATATTAAGAGCTTTTTATCCGCTCGTGAGGCCCGTTTAAAGAAGGTATTGCCAAAGTTTGATGCAAAAAACCTAGTCGGCATGAACATTGATGTATTCCATAAAGACCCATCACATCAACGTGCCATGATTTCAAAGTTAACGGATTCCTATACCGCTAAGATTGAAGTTGCTGGCTACCATTTTGAACTGAGTATGCTGCCGATCTTTAACCGTGCTGGTATTCGTACCGCTACCTTAGTCGAATGGCGCGATCTAACCCAAGAAGTTCAGCTTCTGGAGAATGTTGGTGCCACCGTGACACGCGCTCAAAAAGGTTACTTAAGTGATCGTATTGATTTATCCAAAGTTGATGGGGTCGCACAAGATTTGAGTCACTCTATTAATGACTTAATGGATGCCATCCAAGGTGCCATGAATGATGTTATCCGTGTCACCACCGGTATGGCCGAAGGGGATTTAACCCAAACGATCGAAAACGATTTTGAAGGCGAACTGGGTCAGTTGACCCATGCGATTAACAGTTCGATCTCACGTTTAGATGGTATTGTCTCAGTCGCGATTGAAGCTGCAAATGTTGTCGGTGGTGCGGCGACGGAAGTGTCGCAAGGCTCAAATGACTTAAGTGAGCGCGTACAACAACAAGCCGCCGCCTTAGAAGAAACTTCGGCCACCATGGACGAGATGAACTCGGCGATTCAAAACAACACCCAAAATGCCAACCAAGCGGCTGATTTGGCACAAGATGTACAAGGTAAAGCCACCCAAGGCTCTGAGGTGATGCAGCAAACCATTGAAGCGATGAACTCGATTCAGGCTTCAAGCCACAAGATTGCCGACATCGTTACCCTGATTGATGGCATTGCTTTCCAAACCAACTTGCTGGCCTTAAATGCCGCTGTTGAAGCCGCCAGAGCGGGGGATCACGGTCGCGGCTTTGCGGTAGTCGCGGGCGAAGTGCGTGCCTTGGCGCAGAAATCAGCCGAAGCGGCCAAAGACATCAAAAAATTGATTGATGAAAGTGTCGGCCGAATTGATCACGGTACCAAGCTGGCCTCCGAATCTGGTGATATGTTAAAAGCCATTACCGGTTCGGTGAACGAGGTTACCTCCATGATCAATGAAATTGCGAAAGCATCCGGTGAACAGGCCGCCGGCATTAGCCAAGTGCATGACGCGATAAACAGCATTGACCAGGTTACGCAGCAAAACGCGGCGTTAGTAGAAGAAACCACCGCTGCATCAGAAAGCATGAGTGAACAAGCGCGCAACCTATCGGAAGATATGGCCTTCTTTAAAACCACCGGGAACGTCAAAGGTGAGCGCCAAATTCGTGGCTTAAGCAGCGGCCACGGAACTGCGCCTGCTAACTCTGCCAAAGCGCTACATAAACCCGCTGCTACACAAAGCAAACTAAGCCAAAAACCTGCGGCTTTGCCTCCGGTTAAAAAAGCTCAGTCTGCTAAATCTGAAAACACTTCCGATGAATGGGCTGAGTTTTAAAAAAACTTAACCTGAGCTCCATACCCATGGGTTAAAGCGACGAGCCTTTAACCCACCTTTTATTCAGGAAAAGTTGTGCAAACGATCAACCACTTATATGAATCCCCACAAGCCTTAAGAGACTTTTTAAAACAAGACTTGTTTGAGCGTTCGTCGATTTTATTGCAAGTGTTTGTAGGGCAACTGGATAAGACACGCATCCAGGCACTTTTAAACTCTATTCTCACAACCCATCCGCATATTACGATTATTGGCACTTCCACCAGTGGTGAAATCGCCGATGGCAAGGTTTTAAATCAGCAAATTCTGCTGAGCTTTAGTGTGTTTGAATCGACCCAACTGTCTAGTTTTTATCTTACTGACACCTCCTATCAACAAGGCCTAGACCTTGCTAACCAGGCGCTAAAGCTGAAAGCTAAAGGTTTGATTTTATTTGCCGACACCCTGCAATCCCCACCCGATCACTTACTTAAGGGACTCAGTGACCAAGCACCGGATTTGATCGTTTCTGGAGGCAATGCGGGCGACAACGATCAGTTTAAACAAAGCCTATTAATACACCAATCCGAAATCTATCAACAAGGTGTGGTGGGCGCTTTCTTAATCAACCCTGATTTAACCCTGCATAATGATTTTGTTTTAGATTGGGTGCCAATCGGCCCGAAAATGACCGTCACACGTTGTCAAAACGAGGTGGTGTTTGAGCTAAACCATCAACCCATTTTGGATGTTTACCGGCATTACTTAGGTGATGAAGTCGCCTTAAGTATTCCACAAAGCATTATGGAATTTCCGTTGATCATCGATCAAAACGGATTACAAGTTGGGCGTTCTGCCGTCGCCGAGACAGATAACGGGGGCTTGATATATGCAGGTCGTTTTAAAGAAGGGGATCAGGTTTACTTTGGTGTCGCCGACTATACTCAGCTAATACAAGCCTCCACCCAAAAAGCGGCTGAAATTGGAGCCAACCTTCCGATTGAGTCGATATTTATCTATTCCTGTACGGCTCGTCATGCTTTTTTAAAAGAGCATATTCAGCCTGAACTCAAAGCCTTAACCGCGCTTGCGCCAAGCGCTGGTTTTTTTACTTATGGTGAATATTTTCACTACCAGAAAACCAATGCGTTATTAAATATCAGTACCACTTTTTTAACCTTGTCTGAATCCACAGATTCTAAACCTACCGTTAAATTATCACGTGACTCTCAGACACTACAAAACGCTTCAACTATGCGTTCATTGGCACATTTAGCGAATGTGACCACCCAGGAACTCAACACTAACATTCAGTTTCTCGAGCAATATAAAAATGCATTGGATGAAACCGCGATTGTGTCCAAGTCTGATCTGGCCGGCCGCATTACTTATATAAACAAAGCCTTCGAAAAAATTTCTGGGTATAAAGAGTACGAAGTAATCGGAAAAAACCACAACATATTACGCCACCCCGACATGCCTAGCGAGACATTTAAAGAGCTTTGGGACACGATTCAAGCCAACCAGGCTTGGAGCGGTGTGATTAAAAACAAACGCAAGGACGGTAGCGCATATTTTGTGCAAAGCAGCATTTTGCCGATTACCAATGCCAATGGACAGATTATTGAATACATCAGTATTCGTAAAGACATCACTGCACTAGTAGAACAAGAACAACAATTAAAAGAACAGCGTCTGGATAAGTTGACCGGATTACCTAATCGGCGCCAACTTTTAATCGATATGGAGGCAAGCAACTCTACCTTTTTGGCCTTGCTTGATATTCGAAACTTTAGGGCTTTTAATGATTTTTATGGCTTTGACTTTTCCGATCAAATTCTCATAAGCTTTTCAAGCTGGCTATACCGTCACTGCGGAGAATACGGCTTTACTTTATACCGCATTCATGGCGACCAGTTTGTGATTCGACCGGATCAATCCGTCTCATCCAAAGCGTTCGCTTTTGCTCTGCAAACCCTTAAATCAAGCGCACTTGAAAATACGTTTGAAGTCGAGGGTGCCATGATTGATCTGGATGTTGTATTTGGCATAGGCGAAGGTGAGCGGTATCAACTACAACTAGCCGAACGAGCTCTCTCCAAAGCCAAGCTCAGTCCATTATCAAATAATATACCTATTGAAGAAGCACATATTTCTGCGTCGCTTGACCATGTTTTCTGGTTGCATAGATTGCGCGATGCATTACAAGAGAACCGGATTGTTAATTTTTATCAGCCGATTGTGAATCCGCTTAATCTGGCTGAAAAAAAATACGAAGCGCTCGTTCGCATGATTTCAAGCAATGGCGACATTATTAGTCCGGCGCAGTTTTTAGACATCGCCAAACAAACGCGTTATTACGCGCAAATTACACGTTGTGTTTATGATGCTGCGCTTTTATTTGCGAACAAAACCGGTGCTAATATTTCGATTAATCTTTCCATCCAAGATATCGAAAACCAGCAATTAAGACAGTATTTACTAGATCATTTGCGTGACCTTTCACAAGGAAAAATCACATTTGAAGTCACCGAAACAGAGTCAATTCAAGACTACACCAACATTCACCAGTTTATTTTGGATGCTAAGTCACGTGGTGCCGAAATTGCGATTGACGACTTTGGCAGTGGTTATTCCAACTTCTCCTACTTGGTGCAAATGGATGCGGATTACTTGAAAATAGATGGCTCGATCATTAGCAAAATTTTAGAAGATAATAACAGTTTACTCGTTGCCGAAAGCATTATAGACATCGCCAAAAAGCTGGGGATCCGAGTCGTTGCTGAGTTTGTTAGTAGCTCACAAATCGCCGCCAAATTAAAAGAATATGATGTGGAGTTTTATCAGGGCTATGAATACGGTGCCCCCCAAGACCTGACATCCCTTAATGACGATTCAATAAAATAAGTGGCTAACTATAAGGCTTGTATAAAAATCTAGTGTTTCGTTTCTTGACCGAAATCAAACTTTCACTTAACTGGTGGCAACTAAGATTTGAAATTTACAAGTTATAGCGGTATATTTCACCAACGTAAACTTATAAAACTATTTTGAGGCGATAAACATGGACCAAAAAGACAAGAAAAACCTAGTTCAATTCATAATCGGTATAGTGGTTGCATTCGTCCTACCATTATTGGTTTTCATGGGCATCTACCTAGACCTTTTACCAGGCTCTTTACTACAGGTAATCGGTATGATTGGCGTTATTTCAGCCGTAGCACTGATTGTTGGTGGTGGTTTATATATGGCTTGGAGCGATATTAAAACCGGACGTTATAAAAACCGCGGTTAAGTCTACGCCAAGAACACAAAATTTTATCAAAAACCTGTTTTGCCTATTAATAAAATAGTGTCGAACAGGTTTTTTATTACTCGTATCAAAAGCTTCAGGTATCCCAACAAACCCATCCCAAAACCTTAAATTTACCCTGTCTGGTTCAATCAAAAAATACAATTAGCCTCAACCGAACCAAAAAGGTTTTTAACGTCAGATTCTTCGGCCAAAACTGAGATGAAGCTTTTGTGGCAAGCATACCCAAACCAATCTAATTAACGTACAATAACCTTTTAAATTAAGCTGTTACGAAATAAGACCATGACATCTGAAAATCAAGATTCATCTGGGCGTGAAACGCCTAAAGCCAAAAAACGCTCTATCTGGAAAATCCTATTTTTGACGTTTTTTATTCTGGGTTTAATACCAGTGCTGGCCTTGACGGCTTATGTAATCAAGGTTTACCCGACCCTTCCAGACGCCTCAACCTTAAAAAACATTTCTTATCAGGTTCCGCTACGCATTGAAACCAAAGACGGTAAGCTCATCACCGAAATTGGTGAAAAACGCCGTCTACCTTTGGAATATCACCAAATTCCTGAACGCATGACGCAAGCGATTATTTCAGCTGAAGATGAAAATTTCTATGAGCATGGCGGAGTCGACTATAAAGGTATCGCACGTGCGGTTTTTGAACTGATCACCACCGGCTCTAAACAGTCCGGCGGCTCAACCGTAACGATGCAAGTTGCGCGTAACTTCTTTCTAAGTAGCGAGCGTTCTTATACCCGTAAACTAAACGAAATCATTTTGTCTTACAAAATCGAACATGAACTCAGCAAACAAGAGATCATGGCATTGTATTTAAACAAAATCTTCTTAGGGCATCGCTCTTATGGGGTCGCAGCCGCCGCCAAAACTTATTACGGTAAAGAATTAGCCAATCTGGATTTACACGAGTTTGCGACGATTGCAGGTTTACCTAAAGCGCCTTCGGCTTACAATCCAGTGGTGAACCCACCTCGCGCCAAGCTACGGCGTAATTATGTACTGCGTCGTATGCACGAACTGGGTTTTATTACTCAAAATGAAATGATCTTGGCGCAAAGTGCGCCGATTGAAGTTACCTTAACGGGTGTGCGGATTGAAGTAGAAGCCAACTACGTAGCTGAAATGGCGCGCCGTTGGGCGTTAGAGCGCTTTGGTGAAGATGCGCTTAACATGGGCCTCACCATTATCACGACGATTGATAGTCAGCATCAAGAATACGCTAATCAAGCCGTTCGTGATGGGCTACAAGACTATGAACGTCGACATGGTTTTCGCGGCCCGCTCATTTCGTTGGTGCCGACGGTAATGACAAATCGTGAACAAATTCTAGAAGCGATTGGTCAATTTGCCGCACCCGGTGATTTAGCGGTGGGCGCAGTCACAGATGTGACCGAAGACCAGGCCTGGTTGATGATTCGTGACGGTTCCGAAGTAAAAATTCGGTTTGAAACCATGCAATGGGCCGCACGTTTCTTAGACGTCAACCTTACCGGCCCGGCACCTGAATCGGCGGAAGACATTCTAAAGAAAGGCGATGTGGTTTATATCACACGTCAAAATGACGAATGGACACTGGCTCAAAACCCGAACGTCGAAACCGGTATGGTGTCGTTAAGTCCAAGAGACGGTGCTATTTATTCGCTTGTCGGTGGTTTTGATTATTTCAAAAGCACTTTTAACCGCGCCACCCAAGCCAAGCGTCAATTGGGATCGGCTTTTAAGCCGTTTTTATACTCAGCGGCGCTAGAGCGAGGCTATACCGCCGCTAGCGTGATCAATGATGCCCCAGTGGTTTTCCATGATGATGCATTAGAAGATATTTGGCGTCCAGAAAACTTTTCGGGGCGTTTTTATGGCCCCACTCGGATTCGCCAGGCGATCGCTTATTCACGAAACCTGGTACCGATCCGCTTATTACAAGACATTGGCATACATCCAACCATTCATCATGCGAGTTTATTTGGTTTACCGCTAGAAGAGCTCAACAAACAGCGCAATCTTTCGCTTGCGCTAGGTTCAGCTCAGTTCACGCCGCTCCAAGCGGCTCGCGCTTTTGCCGTATTTGCCAACGGTGGCTATTTAATTGATCCTTATTTTGTGAAAGAAGTGCGTGATTTTAATGGTAAGGCACTATATAAAGCCGAACCCAAAAAGTCATGTCAAATTCATTGTTTCGAAAACGACCCTACCCTTGCACCGCAGGTGATTACGCCACAAAATGCTTTCATTATGACCTCGATGCTACAGGATGTAATTCAATATGGTACAGGCCGAAGTGCTCGGGTATTAGACCGCATGGATATTGCGGGCAAATCAGGAACAACCAACCAACAATTTGACGGCTGGTTTATCGGCTATAACCCTGATGTTGTGTCGAGTGTTTGGGTCGGGTTTGATAACCCAAGTAGCTTAGGCCGTCGTGAAACATCAGGTCGAGCCGCCTTGCCAATTTGGATCAACTATATGCGCGAAGCATTAAAAGACTCACCTAATGCGCCGTTTCTACAGCCTGAAGGTTTAGTCAATATTCCCATTGATCCAAGCACTGGAACCCCAGTACCAGCCGATACACCCAAAGCGATTTTTGAAATATTTTATGAAAAGAATGCGCCCGAAATACCCGATGTCACGCCCACTAATTTGCGTGATTTAACCCGAGAGTTATTTCAATGAGAGATCAAGCTTGGTTAACCCCGATTATCCAACAAGCTTTGGGGGATAAAATCGAAGTTAAACAAGCTAAAGGCATCAGCGGTGGAGATATCCACCAGGCCTGGTGGTTACAAACTAGCCAAGGTGATTATTTCTTAAAAACCAACCATCCTAAAGCGCAGGCGTTGTTTGCCAGTGAAGCTTTGGCGCTTGACGTGATTCAGGCGACTCAAACCATTTGTAGCCCTCAGGTCATTCACCATGGTGCGAACAAACACCAGGCCTGGTTGTTGATGCAATACATAGAGATGCAATCACAGGGTGATGATTATTTACGCGGTCAACAACTTGCTCAAATGCACCGCCAAACCCATCCCCAATTTGGTTGGCAACAAAATAATTTCATTGGCCATACTCCGCAGCTCAATACCTGGCAAGACAGTTGGCCCGACTTTTACGCTCAACAACGACTTAAACCTCAGCTTCAATTAGCCCAACAAAATGGCGCACCGATAACATTAATCGAACTCGTTGAACAGCTGATCAGCAAAATCGACTCTTTTTTTCAAACCTACCAGCCACAAGCTTCACTGCTACATGGCGACCTGTGGGCGGGAAATAGCGCATTTGATACCCAAGGTTTACCTATAATATTTGATCCCGCCAGTTATTATGGCGATCGTGAAACCGACATCGCCATGACTGAGTTATTTGGCGGCTACAGTGACCAATTTTATGCGGGTTACGAATCCGAATGGCCTTTAGACTCTGGCTATCAAAGCCGTAAAAATTTATATAACCTCTATCATGTGCTGAATCACTACAATCTTTTCGGCGGCTACTATGCACAGCAAGCTGAACGCTTACTTCGTGAATTGGTGGCTTAGTTTAGGTATAATCGGCCGATTGATTTTTGCTTTTAACGATTAGGATAAACTTATGAAACTCATTCTTTTAGGCGCACCCGGCGCTGGCAAAGGCACTCAGGCCCAGTTTTTAACTAAACAATACGATATTCCACAAATCTCAACTGGCGATATGCTGCGCGCGGCGATCAAAGCAGGATCAGAAATGGGTAAACTGGCTAAGTCGTTTATGGACGAAGGCAAGTTGGTTACAGATGAGGTGATTATTGGCTTGGTTAAAGAGCGCATTGCTCAACCGGACTGTGAAAAGGGTTTCTTATTAGACGGTTTCCCACGCACCGTTCCGCAAGCCGACGCCTTAGCCGAAGCTGGCGTGAGCATTGATGCGGTGGTTGAAATTGATGTGCCGGATGAAGTGATTGTTGAACGTATGTCAGGCCGTCGTGCGCACTTGGCATCAGGTCGTACCTACCATATCGTGTATAACCCACCTAAAGTGGAAGGCAAGGACGACGAAACCGGTGAAGAACTGGTGCAGCGTGATGATGATAAGCCCGAAGTGGTCAAAGATCGTCTTGCGGTTTATCACAAACAAACCGCACCATTAGTCGACTACTACCAAAATGTGGCGGATAAAAACCCATCTCTTAAATACGTTCGCATTGACGGTACTCAGCCGATTGCAAAAGTAGAAAAAGCGATTATTTCAGCTTTAAAATAAGTACCGCTTCAACCAAAAAAACCGCTCATTAATAGGGCGGTTTTTTTGGCTTTAAAAGTTAGTCACGCTAGCCATCCTAAGAAGCTAAGACTAATCTGGCTCTGGGCTTATTGAGGGTAGACGGCATCTCAAAGTAAGCCATATCATTTTGTAAGATACTTGACTGCTCGCTCAAGGTGTGAGAGGAGGCGGTTGTTTCTTCTACCAAAGCTGCATTTTGTTGGGTTGCATCATCTATTTGCGTAATCGCACTGTTGACCTGACGAATGCCTTCCGACTGCTCGGCCGATGCATTGGCAATTTGCATGATCATCGCCACCATTTCATCAATGGATGAAGTAATCCCACCTAAGGATTCACCCGATTCGGTGGCTAAACTTGTACCCTCATTGATGCGGAATACACTTTCATCTATCAACTTTTTAATTCCTTTAGCCGCTTCGGCTGATTTTTGTGCCAGCGCCCGCACTTCACCCGCAACTACCGCAAATCCACGCCCATGATCACCCGCACGAGCCGCTTCAACGGCGGCATTTAAAGCCAGCAAGTTGGTTTGAAATGCAATCCCATCAATCAAAGTGACAATCTCCGAGATTTTATGGCTAGAAGCTTGGATTTCGGACATGGCTTCGATCGTTTTTTGCATTACTTGAGCGCTATCGGTCGATTTTACTTGCACCTGCTTCGCCATATCGGCGGTGCGTTGCGCATTATCCGTAGTGTTTTGTACCGCCGAGGTCATTTGTTCCATAGTGGCCGATGTTTCTTCGATGGCGGCCGCCTGCTGCTGTACACGCTGACTTAGATCACTTGAGCCTTGCGCCACTTCATCGGCCGCATGACTCACAATATCAGAGGCGTTAATCGCATTCGTGATCACATCTGTCAATTTTTCTGACATGGCATTAAAACCATCCGACAGTAATTTAATCTGATCGCGGAACATTGACTCCTCATCCTCTGCCAAATGTCTCTTCATACGCACATTCAAATCGCCCCCCGCGAAACAAATTAGCACCTGAGTAGCATCATCTACCACTTGCTTTAATAATTGTGTAGTTTTGTTTGCACCGATATCGGTGGCGTATTTGACCACTTTATAAGGTTCACCATCCACATTAAAAACAGGGTTATAACTGGCTTCTAACCAAAGTTCTTCACCATTTTTCTTAAGGCGTCGATAAGTTCCGCTGCTTAATTCACCTTTCGCTAAATTTGTCCAGAATTCACGGTATTCGGCTGATTTAGCGTAATCTGAATCAACAAATAAACGATGATGTTGTCCTATTATTTCACTTAGCTCATAACCCACCGCCTGACAAAAATTGGGGTTGGCCGTTAAAATATTACCTTGTAAATCAAATTCGATCACCGCCATGGCGCGACTGATGGCCACAATTTTGGCATTCGATTCGGTTTCGGCCTCTACTTGCTTGCTAATATCGGTAGCAAACTTAACCACTTTTGTAACCTGATTATTTTCATTAAAAATCGGGTTATAACTGGCCTCTAACCAAATGGTGTGACCTTGTTTATTTATTCGTTTAAATCGTTGTTGTAATACTTTACCCTGGGCTAGTTCTTGCCAAAAATTCTGATATTCAACCGAATTTTTAATCTCATCTGGTACAAAAATACGGTGATGTTGGCCAACTACCTGACTTAACTGATAACCCACCGTATCCAAAAAATTTTGATTCGCATGACGAATTTCGCCTTGCGGACTAAACTCAATCACCGCCATCGACTTATCTAGAGCTTCTAGAATAGAGTTAAAATTCGCTGTTTGTTTCTGACAAGCTTCTAATTGATTTTTTAGTTTTGTGTTGAACATCTACCACCTCATTATTTGTCTTGGTTATCAAGTAACGAGATTTCGAAACGATAACGTTACAATTATTATACATAATTCCGACTAAACAACTCGGTTAATTGTACAGTTTATGTACAATTAATTTACACAAAGCATGAGAAGCACTGGCTGCCGAGAGGCTGGATGTTGCACCAGTGCGATAGAAATGAACGTTTTATCTTAAACGTTTCTTAAGATACGCGTAGTTAGAGGTTTTGCAGAAAAGTCGTCACATCGGCCGCATGACCTTGCATAACGATCGGTTGAGGATAACGTTTTAATTGGTAGTCATACATCGGGTCGTAGTAATCGGTGAGCAGCTGATCAATCCAATCTAGGTGTTTAATTGGATCACCGGTACGCTGTTGCCACAACCAGGCCTGGTCAAACGATTGTCTGACCCGTGCATAGCCCACCCCACCTAAACGTTTGGCGATGCGTTCAAAACGTGACTGCATATAGTCAACCCAGGCGGCTAAATCGACGTACTCGGTTTGTGCCTCCAGCACATATTCAGTCAAAATATTCTGTCGACGCTGCTCAAACGGAGTGTCGAGTAGAATACGATCACCGGATTTAATCGCAGCATATAGCGACTGATTTAAATGCACCGAGCCGATATTGCGCGCTTCATCTTCAAATAACCAATTAGGCTGTGACTGCGCATCCAACTCAATCATGCGATACGCCAGCTGATTTTCAAAATCAATTTGGCTGGGTTGCGACCAAGCATGTCGTCCAAAGGTCGAGCCGCGATGTTGTGCCAAGCCTTCTAAATCGACCTCAAAATCGACCGAGTTTAATACCTGGGTTTTACCGGAACCGGTTCGCCCCGCCAGTACCCAAGGCTTTCGCTGGCCGGATTGGAGCTTGACCGCCATTTCATCCAACGACTGCATTAAATAATGCCGAAAGGCTTTATAGCCGCCTTTGATTCGAATTATCTCAAACCCCGCCTGCATCATCCATTGTTGCGAAATTCGAGAGCGTAAGCCGCCCCGAAAACAATAGATTAAAGCTTGCGGGTGCTGGCGTTTAAACTCACACCAAGCCTGAATACGCGGAGCCCTGACGGTTTCATTCACCAGCTGATGGCCCAGCTCAATCGCTTTTTGTTGACCTTGCTCTTTATAACAAAGTCCAACCTGCTGGCGTTCGTCATCCTGCATTAAAGGTAAGTTCAGCGCATTCGGAATCGCGCCTTTGGAAAATTCAGTTGGCGCACGAACATCGATTAGCGGGGTTTGATTTAATAGGATTGAACGAAAATCATCGGTGGTCGGCAGTTCATTACTCACGAAACCACCTCAACAATCGGAGCACCAGGCCTGGTGCTTGCAAAAGTCGAGCCGATCGACTGCAAAGCCAAGCCCTGTTGCGCACAAACCTCTAGGAATTCGGCTAGGCCTTCGCGCTTCACCATCACCAGTAATCCGCCGGAAGTTTGAGGATCACATAGCAGATCTCGACTTTTATCATCCAGATCGCCCACTTTGTCTGCAAAACTCTGCCAGTTTCGCGACGTTCCACCAGGAACACAACCCTGCGCCAAATAATGTTCGACTTTGGGTAACAACGGAATTTGATCAAGAAGCAAACGCGCTTGTACTTGGCTAGCTTCGCAGACTTCAATTAAATGACCTAGCAAACCAAATCCGGTCACATCCGTCATTACTTTCACCGACTCTAATCGGGCCAATTCGGTGCCAATGGAATTTAACTGGCACATGGTTTCTATCGCCGTATTTAGGTCAAGCGGATCAACTTTTTTCTGCTTTTGCGCGGTGGTTAAAATCCCCACGCCTAACGGTTTGGTTAAAAATATTTCGCAATCTGGCTCGGCCATGTGATTACATTTTAAAAATCGATTCTCAACCAAACCGGTGACGGCTAAACCAAAAATCGGTTCTGGCGCATCAATTGAATGACCCCCCGCCAACGGAATACCGGCGACCTCGCAAACACTGCGCCCGCCAGCGATAACCTGAGCTGCGACATCAGCTCCTAATTTATCAATCGGCCAACCAAAAATAGCAATCGCCATTAAGGGTTTTCCACCCATCGCATAAATATCAGAAATGGCATTGGTAGCGGCGATTCGACCGAAGGTAAAAGGGTCATCCACAATTGGCATAAAAAAGTCGGTGGTGGATAACACAGAGCGGCCATCACCAAGATCAAATGCAGCCGCATCGTCCTTGGCGCTGTGACCGACCAATAAACCAGGGAAAGTTAATTCAGATTTGGCGCCTTGCAGGATCGAATCCAACAAGGCCGGAGAAATTTTGCAACCACAACCTGCGCCGTGGCTGTATTGCGTGAGAGAAACTGTCATAAGGTTATGTCTAAACTAAAACCACCATTATGACAGCCCAGCCAGCGAAGCACCAGGCCTGGTGGTTCGCTGGCAGCTTATAATGTTTTAAGCCCAGACTTGGCTTGCACGAGTTGACGAAACGCTTGCTCTAGTGTGGATTTAGGCGCGGCGATGTTCATGCGCATAAAGCCCGAACCCATTTCGCCATAGGATTCACCATCATTTAACCCAAGCTTAGCTTCATTAATCAGCCAGTTTTTCAGGACTTGATGATCTGAAAAAAGCCCGCGAAAATCCAGCCAAACTAAATAAGAGGCTTGCGGTCGAATCAGTTTAACTTGTGGAAAATGCTCGGCTAAAAATAACTGTAAACACTCAATATTGGTTTGAAAATGTGTCATTAGATCTCGCCTCCAGACTCGGCCTTCGGATGAATAGGCGGCTTCTAAAGCGATCATTCCAAATAAGTTCAAATCATCTATTTTGGCGCGCGCTAGAGTCTGTGCAAATGCCTCACGAAGTGTTGGGTTGGCAATAATCGCATAACCAATTTGTAACCCGGCTAGGTTAAAGGTTTTACCCGGTGAGCTTAAGGTAACGGTGCGCTGCGCGACTTCTTCCGAAATCGAGGCTAAGGGCGTGTGATGATAGCCGTCATATACCAGGTCAGAATGAATTTCATCCGACACCATGATCACATCATGTTTAAGGCAGATCTCGGCCATTTGGCGCAGTTCGCTACCTGACCACACGCGTCCGGCTGGATTGTGTGGATTACACAATAAAAACAGTCTCACCGATTGGCTTTTTATTTGGCGCTCAAATTCGACAAAATCAATTTGGTATTGATTCTGAACCAATACCAATGGCGCTAATGCGAGTTGTCGATCATTCAATTGTGCGGCTTGATAAAATGGTGGGTAAATCGGCGGTTGAATTAACACCGCATCACCAGGCCTGGTGAAAGCCTGTACTGCTAAAAATAAGCCATTCGCGACATTGTGCGTCAGCAGAATTTGCTCGGCTTGGATCGAATAGCCGTGCTGTGACTGCCAATCCACAATCGCTTGAAACATCGAATCGGGCATTTGGGTATAACCTAAAATCGGATGATTTAAACGTTGTTTGAGCGCTTCGATAATAAACGGCGGTGTAGGCAAATCCATGTCCGCCACCCACATCGGCAATACATCATCTCGCCCAAACACCGCCTGACGTGACTCGTATTTTTCAGCCTGCGTACCTAAACGTGAAATCGAATGGTTAAAATTAACCGTCATGTTTTAGCCTTTATTTCGTTTTCTTCCAAATCGTGACTTGCGCTAAAGTGTGTTGATATTTGCGCGCGGTTTCACGAATCACAAAGGCCAAATCAAACGGGTCGCGCAAGCGTTTAAAGTCAGAATCCAAAATACGGTGCAAACCTTCTAAGGTGGTGACATTTTCGCCCGACTGACTGTCCTTGTAACCGCCTAGCCAATTGGCTTTCAGCGTGTATTGCTCCGACCAAGAATAAGGCGACGTGATCAACAAGATCCCACCTGGGTTTAAACGCGCCGCTACGTCTTCTAGGAACTTAGCCGATTCGTATAAACGGTCGATTAAATTCGCTGCTACAATCATATCGTAACCGTTAAAGTGCGGCTTCATATTACTTGCGTCTTGTTGTAAAAATTGACACTTGTGAGCCTCAGCTTGCAAGCCGAGGTCGGTTAGGCTACGCTCTTTAAAGTCCATAATCTCGCCTTCGATCGGCAAGGTATATAAGACTGAACCTGTCTGCTTAAGTTGATTTGCGACCTGAATAAAGCGTGCCGAAAAGTCCAAGCCAGTGACTTGATCAAAATGCTTAGCGAGTTCAAAACTGGCGCGACCGACCGAACAGCCGACTTCTAACACGCTGAGCGAAGCCCGCTTAGACAAATCGTCATCCGACTGCGCCAGCTCAATCGCTAAATCCGCATAGGCTTTCGCGAAGTTGGCGACACCAAAGTTTTCATCACCATAATGAAATTCACAATACTGCGAGACCAGTGCATCGGTTTCGTAAGTCGAAAATTCGGTTTGTACCGGCGCATCCGATTCAATATAGCGAAAACCCGCGTGTTGAAAAAAGTGACGGCGAAACGCATAACGAGACGAACCGTTAATTTCATTGCCAGTTGAAATCCAACTGCCACCTTTAAACAAGTTATGTTGGTTGTCAAAAGTTGGGGTCGTAAAGTCATCATAGAGCGGATGCACTTTAAACCCTTCGTACGGATAGATCGGCGTCATGGTCCACTGCCACACATTGCCGATCACATCATAAAAACCGTTCATTTCACACTGATCGACTGGCACCGAGGAGGCGTATTTTTGCAAATTAAGATTGGCTTTATCTGTTTGATCTTGCGCTTGGGTATGATCGCGCAAACGCAAATATTCGTCTTCACTTGGCAAGCGAATCGGCCGTCCGGTTTGGCTGGCTTTCCAGTTACAAAACGCGGCGGCTTCCAAATAGTTGACCTCAACCGGCCAATTCCAAGGCATCGGAATTTCCTCGGTCATACAACGTAAGAACCAGGCCTGGTGGTCGCCTTCTGAACGGCTTAGCCAAAAGGTTGGGTGTTTGACCGGGCTAAACTGACGCCAGCGATCACCTTCCTCATCCCAAAACTCCGCACGTTCGTAGCCGCCGTCTTCGACAAACTCTAAGAACTCTTGATTCGACACTAAGTACTGGCTGGCCTGAAACTCAGACACTTGGGCGTGATG
Source organism: Thiomicrospira pelophila DSM 1534 (assembly GCF_000711195.1). Lineage (NCBI taxonomy): Bacteria > Pseudomonadati > Pseudomonadota > Gammaproteobacteria > Thiotrichales > Piscirickettsiaceae > Thiomicrospira > Thiomicrospira pelophila. The sequence continues at coordinate 219,842 of NZ_JOMR01000001.1, read as the reverse complement.
CTCACCGTACTCGTTATCCCAGCCATAATGTGGCGCTGGATCGTGATGTGCAATTTCAATGCTACCGGCGGGTACGGGCAATAAAGGGTTATGTGTGGGCGCTTCACCCTGGTCTGGACAAATAGGAAATAAATCAGAGGCTTGCACATAATCTAGACCCAGCTGACGAATCAATACCGATGACGTTTCCAAATGAATACGTTCGTGCTCAATCCCCATCATGATCGGCCACATCGGACTTTGCCAGTCAATCGGCAAGCTAAATTCGACTCGATCAATTAAATCGTTCACCGCTTCACGTACTTGGTTTCGGTAAGCCCGAACTTGTCCAACACTTGGCCAGTCGTAGTGCGCATCATTTAAATCATCCCACGACATTTCATCCACACCAATTGCGCACATCGACTCAATTTTAGGATTAATCCGCTTAGGCAAAAGTTTCGCTAGCACCAATTTATTGGTAAAGAAAGTGGCCGTATGACCAAAATAAAAAATCAACGGATGACGTAACGAACAAGGACGCGCGTAAAACGCCTCCTCGGTTTTTAACGTATCAAACAAGGACTCATAGCTTTCCCAAGTAAGGTTTAAATAACGTTTAATTTCAGTGCGTTTAGCGGCTAGTTCACCCCGATCTAAATATATTGGCTGACTGACCAAATCCTTTCGACTCAACATTCTTATTCCTAACTCAGCTTAATATTAATTGTTGGTTTATTTCACAACCCAATCTATACACATTCTATACACGTTAGATACATAAATGTATAAAATTTACTTGGAACCATCTTAAAATTTTAGAAGCAGCATCAAACTCAAAGCCGAGAAGCTGTCGATTTGAACGCGATCTAATGCCAAATCTGTGGCTAAATGCTCATAACCTACGTCAACGCTTAAATAAGGGTTGACTGAAAAATCGACACCGAGCTGATAGCCTGCCGCTAATCCGCCATCTGAATCTCGCCCAATCGCATCCGAATAGCGATACTGCGCATAACCCAGGCTCGCACCCACGTATGGCCGAACATGTCGATGTTGATCTAAAATCACATCGTAACCCAGCCCGTTAAAATTGGCTGACTGTTTCAAGCCTGACTCGTTTTGCCACATAAACAAGCCCTTGTAATAAACTCGATGCGTGATGTCTCCACGATAGTCATATCGTCCAGCCATTAAGCGCAAGCCCGGCAAATCAAAGTCCTCTCCTTGGCTGGTTTCAAGTTGCATATTTTGTGTACCCAGCAACACAAAATTTTGCGCCGAAGCCAACCCTGACCAAATCACCAACAAACCACTAAGAATCAGCCAGCGTTGCATATTCTGTACCCCTAAAATGTAATAACTAACCTAGTTAAAATCTATTATGTCAAATCTACCGACTCCTGCAAAACTATGTGTTCTGACAAGGTAAATTTACAGGCACAAAAAAAGGCGCAAAACTGCGCCTTTTTTTAAACCTAACCAGTTTTAAGTGTTCGACGGCAAAAATGGGTAGTCCGTATAACCTTCCGCGCCACCACCATAAAAAGTGGATGGATCGGGCTTATTAAGAGGCGCATTCAAGCGGAAACGTTCAACCAAGTCTGGGTTCGCAATGTAGCTACGTCCAAATGCAATCGCATCCGCCACACCGGATTTAACTGCGGCTTCTGCACTGTCGGCGGTATAATTGCCACACCAGATCAAGCAAGCTGAAAACGCCTCACGCAAGGATTGACGGAAAGCGTCGGTTAAAGGTTCGCCGCCCGCCCAATCTGGCTCAGCAATATGCAGATAGGCTATGCCACGCTGATTAAACGCCTTGGCTAAATACAGGGCGCTCGCTTCAGACTCATCATCCGCTATGTCATGCGCCACAAAGTTAGGCGATAAACGCACACCCACTTTATCCGCGCCGACGACCTCAATCACCGCATCCAAAACCTCTAAAATCAAGCGTGCGCGGTTCTCTAAACTGCCGCCGTAAGCATCGGTGCGCTGATTACTATTGGTCGATAAAAACTGATGCAATAAATAACCATTGGCCGCATGCACTTCAAAAAAATCAAAGCCTGCTCGTTTGCCACGCATGGCGGCTTGACGATATTGATCCACCAGGCCTGGTATTTCGGACAATTCTAAAGCTCTAGGTTTCTCACAAGTGGCCTGCTCTGGCGTGCCATCTGGGTGAATCACAAAACATTGACTATTTGATGCTTGAATCGCGGATGGCGCAACCGGTGCGGCGTTATTTTCCTGTAATAAAGAATGTGAAATACGCCCAACGTGCCAGAGTTGCATCGACATATGACCTTTCTTAGCATGAACCGCATCTACCACTTTTTTCCAACCGGCCTCTTGTGCGTCGGTATATAAGCCCGGTGTTAACGCATAACCCTGGCCTTGGCGAGAAACTTGGGTGGCCTCAGTCACAATTAAACCAGCCGTAGCACGTTGGCTGTAATACTCTGCATTTAACGCTTGTGGCACATCACCTGGCTGGCCGGCGCGCGAACGAGTTAGAGGGGCCATGAAAACGCGATTTGGTAAGGTTTGTTTACCCATTTTAAGTGGTGATAATAAATGCTGCATGTGAACTCCTTAAAAGTCTGACGAGGCGCTATTGAGCACCTCAGTTTGGAGAATCCGAGCCAAAATTCCCCTCAAGCTTTGATGCTCAAGGCGAATTGGCGAAAATGCCTAAATTAGTTACACAGATTATACACATCTTGTTCAGATATTTAACATTTAACCAAAGTTCAAACCTAAGCTTTGACTTTATAGTCTTAATTTTAGTGAATAATACAATCATCATAACAGGGCTTATTGATACTGAGGCTATAAACAAATTAAGACAAGAATGCCACTGGTAGGCTGTTTTCTAAACAAGATGATACGCCCCATATAAAACCATATTCTCAATATACGAGGCTCTATTAAATTTAGAGTTATGAACCAAGTATATTTTGGTGCATAATTTTTCCTTATTTGATCAATAACCCTTTTATACATGAGAAAACAACTATTTAATTTTAGGCACAATTTCCTATGAAACCGGAGTAGATATAAAAATCCAACCTAAATTATTAAATTTTTCTGCTTGTTTATTTTAAGAAATCAATTCCAGAATTTAAGTACCGCTGATTTGTAATTCTAAAATTTTTAATGTTATGGTGAATTTAATCATCAAACATAATGAGATGATTAGCTAAATAACTTGTAAATAATATTACAAGTCTAAGGAGGCCATTATGAGTATGAAAGAAGCTTACGAGAAAAAGTTAGAAGCACAATTAGACGAATGGAACGCAAAGATTGATGCACTCAAAGCAAAAGCGGACTCAGCCGAAGCAGAAACCCAATTAGCCTATTACAAAGAAATTGAAGAGTTACGTACCATGCAGCAAGCCGCTAACAGTAAATTAACTGAATTAAAAGAATCTGGCGATGATGCTTGGGAAGATTTAAAAGCTGGTATGGATAGCGCATGGCATTCCCTAAGTAACGCCGTCAAATCCGCCACTTCTCGTTTTGGCTAATCTGATGCCTTAAATAAGAGAACATTCAATCAAACAAATTAGGAGACTGTTATGCAAAACAATACTTTTATAATCGCATTAGTAACCGCCATGACTTTTGGTCTTTCACAGCTGGCTTATGCTGACAATCATAAGGAATCAGTAACAAGCCAGGACGTTAAAAAAGAGACTCAAGAGCTCATTAGTACACTTGGGAAATATACGGCTTCTCAACGGGACGAAGCAAAAAAGACCGCTGAAAAAGCCATGAATAAGCTTGATAGCCGTATTGAAGCCCTTGAATATCGTATTGACACCAATTGGGAAAATATGACTCAAGCCACTCAAAAAGAAGCCAAATCGAATTTAAAAGCATTACGCCAACAGCGTAATGAACTTGCCGAGTGGTACGGAGGCTTTAAGCATAGTTCTTCAGACGCATGGAGTGAAGTAAAAACCGGCTTCTCTAGAGCTTATAAAACTATTAATAGCTCGCTAGATAAAGCATTAAATGAATATGAAAAAAATGACGAATAGTTTGTGTTGATATATTTAAATATTCTAAGTCTAGACGATCTGTTTTAGACAAAATTGGTTGTTAACTTTCATTAAACTCTTCAAAGTTAACAATCAATTGATATCTAGTTTAATCACTTAAAAAAAAAGCTAAGGAGTGAAAATGTCTAATATAAATTATCACGAGCCCTTTGAAAAAATAAGCAGCAAAACACAAGATATGCATAGAGCACTATTAACACTAATCGAAGAATTGGAAGCCGTTGACGCCTACAACCAGCGCATAGAAGCAAGTAAAGATAAGACACTTCAAAATATTTTTCAGCATAATGCCGATGAAGAAAAAGAACATGCGGCCATGGCTTTAGAATGGATCCGTCGAAATGACTCTGTTTTTGATAAAGAACTCAAAAATTGGTTATTCACTGACAAAAAAATTGGTCATTAAATAAGCTAACATTCAAAATGTTTGTATCGCTTAATTTTTAATCAAGAGCAGGCTCCCTTTAGCTAGTTTGATCAATTTTTTTCAATGCTGGTGCGAGTATGTAAACCTTGCTTGCATTACCTTTAGTTACTAACAAACTCTAGTTGACACCCTTGTAGTGCAAGTACACGTCTTAAATCACTAAATTGCAACTCGGTCATCCGTTAGTTAAACTTAGCCAAGATTAAAATATTTACGCTTGCACCTAAGAAACAAAACACACAAATTATCAAACCTTTAATTTTTAGGCTCCATTATGCACTATCGTCTTTACCCGGTTGATCCTCTTACACCAGACACCGTTACGCCCTGGGATTTTGTATCCGATCAGGTGATGGGCGGCGGCTCGCAAGGACAAGTGGTGCAAAAGCAAGATAACGGAGCTTGGGTAACCTGTCTTCAAGGCCAAGTTAGCCTCGAAAACAATGGTGGCTTTATTCAAATGCAATTTGATTTATCGGCCGTGGATAACTTGGCCGATTATGATGGCATTTATATGACATGGCGCGGCCCGGCACCGGCCGTGGCAGCCCATTTAAAAACGAGTGAACTACGCCAGCCTTGGCAATCTTATAAAAACAATGTGTTTCCATCCACTGATTGGCGCACCGATTATTGGCGCTTCGAACAGTTTGCGCCTTATCGTACTGGCATTCCAATCAACCTAAAGTACGTGACTCGATTTGGGCTATTAGCGATTGGACAGCCCGGAGCGGTAAACTTGTGCGTGCAAGAGTTTGGACTTTTTAAGCACTAAATAAAAACAAAGCCCTGCTTGGCAGAGCTTTGGATGCCTAATTTTTATTTAGTTTTTGTTAGCTCATCATAAACACTTTGCGCATTACGAAGGTAAAGCTGACTGTACATTGGACGATGATGATACTTAGGCATATCCACCGCTTTTTCAAACTCCGAACCGCTTAAACCTTGGCTTAAAGCGTGATCGACTGTAACTTTAAGGTCTTCAAAATACTCATAAGTTTGCGCGATCAATTCCGATAGTGTGGTGGCGCCCCCGTGACCAGGAATCACTAACATCTTATTCACATCCGGTGAATGTTTTTTAGCATAGTTCACCATCCCTTCAAACGATGCCATCCATTCCGAATAAGATGAATCATCCAGCAGGCCTGGTAAACGTTCTACAAACCCTAAATCACCGGTAAATAAAATGTTTTTTGATGGAATAAATGCGCCTGTCATAGTGGGTGTGTGGCCGCCACCAAAGTTGATTAAATGAAACTCATCCGCTGTTCCTTTGTTAACAATCAATTTGTCATCAAAAGTTTTATAATGCGATCCAATATTTTGCGCGGCTTCCGCTAAAAAAGGGTTGTATTGATTGACTCGCCTAATCGCATTATCAAAGCCTTTTTTCTGCCAAAAATCGGCCGCTTCTTTCTGGGAATAAATATTTTTTACCCCTTGAGCATGCCAATAACTGCCACCTAGATTGGCGTGCGATTGATAGTTTTCCGCCGCCAGCCAAACAATGGGTTTATGGGTGTGTTTTTTTAAAGCTTGATGGAAACTATAAGCCACCGCCGGGTTAGAGCCGGTATTGTAAATAAATACGCCAGAATCCAGCTCTACCGCCGTAATATTGTTGTTCAAACCGTGATTTTCAAGCGTGCCCCACATCAGCGCACCCTTCACAAAAAATACGCCATCTCCTGCAATTTCAATGTCTGGAATACTCAGCTTTTTACCGATATAACCATGCTGTTTAACCAACTTCTCATATTCATTCGCATAATGGTTAAGAGATTGACTAAGCGCGGCATCATTAACCTGTGTGGCGTGTTGTTTAATCGGTTTTGACCAGCTGTCTTCATAAGAATTCGCGGTAGTCTGCATTGATACTGACAACCCCGCGCCAGCCAATACCAGACTAATAATGCGGTTTTTATTTAACTTCATGCTTATTCCTTTTTGCCTTAAAAACATAGTTGCAAACTATCGCATTTTCTGTCTCATTAAGATGAAAAAAGTATGGTTATATTTAAATTAGATTTTAAACAAAGCTTATAATCTGAGTTGCTGTACGTTATATAAATAGCTCTACATTCCAGATCATATAAAGGACGTTGTTTGGCAAAATACTTTGGGCAAATTTGGCACAACCTCAGCCTGCGCAAATTTCACCAATCTTTTAAAATAGTGTTTGACAGTCGACAAGCCCCTATCTATAATACGCCGACTTAAAGAATGGCTGCATAGCTCAGTTGGTAGAGCAACGGATTGAAAATCCGTGTGTCCCTGGTTCGATTCCAGGTGCAGCCACCATATATAGAGAAAGTCTTATTTGTCTAGTAAGGTTTTCTCGTACCGTATTGCGAGCGTGGTGAAATTGGTAGACACGCCAGATTTAGGTTCTGGTGCCGTAAGGTGTGAGAGTTCGAGTCTCTCCGCTCGCACCATCTAAAAAGCCCTGATTAGCGTCCCCCCACGCTTTTCGGGGCTTTTTCTTTTTATGATTTACTATCTACTTCTCTCTACCAAAGAGCCTGTTTTAATTGCTCTAATACCTCCGGCTCGCCGCTAAAGTAACCCACACCGTACATAACCTGATAGCCTCCACTCTGCTCGAACTCACGCTTTCCATAATCTACAAACTCGATATCCAGCGCATTAGTGACATCTTCTATGACAAAAATTAAGTTGGTTTTAAGCGCTTGTTGAGTTTTACCATAAGCGTAGATCGGTAAAGCGACTTGGTTTTTAGGGTGATTAAGCTCGAGTTTTAAACTTTGGTATTTGGCTTTTAAGCCTTCAAAGCTTTCATCAATGGGCGAAGAGTTCTCCTCATCTAGATCGAGCTCTGACTCAGTTTCGGGATGATGAATATCTACGGGTGTCCGACCGGATACGCCACCGCCTTTGCCACTTGCGCCCAGCCGAGTGTCATAATATTCGATGCTAATGTATTTGGGGGGCATACGCATACTTGCCAGAAAGGCCGCATCCATCAAGTCCTGCAGAGTTTCTTCACTGAGTTCATAACTGGCTGGAATCAATTGCATAGCAATGCGGATCAATTCGTAAGCCCCATCTTGTCGAACCGCACCCAGTTCTTCTCGTATTTCTTGGCGATCCATTTCTCGACCAGTACGTAGATCATAAAACTTAACGCCTATATATTTGGGAGGTATCCGCATATTTGCGGTCACGGCGCCATCAAATAAACCCGCTGCATCGTCTGGATTTTGCAAAAACATTTGGATAATGTCGAGCGCATGGCGTGGTGGCTCGTTGCTGGCCTGCACCAGGCCTGGTAGCCAGGCAATGCTGACTAAAATCACACTGTTTAAAGTCTTTGCGAAGCGTGTCATGATTTGATCCTTATCACCAGGCCTGGTGGTTAATTCCATTAAATTATTACTGTTATTATAACGGCCAAAGTGCGTTTAATGCTTTGATAAATCGACTTTAATTAGGTTAATACGCATTCGGCTTTGTTCAACGAAAGATCGTAGTTTTTGTTAAAATGAACAACTCGTAACAAATTTTATTTTTAGAACCTAGGAGTTGGCCATGCCTTTATTAGACAGTTTTCGCGTAGATCACACCATTATGCCCGCACCAGCGGTGCGCGTGGCTAAGACCATGACCACCCCAAAGGGCGATACTATCACGGTATTTGATTTGCGTTTTTGCCACCCAAACAAAGAAATTATGGGCGAACGCGGTATTCATACTCTAGAGCATTTATTTGCTGGCTTAATCCGTGAACACCTAAATGGCGACGGCGTTGAAATTATTGATGTATCACCAATGGGCTGTCGCACTGGGTTTTACATGAGCTTGATTGGTACGCCAGACGAAAAGCGCGTGGGCGAAGCCTGGAAAAAAGCCATGCAAGATGTGCTGAAAGTCGAAAAAGAGGAAGATATTCCAGAACTGAACGTTTATCAGTGCGGTACTTGCAATATGCATTCATTAGATGAAGCCAAACAAATCGCACAGGGCATCTTAAAAAAAGAAATTGGTGTAATGCGTAATGAAGACCTGCTATTAAGTGAAGATAAATTGCGTGAGCTAGGCAACGCTGTATGACCATCGGCATTATTGGCGCGATGGAAGAAGAAGTCATTCTTCTGCGCGAACAAATCCAAAACCTTAAAACCCAAACACTCGCAGGCTTTGAGTTTTATAGCGGCCAACTATCTGGACGCGATGTGGTTTTATTACGCTCCGGTATAGGCAAAGTCAATGCTGCGATGAGCACGACTTTGTTAATTAACCATTTTAACCCACGTGCCATTATTAATACTGGCTCAGCTGGTGGTTTTCATACCGATTTAGAAGTCGGCGACATTGTGATTAGTAATTCGGTTTGTCATCACGATGTCGATGTCACACCGTTTGGTTATGTGCATGGTCAAGTGCCGGGGTTGCCCGCTTGTTTTGTGCCAGATCGTGAATTGATTAACAAAGCCAAAGCCAGCATTGAAGCCCTTGGCGAGGTCAGCCATATGCATGGATTGATCGCCAGTGGCGACCGTTTTATGCACTTGGTGGAAGACGTCGATACCACACGCGGTAAGTTTCCTGAAATGATTGCCTGCGAAATGGAGGCCGCCGCGGTGGCACAGGTCTGCCATCAATTTGAGGTACCATTTGTGGTCATCCGTGCTTTATCGGATATTGCCGGTAAAGAGAATGTGGTGGCCTTTGATGCGTTTTTGGCTAAAGCCGCCGACCATTCCACCCGCGTTATTTTACAAATGATTAAACAGTTTGATTAAGGAATAAACATGAGTCGAATTGGCACGCCGTTTTCGGCCACCGCCACTCGCGTGATGCTCTGTGGAGCCGGTGAGTTGGGTAAAGAAGTGGTGATTGAATTACAACGCTTGGGTGTAGAGGTAATAGCGGTAGATCGTTATGCCAACGCGCCCGCCATGCAGGTCGCAGACCGCCATCACGTGATCAATATGTTGGATGGCCAAGCTTTACGTGCCCTCGTTGAGCAGGAAAAACCTCACTATATCGTGCCGGAAATCGAGGCCATTGCGACAGATACCTTAGCCGAATTGGAGTCAGAAGGTTTCCATGTCGTGCCCAGCGCTCGCGCGACCCAATTGACCATGAACCGTGAAGGCATTCGCCGCTTAGCCGCTGAAACTTTGGGCTTACAAACATCAGCCTACGAATTTGCACAAACTGAAGACGAGTTTATCCAAGCCATCGCCAAAATTGGTATGCCTTGTGTGGTCAAGCCGATTATGAGTTCTTCAGGCAAAGGCCAAAGCGTGATTAAAACCCAAGATCAAGTGCACCAGGCCTGGTTATATGCGCAAGAAGGTGGCCGCGCCGGTAAAGGCAAGGTGATCGTTGAGGGCTTTGTTGATTTTGACTACGAAATTACTCTGCTCACAATTCAACATAAAAATGGTGCCTCGTTTTGCGCACCTATCGGGCACATCCAAATTGATGGAGATTACCGTCAATCTTGGCAACCACATGCGATGTCAGCAAGCGCACTGGCCAAAGCCGAACAGATGGCTGAAAAAGTAACCAGCGAATTAGGCGGCTGGGGGTTATTTGGCGTCGAGCTCTTTGTTAAAGGCGATGAGGTTATCTTCAGTGAAGTCTCCCCACGCCCACACGACACCGGCTTGGTGACTTTAATTTCACAAGATTTGTCGGAGTTTGCTTTACATGTGCGAGCCATTCTAGGTTTACCGATTCCCAACATTAGCCAACACGGTCCATCGGCTTCGTGTGTGATTTTACCCGAAGGCCAATCCAGCCAAACCGCGTTTGCAAACTTAGATCAAGCGCTCGCAGAACCAGATACCCAACTGCGTTTATTTGGCAAGCCTGAAATCAATGGCCGTCGCCGCATGGGCGTGGCGTTAGCGCGCGCACAAACCTTAGAGCAAGCGATCGAGCAAGCCACGCGTGCGGCCAACGCTGTGCAAGTGCAATTTTAATCCAGCACCAGGCCTGGTGTTTGGCATAGTTAGTGCTTAAACCTCTGTGTTTTTTATAAAAAATACAACCCCTTAGGGGGTAACACACAGGGGAATAATATGATTAACTCAAGCGTATATACAGAATCGACTGATCAGGCGATGCTGCAAGAATACACGCGTGATCCGGAAGTAGAACAGGTTTTAGCGGATAATCCGCGTAAAACTGTATTACTTTTGCTTCAAGGTGCAGTAGATAAAGGCACTTTAGCCAAGGTTTGCCACGATGCCAATTCGTTAGTGGAAAAAGGCTTTCACCTTGGTCGCATGACCACCATTATTGATGCGTTGCGTGATCGCTTGTACCTAAGTCAAGAAACGCCTTTGGCCTTTGACTTAGAAGCCTTATATCGCTATGCCGATCAGTGCGTGCAAGATGCGGTGTATGAAGCGGATACAACTCAGCTAGACAGCGCCGTTGAAGTCATGACGGAGTTGCGTGATGCTTGGTACGAAATGCTAAAAACCACAGGTGAAATGGAAGCGGGTCAATAAACCGCTTTTATTCAACTGGTATTGCAAACCCCCAAGCGGCAAGAATTTGCCGCTTGGGGGTTTTTTGTTTAAGACTTTGCACTCAGTGGTAACGAAACTCTAAAGCAGGTTTTATGAGTTTCATTGGCAAGTTCAATCTCACCGCCATGCGCCTCAACAATTGAGCGTGTGATCGCTAAACCTAAACCTACCCCACCATCATTTGATCGCGCCGACTCAACCCGATAAAACCGATCAAATAAATGCGAACGATGCTCTAACGGAATTTCGACCCCTTCATTGGTGACTTCAATAATCGCATGATGATCAACCTGACTTAAAGTGACATCAATCTCTGATCCCGGATCCGCATAGCGAACTGCGTTTGACATTAAGTTGGCTAAGGCGCGACCTAACATCACCGAATCCCCTTGCACCACAGCATCGCCTGCTAACTTTATTTGAATGTTTTGTTCACTCGCTAATAGTTGGTAATAATCAATCACACGTTGCGCTTCACTCGCCAAATGCACCTGTTCATGCAAGGGGATTAAAGTACCTTTATCGGCTTTGGCTAAAAACAACATATCACTGATCATGCGACCTAAGCATTCAAACTCTTCAATATTCGAGGCTAGTACATCTTGATACTCCTCAACACTTCGCGCTTTACTTAAAGCCACCTGTGATTGAGTTAACAAGGTATTCACCGGTGTGCGCAACTCGTGCGCAATATCGGCTGAAAATTGCGAAAGACGTTGAAAAGAGGCTTCGAGTCGATCCAACATCGCGTTAAACACACCAGCAAGCTCTCGCAACTCAGCGGGTAAGTCTTGTAACATGATACGTTCACCGAGATGTTCGCTCGAAACCTTTGAAGCCAATGCCGACATACGTTTTAAGGGCTTTAAAGCGCGTTTCATTACGATCCAACCTAGGCCCGTCATCAATAACACCGCTAAAATCAAACTGACCCATAAAATTTGCAAAAAGTACTGCATAAAATGATCATGATGATCGATGTTAAGTAAGGCTAAAACTTGCCATTTAGAAGTGGTTTTCTCGGTATGAAATAAACCTCGGTAATGATGTTCTCCCAAATGAATACTGATTAATTTGCCAGCCTCTAACTGATCCCAAGAAATATCATATAGATCGACATTAGAGGCATAATATGGCTCATTTTTACTGTCAAATAAAATAAATTGCCAACCTAGCTGGCGCGGTAATAAATAATCCAACTCCCCCGTTAGCAGCACGGGATCTGAGTCAGTTTCGGTCCGTTCTAGTTGATATTGAATTTGTTGATGTTTAAGTTGAAGTTCGCTTAAATCCATTTCTTGAAAATGGTGATCGACGGCTTGACTAAGCACGGCACCTAAACTGATTAAAACCACCAAAGTAATAATCGAAAAAAACCAGACTAAGCGACTAGTAAGTGAAGTTTTCATTGGGTCTGATCCTCTAATAAGTAGCCCATGCCACGTACGGTATGAATGAGTTTGGGTTCGAAGCCTTCATCGACTTTGGATCGCAAACGCTTTATCGCAACCTCAACCACATTGGTATCGCTATCAAAGTTCATATCCCATACTTGAGCAGCGATTAAGGTGCGGGGCAATACCTCACCTTGACGACGTAACAAAAGCTCCAGTAATGCATACTCTTTTGGGGTTAAGTCTAAACGTTGCCCATGACGTGTGACCTTGTGGGCTAATAAATCCATTTGCAAATCGGCCACACTTAACTGATCTTGAACGGCTGTGTTACCGCGCCGTGCCAAAACTCTGACGCGTGCTAATAACTCGGCAAAAGCAAATGGTTTAACTAGGTAATCATCCGCCCCCAACTCTAAACCTTTTACTCTATCTTGAACCTGATCGCGCGCGGTTAAAAATAAAACTGGCCAAGCGCAGCCTTGTTTTCGTATGGCTTGCAGCAATTGCCAACCATCCAGGCCTGGTAACATCACATCCAGTATGGCCAAGTCAAATTGATCTTCTAAGGCGAGGTGTAATCCATCCAAACCGTCTCTGGCCAAACTCACGTTAAACCCGGCTTCTGTTAGGCCTTGTTTTAGGTAATCTGCCGTCTTGGCTTCATCTTCGACGAGCAATATTTTCATATGGATGCGGGCTTCTTTGTTCAATTCAAATATGTACTATTCAATTATAGACCTCCCAAAAAATTATTGCAGATTACAAATTTGTAATCTTTCTGTCAGCTTGATGACAGGCCGCAAGTCCTATACTGCGATCGACATTAAAAACAAGAGGTTTAATGATGCACACACAAATTTCACGACGTCACTTATTAAGAAGCGCGATGGCTGGTACAGCCGCAGTCGGTTTATCGCCTTGGGTTAATAGCGCTTGGGCTAATCCCAAAATCACCCAACTAGGCCATGCGCCCACTTTGTCAGGCACCGAAATTGACTTAGTCGTAGATGAAACACTGGTTAATATGAGTGGCAAAGACCGTATGGCCGTCACCATTAACGGCTCGTTACCCGCACCGACTTTACGTTTTCGCGAAGGGGATACCGTTACGATTCGTGTAACTAACCGTTTACAACAAGATACCTCGATTCACTGGCACGGCATTATTTTGCCATTCAACATGGACGGCGTACCAGGCGTGAGTTTTCCGGGCATTAAACCGGGAAAAACCTTTACCTATGAATTTACGCTAGAACAGTCGGGTACCTATTGGTATCACTCGCATTCCGGCATGCAAGAACAACAAGGCATGTACGGTGCAATGATTGTTGAACCAGCCATGCCGGAACCGATTGAGTTTGATCGTGAGCATGTGATTATGCTGTCAGACTGGACGGATGAAAATCCGCACCGGATTGTCGAGAAGCTCAAAATTAAAGGCCATTACTACAACCGTAATGAACCCACTGTATTCGATTTTTTCAAAGACGTAAAAGAGCTTGGTTTTGGTGGCGCAATGCAAAAACGCGAAATGTGGAATCAAATGCGTATGTCGCCAACCGATTTAGCCGACATATCTGGTTATACCTATCAATATTTAACCAATGGCACCCCACAAAAAGCCAACTGGACGGGCTTATTTAAAGCGGGTGAAACCGTACGTTTACGTTATATCAATAGCGCGGCCGCGAGCTTTTTTGATGTGCGGATTCCGGGCTTAAAAATGACCGTAGTACAAGCGGACGGCCAAAATGTAGAGCCAGTTGAAGTGGATGAGTTCCGCTTTGGTCCAGGCGAAACCTATGATGTATTAGTCACACCTGTAAAAGAGGCTTATACCCTATTTGCCCAGTCGATTGACCGCAGTGGATTCGCACGCGGCACCTTAGCCACTCAAATGGGGATGTCGGCGGATGTGCCTGAAATGGATCCGGTGCAATGGCTAGAAACCCAAGACATGATGGGCGCGATGAATCATGGCGCCCATGGTGGCCACGCCGGTCATGATATGGGCGGCGATACGATGGATCATAGTGCTCATGAAATGGCGGCTAATACTCAAACCGATCACAGTGCACATGGAGCGCACGATGCCCATGCTGGTCACACTATGGCCGAGAACCCATTAGCCAAACCCAGCCAACAGGTTCGCCATTCAAAACATGAGTACGGTGCCAGCGTAGACATGAGGGTCGACACCCCCAGAACCAACTTGGATGATCCGGGGATTGGCTTGCGCAATAACGGTCGTCGCGTCTTAACCTATGCCGACTTACGCACACTCGGCGGTCCTCTAGATCCACGTAAACCCGAGCGTGAAATTGAGTTGCACTTAACCGGCAACATGCATCGCTATGTTTGGTCTATAGATGGGGTCGAATATGGTAAATCTGAACCTATTCCTTTTCAGTTTGGTGAGCGCATTCGCGTGATTTTACATAACGATACGATGATGACCCACCCCATGCACTTACACGGCATGTGGAGCGAGCTGGAATCGCCAGATGGTGAGTTTTTAGTGCGCAAGCACACCATCAGCGTACAGCCTGCTCAACGTGTGTCCTTTTTAGTGACAGCAGATGCGCTGGGTCGTTGGGTATGGCATTGCCACATTATGTATCACATGGATACCGGCATGTTTAGAGAGGTGGTGGTCTCTTGATAGGAGACCTCAAATGACACGCCGATTGAAAACAAAGTTATCAAACAAAAGGACACCAGCATGTTTAAAAAAACACTTATTTACAGTGCCTTACTCAGTATAGGGGTTTTCACAAACCACCAGGCCTGGTCACAGCAAGAAGCCGAACCCATGGTGCATGATCATGGCTCAATGCAAGGCGGATCGGCTCCGGCTAATGCACGCGATCCACTCGAATACAGTGGTGATTTACGTTACAACGATGACGATCTCCAGCGCTTACATTTGATGGATCAGCATGTTTATAAAGCCTTCATGGTCGACCATCTTGAGCAGGTTTATACCGATGATACCGACTACACCGCCTATGAACTTAAGGCGTGGATTGGCAAGGATTTTAATAAGCTCCAATTCCAAAGTGAAGGTGAAATAGAAAATGGCGAATTTGAAGCTCATTCTGAACTCTATTGGGCACATGCAATTGGTGCCTATTGGGATAGCCTACTTGGGGTTCGCTTCGATAGCGGTGACCATGAACGCCAGTGGCTAGGGCTTGGAGTACAGGGCTTAGCCCCCTATATGATTGATACCCGTGCGAAAGCCTTTGTCGATGAAGACGGGCGCATCGCCGCCAACCTTGAATTCAAATACGAAATGATGTTTACGCAAGATCTTGAACTGGAACCTAAGCTAAAAGCCAAGTTATTCAGTAGCAAAGATACCGAATTTGGTGAAGGCGCAGGCTTAGCCGAACTTAAAGCCGGACTGCGTTTGAAATATCACATTAAACCTGAATTTGCACCCTATGTTGGGGTCGAGTGGAAAGGTCTATTTGGCGAAACCAAAGACTTGGCTAATCAAGTCGGTCACGCCACCAGTGAAACCCATTATATGGTGGGTTTGAGTTTTTGGTATTAACCTGCTGAGTGGCTCAGCCCTCAGTATTTATTTAGCTTTATTAGGAGCATTAACATGAACATTACACGTCGACATTTTTTAATCGGCTTAAGCATCGCGGCTATTCCAGGTTTGTCCATGGCACAAAATCACGGTGATCATGGTTCGGGTCACAATGGAGTCCATAATAGCGGACATGCGAATCATAGCAACCAAGATATGGGGCATGACGCCCATTCCAATCACACCCCAGGCATGAGCCATGGTACTAAAGTAGGGCGAGAAGGCCGCCCTCAGGATGTGAAACAAACTATTCAAATTAATATGCACGATCAGAATAAATTCATGCCAAATCGAGTTGAAGTAAAAGCCGGTGAAACCGTACGCTTTTTTGTGCGCAATATGGGCCAAAATAAACATGAATTTGTGATTGGTAGCCAACAAGAATTGCACAAGCATGCACAAATGATGAAGCAAGACCCCAATATGGCGCACAAGGATCCCAATATGATCAGTCTTAAACCACGTCAAAGAGGCGGGGTTGTATGGCACTTTGATAAACCCGGCACCTATTATTTTGGGTGCTTACAGCCTGGCCACCTTGATGAGGGTATGATCGGTACAATCGAAGTTAAATAGTTGCAATATCAGAAGCAGTAGGCGTAAAGTAATGAACACGCAACCTTTTGTCGCGTGTTCACCCATTTAAGGAGAAGTAACATGAAATGTAACGTTGGCGGCATCGACCGCATGCTTCGAATTGCCGTAGGCTTAATTTTAATTCTTTTAGCGGCCACCCAAACCATCGGTTTATGGGGTTATATTGGCGTGATTCCACTTTTAACAGGGGCGTTTCGTTTCTGCCCTGTTTACGCCCCATTTGGGCTTTCAAGCTGCCAAACTGGTAAACCTGGCAAACTGAAGTAAGCGAACAACCAGGCCTGGTGCTAGGTGTGGGATCACAGGCCTAGTACCAGGCCTGGTGACTTATTCGCTACGCGTCCAATGCCCGCTTTTTCCGCCTTTCTTTTCTAACAACTGCAATTGATCAATCACCATCCCTTTATCAACGGCTTTGCACATATCGTATAAGGTTAATGCGGCTACACTTGCAGCTGTTAAAGCTTCCATTTCCACTCCAGTTTGACCCACCAATTTGCACACCGCTAAAATTTCAACACTTGAATCGTCAAAGTTCGGCGCCAGTTCAACTTTAACCGAAGTGAGCATGAGTGGATGACACATCGGGATTAAATCCGGTGTACGTTTGGCCGCCATAATGCCAGCAATGCGAGCGGTCGCTAACACATCACCTTTTTTATGTTTGCCTTCAGCAATCATGGTTAAGGTTTCCGGAAGCATACGGATCACCGCCATTGCTCGTGCTTCGCGCTCCGTATGTTGCTTATCGCTGACATCAACCATGCGCGCTTGGCCTTTTTCGTCTAAATGCGTGAGTTCCGCCATGTTATTTTCCTTTTTTATTTTTTACCACTGAGACACGAAGTCACAACACTAGAATTCGTTAAATGAAATATATTCGACCCAGTCGCCTTTGTGGACCACGCTGTCTTCTGGAATCACCACCAGTCCTGCGGCCCAAACCGTTGAGGTCAATACACCCGACCCTTGCTGTGGGTAGATTTCTGCCCAAGTCTGGGCAGCCTGATTATGCAAACGCGCACGCACAAATTCACGTCGGAAACCCGGCTTTAACCAATCAAAACCAGCCTGTACCCAAACCGATTGCGGCTTAACTTGGGTTTGGCCTTGCAAGCGCATTAAAAAAGGCCGTGCGAATAAATTAAAGGTGGTGAAAGCGGAAACCGGGTTGCCCGGTAATCCTAGGAAAGGTTTGCCCGATACTTCACCAAACGCCAGGGGTTTGCCAGGTTTCATTTTGACCTGCCACATATCAAGCTTACCTAAACTTTCTACCGCTGGCTTAAGATGATCTTCTTCCCCCACCGACACACCGCCAGTGGTGATAATCACATCGCCGAGCTCCGCTGCTTTAGCTAAGGCGGCTTTGGTTGCGTCCAAACTGTCGGCTACCTGACCAAGGTCAATCCAATCAAAACCTAACTGCATCACCAGCGCCATTAAATTGGTGTGGTTGGAGTTGTAAATTTTGCCCGGCTCGGGTGCTGTACCCGGTTCTAATAGTTCGTCGCCCGTGCTAAAAGTCACCAGTTTAAGCGGTTTATAAACCGCTACTTGCGCTTGGCCAACCGAGGCAATCAGGGCTAAATCCTGCGGACGCAAGCGTTGGCCAGGTTCTAGAATACTTGCGTTTTGTGCAATATCTTCGCCGCATTGTCGAATGTTTTGGCCGACTTGAACCGACGCTTCAAACTGCACTCCCGTATCTGATACTTCTGCCTGCTCTTGCATTACCACCGCATTAGCGCCGGCTGGAATCGGGGCGCCGGTAAAAATACGCGCCACACTACCAGGGGCTAGGGGCTCAGGATGTGTGCCTGCCGGAATACGTTGACTAATCGGAAGCACCAGGCCTGGTTGTATGTCTTCGGCGCGTACCGCATAGCCATCCATCATCGAGTTATCATGGGGTGGCACATTGACCGGTGACACCACTGACTGCGCCAATACACAACCCAATGCTTGACTTAAAGGCCGACTTTCAATTTTGGGTTTGGTTTGGACTTGCGCCAGTAAATAGGCGATGGCTTCATCAACAGTTTTCATAAGCTTTCCCACAAAAAAATCCCCGCAAAACGGGGAAATGACAGATTCAATAAGTTTTAAAGCGGTTTAAGCCGCTTGGGTTTGTTGGCGGTTTAAGCCAACCAGCGTTGCATCGCTTGCTCGTCGCTTAGGCGGGCATCCACCCAACGTTCGCCTTCAGGCGTCCATTCTTTTTTCCAGAAGGGCGCGTTGGTTTTTAGATAATCCATAATATAGTGACTGGCTTCAAACGCATTTTCTCTATGTCGGCTCGCAACCGCGACCAGTACAATTTGATCTTTCGGCTGCATTTTGCCGATCCGGTGAATAATCAAACTGGATTCTAAATGCCAGCGTTTATGCGCTTCTTGACGAATATTTTCGAGTGCTTTTTCGGTCATGCCGGGATAGTGCTCCAGCTCTAACTGCTGCACGTCATCGCCTTCATTGATATCACGAACTGTGCCGACAAATGCGACCACCGCACCGACATCGGTATGGTTTTCACGCAACCAATTTACTTCGGTACTTAAGTCAAAGTCTTCAACTTGAACACGCACAAATGGGTTATGCATGCTCTAACCCCCAGTAACCGGTGGGAAAAACGCAACTTCGTCACCAGCTTTAATCGGCGTTTCGCGGTTGGCGATATCGTGATTAACCGCGATTTGTACCTGTGCGTTTTCTAACAAAATTTCGCGCCAGTGTTCACCACGTTCGGCCAGTTTATGAATAAGCTCACCCACATTGGCAAACTGCGCTGGAATTTGTTCTTGCGCTTGGCCAAACACTTCTCTAAAGCTCGCAAAATATAAGATATTAACCATATTCATTCCTTCCTTCCTTAACCACCTAACGACACCATTTGTCTAAATTCGATATTATGTACATTCTCATTGAAAAAATGACGCTCTGGTTTTAGCGCAATCGCATCAATAATAATTTGACGTAGTTCTTCATCACTGACACCAGAGCGCAACGGCGAACGTAAGTCGACTCCGTCCTCTTGTCCTAAACACAAGGCTAAGAATCCGCGTGCGGTTAAACGTACCCGATTACAGGTTTCACAAAAATGCTGCGAAACCGCCGAAATCACGCCAATTTTGGCATCAGTACCGGCTATTAAATAGTTTCGTGCTGGTCCATCGTGCGAGCGACCGCTGGATGGAATCAAATCAGTGCCAACATGCTCACGCACACGCTTCAAAATCTTTTCGGCCGCATAGTGTTGATCCATCATGCTGACACCAGCGGGGCCAATCGGCATGGTTTCGATAAAGCGCACTTCAACGCCTTTTTGAATACCAAAGTCCACCATCGCCTCAATTTCGTCATCATTAGTGCCTTTCATCACCACCATATTCAGCTTAACTGGCTTCATGCCATGCGCCAGCGCCGCATCAATGCCCGCCATAACTTTTTCTAAATTACCACCACGGGTAATGTGTTCAAACTTATTCGGGTTTAAGGAATCAATCGACACATTCACGCGATTAATACTTTTGGCTAACGCCTCTGCGTGCTTATCTAAATGATGCGCGTTACTTGATAATGCAATATCTTCAATTCCTGGTAGAGCCTTTAAATCAGCCGCAAAGCCGGCAAGTCCCTTACGTACCAGCGGTTCACCACCGGTTAAGCGTACCTTTTTGACGCCCAGCTCACTAAACGCTTTAATAATACGAGTAAGCTCATCAAACGATAAATATTCGGTATGGTTGCCTTCTGGGTGTACGCCTTGCTCCGGCATACAATAACCACACCGATAGTTACACTTGTCGGTGACGGATACCCGAAGGTATTCAATTTTGCGCTGGAATGGATCGATTAATTCTTTCATAATTTGGGCTTTTTTAACCGTTGGGTTCAGTTGGCTATAACGGTCACTGATTCTAATGCAAAAAAAAAGATTGCGCAAACGGTTTCTAACCGTTGGCTAGAAAACTAGCTTCTTTAATATGCAATTTCTATTTAACTTTTTGTCTATTACATACAAACATGTTTTGTATCAACAAATTACCAGGCCCGGTGGAACATATAACAAAGCCCTCTAGTAACGACTTGGTATTTTTAGCTATACTCAAATAAAGTATTTCTCGCCATTGGTGAATATTGGTTGGTTACTTCGGTATTTAGTATTTGGGGGTTAAATTATCCGTTACAACCAACTGCGGACTGAACTGACCATTTTGGGATTTTTGTCTTTAACTTAAACACGATTCAAGCATCCCATTTTGGAAAATTCTGTCAGTTTAATTAACTTTGGCGTCATTACTCGGTGCCTTTTTAGCAGTATCGCTTCAGGCCGCCCACCAGGCTGGGTTTGGATCAAATTTCTGTTTTAGGCAATACTTTACCCTCAATTTAATATTCTTATTAAAGGATTGAATCATGGCTAAAATTATTATTGTTGGCGCCAGTACCGGCGGCTTACCGATGGCATACGAGCTTAAAAACAAGCTCGGTAAACACCATGAAATACAGGTTATTAACACCCAGGCTGAGTTTACTTTTGTACCTTCTAACCCTTGGGTTGGGGTTGGCTGGCGAACACGCAAAGATATTTCGTTTCCATTGGCTCCAGCACTTAAAAAAAAGAAGATTGAATTTATCCATCAAGCCGTATCGGCATTACAGCCTGAAGCAAATACGCTTACGTTAACCAACGGTGATGAGCTGAAATATGATTATTTAATCTTGGCTACCGGCCCTCATTTGGCCTTTGAAGAAGTTGAAGGGCTAGGGCCACGTCATTTAGGCGGGTTTACCTCATCGGTTTGCACGACAGATCATGCTGAAGAGGCCTTCCAGAGTTGGCAGGACTTTTGCAAAGCTCCCGGCCCGATTGTTGTAGGCGCGGTACAAGGTGCATCTTGCTTTGGACCAGCTTATGAATACGCCATGATTATGGATAAGGACTTACGCAACCGTAAAATTCGAGATCAGGTTCCGATGACATTTGTCACGGCTGAACCCTATATTGGTCACTTAGGTCTTGGTGGTGTCGGTGACTCGAAAGGATTTATGGAATCGGAAATGCGTCAAAGACACATTAATTGGATTTGTAACGCTAAAGTGGTCAAAGTTGAAGCAAATACCATTCATGTCGATGAACATAATGATAATGGCCAAGTGATCAAACAACACCAGCTCCCGTTCAATTATTCTATGTTATTACCGGCTTTTAAAGGTACAAAAATGCTCCAAGGAGCCGATGAGAAATTGGTTAACCCAAGGGGTTTTGTAAAAGTTGATGAGTACAACCGTAACCCAAGTTACCCTAATATCTATGCCTTGGGTGTCGGTATTGCGATTCCCCCTGTCGAAGCAACCCCAGTACCTTGTGGTGCACCCAAAACCGGCTTGATGATCGAGACCATGGTAACCGCGATTGCCGATAATATTGACGCTGAACTCAAGCAAAAGCCTATTGAAGCCAAAGCCACCTGGAATACGATATGTTTAGCCGACTTTGGAGATACCGGCATTGCGATGGTGGCTCTGCCACAAATTCCACCTCGAAATGTAACTTGGGCTAGACAAGGCAAGTGGGTACATCTTGCGAAGGTCGCATTTGAAAAATACTTTATCCGCAATATGAAAAAAGGCAACCCAGAGCCACTCTATCAAAAATGGATATTAAAGCTCATTGGGGCGAAGCGCCTAAAATCTGATTAATAGCGCTCCTAACTTTTTAGATGCCGTTATTTGAGTTTTCGAATTACTGATCACTTCAACTAAGTTATAAGCAACAGGCATTTATTAGTTCGAGTGTCACTTTAAGCAAATGACCGGCTTGTTTTACACAGCCGGTTTTTTATTTGGTCTCTCGATTATTTTCTTCACGATTTCTGTAATTTTGAGCCAA
The DNA here is from genome assembly GCF_000711195.1 of Thiomicrospira pelophila DSM 1534. NCBI lineage: Bacteria > Pseudomonadati > Pseudomonadota > Gammaproteobacteria > Thiotrichales > Piscirickettsiaceae > Thiomicrospira > Thiomicrospira pelophila. Next base: position 197,357 of record NZ_JOMR01000001.1, on the reverse strand, counting down.
TTAAGGCTCAACCTCGGCACATACTATCCACACTTGAATAAACTAGTTAAAGCATAGATTGGCTACTTTAGATGCCCGTTATAAACTAATATAATGCTAGATTCTAATTTTTAACTAGATTAGTTGGCCTAAACATTCCTGCAAACCTATGGATAGCTAAATTATGGACAACACCCAAAATCAACTCAGTATTATCCAAACCAAAGGCACACTAGACTGGGCCTACCCACCAATGATATTGGCGAGTACGGCGCGTGTGATGGATAAAAATGTGCATTTATTTTTTACATTTTATGGTCTGCGTTGCTTATTGAAAGATACCAAAAGTTTAAAAGTATCACCCGTTGGTAACCCCGGCATGCCAATCCACCTGCCGTTTGGGCCAACAGTGATTAGACAACTAGATTTTCGTCAAGCTTTACCTGATTTGGTGTGGAGTTTGCCAGGCATGACGAGTTTTGCTACTTGGGCGTTTAAAAAACAACTTAAGCAGCAAGGCCAAGTGTCTTTTGAAGAGTTACGTGATTTGTGTTTAGAAATGGGGGTCAAAATGACCGCTTGTGAGATGAGTATTGAATTAATGGGTTGGCGTCATAGTGACTTTATTGAGGGGATTGATTTCGCTGGGGCTGCGACCTATTTTGCCAGCAGCCCAGAGCAACAAAGCTTATTTATTTAGACTTATTCGTTATTCTACCGTCACTGATTTAGCCAGGTTACGCGGCTGATCCACATCGGTACCCTTGATTAAGGCGACATGATAAGCCAACAACTGCAACGCTATGTTAAATGTGATTGGTGCGGTGATACGCCCGACGTTGGTGGTGGTTTTGACCACGGTGAAGGTGCCATCCGAACTGGTATCGGATTTTTCATCTTCAAATACAATCATCTGGCCACCACGCGCATTCACTTCTTGTAAGTTCGACTTGAGCTTTTCCAACAAATCATCGTGTGGTGCAATCGCAATTACTGGAATGGATTCGTCAATTAACGCCAGCGGGCCATGCTTTAATTCCCCTGCTGGGTAAGCTTCGGCGTGAATATAGCTAATTTCTTTAAGTTTTAACGCGCCTTCTAAAGCAATCGGATACATGGTACCTCGGCCTAAGAATAAGGCGTTTTGCTTATCCGCAAAGCCATTCGCAATTTGCATAATAATATCTTCATGACTAAGTGCGGTTTGCACCAGGCCTGGTAGCTTTTGCAAACCGTGCACAATCACGGTTTCACGCTCTTCATCCATAGAGCCTTTTACTTTGCCCACCGAGGTTAAGAGCAAGGCCAATGAAACCAGCTGAGTCGTGAAAGCTTTGGTGCTCGCAACCCCAATTTCTGGGCCCGCATGAGTTAGAAAAACTAAATCGGATTCACGTGTCATTGACGATTCGGGAGCATTACAAATGGTTAATGTGGGAATCGATAAACTGTGTTTTTTGGCGTAGGCTTTGACTTGCTGCAACGCGGCCAAGGTATCCGCCGTTTCACCTGACTGGGAGATGGTGACAAATAATGTTTTGTCTTGAATTACTGGGTTGCGATAACGGTACTCGCTCGCCACTTCAACTTGGCAGGCTAGTTGAATAATGTCTTCAAACCAATATTTCGCCACTAAGCCGGCATGGTAACTGGTACCACAAGCAATAATTTGAACCTGTTGAATATCTTTAAATAAAGCTTCTGCTTTATTACCAAACGCATTCACCAACACGTGATCCTGCGTGATGCGGCCTTCTAATGTATCAATAATAGACTGGGGTTGCTCAAAAATTTCTTTGTGCATGTAATGGCGGTGTTCACCAAGCTCCACCGCCGCCGAACTCAAGTTAGATACACGTATTTCGCGCTCTACTGGTTCGCCTGATTGATTATAAATCTGCAATGACTCACGCGTAATGTCGGCAACATCGCCTTCTTCCAAAAAGATCACATTTTGGGTGACGGGTAACAATGCCGACACATCAGACGCAATAAAATATTCACCAATCCCCACACCAATCACCAATGGGCTGCCTTTGCGCGCCGCAATTAAGCGATTTGGTTCGGTGATCGACATCACACCTAAGGCATAGGCGCCTTCAAACTTTTGAATCGCGGTTTGAACGGCTTTTAATAAATTCGGTTGGTGCTTTAGCTGTTCAGCCACGCAGTGAGCAACCACTTCGGTGTCGGTTTCCGATGTAAAACGATAGCCAAGCTCTAATTGTTTCTGCTTAAGTTTTTGGTAGTTTTCAATAATGCCATTGTGCACTACCGCCACTTGATTATTACAAACATGTGGATGCGCATTGTTTTCAGAAGGTACGCCATGTGTCGCCCAACGAGTGTGGGCAATACCAATATGTCCAGCAAGTTTATGCTCAGCTTCATTAATTCGAGCTTCTAAGGATTTAATTTTCCCCAAAGCACGTTGGCGACGAATTTGACCCTGGTCATCTAATACCGCTACACCCGATGAGTCATAGCCTCGGTACTCTAAGCGCTTTAAGCCTTCTACCAAAATAGGGACGACATTACGTTCAGCTACGCCACCAACAATTCCGCACATATTTTTTCCTTAACAGCCAGAACAGCGCCAAACAACTCATTTGGAAACTGTATTTTGATGATCAAATTATTATGGCATTTTAACATGATCTAAGTGCTTTACACTTAAAGCTGACTGAATTAATCAAGGGCTTAATCGAGTTGCTCGGGGTTCCTTTGGCGATAATAAACCGCGTGTTTTGGCCAGCCTTTTTGAGTATAGCCTGAATACCTATAGGTAACTTGGCTGCCAATTTTAGGCGGGTTAGCGCGTAAATTATCCGTCAGCCCACTGCCTAGTTTTAAGTGTTGGTTTTGTTCATTTACACAAATTAATGCGCCGACCTGGCCTGTATATTTTCCCTGACCTTCGGTATAACCGGCTACCTCACACTCTGCATCGTATTTTGGTTTTACCTTAAGTGCATGTTGACTGCGCCCAACCTGGTAACCCACATTAGGATCTCGAACCACTAAACCTTCAGCGCCATTATTAACTAACTTTTCTAAATGTGTTTTAAGTTCCTCAGCAGAATTAACTTTGCGCTGTGGAATAATGTGTAAATGTGGCAGATCGTGCTGGGTTAAATAGGTTTTTAATTCATCCAGCCGCGCGATTAATCCACCACTGGCATCAGGCACATCAAAAATATGGTAGCCGACTTGTTTCCAACCATCATGCGGGGTTTGAGTCATCACAATTGAGAGCGTATCTTCACACTTCTCTCGGCCTATCCAAAGCTCACCATCTAACGCAAAAGGCGGAAAATCCTTAATAAACCAAGCTGGAGCCGCTAACTGATTACCTCCACGACTGATTAAGTTTTGACCATCCCAATAGGCTCTTACGCCATCCAGCTTTTCGCTCACCAACCACCCATCAATCCGCTGATTATCATAGCGCTCTAAAGCCATGAGATCAGGCTTATCAGCCCAGCTAACACTGAGTATTAAACTTAATGACACGATCCAAAAATAGCGCATAAAACCTCTTAATTTTTCAATCAAATTTAGGTACAAAAAAACCCGCCAAAGCGGGTTTAAGAACAGAAACGTTTGAGTTTAACCCCAAACTTCATTAGTGATGCTGCGATACCATCCGCGCGTGTATTCCGCTTCTTGTTTGCGGAACTCTGGTGAGGCACCCATTGGAGATACACCACCCGCACCCTGAACAGCAGCGATTTTGCCATCTTTAAAATCATAAACAGCTGCAACTGAAATTGCGTAATCTGGCGTAACCAGCGAATAACAGGTATTCACATTTTTAGCTGATATGGCTTCTTGACCGGCCAACTCCAATACAATATTTGCTGCTGTGGTTTTTGCCTGACTGGTAGCCGAATGGCCAGACTTAGGCATAGGGCTCGCAATTGAAGCATCACCAATCACGTGAATATTTTTATGAATACTCGATTCAAATGTTTGCTGATTAACCGGGCAGAACCCGCTTTCATTCGTCAGACCTACGCTAAAGGCGAGTTTTCCAGCTTTTTGTGGCGGAATGTAGTTAATCACGTCCGCTTTGACTTGACCGTAGCCCGCATCAATGGTTTTATTAGCGACATCAAAGCCTTTAACTTCACCACCATCCTGCATGGCTACCCATTCAATCATTTGACCGTAATTGTTACGCCACCCTTCTTGAAATAAGCCTTGTTTTGAGAAGGCATTTTTTTGATCCAAAATCAAAATTTTGGACTTAGGTTTATTGTTTTTCAAATAATGCGCAATCATGCCCGCACGTTCATATGGCCCAGGAGGACAACGGAAAGGGTTAGGTGGTGCCACCATAACAAACGTACCGCCATCTTTCATCGCGCGTAACTGGTCACGCAATAAAATTGTCTGGTCCCCCGCCTTATAGGCATGTGGTAAATGATTTTCAGTGTCCTGATCAACGCCTTCATGTACATCCAACTTAAAATCAATACCTGGAGACATAACCAACTTGTCATAGTTCAAAACCTCACCACCAGATAAAGTGACAGTTTGTTTCTCAGGATCAACCGAGGTAACCATTTCATGGACCACATTAATGCCATTCTTTTTAGCGGCATCATAGTTATGCGTAATCTGTGTCATCTCTGCAATGCCACCAATGACCCAGTTTGAACCTGGGCAGGTTACATAAGTTTTTTTCGGCTCAATTAACGTGACATTTAAATCAGCATTGTAACGTTTTAAATATTTCGCAGCCGCTGAACCGCCAAAACCACCGCCTATAACGATTACCGATGGTGCGCCTTTGCGGCCACTCTGTGAGCAACCAGTGAGCGTTAAAGCCGCTGTGGGTGCGGCAACACCTGCTGCGGCTAATTGAATTAATTGGCGACGTGAAAGTGATTGAATAATGTTTTTCATAATACCTCTCCTATGATCCTTGTTTACCGATGTACTGCGCTAATAACTCGATTTCTTCATCGGTATAGCCTTTAGCATGGCGATTCATTACAGTGCCGGTTCGCGTGCCATCACGATAGGCTTTCATTTGTGACACGATCATAGAAGCAGGGTAGTTAGCAAGTGTTGGAATCTTAGCGTCCGAAACTTGGCCATCGTATCCATGACATGAGAAACAACTGTTCGCTAATAACTCTCCACGATCTACAGCATGAGCAAACGGAACAGAAAAGGTCAGTAATATACCGACAGCAGGGATAATCAATTTCTTCATGAATTTAACCTCATTTAATTTGTTTGAACGAGCCAATCCAATATAGAAGAGTTACTTAGCACCTACAAATAAAACTTTACGATTAAATATAATGTTAATTTATATTATAAAATTATAATATAAAAACTAGGTTGGCCTAAGTTGTTGTTTTTTAATAATATAAAAACAAAAAAGCCCCATTTAAATTGGGGCTTTTTGTTTGTCTGAGAAAATGAAGAAATTATGAATATTGAGCCAGATCAAGAAGTCTGCTTAATCTTAACCTATAAACGCATCGGCATAATCACATGCTGACAAGACATGGTTTCAAGTTCAGCCGCAACTAAACAACTACTACTACTATCTTTTAAACTCAAAGTGATGCAATCATCTTTAACCGAGTTAATTACATCCAGTAAATAACTCACATTAAAACCAATTTCAATTTTCTCACCTTGATAGTCAATCGCCATATCTTCGTGCGATTCATCTTGCTCGCTGTTTTGTGCATGTACAGTAAGAAGGTTTTGATCCAAAACCATGCGTACCCCTTTAAAACGCTCGTTTGACAAGATGGCTGAACGTTGCAAAATGGCTTTTAACAATTCACGATCGGTCTGTACAAAAACGTCGTTATTCTGTGGAATAACTCGACGATAATCAGGGTAGCGGCCATCAATTAATTTACATGTAAACACCGTGTCTAAAAACTGAACGGTTAGGTAGTTTTTTGCTAAGGAGATCTGAATCTCCTCATCTTGATCCACCAACAATTTAGTCAACTCCATAATTGCCTTGCGCGGCACAATCGCTTGGGTAGGAGTTAATTCACCAAACTCGGCCTCTAATGCACAGGTTGATAACCGATGACCATCTGTCGCAACCAAACGCAAGGCACTTGAACTAATGTCGAATAACATACCATTTAAATAAAATCGGACATCCTGGCTCGCCATAGAAAAACTGCAATGTTGAATCAGTTGTTTGAATTGACCCTGCATTAAACGAAAGCTTAGCTGGGCTTGAGTCAAGTCAATATGTGGGTAATCTGAACCAGGCAAAGTGGAAAGCTTAAAAGAAGAACGACCCGCTTTAACAGTACAGCGAACCTCATCAAAATCGAGCGTCACTAATACGCCATCAGGTAAAGAGCGCACAATCGTTAATAACTTCTGAGCTGGCAAAGTAATATCAAAAACGTCACCTTCAACCTGATCAAGTTCGGTCTGTGAGCGAGTTTCAATTTCTAAATCCGATCCTGTCACAATCAAAAATGACTGTGATACTTGAAATAAAAAATTCCCTAAAATGGGCATAGTTTGACGCTTCTCTACCACACCAGCCACAGTTTGTAGGGCTTTTAGGAGGTTTTCACGTTTCAAGGTCAATTTCATCTTAACAGCCTCAAGAAGTTATAATTCGAATTAGTTTATTAAAGTCTTCGTCCATTCTATGATCGGTTTCGCGCAACTCTTTAACTTTACGCACCGCATGCAAAACGGTTGTGTGATCTCGACCACCAAAGGCATCCCCAATTTCTGGCAAACTGTGGTGCGTTAACTCTTTAGCCAACGCCATCGCTACTTGGCGTGGTCTAGCGACATTTCGAGTGCGTCGTTTAGAAAGCATATCGGCAACACGCAACTTAAAATAGTCGGCCACGGTTTTTTGAATATTTTCGAGCGTTACCATCTTTTGCTGTAAAGCCAACAGGTCTTTAAGCGCTTCTTTAACCATTTCAACACTTAAGCTTCGCTGAGTGAACTGGGCAAACGCGACAACACGTTTAAGTGCACCTTCGAGCTCTCTTACATTACCACGTAGACGTTTGGCAATAAAAAAGGCCACATCTTCAGGTAATGCAAAACCGGCTTCACTCGCTTTTTTCATTAAAATCGCAACCCGCATTTCAAATTCTGGTGGTTCAACAGCTATGGTTAAACCCCAACCAAAGCGGGACTTGAGACGGTCTTCTAAACCATCCACTTCCTTTGGAAAACGATCAGAAGTGAGGATAACCTGCTTATTACCTTCTAGCAAGGTATTAAACGTATGGAAAAACTCTTCTTGAGACTGCTCTTTGTTGGCAAAGAACTGAATATCATCAATCAATAAAGCATCTAGCGAACGATAAAACCGCTTAAAGTCTTCAATTTTATTATGGCGCAATGCGTTAACCATATCCGCAACGAAACTTTCAGAATGTAGATAGGCGACACGCGCTTGCGGATTTTTTTCTATTAAGGCGTTACCGATCGCGTGCATTAAGTGGGTTTTACCCAAGCCTACCCCACCATAAATAAAGAAAGGGTTATAACTGCCACCGGGGTTATCGGCCACTTGGCGTGCGGCAGCGGCGGCAAGCTGGTTGGCTTTACCTTCGACAAAATTGTCAAAAGTATAGTTCGGATTAAGCTTGTGCTTGATAGTTTTTTTATTTGTGTCTGTTTTAGACGGGGTGTCTGATTGAACCGGCTGTTGTAGTGGCTTTGGAACACTAGATTCGAGTTCTGGCGCTTGCGTATCGTACTCCCCTATTTCTAAACGAACCTGGGGAGGGTTATGGGGTACAACTTTATGGACAGCTTCACGAATGTTACTCATTAACTTACGGTTAACCCAGTCCAAAATAAAGGGCGTGGGAGCCAGTAAACGTATGACAGACTCTTCTTCAATCACTTTTAAAGGGCGTATCCAGCTATGAAACTGTTGTTCATTTAGATCATTCTCTAAGAACTTTAGACTTTGCGACCACAAATGACTCAAAACACGCACTCCTCAAATTAAGCTTGATTCATTAACCCAAAACTCTGATAAGTTAAGGGAAAATCTTATTTTCCAATGATTATACCTGTGAATAACTTTTAAAAACAGTGTCATCCTGTGGATAAGTCTGGCCTAAACTCTGTGGATAACCTGGTTTAAAATTGATTAACTGCTTGTTTGTAGAGTATTTTTATTTTCAATAATTTATTTTCTGTAACTTGATCAGCACAACTGGTTTGTTAAGAAAAAAACAACATTTTGATGCCTAAGCCAATTAACAATAAACCAAATATCCGCTTTAACGCTTTAATGGGTAATCGGTGAGCAAGTTTGGCTCCCAAAAAAGCCGTAAATACACTCATACTAACGATTGCAATAAACGCTGGCCAATACACAAAACCAGTTGTATAGGCGGGTAGATTATCAACTTGTAAACCCGCTAACATATAACCAAACGTACCAGCCAATGCAATGGGTAAGCCTATCGCGGCGGAAGTGGCGATGGCTCTTTGAATAACCACATTGTTCCATTGCAAATAAGGAGTTGAAATTGACCCGCCACCGATGCCCAACAAAGCGGATAAGCTTCCAATACCAAAGCCGACACCATTCAATCCTAAAAATCCTGGTAAACAGCGATCAGCATGAGGTTGTTTGCCCCAAATCATATATAGACCGGCCATTATTTCCATCACTCCAAATAACTTAGATAACCAGTACATTGAGAAAAATTGTGAACTCCAAGCCCCAACAAAACCTCCAACTAAAATACCTAGTAACATCGCACGTAAAACATCCCACTGAACCGCACGCTCATAATGATGGCTGATAACTGAAGACAGGCCAGTCACTAGAATCGTCGCCAATGAAGTTGCAATCGCCATATGCACGATATATTCAGTCTGCAAAAATATTAAAAATACCGAGCTTAAGACCGGTACCAGAATTAAGCCCCCACCTATGCCTAATAAACCCGCCATTAACCCGGTAACCATTCCGCTTACGGCGTAAATTAAAACTTCAATAATCATAATCAAACTTTCGTCTTTGAAATAAAAAAGCCACGTTTTACCGTGGCTTTTGATAGTCGCGAATTAACGCTTTTTAGGTTCGCTTGTCTCGTTGACTTCACCCGCTTCAATTTTGCGCGTAATGTACCACTGCTGAGAAACCGACAGAATGTTGTTCATTAACCAGTAAAGTACTAAGCCGGCTGGGAACCACATAAAGAAGAAGGTAAAGATAAAGGGTAAAAGCTTCATTACCTTTTGTTGCATTTCATCCATCATCGCAGTTGGGTTCAACTTTTGCTGAATCCACATGGTTAAACCCATTAACACTGGCAAGATAAAATAAGGGTCTTTGGCTGATAGGTCCGTAATCCATAAGATCCACTCAGCTTGACGCATCTCTACCGAATAAATCAGCACCCAATACAAAGCGATAAATACTGGCATTTGCACCAAAATTGGCAAGCAACCACCCAGCGGATTAATCTTCTCTTCTTTGTAGAGTTTCATCATTTTCTGCTGGAATAAGGCTTTATCGTCACCGTAGTTTTCTTTCAGCTGCTTTAACTTAGGCTGAAATTTACGCAAACGCGCCATGGATCGATAACTGGTTTCCGATAATTTGTAAAAAGCCAACTTAATCAAAATAGTCAATGCAATAATCGACCAACCCCAGTTGCCAATTAAATTGTTAATATGGTTTAGTAACCAAAATAACGGCTCCGCCAAAATTGTGAACATACCATAATCAATGGTTTTCTCCAGGCCTGGTGCTATCTTTTTGAGTACATTCTGTTCTGTTGGACCAATATAAATTTGACTGCGCAAAACATCCGACTGGCCTGACTGAATAGTGATGCTCGGCTCAACCACACCAATTGCATAACGTCCTTGATCTAGCGTTTTAGCAAAGTACGTGTTGGTGGCCTCTTGATTTGGCACGGCCGCCGTTAAAAAATAATGCTGGATCATCGCGGCCCAACCGCCCTGAATTTGGCGATTTTCTAACGGCTGATCATTAATGTCATCGAACGAAATCTTATTATATTTATTGTCGTCACTATGATCGTCGTAATAAACAGGTCCCGTATAGGTATACATCATGCGTGATGAATAAGGATCATAAGCCGTACGCACAAATTGTGAATACAAACTGCCAGACCAGGCCTGGTCTGTGGTATTACGCACTTCATATTCAACATCAATCAAATACGAACCCTTAGTAAACACATAGGTTTTGGTGACTTCAATACCATCTTCACGCCACACCATAGGCACACGTAATTGCTCATCCGTTAAGCGGTAATCACGCTGTTCGGTTTGGTAAACAGCACGGTGAGTCGGCGCCGGTAAATTCGCACTGCGTGGGACAGCAATGCCGTTTTGAGCAAAATAAATTAGCGGGCCTTGATCGCCCATTAAATGGAAGGGGGTATCATGATCGTTTGGCATGCCATGTTGCAACATTTTGGCATCACGAATATCGCCACCCAAGGTATCAATTTCCAAGGCTAACGTATCGGTTGTCACACGAACACGCTGACCCTGTTCAACTTTGGTTGTGGCCTGTGGTACCGATTGATCCGTTTGCTCAGCATTCGAATTTTCGACTGAAGGCATATTGGCGGATGGCACGTCCGATGGACGTTCAGCGTGAATCTCCGCCGCAGTTGAATTTACTGGTTCAGGGGCGCTAAATTTCATCCACTCAAACCAAATCCACATGGCGGTGAAGGCGAGTGCGATCCACCAAAATGCTCTCATATTCATGCTTATTCCTTAACTCTGTTTATTTTTTTAGATTACTTGTCTGAATCTTTTGAATTAAATGCTGAAAACTGCTGGTCAGCGTTAGATTATCAATATCTTGCATACCCTTGCGCCCCAGCACCACAATATCATACCCGCATAGCTTAAGCTTATGTTGACGAAATGCTTCACGCGCGATTCTTTTGATCCGATTTCGCCATACTGCACGCGCCAGTTGTTTCTTAGACACGGCTAGGCCTAAACGTGGAATAGATAAATTGTTTGGACGGACAATTAGCGTCCAATGACGATTGGCAAATTTTTGCGCATCGGCAAAAACAAATTGAAATTCGTTTGGGGAAAGTAGGCGGAGGGATTTAGGAAAATCTTGGTGGCGCAACAAGTCGACTTGTTGCTCACCAGATAAGGCATCCATGCTTACGCAAGGGGCGCTCATTTAACTCTATACAGTTAAACGTGCGCGACCTTTTGCACGACGCGCCGCAAGAATTTTACGGCCATTTTTAGTTGCCATGCGAGCACGGAAACCATGATTGCGCTTGCGCTTGATTACGCTTGGTTGAAATGTACGTTTCATGTCAGTTACCTATTACAAAATTTCGATCGAAAAAAGAGAACAGCGAATTTTAAAGAACCCAACTAAAAATTGCAAGTAAATTAACGACAAACACACAAATCAATCTCGAGCCCTTACCAATCTTAGCAAATCTAGATCATGGTAGAATGGCCTTTTTTATGATTAAAAAGCATGGCGCGTCTTAAAACACTGCAACTCACCCAGTTTCGTAACTTACACCAGGCCTGGTTATCACTCGCGCCCGGTTTAAATGTCATTATAGGCGATAATGCGGCCGGCAAAACATCGGTTATCGAAGCCTTATGGGTCATGGCCTCTGGTCGATCATTTCGTACTACCAAACCTCAACAACTGATTGAAATTAATCATACCGATATGACCCTCTACTGTGAAGTTGAGCAAGATGCTCACACCCATAAACTTGGCTTGCAGCGCACCACTAACGGATTAGAGTTACGTCTTGACGGCCAAAATTTAAAAAACCAGTCTGAACTCGCGCGCCATTTGCCAATTCAACTTCTAACCCCCGAAAGCCATCGCTTGCTTGAAGAGGGTCCGAAAGCTCGCCGCCAATTTTTAGACTGGGGCTGCTTTTATCACCACCCCAGTTTCATCCAAGCTTGGCGACACTATCAACGTGCTCTAAAACAGCGCAACCATAGTTTAAAAAAGCAGTTACCTAGTGCCCAAACTCGCTTATGGGATGCGCAGCTAATTGAAACATCTGAGCAAATTAACCATTTAAGAGCCGAATATTTAAGTGCTCTAACCCCCTATTTAACCGATTTTATTCAGCATCTTATGCCAGAACTAGATAGCCAAATTGATGTACGGTTTTATCCAGGGTGGCCCGCGAACCAAGCCAGTTATGCAACTTGTTTGGATGAACACTATGTGCGTGATGTTCAACTTGGACACACCCAGTACGGTTGCCACCGATCCGATATAAAATTTCGCATTCAACAACAAGAGCCCTTAGTTAGTTTGTCGCGTGGTCAACAAAAGTTATTTGTTTGCGCTTTATTATTGGCTCAAGCCCAATATTTACAGAAACAGACTCAAAATTCAGTGGTCATGTTGATTGATGATTTGCCTGCTGAGCTCGATAGCCAGCACCGCAACACTTTAATGTCATTATTACAAAGTCTAAACATTCAGCATCTCGTCACCACAACCGCGGCTGACTTAATTCCAATCCTAAACCCAGAAAATACGGCTTTCTTTGAAATCCAACAAGGTAAAATCCAGGCCATCTAAGCCAGTCGTAACTTTGCCAACTCAACAAATAGGGAAATTTTGTGGTAGAATCCGATGACTTAATGGCCTGTAAAAAGTAGCTTAACTATGACTGAACAAACGCAATACGATTCTTCCTCGATTAAAGTCCTAAAAGGTCTTGATGCGGTTCGTAAAAGACCGGGTATGTATATTGGTGATACCGATGATGGTTCCGGTTTACACCACATGGTTTTCGAAGTAGTTGACAACGCAATAGATGAAGCGTTGGCAGGTCATTGCGATACGATCAAAGTGATTATTCACACCGATAACTCGGTTTCGGTATCCGATAATGGTCGCGGTATCCCGGTCGATATTCATAAAGAAGAAGGCGTATCTGCAGCCGAAGTGATTATGACGGTATTGCACGCCGGCGGTAAGTTTGACGATAACTCTTATAAAGTATCGGGCGGCTTACATGGTGTGGGTGTATCGGTGGTTAACGCCTTATCCGAAGAACTTCAGTTAACCATCCACCGTAGCGGTAAAATTTGGAAACAGACTTACCATTTAGGCGTCCCTCAAACGCCTATGACCGCCGAAGGTGATTCGGATAAAACAGGTACTGAAATTCGTTTCAAACCTAGTCCAGAAATTTTTGCCATCACCGAGTTTAACTTTGACTATTTGTTAAAACGTTTACGCGAACTTTCGTTCCTAAACTCTGGTGTACATATTGAGCTCATTGATAAACGCGATGATCGCTCACAAGTATTTCAATATGAAGGTGGTATCCATGCCTTTGTTGACTTTATCAATACCAATAAAACTCCAATAAACTCAAAAATATTCCACTTCAGCACCATGCGTGATGACATTACTGTTGAAGTAGCCATGCAATGGTCTGAGTCTTATCAGGAATCGATTTTTTGTTTTACCAATAACATTCCACAACGAGATGGCGGCACACACTTATCTGGTTTTCGCGCCGCTTTAACGCGTACGCTTAATAGCTATATTGAAAAAGAAGGCTTGAATAAGAAGTTCAAAATCAATGTTTCAGGCGATGATGCGCGAGAAGGTCTTGCCGCCGTCATTTCAGTAAAAGTACCGGATCCAAAATTCTCGTCACAAACAAAAGATAAATTAGTTTCGTCTGAAGTTAAAACCGCAGTTGAAACTGCTATGAATGAAAAGTTGGCTGAGTTTTTACTCGAAAACCCCAATGAAGCCAAAGCTGTATTCGCCAAAATTGTCGATGCGGCTCGCGCCAGAGAAGCGGCTCGTAAAGCACGTGAAATGACGCGTCGTAAAGGCGCGCTTGATATCGCGGGTTTACCTGGAAAGCTAGCCGATTGCCAGGAAAAAGATCCCGCGCTTAGCGAACTTTACTTGGTGGAGGGTGACTCTGCGGGAGGCTCGGCCAAACAAGGCCGTGATCGTCGTACTCAGGCTATTTTGCCTTTGAAAGGTAAAATATTAAACGTTGAACGTGCTCGTTTTGACAAGATGATTGCCTCAGCCGAAGTCGGCACACTTATCACGGCGTTAGGCTGCGGCATTGGGCCAGATGAATACAACCTAGACAAACTCCGCTATCACCGCATTATTATCATGACGGATGCGGACGTCGATGGTTCACATATTCGTACCTTACTTTTAACCTTCTTTTATCGTCAAACGCCTGAGTTGATTGAGAATGGCTATATTTACATTGCTCAACCGCCACTCTATAAGGTTAAAAAAGGCAAGCAAGAAGCTTATTTAAAAGACGATGCTGAGCTTGAAAGTTATCTACTAAACAATGCATTAGACGATGCAGCTTTGTGGGTATCTGAACAAGGGCCGAGTATCAAAGAAGTCGCGCTTGAGCAACTCGCAAAACAATACTTACAAGTTAACCGAGCTATTCGTCGTTTAGCGCGTCGTTATAACCAAACGTTCCTAGAGTTAATTACCGATGTGAGCAATGTTACACCGGCTATGTTAAATGACTTTGATGCTTTAACTGGCTGGGTTAAGCAAGTAGAACCTCGTTTACAATCAATCGGTGAACTTCAAAAAGTGACCTATCAACTGCAGGTAGAGCCGGCTTTAGAAGGTGAATCTAAATTCCAAATTCGCTTACAACAACGTGAACATGGCACCTTAAGTTCTCAGGTTTACAGTGAAGAGTTTTTCATGTCGCCTGAGTATAGCTTGTTCAGCAAGCTAAGTGACACCTTACATGGCCTGTTAACTCAAACGGCTTATGTGCAACGAGGTGAAAAACAACAGCCCGTTAACTCATTTAAGGATGCGTTGGATTGGTTACTTAATGAAGCTAAGCGCGGTCAAGGCATTCAGCGATATAAGGGTCTGGGTGAGATGAACCCTGAACAATTGTGGGAAACCACGATGAACCCTGAAACACGTCGCTTGTTGCAAGTTCGAATCCAAGACGCAATTGAAGCGGATCAGGTATTTACAACCTTAATGGGTGAGCACGTTGAACCAAGACGTGACTTTATCGAGTCGAATGCGCTTAAAGCTGAAAATATTGATGTTTAAAAAATAATGCCTAAAAAGGGTCATTACAAAAGTTTTTAATTTAAATCCTGACCAGGCCTGGTCGAATGAATGCAATCCATTCATTTTTTATTATGGAGGCTGTTTATGTCTGTAGTTCATCCTATTGTTACCGTCACCGGTTCATCTGGTGCTGGTACGTCATTTGTGAAACGTGCGGTAGAGGAAATCTTTAAGCGCGAAAATCTTAATGCCGCAATCATTGAAGGCGATAGTTTTCACAAATACGATCGCGCTACTATGAAACAAAAGGTAGCTGAAAGTAAGGAAAATGGCGGCCGAGTGCTAACTCATTTTTCTGAATATGCGAACGAATTTAAAAAACTAGAACAATTGTTCAGCGAGTACCGTTCAACTGGTAGTGGAAAACGTCGCTATTACATTCATAGTGATGAAGAAGCGGCTGAGTTAAATGCACGTTTAGGTACCAACTTAAACCCAGGTGAGTTTACTCCTTGGGAAGATATCCCTGAAGGCACCGATATTCTTTTTTACGAAGGACTTCATGGTATGGTTCGCCGTGTAAAAACCGAAAAAGAAGACGCTGACTTTTATGACGTTGCTCAACATGTAGATCTTGGGATTGGTGTATGCCCAGTTGTAAACATTGAGTGGATGCAAAAAATCTATCGCGATACCTCTGAGCGTCCATATAGCGTTGGTCAAGTACGCGATATTATTTTAGAGCGTATGGAAGACTATATTGAATACGTGGTACCTCAATTCCACCGTACTCATATCAACTTCCACCGTGTACCATTAGTCGATACTTCGGATCCCTTCTCAACACTAGAAGACGAGGCGGCTTTGGTTCCAGAACCTAAAAACTCTTTAATGGTGACACATGTGCGCCATCAAGACGTTGACCTACAGAAGATTGCCGATAAGATTCCTGGGGCTTGGTTACAAACTCCAGAAACTTTGGTATACAACTCGGAACACATGGTATTAGCAATGGATTTATTGATGTCGCCAATTATCCATAACCTTGTAGAAAAGAAACGTGCGGCCTTAGCAAAAGCTTAAGTCTGTATTAGCACTTCTAAAAAAGCCCTGCTTTGATCTGTGTATCAAGCAGGGCTTTTTTACATCAAATCCCGTCACCCGCCCATCCTGTCCTTTGTTATAATTTATTTTACTTATCCACAGACTGAGTTACCTTTATTAAACGAGTGATACGCCCCCTATTTTTGCTGATATTTATCTTATACAGCCACTTAAGCCTTGCCCTTAACCAGCGCGATGAGGCTTATTTGTGGGTGGGTACCGAGGTTTTCCCAACTTTAGTCAAGTCGATTGTAAGTACTCCGAACAATAACCCAGCCATTGTGATTGTGTATCAACAGAACCGTCATCAAGCAGAAGTGGTAGCTCAACAACTTAAAAAAACACTGAATAACCCTATTAGCATTCGTACACTGGAAGCTACCCTAAGCTCAGATGATATTCAGATTATTTTTATCAGCCATCCCGACCTACAATCAGACAGCCTGCTTGAATTTACAGCGCAACACCAAATATTGAATTTTTCACCTTTTTATCAATCCGTATCCATGGGGGCCGATACTGGT
This sequence comes from Thiomicrospira pelophila DSM 1534, assembly GCF_000711195.1. Lineage (NCBI taxonomy): Bacteria > Pseudomonadati > Pseudomonadota > Gammaproteobacteria > Thiotrichales > Piscirickettsiaceae > Thiomicrospira > Thiomicrospira pelophila. Next base: position 180,695 of record NZ_JOMR01000001.1, on the reverse strand, counting down.
ATTTCTGTGAAAGAACAAGTACGCCCACAAATCAATCCGAAACAATTAGAACTTAAAAATATTGTCTTAAAACCCTTCTTTGTCAGAGTAGCCGAACAGTATGAATAACCAAAGCACCCATCGATTAACCGGGAACTTAGGCTTAATTTTTATTGCCTTATCTATGGGCATTATTTTATTGATATTTGTCTATTTTTATTATGTCCTACAACCCAGACTGCATGAAGAAGCGCAGTCGCAGGCTAATCTACTTACGCAATCTTTAAGTCGAGAGTTGATGCATAAAACCGTATTGGATGATGCGTTCTTATTGCAACGAGAAGTGGGCAAAATCTTACTCTATAACGATGAAAAACATCAAAAACCTTTCGTAAAGGGCATTAAGATCGAATTTAACCCCGAGTTTTTTCCCAATCATAATCGCTCACTTCAGCGTGGTGAAAGTAACTGCCAAGACTGCTTTAAGGTCGTTACTCCGCTTTATGACCAACACTCTTTGGAACTTTTGGCCAGCGTAACCTATTACGTAAATCCAGAAAATTACGACACTTTATTAGATGAAATATCGCGCAAATTCTTTTTTATTCTGAGCATATTGACGATGTTGTTGTTTGTCATTTGGTCGGCTACTCAAAAGCTGTGGAAAGCGATGCTTGAGTCTCAACAAAAACTCTATAACTCAAATCGTTATAACCAACAGATTTTGAATACGATGCAAGATATGTTGTTCTTAATTGACCACCAGGGCCGCATTTTAGATGCCAATTTATCGGCTCAACAGCAATTAGAAGCCAGCTTAGAAATCCTGCAAAGTCACTTTATCCAAGAATATTTTCAAACCAGCCAAAAAAACCAACGATTATTAAGTCAACTTAAAAATCTTGGCCAAGAAAGCTTAGAGGTTAACTTTGAACTCAATCCCAATGGCAAACACTTTGGTTTATTATCTGCGTCCAGGTTTGACACCCATCTAAAAGTGGATGGATTCGATGATACGGCACGCTATTTACTGGTTATTAAAGATATAGACGCGTTAAAAACGGCTGAAGCAAAATTGGCCTATCAAGCACAAATGGCCACCGGGATTGCACATGAAATTAATCAACCATTGGCCGTTATTCGCTTGGGTGCCGAAGGGATTAAACATTCATTACAAGACCAAAACCCACAAGCTTTTGAAGTCGAAATCGCGCAAGATGTTATTGATCAGGTAGATCGCGCCACCCAAATCATTAACAATATGCGTTCGTTTGCGCGCCTACAGCCCTCACCTAAACGTTGGGTTGAGCCTCAACATCCTTTAAATTCGGCTTTGTCTTTTTTCAAAGAACAATTAAGAATTAACTCCATTGAATTAGTTGAATATATTGATACCAGTTGCCCACAAATATTGATCGAAACTCAGAAATTTGAGCAGGTGATTGTAAATTTAATTACTAATGCGCGTCATGCCTTAAGTGCACTTAAGAACTCTCGATCTAAAAAAATTGAAGTAAAACTCAACTGCGATCATCAATTCGTCACATTAGTAATTGAAGATAATGGCATCGGTATGGATGAAATGACACGCCAGCATTGTCTCGACCCTTTCTTTACTACCAAAGAAGCGGGAGAAGGTACGGGACTTGGGTTATCCATCGTACATAATATTCTGCAAGAATTTAATATTAATCTCATGATACAATCAGAACTAGGAAAAGGTACGCGTTTTATAATGCAAATTCCCCATAAACTATCTGAGATTCCATCATGAGCACGATATTACTAGTGGATGACGAGCCGGCTATTATCAAAATGCTAAAGTGGCGTTTAGAAACCACAGGCTATAAGGTGATCAGTGCGATCTCTGGAATAGAAGCATTAAAAGTTATTCAGCAAACGCCGGTCGATTTTGTGATTACCGATGTGCGAATGCCAAGTATGGATGGCTTTACTTTAATTACTAAAATTAAAACCATCTTAAGCAACATTCCTTGCCTGATCATGAGTGGTCACGGCGACATAGACATGAACAGCCAAGCCCAACAGGTCGGGGCGTGCGGCTATATTCACAAGCCGATTAAATTTGACGAACTTGAAGTCTTAATCAATCAAAACCTTGATAAGCAACTTGTATAAAACTCGAAACGGCTCGTTTCAGTTTAAGAATAATCCAACGAATCAATTTTACGTCTATCGCGTTTAGTGGGGCGGCCCGCACCTTTTTCACGATAACCCACTAACGCCATATCAGCGGTTGGCTTACGTTGCAGGCGTTCTTCTGATATTAATTCGTATAAGCTCATGGCTTGATCCGATGAGCCACGCCGGTCAGACAAAACTAAGACCTTAATTTCAACTTTACGATGCGCTTGAGTAACACGCAAGGTATCACCAAGTTGAATGGTTTTACTGGGTTTGGGTTTTTGGCCGTTGATTTCAACTTTGCCACCTTTGACGGCTTCAGAAGCCAAGGCGCGCGTTTTGAAAAATCGCGCAGCCCATAACCATTTATCAATTCGAAGTTTAGATTCGTCTAGTTGCATATCGTCTCTAGAAGTACCAGGCCTGGTGCTTATTCGTTTAACCAATCTCTAGGTGTTAAGTAATCATATAACTTGGCTTCAGGCGTGCCTGGATCAGGATGGTAGTCGTATTTCCAGCTAGCAAGAGGTGGCATCGACATCAAAATAGATTCGGTACGACCTCCGGTCTGCAAACCAAATAACGTGCCTCGATCAAAGACCAAATTAAACTCTGCATAACGTCCGCGACGATAAAGCTGGAATTCACGCTCACGCTCACCATAATCCATCGATTTACGTTTAGCCACAATTGGTCGATAGGCTTTAATAAAATGATCCCCCACTGAACGCATAAACGCAAAACACGTATCAAAATCCCAGTCATTTAAATCATCATAAAACAAACCGCCCACACCACGAGTTTCGTTACGATGCTTAAGAAAGAAATATTCATCACACCATTGCTTATATTTTGGATAAATCTCTTCTCCAAAAAGCTCACAAGCTTGTTTTGAAGTCTGGTGCCAATGCTTAACATCTTCATCAAACGGATAATAAGGGGTTAAATCAAACCCACCACCAAACCACCAAACCGGTTCTTCACCCGGCTTTTCAGCCATAAACAAACGTACATTGGCATGTGAAGTTGGAATATATGGGTTTTTCGGATGAATCACTAAAGACACCCCTAAAGCTTGAAATGATCGACCCGCTAACTCTGGGCGATGCGCGGTGGCTGAGGCAGGCAATGTTTTACCGCGTACGTGTGAAAAATTAACGCCGCCTTTTTCAATCACACCACCGGCCTCTAATACACGCGAGCGTCCGCCACCGGTTAATCCCATCGCGCCTTCTTCACCCTCACGCTCCCAACTATCTACGATAAAGTCTTTGGTGCCGTCTTCTGCGGCTAACTGTGCGCAAATGTCGTCTTGTAAACCAATTAGGTAATTTTTTACGGCTTCAATTTTATCGTCAAATTGTGTCATGAGGCTTCCTTAAATCTTGTTCTAGTGTGTTCTTTAATTATTCTTCTGGTTCATCTTGTTTGACTTGATTGTCAAACCACTCATCTAGTTTCGCCCAGGCCTGGTGCAAACCATCTCGGTTTAAAGACGAAAAAAGCTGTGCCGTAGCATGCGGGTAATCCTCTTTCAGGACTTTTTTTACGCCTAGCAACGCGCTATTAGCGGGACCCCGCTTAAACTTATCGGACTTAGTTAATAAAATATGAACCGGTAAACCCAATTCCTTTGTCCAGTCCAGCATCATTAAGTCTAAGGGTTGTAAAGGATGGCGCACATCCATCATTAACATCAAACCTTTTAACGCTTTGCGCTTTTCGACATACTCGGCCAAACCCGCTTCCCATAATTTTTTCACATTTACATTTACCTTCGCAAAACCGTAACCGGGTAAATCCACCAAGTAGCGTGTTTCATCTAAGGTAAAAAAGTTAATCATTTGCGTTCGACCGGGAGTTTTACTGGTTCGCGCTAAGCTCTTTTGTGACGTGATGACATTAAGCGCACTGGACTTTCCGGCATTTGAACGACCTGCAAATGCGACTTCGTAACCTTCATCTTCAGGACAGTGAGACAAGTTCGGCGCACTTTTTAAATAGGTGGCCTTTTGATACAGAGGGTGTTGAGTAATCACGGTTTTTTTACCTTTAACATTAACAGTGAGAAGTATATACTCATACGCCGATCGATTTTTTTAAATCCGCCAAATTGAAGAAAACACTTATGTCTGAAAACAAAAATATATCCAAGCCTAATCGTAAATCACCTAGCTGGCTAGAGTTCTTAGGTTCAATGAATCTAGCCATTACTTTATTAGTAATGCTTTCGATTGCCTCGGTGATCGGTACGGTTTTAAAACAGAATCAAGTTGTACAAGATTACATTATTAAGTTTGGACCTTTCTGGCATGAGGTTTACAGTCGTTTAGACCTTTACAGCGTCTATGGTGCTTCATGGTTTATGCTAGTTTTATTGTTTTTATTAGTATCTACAGGCGTCTGTGTTAGCCGAAATACGCCTGTGTTTATTAAAGACATGAAACAATTTAGTGAGAAACTCTCACTAAATGCTTTAAAACATCAACCAAACCATAGCAGCTTTACATTAAACGATTCTGTCGACAATCTTCAACAACATGCGGTTAAAACATTAAAACAAGAAAGTTTTCGTCATCGTATTCATCAAAAAGACGATGGCAGTGTTACGGTGGCCGGTTTAAAAGGCCACTGGAATCGATTAGGTTATTTTTTCAGCCATGTTTCAATCATCGTTATTTGTATCGGTGCATTAATGGATGGAAACTTATACTTAAAATTTAGCGAATGGACCGGTAACTTAGCACCTGAAACGCGCAATGTATCTTTGAATGATGTCGATTCAAAAGCCTGGTTATCTTCAGATAACTACTCATATCGAGGCAATGTAAACATCACAGAAGGGCGTGATGCTGATGTGTTGTTTTTACCTTATGGGGATGGTTATTTGGTTCAACAACTGCCTTTTAGAATCCAAGTGACTGACTTCCGTCTGGATTATTACGACAATGGCATGCCCAAATCATATGAAAGTGACATATTGCTATATGCCGATGATTTGGAAGAGCCTTTAGCAAAAACCATCGAAGTAAATCACCCGCTTTATTATAAAGACTATGCAATTTATCAATCATCATTTGGCGATGGTGGCTCAAAAGTAAATTTTAAAGTGCACGCACTTGCTTCCCCCAACATCAGCAACTCTATAGTTGAATCAGCCGTTAATCAAAATGAATCTTTAACCACACCTGTTGGCCAGTTCCGTATTGAGCTTACAGATTTTAAGCTCTACAACATCATACCTAGAGACGAAGAAGAAGCCGAGCTAACTGGCCGTAAAATGCAAAACAACGGGCCTAGTGTATTGTTTAAAGTCCGGAACGAACAAGGCAAAGCGTGGGAGTATGAAAACTACATGATCCCAAACAAACAAGAAAATCGTTGGTTTTTCATGAGTGGCGTGCGTACTTCGGTCGCCGACCCTTTCCGCTATTTATTTATTCCAGCCGATGCTAATCGTAGTAAAGATCGTTTCTTTAAGTTTTTAGCTTTGCTAAACAATCCAGAAGCTCGAGAAACAGCACTTGCAAATATGGTACCCAAACCTGCAGATATGGAAGATTCGACTTATCAGACCCAATTACGTTTGTTTAGTCAATTAATTAACCTTTATCGCCAAACCGGGTTTGATGGCATAGCGCGTTTTGTTGAAACCAATGTGCCGCAAGATCAACAAGAACAAGTAATGGCATTTTATTACGATCAATTAGCCAACGCTTTACAAACTTTATATCTACATATTTTAGATGAAGAAGGCGTTATTATGGACGATCCTGGCAACATCAGCCAAGAACATCAACTATGGTTTGAAGACGCTTTAACTGCTATTGCCAGTTTAAATCGATACGGTCCACCATTATTTTTTGAGCTAACTGGCTTTGAGCAAATACAATCGACCGGATTACAGATAACAAAATCTCCTGGTAAAGATGTGGTTTATTTTGGGAGCGCGATGCTTATAATGGGAGTCTTCTTTATGTTTTATGTACGACAACGTCGCGTTTGGATACACCTAAAAGCGGCAGGCGATAAAACAGAAGTGACGATAGCCGGAAAAGACAATAAGAAACTGCCGGAAACAGAAGCAGAATTCGAAAAATTTGTTACACAATTTAAAGCATAGGTCGGGCTCTTATGGAAAACACAAACAAAAATGCAATTTGGCAACGCTTTTCACTACGGGACTGGCTTTGGCCATTAATCGTATTAATCGGAAGTATAGTTGCTTGGCAAGTATACCAAGACAATATGGATGGCTATGAGGTTGCCATATTATTTGGAGTTTCGTTAGCAACCATCTGGTTAGGCTGGTATTGGAAAAGCTTTCAAACCCATGCTTATTTTGTTGCCACCATAAGTTTGATATCCATATGGTTTTATCAAACTAACGGCAATCAATATGAAGCCAATGAAACCATTTTTTTCCTAAAATACCTCATATCAAGTCAAGCCGCTATCATGTGGATGAGTTTTTTGGTCTTATTAGGTACCGTCACCTACTTTTTTGGTCTATTTAGACAATCCGATTTCATTTATAAAGTTTCAACTTTTATTACCTGGACAGCTGCTACTTTAGGCTTTGTTGGCTTAATGGTACGTTGGTATGAGTCCTATCTAATTAGTTCTGACTATGGTCATATTCCGGTAAGCTCATTATACGAAGTATTTATTTTATTTATCGTTATGACAGTCCTTATGTACCTCTACTACGAACAGAAGTTCAAAACCCGTGCGATGGGCGGGTTTGTTATGTTGGTGATGAGTGCCTCAGTTCTATTTGTTCTTTGGTATGTATTTGATCGACAGTCACACGAAATTCAACCACTTATTCCAGCTCTACAAAGCTGGTGGATGAAAATTCATGTACCTGCCAATTTTGTTGGTTACGGTGGTTTTTCGATTGCCGCGATGGTTGGTGTGGCGATGTTAATTCGTTTAAGATTAGAAAAACATAACCCGCAAAGCCGTTTATTAACAGGCCTACCGACTCAACGCATTATGGACGATATTATGTATCGCTCAATTGCGATTGGTTTTGCATTCTTTACCGTAGCGACCGTGCTTGGCGCTATGTGGGCCGCAGAAGCTTGGGGCGGTTATTGGTCTTGGGATCCAAAAGAGACTTGGGCTTTAATTGTTTGGCTTAACTACGCCGCTTGGTTACACATCCGCATGACCAAAGGTTGGCATGGTGCACCTATGGCTTGGTGGGCGGTAATCGGCTTATTTATTACGACCTTTGCTTTTTTAGGCGTAAATATCTTCCTATCGGGTCTTCATTCTTACGGTGAGTTATAAAATAGGAGTCAGCTATGTTTAGACGTCAATTATTTCAACTTGCCGGTTTAGGTTTGTTAACAGGTTTTAGCTCAATAACCTTGGCTAATACACTGAGTTTGGGTAAAGATTATACAAAAGTACCCCAGCCGCAATCAATTGAACCGCATAAGAAACAAGTAGTTGAAGTCTTTTATTACGGCTGTTCACATTGTTATAACTTAGAACCTAGCTTGCATAATTGGTTGAAAACGAAACCAAGCGATGTAAATTTTGAACGCGTGCCGGCCGTTTTAAATAATCCAAACTGGATATTTATGGCTAAGGTTTTTTTAACTGCCCAAGAACTGGGTATAGTAGAAAAATCACATTTGCCTTTTTTTCACGCTCTACACCGTGACAAATTACCGCTTTTCAACTTAGAAGACATTGCCCAGTTTCACAGTCAATTTGGAACGACCAAACAAGACTTTATCGCAATGTTTGAGTCGTTTAAAATTGACCAAGCTATGCGTCGTGCACAGCGTTTAACACAAGCCTATGGCATTGAAGGTGTACCAAGCATAATTGTAAATGGCCAATACCTAACAGATTTGACCATGACGGGTGGGCAAGAACCTTTATGGCTTACCGTTAATCAACTACTAACCCAGTAATTATTGGGTTAAACCTTCAACATGTAACCACCAGGCCTGGTGGTTTTTTACATTGGAAGAATTCGTATGCAAGCGGCTAAATTATTTGTTGAGTGTTTAGAAAACGAAGGTGTGGAATATATTTTTGGTATTCCAGGCGAAGAAAACCTCGATATGATGGATGCCCTGCTGGATTCAAAAATTCAATTTATTACCACTCGCCACGAACAGGGTGCGGCTTTTATGGCGGATGTTTATGGCCGCTTAACCGGTAAAGCCGGAGTATGTGTGTCTACTTTAGGACCGGGCGCGACTAACCTGGTTACGGGGGTTGCAGATGCCAATATGGATAATGCACCACTGGTTGCGATTGCGGGTCAAGCTGCCACTACTCGCATGCATAAAGAATCCCACCAAGTAGTAGATTTGGTCAGTATGTTTAAACCCATCACTAAATATGCTACCCAAATTTTAGAACCCGGCACAATTCCAGAAGTCGTACGTAAAGCGTTTAAATTAGCTCAAACCGAAAAGCCTGGTGCTAGTTTTATCGACTTTCCTGAAAATATCGCAGAAATGGATACAAATGAACGTCCATTAACGGTTTTTCAAAACCGGTTAACTACGGCTTCCGAAACCTTGATCAAACAAGCCGCAATCGCCATTCAACAAGCCAAAAATCCACTCATATTAGTCGGTAACGGTGCTGTTAGAGCTAAAGCTGGTGGTGAAGTTTACGCGTTTAGTAAGCAACTTCATATTCCGGTTGTAAATACCTTTATGGCAAAAGGCATCGTGCCTTTTTTCAAAAATACGATTGCAATGGGTACCGCTGGACTGCAAAAAGGTGACTATGAAAATGGCGGTTTTTCCAAAGCCGATATCGTTATTTGTATTGGATTTGATATGGTGGAATACCATCCCCATTTATGGAACCCAAATCGTAATCATAAAATAATTCATATCGATACCTTAGCGGCTGAAGTTGATTCCAGCTATATGCCCGAAATTGAGTTGGTGGGAGATATAGCGCATAATCTTCAAAACTTGCGTAGCCTAATTAATTTGGCTGAACCACAGCCAATTGATCATCCTTTACGTGATGCCACTATGCAAGAAATGAATCGCTGCTCAAATAGCCAAGATTGGCCTTTACTGCCACAAAAAATCATTTGGGATTTAAGAACAGCCATGAAGTCTGACGACATTGCTATTTGTGATGTGGGTGCGCATAAAATGTGGATGGCACGTATGTTCAGAGCCGAAAAACCCAACACCTGCATTATTTCGAATGGCTTTGCTGGTATGGGAATTGCCGTGCCTGGCGCAATAGCGGCAAAATTAGCTTTTCCTAATCAAGCGGTAGTCGCGGTGACTGGAGACGCCGGGTTTATGATGAACTCTCAAGAAATCGAAACCGCAATGCGCTGTAATGCGCCAATTGTTATATTAATTTGGAATGACAGTCAGTACGGCTTGATTGAGTGGAAACAAAAAAGAAAATACGGACGTTCAGCGTTTATAGATTTTAAAAATCCGGACTTTGTTCAATATGCTCAATCCTTCGGCGCTAAAGCACATCGTATTGAGAATGCTGATCAACTCTTGCCGACTCTAGAAGAGGCCTTAAAATCACCTACTGTCACGGTAATTGACTGCCCAGTAAACTATTCTGAAAATGATCGTCTAACTGAATTATTAGGTAATGTAATTTCAGAAATGCAATCTTAAGGATAGCTTTTAACGACTTTCGACAATGGCAAACGTTGCGATTCTGGAATACATTCAGGATAACCCATATATAAAATCCCAATCAGTTTAATCTCGGCTGAATTTAAGCCTAATAATTGATAAGTTTCAGCCTCATTTATAATAGGGCCAGTACTCCATTGAACGCCTAATCCTTGTTCCCACGCCGCTAATTGAAAGTTTTGGATCGCACATGCACAAGCTGCATAGTCTTCCTTTGATTTTACTGAATCTGAACTGCAAACCTGACCTACAATCACAATTTGAGGATTCGCCATAAAACGGTCACAAGCTTTTAAATAGATAGCTTGGTGTTCCTCTGAACCCGCTAAAGCACGCTTATCAGCTCGCAGTTTAGCGTACAATTGAGTAAGTGCTTGTTGAGTTTGATTACCGATAACATAAAATCGCCAAGGTTGAGTTAAACCATGATTCGGTGCCCAAATAGCCGCCTCTAAACATTGATTTAACTTTTTAGATTCGACCTTTTGATCAATAAACTGATAAATAGTACGTCGTTGTTGAACAAGTTGTAAAAACATAACAGCCTCATAATTTTGGTTTAAGAATTGTCTAACAGAAAGCCTTAGATCACAAGCCAACAACTTGACTAACAAGATGTGTACAACTGTGGGTAAGTTTGATGTTTTTATAAAGTTCAAATGTTATCCACAATTCGCACACACCTCATACAAACAAAACAACCCTGGTTCTTAGACAGGTTAATAACAATGCAAGTTGTTGTTTCATAAGTTTAAATTTAAGTTATACGTTTTATAGATCTGCACAATAAAAACAAAAAAAAGAAAGAAAGAAAAAATTAAATACTTTATAGGGATAACTTTATGACACTTAATGAGCTTAAATATATCGTCGCAGTAGCAAAAGAACGCCATTTTCGTAAAGCATCCGAAATCTGCTTTGTTAGCCAACCAACTTTAAGTATTGCCATTAAAAAATTTGAAGAAGAACTCGGTATAACCATTTTTGAGCGCCATAAGTCAGAAATAATTATCACGCCGATAGGCGAAGAAGTTATTAGACTTGCTGAAGACATCTTACATAAAAGCTATCTAATTAAACAAATAGCAAAAGAAGAGCAAGGTGATCACAGTGGAGAATTAAAAGTTGGTGCCATTTATACAATCGCACCCTATTTATTACCTAAATTGATACCAGAATTTCATCAACTAGCACCAAAAATTCCATTTATTCTAGAAGAAAATTACACTGTTAACTTAATTGATAAACTAAAAAATGGTGACTTAGATGTAGTAATCCTTTCGTTACCTTTTAATGACCCTCATATCGAAACATTGGAACTTTATGAAGAGCCTTTTGTAGTCGCATTACCTAACGATCACCAGCTAACTAATAAATCTAAACTTACTTTAGCGGACATTGAAAAGGAAACTCTGTTACTACTTGGTGCAGGTCACTGTTTTCGAGATCAAGTAGTCGATGCCTTTCCAAACTTAAACAACTTGAACCTACAACACACTCAATTACAACGTACCTTAGAAGGCAGTTCATTAGAGACTATACGTTTTATGGTTGCTTCAGGAGCCGGTATTACTATTTTACCTTGTAGCTCACTTAACACTCATGATGCCGACTTATTTACCGTTAAAGAAATCGAATCAACTCTATTATCTCGAACGGTAGCGTTAGCTTGGCGAAAGAGTTTTCCGCGTAAACAACTACTCAACACTTTAAAAATCGCGCTAAACAATATTCGGATTCCTTGTACAATACAGAAACACTAATTGTACGAATTATTATGAAATCCATTAAATACATGCTAATAGCATTTTTATGCTTATTATTCTCTTCTAGAACGTCAGCTCAAATGAATGCTGAAGATCCATATGAATCCTTTAACCGCTCTATGTTTGAATTAAACATAGAGTTTCATGATTTAGTCGGCAAGCCGATAGGTAAATCTTATAAAAAATACGTTCCTCAACCCGCTAGAACTGGCATACATAATTTTTTTATTAACTTAAAAATGCCATTAAACATGACTAACAATTTGCTTCAAGGGGAAGTAGAACAAGCTTTAGGCGATTTTATGCGCTTTACCATTAACACGGTTTTTGGCTTGGGAGGTTTACTAGATATTGCAACACCAGCTGGTTTGCCTTATCAAAAAGAAGACTTTGGTCAAACTATGTATAAATGGGGACTATGGAAAGAATCCTCGTTTGTCGTATTGCCAGTTGTGGGTGGTTACACTTTCCGTGAATTGGTTGGGTCTGGTGTTGATGGCGGTTATAACCCGACCTACAACTATATTATTCAAACTGATATGCAAGGCCGAACCAAAATTTTAGTTGCCGATCAATTTGATAATTACGTCCAAGTTATGGATTTGATTGAAACGGTTAAGGATTCATATGATCCGTATATTTTTTATCGTGAAAGTTATTTACAATATCGCAATAACCTAATTTATGATGGCAACCCACCTAAGCCTGATCTGGATGATTTTGATTTCAATTAATCTATGACCTTTAACCAAACCGATACCATAGCTTCAATTGCAACTCCACCTGGCCGTGGTGGAGTTGGTATTGTGCGTGTATCAGGACCTCTTGTTGCTGATATTACAAAAAAGATGCTGGGTTCTCTACCTTCCATTAGAAAAGCCCATTACGGTGCATTCTATGGCTCTGAAAATCAAATACTTGATCAAGGAATAGCACTTTATTTTCAAGCACCGCATTCATTTACAGGCGAAGATGTTTTAGAACTCCAAGCTCATGGTGGACCCATTATTTTGCAATGGATCCTAACTCGAGTAATTGAATTAGGTGCACGCCTAGCTCAACCGGGTGAGTTTTCTAAACAGGCATTTTTAAACGACAAGTTAGATTTAGCTCAAGCCGAAGCCATAGCCGATATTATTGAAGCTTCTTCTGACCAGGCTGCACGTAGCGCTTTAAAGTCTTTACAAGGCAATTTTTCGTATCAGATTGATGAAATGGTTGAGGCTTTAATTCAATTACGGTTATATGTAGAAGCCGCGATAGATTTTCCAGAAGAAGAAATTGATTTTTTATCTGATGGCCATGTAGCGGGTCAAATCGAGCATTTGTTACAACGTTTAATTGCGATTCAAAAATCAGCACAACAAGGGGTATTGTTACGAGAAGGCATGTCAGTCGTAATATTAGGGCGACCAAATGCTGGAAAATCGAGTTTACTGAATGCATTATCCGGTCGTGAAAGCGCAATTGTGACGGATATAGCTGGTACAACGCGTGATGTTTTAAAAGAAGAAATTCATATTGATGGTATGCCCTTGCATGTTTTAGACACAGCCGGCTTAAGGGATTCGACCGATCAAGTTGAAAAAATTGGTATTGAACGCGCGTGGAAAGCGCTTGAAAATGCAGATCGTGTTTTAGTTGTATTACAGGCTGGTGAAACGATTCATCCAGAAGATCAAGCTATTTTGGATAAATTGCCACCTAACTTGGCGGTTAGTTTAATTCGTAATAAAATTGATTTGGTTGAAGCACAACCAGGCCTGGTGGAAACCGACGATCACACTGAAATTTGGTTATCGGCTAAACATAAAACCGGTTTAGATCTACTAACGTCACATTTAAAAGAAGTTATGGGTTTCCAGCAAACCTCAGAAGGTGTGTTTATGGCGCGAAAGCGTCATTTAGATGCGATTCAGCTAGCGTTAGATTCGGTTCACAATGCGCAACATCAGCTTGAACATTTTGCAGCCGGTGAGTTGGTGGCCGAGGATTTAAGATTAGCCCAAAATGCCTTGTCTGAAATCACGGGTCGTTTCAGTTCAGATGATTTATTGGGTCGAATATTTAGTTCCTTTTGTATCGGCAAATAATCACAAAATACTAACTTTGAAAAGACTTAAGAAGGTGCGTTTGCAAATAGTAAGCCACCCCGTCTTCGGCATTAGATTTAGTTTGTGCGGCACTCGGTAATTGGGCTTTTAAATCCGGGTGAGCATTTTGCATAATGATTGGATAACCTACTAACTTCAACATATCCACATCGTTTAAGCCATCACCAAATGCCATCACATCAGACGCTTTAATGTTTTTTTGAATCAACACTTTTTCTAGTGCTTGACCTTTCGATACCCCTTTATTCATGACTTCTAAATAATTTTCAGTTGTAAAAGTAATATAAAGTTGGTCAGCCAATTTTTTCATTAGTTGCTGTTGAAGTGGTTTCAATTTTTGATGAGGCGCATTAAAGTAAAATTTATCAATATGCTGACAATCTATATCATCAAAGTTGGTAATTTGGTATTCAAATCCAGAGCTATGATGAATATTGAGCAAGGGTTCGTTAGGTTCTTCCACCAACCATAAATCTTGTTGGTAAAGATTTCGATGGACTTCATATCCAGAAGATAAACTCAAAATTTGGTGCACTAAGTATTCTGGAATATGGTTTTCATAAACAAGTTTAGCTTGTTCGTTATGAACTCTTGCCCCATTTGAAGTAATTAAGCAGCTTGGAATTTGTAATTGTTGAGCTAATAAATACACATCTTGATAATGTCGACCAGTGGCCAACATGATTTCAATACCTTGTTGATATAACTGTTGTAAGGTGTGTATCGAAATTTGAGAAATAGTGTGCTCAGGATTTAATAACGTACCGTCTAAATCAATTACAACCAGTTTTATCATGTTGATGACTCGAGATTATAGTGGCCGCCACTTTATCAAAAATTCGTGTTTTTTCCTATCTTTAACTATTTGATTAAATTCCATTAAGCTATTAAATACGGGGATTGTTGATTCCTTTTGCAAAGGGTTTTTGTTAAGGTTATAAACATCAAAAATCTGGAGAACCCTTATGCGTTCAATAAAATTCACTTGGCCTTCCACCGTATTAATACCGGTATTTATCCCAGCGGTAGTCGTTATTTTTTTAATGATTGTTGGTACGCTGAGTAATCCTGAATTTGCTGGCCAAGTTTTTTCCCAAACCTTATCCTATATCACCGATAGTTTTGGTTGGTTTTACATGTTATCGGTGGCTATTTTCTTAGTTTTTATTGTTTCAATAGCCTTCACCAGTTGGGGAAGTATTAAACTCGGTCCAGATCATGCGGTACCGGAATACAGTTTTACGTCTTGGTTTGCGATGTTATTTTCGGCCGGATACGGTATTGCGCTGTTATTCTTTGGTGTCGCAGAACCGGTTTTACATTATGCGTCACCGCCAGAAGGTGCGGCCGAAACAGTAGATGCGGCCAAACAAGCCATGCAAATCGCGTTTTTCCATTGGGGTTTTCATATTTGGGCGATTTACGGTTTAGTAGGATTAACTCTCGCGTATTTTGCATTTCGTCATGGTTTGCCTTTATCCATGCGATCAACCCTTTACCCATTAATTGGTGAAAAAATTCACGGTCCAATGGGGCATACCGTTGATACTTTTGCCATATTAGGTACCACCTTTGGTATAGCCACAACCTTGGGTTTATCGGTTTCCCAAATTAACGCAGGTATGAATTATCTTTGGCCAAGTATTCCGGTTGGTATCACCACTCAGGTCATTACGATTGCGGTGATTACCGGTTTAGCTATTATTTCGGTGGTAGCTGGGATGGATAAAGGCATTAAACGTTTGTCATTAATCAATATCGCTATTGCCATCGCGATTATGGCATTTGTGTTTATTGTTGGCCCAACCATTTTTATTCTTGAAACCTTTCTAGAAAACACCGGCAGTTACTTGAGTGGCATTGTTGAGCGTACGTTTAGTTTGCAAGCTTATACATCCAGTGATTGGATTGGCAACTGGACGTTATTTATTTTTGGTTGGACGATTGCGTGGGCCCCGTTTGTCGGCTTGTTTATTGCCAAAATTAGCCGAGGCCGTACCATTCGCCAGTTTGTATTAGGCGTGATGTTGGTGCCAACCATTTTTACGTTTTTATGGTTCTCTGTATTTGGCGACACGGCCTTACATTTGATTATGGTTGAAGGTTATACAAGTTTAATTGACCAAGTTCAGGCCGATCATGCGATAGCCCTTTTTCAATTATTTGAATTATTGCCTTATAGCAGTATTGTTTCATTCTTGGCTGTATTTTTAATTATTACGTTTTTTATAACCTCAGCCGATTCAGGCGCTTTAGTTATTGACTCATTAGCCTCAGGTGGCGCACTTAATACGCCAGTTTGGCAACGTGTTTTCTGGGCGGCCTTATTGGGCGTGGTGGCATCGGTGCTTTTAATAGCCGGTGGTTTAAGCGCCTTACAAACGGCTTCGATCGTGAGTGCCTTACCCTTTGCGGTGATTATGTTAATCGCCGCCTTTGGTATGTGGCGTGCGCTGAATATCGAAACCCATCGAGATATTAGTTTACAAAATGCGATGCAAGGTGGGCGTGCTCACCAATCAACCAAAGTTTGGAAGCAACGTTTAGCCAGTTTGGTGGATTTTCCAAGCCGCCAACAAGTAGAAGATTTTATTATGATGACAGTTCTACCCAGCATGAGACAGGTCGAAAAAGAGTTGAAATCACAAGACTGGCCAGCTCAAGTGTTTGTTGATGAAGATCAATGTCGGGTTAGAATTGAAGTATTTAAAGCCGAGCAAATTGAGTTTATTTATGAAATTCGATTACGTAACTATACTTTGCCAGGTTATGCCTATCCTGAAATTAATCGAGCTGATGAAGCGGAGGAAACCCATTATTACCGAGCGGAAGTTTTTCTACGTCGTGGCAGCCAATCATATGATGTATATGGTTATGAACAAGCTGATTTGATTTCTGATATTTTGGATCATTTTGAGCGTTATTTACAATTCTTACACACCTCTTCAGGTATTTTGCCATGGAATAATCAGCATTTAGAAGAGGATGATTTGCCACCAAACTTGTTAAGTGAAGCAACAAAAGACAAGCAAAAATAGTCCAATTTATTTGATTCAAAAATAAGCTTGTTAAGTAAAAAATAGTTTGCTTAACAGGCTATTTTTTTGTCTAACTCTGAGTAGAATAAGCCATCCGAATTTGATCGGATTTTACGTTGGGCCACTCTATTAAACGGTATTTATTTGGAGTCTAATGTATGGATAGTTTTAATCCATGCTTGTCTTGTGGTGTGTGTTGCAGTCATTTTCGTGTATCTTTTTATTGGGCAGAAGCGGATCCGTTTTTAGGCGGAAGCGTGCCAGTTGAGTTGACGGAAAACATCAACCCGCATTATATTTGTATGCAGGGTACCAACTGTAAAACCCCGCGTTGCGTAGCTTTAAGCGGTGAAGTTGGGGTTGAGGTATCCTGCTCTATCTATGATAAGCGCCCATCAGCTTGCCGTGATTTTCCTTTGTGGTTAGAGGATGGTTCTATTAATCCAGAGTGTCAACGTATCCGTGCTTTGCATGGTTTAGAGCCAGTTGATCCGCCGCATAACCCCACCCATACACCGCCTAATTTTCCACAGGTGGCTTGATTTACAAGAGGTCAAACATGTTTGATAAACGGCTTTTAGAGCAAATTAGTGAGGCACGTTTACGTATTAAGCAGGGCGATGTGATTGCTTATCCAACAGAGGCGGTTTATGGGTTGGGTTGTGATCCGTTAAATCAAAAAGCGGTTGAGCATTTGTTAGCTTTAAAACAAAGACCTCAATCAAAAGGTTTGATCTTGATTGCGGCCGAAGTTAAAGCCTTAGACCAATTTTGTAAACTGCAGCACCAGGCCTGGTCTCAAAAGATTTTAGATTCGTGGAAACAAGCCGATCAAGCGATAACTTGGGTTATACCCAAAACAGATATTTGTCCGAGCTGGATTAGTGGTATTCATACGAGTGTTGCCGTTAGATTAAGCCATCACCCAATTGTTCAGGCGTTGTGTGGTGATACTGTGCTGGTCTCCACCTCAGCGAACCCGGCGACCTTGCCACCGGCGAAAAATTGTCAACAAGTGATGGATTATTTTAATCATCACGTTTGGTGTTTAGAGGCGGCGTTAGGCGGCCTAGAGAATCCGTCTCAAATTTGGGATGCGCAAACTGATCAACGGCTTCGTTAATCGGTTTAATGTGTAATTTTATTTAGCTCGAATTTTATAGCGTTTATTGATCCGATGCACCATATAGAGCCCTAATAAACCCAATCCTAACAGCATTAACGACGGTATCGCCGCGCGTTCATACAAACCTTCTGAACTTAATTCATATACGCGTATCGCTAAGGTATCCCAACCATACGGGCGTAATAAATAGGTGGCGGGCAATTCTTTCATTACATCTACGGCTACCATAAATCCAGCCACCACCAGGCCTGGTTTTAGTAGTGGAAAATATACATGTGAAACTAAACGAGATGTATTGGCACCTAAACTGCGGGCGGCTTCGGTCATAGAAGGCGTAATACTATCAAAACTGCTTTCAACCGGCCCATAAGCGACCGCTAAAAATCGCACCATATAAGCCAATAACAAAGCAAAAATACCACTACTCAGCCAGATTCCCTGACCAGGTGAAACAAACTCACCAATATCAATAATCAATAACATGATGCCCACGGCCAAAACAGAACCAGGTAAGGCATAACCTAAGTTAGCAAACCTAATACCGGTTTTTAATGGCCAAGATAAATGAGTTTGCTGACGTACACTGTTTACAATCACAGCAAGCCCAACCGTTAATAAGGCCGCTCCAACCGCTAATACAAAGCTATTGCTTATCCAGTCTAAATAACGTGCATCCCACTCTAGGTTTAAGCTAGCTAGAGACCAGAATAACAATTGCAATACTGGCAAAATAAAGGCGAATAAAACTACCGAGCCTACCAAACTTGTCACCAACCAGGCCTGGTGACCTTTCAGTTTATAAGGCCGTAAAGTCATGCGTTTATTGGAATCGTATCTCGCTCGACCACGACTCCAACGTTCGATAAAAATCAGCAAAACCGCAATACCGAGTAATAAAGTCGATAGCTGAGCCGCGGCTTGCAAAGATCGAAAATTTTCCCACACGCTGAATATGCCACTGGTTAGAGTGGAATAATTAAAAATCGCGACGGTTCCAAAATCGGCTAGGGTTTCCATTAAGGCCAACATTACACCTGCGGCAATGGCAGGTCGCGCCATAGGCACAGAGATTCGCCAAAAAATGCCAAAACCTGACATTCCTAATAAACGTGCACTTTCAACCAAGGTATTATTTTGGCTATAAAAGGCATTACGCGCCAGCATATAAACATAGGGATAAAGCACGAGTGACATCACGATCATGATGCTGAGTTTGCCGTCTCGAATATCCAATCCGCTCCAGCCAAACAATTCACGCAAGTAAGTTTGCACCGGCCCGGGAAAGTCGAACAAACCTAAATACACAAAACCCAGCACATAGGCTGGGATGGCAAAGGGTAAAAACAACATCCATTCCAATATCTTTCGACCCGGAAATTCACACATAGTGACAAACCAAGCCAAACTGACACCAAGCAAAGTCACGCCAATGCCTACACCCAACAATAACCATAAGGTATTGGTGATCATGTCCCATAAAAGGGTGTCGGATAGGTGTTGCCAAATGGCTGAACTGGGTTCAAACCATGCGCTTAATATGCGAAGAAGTGGCAGGCTGATCAAGATGATCAACCCCCACAAAGCAATGTGCCAAAGGGTTTTAGAATTCATGCGCTTATTTTAGTGCGAAACCCGAAGCAAGTTGTGTCTGTCGCACACTTTTTTACTCATAATTTACGCGATTAATAAGCATAGTAGCGGCTTGTTGTAATTCACCTAGGCGTTTTAGATTAATTTCGTCTTGTTTAAACACACCCCAAGACTCAACTTGTGGATCCACTGTTACATTCGGATTAGCCGGATATTCACGGTTGAGAGCGCCAAAAATTTGCTGCGCCGGTTTTTCTGATAACCATTCGATGAGTTTCAGTGCGTTTTCGGTATTGTTCGCATGCTTTAATAAGCCTGCACCTGAAACGTTGATATGGGTACCGGTGGTTGTTTGGTTAGCCCAACCTAAGCGTAATGGTGTATCTGGGTTTTCAGCCTGCAGACGACCATAGTAATAAGTATTTACCAAACCAATATCGCATTGACCAGCCAAAATGGCGTCCATAACATGCGAGTCTTTTGACTGGGGTTTCGCCGCTAAATTATTTACCCAACCGGTTATAATTTGGGTGGTTTTTTCTTCACCATGATGCTCGATTAATGACGCGACTAACGATTTGTTATATACCGAATTAGAGGTGCGTAAACATAAGCGACCCTGCCATTTGGGATCCGCTAGGTCTTCATAACTTACTACCTGGTCGGCAGAAACGCGATCTTGATGGTAAACCAAAGTACGCGCTCTAACCGATAAACCCGTCCAGAGTTGCTCAGGATCTCGTAAATGCACTGGAATATTACGTTCAATAATTTCACTGTTCATTGGTTGAAATAAACCTTGATCAGCGGCATACCAGAGGTTACCCACATCGGTTGTCATTAAAATATCGGCAGGGGTATTGCTTGACTCGGCCTTTAAGCGTTCCACCAAAGCGTTTGCTTTACCAGTTTGAAATTGCACTTCAATCCCAGTTTGCTTTGTGAATTCATCAAACAGTGGTTTGATTAAATGTTCAGCACGCGCGCTATAAACGACGACTTTTGCGTTATCTGCTTGGGCTTGATCTGTTTCTTGGTCTTGTGAACATCCCATCATTAGTAAGCTGCTGCTTGCTAAAATTGCTGCGATTATTTTTTTCATGATTAGACCTCATGTTGATTAGGTTTTTGTAAAAGAGAATTATTAATATTTACATTTCAAAAAAAACGCCGAAGTGGGCGTTTTAGTTTTTTAGCCTACCGTTTTAGGCGGCGTTAGTATGTTGCCATTCAGCGTTTCCCAACAAACAGCTTTCAAGCGTGCCATAACGATCGCACATCAACTCTGCTTCACGGAAAGTATGTGTGACAAGGATGGCTGAGGTATTTTGTTGTTTAAGAAGCTGACGAATTTCAATCGCTAAATGTTCACTTAAAGTGGTATCCAGGTTTGAGAAGGGTTCATCAAACAAGATTAAACTTGGACGCGGCGCTAAAGCGCGTGCTAAGGCAACGCGTTGTTGTTGGCCGCCAGATAACTCATGTGGATAACGTTGTTCTAATCCTTGTAGTTGGATGAGTTCAATGAGTTCAGCCACGCGGGTTTTACGTTCAGCTTTCGGCATTTTGTTTAGACCAAAGGCAATATTTTCTTCGACGGTTAAATGTGGAAACAGCGCATTGTCTTGAAATACCATACCTACTCCGCGTTTTTCTGGCGGGATCGTGCATTGGCAACTAGCTAAACAATCGTTATTTAGACAAATTTCACCTTTTGCGATTTCTACAAACCCCGCGATGGCACGCAGCAAAGTGCTTTTTCCGCACCCGCTTGGACCAAGGATACCCACAATTTCACCGGCACTAATATCCAGATTAAACTGGTCTAGTACCGGTGTTTGATTGTAAACAACTTGTATGTCGCTGATCTTTAACATGTCGCTGCCATTTGCTGATTGAATTCTTAAGTGCAAATGTAAGCTAAATGATATTAATTTGCAATAGCAATTAGAATTAAAACTCTTTTAACAATCAAAAATTCGGTGAGATCAATTTTTGTTCGTACTGGATTTTTGGCTAGGATATAAGTCTACTAATGGTGAGCTTGGGTGACGTTGTTCTTGTGTGGTTAAGCCATTCAATTCATGTAATAAAGCTTGTCGGTCAAAATCTAATTTTGAAGCTTGCGGATGATATAGCTGGGTTTGCAAGCGCTGCATAAGTTCATAAAGTCGGGGCTGCTTTTGTTGCAGTTCGCTCCAGTGATTAATTTGATAATGGATTTTAAGCCAATGTTTGAGTGCTAAATCCAGCTGAGCATCCGATAGTTGACTCAGTTGCGCAATGTTAGCGTCATCCAGTTGAATTAAATTTCCTTCATGCTGGCTTGACTCTGTTTTAGGACTTAATTTATTTACGCGACCTCGTTTAAATAATACTCCCAGTGTGATCAGCCATAAAATGGCGAATAAACCGCTGATTAATGGCCAAAATAATGAGTTTGTATGGTCATGCACTACCGGGTTGTTATAAGTAGGATTGGTTAAACCTAATGCTTGATCTACCGCTGGGTTATCGTCTACCTTGAAAGGTTTTGGGTCTAAGCGCGCGATTTCTAATTGGTCGGTTTGGGTGTTCCACCAGGGTATTTCTATTGAATCGAAACGAATCTCTCCGGGTTTGAGCAGAACCATCATAAAGTCCTGCATTTTATGACTGCTCAAACCGCCAGCTTCAATGTGGTCATTTTGACTCACCGGATCGCTATATAGTCGGTACTCTTGGGTTTCTTTCCATTCCAGGCTGGGTAGTTGGCTGGCTTTTAGACCGCGTGCTTGCAGCGTAATGCGCCGACCTAAGGTTTCGCCTGTTTTTAATGTATCGGGTTGTGTCCATTCGTCTGTAAGTTGTAATGATTTGGCGGGCAACCAATTGGTGTTAGCTGGAAAATCAGCTGGAATGGGTTTGACATTAAGTTGTATGGCTTCTGAACTTTGTTCAATTTGGCGTAATTGGCGCTGATGCAATAAGGTGCCATCAAAATGTTGGGTTGGAATGCTTATGTCACCACTTGACTGTGGATAAAGCGCATAAACCCATTCATAAACTCGATAAGTACGACTGTCTAGCTGACGTTCAAAACTGCGTTGGTTTTGTAGGCGCTCGACCATAAACCCATCAAACTCTGGCGAATCAATATTACCGCGCACTAACGAACCTAAGTGGTAATAACGCAGCGTATAGAGTACTTCACTTTGTACGTAAGGGTTGGTGTTATCGACTTGAGCCTCTAAAAAACTAACTTGATAGTCGCTTTGTTTTTTAGAGGCGGGTGACACACGAATTTGAATCGGCTGGGTATTGAGCCCTTCGACTTCAAAAGACGGTATTTTAAGCTCGCCAATGCGTTTGGCTAAAATTTGCACATCCCAATTAGTTACAGCACTGAACTGACCGTTTACGATTTGTAATTGATTGGAAGCTTGCGAACCTAATACTTCAAAGTCTTTTTTGAGCGGCTCTAAGTCTGGCCCGCGACTGGTGGTTTGAAAATTGGCGCTAATATTCAGTTGAATAATATCGCCCTGTTCAATTAGATTGTGATCTACACTGGCTTGCAGAGTTTTATCCGCCCATACCAGGCCTGGTATGAGGTTTAAAACCAACAATATAAAAACTAAGGGGCGAAGTTGTTTGGAATTTACCATATTTTACGCTCGTTTTGCTGGGGGTCATCCGGGGGATTTTGTTGATATTGATAGTCAAATTTACGTCTTAAAAACAATCCCGGTTCATCTTGTATTTGATTCAACCAGGCCTTATCGGCTTGTTCTCGTTCGCGTTGATTAGCTTGTTGAGAAGATTCATCCTTATCTGAGTTTTTTAAGCCCTGCTTAGAGCCAGTCAGCTCTTTTGAGTTTGCTTCAGGTTCGGTTGGTTCTGGCTGAGTGGTTTCGCTGGTTTCATTTAAGCTTTGTTCGGTGCTAGCATCTGATTCTTGTTCACTGGCCGATGCATTTTGTTGTTGTGTTTGAGTTTCGTCAGGGTTCGATTGATTCTGCTCAGAGTTTGGATTGGTTTGGTCTGATTCCTTGTTATTCTGTGTTGAATTGGTTTCTGATTGAGTAGAATCGGCTTTATCAGATTGTTGTTTATTTTGATCAGTACCGCCGTCTTCCGACGGGTTTTGTTGTGCTTGCTGTTTGAGGAGATTTTCAACAATTTCTAAATTGCGTTGCGCCTGTTTAAAGTTGGGTTTTTTTTCCAATGCTTGTTGATAGGCTTGTTTGGCGGCTTCCAGTTCGCCCGACTTCGCTAAGGCATTGCCTAGATTATAGCGACCGTTTGCCGTTTCTACTTTGTTAAAGGCTTCGGCGGCTTCGGCGTATTTCGCTTGACGATATAACGCGCTACCTCTCCATGCCGGATCAGCAAACTCGCGTTCGGCTGCGATATAATTTTGATTCAACCAGGCCTGGTAGCCGCGTTGATCGCCAGTTAAATAAACCTCACGCCACCGATCTGAAAGTTTAATTTCGGGTTGGTTGGCTTCGTTTTCAGGTTTATTGAGACTTGGGTTTTGCGTTTCACCAAAACTCGGCGGAGATACGACCAGGCCTGGTACCAGTGTGATAAAAGCAATGGATAAAACCCAGCCACGTCGAGCCGATAAAGCGGCCAAAACCAAAATTAAGACGATCAAATATACACCATAATCTAATGCCTGGCTGAGCTGTTTTGCGTCCTCTTCCTCACGCTTTTCTTCCGCTAAATAGGTCGGTGTTAAGCTGTCTAAATCTTGGTTGTTAAGTTGTAACCGAACCAGTTTCGCATTGGCTTGTTGGCTAAAGTTTTGTAAATCAGCTAAGGGCAGTGGCGCTTGAACTAAACGGTCTTGTAAGTCTTTTAATAAACCATATTCGGGTATTTTTACGGCCCCCCCGGTTTGACTACCAACCGCTAATATACTTAAGCTGAGGTTGTTTTGTTTAATTAGTTCTTTAAGTGTATCCGTTTGTCTTGGTTCTATATCATCGGTTATCCAAATAATATGACCTTGATTTATTTGCGCACTTTCTAACAACTCATTTGCAAGCCTAAAACCGGCGATCGCGTCGGATCCATAGGCCGGCATGATCAGTGGATTGAGGTGCGGCAACAGATTTAATAAGGTGGCATTGTCATCCGATATAGGCGAAATAATGTGGGCAGAGCCTGAATAGGCGACAAGACCGGTGCGTAAACCTGGGTTTTCTTTTAGCAAGTCGGTTAACTTAAATTGCACTCGTGTCAGTCGGTTAGGTTCTAAATCATCAGCATACATCGACAACGACAAATCTAAAACGATCACGCTGCCGCTGTTGGTCTTTTGAGCGGGCAGTTGCACACTGTTCCAACTTGGGCCACTTAATGCAAGGATGGCACTCAGCCAAATAATAGCTAATCCCACCAAAGCCCAGTTTGATCCAGCAGTTTTGATGTTTTTTTCCGCCAGTAAATAAGGATGAAACGCTGGATCAATCCAGTTTTTCCAGTCGGATTGTTGAGTTTGATTGCGTTTTACTCGCCACCATAAATAGGCTGCAGGCAATAAAGCTAATAACCAATAAGGTCTTAAAAACACCAGTTCGTTCATGTCACGTCTCCACTATGCAGGTGTTTTTTTGTGCGTGTTCGTTGCCAAGCTAAATAGAAACTCAGCATTAAAGCCAAACCGAGTGGCCAAATATAGAGTTCGGTCCGTGCGCGGTATTGATTGAGCGTGAAGTGGCTGGATTCAATTTCATTAATACGCTGATAGATGCGTGCAAGTTGATCAGTTTGACTCGCCATAAAAGCTTCACCACCGGTTAATTCGGCGATAGTTTGTAAGGTTTGAGTATCAATATCTCGATTGCCATTTTGGTTGCCAACTTGGCCAAATGCAATGGTATGAATCACCAGGCCAGCTTCGGCCGCTTTTTGGGCGGCGACAATTGGATCAACCGCACCCGCATTATTTGACCCGTCGGTTAATAACACCAACACGGCTTTTTGATTATTAGCCTGTTTTAGATGTTTTATCGCCAAACCAATCGAGTCGCCTAACGCGGTATTGTTGCCGGCCATACTGATGGCGGTTTCGCTCAATAATCGGCGGATTGCATTTAAATCATAGGTTAGTGGGCTTACCATAAAGGCTTGTGTGCCAAATACAATTAAGCCGATTCGGTCGCCTTGGCGTTGAGCAATAAATTCATCCACCACACTTTTTAATGCAGTGAGACGATCAACCTCACGTCCCTGCACTATCATATCGGGCTTTTCCATGCTGCCGGATAAATCCACCGATAACATCATATCGCGCCCGCTGGATTCAAATGGTGTAGGGGTTAAAAACCAAACAGGTCGCATCGCGGCGAGTATCACTAATAACCAAATGATCAGCCATAACAAACTAAATCGAGCCGAACCCGCCGTCAGGATTAAGTCGGTTTTATTGGGTATTTGATTTAAGCGTGATAATAAATGCGGCGCAATTAAGGGTTTCTGTGGTTGGCTGGCGGGTTTTAATAAACGCACTACAAACCACGGCAATAACACCAGTACCCCAAGCCACGGCCAAATAAAATGGAAGTTGTCTAACTGAGCAAGTAATGTATTCATGCTGTTTTGACCTGGTTAATCATAAATGATGCCGCTCAATCCAACGTTTTGCGTAACGCTGGATTTGTTTTTTGTCTTTGTTAGTTAAAGCGGGCAAGTCTGTTCGATAACGTTGGTTGATTTTTTCAAAGGCTTTGGGGATTTTGATAAATTGAGCTTTGGATTTTAAAAAGTCCAACCAGGCCTGGTGGTCTAAATGCGCGCAGGTTTGTCGACCATAGGTGGTGATCGCGACTTGTTTGAGCAAACGGTTAATCTCAATTAAAAAGGCTTGATCGTCCGTTTGATCAATTTGATTTAAATGTTGACGGGCTATTCGACGATATAAACGCTGTTTGTGGCGTAAACGAAAATACCAAATTAACGCCACAATTAAACCCATTAACGAAATCAAACTTATCCAAACACTGATTGCCAGTGGCCACCAACCAACGGCGGGCGGAATAATAATATCTTCTAACTGTTGTAAGGCTTCTGAATTCATGGTCGAAGTAACTTATTTCTAACTAAGGTTTCAATCGTCGATTGGCTGGGATCAATACTGATTAAAGGTATTTTAAGCGCTTGTAAACGTTGTTTTAATGACCACCAGGCCTGGTGATATTGATTTGTATAGGCTTGGCCAACCACAGGATTCTGACTGTCAATATTTATACTACGTTCACCATCCGTAACCGATAAATGGCTGATGGCCGGTAATTGTTTATCAAGTTCATCTTCGATATGCAAAAAATCTATCGTGTTGTGGCGTGCTATCGTTTTCAAAGTTTTGAAGGCGTCTTCATCTAAATTAAAGCCATCGCCAATTAAAATTAACCGACTCGCTGGATGAATAAGCGGCTGCACCTGTTTTAGTGTTTGTGACCAGGCCTGGTGGTTGGTTATACCCGGCTTATTGAGCTGCTGGTTTTGTAGCAAGGCCTGATGAAACAATTGTTGCAATACTTTGTGTTGTCGCTTAGGTTCTACCCAGCTGCTTGGCTTTAAACCCATTACTAAGCCACCGACACGATCAGCTTGATTTAAGCTTGCCCAGCTTAAAATCGCTAAACAATCCAAAGCCAATACCGATTTAAAGCAGCGCTGGCTACCAAAAAAAAGCGTCGGGCTTTGTTCTACTATAAATACAATTGGACGCTCGTGTTCTTCACTAAAGAGTTTGGTGTGCGTTTTTTGGGTACGGGCGGTTACGCGCCAATCTATATGACGTACATCGTCTCCAGCTTGGTAAGGCCGTACTTCGTTAAAATCCATTCCACGGCCTTTTCGCAGTGTACGATTTGAGCCGCCGACTTGCGCCATTATGTTTTGTTGGTGCCCTAGCTTTAAATGTTTCACGTGAAACCGCCAAGCGTTTAAGCGCGTTAAATCACTATAAACGGCAGGCGACTCATTCATACCAAGGTTACCCAGTTTAGAATGTCATTGACGAGGTCGTCGACACTTTTGCCCATCGCCTCGGCTTCGAAACTTAAAAGTAAACGATGACGAAACACATCATGAACTACCGCCTGTACATTATCCGGGCTAACAAAGTCTTGCCCTTGTAACCAAGCGTGTGCTCGTGCACCGCGTGACAACGCCAGTGTTGCACGCGGGCTAACGCCATATGCAATTTGTTGAGCTAATTCGTTACTATAGTTTTGTGGCTGGCGGGTCGCCATTACTAATTCAACGATATAAGTTTTGACCGCATCGGCCATGTGTATGTTGAGAATCTCATCCCGTGCGCTAAACAAGGTGATTTGATTAATTTCGTTGGGCAAGGCTTGGCTAAGATCGCGGGCTTCGTTTTCAACTAGGTCTAAAATAAGACGCTCGCTTTCGCGGTCAGGATAGTCGATATTGACGTGTAACATAAAACGGTCTAATTGCGCTTCTGGTAACGGATAAGTGCCCTCCTGCTCAATTGGATTTTGGGTCGCCATAACCATAAACAGCTTTTCCATAGATATAGAGTGTTTGCCAACACTCACCTGACCTTCACCCATGGCTTCCAATAAAGCCGATTGGACTTTGGCTGATGCACGGTTGATTTCATCTGCCAGAATTAAATTATGGAAAATGGGTCCGGCTTGAAATTCGAAGCTTGCGGTCTCTGGCCGGTAAATTTCAGTACCGGTAATATCGGCAGGTAATAAGTCTGGGGTAAATTGAATCCGATGAAATCGGCCTTCGAGTTGTTGCGCTAAGGTTTTAATGGCTTTAGTTTTCGCCAGGCCTGGCGGACCTTCCACCAATAAATGACCATCCGATAATAGCGCAATTAACATGCGCTCAATTAAATGCGGTTGCCCCACAATGATTTGGTTTAACGCGTTTTGTAATGTTTGAAATTCGGTGACTAGGCTCATCGTGATCCTCTCAACATAATGAGTTCATCATTATGGCAAACTGATGGCTAAATGCAATCCGTTTGAGTTTGCTTTTGACTAATAGTTAGGCACATAAAAGTTATGCATGGGTGTGGGGTATTTGTTAAACGGGCTGAATAACGTATATACCAAATCATGGAAAAGCCATTTCAATGGTAAAACTTGGTGTTTGATCCTGCACAAGCCTAAGTAAGTCATTAAACCCGGCGATTTGATGCTTGTTTGTCAAACACCAGGCCTGATTATGTAGGTTTGTTAGCTAACATAACCGCTCGTAAAGGCGCTGGGTAGCCTTCGATAGTTTTGCTGGGGTCGTTGGGATCTAGGAAATCTTTGAGTGAGTTCCATTGCATCCAGTCGGTGGCGCGCTGTTCGTCGGTTGAGGTTTGGTCTAGGTCAACACAGCGCACATTTTCGAAACCGCAACGGTTTAGCCAATGAGCCAGCTCTTTGACGGAGGGCAAAAACCAGACGTTGCGCATTTGGGCGTAACGATCATCTGGTAATAAGATTTGGCCGCGCTCTTCTGGGATCACCAGGGTTTCTAATACCAACTCACCCCCTTTTTTTAACTGACGTTTGAGTTCGTCAATGTGGTCAATAGGTGAACGGCGGTGATAAAGCACGCCCATTGAGAATACGGTATCAAACTCGCCACCAAATTTGGATTCCGGTAAAACTTCTAGTGGCAAAGGTAGAAAGTAGGTGGAGGTTTCGCCGATAAATTGACGCATGGCTAAAAACTGCACCATAAATAATAAGCTTGGGTCGATGCCGATGACCAGCTTGGCGCCTTCGCCCGTCATTCGCCACAGATGATAACCGCTGCCACAGCCAACATCTAAAATTCGACGATCTTTTAAAGGCGCGAGATGCGGGAGCACGCGATCCCATTTCCAGTCGGAACGCCATTCTGTATCTAAGTATAAGCCTTCAATTTCAAACGGGCCCTTGCGCCAAGGCATGAGTGCGCGCAAGGCGGTTTCGAGTTGTTGGCGTTGCGACTCGCTAAAGTCGGTGGACTGAGCCAGAATTGCGGAGCGATTAAGTTCTACTCGTTCTGATGGATTGAATTTTTGGATTGTTTCTAATGCGGCTATCCAGCGTGGTAAGTTGCCATTGCCTTCTGGGTGGAGGGCTTCTTCGATAAGTGGGTCGAGTGCCGCTTTCCAAAATTCTAAACGGGTGTTTTCGAGTTGGGGCCAAAGACTATCAAGATGTTGTTTCACGTGGAACACTCATGCTGTAATGGTTATTTAATCGCTAAAAAGGAAGCGAAATTATACGCTTGTAACCAAATTGCGTTATGTTTAAAACCGACTTTTTTTAGACGGTCAATATTTTGTTCGGGTGTGTCACTGATGAGTACATTTTCTAGCGAGGCACGTTTTTGGCTAATTTCAAGCTCAGAGTAGCCATTTGCGCGTTTAAATTGTAGGTGTAGGTGCTCAATTGCGCTTTGTGTGATTGGGTCATCGAGGTGAATTTTTTCGGACAGAATCAATGCGCCTCCCGGGTTTAAGCCGTCGTAAATTTTTTGGATTAAAGCTTCACGTTGTTCGGGAGCAATAAATTGCAGGGTGAAGTTAAGCACCACTAGTGAGGCGTTTTGGATTTCAATATTCGCGATATCGTCGATTTGAAAATCGACTTTCACATCCGAATGAAAAGCGGCTAAATAGGTTTTGGCACGTTCAATCATGGCCGCTGAATTATCGACCGCAATAATTTGGCAGGGCGTGGTTTCTAACTTACGCCGTATTGTGAGCGTAACCGCGCCCAATGAACAACCCAAGTCATAAATGCGAGTATTGGGTTTCACCAACTGAGTGGTGAGTTCGCCAATGCCGGCGAGAATGGTTTGATAACCAGGCACCGAACGCTGAATCATATCAGGAAAAACCGATACCACAGATTCGTCAAATTGAAACGCGCCTAAAGCTTCGTAAGGCTGGGCGAACAGGGTGTCTTTATGGTTGTTTTGTTGATTCATTCTGGGGCTCACTCTAGTTTGAGCGCTCATTATAAAGTGCCCGGTAGTTTAGGTCTATCGGCCAGCGATTTGGACTGGTCTTTAATTCAGAGAGTTGGTTTTTTATTCATTTGCTGTTTTAAAGCTTGTGCCGCGAGCGCATAGCCTCCATCGGCACCATCAACGAAGTGCATATGGTCCACGCCCGTTTTGCTGATTAAACAGGTGACGATGGAGGCGTCACTTTGATGCACACCGTAATAAAGCTGGCCATGTTGGTATTGGCTCTCAAGCCAGTCAATAAGGTTTTGGCAATCGGCTTGGCTGGCACTTAAGACGGTTCGGTACATGTCGTCCAGCTTACGATAGTCGGAATTGGCGACAAAGTCGGTTTTATAGGTGCCCCATTTAGCGTCACCGTGTTTAATATTGTATCGCATGAATATCGCGCCAATTATATTCTCATAACGCAGCTTCCATAGAATCTTGAATTTTTGCCAAGCGCTTTTATGAAAGGCCTTTACATTAAGTTCTCCCATTAAGGTTTGGGCTTTAAAACCCAGCTGCATGCCTTCAGTGTTAATCGGATGATGTTGGTTTTCATCTCCGACACACTGACGGATTTTTGCTTTGAGTTGGCTGTAAAGTGCGAGCTGTTGATCTAGTTTTGGGTTACGAGGTTTGACGAGAAGGCTGAGTGTGACTTCTTTGGGACTGGGAATACGATTCCATCGGCATTCGAAGCCTGAGAAGTCAGCGGATTGTTCGACATCATTAATTGGCAGGATATATTGAGGATCTTGTTTGATTAGACGATCGACTTCGGCCAAGCCACCACCGATGAAAACCGCTTGCTCAAGACTGGCATTTTTTTGGAATCGGGCGACCAGCACTTTGGTTTTGTGCTGAATCGTGCTATAGGGCACACAGCCGATACGCAATGACAAATCAAAGCTATCGCGCGCTAGTTGAGCTGAACCGATTAAAGCGGCCTTAACTGATTCAAGCTGACTGGGTGGAACACAAAAACTACCGCCATCACCACCAAAAATATAGGGAATGCGTAAAGGTTTAACCGCATTGGTGATGGCCGCGACAGTCGCTCCGCCCACTGCATTGATCGCTCGATATTGTCCAGCTTGAATCGCTTGGGTGGAGTTGACGACATCGGTGACCACTAGCCACCAGTCACTGGGGATTTCTGTAAAATGATGCAGGTGCAAGATGTCTTCAAAATCCGTGATGACATTTAAATTTTGGTAAAAATGCTCGTTAGATGAATTCAGATCAGTTATTTTCATGGTTTATGTTGGCCAGTTTGAAAGTAGTCAATCGCCAAATCTACAAAGGCCCGTACTTTGGCGGATAAATGTAGCCGATGTGGATAAAGCAAATAGGCCGATTGAGCCGATTTTTCATACTCGGCCAGTACACGTACCAGCTGACCTTTTTGGAGTTCTTCGTCACACATAAAGCTGGGCAGGCGGCCAATACCCAGTCCATTCATGATCAGGGTTTTCTGCATTGGTAAATTGTTACATTCGACTAGGTTTTCGACATCCACATGGATGGTTTCGCGCTGTTCGTTATGATATTCCCAGGTCACCGGCACTTGGTTATACATATACTTAATTGCTAAGTGCGCTTTTAAATCGTGCGGGTGTTTGGGTTGGCCGTATTTAGCAAAGTAGTCTGGTGTTGCGACGGTGATAAATTCGAAGTCGAGCAGTTTACGGCTGATTAAGTTGGAGCTTTGCGGCTGTCCCATACGTACGCACAAATCAAACCCTTCTCCAATTACATCGACTAAGCGGCTGCTAAAATCGACTTGAAGTTTGACCTGTGGATACTGCAGTAAATATTGAGTGACAATCGGCTGCATATGAGATTGACCGAAACTGTTGGGTAAACTGATTTTCAGACGCCCGGTTGGGCTGTCTTGCAGCTGAGTAATGCTTTGTTCGGCTTCGTAAGCATCACTCACAATTTGTTTGGCTTTTTCGAAATACACTTGACCCACATCCGTTAAGCTTAAGCTACGTGTCGTTCGGTTGATGAGGCGCGCGGCGAGCCGCTTTTCCAGTTTGGTGATGGCTTTGCTTATGTGCGACACCGCATGACCCAGTTCGGTTGCCGCACCACTAAAACTGCCAGATTCGATAACCTGTACAAAAATAGTTAAGCCTTCTAGAGAATCTTTTCGATTAATCATGCCAGTTTGTACCTTTCTCTTATGGAAAAAGTAAATTCATAATTTGGATCTTATCAATCATACAAGAAAAAGTTAAACTTTGGCTGTCAATTAAACAAGGAGATTGAAATGTTACGTTTAAGACCATCTAAGGAACGCGGATATGCTGAGCATAGCTGGTTAAAATCCTATCACACGTTTTCATTTTCAAGCTACTTTGATCGTAATCAAATGAACTTTCGCAGTTTACGCGTAATGAACGAGGATTGGATTGATCCAAGCTCAGGTTTTCCGACCCATCCACACGATAATATGGAAATCATCACTTATGTGATTGAAGGTCGTGTGGCGCACAAAGACAGCATGGGCAATATGGAACAAATTCAACCGGGCGAGATTCAGTGTATGAGTGCGGGTACGGGCATAACGCACAGTGAGTTTAACCCATCGGATACCGATACCACGCATTTGTATCAGATTTGGTTAATGCCGGCGAAAAACAACATTAAGCCTACCTATCAGCAGATACGTTATGATCAGGCGGCACTAGGGGATTTGGTGCTTTTAGCTTCCCAAGACTCTAGAGATGGCGCGGTATTTATTAACCAAGATGTGGATTTATACCGAGCTGAAATGGAAGCGGGTCAAGAGGTGAAATTTGATATCCGTCCTGGTCGCGGTATTTGGATTCAGTTGGTGAAAGGCGAGCTAGATGTGAATGGTGAGTCGATGCAAACGGGTGATGGTTTAGCGGTAGAAGATGAACCAGGCCTGGTAATGACCACAGATTCGAAAGCCGAATTTTTATTATTTGATTTGTGTTAACTCAATATTTACGAAAGGAAAAATATGAAGTTTTTAGCGATAAGTGGCAGTGTACGTAAGGGTTCATTGAATACCTCATTATTACATGCGGCGGCTGAACTGGTGCCGGAAGGAGTAACAATGGATGTTCGCACATTGAACGGTATTGAGCTGCTTGATCCCAATACATTAGAAAGCGGTTTCCCGGATTTAATTAATAAACTGGCGCTTGAGGTTAAGCAGGCCGATGCCTTAGTTTTAGCTTCTCCAGAGTTTAATTATTCGGTGACCGCGGCGATGAAAAACGTGATTGATTGGTTGTCGATTCACCCAGAAAAACCACTAAAGAACAAGCCGACTGCAATGATGAGTGCCAGCCCTAGCGGCTTAGGTGGCGCGCGTGCACAATATCAGCTGCGTCAAATGTTGATTTATCCTGACGTAAAAGTTTTGGCCGTGCCAGAAGTGATGGTAGGCAATGCATTTGAGCGTTTTACTGCGCAAGGTGAGTTAACAGACGAAAATACTAAATCGTTAATTAAAGAACAAATGCAGACTTTAAAAGCTATGTGTGCCTAAGCTTTTTTAAGATTTAAGCGTTACTCTAGTTTTAACCCGCCCTTGAAAAGGCGGGTTTTTTTATGCTTATTTTTGAATCACCAGGCCTGGTAGTGGAAAATCGGTTAAAATCCAGCCACTTAAACCAAACTGGAAACTTTCTGTGGCATTTTGGCAAATCAAATCTGACTTTTCTCAAGCATTAAGTGCAAGTGATCATGAACATTCGGCGATTGATGGTTTGCGCGCGATCGCGATTTTAATGGTGATGGCGTTTCACTCGCTGTATATCGCTCATGTGGTCCTTTCAAAGCAGGCTTTTAGTGAGCTGGTGATTAATCTACCCTGGGGTTTAGGTTTAATCGTGAGTTTTGACAAGGCGGTGGATGGATTTTTTGTTATCTCAGGCTTTTTACTTGCGACTTCGCTATTAAAAGCGCAACAAAAAGGTCATCCTATCGACTTTTGGCGATTCTATCGCAAACGCTTGTTTCGAATTTTGCCGCTGTTTTTGATCGCGCTGGTGCTTTACGCTGCTGCGGCTTGGAAAGGCGATGTTTACAGCTTATTACTCAACTTGTTTTTTATGGAAAACAATTTTCCTGATGCAACCAAACTGATTCCGGTGGGTTGGTCGTTAGCGATTGAAATGCAGTTTTATTTAGTTTTGCCGATTATTTTGGCTTTATCGGGACGTTTTTTAGCACCGGTATTATTGAGCATATTAACGTTTGCGTTGGCCATTAAACTGGGGGTTATTTTTTCGGATACGAGACTGTATCAAGAGTCGATTATGGCTTATTTGACCCAACAAATAGATCCGGCGATTATTCTTGATCAGATTTATTATCCGACCTGGATGCGATTTGACCCGTTAATTATGGGTGTGTTGGCGGCTTATTTTTGGGTAAATCACCAGGCCTGGTTGCAGCAGCATCAAGCCAAGTTATTCCATATTGGTTGGATATTAGTGGCGCTCAGCATGCTGTTTCCAGATCATAAACAAATCGAGGTTTTGTACCCAACTTTAAACGGATTGGGTTTGGCGTATCATCGTAGCTTGTTTGCACTCGGTATCACCCTATTAATGTTGGCGATTCTGTTGCCTAAAGTACAAGGGATAAAGTTGGGCGTTAAGCGTTTCTTGAGTGCGCGCTTTTGGCGCTCTTGGAGTGAAATGGTATTTCCGCTGTATTTATTTCATTTTCCAATGTTAGCCATTGCGGCTGTCGTGGTATTTGGCACCACCGATGTAAATGCCATCAACGAAGTGCATTATTGGCAAATCGGTTTGATCTTTTTGTTGGGTTCGACTTTGACTTGGTTATTTAGTTTGCTACTGCATGTCTTTATTGAAAAACCCTTCCATCGACACGGCCGCGCCTAACGAAAACGTTAGGCGTATTTGCGCTGATACTGAGTGACTTTTTGTAAATAACGACGGGTTTCTTCGTAAGGCAGGTTTTTGACGAGTTGCTGATAGACCTGGTTAGGGCTAAGTCGGTTAATTCGATCAAAGGCTTTGGCGCGATCTTTATCAAAGGCTTTTAAAACATTGCCGCTGCCGGTGTTGTAACCGGCGATCACACAATATTCTCGCGATTGCGGATGCGTCACTTTTGCTAAGTAACGATCATTTAAAATCGACAAATAACCCGTGCCCATCCTGATATTGTTTTTGGGGACAAACAAATAGTCTTTGGTTGGCGTGCCGGGTCTGTTATACACCAGCTGATGGGCATCCCGACCGGCTGAACTGGGCACGATTTGCATTAAACCGTAGGCTGGAATGTGACTTATCGCGTAAGGGTTGAAGCTACTTTCAGCTTCCATAATGGCATACACTAAAGATGGTTTAACTTTATAACGTCGGGTGTTTTCGGTGACATAAGCTGCATATTTATTCTGTGAATCGGTTTGGTGATTTTTCACCATATTGAAGGTCACAAAATGGCGGGCTTTTTTATTGTAGGTGTCTTGTTTGTAGGCGGTGCGCATTAAATATTTCGCATATTGTTGCGCGCGCCATGCATAACGTACTGGCTTGCCTTGGTGGTCGAGTACCAAATTCAACAAAAAAGGTTCGCCATTCGGCGCGACATCTTTATCTGTTAATAGTTCAACTTTGCTGGGATCATCCGGGGTTAATAGTGTGGTGATAATCGCTTGTTCCAACTTGGCTTTCGAGTCTTTTGAATCCACTGTTTCAACTCGAATCACACCGGTTTCAAAGTTCACAATGGCGCGGCTTTGATATGCGTCGGTGTATTTGATGTATTCTTTTTGACTGGCGACTTTTTCATCGCCCCATTCTTTTAATAA
This sequence comes from Thiomicrospira pelophila DSM 1534, assembly GCF_000711195.1. Classification (NCBI taxonomy): domain Bacteria; kingdom Pseudomonadati; phylum Pseudomonadota; class Gammaproteobacteria; order Thiotrichales; family Piscirickettsiaceae; genus Thiomicrospira; species Thiomicrospira pelophila. The sequence goes on along the minus strand of NZ_JOMR01000001.1, from coordinate 144,466 downwards.
GCGTTCAGCTAACTCTTCAAATCGCTTACGCACCAATTGATCTAAAGCCGGAATGCCGGTGGTGGGTATTTGATCGGTCAAAGCTTTAGTGACATCGCCCTTGGTCAAGTTTTGACCGGCTTCTAGGGTACGTCTAACTTCGTTTGGGGTGCAACCCAGTAAACCCAAAAAGGGGCTGGCGGTAAGTAATTGGAGGAGTTGGCGTCTTTTCATATCCTGCATTATAGCTAAACCTATGGTCTGTCACCAGCTTTGTAGTGGTTTAAATACAGACCATATTATTTGATTAATCAGTCGTTAAACGCTATAGGTGAATCCAGACTCATCCGTTATAATTCGTTTTATGAAACCCTATCGTTTTAGCCTATTTCTTATCATCAGTCTGCTATTTGTACAGACCTTAAGCTTAACGCATGCCGTGGCGCATCCGTTTCATGCAGCTGATTTTGAAACTGAAAACCACACTCACGTCCACGCAACACTTGAGCACTTCCAAGCCGATCAAACACACGATTTAACCGGCATTGATGATTGGGTTTGTGAGTTATTTGATAGTGTGCCTAACCCCGCAATAGAATCGGGCACCAATTTAGTCTTGCTAATTACAGCTACCTCGGCACCAGGCCTGGTGGTTACATTTGCTATTCTGTTACCCTCAACATTTTATCCTTCCCATTGGGGACGCGCGCCACCGACTGCTTAATTAATTATTCAAATTTTTTGTCTATTAATTAAGGAGTTTCACGTGAAACATACTACTTTACGCCTATCTGTATTGTCAGCTCTAGGTATACCTGCTTTATCTTTATTTGCCAATCTGACTCAAGCCAATGAATTATCCACGATTGTTGTATCGGCTTCCCCGGTTCATCAACACACGGCTTTTGAAGTCCCCTCTCAAGTTGAACACCTGCAAGGTGAAGATAAATCTCATTTAGAGTCCGGTTCGCTGGGCGAGATGCTAGAAGAAATGGTGGGTGTCAACAATCAAAAAACCGGATCTCAATCCGGTAAACCGGTGATTCGCGGTTTAACCAGTAATCGAGTAAAAGTGATGTCAAATGGTATGACTACGGATTATCAAGCCTACGGCACACGTCATAATCCAAATGTGGATGCGTTTTTAGCAGAACAAGTTGAGGTAATCCGTGGCGCAAGTAGTGTGCTTTACGGATCTGAAGCGATGGGTGGCGTGGTGAATATTTTATCGCCACAGTTTCTATCAGAAGACGGCTTAGCTGGAGAAGTTCGCACTGAATACAATTCTAATAATGCCGAAACTCAGATTGGTTCGAAACTAAAAGCACGTTCAGGGAACTGGATGTTGAATTTAGGTGGCAGTTTGCGTGAAGGTGATAACTTTAGAACGGGTGAAGCCATCGAATGGCAAACGGGAGAAGACAATGATCGTGCATTGTTTACCGGTGAAGTGCCTTTTACAAATTTTGAAAATCAAGCCGCGAATGTTGGCTTAGGTTATGAGTCGGGCTGGGGTCAAGTCGCAGTTAATTATTCGGACTGGCAGAGTAAACAAAACTATTTAAATATTGAGGGCACGCCACCTGAAGCGGTTGGAGCAGGTCAGCTTTTAAAAAACCAAGAAACCCAAGTTAGCGGCGAGTTTTTTGTTGCAGAAGAATGGGTGCTAAAGCCTAAATGGTCACATACACGTAATACACGTGAAGCCACCCATGATGAACCGTTTGAAACGATGGCGGCAGAGAAAGGTACCGATCATTATTTGGATATATTAGTGGTTCGGGACGACATTAAATTAGGTATCGAACATCCGGAAGTAGCTGGGTTTAAAGGTGAAGTTGGTATGGAATGGTCTCAAAAGGATCAGACCTTAAAATCGGGTCACTTAACGCCAACCGCAAAAGCTAATAGCCAGGCTATTTATGTTTTTGAAGAAGCCGATATCAACAAATGGGTTGTACAGTTTGGCGCGCGTTACGATCAAATCAATATTGAAGCCCCTTTAGACGGGCAAGGAAATGATGAATTTAGTCATGTGTTTGATGCCAGCAATAATGAACGGGATTTCTCAGTATTTACAAGCTCATTTGGCACGACTTATAAATTCAACTCAAATTGGTCGGCCGCACTAAATCTCGCGCAAGGCTTTCGTGCACCCACCATTTTTGAACTCTATGCTGGAGGCACGCATGGTGGCGTACAAGCTTACCAGTTAGGCAACCCAGATTTAACAGCCGAAACTTCTTTAAATACCGACGTTTCTTTGCGTTGGCAAACTCAGCAAGCAGGCGCGACAGCGACGGTTTATAACAACCAGATTGATGATTTTATCTACTTGGAAAGAACTGACAACAATGTTGACGAGGAAGGTGTTACTTGCACAGCCGGTACAGCCGGTTGTTATGACGAAATGCAAAACCAGCAAACCAATGCACGCATTCAAGGCTTCGAATTAAGTGGCTGGGCTCAATGGACACCTAAAATTAAAACTTGGGCGGCCTTGGAATTAATTGATGGTCGAGATTTACAAGGTAAGCGTGACTTACCTTTAATGCCCGCCAATAACCTGAGAGTAAAAGCCGAATATGCCTTAGGAAATTTAGGCGTGCTAGAACATAATAAGCTTGGTGTGCAGGGTAAATTTGTCGCGGCTAAAAAATCAGCCGGTTTGTATGAACCATTTTCACAGTTTGATAGCACCGATTTTGGCTCAGCCAGTACGGATGCATATCAATTATGGGATGTTGAATATACCGCTAATTTACCGATCGATCATTATGATTTAGGCTTGCAGCTTAAGGTCGAAAACCTATTCGGTACGGCTTACCGTGACTTTTTAGACACCTACAAAGGTTATACATTAGGCATGGGGCGCAACATTAAACTAAGTGCAAAAATCGCGTTTTAAAATTCACTTCATATTTACCTACCCAAGCTTTTACTTGGGTAGTCACATTTAAGCATTTCGACATTTATTAAACAAAATCAATTAAATGCACTTTATTTTGCAATAGGTGTATAGTATATGTATATGTTTTGTATTTAGGTGTCTTTGTGCGTCCACATTTTCGAGCTTATTTGTTTGTATTTTTATTCATCGGTACATTGATGGCTTTGCCTTTTATACCAGGCCTGGTCTCTTCTTATAATAGTTATGGCCTAGTTGTGAATAAGACCGCACCGGACTTTAGGCTTAAATCTACGGATGACAAAATCGTCGAATTGCATGATTTTAAAGGTCAGTTTACTTATTTATATTTTGGCTATTTAAATTGCAATGGTGTTTGTCAGACCCATTTATCCACCTTCTTCCATTTAGATAAACAAAGCTCAGATCAAGATTTTAAGATTGTGTTTATAACCATGGATGCACAGCGTGATAGTCAAGCGCTTTTGAAGCAAAGAATAGAAAGTTTAGGTCAGCGCTTTATCGCTTTGTATGGCAGCTCTAAGGCCGAAATGCAAAACCTAGCACTTGAATATAACGTGCCCTTTTACCATTCACCTGGTGAACAAAATGATTATGAAATTAATCATGCAGGGTTTGTTTTTTTAATTGACCCAAATGGTCAATGGCGCCGGACCTACACGGGTCGTTACTTGAATTATAAAAAAATGCAGCAAGACCTAGCGGTGCTTCGGAGTAGCTAAGTTAAGGGCATTTTTTAATCAACAGTCAGTCTTTATTAAGAAAACTAATAGAAGGAAATTGTCGTGAACACTACTAAAGCACTTGCACAAGCATTTCAAATTGAGCGCAAGAAAGTGGATAAATTGATGCTAATTATTTTATTAGCCCACTTACCTTTTACTATGATTTTGGCACCTTGGGGTTATGACACACAAACTTTTGCCATAGTCGCCTCGGGTATTACGGCGTTATTGGTTGTGGCGGCTTATATCAGTTTAAAAGGTACGCGCGGCTTTTCAGCGGTGGTAGGTGCTGCGTTGATGTTAAATTCAGCGATTCTTATTCAGGCCCAAATGGGTCGTATAGAAATGCACTTTCATATATTTGTCGCACTCGCTTTTCTGTTGGCTTATCGTGATGCACTGCCGGTATTGGTTGCGGCAACTGTCGGGGCTGTGCATCATGTCTTGTTGACTTATTTTCAATTGAATTCGGTGATGTTGGCCGATATGCCCATTATGTTATTTAACTATGGATGCAGTTGGGATATTACGTTTTTACATGCTTTTTTTGTTGTGGTTGAGTCAGGCGTTTTGATCTATTTGGCGCAGGTTATGCGCAAAGAATTTATGGTCAACTCATTAGTTGCGCAAAGTTTAAGACAAGCAGCCGAAACCAGTAATTATAAAGTGGACTTGAGCCAAACAAAATTAAGAGACGTTACTCTTGATGCGCTTGAAGATTTGATGAGCAGTACGGATCAAGCGTTAATAGAAATTGGTTCTGTTATGAAGCAGATAGCAGAAGGCAACTTCTCCGTCCGTGTTACAAAAAATTATAAGGGCGATTTACTAGTTATTAAGGAAGCGGTTAATGCCGCTGCGGATAATTTGGACATGACAATGCAAAGCTTAAATGCGGTTATGGACGGGTTATCAAATGGTGATTTTAGTGTCCGTATTGATAGTCGAGTGACTGGAAAGACACGCTTAAAGGTAGACCAAGCGATGGAGTTAATGGCGCAAGAACTCAATCAAATTGCGCAGATAGCACACGCCATGCAACAGGGTGATTTTAGTCAGCGCATGCAAGGTGAGGCCCCTGGATTGCTTGGTGAGGTCAGTCATAATTTGAATCAATCGCTAGATCAAGTACAACAAGGTTTTGAGTCTATTCGCCAAGCAGCACAAAGTTTAGCAGATGGAGACTTAACCCAGCCTATTGAGCAGCCATTAAATGGTGAATTAAATGAATTGAAGCAAGCCATTAATCAGGCTACTTACTCGCTGAGTGATTTAGTGTCTCAACTGTCTCAATCGAGTAAATTGATTCAAGACGATTCACATAGGCTACAAAGTGGTTCGCAGGATTTGACCCAACGAGTTCAGAGACAGTCAGCCGCTTTGGAGCAAACCGCCGCAACTATGGAACAAATGACCGCATCAATACAACATAATACCTCTACAACACAAGAGGCTAATCAGTTGTCCTCACAATCTAACAAAACGGCGACTTTAGGTGGAAAAAAAGTGGCAAGTTTGAATGAAGCGATGCAAGGTGTCAGCGACTCAAGTCAAAAGATAGAAAATATAGTTGGCCTGATCGATAGCATTGCTTTTCAAACCAACCTACTAGCATTAAATGCCGCGGTTGAGGCGGCACGAGCCGGTGAAGCTGGGCGTGGCTTTGCGGTGGTAGCCGGTGAAGTCCGTGTGCTGGCTCAAAAATCAGCGGAAGCCGCAAAAGAAATCCGTGGGCTAATTGAGCAGACCTCAGAAAGAGTTGGCGGTTCATTAAACTTAGTGAAAGAGTCAGCTGAAACATTCACAGATATTGAGCAAAGTATTTTGAAGGTATCTGAGCTGATATCCAATGTGGCTGAGTCTTCAGAAGAGCAATATCGTGGTATTGTAGAAATTAATCAGGCTGTTTCTTCGATGGATTCGGATACTCAAGGTATGGTGAGTTTTGTGGACGAAACTGTGCAATCCGCGCAAATGTTGGCTAAACAGTCTGAAACCTTAGCGAATTTGATTGCGCGCTTTAAAGTAACAAAAGTGAAAGCCATTCCTAAGAAATAAGCTTAAATTTTAGAGCACCAGGCCTGGTGCTCTTTTCAGATTAATATCGCGCACTTTGGTTCGCGATACTTTCATTGAAATCCCACGACTGTGGATCAATCAAGGTTTCCACATAGGCTTCTACGCCGTCATCTAACTCATGCATAAAATCCAATCCAGTTTGATCTTCAATATCTCTTACACTGACTAAGTACTGTCGTAAGTCTTCGTTACCTAACGCCGTTTGGGGCATAACAAACGCCAGCACTTTCGGCGGTTCGCCGTTTTCAGATTCTCGAATAAATATTTTGTAGAAACCTTTAGGAATTGCGATCAATTTGTAACCTGGTAGGTGTTTAGGTTTGTCCTCAAAAATCGGGCCGGTTATGACGGTAAAGGGCGCGTAACGATCCGCAAAATGATCGGCCGAAATGGCTTCTAAACGCTGCCAAGCCCGACGATTCAAGTTAGGCGCTTGTGGCGTAATGTTGGTCATTAAAAAGGTTTCGATTTGGGCATCTTGCCCATAACGTGAGGCAATCACATGATTGGGTGCTAAGTGACCTCGGTCGTAGCCGGTTTCGGTGTAGTCGTCATGTTCAATACAGGGCAAGATTAACCAGCACCGCGTACTGCGCCAATCCGACTTAAATGTGCTGGGGCGTGGAAGGCGCGGGCTAAATTCTGGCTTGGATAATACCTGATAAGTCACCCAAATCGGGTTGCCCAATTTTTCAGAATAACCCACCATGTAGGCATCATTGCGAAATACCCGTGTGGTCAACTGGTCTTCCCAGTCGATGTCAAAATCACGATGTTTGGGTGTGCCCTCAAAGCTCATGCTGCTCCGCATAACCTGAGTTTCAACGGCATACCAAACACTGGCGGCTAGGGCACTTACGCCGGCTACCTTGGCATAAGTCTTTAAGCGCGCGAATTTAGTTTTAGTTGGGTGGTTTTCTTTGGTGTAACCGTTCCCGTTATTGCCGCGTCGGCGTCGCCATCTGCGCCATCTTGCCATATCGAATCTCCGATTTCTGAAGGGTTTATTATACGAGCAAATTTAATTGAATCGACAGGAGTTTACCATTGAGAAACTTGTACGTACTCTAACTTGGGCATCGCTTCGCTAGTAGGTGAACATAACGCCCCATATCGCGATAAGTGGGGAGGCGGCAGTACTGATATTCTAAATCTAGCAAAGCCTGGGAATCACTTTTCTCTAGAATATCCGGTCGAATATAATCATTAAAAACCCGAATGCCCGTGTGAACTTCAACCTCAAACCCCCAGTCATTTAGCCAAGTTAAAACATCGTGCGGATATTGCGGATTGGGTGGGGTGAGTTTTTTACCCTTGCCAATATAGGTATTTTGCAAAATAAGCGGCCAACGCCATTCGCCTTTTAACACATTGCTGTAAACAAATGCATTGCGGTTGTAAAACAGTAACGACAGATAACCGCCCGGCCTGGTTTTGTATGCCACGGTTTGTAGGGTCGTCTTGGGGTCGGCTAGCCATTCCAGTACGGCATGAAATAACACTAGGTCATACTCTGGCAAATCGTTAGCTAAATCCTGTGATGCACCGTGTAAGAATTGAGCTTCAAGCCCGGCCTGCGCAAAATTTTGTTTTGCCCGATCCAACATTTTGCGCGATAGATCACAAAGCGTGAGCTGATGACCCGCTTGAGCCAGCCATAACCCGATTTGAGCAAAACCACAGCCGGCATCCCATATCTGTAAGTGATCAGACTCAGGTTGTTTCACGTGAAACCTAGCCAGGTCTTCTTTGATCAATTTTAAGCGCCACTCACCTTTGAGTGTGCCGTAGACTTTTTTTTCAAATTTATCAATTAAACGGTCAAAATTGCGGTCTTGGTTCATGGCGTGTTTGCTCAAAATAAACAGCCGCTATTATAAAGTGTTTAAGTAATCTGTTCGTCATTCACTTCGCGTAATTCTTTACGTAACTTAGTGAGGTCGTCTTTAAAATTTTCGGCATCACCAAACTCACTAAATTCAAGATAACGCGGATGGGCGCCTAAGCGTTTTGTTGCGTGCTTAATCGGGCAAAAATATTGTTCTGTGCGGGCAATGATTTCGCTTGCATATGCCATTAAACCATTGCCGTAAGCACAGTAGTGGCAATTAATTTTTTGAACAATATTCAAATAACGCAGTTGATCGCGATCATAAATAAAATAGGCACGACGTTTAACACGTGCGACCCCATAGATCGGAAAACAGGTGTATTGGTAAAAACTGATTAAAATATCCATTAAAACCAATGGAATCGCCATGCCGTAGATAATTGGAGCCGTAATAATGTTTTGTGGACGGTCGATAAACAAGGTATGTAACAAGCTAGTTTTGAGTTTTTGATGGGATTGACTAATCGACTGCTCAAACTCTACGCGCTTTCCTTTTAAGTGATAGCTGATTTTTTGTTGACGTTCCCGTAAAGTCGCTCCAAGTTCGTCTTCTAATAGGGTAATTTGTTTGAGTAAGTCTTCAATTCGATTAGGCATATAAGATTCTTATTTTTTTGAGTTCATTGGCATCATACCAGTCTGCCGCTTTGCTTGATTAGATTTTAAAGCGTGATTATTAAATTAACCTAATTGTAGAGTAAGTGATTGCTTATAATTTAGGGGTTGAATATGAGGCTAAAGCCAAAAAGGATAAACATGTTTAATGAAGATGCCATGCGAGAGGGTATCGCCAAGGCAAGCCTTATTCTCAAAGCCTTGGAAGTTGAAACGGTTCCTGTTGAAATACTACAGTTACATGCATTAATTACTGGAGATACCCCAAGTATTGCCGACATTGATGCGGTGATTTCACGCAACCCGGAAGTAATGGGCGAGTTTTTAAGTATCGCTAATAAGGCTTTGAACAGACCCGCTGATGATTTGATATTAAATGTGACCTCTGCCATTCATTTACTCGGCCTAGAAGAGATCCATCAACTGTTTGTGCTGTCACATGTACTTAAAATTGTACCGGTATCTCAGGCAGATCACAAAATACTAAAACGCTGTATGCGAGCGGGAATTGCGTCAGCAGAGCTGACTCATTGGCTATATGGTTTTAGCCGAAGCGAAACATTTTTGATCAGTTATATGCAAGATATTGGCGCTTTATACATGATGCGTCATGATCCACTTAACTATCGCGATAGATTTTATAATCAGCAACAAGAGTTTCCTATTAGTAAGTACGAAGATGAAGAAAATTACTACAAAACTTCGCATGCTTATGTCGGTGGCTTGATTACCAAGCGTTGGGATTTAGGGGCTTTGTTGTATCGTAGTGTGTTATTTCATCATCATAGCGATTTGCAAGCCTTGGCTAAGTATGATGAACGCACCAGTAAAATGGTGGCACTGAACCGAATTGCTAATTTTTTGGTGTTTGAGCGTTTCTCAGACCACTCTATTACGAAAGAGTTAGAAGACAGTTTTGAGGAGGCCTGTGCGTTTATTGATGTCACCGAGCCAATGTTAAAGTCTGCGGATGCGGCGCTTGAAAAATGGGCGGATTCTGAAGGACTACCAGAAGCTAGCCACTGACAATTTGATCTGATTTAATTAATGGGTTCAGATTGACTGGATGTAATGGCATAGTCTTCAGTATTAGCAGCGGTTAGCATGTGTTCACAGCCTTCGACACGATTGCGCCCAGTGTTTTTGGCTTTATAAAGTGCAATATCTGCGCGATTAATCACTTGTTTAATTTGATCTTGATAGGTGACACGAGCCACGCCAATACTGACAGTAATAGTCTCTAATCCTTTAAACTCATGGGCTTCAATCGCTTGTCGAATCGATTCAGCGTGTTCGCAAGCTTGGGCTTTATCAAGCGATGCATTCAGCATAATAAACTCTTCACCACCCCAACGACCAATCAAGTTAAGATCGCCAAACTGGGCCTTGAGTAACGCGGAGAATTCGACTAATACCTCATCACCCAATTCATGGCCGTGCTCATCATTAATTTGTTTGAAATGATCAATATCCAGAAAAAGTACTTGGTAAGGCTCGCCAAATTTTAGAAAACGTTGGTGGGCCGTTTGTAGATATTGATCCATTTTGAAGCGGTTAACCAAGCCAGTCAGCGTGTCGGTTTCTGAGAGCTTTTCTAACATGCGGTTTTTATCAATTAACTTGTGCTGTATCTCAGTTAAGGCCATTGTGCGTTCGGCAACGCGCTGTTCAAGGTCTTCATTAGATTCACGTAACGCATTGTTAATTAAACTAAATTTATTAAATACAAATAAAGCAAACAAAAAGCTAATCATAATTAAAGCGATGGCTAGACCTACCACCTTCATCATTAGCTTATCAATCGAATTAGCGGCTTGTTGAATCGAGTTTTGAATTTCGACCGATTGGTATTGAGAGAACTCATTCACTTTATCGGTAAAAGCATTGAGGAGATCAATCGCTTGGGTAGTAACCAGGTTGCGGGCTTCTAGCTCCTCTCCCTGCAGCGTCATTCTGGCAATTTGGGTTTGTAACGGACCGGTAACGTTTGCCATTCGATGGATGTCGTCAATCCACTGACGTTCAAATGGTGTTTCATCAGACAAGTTTGCTAAGTTTTCGCGATTAGACATGTAATCGCTCGCATTGTCATAAAATCTCATTAAAGCTTCATCAATCAACAAAGGGTCTTCTAGTAATAACATTTGCTGTAAATTGATCGTGCGGTTTTGACCGGCGATATGCATATTTAATAGACTATGCAGTTTCTGGTGCTGGTGACTTACCAGTTCGCCAGCTTTGTTTAGGGTTGAATTGGTTAATTGCTGTGCGGTCATGACTAAGGCCGTGATTAGTAACATCACCAACAACAAACTTAGGGCAATCCACATGCCGAAAGAGTTTTCAGTCATTCTTTTCATAAGACGCACTTTCAAAATTAAATGATTTTAGAAAGGTTACTTTTAACACAAAATTAATACTAAGGTCTTATTTTTAAAAGATTTTAGACCAAAACATATCTATTGGCATAAAAAAAAATTATATATAAATAAATAAGAATATTAGACAGAGTTAATGTGGTCTGACAATCAATAGATTTGATAGCCAGATGAGAAGATTAAAGCACCAGACCTGGTGCTTTAAGGCTAGGGCGCGTCAGGATGCGCCAATATAAAACCAGTAGTAAACCAAAGCCGAAAATCCAACCGAGTTGGCTCAACTGAATCCAGATTAAACTTAATTCGGGCCAGATCAGCGGCAAAACCACACGTGTAAACGCCGCTAGCGCGAGTGCAACAAAGACCCAAATCAAGCCTTTTGGAGGTTCAAACACGTTGCGTTGAGTGTGACCGAGGCTGATGCGAGCCATCATGGATGAACACAATAAACCTATGCCACCCGCCGCGAGTGCATGAATCGCTAGACTGGCCGCAACCCATTCCAAGCCGACAAAACCATATAACACTAACCCCAGCGTAATAAAGGCGTGTGACAGGTGCAGCGGCCAAATTAATAACTCTGACCAGATTTTTGGGTGATACCACCAAGCCTGGCGAATCATAAATAAGCCAGCTAAAGGCCAGGCAATCAAGCTAATTAGCCAAGGATAGGGTGAAAATACCACGGTTAGCATTAAGCTTAAAAAGCCAACTAATATTGACCTATCCAACCAGTCGGCGTTTTTAAACGGTGTTAAGCCAAGGGCTTTTTCGGTAAAAAATGGGGTTAAACGCCGGATCATGGTTAGGTTAATACTAAGCACTAAGAACAAGCCAATGATGAGGCTTTCATGTAGCCAAATCCAGGCCTGGTGGGCGTTAATATAGAAGCTTAAGTTGGCGAAAAAAATTGCGCCAAACAATAAAGCGAGTCCGGCTTGCGACGTCAAGCGGCGCTTCCAAACTGGCCAGGCGAAATGCAACACCAACCCAAGATTGAAGGCTAAATCAAATAACGCGACCCATATAATCGGCAGGTCGACTAAAAATGCCACCCGCGCTAATACCCATAAGCCAAACAAAACCCCAAGCTTCCAGCCCGAGGCGGAGTTCATGCGCGACCAGTTCATCACCGCGGTTAATAAAAATCCGGTGACGGTAGCTAAGGCATAGCCAAAAATCATTTCGTGTGCATGCCAGTAAACCCCGGATGTCCCGCTAAAACCAGCGCTCACATTTGGGAATTGCCACCACCAAAGAGCCATCGCAATGACGGCAAATATCGCCCCGCCTAAAAAAAAGCTGCGAAAAGCGCGTTCAAAAAATAGGGATCTGCTCATGATTTTAAGTCCAAAAAAAAGTCCTAAGGCCAATAAATTATCGGCCTTAGGGTTGTTTCATTATGTGAGTGACGTGGTTGGACCAAAGACTTCATAGTGCAATTGTTCCGATTTAAAACCCAGCCCAATACACTCATGATAAACCGCCGCCATGAATGGCTTGGGTCCACAAAAGTATACATCGGCTTGGGTATTAGGTAACCATTGGCTCAAGATATCAGTATTTAAATAACCCTGATGATCGGCGCCATCACCAAACTGATAAGCACTGAAATATTCAACCCCGTATTTGTGTTTCAGCAAACTGATTTCATTTTTCATTATATGGTGCGATTCGTCCCGAACACATTGAATGAAGCGTAAATCTTGGTCTGGGTTTTTATTAAGTTGGTCATTCAACATGCTCACCAACGGTGTAATTCCTACGCCTCCTGCAATAAATACTTTAGCATTGGTTTGATTTTTTATAAAAAACTCACCGGTTGGTGGTTGCACCCAAATTTGATCGCCTACCTGTGCTTGGTGTAAGCGATTAGAAACCTGTCCTGGGTGATCCGGCGAGTGCGCTTCCGTTTTGACACTGATACGGTAGTAAGGTTCACCGGGCGCATTGGAGATCGAATACTGGCGAATTTCATCAAACTGGCCATCTTTACCTTTCAATTTAATACCCAAATATTGGCCGGGTTCGAAATCCACTAGCTGTCCATCTTCGGGGATCAAATAAAAGGATTTGACCGAATCGGCTTCTTTTACGATGCGTGAAATATTAAAGGCTTTAAACCCGCGCCATCCGCCCGGTTTTTCTTCATTGGCAGCATAAATCTGCTCTTCGGTATCGACAAATACTTGCGCTAAAAAGGCATAGGCGACGGCCCAGGCTTTTAACACCTCATGATCGTCCGGTAATGACAAATGTTCTTGAACCGCTTCCAGTAAGTATTTGCCTACAATGGGGTAATGATCCGGCTGAATATGTAAACTCGCATGTTTATGGGCAATGCGTTTGACCATTGGGCCAAGTGCTTCTAGTTCGTCGATTCGGTTGGCATACATAAATACGGATTCGGCTAAGGCTTTGGATTGTTCACCTTGTGCTTGGTTTGCCATATTAAAGACATGCTTCAGTTCTGGGTGGTGGGTAAACAACTTTTTGTAGAACAGGTTAGTAATCTGCACGCCTTGTTCAGCCAAAACCGGCGCAGTGGATTTAACAGTTTGAATAATTTGTGGCGTCAGCATATAGCACTCTTTGGTTATTTTTGTGGGTTTTGGGTCGTAATAAAGCCCGTTAGTAAGGCATGTTGATCGACTCAAATAATTAAGATTCATTTAATATGTATCTTTTAAAGGTGCATATTATTTGAATGTTTAGTGGCTTGTCAACTATAATAACCAATCAAGGTAGGGGGACAAAATCCATGCAACTCACAAAACAGACCGATTTTGCGTTTCGAGTGTTGATTTATTTAGCCTCTAAACCGGCGCAAGATTTATCGCAAATTCAAACCATTGCGACGCGTTTTGACATTTCGCGCAGTCATGTGATGAAGATTGTGCAAAAAATGGCGAATAGCGGCTTAATTGAATCGGTGCGAGGTCAAGGTGGTGGTTTAAAACTGGCTAAGTCAGCGGAAGACATAAACTTGAGAGAGGTGGTTGAGTTAATGGAGGCGACGCTCAGCCCAGTGAATTGCCATGAGCCGGTGTGTTTGATTGAAAACACCTGCGTGCTGAAAAACTTTTTGTATCAAGCACAAGAAAGTTATTTGGCGCATTTAAGCCAGTTTAGTTTGAGTGACATTGTGACGCCTCAAGTGCGCCACGAAATTTTTCTTACAGATATTTCAACCCAACGCGTTGCGGTGCATTAAGTTGGTTAAACCCCAACTTAATGCTTAAAGCGATGAACTTAAGGTTTTACTGTGGTTAAACCTAAGGACTGCCAGGACTGCATGCCACCGCGATACCAAAACATTTTATGGGCAGGATAACCAAGGTTAACCAGTGCTTTAATATTTGTGGGAGATTGTCCACACCAAGGGCCATTACAGAAAAAAACCAGAGTTTTGGCGTTGGAAAAGTTCCAAATGCCATCACTTACCGTGGCGTTGAATTGTAACGTGAGAATGCCTTCAACTTCGATCGGTTCATATCCGTCAGATTGAGGGTGGAGTTTGGTCCAAGGTAAATTGGTCGCACTCGGAATAGTGCCCTTTTCAACCCAATCAGGGGTACGAGAGTCGATGATCAATATGGATTCGTCACCGTCTGATTTTCGCTGTAAAAAGTCAAGCAGCTCAAGTTCACCAATTGTGGTCACGCCCGGGGCGACCTCGATCGGCTGCACACAAAATGGTGGGCAAGCACGAGACGTTAAAGCGTAATCCTCAACCACCGTGTTTTTTTGGTCTTGGATGCGTTTGATCGTCACGGGTTTACCGTTATGTTGGACGCTAATTTCACTAATTTCTGGACTGATTTTTACCTTCAAATCTTTGGCTAAGGCCATTTGGCTAAAAGTCAGTGCTACAAAGCAAGCACCTAAAAGACTGGATTTGTAAAACATAGTAACCCCCTTTTGACCCAAATTTATTAAATGGTCTTGCACTTTAGGTCATTAATAAACCTAGCAAAAAATACGCACCTTGTCAAAGAGCAAGATAGTATGAATGATAGAAAAAAATATAAAAATCAACTAGTAAGCTTCGAAGAGAGCTCATAAAAAAACGAGGAAATAAATGATGAAACGATTACTCAAATCGGCCTTTTCATTTGAATCTGGTCACTTATCCGAAATGATTTTGTCGGTGAGCGGCGTATTTATCGCCATGATTGCGGTAGTGCTCATGATGGATTGGCTTAGCAATGGAATTTATGCCTGGTTTGTGATCGCCTCTATGGGGGCGAGTGCGATCATTTTATTCTCTACCCCTCACGCTCCGATGGCGCAGCCTTGGGCCGTCATTGTGGGTCAAATGCTAGCGGGCGTGTGCGGTTTAGCCAGCTGGAGTTTATTTTCTAATCCGATGGTCGCGGTGCCAATTGCGGTGGCCAGTACCCTGTTATTTATGTTGATATTTAAAGCGCGACACGCACCGGGTGGCGCAACGGCTTTATTTATTGCGCTAGGTACGGTTGAAGTCGAAACGCTGGGCTGGAGTTTATTATGGCTTAGTTTATTACCAAGCTTGCTCACCTTGGTGGCGATGGCCGTTATATTAAACGCGCCGTTTAAATGGCGTCATTACCCTTATGTAGTGTTTAAGAAAACCCAGTCGGAACCCGAAAAAACACCCGAAATTACACACGAAGATTTGGCTTATGCCAGTGAACAAATGCAGGGTTATTTTGAAATGAGTGAAGCCGAATTTATGCAGCTATATCGAGCAGCTCGCCAGCATCATAAAACTACCAGGCCTGGTGTTTAAACAATGGTGAGGCACCTAAAAGTAAGCTGGTTTATTTCCAGTTTTTAAATTCGTTAATAATGAAAGATCAGCCATATAGATAGTCTTGGTAATGCAAACATACTTTTTGAGCTTAGGTAAAGTGTGACAGTGTTTTCAGAAGGTGCATTTACCAGAGGTCTAGTTTTTTTGGCTAAAAAGCGTGACTTTCTACTTGCCATTCAGGATAGCCTTCTGCCAAACGCTGGGCTTTAATCCCTTTTTTTTGCAAAGCGTTAACGGCTTCTTGTGACCACATGCAATAAGGCCCACGACAATAAACAACCAAGGTTTGATCCGTTTTCAGTTCGTTAAGTTTTTGTGGAAGTTGTTCAATCGGGATATTGATCGCGTGCGGGATATGCCCAGCTTTAAATTCATCTTCCGGGCGAACATCCAGCAGTGTATAGGGCTGTTTAAACTCACGTAAGGCTTTCAGAGAAATAGGCTCATAGTCGGTATTGGGTTGTATATGCTCCAATAATAAAGCTTGCATACTATCTAGTTGAGATTCAGCCACGTCACGCAAACTTACAATTAGGCGAAACACGCTGTCGTCACTTAACGCATAAACACTGTGTTGGCCTTGGCGCTCATTAGTCACCAGGCCTGCATGCTTTAGAGTTTGTAAGTGTTTGGATACGTTCGCAATGCTAAGGCCGAGTTTTTTATGCAGGGTTTCAACATCGCAATGGGTTTGTGCCAGCACATCTAAAATCATTAAACGATTGGCATGTCCCAACGCCTTGCTGACTTGTGCCAGCTGTTCAAACAAACCGAGCTTAAGAGAGTTAATCGTCATATTTATTACTTTGTTGAACAGTCATAAGGGTACGGAGCCTTAAATTGATGATTAACAACCTTTAGTTTTGCGCCACATAGGTTCAAATTTAATCCCTACCACAGCCCCAGCGGTGATGGAGGCGACCGCGACAAAGGAGCCTAAAGCTAAGGTTGCGACACCGGATAAGCCATGCCCAACCGAACATCCCATAGCCAGTACGGCACCAAAACCTACGAATAACGCGCCTACGCTTGAAATCACACCATCTTTAGCCGAATCAAAACCGCTGACTTTAAATTGGCGATTTAATAAGCTGCTAACAAAAGAGCCCAGCGCCACCCCAATCACAGCGATCAAACCGAATGTAATCAAGCTGACATTGGCAGGACTCATTAAATAGTTAACTGTATCGCCCATCGGGGCCGCAAAGGTAAAGGATTGCGTGCCTAATCCGATGGGTGGGCTTTCCATAAAGGCCGCTTCGTCAATCAATTGTGCGCCAAACTGACCGCCGGTTAAAGCGTAAGCCGTCGCAATAATAGCGCCCACAATTAGGGCGCTGATCATGGGCGTTGGGCGGCGGAATTCGGGATTTCTAAAGGCAAAATACAGCAAACTTAAGCCGATCATCCAACTTAAAACCAGTAAAGCTAGATCAATATGTTGGCTACCTGCACCAAAGATTAAGCTGGCTAAGTCTTGCGAGCCGGCATAGTCAAGGTGAACGGTTAAGGGGGCAAAAATCGGCATTATCCATTCGCCATAAAACGAGGTACGGGTCATAATATAGGCCATAACAGACATGACGGCGACCAACCAAAGTGATTTGTAACTACCCTGTCCCATTTTAACGGTATTACGCATACCGCAGCCGGTGGCCAAAACCATGCCTAAACCGAAAATAAAGCCGCCAACAATATAACGTCCCCAAGCAAAATCCGCCGTGCGATAAGGTGGTCGACTGTCTGAAAGGTTCATCACATTTAGCCATTCCAGGCTACCGGAAGCAATAATGCCGACCCCCATCGCCGCTATAAATGTCCAAAGACGTGTACCATTACCTAGGGTAATGCGGTCTCTTAAACCCCCGACCGCACAAAATGAACTGCGTTGTCCAACTAGGCCTAAAATAAAGGCCAGCGCAAAGGCCAGCACATAATAATTAATAAAAAGATTTGGAATCTCGTTCATGTTCCGTTGCTCCCGGCTTTGGTTTTATTTTTGTTATAAGTCGCTAGATTGAGCGATCTACCGATTATGATGCCGGTGATTATAAAGGTTTAACATTAAAACCGATAATTTTTTGCATATCTTCTGGATAAGGCAGGATAGTGCTAGTGAGTTGTTCAACAAATTGAGCTTTATCAAGGTGTAAGCTTGGATTGTAACGCTTCTCAAATCCAATCGTAGAGACGGCTTTACCGCTAATGCCTGCGCCACAAACGCTCCCCGCTTGCGCACCGGGAAGGATTTCCATATAGTCTGGTAAATTTAATAGCTTGTACTGAATTGAGTCATACAATTTATTCGCCATTTCGACTTCACGACCACGTAAATCTGGACGACCTACGCTACCTACAAATAATGTGTGGCCGGTGATGACAAACCAAGCTTCATCACAGCGCGATTTATCGGTTACCAATAAGCTGATGCTATCTTCAGTATGCCCTGGCGTATACAAAACTTGAGCATGCACATTACCGGCTTCAATCACTTGATTTTCAGCCAGCGGGGTAAAGTCGCACTGAGCGGGTGAATCTTGATGTAAACAATATTCACCACCGGCACGTTTCGCCAATTCTGCACCGCCCGTGTAGTGATCGGCGTGTACATGTGTATCCACCACATAAGCGATTTTGACGCCTTTTTGCGCCGCCTTTTCTAAATACAATTCAACTTCATCCTGATGCACATCTACCGCAATCGCTAACCCCTGACCGACACAACCTAGCATATAAGATAAAGAACCCGGTTCAGAATCCGGTGTGTGTTGAAATAAAAACATTGCATATCTCCTTTTAAACCTGATTTTGAGGCCTAGGTACGAACAACCAGGCCTGGTTTGTTTATTGTCATTAGTTCCATTCAACCATTTAGTTGAATGGAACTATATCGGGTTCAGGCTTCTGATTCAACCTGCCGGTTGATTAATTTATTTAGGCTAGCCAAAAAAGTTACGAGGTGAGATTTTGACCAATTAGATTGCAAATTTGAAATGAACCCACTAATATTCAACCAGATAGTTGAATAAATCAAAGGGGGTTTACAGTGCAGAACAATCAGTCAGTCGAACACGGTATCAAAGCCAATTTAAACCAAATTATACAGCAGCTGATCCAGGTGTTTTTAGTTGGCTTGGCTTTGGGAATGACTCGCACCGTGGTACCAGGCCTGGCGGAAACCGAGTTTGGTTTAGCGGCCCAAGCTTTTATGAGCTTGGTAATGTTTGTGGTGGTATTTGGTTTGGTGAAAGCCACTATGAATTTATTGGCGGGTCATTTAAGTGATCGCTGGGGGCGGCGTTCTTTATTAGTAGCGGGTTGGTTGCTCGCGATACCCGTGCCATTTTTAATTTACTTTGCGCAAGATTGGTACTGGATTGTGTGGGCAATGGTGTTTTTAGGTTTAAACCAAGGTTTATGTTGGTCGATGGCTTTGAACAGTAAATTAGACCTAGCCAAAGCCAATCAGAAAGGCTTAATTAACGGCTTTAATGAGTTTTCAGGTTATGCCGCGGTGGGCGTTGCCGGCTGGTTAACTGCATATTTGGCGGAACTTTATGGCGCACGCGAAGCCATCTTAGGTTTTGGCTTAGTGGTCATTGGTCTGGGCTTAGTGCTCGCGATTTGGAAGGTGGTTGATACGCGTGCCTGGTCAGACCTGCATCAACATCATCATCGCCAGGCGAATGGCGAGGATGGTGCGAAACCAAGTCTTGGGCAAATGTTTGGTTATGCCACCTTTAAGCAACCTCAGTTGGTTGCATTAAATCAAGCCGGTCTGGTCGAAAAATTTATTGATGCACTAGTGTGGATTTTTATGCCAGTATATCTTATCAGCCAAGCCCAAAGTTTGGTGCAAGCCAGCGCGATCATTGCCATTTATGGTGTAGTTTGGGGCGGGTCACAACTTATCACTGGGCCCTTGTCGGATCGTTGGGGACGCAGAGGCTTAATTGTGTGGGGCTTCTGGTTATGTGCCATCACCAGTTTTACTTTTGTATTAGTCGATACGGTTTGGTCTTGGTCAATTTTAGCCGCGATCATGGGCTTTGGTATGGCGATGCTGTACCCAACTTTGGGCGCGGCCGTCGCCGACACGAGTGTGCCTAATCAGCGCGCCAGTGTTTTAGGCATTTATCGTTTCTGGCGTGACTTTGGTTATGCCGCCGGTGCCTTCTTAATGGGCTTGTTGGCCTTTTATACTGAGTCTGTGGTTTGGCCGTTTTATTTTGTCGCCATAATGATGTTTCTATCTGGGCTGTGGGTATGGTTGGCGTTGAAACCGAACGTTAAAAATTAATCACCACCGAAACCCGAAGGCAGAAGTTTTTTGATAAATGGTTTGCCCCTCTCTCATCAAGTAGGGGAGTATATAAGTTGAAATCAATAAGACCATCTCTGATAGGAGGAGAAAATGAAAAGTTTAATCAATAAATCGGCTTTGATCGGTTTGCTTACGGCCGCGTTTGCATTTGTAGGCCTGGTGCAAGCGGAAGAGGTCAAACAAACTCATCAAGGCCAAACGCTGAATGCCAACTTAGTGATGGCAGAAGGTAAAAACTATGCGGACGAGTTTGTGCTTTTGTTGCATGGCACCTTAACGCATAAAGGTCGCTCCACTTATACCATCTTGCAAGACAATTTAGCTCTGCACGGCGTGAGTTCTTTATCGATCAACTTATCTTTAGGTTTGAATGATCGTCAGGGTGAGTACGATTGTAATGTTCCCCACACCCACAAACATACCGACGCGTTGGATGAAGTCGCGATTTGGTTAGATTGGTTGAAAAAACAAGGTGCAAATAAAGTTACCTTAATGGGACATTCACGTGGCGGGAATCAAATCGCTTGGTTTGCGGCCGAACATGATCGTGCTCAAATTGATAAAGTAGTGTTGATTGCTCCAGCCACCTCTGAGCAACAATCACCAGAAGATTATCAGAAAAAATATGATAAGCCGCTTAGTAGCGTATTGAATAAAGCTCAAAAACTGGTTGATAAAGGCCAAGCTGATCAGATGATGAAAAATGTCGATTTCATTTATTGCGAAAAAGCTCAAGTAACCGCCGGCGCATTTGTCGACTATTACACGGCTAAGCCACAATTTGATACTCCTTATTTAATCAAAGCACCCGCTAAACCAACCTTAGTCGTGGTCGCATCTGAAGATCAGGCCGTCCCTGAGCTGCCAGAGCGCTTAGTCCCTTTAGAAGACACACCAAACTTAACCATCCAGACCATTGATGGTGCGGATCACTTTTTTTTGGATTTTTTTAACGAAGATTTAGCCACCGCAGCCGCTGAATTTATACAAGATTAAGCAAAACCTTTGTTTAATGTCGTGATAATAAAAGGTACAACACGGGTTGTACCTTTACTTGTTTCAACTATACATTTTGGACATGTCTCAGTTATAAGCGATCAAGCCTGTCCTAGCCATGAGGAAGTATCATGTTTAAGTCAATTTTTTGCCGTGGAATAGTGATTTTTTTATTAAGTATTGGTTTAGCCGTTCAAGCCAGCGAATCAATAGATGGGCGCATCAGTTTGAACTTAACAGAGGCTGAAAAGGCCGAATTTCTAACCGAGATGCAGCAAATGTTGGGAAGCATCCAGGGCGTGATTCAAGGCATTGCGGATGACGACCCGGACAAAATTATAAAAGCGGCACGAGTCTCAGGCAATCAAATGGCCAGAGCGACTCCCGATTCTGTGCGCGCAAAGTTAGATGATCAGTTTCGTTCTATTGGTGGGCCAACCCATATGATGTTTGAAGAGCTCGTGATTCGAGCCGAAACCGATCCGGCGGATGAGTTATTGCGCTTCACAGCAAATATCATGAATAACTGTATGGCCTGCCACGCCAAGTATAAAGTTAACTAGCAGGTATAGTCACTATTGCAATTTACTGATTCGCCCACTAATATTCAACCAGATAGTTGAAATTACGCGCAACGCGTTTACAAGGAATTCAGATTATGTCAACGCAACAAGCCTTTATGGGATTAAAAACCCATTTGCAAAAAACCATTGTGGGGCAAGAAGCTTTATTAGAGCGCATGATGATTGCGATGCTCACCGGCGGTCATGTGTTATTAGAAGGCCCACCCGGCCTGGCGAAAACTACCGCTGTTAAGACTTTAGCTAAGGGTGTACATGCGAGCTTTCAAAGAATTCAGTTTACGCCGGACTTGATGCCGGGTGATGTAATGGGCTCGGATATACTCGACCCAAACACCGGTTCATTAAATTTTATCAAAGGCCCGGTTTTTAACGAAATCGTATTGGCCGATGAGATTAACCGCGCGCCACCCAAAGTGCAGTCGGCTTTACTCGAAGCGATGGCCGAAAAACAAGTCACCGCCGGCGGCCAAACCCGCAGCCTACCCGATTTGTTTATTGTGATGGCGACCCAAAACCCGCTCGAGCAAAGTGGCACCTACCCTTTGCCTGAAGCGCAAATGGATCGTTTTATGTTGCACGTGGTGTTGGATTACCCAACCGAAGATGAAGAGTTAGAAATTCTGCGTCGTGATCGCGCTAAGCATTATGGCATTGATAAAGAGGCTGATATTTCTAGCTTAACGCCGCAAAATGTATTGGATGCGCGCCGTGAAGTCGCCGAGTTGCATGTCGCTGAGCCGGTAGAAAAGTATTTAGTTGCGCTGGTCGCGGCGACGCGTAAATTGGACGAATTAGATGGAACATTAGAAGGTGTGTTGGATGTGGGCGCCTCGCCTCGTGCCTCTTTGGCTCTGTTACATGCCGCCAGTGCTTATGCTTGGTTGCAAGGCCGTGATTTTGTCACCCCGGATGATGTCGCACGTTTAGCACCGGATGTATTACGTCATCGTTTAGCCCTCAGTTTTGCCGGCCGCGCCCAAGGTTGGACGTCAGATCAGCTGATAGAACGTTTACTCGAACTGGTCAAAGTACCGGTTTAAGGGTTCTGATGTCGTTTCTACAAACGTTTAAAACTCGGTTTGCTAGGCCAAGTCGGCTTTCCAATATAAGCCAGCAACCCATTCTCTCTGCGCAGCAAATTGCGGAGTGGGGGCATGAATTGGAGGCTTATTGGGCGAGTCTGCCGGCCTCCCAACGTTTAAGTGAATTGGCGTTATTTGGTGATCAATCAAGTCGTTTTCGCGGTCAGGGGATGGAGTATGAAGAAAGCCGTTTATACCAGCCGGGCGATGAATTGCGCCATCTTAACTGGCGTTTAATGGCGCGTACCGGTAAAGCCTTTACCAAACTGTTTCAAGAAGAACGTCAGGCACAATGGGTGATTATATTGGACCAGCGCCAGCCTATGCGTTTTGCCACAAAGGGTCAGTTAAAAGTGACCCAAGGTGCGCGAATCGCAGGTTGGTTAGCCTGGATAGCACAACAGCAACGTGTGCAAATTCAAGCCATCGGACTAAGCGAAACCGTGTCGATGACACCGGTCATTCAAGGTATGAACTTGTACCAGCAAACCATGCAAGCGCTAGCGATTCCCTGCCCGCCAAAAAACAATGCTGTCGAACCCAAATTGGCGGATGTATTAAACCAACTAAAAGCCCATTGGCCAAATGGTACGCGGGTTTGGATCATTAGTGACTTTGCCGACCTAACGGAGTCTGACCAGGCCTGGTTGACCACAATGAATGAATCTTGGCATTTAAGTGCCTTTTGGGTTGAAGATCCAGCTGAAATTGAATTACCCGCTAAACAGCCTTTGAAGCTGCAATCACACCACCAGGCCTGGTTGTTAGACAACCAACAACAATCTCAATATCAAGCCTGGGCGCAACCTCAGCGCGATAAGCACCAGGCCTGGTTAAAACAAGCGGGCGTGGATGTACGCCGAGTGCAAACAACCGATAGTCTGCAACAAATATTGGCGACCGAATTATGAATCAAGCTCTGATGGATATTGACCTCCTAAGCTCTCCATCCAGTGAACCAATGCTTGCGATTTGGCAGTTGGTGTTCTTAATGCTCATGCTGATTGGGTTATTGATTGGATTGACGCGGTGGCTGCGGCGATCACCAGGCCTGGTGGTTTGGCGTTGGCAGCGTCAGTTAGCGCGTTTGCAAACTGACCAGCAACGTAAACAACTGGCACTGGAAATATACGATTGGTTAGCTAAGCGAGAAATTCCACTTGATACAGACGCCCATCAGGCTTTATTGCGTGCCTGCTTTTCTGAGCATCGGATTGATTCGAGTGAATTAGCCGAGTGCTTAACAGCGTTGAAGGCTTATTTATGATGATGTTATTAGACTGGTGGTCATCTTGGCATTTTGCTTATCCGGCTTGGTTCTGGGTTTTGCTGATTTGGCCGATTTTGCAAATGATCTGGCCAAGTGCTTGGCGACCTAGTGGCGAAGCTGGTCAAATGCCGGTGTTTTTCCATCCTAAAATTGATCAGTTTATGGCGGATTCATCGAAAGCTGACTTCGCCCCCGTCACCCATCAGCGTGATTTAACTCGCCGCATGCTTATCAGTTTTCTCAAAATCGCGATTATGCTAAGTTTATTAACGGCTTTAGCTCAGCCTCAGCGCCTAATTGAACAAGCCCCGCAAGCCAATAGCCAACCAGTGCGAGATATTGCGCTAGTGTTGGAAAGCTCGGTGTCATTCGTGCTTGAAGATTATGAACTGCAAGGCCAGCCAACCAGTCGCATGGCTGTGGTAAAAGCCGTGTTGGATGAGTTTGTGCAAGGCTTGAGTGATAACCGCTTTAGCTTAGCTTTATACGCCGAACAAGCTTACAGCTTGGTGCCGATGACCTTTGATAACCAAGCTATGCGTGCCAACTTACAAAGACTGCAACCTTATTTAGCCGGTCGCACCGATCAGGCGGTAGGCGAAGCCTTGGGCCTAGCTTTAAGCGAAGTCGCGCAGGCCAAACAAACCGATAGCATTCAAAAACGCCTGGTGGTGTTAGTGAGTGACGGCGTGCAAACCGATAGCCGCTTGGATTTAGACTCGATTATTGAATACGCTAATCATTTGTCAGTGCCGATTTACACCATCGGTATAGGTGCGGGGGCGGTGCAACCATCAGAGAATCAAACATCCGGTTTGCTATATCAAGCCTTGCAAACGCGCGAGATGGAAAAATTGGCTGAACAAACTAATGGTCAGTTTTATCGAGTGGGTGGCCAGGACGATTTGCAATCGGTGTTACGTTCAATTGAGCAAACCGAAGGTGTTCAAAGAACCCCGAGTACGGAAACGCGCTGGCAAACCCAGCCGCTTTATTTCACACCTTTAACCTTGGGGTTGGGTTTGCTGTTGGTTTGGTGGCTGATGACGTTGGGAGGCCAAAGATGGAATTCTTAGCCGAATTAAGCCAGTTAAACAATTTTAGTTGGCGTGAATCCAATTGGCTGTGGGGACTCGTGTTTCCCCTGATTTGGTGGTTATACCATGCCTGGTCGTTACGTCGTCAACAAACCGATTATGCTCAGGCTGAATTTTGGCCTTGGGTTTTAAGTCAAAAATCCGCCCAACGACGCTTCAATCTTTTGCCAAGTCTGATTTGGTTTGCATTGATATTAGCCTTAGCCGGCCCACGTTTTGAACAGACCGAGTTGATTGAGTCAGATCGAGCCGGTGTGGATGTGTTAGTGGTGATGGACGCGTCGCGTTCAATGAGCGCACAAGATCAGAAACCTAACCGTTTTCAGTTCAGCCAAACGCTTATTGAGTCTTTAAGCCAACAGCTCAATGCACAAGATCGGATTGGCTTAATCAATTATAGTGCCCAAGCGCATTGGGTGACGCCTTTTACACAAGACAAATCGCTATTTAAACGCGCCTTGTATTTAACCGAACCCAACCTATTACCCTTAGCCGGCAGTCAACTCATAGACAGTTTAAGCTTTGCGCTTCAGCAAGCTGAGCGGCAAAAAAATGCGCCGCTTGTGATGCTGTTGGTGACCGATGGCGGCGGTTTGGGTTCAGAAAGTGCGCCAGATTCAACTCAACTCAGCCAGCTTAAATTCCAGCTACAGCGGCAAGACACTGAATTAATCCTCTTAGCCGTGGGCAAAACTCAAACCGCTTGGCTAGCCGATGATCAACACCCTTCGGGTTGGTTGCACGATAACAATCAGCCGGTGGATGTCGCTCTTCCACGAGCGGCTTTGCAACGCTTTAGTCAGCAACTGAATGCGGACTATCTAGAAGCCAGTGGCGAGGCTGGCATGATTGATAAATTGCTGACGCCGATTCGTGACAAAGCTGAGCGTTTGCCCGTCAATCAAACCAAGTCTGAGCAATGGAATTTAGCCCCTTGGTTGATGGGGTTAGCGGTTGGGTTATTGATGTTTTTATTGAGTTTGCCCAAACCCCGCCTCAGACGTTCGTCGCCAAATTTGTTCGTGCTTGGCTTCGGCTTGTTCAGCGTGTTTAGCTTAATGAGTGTCGTACCTAGCGAAGCGTGGGCGGTTTCGGATTCATCGGAACAACAAGCCTATCAAGCGTTTGAAGCTGGGGAGTTTGATCAAGCCGAGCGTCTTTATGCTAGTTGGTTTGAAACGGCGCAAGCTGATCAACAATTTAAGGCATTATTGGGCGCGGGCAATGCGGCTTATCGTCAAACCCAATATGCGCGTGCTTTGACCTGGTATCGCCAAGCCCTGCTAAATGCGCGCCACGACCAGGCACGTGCGCAGGCCTTGTTTAATTTGGGGAATGCCTACGCGCAACTTGAAATATGGGGGCTAGCGGTCGAAGCATTTGAGGCGGTGGCACTCTATCAAGCCGAACACACTAAAGCGCAACAAAACTTAATCATTGCGCAAGCCGCACTTTCACAACAACAAGCCGAGGCGGCTGAAAAAGCACAAGCGGAGCAATCGCAAAAACAACAAGAAGGCCAACGCAAAGATTTAGAAGGCAGTTTCCACGGTGGCAGCAAACCTGATCCAAATAATGAAGCCGGTTCGGGTGCCGAAGGCGAATCCGATGATGGTCGTTCAGAAGGTGTGGATTTTAGTATGCCGGAAAGGTTAGCCGATTCCGAGCTGTTAAGTGGTCAAGATTGGGCGTTAGCCGGAA
The DNA here is from genome assembly GCF_000711195.1 of Thiomicrospira pelophila DSM 1534. Lineage (NCBI taxonomy): Bacteria > Pseudomonadati > Pseudomonadota > Gammaproteobacteria > Thiotrichales > Piscirickettsiaceae > Thiomicrospira > Thiomicrospira pelophila. The sequence goes on along the minus strand of NZ_JOMR01000001.1, from coordinate 118,021 downwards.
CGGGCAAAAGCATCGAGGAGCAACTCCAAACCCAGCGCCGAATAGATAATCTTCAGATGGAATTAAATAACTTAGAAGATGACCAACAAGCCTTATTAAAGCACCTATTTGAACGCGAAGCCGGATTTGAGGCTCGTCAAGATAAGGTTCATTCGATACCCGGAGTGCAACCATGGTAGGACGCGGAATGCAGTTTCGATTAGGCTTGATAACCTTGGCCAGCTTTTGGTTCAGCTTGTTGCTTGCCGGTGGCGCTTTGGCACAAAACCAGAACTTAATCTTAGGCGAAAGTTTTACCATTAACTTGCGCAGTGACGACACCTTTGGTGATTACAAGAAGTTGGATTTAATCGCGTTAAAGCGCTATTTCGAGCTTGATGATTCGGCACAAACCAGTAACCGTATTCGTTTACGTTTAACACCAAAACAAGTGGGTGACATTGAAATACCTTTGATCACCAGTGGTGGCTTAAGTATTCCGGCGCAAACAATAAAGGTGAAACCAAATGAGTTGGTTAATATCGAGTGGCAATTACCTCGATCAAACCTATGGCAAGGTGAATGGGCGGTTTGGCGGGCGAAGGTGACGGTAAGTGATCCGGGTTTGCCGGTTGAAATGGAAGGGCAACAAAACGAAGGAATTGTTTTTAGTACGCAACCAATTCAGCAGACTTTAGACGAGCAACGCACGGCTGAATTTGTACAAGTACAAAAATTGAGCGGTAGCAACATACAACTTAACCCACCGGTGGTTCGGGTGCAAAATCGGCAAGGTTTACGTTGGCAGTTTTTTGCACCCGAAACCGAATACCAAATTCAGTCGATACCCAGTTATCTGCCACCAAGTATGCCGGTGGGTGAATTTAGATGGCAAGTCAAACGACCTTTTTGGAATCGCACCGGTGCTCTATCAAATATTGAAATCGAAATAGTCGGTTTAAACGCCAGTCGACGGCCAGACTTGCGTGATCAGTTAGCCAGCGGCGAAGGCATTAGTTGGCTAACTGCGCAACGCTCGACTAATGAAAACCTAAGTTTAAATGGGCGTTCAGAAATCCAAATTCTGCGCCAACCCTATCGTATCAATTCTACAGGTTGGGGTTATTATGATGAAATACGCGTTCAATATATTGATCCTAAAACGGGTAAGTTGGCCGACCTCATTCAGCCGGCTGAGTTTTATATAGCCTTACCTGCTTGGGTTTATTGGTTGGCTTATGGCGTATTGATAATGGTTGGATTCTGGATGGCGATTAGATTGGTACGTATCGTCAAAGTTAGCTTTTACAGATTTCGCCGAGACCGAGCTTTAGCTCAAACAACTGATCCGTTGGCGCGTTGGCAGATTTATCAAATCTGGGGGCAAGCGCGTGGATTAGGCCAGCCACAAACCCACCAGGCCTGGTTGTCGGCTTACGAAGCTAAGTTTGGTATGAACTCGGCTTTGCGAGCCGAGTTCGAACATTTGGATCGGCAGCTTTACAGGTGACGGGATACCCATTGTTTGAACTGGGTTAAATCCATCGCGCCGGAAATTCGATCCACTTCCTGACCATTTTTAAACACGGCTAAAGTCGGAATTGAACGGATACCAAATTGAGCAGAGATGGCTTGTTCTTGTTCGGTGTTTATTTTGACAAAGCGCGCTTGTGGGTGCGAGTTAGAGAAGTGTTGCGCGGCTTGTGCAAAGGTGGGCGCAAACATTTTGCACGGTCCACACCAAGACGCCCAAAAATCCACCACCATCACTTGATCAGTTTTCTGAATCGCTTTATTAAGTTGTGAGCCGGTCATCTCAAGCGGTTTATCCGTGATTAAGGATTGTTTACAGTGACCGCAAGTTGGCTGTTTACTCAGCTTTTCGGCCGGAACTCGATTTAAACCACCACAATGTGGGCACATAATAATCATCATGATTCTCCTATCTTGAATGGTTTTAATATAGTTCCAAACCGTTGGAATTCAAGCCTTTTACTCATGGCTGGCTAAACAAAAATATGACGTTACTAATCTAGCCAATCTGGCTTCGGACTTTGCTGACCAGACTTTTCATAACCGTAATCCACAAATTGATGCAAGGTTTGGTCGTGCGAATGAATGAGTTCAACCAACCTAGGGTCGTCTGAGGTGATGCGTGCCTCTACCCCGTTTTCAATCGCGCGATACTCCATTTGAATCTGTTCACGAAACTCGAATAAAGCTGCAAATAACGGATCCCAAGATCGAATCGCACGCCCTGATGCAAAACGTTTTTCCATGCCTTCGACATGATCAATTAATACTTGTGCCAATCGCGGATTTTCGCTGATAGTGCGGGCTAAGATGCCATTGGCTAACTTTTCTGTTTCTCGCTTTAGTTGTTTATGTTGTTCCAACAACTCAGCAAATAAAGCTTGATCCCGTTTGTGGGCCTCATCACTGCCGTGACCGTGTCGATAGGATTTGTCAGACATAAAGTTACCTCTAAGAATATTTTAACCAGTTAGACAATAGAACGGCAAAAACAATATAAAAGACGGACATAAAAAAAGCGGCCTATTGGCCGCCTAATATTCTGAGGAGCTGAGACCCACAATAAGAGCTCAGTTAAGACTAAACTTGGTTAAACAATGACAAATAACCAAATTGTTAAACTAGTCTACATCATGAAATCTAATAGATTATTGAGAAAGTATGAAGATAGTTAGGAGGAAAGCTCAACACGGAAAACCGTGTTGAGTTAGCGGCTAGATTAAGCTTGGTCTCTTGGCGCTTCAGCCGAATCCGCTTGGCTTAATTGCTGCGCATTATAATTAGCCTGTGCTTGCAAGGTAGAAGCGTAGGTTAAACCGTTGCTGGTATCATTAGCATTGGTATTTTGGTCCTGAACCGGATTGTTCTGATTCACAGTTTGGCTAGCGGCCAAATCCATATAATCATTTCCCGCCGCTTGACCCTGGCTAGACAAGGTAACGGTTGTATTACCACCGCTGCTAATTTCACTACTCGCTCGATCAGACACTCGATTTTCAGCTTGTTGTGTTGAGTTCTGCTGAGGCATCACACTCATGGCAACGGATTGCATAGCTGGGTTAATTGTATTACTCATCATCAACTCCTTATTTTGGTTGTGATAACGACTTTATTATCACACTCTCAAATAGTGAATTGCAAGCTTAACTGTGCATATAGTATGAATTAAGTGGTTGATTTATATAGTTGCCTACTCAGCTAAAGGGCATTAATCATCATATTGAATTACTGAGCGTACTTTCATTCCCGCATACTCAAAGCTGTTTAATGCCGCTAAGTCCACTAAACAAGCCAAGCCGACCACTTGATAACCTACCTTGTCACAAAGTTCGCAAGCCGCTTGCATAGAACCACCGGTGGCAATTAAATCATCCAGCAAAACAATGCGCGAACCATCGCCCTGTTGCATTTCAAGCTTATCGCGTCCGTATTCTAAACCGTATTCGATGGAGGCGTGTACATTAGGTAGCTTGCCGGGCTTGCGTACTTTAATAAAGCCTTTGTTATGTTTGTAGGCCAGAGCCGAGGCAAAAATAAATCCGCGCGATTCAATGCCAGCAACATGGTCTATGTTGGCCCATTCTTGCTCGCTGAATAACTCACTCATGGCATCAATGGTGGCGTGCAAATGGTTTTTGAGCAAAGGAGAAATATCGCGAAACAAAATACCTGGCTTGGGAAAGTCCGGTACATTCGACATATATTGGCTTAAAGGATGTGGATTCATTCAATTACCTTAACAAATGGGTTTATTTAAAAGTTTTAAGTTCATCTGAAACAAACTCGGCAGAAGGGCGGCCATATAAATAACCTTGCAAGAGATCACAGCCTAAATCATGTAAGATTCGCGCTTGTGCAGCTTCTTCAACGCCTTCCGCCACAACTGACAACTGTAATTCTTTGGCTAGTGTAATAATGGTTTTAACAATCGCAGCATCATTCTCGTCCACCAACATATCACGCACAAAAGATTGATCGACTTTTAAAGAACCTAACGGCAATGTTTTTAAGTAATTCAAAGACGAATAACCGGTGCCAAAGTCGTCTAATGCAAAATTAATACCGAGCGCTTTCAAGGCTTGCATTTTATCTGCAGTATCCTGGATATCATTCATCAACATGCTTTCAGTAATCTCAAGCTCAAGCTTACTGGCATCAATTTTATAATGGATTAAGGCTGCTTGGATATCATCAACAAATTCCGCTTGATGGAATTGGCGTGGGCTAATATTGATCGCTAGGCCTAGATGTTTTTTATCATCTTGGTCTTGCCAGGCCTGCAAAGTTTGGCAAGCCTGGTTAAGAATCCATCCCCCCATCGGAATAATCAAACCGGTTTCTTCGGCCACGCCAATAAACTCAAACGGTGGCACCAAGCCTTTTTGTGGGTGCTGCCAGCGAATTAAGGCTTCATAACCATGTAATTGCCCAGAAAAACAATATTTTGGTTGGTAGTAGAGTACAAACTCCTTTTCTTCTATTGCACGCCTCAGCTCAGTTTCAATTTCGCTACGCTTAGAAGCCGCTTCCTGCATAGATGGGTCAAAGAAACAAATCGCATTTCGCCCCTGAGCTTTAGCTTGATACATGGCCAAGTCCGAACGTTTCATAATTTCATCGGCATTTTCGTAATGGTCAATAAACAAGTTAATTCCAATGCTCGCCGTTAAAACATATTGGCTTTCTGATAATTGATAGGGCTCATTAAAGCGCGAGAGGATCTTTTCGGCTACTAGCTTCGCATTATTTGCCGCCTCTTCCTGCTTATAGCCAATATCTTGCAATAAAATAATAAACTCATCACCACCAGGTCGGGCAACGGTATCGCCTTCACGTACACAAGATTTTAGACGTTCGGCGACCTGTTTTAAAAGCTCATCTCCTAGCTTGTGGCCAAGTGTATCGTTAAGATTTTTAAAATGGTCTAGATCGATAAAAAGCAGAGCGCAATAATGTAAGTTTCGTGAACTGGCAGACATGGCTTGAGCAATATGGTCCTCTAGTAAGCGTCTATTGGCCAAACCAGTAAGAGGGTCATAAAATGCTAAATTGTGGATGCGTTCTTCATTGAGTTTACGAAGGGTGATGTCACTAAAGGTCGATAAGTAGTGTGTGACTTGTCCTTTAGCATTTTTGATGGCGGTAATCACTTGGTGTTCAGGATAAATTTCGCCATCTTTACGACGGTTCCATATTTCACCCCGCCAGCCGCCCGTTTCGATAATGTCGCCCCACATTTCTTGATAGAACTCAGTGTCATGCACGCCGGACTTAAGAATGCGCGGAGTTTGGCCAATTGCCTCTTTGGCGCTGAAGCCAGTTATATCAGTAAAGGCTTTATTGACACGGATAATGGTTTGATCCGCATCGGTAATTAAAATCGCTTCTTGGGTTTCAAATGCTACCGATGAGATGCGCAGGGTTTCTTCGTTACGTTTGACCTGAATTAAGCTATTCGATAAACGTTTGTTATAAATGATTAATAAAAAGCCTAATAACAAGATGATTGCCAGTGCTATCCAAGCGGTCATCACTTCGATTTTACGTGCTTGCCAAATATCACGCCAACTAATCTCGGGCAACACGTTATAAGGTCGTATTTTTAAGCTACGCATCAGCTCTCGAATGGGTTCGTAGTCGGCCGGGATACTAAAACCGTAAATATTGGCTTCTCGCAACAACGTACTTTTATAAGGCAGTGCTAAAAATGCGCCAGTTAACTGCCCAGCATGCTCCATTTTGACATGTGGCATAGCCGCCAGCGGCCATTCTGGATAAATTTGAGTAGAAATAAGGAATGGGAACCCAGCTAAGCTTTGTGAGTTAAGTACACGAAGGTCGGACAATTTAATTAACCCCCGATCATGCATGTCTTCTAACACACCAGTGCGAACAAATGCGGCATCCGCCGAACCATCAAGTACGGCGTTAACTGCTCGATCATGCGGCATTTCAGTTTCAAATATTTGGTAACTCTCAGGTTCAACGCCCGCTTTTTTGATTTCAAAAGCTTGCATCATGTAGCCACCAAAAGACCCTTTTTTTGGTGAGGCGATGCGCTGTCCTTTCAAATCAATTATATCCAAAATATCGGTGCGACTATTTTTTACCACAATGACTCCGCCAAAGCCGCGTAAAGGGGTGTCATCGTGCAGCTTCATTAAACTAACTAGAGGACTCGATAGGCCTTGTGAATGCGCGAGCTCAATATAATAGGCAGAATTGGTGAATACAAAATCCAGCTCACGTCGGGCGACGGCAAGATTTAATTCGTTGTAATTTAACGGCCTAATCAGCAGCTCAATATCCGTTAGATTTTGATTAAGGTGATCAATGATCGGTTGCCAGCGTGCCTCAACCTGTGGCTTGGGTTGAAACGCAAGAATGCCCAGCACAAAGGTCTCTTTGGCTTTAAGTGTGGAAGTGTAAAATACAAGCATCAACCCAAGCAAATACAGCCAGCCAATGGGCTGATTAGAGCGTCGGGCGATCATAAACGTTCCTTGGGAATAAATTCGTTGGTAAAGATGGTGCGCAAGTCGCAATCGTCGACAATAATGCCGGCATCGTGCATTACTTTAACCAGATGAGAGGCCGCTTGAATCATACGCAAATCTTGATTGGATAGATAAGCATAGTTGGCTAAGGCATCAGGGATTAAAAGGCCACGGTAAACCTGTCTCAAGTCTTCCGTGGATATGTCCATGCGTTTAGCAATGCGATGGGCCGAGTCCATAGGGTTGGTGCGGAAGTGATGGAGCGCTTTGAAATGAATGTCGATTATGTCGTGTAACACCACTTTATGGCGTTGAGCGGCATCGGCTGTCACCACTAATAAATCAAAGATTTTGTCAGGAATTTGTTTGCTGTCAAACAAACGCTGTCCACCGGATTTAAGTAACTTGGTAGCATTGGGTTCATAAGTGATCAGTGCATCCACTTCACCATTTAACCAGGCCTGGTTGTGCTGATCATGTGGTAAATCAATCAAGTTTACCTCACTGCGATCCAAAATGCTGTGGCTAAGAAACTCGTGCAACATCAAAGCCCCTAATGCAGAGGCTTCATAGCCAATCGTTTTGCCGACTAAATCTTGAGCATGGTTGATGCCCGGTTTAGTAATGACCACATCGGCACCCACTGAAATATCAAAAATCATCGCCACGCGTAAATCAAAACCTTCACTGCATAAGCGGATCATTTCATCCAGGGTAAGCATCGCCGCTTGCGCACGCCCATCACGAATAGCTTGCATACTTTCGGAGGCATTCGCGTTATCCAAGCATTGCATACCTTGGATGGGGAGCCAGCCTAAATCACGTGCCATAAAAAAGATTTCGTAACCAGGCCAAGGGTGTCCAGCGACAACCAATGGTTCTTTTGGCCCACACCCCTGTAGAAGCGGTGCCAGCAAGGAAGCGCCGGAGAGTTGCAGCAGTTGACGCCGACTCAAAGATGGGAGGTGTTGCGAAATCATGGTTAGCCCCAGCCAAATCAAAAAGGTTTAAACTGATTTTATACGTTTTTGTAATTATCGTGTCGGTTTTTCGACTATTTTACATGCTCAGGAACCTGTTGCATAAACTCAGCAGCTGGGAAGCCGACAAAATAACCTTGTGCATAATGAATGCCGAGCTTTTTAACCGCATCCAGTGTTTCACGATCTTCCACAAATTCGGCCACGGTTTCAATCCCAATTGACTGGGCAAGGGCGACCGCACTTTCAACAAACGCGTGGTCAATCCGATCGTGCAGCATATTGCTAATAAATTCGCCTTCAATTTTTAAATAATCGATTGGGAAATGTTTTAAATAATGGAAAGATGAAAAGCCGGAACCAAAATCATCAATCGCAAAACGGAAACCTTCAAACTTGAGATCGCGCACAAACTTTTCTAGCAAGCTTATATTGCGCACCGTTTCGCGTTCGGTCAGCTCAAACACAATGCAATCTGGCGAAATATTAAATTCCTGTGCCAGGGTTTTAACCTGATTAATAAACTCATTTAAGATCATCGCCTTGGGCGATAAATTAATAAACAACAGACCTTTATAGTTGGCGTCACGCATTTTCTTAAAGGCTTGTTTAATTAAAATATAATCGAGTTTATGCACAATGCCCATGTTTTCAGCCACATCAATAAACTCATTCGCGGTGACTAAGCGGCCTTTGTGTCGAATGCGCATCAGCAGTTCATGCACGCCCACTTTTGGCTGCTCGTTCGCGATGCTTAAAATCGGCTGGAAGTGGGCTTCGATTGAGGATTCATTTTCTAATACGTCCAACAAAAACGAGGTTTTTTCGGTATTGCGGTGATACAAATCGTGCAATTCATCATCGGTTGGTATCGAAATTTGATCTTTACCCGTTTGTTTACTTTTGTACATCATATTGTCGGCTACTACAAACAGCTCTTTGGTGGAGTCGGCGTGTTCCGGGTAACTCGCCAACCCGATTGAGCAGGCCATATGCACGCGTTGGTTGTTATACGCGGTTTCTTCTATTTTATGCACCTGATCCAATACGCGTTGCGCCACATCATAGGCTTGGTTTAAATTGGTTTCAGGTAATAACACCACAAATTCATCGCCACCATAGCGTCCAAACACATCGCCAGGGCGCAAAATATCGTGCACCTGGGTCGCAAAGCTTTGTAACATTAAATCGCCAAACGCATGCCCAAATCGATCATTGATGTTTTTAAAGTTATCAAAGTCCAACACCAATAAAGAAAAATCATAATTTTTACGATCTGCGCGTCCTTGTTCGTATTCAAGCATCTCATTAAACACGCGCTGGTTAAAGAGGTTAGTTAATGGATCGCGGGTGGCGTAATATTCCAAATCGTGGGTGTATTTGTTAATCGCTTTAATCGAACCGACCACGTTAATTAGTGTGGTCAAAATACTTTCAATCACCATCGCACGCGTCAAGTCTTGGCCAACCAACGATTGCACACCAATCCCCACCACACCACCAATCTTGGGCGTGTCGAGCATTAAGCTTTTGGTTTGCAGTTCGATGTCGAGCGCATTTTCTCGTAATGAGCGACTTTCATCGGCAATCGAATGATGAATATCGATGGTTGGGTCATGACGCAGTATGGGATGATTTTTAATTTGTTCACAAGCCGAGTCTTCAAACATCTGTTTCATTGAATCGGTTGGCACGCCTGCCCAAAAAATTTCCATTGCAAAGCGTTCTTCATCATCGGTGCGGAAAACCACAAACAAGGCATACATCGGCAGAATTTTGGTCATCTCAATAATCAGATGATTGATATGTTCTTTCCAATCTTTGACCACTTCGGAGGTGATAATAAATTTATCCAACAGTTGAATTTCAAACTCCAAAATATCGCGGTCTACCGCCACGGTTTGAAGTTTTTCAGCCAGGCCTTGGAACTGCTCGCCCAGTTGTTGAAACTCGCTGTATTCGGAAAAGAGGGCATTTGGTTCAATGTCTTTCAGGTCGCGGACCTTTTGAATACTTTGCACTTGATTGTGAAGGGTAGAGATGGCTTTGTTTAATACCGAAGTAAGCTTCAAACCAATGAAATAAGCCATCAATAAAGGCAAGGGCAACAGCATCAAGAAAAACCAGAAAAACTGGGTTTTAGCCTCTTTTATCTCCGAGCCTAAATCTTGTGAGATATGCATAATCCCCAATACTTCACCTTCTTGAGCATTCGCGTGGCAGCTCAAACAGCGCGCCTCAGCTTTTAATGGCAACAAACTTAAACGCACATCGCCTTTGGCGTGCACGGCCGCTTCACCATTTCGAAACACTGGGCTAATCCATTGCTTAACGTCTTTGTTCATGTCTTGTTTGAGTTCGCCGTATAAGCTCGAAACTAATTCACTGCGGTAAATATCGATTTCAATATCCGAGCGTTGATAAGCTTGCTGAGTTTCTTCTAAAAACTGGTTGAGTTGGTCGCGGCTCCAGCCTTGGCTCATCACTTCATACATCTTGTCGAAAGTGAGCTGTGATAGCGTTACCGCGCCTTTTTGAGCGTTTTGAGTCAGTACGCGTTCAAATATGTTTGAGGCGACTAAATAGGACAAGCCAAACAGCGCAATCGAGGCGACAAAAGCGCCCATTAAAATCAATTTTTTGATGCTAGTGGGTTTCATTAGATGCGTTTCAAATTCGAATAAGACGTGCAGTATAGTGAAGCCTAGCCAGGCCTGCTAATAAAAAACCGTTATAACCCAATACAGTTGTATAAAAAATTGATGTCAAATAATTTTAGACCACCAGGCCTGGTGATGAATAAGTTCAGCGCTTTCAATGGCTTGACAAAATAATCGCTTAAAATTGGGAGATTATTTCTTATAAGATGGGCTATAAATATGACTAAAACTATCGAAAAAAATATTTGAATTATTTGCTTAGAAGGCCGGGTGCGAGTGCCCCGACCTAAAATTTAGCTACACAAATCCTTTGTGGGTTAAGTAAGCATCATAGTTATCGTTAAAGTCCTCAATGTCTTCTGGTGACATCACCCACAAGCGTTGCGCGAGTGAAGATACGAATTCACGGTCGTGGCTAACAAACACCACGGTTCCTGGATAATCCACCAAGGCTTGGTTTAAGGATTCAATCGATTCCATATCCATATGGTTCGTGGGTTCGTCCATTAACAGTACGTTTGGTTTTTCCAGCATTAGCTTGCCAAACATCATGCGACCTTTTTCACCGCCCGATAACACCTTGACCGATTTATCTATGTCTTTTTGTGTAAACAATAAACGACCCAAAATGGCGCGAATCGCTTGTTCGTCATCGGTAGGTTGTTTCCATTGACTCATCCAGTCGAATAAGGTCATATCAATTGCAAATTCGTGCGCGTGATCCTGCGCGTAATAGCCAATACTGGCGTTTTCAGCCCATTTAACTTTGCCGGAATCTAACTCGATATCACCTACTAATGCGCGTAACAACGTGGTTTTACCAATGCCGTTCGGGCCGATGATCGCCACTTTTTCACCGGCTTCGACCATGCTGCTAAAACGGTTTAACACTGGCGTGGTGTCAAAGGTTTTGCTGACGTTGTCGCATTCAACCGCCAAACGGAACAGTTTTTTGTCCTGCTCAAAACGAATAAATGGGTTCATGCGGCTAGAAGGTTTGACTTCCGCTAGTTCAATTTTGTCGATCTGCTTAGCGCGTGAGGTCGCTTGTTTCGCTTTCGACGCGTTGGCCGAAAAACGGCTCACAAACGTTTTTAACTCGGCAATTTGAGCTTTTTTCTTCGCATTGTCAGACAATAATTGTTCGCGCACTTGAGTAGAGGCCATCATATAGTCGTCATAATTACCCGGATACACACGCAATTCGCCATAATCCAAATCGGCCATGTGGGTACAGACACTGTTTAAAAAGTGGCGATCGTGCGAAATGATAACCATGGTGCTGTTGCGCGAGTTTAAAATAGTTTCCAACCAACGAATCGTGTTGATATCCAAGTTGTTGGTCGGCTCGTCAAGCAACAAAATATCTGGGTCAGAAAACAACGCCTGCGCCAATAACACACGCAGTTTCCAGCCGGGGGCGACTTCTGACATTGGGCCATAATGCATTTCAACTGGAATCTCTAGCCCCAATAACAATTCGCCAGCGCGAGCATCCGCGGTATAACCGTCCATTTCGCCAAACTCCACTTCCAATTCGGCGACTTTTAAACCGTCTTCTTCCGACATTTCGGCCAGGCCATAAATGCGGTCACGTTCCTTTTTTACTTCCCACAGTTCGCTGTGGCCCATAATTACGGTATCGATTACGCTAAAGCTTTCGTACGCAAACTGATCCTGACGTAATTTACCCAAACGTTCGTTCGGGTCGAGCATCACCTGGCCAGCGGTCGATTCTAAATCGCCCCCTAAAATTTTCATAAAGGTGGACTTGCCGCAGCCATTTGCGCCAATTAAACCATAGCGGTTACCGCCGCCAAATTTAATCGAGATGTTTTCAAATAGCGGCTTTTCGCCGAATTGCATGGTGATATTCGCGGTAGAGATCAAAGCATTATTTCCTGTTAAATCAAAGGTGAGCGCGCATTCTACTCGTTTTAACACAATATAGCGAATGGGCAACCCGATTAACCAAGCACCAGGCCTGGTGGTTAGTGAGACTTGCGTTATAATCTATCCACATTTTTAATAGTGAGAAAACGCAATGCAAACATCAAGCTTAATTGAATTACTGCCTGATTTTAATGCCCTGCAAGCCGATCAAATCGAAGCGAAAGTAGATCAGTTGCTGGCCGACAGCCGTCAAAAACTCGCGCAAATTGTCGCCTGTGACGAACCACCGAGCTGGCAAAATCTGGTCGAACCGATGGAGCAAATCGAGCATGGTTTTGAATCCATTTGGGAGCCGATCGGGCATTTAGATGCGGTGCGTAACGCGGATGATTGGCACGCGGCCTACGACGCGTGTTTGCAAAAAGTTACCGAATACCATACCGAAGTTGGCCAAAACCAAGCGCTGTTTGCGCGTTTTGAAGCGCTGGCGAAAAGTTCCGCTTATGCAACCTTAAATATTGCGCAGAAAAAAGTGGTGGATAATGCGTTGCGTGATTTCCGTTTATCCGGCATCGCGCTTGCACCAGCGCAACAAGCGGAATATAAGCAAATCAGCCAGCGTTTATCGCAGCTTTCTAGCCAGTTTGGCAATCAGGTTTTAAAAGCTACCCAGGCCTGGTCAAAACATATTACGGATGCAGCCGAGTTAGCCGGATTGCCCGAATCCGCGATGGGTTTATTGCAACAATACGCCCAGCAGAAACAGTTGGATGGCTGGCGCGTCACCTTAGACTTTCCCAGCTATTTAGCCGTCATGACGCACGCCGACAATCGCGCTTTGCGTGAAGAAGTTTATCGTGCTTTTTCAACACGCGCTTCCGACCAAGCGGATAATCCAGAGCTAGATAACAGCGCCAATATTGACGAGATTCGTCAACTGCGTCACCAGCTGGCCTTATTGCTTGGGTTTAACAACTATGCCGAGCGTTCGCTCGCCACCAAAATGGTGGAGTCGACCGATCAAGTAATTGGATTCTTGCGCGATTTAGCACGCCAAGCCAAACCGCAAGCGCAACAAGACCTAAAAAATCTGCGTGAGTTTGCCCAAACGCAACTGGGTTTAAATGACTTACAGCCTTGGGATATCACCTACGTCAGCGATAAACTCAAACAACAACGTCTTAGTTTGTCGCAAGAAATATTAAAGCCCTATTTCCCCGTTGAACAAACCTTAAGCGGCTTGTTTACAATTGTCGAACGTCTGTTTGGTGTGCAAGCCGTGCAAGTCAGTGGCGTGTCGGTTTGGCATGACGATGTACGGTTTTACGAACTAAGAGATGAACAAAACCAATTAGTGGCCGGGTTTTATTTAGATTTATACGCGCGCGAAAACAAACGCGGCGGCGCGTGGATGGATACGGTGCAAACTCGTTGGCGTCACCCGAATGGCGACGTGCAAGTGCCGGTCGCACACTTAATTTGTAACTTCACACCGCCAATTGGTTCAAAGCCAGCGTGTTTAACGCACGACGAAGTCACCACTTTATTCCATGAATTTGGTCACGGCTTACATCACATGTTGACTGAAATGGAACACATGGATATTTCCGGTATTAACGGCGTACCTTGGGATGCGGTCGAGTTGCCATCGCAGTTTATGGAAAACTTTTGTTGGGAGCGCGAAGGGCTGGATTTAATCTCCGGCCATGTCGATAGTGGCGAACCTTTACCGGATGATTTATTTGAATCGCTCAAACAAAGTCGGCATTTCCAATCCGCGATGATGATGGTGCGCCAGTTGGAGTTTTCCTTATTCGACTTTTTACTGCATGCCGAATACAACCCGCAAGCCGTTGAGCCGGTGCAAGCAGTGATTCAGCGAGTGCGTGATGAAGTCGCCGTGATTCAACCACCGAGTTACAACCGGTTTGCGAATAGTTTTAGCCATATTTTTGCCGGTGGTTATGCGGCGGGTTACTTTAGCTACAAATGGGCGGAAGTCTTATCAGCGGATGCGTTTAGCTTGTTTGAAGAACAAGGCATTTTAGATGTGGATACCGGGCGCAAATTTAAAAACACCATTTTAGCCGCCGGTGGTTCGGTTGATCCGATGGTGTTATTTAAAGCCTTCCGCGGTCGCGAACCGGATATTGCCGCCTTGTTAAGACATTCGGGCATTGCGGCTTAAAACGTTGGACATGCTTTTAATTCCTTACCACCAGTCCTGGTGATGAAGCATTGATTGATTTTCAGGCACAAAAAACCCCGCGATAGCGGGGTTTTTTGTTTGTAGCTTTGCTCTTAGCTTTAGAATTTGAATTCTACGGCTACGTTAGCGGCAATAGAGTTGTCTTCAAACTCCTCAAAGTTTGTAGAGTTTAGAGCAAGGTCTAAGCTGATTGGCCCAACCGTTAAGCCACCGTGAATACGAGACATTGCGTTGCCTGCGCTTTCATTGGTGTAACCAACACGTAAATCGGGTGCAAACCAAATATTAGAAGCGTAAGAAGCTGATACGCCAGCTTTTTGAGTTTCTAAACCTGAAATTGCCATGGTTTTGTTTAAGTCATAAAAACCAGCCAAGGTCCAGCGACGGTTTTGAGAGAAATACGCACCTTCTACACGGCCTTTTGCATCAAGGGTAATGTCTTTGGCTAGATAACCAGAGTCCATTAAGGTTTGCGCTGCGTTATTGGTGCCAACAGCTGTATAGTCAAAACTTGGCGAATTGATGTTTTCCAGTGTGACACCTAACATATAGTTTTTAGCATTGTATTGTAGGCCTAGGTCAACCGCCATCGCTGAGCTCGTGTTGTCAAACGTCATCGAATCTTCAATACCGTCAGACAAATCATCGCCAAAATCCGCCTGTGAGTCATTGATAATGCCGTCTAATTCAAACGCATAGTGGTTAAAACCGGCGGTAAGCATTTTAAAACGAACACCAGCATTCATGCTGCCATTACCAATTTTAAAGTAGCGATCTAAATCCATGCCGTAGCCTAGGGTTAGTTCGGTCATTTGGTAACCCGTTACGGTAAAGCCAGCATTAGTTGTGGCCGTTGCTTGTTCTGAGCCTGGAGTTGAAGTGTCAACTGTTACAGAAGCCGGTGCGACTTGAACAAAGCCTGTTGACGAACCAGAAGTAACCGAGGCAGCTAGCATAAAGCCACCCCAGTTAGTGGTTTGAACCACTAAAGGTACGGATACACCAGCTTGAACATTCATGCCTAGAGCACGGAATTGATCGAGATAATTATCTACTGATTGGCCAAGCGCGGCTTCAGCTTCAGCTTGATCAGCATAAACATTATTAAAAAAATCAATTGCGACATTATCAAAATCATTTTGTAGGCTTTCAGTATCCCCATCAATGCCCGCCATGCCAGTGTATTCAATTTCAATACTACCACTGGCCCCTAAACCCCATAGACGTTTAGACGTATCGCCGCCCAGAGAAGCTGGGTTTTGGAAATTGTTAAACAGCGTGTGGGTGTTGCCGGCATCGCCATAACCCAAGATTGAACCTGCGTTGTGAAAGGTTGATGCCATCGCGCTGCTGGATAAAGCGCCGGTAACGGCGACGGCTAAAAGTTTGCGTTTGATCATTATGAATATCCTTATTTAGTGAATCTTTTGTGGCTTAACCACCAGGCCTGGTGTCGGTGTTGGCAAGTGAAACTAGCCAGCCTGGTTTTAAACCCCTTGGGTAAATTAAATCATAAATTACACAAACTTTGCTTATTTTTTAACACCTTTTGTAAGGTCTTTGACGCCTAGCGATGCTAATACGGCTTCCTTTCTTAGCTCGGCTTTACTAGACTAAGCGCAGAGTAAACGCATGCAAAAGGATGCCCATGAGTTATATCACGCCAGAAGGTTATCAACGTTTAAGTTCGGAAATGGTGTTCTTGTGGAAAAAGAAACGCCCTGAAATCGTGCGCGCGTTAGCCGATGCCGCCGCCGAAGGCGATCGGTCGGAAAACGCCGAGTATATTTATCGTAAAAAAGAACTGCGCGAAACCGATCGGCGTTTGCGCTATTTGGAGCGCCATTTAAAAGACATTAAAGTGGTGCGCGATCGTCCCGCGAATGAGTCCAAAATTTATTTTGGGGCCTGGGTGACGCTAGAAGATCTGGATGGCGAGTTGCATACGTATCGGATTGTCGGTGGGCTCGAGGCCGGTTATACGCCGGGTGATATTTCGCTTTTTTCGCCAGTCGCGAAAGCCTTGTTGGGTAAGTCGGTTGAGGATGAAGTCACGGTGGATTTGCCGGAGAATAAACGCGCCGTGTATTATGTGGTATCGATTCAATATGATTCGCCCGAAACGAGTACCAGCCAGCCAATGGCTCAATAAGCCAACTCAGCTAAAAAGGAATCGCCCATGATCAGCGCCGCTAATTTAATTCGTCAGCCTCAGTTTTTTGCCTTATTTGTGGTGCAATTTTTGGGGGCGTTTAACGATAACTTGTTTAAAAACGCCTTGGTGATTTTGATTACCTATCGTTTATTGCACGATTCCAATTCGGCGCTCACGATTACGCTGGCGGCGGGGTTATTTATTTTGCCGTTTTTTTTGTTTTCGCCCTGGGGTGGTCAGTTGGCCGATCGTTGGGATAAGGTTTGGCTGATGCGCAAAATCAAGCTCGCCGAAATTTTAATTATGTTGCTGGGTTCGTTGGCGTTTTTTAGTGGCGATATTGGTTTTATGTTGGCGGTGTTGTTTTTATTGGGGGTGCAGTCGGCGTTTTTTGGGCCGATTAAATATTCGATTTTGCCCGAACAGGTGGATGCTGAACGCTTAATGCAAGCGAACGCTTGGTTTAGCGGCTCGACTTTTGCGGCGATTTTATTGGGCACTTTATTAGGCGGCTTTTTAATATTGGGCGATCAAGGCTTGCTTTGGGTCAGCGCCATCATGATTAGTTTTGCCTTGATCGGTTATGCCGCCAGTCGCCAAGTCGATTCAGCTCCGCATCCAGAGGCCGTGACATTAAACCAGGCCTGGTGGTCGCCTTATCGGGAGGTATTTAAAGGTTTTGGAGATGGGCGCGGTTTTATTGTGGTGTCGATTTCGTTTTTTTGGTTTATTGGCGCCTCGTTACTCAGCCAGTTTCCGGTTTGGGTAAAGGACTATTTATACGCGGACGAACAGGTCGCGGTCTTGTTTATGGCGTTATTTGCGCTTGGGTTCGGTTTGGGCGCGTGGTTAATTAACTGGCATTTAGCCGGTCGCACGCGTTTGCGTTATCAACCGTATTTGTTGGCTTTAATGGCCTTGGCCTTGGCGGATGCATTATGGGCGACCAGCGCGGTGAATGTGCCTGAGCAGTTACTAAACTGGCGCGAATACTTAAGTCAATGGCCGGGCAACCGGGTGGTGTTTGATTTATTATGGCTGGCGATTTTAGGCGGCGCTTATTGTGTGCCTTTGTATACCCAGCTACAGCGTCAAGTACCGGAAACGCAACGCGCACGCGCGTTTGCGTTAAATAATGTGATGAACGCCTTGTTTATGGTGTTGTCCGCCTTGGCGATTATGGCAGGGTATATGTTGGGCGGCGATTGGTTACAGCTGGGTGCGGGCTTGATTTTGATTATGTTAGCTTTTGCCTTTTGGGAAAAGCGTTGGCGCGGGCGCGTGAACTTATTGGGCTGATAATAGGCAGAAAGGCTGATTGAACAAAGCAAAAGGTGAATTATGAAATGGGTGTTTAAGTGGCTGTTTAAAATTCTATATCGCATTGAGGTGCGTGGATTAGAACATTATGAGGCGGTTGATCAGTCGACTCAGCCTTTGCTGATTGTGGCGAATCACCAGTCTCTCATAGATGGTCCTTTAATCGATTTGTTTATTCCCGGGCGCACCCACTTTATGATTCACGCCAGCCACACCGGCGGTTGGAAACGCTGGATTTTGAAAATGGCGTCGTTTATCGAAGTCGATATGCACAGTCCGTTGGCGGCCAAACATATGATTCAGGCGCTTAAAGCCGGCAAGCAAGGCATGATTTTCCCCGAAGGGCGTATCACCACCACTGGCGGTTTAATGAAGGTTTACGAAGGCACCGCTTTGGTCGCCAGTAAAACCAATGCGGCGATTTTGCCAGTACAGATTGATGGCGCCCAATTTAGCAAGTTGTCTTATTTAGATGGTCGTGTGCGCTGGACTTGGCGGCGCTGGTTTCCCAAAATCCGGATCACGGTGTTACCTGCACAAAGCCTGGCAGTTCCGGCTGATCTTAAAGCGCACGAACGTCATGCTTTATTAAAACATGCGCTTTATAAAATCATGCGTGACTCGCAGTTTTATGCGCGTTATCAGCCTAAGAGCTTATGGCAAGCCTTACTGGAGGCACAAAAAACCTATCCTCAAACTCAGTATTCGGTGGCGGATGCGCAGGGCACGGAATTGAGTTTGAGCAAGTTAGTTCTGGCCGGGCGGGTGCTGGGTTTGGCTTTATCGGAACGTTGCGCGTCACAAACCCATATTGGTGTGTTATTGCCGAATGTCGCGGGCATGGCGGCGACCTTTTTTGCTTTGCAGGCTTATGGCAAAGTGCCGGCGTTATTAAACTTTACCGCTGGAGAACGCGCGATTAAATCCGCTTGCCAGACGGCTCAACTGCAAACGGTTTTAACCTCGCGCAAGTTTATTGAGTTAGCGGGTTTAGAGGAGCTGGCCGAGTCTTTAGCAGAACAAGTTGAGCTGGTGTATTTAGAAGATATTCGCGAACAGATCGGTTTGGGCACCAAATTACGCGCGTTAATGCGTTCAAAACACCGACTACCAGGCCTGGTGGCGGCCGATAAAGCCGCAGTGATTTTGTTTACCTCGGGTTCGGAAGGCGCACCCAAAGCGGTGGTGTTATCCCACCAAAATTTAATCAGCAATGTGGAGCAAATTAGCGCCATGTTTGCATTATTACCCAACGATGGTGTGTTTAATGCCTTGCCGACTTTTCACAGTTTTGGCCTGACAGCAGGTTTGTTGTGGCCATTACTAAATGGCGCGCGGGTTGAGTTGCATCCGACACCTTTGCATTACCATGTGATTCCAGAGCGCATTTACCAGACGAATGCGCGCTTGTTTTTTGCGACCGATACGTTTTATAACGGTTACGCGCGCCAAGCTGATGCGTATGACTTTTACAGTATTGATGCCCTGGTAGCGGGGGCGGAAAAACTCAGATCCGACACGCGACGTTTATATGCGGATAAATTCCATAAACCTATTTTTGAAGGTTACGGGGTTACCGAAACCGCGCCGGTGTTGGCGGTGAATATTCCACAAATGTGTCAGCACGGTAGTGTGGGTCAGTTTGTGCCGGGTGTGGAGTACCGCTTAGAGTCGATACCAGGCCTGGAGGAAGGCCAGCGTTTGTGGGTAAAAGGCCCAAATATTATGTTGGGTTACTTTATGGCGGATGAGCCCGGTGTGCTGGTGCCGCCACCCGATGGCTGGCACGATACCGGTGATATCGTAGAGATTGACGAGTTTGGTTTTGTGACGATTTTAGGGCGCGCCAAACGCTTTGCCAAAATTGGCGGCGAAATGGTGTCGCTGGCGGCGATTGAAAGCGCGATAGCTTCCTATTGTCAGCAAGGTCAAGCGGTGGCGGTGCGTTTGCCCGACCCACATAAAGGCGAACGCATTGCTTTGGTGACGGATGATTCAAGCTTGAGCAAACAACAGGTGGTACAAGCGTTGCGAGAAGCGGGCTTAACCGAATTGGCAACGCCGAAAACCATTTTAGTGGTGGATCAGATTCCATTATTAGGCACCGGTAAAATTGATTATCCGGCCGTGGATCGCTTAGTTCAGCCTGCCACCAAATTAGCAGAATAAAGTGGGCGACCTGGCTTTCAGGACAGCCTTTTGGGCATTCATTAACGCTTTTATTGAGAACACATCATGCTAAAACGCTTTTTATTTCCGGTAATTTTAGTTTTGTTGGCTTATGGCTTTTGGATTAGTCCGGATTTTAAAGAAATCGCCGCCGGCATTGCGTTGTTTTTATTCGGCATGGTTTGTTTAGAAGAAGGTTTTAAGGCGTTTACCGGTGGTACGCTAGAAAGTTTGTTACGCGTATCGACCAGTCGATCTTGGAAAAGTGTCACCTTTGGCATGACCGCCACCACCTTAATGCAGTCCAGTTCGCTAGTCTCCTTAATTACCCTATCGTTTGTCAGCGCCGAAATGATTACCTTGGCGGCGGGTATCGGCATTATTATGGGGGCCAATATTGGCACGACTACGGGCGCTTGGCTGATTGCCGGTTTTGGTCTAAAAGTGGATATTGGTGCTTATGCCATGCCCGCGATTGTGTTTGGTGTGATCTTGTTTATGCAAAAAAGCAAAACACTGAAAGGCTTGGGTTATGTGTTGCTGGGGATTGGCTTTTTGTTCCTGGGTATTCACTACATGAAATCTGGTTTTGAGGTGTTTCAGTCGGGCGTGAACTTGGCGCAATACGCGCTACCAGGCCTGGTGGGTGTGTTGCTGTTTACCTTAATCGGCATGGTGGTGACGGTGATCATGCAGTCGAGTCATGCGACTTTATTGGTGATTATTGCGGCCCTAGCAACCGGGCAGGTGAGTTACGAAAATGCCTTGGCGCTCGCAATTGGTGCCAATTTAGGCACGACGATCACTACAGTAATGGGCGGTTTGGCGGCGAATTTAAGCGGCAAGCGTTTAGCGGTCGCGCATGTGGTGTTTAATGTGATCACGGCGGTGGTCGCGATTAGTTTTATCAATCAATTTATCTGGTTGGTTGATCATATGGCGGCTTGGATGGGCATTAATGACGATAACTATTTATTAAAACTCGCGTTATTTCATACCTTATTTAACTTGCTCGGCGTGCTGTTATTGTGGCCGTTTCTATACAAGTTAGAGGCCGCGTTGATTCGCTATATTAATTTTGTGCCAGCCGGTTCAGAGCAACCCTTGTACTTGTATCCAGATGCACTTGAGACTCCGTCAACTTCAGTCGGCGCGGTGCGTAAAGAAGTGCAACACCTGTTTGATAATGCCTATGGTTTATTGGCGCACGGCATCAGTTTGCGCCGCGCGGTGATTGATTCAGATGAGTCGTTGGCTGATGCGGTTAAGTACACGCGTCGTATTATGCCGCTGGACTTGGATGATGCCTATGAAAACAAAATCAAAAGTTTGCACAGCGCAATCGTGGCCTTTATTGGCGAGGCGCAAACAAGAGAGTTGACGCGTGAAGCAACCGAAGAGCTTTATGTGTTGCGCCAAGCCAGTCGAAGTATTGTTGAAGCCACCAAAGCCATGAAACACATGCATAAAAACTTGTCGCGTTATGGCGTGTCGAGTCAGTTAGCGGTGCGTGAGCAATATGATACGATGCGTTTGCAAATTGCTAAGTTATTGCGCGAATTACGCGATATTTTGAAACATCCTGAAAATGTCACCTCGTTATCATTGGATGCGCTTACACTGGCTCAAGAAAAATCCAGTCAGCAACTTATGGATAGTTTGGACGAATTGATTCGCAGCCGTCATATTCAAGCTCAGGTTGCCACCTCGGTCATGAACGACGAGAGTTATGTCATGGAGTTAGCTAAGCATTTAATTAAAGCGGCGCGTGCTTTATTGATCGATCCCGATATGCGCAGTTCACAAACCCTCGCGCTCGACAGTCAAGAAATTGAAAGTTTGGCAAAAGCACAAAATGGTTAGGCTGAGGTTTGTATTCGAGGTTACCGGTTGTTGAATTAAATACCCTGTTCAATTCGCGCCAAACCCAAGGAGACGGTGATGAAACTTAAGAAAATGCTCAAAAAGTTGATGGATTTTTTTAATGCTGATCTGAAACAACAGCGCCAAGACTTGAAATCACTACGAAAAATCTTAAAACAATTGAAGCAGAAAGAACAAGAGTTGATTGCGCAACTAGAGGTCACCGATGTCGCTGAGGCACGTGAAAATCTGCAAAACAAACTGGATGTTGTGCGGGCACAACGTGCCAAAGGCAAACAACATTTGCTTGTACTGCGCGCTGGGCGCGAAACCAGTTCAAATGACGGTTCTACATCAGATTAAAGGTCTGGTTTAAGATTTTTTATCTTCTTCTGGCCCAGTTTCATCAGATTCAGTGCGAGTGCCTAAACGCTCATGTGCGGCTTTAACTTTTTCAAATACACGAGCCTCATCGTCGGTGATTTCGCTGATAGCCCATGGTTCGGCCGGCGATATACTGCGACCACCCGTGCGTGCAGCGAATTTCTCTTGTTTCAGCGCTTGTAATAGGCTGGCAATCATCGCCAATACGATCAACGAAAATGGCATGGCGGCCGCGATGACGGCGGATTGTAAAATCGATAATCCACCAGCGACAAGCAACACGGCCGTTAATAACGCTAAAAATACCCCCCACATAAAACGATGCAAAACCGGCGGATTGATATCCCCGCCCGATAAAATGGTGTTAATCACTAGAGTGCCAGCATTGGCCGAGGTGATTAAATAGGTACCAATTAATAAGAGCAATAGGCCTGATACCCAAGGCGCAATGGCGCCGAGCTGCATGCCATTAATCATCACGAATAAGGCGGTCGATACATCTTGTTCGACCGCGGCAATCACGCCACCCATGCCAAATAATTCCTGGTATAAGGCCGTACCGCCAAATAAGCCAATCCAAATAATCGTGATCCCGGTGGGTACAAGTAAGACACCCGCGACGAATTCACGAAAGGTTCGGCCGCGAGAAATACGTGCGATAAACATGCCCACAAAGGGCGACCAAGCTAGCCACCAACCCCAAAAAAACACGGTCCAATCAGCCTGCCAGCTGCTGCCATAGGTGACGTTCGTGTGGAATGTCATGCGGATAATGTTTTGAATATAATCGCCGGTGGCTTCGAGTGTTAAGCCGATTAAGTATTGGGTCGGGCCCCACAACAACATAAAACTTACGGCCAATAAGCTCAGCCAGAAGTTCAGTTCAGACAATAAGCGCACACCGCGATTAACGCCGGATAAAACCGAGAAGGTCGCAATCCCCATAACCACAGCGATAACAGTGAGTTGAAGTTGTAAGGAGTCGGTTAAACCAAATACTTGGTTCAGGCCGGCATTCATTTGTTGGATACCTAAGCCCAAGGTGGTGGCAATCCCAAACACTGTGGCAAATACAGCTAGCAAATCGACCATATCACCAATTGGTCCACGTACACGTTCGCCTAGCAACGGATAAAGAGTGGAGCGAACCGTTAGGGGTAAGTTGTGCCGAAATGCAAAATAGGCCATTACCAAGGCAACAAACGAAAAAATGGCCCAGCCATTTATGCCCCAATGGAAGAATGATAAGCGCATCGCGATCACGGCGGCTTCGGGCGTCATACCATGATCCATAAAGGGATTGGTTTGAAATTGCATAATCGGTTGCGCGACCGACCAGAACAAAATGCCGATACCGGTTCCGGCCGCAAATAACATGCTAATCCAAGAGAAAAAGCTAAATTCAGGTTGTTCGTCGTCATTGCCTAAACGTACATTTTTAAAACGACCCACGCCCAGCCAAATCATAAAGAACAACATAAACGCCACCAGCGCGACGTAATACCATTCTAAAAACGGATTTAAAAAATCGCGCAAGCCATAAATCACGTCCGCACTTTGCTGGGTGTAAAATCCGACAAATACTAATGCCAAGCCAATCATCACAAAGGATGAAACGGTTAAAAGAGGGTTCATGCCCTTCAGCACACCGGTTCTGGCTTGGTTATACATAAACTTGCCTTTAAATAAGAATAGAGAGGGTTTTTTATAGTAAGGCTTATATAAGTGAAAGGTCAAATATAGGGTTTAATTCAGCCTGCTATAATCCTTTTTCATACAATGTTAGATTGTATAATTGGTTAACAGATTGACTCATAAGAAGAATTTAAGTCTTAATTATCGATAGGGGCGGCTATTTTGGTGAATTGGAGTAAGTGTGTCGACTAAACGTTTGGCCATCTTAATTGGCCTATTGCTGATCACGGTTTGGAGCTTAGGTGTCTATTACTTTACTTATCGGGTGGATGTAGAGCAGCACAACTATACCCAGCGCCAAATTGCTGATCTAAACGTGACCTGGTCAGCTGTTCAGCAGTTGCAGCAACGCGGCAAAGATGCGTATTTTCAAACCTATATTATGCAGCCGGCTATTCTCGACCTTTTGAAAAAAGCGCAAATCCCGTCCAAACGAGATCAAGCACGCTCGGCTTTGTTTGAGCAACTAAAACCGATTTACGATCAACTTTCGCAGCAAGGCGTGCATCAGTTTCAGTTTACGCTGCCGAATAATGTCAGCTTATTGCGCATGCACTCGCCGCTAGAATATGGGGATGATTTAACCAGTTTGCGTGAATCGTTTCGTTTGTCCAATACCCATTTAAATCCAACATCGGGTTTTGAGCTGGGGCGAGTTTTACCGGGTTTTCGCAGTATTTATCCGATTATTCATAATGGTCAGCATTTAGGTTCGGTCGAGTTTAGTAATGCGTTTGAAACCTTACGCAAAGACATTGCATTGTTGGATAGTTCTCGCGAATACGCGCTGGTACTGAACTGGCGTGTACAGGCGGCGGTGTTTGAAGCTTATAAATCCTATTATGTGCCTAGCTTCTTCAACCAGGCCTGGTTGCAAGAAAATCCAAAGCAAAAGTTGCCGAATGCCTCGACCGATTTAACCGATTATGCGCATCAAGCTGGCAAAAAGTTACAAACTAATACCTATGTATTGCGCAATATGGAGCTCGGGCAAAGTTTTGCTTTGCCTTTCCGGTTAAACGGTCAATATCAAGTCGCAAGTTTTTTGGCAATCAACGATATTGAAGGACATAACGCCGCCTATTTAGTTGCCTTGTCGCCCGCGCCCTTATTGGACGGGCTGAATCAAGATTTGGTGAATAATGTCTCGGTCACCACCATTTTAATTGTTCTACTTGGTTGGACGTTGTTTTCGGTATTACGTAACCGTGAAGAATTGCGCATTGCCGCGACCGCGTTTGATGTGCAAGAGGGCATTACCATCACCAGCCCGGAAGGCAAGATTCTAAAGGTTAATAAAGCCTTTACCCGTCTAACTGGTTACGAACCTGAAGAAGTGATAGGTCAAACACCAGCTATCTTAAGTTCCGGTCGTCAATCCAAAGAGTTTTACCAAAAGATGTGGCAAAGCCTTAAAACCAACGGCAGTTGGAAAGGTGAAATTTGGAACCGCCGCAAAGATGGAGAACTCTATGCTGAATGGTTGACGATTACTGCGGTATACGATCAGAAAGGCAGTGTGACACATTATGTGGGTGCATTTTTGGATATCACCCAGCGTAAAGAAGACGAAGAGCAAATACGTAAACTGGCGTTTTATGATCCGCTTACCGAGTTACCCAATCGCCGATTACTGGTGGAAAGAATAGAGCACGCACAAGCGATCAGCGCACGCACACGTCACTACGGCGCCTTGCTGTTTATTGATTTGGATAACTTTAAAACCCTCAACGATACTAAAGGCCACGATGTTGGCGATATGCTGTTATTGGAAGTAGCGGCACGCTTGAGTACACAGGCTCGTGAATCTGATACGGTTGCGCGTTTAGGGGGGGATGAATTCGTGATTCTGTATGAAGAATTAAGTCGAGATGAGCAAAAAGCTTCGCTTGAAATGGAGCATTTAGCGGAAGGAATTCGCGATTGTTTAAATAAGCCCTATTACTTGAAAGATTATGAACATTTCAGCAGCCCGAGCATTGGAGTGGCGTTGTTCCGCGGTCATCAAATTAGCTTGGATGAATTGTTAAAAAATGCTGACAGCGCCATGTATCAAGCTAAACATGCGGGTCGTAATACGATTCGTTTATTTGATCCTGAGATGCAAGAAGCGTTAGAGCACCGTCTGGGGTTAGAAGAAGATTTGCGTTATGCGATTGAGCATAAACAGCTTGAACTGTATTATCAGCCCCAGCTGAACGATCAAAACCAAATCAGTGGTGCGGAAGTCTTGATACGCTGGCGTCATCCTCAACAAGGGCTTATTTCTCCGGCGCAATTTATTCCTATCGCTGAAGACAGTGGCTTAATTATTGAGATAGGTGATTGGGTGCTGGAGCAAGCTTGTCGTCGTTTAAGTGAGTGGAAAAATCAACCTTCTCTTACTCATTTAACCTTGTCGGCGAATATCAGCGTACGTCAGTTGCGCCAAGCCGATTTTGTTAAGAAGGTCAGCTATTGGCTGGATCACTTCCAACTTCAGCCTGGTCAGTTAAAGTTGGAAATTACTGAAAGTATGGTAATGGACGACTTGGAAGACACGATTGCAAAAATGCAGCAGCTTAAAACGCGCGGCGTCCTGTTTTCGATGGATGACTTTGGTACCGGGTATTCTTCGCTATCAAGCATTAAACGATTACCGCTAGATCAACTCAAAATCGATCAAAGTTTTGTGCATGATATTGGACAGGAAGCCAGCAGCTTAGTGCTAACCGACACCATTATCGCAATGGGTAAAGCCTTAGGTTTGCATGTGTTAGCAGAAGGTGTTGAAACTGAAGAACAGCGACAGACTCTTATTTCGCAAGGTTGTTATGATTTTCAGGGTTATTACTTTGCGCGCCCCTTGCCTTATCACGACTTTATTATTTATCTAAACAGTCAGTAAACTTTTTTAGCGTCCTAACCTCTCAGCATAAGCACCAGGCCTGGTGCTTATGCGTAGCTTTTCAAAAAACCGTCACCTTAGTTCACAAAACCTTAACAAGCGACCTTGTTGCAATGCGTAAAGTTATCGCGTGTTTCAAATTAACGCGTTTAATTTTTATTGAATAAGGAAAAACTCATGAAGAAAAATATTCTTGCTCTAGCGATCACCTCTGTTATCACGGCACCTGTTGTTATGGCTGAAGAAGCTAAATCGGGTCCAGACGTATACGGTCAAATCAACGCCGCCATTAACAGCACCACGGATAAAGGCATGAAAACAACTGATCGTGATTCACGTATTGGTGTTAAGGGTTCACACGACCTAGGTAACGGCCTTAAGGGTATCTACAAAATGGAATTCGGCGTCGATGTGGCCGAAGGTTTTTCAGGGTTGTCTGGTCGTAATGCTTATGTTGGTTTAGCCGGTGATTTCGGTACAGTATTGGTTGGCCGTCACGATACGCCATTCAAAAAGTCACAGCCAAAAGATTTATTTGGGGATGCGACTTATGGTGACATGGGTAAAAAGTCTATGGCGGGCGGTTTAGGTAAAAAAGCTGGCGAAATGCGTTCAGATAACGTATTGATGTATACCTCACCAGAAATGAGTGGTGTTAAATTGATGATTGCGGGTATGAGTGATCTTGCAGTTGATGATACAACGACCCTTGCAGAAAATGAGTCAGAAACAGAATCATCGTTAACAAATGCTTTGTCTACCGCCGTAACTTATGGTTCAACCAAAAAAGGCATTTATGCTGCTTTGGCTTATAACACTTGGGGTGCCGAAACCCAAACTAACAACGAAGCTTACACAGAAATGCGTTTGTCAGCTCAGTATGCAGAATCAGGTATGATTGCGAACGTTGTTTACCAAACATTTGATGATGGCGCAGATGCTGATGCGGCCACTGAAGGTTCAAACATGCAGTTTGGCGTGGCTTATAAAATGGGCAAATTTATGCCTAAAGCCAAGTATTCAATGGTGGCATTTGCAGACAGCACAAAAGACGACGGCACATCTATGGCGTTCGGTGTTGATTACAAACTAGCTAAAGCAACAACGGCATACGTTGAATATGTGTCTGCAGACAAAAACATGATGAGTTCAACGGATGATTTAACCGACATCGCAGTTGGTATCAAGCATAAGTTCTAATTGAGCTTTGTGTTTTCCTAGTTAGTTTTGTTTGTGTGCCTATGATTGGCACAGAGACCCCGCCTTGGCGGGGTTTTTTTGTTTTAGGAGCAAACAACTCAGTACTACCAGGCCTGGTATAAGCCTAACAAACATACGTCTTCTGGTTTGCGGATTGAGTTGGGTGATGAGGATATTGAGGATGACAAAGCGCAACCTTTAGTTCGCGCTTTGTTCAGAGTGAAGCGGTTAAGGCTAAGCCAAATCCTTTTTGGCTTTTTTAACTTGGGCTTTGACCTGTTTGGGGGCGGTGCCACCTAGGTGGTTGCGTGCCGCGACCGAACCTTCTAGGGTTAAAACTTCAAACACATCTTCGCTAATTTTGTCGCTGAATCCTTGTAGGGTTGCCAACGGCATGTCAGATAAATCCAGTTGATTTTTCACGCCATAAGCAACGGCCAAGCCTACAATTTCATGCGCATCACGGAAAGCTAGGCCTTTGCGTACCAAATAGTCGGCCAAATCGGTGGCAGTTGAGAATCCACGTTTGGCGGCTTCATAAGTCATCTCGCGTTTCACTTGCATAGCCGGAATCATGTCGGCAAAAGCGCGCAAACAACCACGAACGGTGTCGATTGTGTCAAAAATAGGTTCTTTATCTTCTTGGTTGTCTTTGTTGTATGCCAGTGGTTGTGACTTCATTAAAGTTAGCAAGCTGATTAAGTGTCCATATACACGACCCGATTTGCCACGCACCAACTCTGGCACGTCTGGGTTTTTCTTTTGCGGCATAATTGAGGAGCCGGTGCAAAAACGATCCGGTAAATCAATAAACTGAAATTGCGCCGAAGACCACAGAATCAACTCTTCCGAGAAGCGCGACATATGCATTAATAAGGTCGCCGCCCAAGCCGTGAGCTCTATCGCAAAATCTCGATCCGATACGCCATCCAATGAGTTTTGGCTAATGCGCTCAAAGCCCAATAGTTTGGCGGTGTATTCGCGATCAATCGGGTAGGTGGTGCCGGCTAGGGCGGCAGAACCGAGCGGAAGAGTATTTACGCGTTTGCGGCAGTCTTGTAGACGTTCAACATCGCGTACGATCATTTCGTACCAAGCCAACATATGATGGCCAAAGGTAACGGGTTGCGCGCTTTGTAAATGAGTGAAGCCGGGCATAATCGTATCGGCTTCACGCTCCGCGACACTTAAAATGCCTTGTTGCAGACGTTTCAGCTCCGTCAAAATAAAGTCAATTTCATCACGCACATATAAACGAATGTCGGTCGCGACCTGATCATTACGCGAACGACCGGTATGGAGTTTTTTACCGGTGGTGCCAATCATTTGGGTTAAACGCGATTCGATATTCATATGAATATCTTCTTGTTTAATTGACCAAATCATTTCACCGTCTTCAATTTCCTTTTGAACCAGCTCCAAGCCTTTAATAATGTCGTCTTCTTCTTTCGCATTCAAAATCCCGACTTTATAAAGCATGCGGGCGTGGGCAATTGAGCCTTGAATATCCTGGCGATACATGCGGTGATCAAATTGAATCGAAGCGGTAAACTCTTCAACAAACGCATCGGTTGATTCACTAAAACGGCCACTTGAAAGTTTTTCTTGGTTGATATTTTGTGTCATAACACACCTTTAAATTAATTATTTTTCTGGGAAGCCGGGTAACGGGCGACGCATCTGTTCAGGAGAAGCGGGTAATTCCATGGGGTTGCCCATTTTTTCGTAAGCCTGATTGATTGAGCGATGAATCATTGCGGCAAATAATTGTGTATCGGATACCCCAACAATACGGTCACCTACCGGCAAGCCTCTTGAGTCGACAAAAATAAGTGTGGGCGTAATATCAGCATTATAAAGCTTAGCAAAGTCTTGTTTAGCTATGGTTTCCGTGTCTGAAAATTTAAGCGGTGCGCTCGAGTCCACACTCACCTGGCGCATAATCACCGCATAATCTTCATAAAGGCCGCCCAGCAACATCGGGTTCAATACCTCGCGTTTCAGTTGATGACAAAAATCACACCATTCAGCGGTAAACATAATCATAATCGGAATGTTTTTTTCGCGTGCTTGTTGAGCGGTCCAAGCAAAATCGTCCATTTCTTTTAGATTATTGGCCTGAGCTTCACGATCACAACCGGCTAATATCAGGCTGGATAATACTAGGGTAAAAATAAGTTTTAGCATAATATCTTGCCTTTCGTTTAATAATGAAACCATTTTAGCGAAAATCCTTGTGGCATTTGAGTAAAATGTGTGGCTTAAACATAAATGGAACAGACTATGAAGACGACCTTACGTATCGCAACTCGTAAAAGCCCACTCGCGATGTGGCAAGCCGAATTTGTTAAAGAACTGCTTGAAAAAGCGCACCCAGGTCTGGTGGTGGAATTGATTCCGATGAGCACCAAAGGGGACAAGATATTGGATGTACCGCTTGCGAAAATTGGTGGTAAAGGTCTGTTCACTAAAGAATTAGAAGATCAAATGTTATCCGGTCAGGCTGATTTAGCCGTGCATTCGATGAAAGATGTACCAATGGAGTTGCCAGAAGGATTTGTTTTAAGTGCGATCATGGAGCGCCATGATCCGACCGATGCGTTTGTTTCAAATAAATATGAAAACTTGGATGCCTTGCCACAAGGCGCGATATTGGGCACCTCCAGTTTACGTCGCCAAGCGCAGTTCCAGTTTATCCGTCCAGATTTAGAAGTGCGCTTTTTACGCGGCAACGTGGGCACGCGTTTAGGCAAATTGGATGCGGGTGAATATGATGCAATTGTATTGGCGACATCCGGTTTAGAGCGTTTGGAATTACACGATCGTATTCGTGATCGCATGGCACCGGAGTTGTGTTTACCGGCCGTGGCACAAGGCGCACTGGGGATTGAAACCCTAGCCGATGATATTGATACTCAGAAGTTGGTGGCGGTATTAAACCATTCTGATACCGAAACCGTCGTGCGCGCCGAACGCGCGATGAATCATACGCTGGACGGCGGCTGTCAGGTACCGATTGGTGGTTATGCTTTACTGCAAGGTGGCGAAGTTTGGTTGCGCGGTTTGGTTGCAGAAACCGACGGTTCGCATATTGTGCGTAAAGAAGGCCGCGCACCGGCCGCCCAAGCGGAAGAGTTAGGGCGTGATATTGGTAAACAGTTGCTGGAAGATGGCGCGCGTGAAATCCTGCAAAAACTTTATAGCGAGCAGGCTTAAGCGCGATCAATTCGTGTGGTACAACCCAACTAGGCAGATAAAGCTATGATGCCGACTTTACTCAACACGCGCCCTAAGCACCAGGCCTGGTGCTTGAATCAAGCCCTGCTTGAGGCGGGTTTTGTGAGTTTGGATTGCCCGAGTTTGCAGATTCAAGCTCAAACTTTAAGCCATCAACCCGCATGGGATGATTACGATGTATGGGTGTTTGTCAGTCGTAATGCAGTTGAATATTTTGCTCAGCAATCGCTTAACTTATCCGCTGAATGTAATGCAATTTTGGTCGCGGTGGGCGACGCGACCGCGCAAGCCATCCAACAACAAGGCTGGCCAAATTTAGCACCTTTGCCAGCCACATTTGATTCCGAAGGCATGTTGAGTTTGGCGGTGTTTGCGAAACCCAATGATTTGCGTGTGGCGATTGTGCGAGGTGATGGCGGGCGTGAGCATCTGGCGCAAAGCCTGGTCGAGCAGGGCGCGTTGGTGGATTTTTTTGAAGTTTACCAGCGCCAATCCGCGCCTTTTTGTCAACCCGTTTGGGATGTGTTTAAGCAAGCCGAAATGCCAGTGATGTTATTTACCAGCGTGAGCAGCTTGGAGGCGTTTTGTCAGTCGTTGGCGGTGCAAAATCCGACCGACCAGGCCTGGTGCTTTCGTCAAAGTCTGATAGTATTTAGTGAGCGCATTCAAAACGCCGCACGCAAGTTAGGGTTTAGTGGCCCCATTCTGGTCACGTCCACCTCAAGCGATGCGGCGATTGTGGACACGTTGCAACGTCACGCTACGTCTTTAGGAGAAAGCCATGAGTGAACCCATTACCCCCAAAGCCGAACATCATGTGGTGGAAGGTGAGTTTGTGGAGGCGGAATCCAAATCATCCAATCCATCCGAGTCTGACCAAGCTGAAAAATCGAATAAAGCCGAACGTGTAAAAGCTTCGCGTTTCACTAGCCCAAGCTGGGCTTCGAATCTTTTAATTTGGATTATATTATTGGTGTCGGGCATTGCGTTTGCCTTGGCGCTGGCGTCTTGGTTATATATACAACAATCCCTTACTCAGACGGACTTGACTCAGCAACTAAAAGCCTATCAAACCGAGCTAGTAGGACTGTCCGACAAATTGCAAAGCCAACAACAGCAAATGACGGATTTCGGTCAAACCCAAGAGGCTTGGAAAGTTGCGCTAGACGAGCTTGAGCAAAGCCAACAAACCACCCAATTGCAGTTAGAAGAAATGCAGTTGCGCTTAACCGAAGCCAGTGAGGCGATGTTTGGCTTTTCGGAATCGGACGATAAGGTGATTAAGATTGATGATCCGAAGTTACGCGAAGACTTAGAACAAGCTAAGCAAGATTTGCAGGCTGGGTTACAGGCCCTACGCGAAGATTTAGCCCAGTTGAACCAGCGCAGCCAACAAGAATTGTCAGAAATTGAAGGCTATGTCGAGTCAGAAGAGTGGCAGCAAGACAAGCAACGCCTGCAATCCGAAATACAAAGCTTGAGCGACGAGTTGGCGAATCTCGCTCAAACCCAAGCGGATTGGATGGCGCGTATGGCACCTAAGGTGCAAGAAGCCGTGGACGAAATTACACCGCAACTCGAAGGTATTTTTTCGCGCTTTAATGAACTATTCAGCATTAAAAAACATCCAGCGGATGAATCCATCGAGCCTAATCCAGAACCCACGAATGAGGGGGCGCAATGAAAAAACTAATCGGTTGGGGATTGCTTTTAATCTTTGCGGTCAGTTTAACCAGCTTGGCCTTATTAAACTTGGGCGAAGTCACGCTTAAATGGGATGTATGGGAAATTAATACCAGCGTTAGCTTTGTTTTGGCGGCTCTGATTGTATTGTTGATCGTGTTTTATGCGTTGATACGCGTTTGGTTATGGTTAAAAGGGTTACCCGAGGCTTGGCGAAAACGCCGCCAAGTAAAACGTTATCGCCAAGCGCAAATGAGCTTGTCAAAAGGCCTCATTGCACAAGAAGAATCGGATTGGGCGCAAGCTGAAAAGCAGCTGATCAAGTCCGCCAAACTCAGCGAAAACGGCTTGGTGCATTATTTAACCGCCGCTAAAATGGCGGATATGCAACAAGCCAGTGCACGACGCGATAAGTATTTAGCCCAGGCGCGTGAACTCTACCCAGAAGATGCCCTCACGATTGGTTTGGTGGAAGCTCGTTTAATTAAAGAGCAAGACGCCGGTACGGCGGCGGTGATTTTAAGTGAACTGCATCGCTTACAACCTAATCATCGTGCGGTGTTAAGTGAATACGTCGCACTTTTGCGTCGACAAAAACAGGCCGAAACCCTAATGAAATTAATGCCCGCGATTAAAAAGCACGCTGGGCTGAATCGGGATGAGTTGGACGGTTTGGAAACCGAGGTGGTTGCGATGCGTTTGGCTAAATCGGCCAACCATACCGATTTAGAATCTCAGTGGCAAGGTTTAAGCACCAAGCAAAAATTGAATCCTTTAGTAATGGCGGAATATGTCCAGTTTTGTCTACAGGTGAAACAGTTCAACGGCTTGGCCGAGTGGCTAGAAAAAGCGATTAAAACTCAATGGGATGAGCGTTTGGTGTATTTGTATGGCCAAATCCAATTCGGGCCGGCGTTTGATCGGCTTAAAAAGGCGCAGGCCTGGTTAAAAGACCATCCCGATGACCCCGTGTTGTTGCTCAGCTTGGGGCGGTTGGCTTGCCAAAGTCAGCTATGGGGGCAAGCGCACGGTTATTTGCGTGAAAGTTTGCGTTTGCGCCCAGAATTGGAAACCTTTCATGTATTGGCGCAATGTTATGAGTCCGAAGGCCAGGATTCGCAAGCCGCCTTAGTATACAAACAAGCCATGCTACAGCTTGATCCACCGAGCAAAACTTAACTAAAGCCAACATAACGCCGCGTTATGTTGGCAAGCTTATTAACACGCAAATATCACTAATCTTTCTAAATAAGCGGTTGCATAAAACCCGCTAGTCCACTGAATCACAATCACCGTTCGAAAATTTTTAGAATAATATTCATTATCATTTGACACAGATTATTATGTTGATTATTATGCACCAACGCAATTGATGTTAATTCTCATTTATATTAAGTTTTACGAATTGGAGACCCCATGTCGTCAGGTAAATCTGCTCATGATTCAGCAAAATCGAACGCATCCAGCTGTGCTAGAACGCTGGATAGCCAAAGTATTTTGGCGGGTAAAAAGCAGGTGATGATCCAACATGGTGATATGCAATATCGTTTATGTGTCACCAAAGAAAACAAACTGATTTTGACCAAGTAGGCGGCCATGAATAAACAGGATATGGATAGACAAGCAAGCTTAATTAATCTGTCACTCTCCGAACAAAAATTAGCTGAGTTGTTTCGTCTAGGGGTGTTATGTGCCGCCGATCTAAATTGTTCGGATACGCACAGCCGTGATGCGATTGCACGTTTGTGTTTGCAAACCTGCGTGGAAGGTTTGTGTGCCCAGTGTCCACACCAAGATCAGTGTCAAAAGTCGCGCCATACGATCAATTTTATGGCAACGAATTTAATTTCGATTGCGCACCACTAAATTTTTTATTTGTTAAAAGACACATTAGCCAGCTTTTAAATCGCCAGCCAAGTGTTGAGAAATTTGCTTAAGGAACGTTATGTCAACTCAAAAACTCGTACTTAAAACCTTGTTTGTCAGCATGGCGGCGATTATGGCCGCACCAACTTATGCCGAAAATAAATTGCCTCGTATTGATGTGGTCGGTGAAGGCGTCGAAGATGCCACCAAGCAACCTGGAGCGGTGTCCATTGTGACCAAAGAAGATCTAGAGCTTATGCAGCCTATGTCGACTGAAGATGCATTGAGAGAAGTACCAGGCCTGGTGATTAAACCGGAAGAAGAAAGTGCGGTAGTTGTGAATATCGGCATGCGAGGTTTGAGCGCGGCCGATTCTAAAACCCTTGTATTAGAAGACGGTGTACCGGTTGCGCCGGGCTTGTTTGTCGGTAATGCGCGTTATTACAATCCGCGTATTCAACGCATGGAAAGCATTGAAGTATTAAAAGGCGCGGCCTCATTGCGTTATGGGCCTAGCACCATTGGTGGGGTGATTAACTATAAAACCAAAACACCTGAAGATGGCGTAGCGATTTCCGGTCGAGTGGGCAGTGACAACTACAAAGAAACTACGATTGAAGCCGGTGGCAGTGCACCATCAGGTGAAGCCTTTGGTGGCCTAGTTTACACCAAAGCCGAAAGTGATGGCTTCCAAGATAAAGACTTCAAAATGAACGACTTGATGGTAAAAGGCGGTATGGCATTGGGCGATAATCAGTGGGTGAGCGCGAAATTTACGCATTATGATAATGACGCTAATATTTCATATCGCGGGTTATTTCTAGAGGAGTTTGAAAATGAGGTTAGCTACAATCCCGCCCCGGATGATTATTTTTTAACCGAACGTGATTCATTCGACATTAACCATGAATTGAAAATAAGCCCTAATATTAAATTAAATACCTTGGTTTACTGGAGTCAGGTATATCGGGATTACTGGCGTTATGGCGTGGATACAGCGGCATCCACTGCAGCAAACAGTTGGGTTTATACGGATGATGTGGCGGGTAATAACCGTTCATTTGAACGTCAGGGGGTTGATTCGCGTTTAAACATCCAGCATCAGTTATTGGGTTTAAATAACCAAACTGAATTAGGTGTGCGTTTTGATACCGAAATGATGAAAGACACAAAAATTTTGGCGACTCGCGCACAACCGCGCTCAGGAACCCTCAGTAAGGATGTCGAACAGTCAGCCACTAGCATGGCATTTTATGGTCAAAACCGGTTTGAAATTAATGATAAGTTAGCGGTAACACCGGGCTTACGTATCGAAAGCTATGTACAAAGAACGGATGACTTGCAAGACAATACCAATGATGGAAAAACCACCAACACTGAGTTAATGCCAGGTGTGGGTGCGACTTTCCAAGCGGCACCTATGGCACAGGTGTTTGGTGGTGTTTATAAAGCCTTTGCACCGGCGCAAAACGCGGATGCAATTGACGGTGGAACCGATCAGAAACTGGAAGCCGAACGTTCAACCAATATCGAAATTGGTGTGCGCGGGGCGAACCAAGATTTAAGTTACGAGCTAGCCGCTTTCCGTATGGATTTCCAAAACCAAGTGATTCCGTCTAATAGCGGCGGTTTTGTCAATGCAAATGGCGGTAAAACCCTGCATCAAGGGATTGAGGGTGCCGTTGGCTTTGATTTAGGTGCCGGTTTAAGCTTCGATGCGAACGCCACTTACGTGCCAGATGCCAAGTTTGTGGATGGTGACAATGATGGTAATCGTGTGACCTATGCCCCTGAATTAGTAGCGCATATTAAGTTAGGTTATAAAACCGGTGGTTTACAAACCGCTTTGTCAGCTAACTACATTAGTGAACAATATACCGATGCAGCGAATACTGAAGCCTTGCAAGAAAATACCTCGGGCTTCTTTAAAGGCAAGTTGGATTCTTATACCACGGTTGATTTGAACGCACACTATGCCGTGAATAAGCAACTGAGTGTATTTGGTGCGGTGAAAAACTTAACGGACGAGCATTACATCGCCAGCCTTCGTCAAGGTATTTATGCTGGTCCAGAGCGTTCTTTTGAGTTGGGTGCCAAGTATAAGTTCTAATCCTCCGACGGGCTTAGGTTGCTTGTGCTTCCTAAGCCCTTTTTTTATTGAGTCGACTATGACTATAATGAAATTGATGAATTTATATTTAAGCCTTAACGAAGGAGAAAAACCATGTTAAAGCCGGAAATGATTAAAAAACTGAATGAACAAGTGACCGCAGAAATGTACGCGTCAAACTTGTATTTGCAGATGTCGGCCTGGTGTGAAGATCAGGGTTTGTCAGGTGCGGCGGCGTTTTTTCGTCAACATGTACCGGAAGAACTGGCGCACCGCGATAAAATTATCGATTATTTGATTGAGTGTGATGCGCCTGTGACGGTCGGCGCAGTGGATGCACCACCAACCGAGTTTAAGAGTTTGGTTGAGGTAATCAACAAAGCGTTTGAACATGAATTAAAAGTGACGGCGATGATTCATGATTTAGCCGAAATGGCATTGGACTCAAAAGATTTCAATACCTTTAATATGTTGCAATTCTTTATTGCTGAACAGCGCGAAGAAGAAGTGTTATTCCGTGGAATTCTAGATCAGGTCAAACTGATTGCGTTTAAAGGTGAAACGGGCGAGGCGATGTATCTGATCAATCAGTTTTTACAGCGTTCAGCTCAGGCGCACCCTCATTAGAAGTTGATTGTGTATCTTCTATAGGGCATATTTTTTATGCCTCCTCTTTTTCATCCTTACGTTTACCGGTTTAAGCTTAGCTTAAACCGGTTTTTTCATTTTTACAGCGTGTCTATTTTTTATCTCGAGCTGGTTATTGTTTTATATAATCGTGGATAGAGTTTTTTGGAGCCTTTTATGCGTTTAATTGCCGTGAGTGGATTGATTTGTCTATTACCAGGCCTGGTGCTTGCCAGCGGTCGTCCCAGTTTTAAACCCAAAGTTGAAATAGAGCACCGCTACTTGAACTCGACCTCTTTGCGTAATGAGGGCGGTGAGTTTGCGTTCGGCGCCGATAGGCTCGAAGTGTCCAATGCGTTGGCAAGTGTGTCATACGAGCGCTGGCGTTTAAACTGGAAAGAGCTAGACCAATTGCCATTTGGAGACGGGCAAAATGCGCCCATTGATCACATGCATTCGGTGCGTTTAGGCGCGCGTTATATGTATAAGTGGAGCGAAAACATTCGTTGGTTAAGCTCGCTGGGCGTGGGCATGACTTATGAGGATCAAACCCACGACTCGCTAAGCTTGAGCTTATTTACCATGTGGATTCGCCAGTTAGAAGATGGCTGGGCGCTGAGTTATGGTGCGGCAATGAGTTATCATCCGGTACGTTCGCGCTTTTTACCCGTGGCTGGTTTTAGTTATCGAATGCGCGAACCTCTGGGTTGGAGCGGCTTATTAGGTTATCCACGTAGTTATATTGGTTACGGCTTTACACCTCAATGGCAGCTTAGCGCCGGCCTGGTGAATAATGCCATTATGGCGAAGTTAGCCGAAGACAGCCAAATTGCGGCGGATGGTTATGGGGAAATTGATGCATGGCAGGCCGATGTCGCCTTGAAATACCAACCTGCCGAGCATTGGAGTGTGACCAGCAGTCTACGTTTTTCACCCCTCTATGAATTTACGGTATTTGATGCCGATGGTAATAAACAAGATACCTATACCATGTTGCCAACTTGGGGCGCGGCGCTGAGGTTAAGTTATCAGTTTTAAGTGTTTATTAGTTGAGCATAAAATAAATCGTCAAGCCAAAACCGCAAACATAGATCAGCAAAGTCATTTGTAGCATACGTTTATTGGCTTCACGGCTATTAAACTTTTCAAATCCCGGGCGTTTGCGCAGTTGGCTAAAGCCTAACCATAAGCCGCCCAATAAACCAAACGTGATAACAATTCCTAAAAATAACGCACTTAGCATGTGTGATCTCCGCACAAAATATAAATCCTAAATTAAATTGTACGTGATCGGTTTTTGTCTTGAGTGATAGAATTATGATAAATCACTATTCAGCTCCGATAAGAGGCGAGAGAAAACTATGTCCGATCCTATACAAAATAGCCCACTAGGCAAACACTCCGGTTATTGCCAAGATTATGATCCCAGCCTATTGTTTCCGATTGCACGTCAGCTAAAACGAGAAGAATTAGGTTTAACTGGAAAAGTGATGCCATTTCACGGCGCGGATGTTTGGACGGCGTATGAATTGTCTTGGTTAAACAACAAAGGCAAGCCCATGGTAGCGATTGGTGAGTTTGCATTTCCGTCTGACACACCGAATATTATCGAATCGAAGTCGTTTAAACTTTACCTTAATTCGTTTAACGGCACTAAGTTTGGCACACAAGTGGATGTTAAATATCGTTTGGAACAGGATTTGTCCAAAGCAAGTGGTGGCAAAGTGAAGGTCATTATTCACCCCATCGAGCAAACCCAAACCCTGGTGTCTGATCTGGAGGATGGCATTTGTCTAGACGATCAGGATATTGAAATTGCCGATTATGAGGTCAATCCGCAATTACTGACTACGATGGATCAGCAGGTCGATGAATGTTTATACAGCCATTTGCTTAAATCTAATTGTTTGGTTACAGGTCAGCCCGACTGGGCGACAGTCGTGATCCGTTATCGCGGTAAACGCATCGAACGTGCGGCGTTGTTGCGCTACATTGTGTCGTTCCGTAATCATAATGAGTTCCACGAACAGTGCGTTGAGCGTATCTTTACCGACATCGAAAAAATGTGCGATCCCGATGTGTTAACGGTATATGCTCGTTATGTTCGCCGCGGTGGCCTAGATATTAACCCCTACCGTTCCAACTTCCAATCCCACTACGCCATGCCACGTTTTGTGCGCCAGTGATGGTTTAAAACGTGCGATATATGAAGCTATAGAGGGTTGAGGATAGTATTTGATTCAGTAATTACTTGACTAGAACAGTAAGCAAGATTATCCGATCAGGTATATAAGTTGAGAGGTTAAAAAATTGTCATAAACAAAGCGG
Source organism: Thiomicrospira pelophila DSM 1534 (assembly GCF_000711195.1). Taxonomy (NCBI): domain Bacteria; kingdom Pseudomonadati; phylum Pseudomonadota; class Gammaproteobacteria; order Thiotrichales; family Piscirickettsiaceae; genus Thiomicrospira; species Thiomicrospira pelophila. The sequence continues at coordinate 78,246 of NZ_JOMR01000001.1, read as the reverse complement.
CTTAATAACCACTTTGTTTATGGCTTTTAAAAAAGGAACGAAACCCCTGCACTGGCAGCCGAGCCACCGTCTTGTTCAAGTCCCGACAACCCATTTTCCGGACGATTTAAGTAACGTGCGTTGACGGCTACATTGTCTGTTAATTTAAGGGTAGCACCGATTTGGTAGGTCAAGCCTGAGTTGGTTTCATCAGACTTATAGTTAGATGAAGTGTGTTGAGCAAATCCAATACCCACGCCAGCAAACATATCGAGATTATTAACTACTGAAACATTATAGTTTGCACCGATGCCATATGAGACGTAGTCAGCTTTTTCTGAGTTTAATGTATAAATGTCGGACTTTTCTTTATTGTAGTAAAAATTAAAAAATGGCTGGTTTTCACCATGAATCCGATTTGAAATATCAAGTAAAAAACCGCCACCGACATTTAAACTTAAATCGGCCGCTAGGTTTGCAGGGCTTGTTGTAATTAAGCCAGTAACAATAAGAGCCGCTAAAGACTGTTTTAATTTCATGTTTACAACTTGTATTAGTATTAATTTCACCCATATGAGTGAATTTGGAAGTTTATTATGCAAGATTACATTTTTCAATAAAAATTCTGCGTATTTTTGTAAATGATGCTCAGGTTTTATGTGACCTTAATTTTTCTAAAAAAAGTTCGGTCTGCTACTCTTAAATCAAGAATTAAAGTTTGAGTATATTGATGATTTGATGTAGCGAAAATACATAGGTCATGTTAGTTACCATTTCGATGAAAATATAAATTAGCTGGATATTTAATTGTTTGAACAGAGTTTTGTGGTGAATAAGAATACTATTATGACTTTACCCATTTCGCCTTTATTACCACAGATTGTGTCGACTTTAGCGCAAGCACCAGGCCTGGTGCTTGAAGCTGAACCGGGGGCGGGGAAGTCGACGGCGGTGCCTTTGGCGTTATTAAAAGCCGATTGGCTGGCGGGTAAAAAAATTGTCATGCTGGAACCGCGTCGTTTGGCGGTGCGTTCGATTGCGAATTATTTGGCGCATCAGTTGGGCGAAAAGGTTGGCCAGACCGTGGGTTATCAAATTCGTAATGAGCGTAAAGTCTCGCCTCAAACCCGGTTGGAAATTGTTACCGAGGGCATTTTAACCCGCCGCTTACAGTCTGATCCTGAGCTAAACGATGTCGCGCTTGTGATATTTGATGAGTTTCACGAACGCTCGATCCATGCTGACTTGGCGTTAACGCTGTGTTTAGAAGTGCAATCGGCTTTACGTGATGATTTAAAGTTATTGGTGATGTCGGCCACGATTGATACTCAAGCGGTGAGTCAGTTTTTAAATAACGCGCCGGTGTTAAGCTCTCAGGGGCGCAGTTTTCCGGTCGAAACCCATTACTTACCCCAATCTTTAACATCCACCCACCCGAACGATTGGTTGGCCTTATTAAAACAACTCATCACTCAGGCGCTTAAAAACAGCCAGCAAGATGTATTGGTGTTTTTGCCGGGGCAGGCTGAAATCAAACGCACGCAAAATCTTTTGCAAGAAACCATATCACCAGGCCTGGTGGTGTGTGCCTTATACGGTCAATTGTCCGCCGATCAGCAAGAAATCGCACTCGTGCCCGATCCACAAGGCCGGCGAAAAATTGTGTTGGCCACCAATATTGCCGAAACCAGTTTAACCATCGAAGGCATTGATGCGGTAGTGGATTCCGGTTGGGCGCGTAAAGCGATATATGACGTGTCCAGCGGTATGACACGGCTCGTTACCCAGCGCATTTCGCAAGCGGCGGCTGAACAACGTAAAGGTCGCGCTGGACGTTTGATGGCGGGGGTGTGTTTTCGGCTTTGGTCGGAAAGCCAGCAAAATCAAATGGCGGCGTTTGACCAGGAAGAAATCACGCAAACTGACTTATCCGATTTATGTTTGGAATTGGCTCAGTGGGGTGTGAGTTCGCCGGATGAATTACGCTGGCTGACTCCACCGCCTTTGGCACATTATGCGGCAGCGAAAAACTTGTTAGTGCATCTGGAACTCTTAAATCCAAATGGCGGCTTGACCGAAACAGGCAAGGCGGCGCAGGGTTTAGGGCTGAATGCGCGTTTGGCGCGCATGTTATTAAGTGTGCAAAACCAAGCGCCAGAACAGCAAAGCTTGGCATTGGATATCGCGGCCTTATTGGCGGAAGCGGATATTTTACCCAGCGCACAGAATGCCGATTTGGTGAAACGGTTAATGGTATTGCAGGCTTATCGTCAAGATCGTCAGCAAACCAAACGCGAATATAACATTCATATTCCGGCGATCGAGCAGGCGTTAAAGAATGTCGAAGACTGGCGTAATAAATTAAACTTTTCAAAGCCAATTGCCCACAGTTTGGCACAAATGGAAGCACATAGCGGCACGTTAGTCGCTTTGGCTTTCCCGGACCGGATTGCGCAACGTCGCAAGGGCGACGAGCCGCGTTATCTGATGCGTAATGGTAAAGGCACAACCCTAAAACCGGATGATCCTTTGCGCCACCAGGCCTGGTTGTCGATTGCAAATCTAGACGGCCAACGTCAAGAAGGTCGCATTTATTTAGCTGCACCGCTTGATTTAGCACAGTTGGAATCGACCTTTGCGGCTCAGATCAAAACCCATGTGGGATTAAAGTTTGACCCTAAAAAACGTGAATTGGTGGCAAGTGAACAACGTGGTTTGGGCAAACTGATTTTAAGTGAAAAATCCGCCGACTCGATTAGCGCTGAAGAATTTGAAGTCGCCCTACTGGCGTTATTGGCGGAGCATTTGGATTTATTGCCTTGGACAGAAAAGGCCGAACATTGGTTAAGTCGCTTACGCTGGTTAGCCAGCTTTAATGTGGATTGGCCAAGTTACGACCAGGCCTGGTTGTCGATTAATATCGAACGCTGGCTTTCGCCTTATTTATTGGGTATTCGATCGGTTAAAGCTTTACAGAAATTAAATATGCTAGAGATTGTTAAGGCTCTGTTGGATTACGAACAGCAGCAAGTTTTAGAGCGCGAAGCGCCGGCGTTTTATAGTGCACCATCTCAAAAGTCGGTGCCGATTATGTACAGCGCCAGTTACGATCCGAAAGTATCAATTCAGTTGCAAGAAGTGTTTGGCGAACTCAGCTCGCCTTTATTAGCTTGGGCCCAAAAACCTTTAACGTTTGAGTTGCTCTCGCCCGCCCGCCGCCCGATTCAAACCACCGCTGACTTAGCCCACTTCTGGCGCAATTCCTATTTTGAGGTGATTAAAGACATGAAAGGCCGCTATCCAAAACACCGTTGGCCAGATAAACCGCTTGAAGAAGCGCCGGGGCGCTCGATTAAGCCACGGCGTTAATTAATATCGTGATTACCATTCATATTGACCAGCAATATAGCCAAAAGCCGCCATAAACGCGGGTTCTTGAAACTTTTTAAGCCCAGTTTCGTTGAATGAAATCGGTAAGCCGTAATTTTTAAGGTTTAACTTTTGTTCACTAGAGGTCATTAAACTCACGTTTAAATTGGGTGTCACTTGCAATACCCCTTCAAGCTTAAAACCATTCGCGCCACCGGCAAACTTGCCTTTTTTTAGTCGGGCACGAATCACTACCTGATCGACCTTGTAGTCTTCGGCTAGTTTGGCAAAGGTTTTTTGGAAGTGTTTTAAATCGTCAGACTTGTCTGGGTCAGCGCATTGAATGCGTGTCGTGCGACAATCGGGCATGTGAAATATGCCGTTTTCAAATTTTAATAAGCAAACGATAGCTTCGTTGCTGCTTAGGTCTACACCACAAACAATCATGTTAGTTCCTTAGGTTTTACGGATAAAATTCGTTGGTACTCGCCAGCACCAGGCCTGGTGGTTATTCAAAATAACCGATCTCGCCCAAAATTCGTTTAATTTGTTCAGCACCAGGTCGTTGACTGTCTGGAAAGTCAGCGGGGTGCCCGTCACTTAATGCGCTGGCGCAAACCAAGCGCATGACATCAGGCTGGCGATCTGATGTTAATTGAAATTCAATCAACTCCATCATCTCGGGTGGGCCATCATCATTAAACGACACGGGGATGCCGATATTGATGCCAATCCCAAACCGGACATTTGATGCCAACATAACCGACGACTCGTTGCGCGCGATAGGTTCGGAATCAAATCGAACGCGGGTCACTTCGAATCGGTCCGGTTGGATGGTTTGCACGCTTTCTTTTAAGGTGCGCACTTCAATTCGACAGTGTTGCGATCGGCGTTCGAATTTTGCGCGTGTTGTCAGCTCGCCATTCTGAATAAAGCGACGTGTATGATCGGGTAAAATGTCAATTGGCTGTTTCAGCACAAAAAATTGGCCAGGCTGAATGTCAGCATCTTTCGCGGTTTCAAATTGGCTACAACCGCTTAAGATTGCGCTAGCCAAAAGCAAACTGAGTATTTTAAACATGATTGAACCCTCCTTGCTAACTTCACTAACCTATCGTTCTATTATCTTACACTTGGGCGCGTTTCGCTTTGTGGTAAAATTCCGTTTTCTTGTAAATATTGAATTTTGAGTGATATGGATACAACCTTAACCCATTTTGATGTGATTGTTGTTGGTGGCGGTCATGCGGGCACGGAAGCCGCTCTGGCTTCGGCGCGCATGGGCGTTAACACACTGTTGCTGACGCATAATATCGATACCTTGGGCGCCATGTCCTGTAACCCAGCGATAGGTGGCATCGGTAAAGGTCATTTGGTTAAAGAGGTGGATGCCTTGGGTGGCGCGATGGCATTGGCCACCGATGAAGCTGGTATTCAATTCCGTATCCTCAATGCCTCTAAAGGCCCAGCGGTTCGTGCGACCCGCGCTCAAGCTGACCGTGTTTTGTATCGCCAAGCCATTCGTATGCGTTTGGAGAGTCAGGAAAACTTAACTATTTTCCAGCAGCCGGTTGAGGATTTGTTGATTGAAGGCGATCAGGTGGTTGGGGTCGCGACTAAGATGCATCTTAATTTTTATGCGCGCCAAGTCGTCTTAACCGCCGGCACCTTTTTAGCTGGGCGTATTCATATTGGTCTGGAAAATTACGAAGGTGGGCGAGCTGGGGATGAGCCCGCCAATCGTTTAGCGGCTAAATTGCGTGAGTTGGCGTTACCCGTCGGGCGTTTAAAAACCGGCACGCCACCGCGTATTGATGCGCGCACGGTCGATTTTTCTAAAATGCAGATGCAGCCGGGCGATGACCCTGCGCCAGTATTTTCCTACATGGGATCGCGCAGCATGCATCCTAAACAATTGCCTTGTTATATCACCCACACTAACGAGCAAACGCACGAGGCGATTCGCGGATCGCTCGATCAATCGCCTATGTTTACCGGGGTGATTGAAGGCGTAGGGCCACGTTATTGTCCGTCGATTGAAGACAAGGTAATGCGTTTTGCGGATAAAACTTCGCATCAGGTGTTTATTGAGCCGGAAGGTTTGACCACCAACGAACTTTATCCGAATGGCATTTCGACCAGTTTGCCGTTTGAAACCCAGGTCAAAATTGTGCAGTCGATGGCGGGATTAGAAAATGCACGCATTATGCGGCCAGGTTATGCGATTGAGTATGATTATTTTGATCCACGCGGTTTACAACCTAGTTTGCAAACCCAAGCCATCAAAGGCTTATTTTTTGCCGGTCAAATCAACGGCACAACCGGTTACGAAGAAGCCGCAGCACAGGGCTTATTGGCTGGTTTAAATGCCGCGCGCCGTGCGCAAGAGTTGGATCTTTGGTATCCGCGCCGCGATGAAGCTTATATCGGCGTGTTGGTCGACGATTTAATTACTTTGGGTACGCAAGAACCTTATCGTATGTTTACCTCGCGTGCCGAATACCGTTTGTTGTTGCGCGAAGATAACGCCGATCAGCGTTTGACTGAAATTGGCCGTTCGATGGGCTTAATTGATGATACGCGTTGGGCGGCTTATGAAACCAAGCTTGAAAGCTTAGAGCAAGAAGTGCAACGCTTAAAAGATGTGTGGATTTATCCAGCGCATAAAGAGGCTAAGAAAGCCGAAGAGCTAATGCAGTTGCCATTAAGTAAAGAGCAAACCTTATTTGATTTATTGCGCCGCCCGAACGTCAATTATCGTGCCTTGGCGGCGTTGGAGGTGTTTGGCGAGTCGGTGCAAGATCCGGCCGTCATCGAACAAATCGAAATCGATGCTAAATACGCGGGTTACATTGATCGCCAGTTGATCGAAATTGAAAAGTCCAAACGTGAAGAAACCACACCAATCCCGGATGACTTGGATTTGGATATCATCTCCGGTTTATCTAACGAAGTGAAACAAAAACTGCGTACCCATAAACCCGCGACCTTAGGTATGGCGGCGCGTATTTCGGGTATTACGCCGGCCGCCGTGTCGCTGTTAGCGATTTTTATGAAAAAACATCGCGCGGCCAAAGCCAAGCTAAACGCTGAGCAAGCATGAGCTTAGAGGCCGAGTTAACAGCAGGTGCTAGTCAAATGGGCGTGAGCTTAGACCACCAGGCCTGCACGCAGTTATTGGCCTACTTAACCCTATTGCAAAAGTGGAATAAGGTCTATAACCTAAGTGCGATTCGTGATCCGCAAGAAATGCTGGTCAAGCATATTTTGGATAGCTTAGCGGTGGTACCTTATATAGAATCCGCCGCGCCACAAACCTTAATAGATGTCGGTACGGGTGGAGGATTGCCAGGTATTCCATTGGCAATTTTGTTCCCACAGATGTCGGTGAGTTTGTTGGATAGCAACCAGAAAAAAACACGCTTTTTGGTGCAGGTTAAAGCTCAGTTAGGGCTCGATAATGTGCAGGTTTTACATACTCGCGTCGAAGACCATCAAGACCAATATCAAGCGGTGATATCGCGTGCGTTCACAGCGTTAGATAATTTCGTGAATTTAACACGCACGTTATTGGCCGTTAATGGCCGCTGGTGGGCAATGAAGTCGCAAAGTTTGCCGGAAGAAATGAAATCCCTGCCTGAGTGGGTCGAGGTAAAGAGTGTCTATGAGCTGAGCGTACCAGGCCTAGTGGCTGAGCGTCGGTTAGTCGAAATGCAACAACGAGGAGATGAACTGAATGGGTAGAGTGATGGCGATCGCTAATCAAAAAGGGGGCGTGGGTAAAACCACCAGCAGTGTCAATCTAGCCGCCTGTTTAGCCCGTTTAGGTAAAAACGTATTGTTGATTGATTTAGATCCGCAGGGTAATACCACGGTGGGCTTGGGCATCGATAAAGATCAGGTTGCCCAATCAGCTTATGACCTATTAATGGATGAAGCTCCGGCGCAGGACGTGGTGATCAGAGCCGAGCAAGCAGGGGTTGATTTAATTGCCGCTAACGGTGACTTAACCGCCGCTGAAGTTCAGTTGCTAGAGGATGATGAGGGATCAAAAAGCCTCCGTCATGCCTTGCAAAGCATTCGCCAAGATTATGATTTTGTGATTATTGATTGCCCGCCAACTTTGAACATGCTGACATTAAATGCCCTAGTTGCATCCGATGGTGTTTTGGTGCCTGTGCAATGTGAATATTTTGCTCTAGAAGGCTTGTCGGCTTTGATGGACACCTTACAAACCGTGCAAAAAGAACTTAATCCCGATTTACACATTGATGGTTTATTACGCACCATGCATGACCGTCGAAATAATTTGGCAAACGATGTGTCTAACGAATTGGTCGCGCATTTTGGTATGAAAGTACTACAAACCATCATTCCGCGAAATATTCGTTTGGCCGAAGCGCCTAGTCATGGTGAATCGATTTTGGACTATGATCCTGCGTCGGCTGGAGCCGTGGCCTATTTGGCCTTGGCAAACGAATTGATCCGCAAGACGCGCATTTAAGAGGAAAGCTCAGTGGCAAAAAAACGACATTCTGGACTAGGTAAACGCGGTGTTAATGTTCTGATTAGCAGTAAGCAAAAATCTGACGCGCATGTAAATGAATGGCGGGTTGAAAAGTTACCGATTGACCAAGTTGTATCAGGTCAATATCAACCGCGCCAACACTTTGATGAGCAAGCGTTGCAGGAATTAGCGGATTCGATTAAAGCGCAAGGATTAGTGCAGCCAATTATTGTGAAATGGTTGGATAATCAAAGCTACGAACTGATTGCCGGTGAGCGCCGCTGGCGTGCGGCCAAAATGGCCGGTTTAGAAACGTTGCCAGCGATTGTGCGCGAAGTCGATGACAAACAAACCTTGGCCATGGCGTTAATCGAAAATATTCAGCGAGAAGATCTTAACCCGCTTGAAGAAGCACGTTCGTTACAACGCTTAATGCAAGAGTTTGATTTAACCCAGCAAGAAGTCGCTGAAGCCGTTGGGCGATCTAGAACAGCGGTGACTAATTTATTGCGATTATTAAAGTTACCTGAGTTAATTCAAGAATGGTTGAATGAAGATAGTTTAAGCATGGGGCATGTGCGTGCTTTATTAAGCTTAAATGAAAGCGAACAAGTGAAACTGGCTCAAAAAGCAATCGACCAGGCCTGGTCGGTACGTCAAATGGAACAAGCCGTTCAGGTGAAGCTGTCATCTGCAACTTCCCAAGCTAAAAAATCTATGCCAGTTGACCCCAATATTGAGGCTTTACAAAACCGATTGGCGGAGAAGTTGGGAGCTAAGGTGATGATTAATCATGGTACGAAAGGCCGCGGTAAACTCGAAATACGTTATTCAAACTTAGATGAACTAGATCAGATTTTGCAGCGAATTGAACATTAAGTTGAATTGAGCGTAAATCAGCAAACAAAAATTTTTAAACACTTTGTATAAAATTTTTGAATAGCGCGATCACAAAATATAGTGGTTATATGAAAATCATAACTATATGTTGAAGTTGGCAGTTTAAAACTAATAAATCTAAGCACAAACGACGCTAGCAATTCAGCTTGTAACAGGATAATATGTGCAGGCTTTGTCGCATGGCAAGCTGGCAACCCATAAAGTTAGGTTTAATAATGCAACAAGACGACAATAAAAGTAAACCCAAAGTCGGCATGAATTTTTTGCATATAGGCTCGGGGCAAATGTTCACCTCCATGGTGATCGCGGGTTTTATTGTGGGTTATGGCATTGATTACCTATTAGATACCACGCCTTTTTTTATGATTGCGTGTGGTGTATTGGGTTTGATCGGTGGTAGTCAGAAAGTGCACCGTTTATTACAGCATATGGACAAAACGCAAAACAAACAAAATAAAGAACAAATCAAGGACGTAGATGCAAACTAATATCCTACGGCCTTTCGTGATACAAGGATTCATTGGCGTGATCGCATTGAGCGTGTTTGCCTATTATGGGCATCCGCTCTCATCTTTGTATGGCGTAATAATTGGTTTGGCTAACGTGGCAATGCTTGCATTCACGTTTGAACGTGCCAACAAAAAAGCCGCCCTAGATCCAAAGGGCGGCATACTAGTTTTATATATGAGTGCAGTTATACGCTTCGTGCTATTGGCTGTGTTATTTGTTATTGGGCTGGCGCTCTTGAAATTAGAACCAATGCCAATGGTCGTTACTTTTGTGTTAATGACTATTGGGCAGATGTTTAATCTTCAGGGTAAGCGTCGTTTGACTGACTAAGGAGAAGGCTCTTGAGTGCGGAAAAAATGGGTACTGTTGAATATATTCAACATCACTTGACAAACAACTCGGTCGGTAGTGGTTTCTGGACATTCCATCTAGATACTATTATTGTGAGTGCGTTATTAGGTATGCTAATTATTGGCGTGGCAATGGTTGTTGGCCGTCAGTTGGAAACTGGTGTCCCAGGTGGTTTTCAAAACTTTATCGAATCGATTTTAGATTTCGTATCTACTAACGTTAAAGATGCCTTCCCAGGTCACAATCCTGTCATTGCGCCTTTGGCTTTAACTGTATTCTTATGGGTATGGTTGATGAACTTTATGGATTTGATTCCGGTTGATTTATTCCCTTATTTATTTCAGTTAATAGTAGGTGATTCTCACGCTTACTTGAAAATCGTACCAACCACTGATTTGAATACAACTTTGGCAATGGCCTTAGTTATTTTTGCTTTAGTTGTATATTACAGCATCAAAGTAAAAGGCTTTGGTGGGTACATCAAAATGTTCCTATTCCACCCTTTCGGTAAATTTTTAGTACCTGTTAACATCGTGATGACTATCATCGAAGAGATCGCTAAGCCTATCTCTTTAGCCTTGCGTCTATTCGGTAACATGTTTGCAGGTGAACTTGTATTCCTACTAATCGCATTGATTGGTGGAACCTTAGCAGTGGGTGCCGCTGCTCTATTCTGGGCACCTTTACAAGCCATATTGGATCTTGGTTGGGCGATCTTCCATATTTTGATCATCACCCTGCAAGCCTTTATCTTTATGGTGCTCACGATTGTTTACTTAGCCATGGCGCATGACGAAGGCCATTAATAAGTAACAAGCAAGAACTGGCACTTTAGCCAAGGCTAAAGTGCTAAAAGGGTTTAAGCGCACCTACCACTGGGTAAAAAGCTTTTTTAACTTTAACTTTAAAAACTTAGGAGAAAGTCAATGGAAGTAACTGCTACTATGATTGCTGATATTTACGCTGCAACTGCGATTGGTGTAGGTGTAATTTTGGCAGCTGCAGGTCTTGGTTCTGCAATTGGTTGGGGTCTTATCTGTTCTAAAACTTTAGAAGGGATTGCTCGTCAACCAGAAATGCGTCCAGCATTAATGACAAACATGTTCATCTTCGCTGGTCTTATGGAATCATTCCCATTCATTATTTTGGCATTCGCAATGTGGTTCTTGTTCGCTAACCCATTCGTAGGTGCATTGCAAGCAGCATTGGGCGCTTAATTAAAAGCCCATGATTGTAATTTTAACCAACGAATGACGAGGTAACCACTGTGAGTATTAATGCAACCCTAATCATCCAGATGATCGCATTTGTGCTATTAATCTGGTTCGTGAATAAGGTGCTGTGGGGGCCAATGTCTAAGCTAATGGAAGACCGTCAAAAGCGTATTGCTGATGGTCTTTCTGCAGCCGAAAAAGGCAAGCATGAACTTGAAATGGCTGAAAAACGTGCGAAAGACGTTTTAAAAGATGCCAAACTTCAAGCTCAGAATGTGTTGAGCCAAGCTGAAAAACGTGGCACTGAAATCGTAGAAGATGCGAAAGTAAAAGCAGCGGAAGAGGCTGAACGCATTAAAGCGGCCGCCCAAGCAGATATTGAGCAAGAAATTAGCCGTGCTAGAGAGCACCTTCGTAAAGAAGTCGCCACTTTGGTTGTCTCAGGCGCTGAAAAGATCCTGAGCAAAGAAGTCGATGCTAAGGCTCATAATGAGATGCTTGAAACCTTAGTAAAACAAATCTAAGGAAAATGCTATGGCAGAATTAATCACAACCGCTCGACCTTATGCAGAAGCAGCTTTTAGTTTTGCTACTGAAAATAAGCAATTAGCTGAATGGTCTGATGCATTGAACAACTTGGCCGTTATTGCTCAAGATGCTCAAATGGAAAAGTTTATTGGTAGCCCGCGCCATTCAGACGCTGAAAAACTCAGCGTTTTTGAATCGGTTATGGGTTCAAAACTATCAGACTCAGTTAAAAACCTATTAGTCGCTCTTGCTGATAATGGGCGTTTAAATGCGTTACCTGAGGTTGCAAAATTGTTTGATCAATTAAAAGCAACAGCAGAGAAGCGTATTAAAGCGACAATAACGTCAGCAAGAAAGCCTACGGCTGAGCAACAACGTAAATTAAGTGCTGCTTTAAACACCAAGTTTGATGCCGAAGTAGATATTGACTATGTCGTCGATGATTCTTTAATTTCCGGTATTCGTATTAAAGTGGGCGACTGGGTTGTAGACAACTCAGCGGTCACCCAATTACAAAAACTTGGCGCAGCAATAGCCTATTAATTGAGAGGAAGACACATGCAATTGAATCCCTCTGAAATCAGTGACTTAATCAAAGACCGCATCGCCGGTTTTAAAGTGACTGCAGAGTCTGGCAGTGAAGGCACAGTCGTTAGTATCGCTGACGGTATTGCGCTAATTCACGGCGTGTCAGATGTGATGTATGGTGAGATGGTTCAGTTCGATGAACAAACCTTTGGTATGGCGCTTAACCTTGAGCGCGATTCTGTTGGTGTGGTTGTTCTAGGTGAATATGAGCATATCTCGGAAGGTGACAAAGTAACTTGTACTGGTCGTATTTTAGAAGTACCGGTTGGTCCAGAAATGCTAGGTCGTGTTGTAGACGCATTAGGCCGTCCAATCGACGGTAAAGGCCCAATCAATACGAAAGCAACATCACCAATTGAGCGTATTGCTCCTGGTGTTATCGATCGTAAATCAGTTGATCAGCCTATGATGACTGGTATCAAGTCTATTGACTCTATGATCCCAGTTGGTCGTGGTCAGCGTGAGTTGATCATCGGTGACCGTCAGGTCGGTAAAACAGCGATCGCTATTGATGCGGTAATCAGCCAAAAAGACACTGGTATTAAATGTGTATACGTAGCAATGGGCCAGAAGGCTTCTACGGTAAACAACATCGTACGCAAGTTAGAAGAGTATGGCGCAATGGACAACACGATTGTTGTTGCAGCTAATGCTTCTGATCCAGCGGCCCTACAATTCCTAGCGGCTTACGCAGGTTGTTCTATGGGTGAGTACTTCCGTGACCGTGGTGAAGATGCGTTGATCATTTATGATGACTTGACCAAGCAAGCGCAAGCTTACCGTCAGATCTCATTATTGCTACGTCGTCCACCTGGACGTGAAGCTTTCCCTGGTGACGTATTCTATCTACACTCTCGTCTTCTTGAGCGTGCCGCTCGTGTAAGCGAAGATTATGTAGAGAAGTTCACGAACGGTGAAGTTAAAGGTAAAACCGGTTCATTAACGGCCTTACCAATTATCGAAACCCAAGCGGGTGACGTTTCTGCATTCGTTCCGACTAACGTAATTTCGATTACAGATGGTCAGATCTTCTTAGAAACTGGTTTATTTGCTCAAGGTATCCGTCCTGCAATTAACGCTGGTTTGTCTGTATCACGTGTTGGTGGTTCAGCTCAGACTAAAGCGATTAAGAAGCTTGGTGGTGGTATCCGTCTTGACTTGGCTCAGTATCGTGAATTGGCGGCTTTCGCACAGTTTGCATCTGACCTTGACTCGGCAACTAAAGCTCAGTTAGAGCGTGGTAAGCGTGTAACCGAGTTGATGAAGCAAAAGCAATACTCTCCTTTGACTATTGCTGAAATGGCGACGTCTCTATACGCGGCTAACGAAGGCTACTTAGACGACGTTGAAGTCGATAAAATCGGTGATTTTGAAGCCGCTCTACACGCCTATATCAATTCTTCTCACTCAGATTTAGTTGCAAAACTAAATGAAAAAGGTGATTGGAATGATGAGATTATTTCTGGCGTAAAAGCAGCGATTGAGTCTTTCAAATCAACCGGCGTTTACTAAGGGGATTTGGCCATGGCAGGCGGTAGTAAAGAAATACGTTCGCAAATAGCGTCCGTTAAAAATACCCAAAAGATCACCAAGGCCATGGAAATGGTGGCGGCGTCGAAAATGCGTAAAGCGCAAGCACGCATGACGGCGACCCGTCCCTATGTAGAGAAGGTGAAGCGTGTAATTGATCATGTTTCTGGTGCGCATCATGAGTATAAGCATCCTTATACGATTGAACGTCCAGTTAAACGTGTTGGTTTAATCGTGATTTCATCTGATCGTGGTTTATGTGGTGGTTTAAATACCAACCTTTTCCGTAAAACCTTGAAAAAGCTAAATGCTTGGCAGAGTGAAAATGTAGAGGTTGAGCTGGCTGTAATTGGCAAGAAAGCGCAAACTTTCTTTAAACATTATGGCGGAAATGTAGTCGCGTCAAAATCCGATATCGGTGATAAACCGCATATTATTGATTTAGTTGGCACGATTAAGGTTATGTTGGATCATTTTGATCAAGGCAAAGTGGATGCTGTTTATGTTGCCTCGAACCAATTTGAATCGGCTATGACTCAAGTGCCTACTATTGAACAACTTATTCCTTTGCAGTCATCGGAAGCGGATAAGGAAGCGAAATATTGGGATTATCTCTATGAACCTGATGCAAAAGAAGCATTAGATACCTTAATGGTACGTTTCGTAGAGAGCACCGTATTTGGTGCCGTCGTGGAAAACGTAGCTTGTGAACAATCTGCGCGTATGGTTGCAATGAAAAGTGCTTCTGATAACGCAGGTAATATGATTAAAGATCTTAAATTATCATATAACAAAGCGCGTCAAGCAGCGATTACCCAAGAGCTATCGGAAATTGTCGCAGGTGCTTCTGCGGTTTAGGTTCGTATTTGCAAAAAAAGGTTTAATATCATGAGTGGAAAAATAGTACAAATTATCGGCCCGGTTATCGACGTCGAGTTTAGTGGTGCTGAGTTACCTAAAGTTCATGATGCGTTGATCGTAGATGACGTTGCGCTTACTCTAGAAGTACAGCAGCAAGTTGGTGATGGAGTTGTTCGTGCCATCGCAATGGGTTCATCAGATGGTTTAAAGCGTGGTATGCAAGTAACTAATACTGGTGCAGCGATTTCTGTACCAGTTGGTAAAGCCACACTTGGACGTATCTTCGACGTATTAGGGAATACAATTGACAACGCGGGTCCAGTTGATACTGAAGAACGCGCTGTTATTCACCGTAAAGCGCCTAAGTTTGAAGAATTAGCCGCATCTCAAGAACTTCTTGAAACCGGTGTTAAGGTTATCGACTTAATTTGCCCCTTCGCGAAAGGTGGTAAAGTTGGTCTATTCGGTGGTGCCGGTGTTGGTAAAACCGTAAACATGATGGAGTTAATTCGTAACATCGCGATGGAACACTCAGGCTTCTCAGTATTTGCTGGTGTAGGTGAGCGTACTCGTGAAGGTAATGACTTCTATCACGAAATGGCTGAATCTGGTGTATTAGACAAGGTTGCTCTTGTTTATGGTCAGATGAACGAGCCACCCGGAAACCGTCTACGTGTAGCCCTAACAGGTCTTACAATGGCGGAATACTTCCGTGATGAAGGTCGTGACGTATTGTTCTTCGTTGATAACATTTACCGTTATACCCTTGCGGGTACCGAGGTATCGGCTCTATTAGGTCGTATGCCTTCTGCGGTAGGTTATCAGCCAACCTTGGCCCAAGAAATGGGTGAAGTTCAAGAGCGTATTACCTCTACTAAAACCGGTTCTATCACGTCTATCCAGGCCGTTTACGTTCCTGCGGATGACTTGACTGACCCATCACCAGCTACAACCTTTGCTCACTTAGACGCAACTGTTGTATTGAACCGTTCGATCGCTGAAACAGGTATTTACCCTGCCATCGATCCGCTTGATTCAACTTCTCGTCAGCTAGATCCTCTAGTTGTTGGTGTTGAGCACTATCAAGTTGCTAACGGTGTACAGCAGACGTTACAGCGTTACAAAGAGTTGAAAGATATTATTGCTATCCTAGGTATGGATGAGCTTTCAGAAGAAGACCGTTCTTTAGTAGCACGTGCTCGTAAGATGCAGCGTTTCTTCTCTCAGCCTTACTTCGTTGCGAAAGTGTTTACAGGTGAAGATGGCCGTTATGTACCATTAGCTGAAACTATCCGTGGTTTCAAAATGATTCTTAGCGGTGAAATGGATGATGTTCCTGAGCAAGCATTCATGTACTGTGGCGCGATCGATGAAGTTATCGAGAAAGCACAGAAATATAAGGGGTAATAAGTTATGGCAGTCTCTATGCAAGTAGATATAGTAAGTGCGGAAGGTGAGATTTTCTCTGGAAAAGCCGACATGCTTTTCGCACAGGCTGCCAATGGAGAGGTAGGTATTTTGCCTTTCCATACCCAGTTTTTAAGTCAGTTAAGACCTGGCGAAGTACGTGTGAAAAGTGGTGATGAAGAAGATGCTTTTTTCGTCAACAGTGGCACAATCGAAGTTCAGCCGCATGTGGTGACCATTTTGGCCGACACATGTGTGCGTTCTAAAGACTTAGATGAAGCTCAAGCACTTGAAGCAAAACAGCGTGCTGAAGAAGCAATGGATAACGCAAAAACTGATGTCGATATAGCGCGTGCGCAAATCGACTTGGCGGAAGCGGTAGCCCAAATTCAGACAATTACGAAACTACGTGATCGTTTGGAAAAAACTGGGATGGCTTAATTTAGTCCCCCGAAAAAAAGAAAGCGCCTTCGGGCGCTTTTTTTATAATTAACTAAAAGCCCTGAACATTTTATTGGCTGGTTTTATACTAAGTGCTCAGCCATTTAGAGTGTTGAGGATTTTTAGGAGATGTTTCAATGAATTTAAATCTTGTTATCTTGGCGGCGGGCAAAGGTACACGTATGCGTTCCAAATTGCCAAAAGTACTTCAACCTTTGGCGGCCAAACCGTTATTAGGACATGTGCTTGATAGAGCAGGTCAACTTAACCCTGCCAAAATTACTCTGGTAGTTGGACATGGATCAGACCAAGTTAAACAGGTATTTAATTCTCCAGCAATTCGTTGGGTTGAGCAAACCGAGCAACTTGGCACCGGTCATGCCGTTCAACAAGCTTTACCCTGTATAGAAGGCGACGATCGCGTATTAATTTTGTATGGGGATGTCCCTTTAACTCGGCCTGAAACGTTAGAAGATTTATTGTCTCAAATTGATGCCAAGCATCCACTCGCTTTACTCACTATTAATTTAGAAGATCCTACCGGCTATGGCCGAATTTTACGTGATAAACATCATTGTGTTACGGCTATCGTCGAACAAAAAGATGCAAATGCTGATCAGCTAAAAGTGAACGAGGTTAATACGGGTATTATGGCCGTACAAGGCCAGCAATTGCAGGCCTGGTTGTCACGCCTTCAAAACAATAATGCACAGGGAGAATATTATCTAACCGATATTATCGCGATGGCGGTGGATGATGGATTTCAAGTTCGTACGGCCTCTCCGTCTTCAGAAATGGAAGTGTTAGGTGTAAATAATAAAGCTCAGTTACAAGATTTAGAACGTCAATTTCAGCGTCAGCAAGCCCAAACCTTAATGGAGCAAGGTGTTACGTTACTTGATGCCAATCGTTTGGATATTCGTGGTGAGATAGAAGTAGGTATGGATGTCGAACTGGATGTGGGTGTCATCATCGAAGGTCAAGTTAAACTAGGTGATGGTGTTAAAGTCGGTGCCTATTGTGTTCTGAAAGATGTTGAGATTGCGTCCGGTACAATCATCAAACCTTTCAGTCATTTAGATTCGGCTAAGCTGGGCCAAAACTGTAATATCGGCCCTTATGCTCGAATTCGACCTGGTACAAATTTGTCGGATAAAGTAAATATCGGAAACTTTGTAGAGTTAAAGAATGCACAGGTTGGTGTTGGCTCGAAGGTTAACCATCTAAGTTACGTCGGTGATACCAATATGGGCTCTGACGTTAATATAGGCGCGGGCACAATCACTTGTAATTATGATGGCGTGAATAAATACAAAACCATTATTGGAAACAATGTATTTGTTGGCTCTGACAGCCAATTAATTGCTCCAGTAACAATTGAAGACGGCGCTACAATTGGAGCCGGTTCAACCATTACTAAAACGGCACCCGCGAATGAACTCACACTTAGTCGAGCTAAACAACTCACTCTAAAGGGCTGGCAAAAGCCGGTTAAAAAATAGCCATGATGACGGAACAAGACTATCAACTTATTAACACTACACTCGCCGAAGAAGGTTGGGAACGAATCAGTTTTGATGGCGGTCAGAGTCATTTAATGGGTTGGACGATTGAAAGCGTCTGGCAAAAGGACCAAGCTAAAATTACGCTCAATCACAGCGAACGTTATAGCGAAGTTAGTTACGAAATCAGCGCTAATCCGAAAGGCGTAGACTGGATTAA
This sequence comes from Thiomicrospira pelophila DSM 1534, assembly GCF_000711195.1. Lineage (NCBI taxonomy): Bacteria > Pseudomonadati > Pseudomonadota > Gammaproteobacteria > Thiotrichales > Piscirickettsiaceae > Thiomicrospira > Thiomicrospira pelophila. The sequence continues at coordinate 60,339 of NZ_JOMR01000001.1, read as the reverse complement.
ACAGCAGGGCTGGGCCCATGTTTTCGAAGATTAAACCCTATATTGATTTAATGCGTCTTAACAAGCCGGTGGGTATTTATTTGGTGCTCTGGCCGGCGCTTTGGGCATTATGGTTGGCGGCGGAGGGCTCTCCTCCAGGCCTGGTGCTTTTGGTTTTTGTGCTCGGCGCCATAGTTGTTCGTTCGGCAGGTTGTGTCATTAACGACTATGCAGATCGTCATTGGGATGGATCAGTAGCACGAACTTGTGAGCGTCCCTTAGCAACGGGACAGATTAAACCACGCGAAGCACTATGGTTATTTTTTGGTTTGGGCTTATTGGGTTTTAGTTTGGTTTTACTGCTCAACACTTTAACCATTGCATTGGCGGTTGGTGCGCTCTTGTTAACCGCTTTATATCCTTATACCAAACGATTTACGCATTGGCCTCAGGTTTTTTTGGGGATGGCGTTTGCCTGGGCCGTGCCGATGGGCTTTGCCGCCGTGCAAAACACGGTTCCCTACCAGGCCTGGTGGGTGTTTGCGATTACTCTGTTGTGGACTTTAATTTACGACACCATGTATGCGATGACGGATAAACCAGATGATTTAAAGGTCGGCATAAAGTCTACCGCGATTTTATTTGGTGATTATGACCGTTTGATCATAGGTTTACTACAAGTCCTTATGTTGGGTATGTTGCTGGTGATGGGGAAACTTTTTGATTTAAACACGATTTATTATGTCAGTTTGAGCTTGGTGATGGCTTTGTTTGTATACCACCAGTGGCTGATTAAGGATCGAGATCGTGCACTCTGTTTTAAAGCCTTTAAACATAACCATTGGGTAGGCCTCATTATTCTGCTGAGTTTGATATTGAATTATAGCGATGCTCAGTTACTGTAAACGGTGTGAACTCGCAAAACCAACCATCGGATCCAAATCTAATTGCCAATCGGCCTTTAAAATCGCATTCGCTAATTGACTTTGTAGTGCTCGGACAAAAGGCGGGTAAAGATTCAACATAATACCTGATCCACTTTTAGGTTCTAAAGCTAAGCGCGGCATGGGTGCGTCTTGTTTCATAAAACGTAAGCTACTCAACACGATAGGCTCTTTTCCCAAAGGGTAATGAGGATTGTCCGGCTCGTTAAATTCATCATCCAAATTATAATCATGATCTTCATGTTCAGCCTTATCAGGCATTTCGACCATGGGTTTAAGTGTTTCAGGATTCAGACCTTGTAAGGCAGGCACTAAGATTTTGACATACCGACGCGTAATCCAAGCCTTCATCACATGATGGGTCGGGGTTGCAATCGTGAGCAAAATTCGATCTTCTGTATTGTTGTAACGTAACTCAAGTTGTTTAATCGCTTGGCTCATGACGCCCTTTTGTGTGAAATGAAAACCTGACATTATAGCCGATAAACCTACAGCTATAAAAAAGCCGGGATAAACCCGGCTTAGTCGCTTTGCTCGTTCAAAACAAATTAACGACGGATACCTTCAACATGAAGATCAAGGTAGGCTTTAGCCGAAGCTGGACCTAAATCCATCTTAAAGCCAAAGTCTTTCATCGTGATTTCAGTTGTGCCCTCAAAGCCTGCGCGGTAACCACCCCAAGGATCATCACCTTCACCAATTTTGTTGGCAACAATTTCAATCTCTTTAGTGACACCGTTTAAAGTAAAGTCACCTTTAATTAACTTAGTGCCATCTTTTTGGTTTGTCACGCTGGTGCTAACAAACTTGGCTTGTGGATGTTCACCTACATTTAAAAAGTCATCGCTGCGTAAATGTTTATCACGTTCAGCATGGTTTGAGTTCACGCTGCGTGTGTCGATGGTGACTTCAACTTTCTCGTTTTTAGGGTTTTTTGCATCATGCACAAAATGACCATCAAACTTATCAAAACGACCGACTAACCAGCTGTAACCTAAGTGATTTACTTTGAAGTTAATGGAAGCATGCATGCCTTCCATATCAAAATCATAAGTAACAGGTTTAGCGTGGGCTAACGGAAAAACTAAGGCTAAAGATAAGCCAGCTAATAAATATTTCAACGCTTTCATATTACGCTCCTTGGTAGAAAAAATAGTTATGGAAGCATGCGCTTCAGGGTGTTATCGCGATCAACAAAATGGTGTTTCAATGCGCCAGCAATATGTAACAAGGCCAGGCCAATTAAGCTCCAAGCAAAAATTTCATGCAAATCGCCTGCAATGTCTTCTTGATATTCAATGCCCGTTGATATCGCCGGAATCGAGAACCAATCAAACACATGTAAGGGCTGCCCCTTAGCCGTCGTGATCATATAGCCTGAAATTGCCAGCAGCAGCATTAAGCCATACATTAAAGCATGGGTAACGTGAGCTAGTTTGCGTTCCCAGTTTTTATGAGTTGGTATCAACTCAACTTTCGGGTTCGCCAGACGCCATAACAAACGAAACACCATTAAACTTACGACAAGCACACCAATACTGCGATGCAAATCAGGTGCGGTTCGATACCAAGCACTATAGTAGGTTAAATCCACCATCCAAAGTCCAAGGCCAAACAGGCCAAATATGGTCACCGCAATTAACCAATGCAAAGCGATTTGAACCACTCCATATTGATTTGCCTGATTTGTTAACATAAAAATGCTTCCTTATTGGTACGTGACTATCCTAACTATTTCTCATATGAATGATAATCCCACTAATATAAAAATACTTTTTCCATACAGAAACAACCAGGCCTGGTGATTTATTACTTCCCTCTTAGCAGCGCTTTAGTGCGTCTAAAGCCGCATCGTAATCGGGTTCTTGGACAATTTCGGGAACCTGTTGGGTATAACAAATTTTTCCATTCGAATCGACGATCACAACGGCACGCGATAATAAGCCCTGGAGTGGACCGGTTGTTATTATTAAACCATAACTCTCACCAAAGGCCGAGTGACGAAAGCTCGACAAATTAATTACCTGGTCTAAACCTTCGGCACCACAAAACCGTTGTTGAGCGAAAGGTAGGTCGGCGGAAATACACAGCACTTGTACATCCTTTACCTTAGAGGCAATCTCATTAAAACGTCGAACCGAAGCGGCGCAAACACCAGTATCGATGCTTGGAAAAATATTAAGCACCAATTTTTTGCCAGCATAGTCGGCTAAATTAGTATCGCTTAAGTCGGCTTTAGTGAGGGTAAAGTTTGGAGCAAGAGAGCCCGCTGTTGGTAGCTCGCCAATTGTTTGGATTGGTTGGCCTTTGAGAGTAATACTCGCCATAATCTACTCCTTATTTTTTCGAATAGGCTTATGGATTGTGTCACTAAATACTATTTAAAACAAGCAGACCTAAGGCTTATAGAAATGGATTAATCAGGCGCGCGGATTCGGTGGGTTGAGAAATCTCTGCATAGTGCGCGTGCGTTAAATTTTGATATAAAAATGTTTTCGCATGTCCGGTGGCATGGATTAAATCATCCCCCTGTGAAAGATAAAAAGCCAACGCAGAAGACAGGGCGCAACCGGTGCCTTTTACATTTAAGTGAGTCAGACGCGGGGCTGAAAAAACCTGCGGCGGTCGATCGGGGTACAGCAAATAATCGACCGCCTCGTCATCTAAACTATGGCCGCCTTTCACTAAGACCGCCTGCACACCTAATGCAAAAAAGGCCTGGCCAATATCACTCATTTCATCGGCTAAGCCTTTATATTTCGTGCCGAGCAGCGCGTTGACTTCTGGAATATTGGGTGTGATGAGTTGTGCAAGTGGAAGCAACTGGCGAATTAAGGTTGAATGGGCCGATGGAGATAACAAGGCTTGACCACTAGAGCTGACCAAAACAGGGTCCAATACAATCGGGCATTGTGCAGGTTTCAGTGATTGGCTAAGCGCCTGAATAATCTCAGCGCTGGCGAGCTGACCAATTTTGATCGCATCAATTTTAACATTCAATAATAAGCTATCTAACTGTGCTGACACCTGCGCGGCCGATAACGGAAACACGGCTTGCACACCTGCAAAATTTTGCGCGGTGATCGCGGTGGTTACCGTAACCGCATACCCGCCTAAAGCATGAATGGTTTTTAAGTCAGCTTGCAGTCCGGCACCGGCCAGCGTATCCGAACCAGCAATCGTCAGAATGATAGGTTGATTCATAGTTTAGCCAAGTCAATAATCGGCGGAAACGCGAGTAGATTTTCATCACGTTTAACATAGGCACTGTTATAAAAATGTACGCCATTAAACTGTTTATAGCCATAGCTTTCATGAATATGACCGAACAAGTGCAGCTTAATGTTTGGGTGTTGATCTAGAGTTTCGCGTAAACGTTCACAGCCCAGCGGACGCGCTTGAGGACGACCCAAATCCAAGTGACCAAACGCAGGGCCATGCGTGATGAGTACATCGGTATCTTGGGGGATTTGTTGCCATTTTTCGGTTATTTCAGGGCCATTGATAGGTAAGTTAAATGCCCAGTTCATAAACTCTGGCTGCCAAGGAGAGCCATAGAATTTGACTTGGTTAATGACAACTTCATCATCTTCTAAATAATGAATTCCAAACTCATCCAGCAAGTATGTTTTTAAGTCGACGGTTTGAGTTAGACATTCATAACAGAACCAGTCATGATTGCCCGCGACTAAAATTTTATGTTTAAAAGGCAACGCCGCCAGCCACTTAATAAAAGCTTCAAACTCATATTGTTTGTAACCGCTATCACGAAGCTCGGTTAAAAAATCGCCTGAATGCACCAACACATCCGCCTCAACATGAGCAAAGTCGATTTGACGATGGAGGCCGTGGGTGTCACTGATATGAACGATTTTCATGCGTATCCTTCGGTTTTGAAAGTTTATTTTAACCTAAGCGACTGGTGGAAGTCGAAACAAGACGGGCGGGCTAAGGCGCAGATGAATAACCAGTTACAATGTTAAACTTGCGCCATAAAAAAGCCCGCTAAAGCGGGCGATTGATGTGGTTAAGGTGAAATTAAACCGATACGACAGTTAATAAACTCAATAGCCAAATTAAGGCGATTGAGCCAAAGGTGAGGATAATTCCCCAAATGATGGCTTTCATTCCTGTCATATCACTCTCCTTTGCCAAAGCTGGCGTAATAATCCGCCAAGGCATCAATTTCGGCATCGGTTAGATTATAAGTGAATTGCGCCATACCTTCATTAAGGTCATTGGTACGCAGTTTGTTTTTGTATGCTTGCATCGTACGCACAAAATATTCAGGCGTTTGACCCGCTAAGGCTGGGGTAACGCCGTTGCCTTCCCCTTTAGCCCCATGACAAGACGCACAAGCGACAATCATGCGAGACATATCACCTTTGCGTGTTAATCGATCAATAGCCGGGTCAATTTGCTTGGCTTCCGCACGTGGAGGAAGGCTTTGATCGGCATAATAAACAGCCAAATCGGCCATGTCTTGTTGAGACATAGGCTGAGTAGCGGCATGCATTAAGCTAGCTTTGCCATCGCCTTCGTTACGTAAGCCACTTTTATAATCCAACAAGGTTTTGTAGGTATACTCGATCGGTTGCGCCGCCAGACTGGGGGCATTGCGTGAAGGCGCGACGCCGTTTGCGCCATGGCAGGTCATGCACAAACCATTACGATGTAAATCGGCACCACGTTGAATATCACCTTGTGGCATTTTCTCTAATGTCTTACTCCATTGCATGGGTGTCCAAGGCTCAGCCTTTGGGGCATGATCCGCTGCCATCGCCGAACCGGTCATAAATGTCCCAGCACTGAATAGAGCGACAAATAATTGTTTTTTCATATTGCTCTCCTTGTCACTCAGCTGAAAATATCTTTACGGAAGGTACGTTGCCAATTCTTCGCCAGTTCGGCGCGAATGCGACGTTCGTAAGGATTGTCGGTGACTTTGGAAAGTCGTTTTTGCAGCAGGTAAGTATCGCCGCCGAAACGGTGGGTATCGGCAATGCTCATACCGTATTCTTCCGAAATAATCGCGACACAGTTGTTAGTGATAAACGGCGTACCTGGTTCACGACCCTCTAACTGATCCACAATCGCTTGTGCCACTACTTTGGCTTGGTTGCTGGCGATGTAGCCGGTTTTCGACATAGGGGCATCCACCATGTCACCGATCACAAATACGTCAGGATGAACATCCGAGGCAAAGGTTTTAGTGTCAAAAGGCACCCAACGTTGACCCTTAGCTAATCCCGTATCCATTGCAAACTTAGAGGCTTTATGCGGTGGAATGATATTAATCACGTCCGCTTTTACCTTTTCATCATTGGCCGTGGTGATCACTTTATTTTTAGCATCGACTTTGACCGCACGACCACCTTCTTGTTCACTGATCCAGCTAATACGAGCGTTATCGGTGCCATATCCGTGACGCTCTGTCCAGTAATGCCAATAGTGTTTGTCAAAAGTGAAACCGTTTTTGGAATCCAAAATTAAAATTTTGGCGGTGGGGTTTACCTTTTCAAGTTGTTCGGCGATCATCGAAGCACGCTCATAAGGTGCGGGCGGGCAGCGATAAGCGCCATCGGGTGAAGAAATAACCACCGTGCCGCCTTGGCGCATAGAATCAAGCTGTTGTTTTAGTTTGGCTGTTTGCGGACCAGCCTTCCAAGCGTGTGGTAAATCGGTAGCGGCCAACTGCGCGCTGTAACCTTCCACCGCGTCATACATAAAGTCCGGGCCAGTTGATACCACTAATTTGTCGTAGCTCACCCAATCGCCTGAACTAACACGAACACGATGCTTGTCGTAATCAATCGCGACTGCCTTATCTTGGATCATGTTGACCCCAAAACGGGTTTTAAACGTGTCGTAGTTATAGGTTAGATTGTCTAAGGTTTCGTGACCATTAAACACTTCGTTACTGCCAGGGCAGAAGGTGTATTCCGGGTTAGGTTCAATCATGGTAATGCGTACGCTGCCGTCCGCAATACGTAGATATTTTGCCAAAGCCGCGCCACCAATACCACCACCTACGATGACGATATGAGCCGATTTATTCGACCAGGCCTGGTTGTTGAAACCAAACAAGCCTGAACCGGCAACAGCGGACGCGCCTAGGTATTTAATTAATTGTCTTCTCGTTAAAGAGCTCATGGTTTCACTCCTTGTTTTACTGTGCCGTCTGCATTTAAATGCGGCCATTGTTGGGCCGGTTGTGCCGCAAAATAATCCGCCATAGCTTCGATTTCTTTATCGTTGTATACATACGCGACATCGTGCATCACCACGGTGGGGAATTCGTTGGCACGAAATGCTTTCATTAATTTAATAAAATCATCGCGATCCATACCTGCTAAAGGTGGCATGCCTTCGCTGAACTCGGCGCCCATGGTGCCGTGACAAGCCGAACAATTATCCGCCAACATTTTGCCGCTTGGCATTGGATATTGTTGGTTGATCTGATTGATTTGATCATCGGTTAATTTAGCTTTAGCCGCCAGACCTGGTAACGAAACACAGGCCAAAACCGCTAAGCTGATGAGTTGTTTTTTCATAGTTATATTTCTCCAATCCTATTGAGCCCAGATCCAGAAACCGATGGCGAAGAAGTGAATCATCCAAAGACTGACAATCCAAATTGCGATGGTTCCCATACGATCAACGGCTTTACTTGGGGTATAGACACCTTGGCTTTGGCCAACCTTCCAAGCAATCGTCAAGAAGTAGGCCAAAATAGCGCCACCAACGACCGCAAAGGTGCCAAAGAATAGGGCGGTTGAATACCAATCCATCGTGACTTTATAGTCAAAAAAGTCATAACCAAATGCACCGTTTAAGATGTCGTAACGCAATACTTCACGTCCGATAGACGCGACTAATACCGCGACAAACACCACGCCTAATGCCATGTAATTGCAAAGTGATTGACTTTCTTTTAAACGAAGCTGAGCCCATGCCGCAACACCAATTAAGGCGACAATCGGTAATAAACCCCAAATGGTTAGGCCAAACCCTGCGGCGGATTCTTGTACGGTCGCCATCCAGCCGATATAAGGCACGATCACCACTAAAGAACCGATTTTTATCCATTTCTTGCCAAGCTCACCTGCCCAGTTCAAGTAGTCTTGATCCATATCAGTACGAACCGACTTGAAGCGACGATAAGCCACCAACATCGCACCTGCGGCTGGAATGCCTAGCAAAATAAAGAAGGCATAACGCCAAGGGTTATTGGCATGCAGTTGTGAACCGCTGTAATCCATCATGCCGCCTGGTGCATACCACTCTTGCCATAGTTCAGGATGTAACATTTGCGAGGTCAAGCTATGCATAATCCAACCAGCGAATAAGAAGATCACTAAACTCGCTAAGATCGACCAGCGTGCTTTAGGAGAGCCCGCATTTTGGCCGTATTTACCATTTTTAAAATAGTAGTAATACATCGACCAGTAACCGGCAATCATAATCACGATAAACGCAATCACCCAGTCAGCTGAAAGCACATTGGAGGTATACCATTGTGGGTCATATACCACCTGTACAAATAGCAGCGGGGCGACCCCGATGACGATCGCAACCGATACCGATACTTTCGCCACTTCCAACATAGCGCTGGCTAAGCGGCGCCAGTTATCTTGCTTACTGAAGGCACCAAACGCAGTGAGCGTGGCGGTACCCAGCATTAGTTGTACAAAGAAAATATGCAGTGCAAAGGTCAATACACCCAATGCGACAAACACAATTGGGTAGAAAGGTACGCCTGCGGGGTTGCGCATGGCGTACATCATTTCGGTCAATTGCATGGCTTCCATTATTGAACCTCCTGTTTAGCCGACTCATTCAAGCTCACTACCAGGCCTAGTGCCTGATCAGCCAGCTTGCTTGCTTCACGATTTGCTATTTCTTGTTCAATCGCCACTTGTGTCGCCGCTTGACCGCTTTCGTTATTCATCACTAAATAGGCCGATAACGCTTCGATTTCAGAGTCGATCATAGGCATTTTTGGCATGTAAGCGATATGTCCAGGCATAATTGCACCGCGGATATAACGTGCCATGACCTCTTGTGTCACGCCTTCAGGGAAATAACGATGTAATGGTCGAATCCCAGTTTCGCTAGGTGAATGACAGTTCGAGCAATAGGTCATAGTGATAAATTCACCCGCTTGAATAATATTGCCGTCATTTACTTCGCGCAGATGCGCAGGCGTCATAGGGTGAGACTTCAAGATGCCGTGCTTTTCAAGGTGGGGTAATTGTGACTCGATCCCCATACCCGGCACATCCCGACCAATGACTTGGTTGGAGTAAACATATTGACCCGCTACCCAAGGTTTACGCATAGATTCACGCGCGGTTTCTTCCGGCCATAAACCGGCCACCAATAAAATCACCGCCATCGAGCCGGCAAAGCCAGCCACCAATAAACGCGGTTTCCACATGGTGACAATGAAATAAGCCAAGGTCATCGCTAACACGATCATAATGCTGGGACCGAAATAATCTGGCAGACGGTTTTCCATCACCAATAAAGCCGACTCCGGTACGGTTTTTAAATAAACCTGGAATAACCCTGCGCCGATCAAGGTGGCGATAATCCCTAACCAACCGAGCTTGCGCGCCATTTCTTTTTTGAACGCTGGGTTGGTAATGCTGGCAACCACTATGCCACCAACAATCGCGGTCATAGTCATCATAAAGGTCATGCGCATACCCAATTGCACAAAGGTATTGTCACCATAGAAACCAAGCAAATAGCCGCCTTCTTCAAACCAAGCCTCTTTACCCGGCACCATCATGAAAGACAAGATACCGATGATAATCACCATGGTCGCGAACGAAGAAATACCGAAAATCACCGAGATTTTCATGTGGGTCTTCTTATCAACCTTGCCGACTAGGTAAACGATCATATAAATCCCGACCACCTCGATCACGAAGAACACCCATTCGGTTGCCCACTTCCAAACAAAGGAGTGGATCAAAGCGCCGATACCATTCGGGCTGGCGACCGTGGTTGAATACCAAATCCCCACCCCAGTTAAGGAGCCGGCGACATAGGTGAACACCAATAAAAACAATCCATACTTCTTAACAAAGTCTAGATAGTCATCGTTATCTTCTTTGTAGGCTCGGTAGGATAAGTAAGCGAACAACAAAGCCGCGCCTACCGATGTATGAGAGGCCAGTACATGGAAGGTCGCAATAAAACCAACCACCCAGCCTGATCCCACCATTGGTTCGAACCAAGTTGGAAATAAGCTAATGAATTCCATAAAAACGTCCTTTTTCATTAGATGATATGCAGACTAATGACTTGTCTTAACAAGTTTAGTCAGCGAATAAGTAAAATTCTCAAATCAATCATACGCCTAAGCTACGATGCGTTCATGACACTTTGTTTGAGATTGTTGCTTGGGATAGATTGTATATAAATAATGTGAATGTGGTTATCGAATAATTTAATACTTAAATGTCTAAAAATTTAATCACCCATACAAATTAAAAGGTTTATTCGTGACGATAAGTATATATGCTTACCTACCTTCTAAAAGACGTGCTTTTATAGAGTCTAGGCTTAATTATGTATGTAGGATAAATCTAATTAATACAGATGGTTATTAATTAATTCAAGATAAGGTGGGCGAAGAGCACAAGTCAACCCTGATTGCACTACTGTGCGGGATTCCAGCTGTTGTTATCAGGTTTGAGGATTTTCAAACCTATGAGGAACTCGTTACCTTATGACTAGTCTAAAAACGCATAAAGTTTAAATCATGCAATTGTGGAGGTTTGGGAAGGCAAAACTTAGCAACATGATTTAACTGGGGAATACACACTTTATGAAAAAGCTGGTAGACAAAAAATTAAGCAGAGCTTCTATTTCAGTTATATTGAAACTGGAATAAAGTATGTAATAAATTTGGAGGGTGTGTATGCAAGAATCATTAGAAATTATTTCTGCTGTAAATAATTTTTATAGCCAGTCATTTGGACAACTTATTACAATAACGTTAGGCTTTTTGGCGTTTATCGGAGTCTTTTTGCCAATATTGTTAACTTTTTACCAAAAAAGATTAGTTAACTTGGAGCAAACAGAAATCGAAGCAATGTTAACTAAAAGGCTTGGACAAATAGAATCGTCGCTTCAAGAAAAACTTGATAGAGATTTAGCAGAAAAAGACATTTTACTAACTCAAAAGATAAGTAATAGTGAAGAAAAATTACAAGAAAGGGTGTCGCATGCATTATCAGGGGTTTTGTTTGTACAGGGCTCCTTACAGTTAAGTAATAAGCTTTACTGGTTGGCTTCTTATAGTTTCGTTAGAGCTGCAAAGGAAAGCATTAAAGCGAATGAAGAAGGAAACCTCAAGAAAGCATTGAGATTGATCATAGTAAATTGTTCCCCTAATATGACAGAACAAAATTATACAGAAGCACCATATGAAGAAGTCTTAGATGGGTTTCTAGAGATGTTATCTCACTTCAATCATAACAATAGATACACAGATGAAATCAATCAATTAAAAGTTTTATTCGAAAAGTTTTATACAATTTCAAATAAAAAAAGAACCTCTTAAATTTAACCCTGATGCCAAAACGGGGTACCTAAAACCGGGGTGGAAGGCGTAGCGAATTCGCGTTGTGGCATGGTGCCTGAGTTGTAGCCTAAGCGTCCGGCTTCGATGGCGAGCTTGAAGGCGCTCGCCATATTGATTGGATCATCGGCCAAAGCCACCGCGGAATTAAGCAACACCCCATCAAAACCCATTTCCAAAGCTTGAGCTGCGTGGGATGGTTTGCCGATGCCCGCATCGACAATCAGAGTGGTATCGGGCAGACGTTGGCGAATCAATTCCATATTATAGGGATTCATAATGCCTTTGCCCGAACCAATCGGTGATGCCCAAGGCATGACGATACGGCAACCGACATCAACTAAACGTTGACACAAAACGAGATCATCACTCGCATAAGGGAAGACTTCAAAGCCGTCCTCAATTAATACCTGCGCGGCTTTGACCAAATCAAATGGATCGGGTTGCAGGGTGTAGTCATCACCGATCACTTCGAGTTTAACCCAGTTGGTACCAAAAATTTCACGTGCCATCTGCGCGGTGGTAATCGATTCTTGAGCCGTTCGGCAACCAGCGGTATTGGGTAGAATGTGACAACCGAGTGATTGAATAATTTGCCAAAACGCCTGTCCACTTTGGTCACCTATATTCTGCCGACGAATCGACACGGTGACCACTTGGCTTTCACTGGCTTGAATCGCCTGGCGCATAATCTCGGGTGACGGATAAAGCGCTGAACCGATTAACAAACGGCTTTGCAATAAAGTATCTGCCAATGACCAGGCCTGGTTGTGAGTTGTCATATTCATTTCCTGTATTTTTATTCAGCAAAGAGACACGAAGGCACAGGATATTTGTAGGTTGGATTAGGTCGAAGACCGTAATCCAACATGCTCTTGACGCATGATTGTCAGATTACGGCTTGCAGCCTAATCTGACCTACTTTGTATACTGTGTTTAAAACCAAATCAGCCGCCTTGCATGGGGGCGACGATTTCTATGCGGTCGTTTTCATTTACAAACGTGTCAGCGTATTGGCTTTTGGGCACAAAGTTTTCATTCAGTGCTAACGCAAATGCGCCTTCAATTTCCAACTCAAGCACCAGGCTGGCTAAGGTTTGAGCATTGCTTTCTGTTGGTTTGTCGTTAATCAATAAAATCATGTTTCACCTTGTGGTTCGACTAATTCTTTAATTCAGCCAGTGCCTTTTCAATCATCGCAGGGGAGAATAAATAACCGTGGCGGTAGAGCCCGTTAATGCGCGTTAACCCCTCAAGTTGCTCAATGCGCGGTAAATTGTCGCCCAGCGCCGGACGGCAATTGGTGAGTTGATTGACAATGCGTGCCTCAGCAAAACCAGGGTGCACGCTATAGGCGGCAGAGAGTAATTCCAAGCTCGAGCGCACCGACATCGGACTGCGGTCTTCGCTTTCGATTTCACTCGCGCCGATGATATAGCGTCCATTGGCGCGCGGCACAATATAAATGCGATAACGTGGGTGCATTAAGCGTACTGGCCGCGTGAGGTTCACCTCGGGTGCATCCAGCCAAAGCACTTCACCACGTACGCCGCGTAAATCTTTTAACGCCGCTTTCGCACCTAAGCCACGACAATCAAATACCCAGTCATAATAATCTTGCTGTTTGCAACAATGAACAACGTGAGCTTCAACTTCTTTTGCCTCAGTACTTACGCGCCATTCGACTAGCGGATGGTTTTTTAGCAGGCGTTCGCTTTGCGCAAAAAACTGGGTGGAGTCTACCTGGCCTTCGTTAGGCAACCACCAAGCCTGGTGATGATGTGTCAGTTCTGGTTCAAGTTCGCTAATGCGTGCGTTGTTTAGCGGTTCGACTTGGCTGTTTTGATGGCCGGCGGGCATTTTATCCAGCAGTTGCCGCATAAAATGCTGCAGATCGGCACGGTCATTATGATGCGCCAAAATCAAGCTGCCACGGTGTTGAAAATCGACCGCATAACCTTGTTGCGCCATCCAAGCAAGCAGGCCTGGCCAAAGTGCAATCGAACGTGTACCGAGTTTAAATAACTCGGCATCCATTAACTCCAATTCAGCATAAGGCGCGAGCATGCCAGCCGCGGTATAACCAGCGGCATTAGGTGTGGCATCTGACGCATCTTTTTCATACAGCGTGACCTGAATCCCGCGCTGAATTAAATTCAACGCCAGCACGCGACCGACCAGGCCTGCACCGGCGATGCCAACGGTTTTTAAACCGTCTAGCTTCATAACTTAAGCCTGCTTTTTAGTTTTGTGATTCAGCTGCTCAACCGGCACCGAAATTTCACTGCCCAGTTCTTTAAAGGTTTGCGCTTGTTCCGCCATACCCGCTTCGAGGGCTTTTTGTTCATCCACACCCAGTTGCGCTGCGTAATCGCGCACTTCTTGGCTGATTTTCATTGAGCAAAATTTTGGTCCACACATGGAGCAGAAATGCGCGACTTTAGCCGAATCACGTGGCAAGGTTTCATCGTGATAGGCCATCGCACGTTCTGGGTCTAGGCCGATATTAAACTGATCCATCCAGCGGAATTCAAAGCGTGCTTTGCTCATTTCATCATCACGGTAACGTGCGCCTGGATGTCCCTTGGCGACATCGGCGGCATGGGCCGCGATTTTATACGCCATCAAGCCTTCTTTGACGTCTTCACGATTTGGCAAGCCTAAGTGTTCTTTTGGTGTGACATAACACAGCATCGCCGTACCGTACCAACCAATCATCGCCGCGCCAATCGCTGAGGTTATGTGGTCGTAACCGGGTGCGATATCCGTGGTCAGCGGGCCGAGAGTATAAAATGGTGCTTCGTGGCACAGTTCCAATTGCAAATCCATGTTCTCTTTAATCTTGTGCATCGGCACATGGCCCGGGCCTTCGATAATGGTTTGTACATCGTGTTTCCAAGCGATTTTTGTGAGTTCGCCCAGGGTTTTGAGTTCGGCCAGCTGCGCTTCATCATTCGCGTCTGCTAATGAACCTGGGCGTAAGCCATCACCCAACGAAAAGCTGACATCATAGGCTTTCATGATTTCGCAGATATCCTCGAAATGGGTATAGAGGAAACTTTCTTTATGGTGCGCTAAACACCATTTCGCCATAATTGAGCCGCCGCGCGACACAATGCCGGTCACTCGTTTGGCCGTCATCGGCACATAACGCAATAACACCCCGGCGTGAATCGTGAAATAATCCACCCCTTGCTCGGCCTGCTCAATCAGCGTGTCGCGATAAATTTCCCAAGTCAGGTCTTCCGCGATGCCATTCACCTTTTCCAAAGCTTGATACAAAGGTACGGTGCCAATCGGTACCGGCGAGTTACGCACAATCCAATCGCGGGTGGCGTGAATGTTTTTGCCAGTGGATAAATCCATCACCGTATCGCCGCCCCAGCGAGTTGACCAGACCATTTTTTCGACTTCTTCGGCAATCGAAGAGGTGAGAGCCGAGTTGCCGATATTGGCGTTGATTTTGACCAAAAAGTTGCGCCCAATAATCATCGGCTCGGATTCAGGATGGTTGATGTTATTTGGAATGACCGCACGACCAGCGGCGACTTCATCACGCACAAAATCAGGCGTGATCAGTTCTGGCAAGTTCGCGCCAAAGCTTTCGCCTTTTAAGCGCGCTTCGCGTTCGGCATCGATCACTTCAGAGCGGCGTTGGTTTTCACGGATCGCGATAAATTCCATTTCCGGCGTGATAATCCCCTGGCGTGCGTAGTGCATTTGGGTCACATTTTTGCCCGTCTTGGCGCGTAATGGTATGCGTTTTAAGCCTTTTTCCGCCGCTAAAAGTTCTTCAGGTACATCCGTTTCGCGCTTGTAACCATTATCCACCGCTTGAATTTGACGGCCTTCGTATTCTTCCACATCGCCACGCGCCGCAATCCAGGACTGGCGAATCGGCTCAATCCCCTGAGTTAAATCAATGCTCGCATTCGGATCGGTATAAGGGCCGGAGGTATCATATACAGTTAGCGTTTCGCCATTCGTCAGCGCGATTTCGCGCATCGGTACACGGATGTTTGGGTGGATTTTGCCTGAGATATAAGCTTTGCTCGAAGCCGGTAACGGCTCGCGAGTGATTTCGCTATGCGCGGCGGTGTGTTTAATATTCTGTGACATGTTTTTCTCCAAATAATTTTGGGATAGAAAAACAGCGTGAAAAGCCGGTGGGGCGTTTGTAATAACAGGCGAGGAGGGTTTTATGTGCAACCACCAGGCCTGGTTATTTTAAACGCAGGCGCCGGAGGCATTCAGAAACGGCGAATAGAGTGGGTCACAAAGTATGAAGCACACGCCGATTAAGATGATTCTCTTCCCTACGCTGGTTCTAACCAGTTCAAGTTCAGCGGGTTCGGTCGAAGACCATCTCAGCGTTCGCGATCGCAAACGCACCCCGAGAGATGCCAAGCAGATTAAATTAGACCTGTCGACTTGTCAAGCATCTAGGGTTGAGAAGTTAGGCATAGCCGCTTAGACACGATATAATGCCCGCCTAATTTTGATAAAGAGGACGGCCTTGTGCTGTGTCAGGTTTTTCCCCAACAATATGATCAACAGCTAGCCGACAAACAGCAGCGTTTGTTAGGTTTGGTGCCGAGTATGGCGGATAAGTTGCAAGTGTTTGCGTCGGTGCCGGCGCATTTTCGACAACGCGCGGAGTTTCGTATCTGGCATACGCCGGAGCGCTTGTTTTATGCTATGTTTGATCCGGCTAATCCCAAGCACCCGGTCGAAATAGTATCGTGCCCAATGGCGGCGGAATCGATTGATAACTTGATGACGCCCTTGTTAGAAGCGATTGGTCAGCAAGAAATTTTAAGTAATGGCCTGTTTGAAATTGATTTTCTCGCCACCTTAAGCGGCGAAATGTTGGTGACTTTAATTTATCGTAAAAAACTCGACGACCAGGCCTGGTCGTCCGCCGCGCAAAGCTTGCGTGAAGTTTTGCCGATTGATCATATTATTGGCCGCAGCCGTAAACAGAAAATTTTGCTTGATCAAGATTTTGTGATCGAACGCTTAGAAGCCGACCACCAGGCCTGGTGGTTTCAGCAGATTGAAAATAGCTTTACCCAACCGAATGCTAAAATGGCGCAGAATATGTTGGCCTGGGCGCGCGAGCAAAGTCGCGATATTAATTCTGCGGGCGGTGATTTGTTGGAGTTGTATTGCGGAAATGGTCATTTTTCGATTGCGCTGGCCGATTTGTATGACAGAGTATTGGCGACCGAAATTTCTAAAACCTCGGTGAAATCAGCACAATTCAATTTGACAAAAAATGGCGTGGAAAATGTCGAGGTTATTAAGATGGCCGCCGAAGAGGTGTCACAAGCCTTGCAAGGTCAAACATTTAATCGTTTGGCAGACATTGATTTATCCAGTTATCAATTCAACACTATTTTTGTCGATCCGCCGCGTGCGGGGTTGGACGATTTAACGCGCCAATTATCGAGTGATTTTGATCACATTTTGTATATCTCCTGTAACCCAGAAACGCTGGCACGAGACTTGTCTATTTTAGAACAAACGCATGATGTAATGGCCGCGGCTTTATTCGATCAGTTCCCTTACAGTCACCACATTGAATCGGGCGTATTGCTCAAAAGGAAACCGACATGAGGAAAACCTTATGATTTTGGCCTGGATTGGCGCGTTATTAATTGGCCTAAGCTTAGGCTTGCTCGGTTCGGGCGGCTCAATTTTGACCGTGCCAGTATTAGTATATTTAGTCGGACAAGACCCGAAAGTCGCGATGGCTGGGTCCTTGATGATTGTGGGCGTGATCTCGTTAATTTCGGCGATTCCCTACGCGCGCCAAAAGACCATTGACTGGCGCATGGTGGCATGGTTTGGTATACCGGGCCTGGCAGGGGCGGTGTTTGG
Organism: Thiomicrospira pelophila DSM 1534; assembly: GCF_000711195.1. Lineage (NCBI taxonomy): Bacteria > Pseudomonadati > Pseudomonadota > Gammaproteobacteria > Thiotrichales > Piscirickettsiaceae > Thiomicrospira > Thiomicrospira pelophila. Next base: position 42,936 of record NZ_JOMR01000001.1, on the reverse strand, counting down.
TGCTTGGCTGGCGCATTTTATTGATGGCGTCATCCAGATGTTAATTTTCGCCGTTTTAATGTTAAGCGCCGCTTATTTAATGTTTAAACCCGTCGACTTGAGCGATGCGCCTAAAGCGCCTCGTGCGGCTTATAAAATTGTGGCAGATGGCTTAGTGGTGGGCGCGGTCACCGGGCTCGTCGGTGTAGGCGGTGGCTTTCTCATTATTCCGGCGTTGGTTTTATTGGGTGGCTTGTCGATGCGTTTGGCGATTGGCACCAGTTTAGTTATTATCGCGATGAAATCCTTTGCCGGTTTTGGTGCCTACTTAGAGGTGTTAAGCGCTCTGAATCTCGCACTGGATTGGGGCATTATTATTAAATTCACCCTTATCGGTATTATCGGCGGTTGGTTAGGCCACAAAGTCAGCCACAAATTTGACCAGCAGTTATTGCGCCGAATCTTCGCCGTATTCCTCGTGCTGATGAGCGTATTTATTCTTTATCAAAAACTACCAGGCCTGGTGATGGGAAGCTAATGGAAGACGTTATAAAGACCAAAAAAGAAGCCGTGATTAAGCCGCCAAAGAAAATTTTGCAGCCGGTTGGGCGAGCCATTGCGCAATTTAATATGATCCGCGAAGGCGACCGGGTGTTGCTGGGTTTGTCGGGCGGTAAGGATTCACTCGCCTTATTAATGGTCTTGAAACATCTGCAGCGCCATTCGCCGGTTAAGTTTGAACTGGCCGCCTGTACGATTAACCCCGAAATTCCTGGGTTTGATCCTTCGCCATTAAAAGGTTTTTTAGCTGAGTTAAACGTGCCTTATTTTTACGAGTCGGAAGACTTGGTGGCCTTGGCCGATAAATATATGAAAGGCGATTCGTTTTGCAGTTTTTGTTCGCGCCAAAAACGCGGCAAGTTGTACACGGTTTGTCGGCGCGAAGGTTACAACGTATTGGCATTAGCGCAACATTTGGATGACTTGGCAGAAAGTTTTTTAATGTCGGCGTTTAATGCCGGTCAGCTTAGAACCATGAAAGCGCATTATTTAAATAACGATGGCGATGTGCGTATTATCCGCCCATTTGTAAAAGTGCGCGAAAACCAAACGCGTGACTTTGCCGAGGCGGCTAATTTGCCGGTGATTCCCGATAATTGTCCAGCTTGTTATGCTAAGCCGCAGGCGCGTCAGTATTTTAAACAAATGTTATTGGACGAAGAAAAACGCAATAAACATGTGTATGCCAATTTATGGACGGCGATGCAACCGCTGATTGCCGATGATAACCATGCGGGTTTAGCCGGTTTGGAGGAAGCCTGGGATGAAGAAGAGTAGCGAGCATCACCCAATTCAAGGTGCCCTGTTTAAAGGTTTGGTGCGGTCTTTATCTTGGTTGCCGCTTAAATGGAATCAGCGTTTAGGTGCGGCGATTGGGTGGTTATTATGGCGACTACCGAACTCGGCCAAACGCGTGTCGATTAAAAATATCGAGATTGCGTTTCCCAATCTAACAACGGAAGCGCGCGCGCAGCTGGTGAAGAAAAGCCTTATCGAAACCGGCAAAACCGCCACCGAATTGGGGGCGATTTGGTGCTGGTCACAGGCCAAAAAACTCGCTTTAATTAAACGAGTTGAAGGCGCGGAGCGGCTAGAGCAAGCGGTTTCTCAGGGCAAAGGTGTGATGGTGTTGTCGCCGCATGTAGGCTGCTGGGAAATCATTGGGCATTATCTAGCCGAACAGTATCCGACGACGATTTTATATCGACCACCGCGCATTGGTTCGCTTGATAATTTTATGCGACAAGCGCGACAATCAAGTGGCGTAAAATTACAGCCCACCGATATGTCTGGTGTAAAAGGGCTTCGAAAAGCGTTGAAAAATGCCGAAGTGGTCGGCATCTTGCCCGATCAAGACCCAGGAAAAAGTGGCGGTGTGGTCGCACCGTTTTTTGGCCAACCGGCGAATACCATGGTGCTGGTTTCGAAACTAGCGCAAAAATCCCAATGCCCGGTGTTTTATATTGTGGCGGAACGGTTACCGAATGCACAGGGTTATGTCATTCATTTATTAGACGCACCGGCCGAAGTGGCGTCAGCGGATGAACAAGAAGCCACCAGCGCTTTAAATCAGGGTGTCGAAACCTGCGTGCGCCAATTGCCCAGTCAATACCAATGGTCATACAAACGCTATAAAAACCTGCCTAAAGGCTATGCAAAAGTTTATTGAAGGGTGATTGAGACTCCCCCGCGTGAGTGATAACAGGGGGGGAGAAGTGCGGCTTGGTTATGAGGCCACTTGAAGCGCTTGATCAATATCAGCGATCAGATCGTCGATATGTTCAATACCTATGGACAATCGAACCATTTCTGGCGGTACACCAGCGGACTTGAGCTCAGCATCATTTAATTGTCGATGGGTTGTTTCGGCCGGTATACTGGCACAAGACTTAGCATCGCCAATATTAACTAATCGAATAATCAACTTGAGCGCATCGTAGAAGCGGCGCGTGCCTTCTCGTCCAGATGCTAATCCAAAACTTAAAATTCCAGAGGCTTGGCCGTTCATATATTTTTGCGCTAGCGCATGGTCCTTATGGCTAGGCAATCCCGCATAGTTCACCCAAGAAACCGCCGGATGAGCGTCTAAAAATTCAGCGACCGCTTGAGCGTTTTGACAAATACGTTCCATGCGTAAGGTCAGGGTTTCCAGGCCTTGAAGCAATTGAAACGCGCTGTTTGCAGATAAGGCCGCGCCCATATTACGCAAAGGCACTACACGACAACGCGCTATAAACGCCGCCTGGCCGAAATCTTGAGTATAGGTCACGCCGTGATAAGAAATGTCAGGTGTGTTTAGCAGCGGGAAACGCCCGGCATTTTCGGCCCAGGGAAAGGTACCGGCATCGACAATCACGCCGCCCAATGTGGTGCCGTGGCCGCCGATATATTTGGTGGCCGAATGGATAACAATATCCGCGCCGTATTCAATCGGGCGCCAGAGCGCGGGTGAAGGAACCGTGCTATCAACCACTAATGGAATGCCGTGGGCGTGAGCTAACTTGGCAAGTCGCTCAATATCGACAATGCTGCCGGATGGATTACCGATGGTTTCGCAATACAGCATTTTGGTTTTTTCATCAATCAAACCGGCGAGTTCTTCGTCGCTGGCATCCTTGTCAAAAAAGCGCACTTCTAAACCTTGACGAGGCAAGGTGTGGGCAAATAGGTTGTAGGTACCACCATAAAGTTCGCTGGTGCTAAGAATATTGTCGCCAGCTTCGGCCAGTGTTTGCACGGTGTAAGTAATGGCGGCCATGCCGGTTGCAACGGCTAATGCGGCAAGTCCACCTTCCATCGCGGTTAAGCGTGCTTCTAACACGGTATTGGTGGGGTTCATCATGCGCGAATAAATGTTGCCGGGGACTTTTAGGTCAAACAAATCGGCCGCATGTTGGGCATTGTCAAACGCAAATGATGAGGTTTGATAAATCGGTACGGCCACAGCTTTGGTGGTGGCTTCTGGTTCATATCCAGCGTGTAGAGCGAGAGTTTCAAGTTTCATAATTACGCTTCCTTTATTAATGGGCTTCGTCCCAGTTTAAACCTTGGCCGATATCAACAATTAACGGCACATCCAGTTTCATCGCGGATTCCATGTATTGTTTGATGTGCGTTTTGACGGTTTCGACCTGCTCGGCTTTGACTTCAAATACCAGTTCATCGTGGACTTGCATCAACATACGGATATCAAATTCGCCCTTGTCTATCCATCCGTCCAGCGCAATCATGGCGCGTTTAATAATGTCCGCTGCGGTGCCTTGCATCGGTGCGTTAATCGCGGTGCGTTCGGCGTATTGGCGCAGTTGGCCGTTACGTGCGTTAATGTCCGGCAAATACAAGCGACGACCAGCTAGGGTTTCAACATAGCCATTATATTTAGCATCGGCTTTGGTGGTGTTCATATAGGTTTTCACACCCGGGTAACGATCAAAATAGCGATCAATATAAGCCTGCGCCAAGCCACGATTCACACCGAGCTGATTCGCCAAGCCAAATGCCGACATGCCATAAATTAAACCAAAGTTGACCGCTTTCGCGCTGCGACGTTGTTCAGTCGTGACCTCATCCAAAGGCGTATCAAAAATCTCAGAGGCGGTGGCTTTGTGAATATCTTTACCTTCAGCAAACGCGGTGAGCAGACCGGGGTCTTCACTCAAATGCGCCATGATACGTAATTCGATTTGTGAGTAGTCGGCGGCGAGCAAGACATAACCAGGCCTGGCGATAAACGCTTGGCGAATGCGGCGACCTTCGGCAGTTCGAATTGGAATATTTTGTAGGTTTGGATCGGTGGACGACAACCGCCCAGTAGACGCAACCGCTTGTTGATAAGAGGTATGAACGCGCCCGGTTTCGGGGTGAATTTGTTTTGGTAGCGCATCGGTGTAGGTCGATTTAAGTTTTGCCATACTACGATGCTGCATAATCAATTTAGGCAGCTCATGACCTTGTTCGGCCAGCTCGGCCAAAATCGGTTCGGCGGTAGAAGGCTGACCTTTTGGGGTTTTTTTAATCACCGGTAAATCGAGTTTCTCAAACAGAATTTCTTGCAGTTGCTTGGGAGAACCCAAGTTAAACTCTTGTCCGGCCACACGATAAGCGGCTTCTTCGATAGCTTGGATTTTCTCGGCCAGCTCATTGCTCTGAATTTTTAACAGGTCTTTATCCACCAACATGCCGTGACGTTCCATCTTCGCTAAAATAGGCAATAGCGGCATTTCGATGTCGCGGAAAACGTCCATTAACTGGTTTTCCGTTTGCAGTTTCGGCCACAGCGTTTGGTGTAAACGTAATGTAATATCCGCATCTTCCGCCGCGTAAGGGCTGGCGGTGTCGAGTTCGATTTGATTAAAAGTCTTTTGAGCGCGACCCGTACCGGCGATGTCTTTAAATTTAATCGTGGTTTTTTGCAGATAAAACTCGGCCAAATCGTCCATATTATGGCGCGTGGCCACGCTGTTGAGAATATAAGATTCCAGCATGGTATCGAAGCCAATGCCTTGTAAAGTAATGCCGTGGTTTTTGAAAATATGCCAATCGTATTTAATGTTTTGGCCGACTTTAATCAGATCTTTTGATTCAAGTATCGGTTTTAAAGCTTGCAGTGTTTGCTCGAAATCCAGCTGAGTGGGCGCGCCTTCATAATCGTGGCGTAAAGGCAGATAAGCCGCTTGCACCAGGCCTGGTTGTGGCTCAACCGCAAAACTAATGCCGACCATTTGAGCCAACATAGGTTCGAGCGCGGTGGTTTCGGTATCAATCGCAAACACCTCGGCCGCTTTGAGTTTGCCCAACCAGTTATCAAATTGTTCACGGGTTAAAATGGTTTCATAATCTGCGCTATCCGCTATTACACCTTTCACGGCTTCAACTGGCTTAGAGGCGGGGGCGGTTTGTTGCGTAGGCGTGGATTTAGCGTGGTGATTTACTTGACGGCTAAACGGCATTTTGCCGTCTTCAAGCTGGCCTAACCAGTTTTTAAATTCGTATTCCGCAAACAGGGTTTTAAGTGCCTCAACGTCCGGTTCTTGTCGCGCCAAGTCGGGCAGGTTAATTGGCAAATCGCAATCGGTGCGAATGGTGGTAAGTTGGCGGGATAAATCCAAATGCGGAATATGCTCGCGCAGAGTTTCGCCAATTTTGCCTTTGATTTCGTCGGCGTGCGTGATCAGATTATCCATCGTGCCATACGCATCTAACCACTTCACCGCAGTTTTAGGGCCACATTTTGGAATGCCGGGAATGTTGTCTGAGGTGTCGCCCATTAAGGCTAAATAATCGATAATTTGATCGGGGCGAATGCCAAACTTTTCCACCACCTTATCCGGCGTCATCAAAGTATTGTTCATGGTGTTAATTAAGGTAATGTGTTCATTCACCAACTGCGCCATGTCTTTATCGCCAGTGGAAATCAACGCATCGCGCTTGGCTTTAGTCGCCTGCACAGCCAGCGTACCGATCACATCATCTGCTTCCACGCCTTCAATCACCAATAAGGGTAACCCCAAGGCTTTGACAATTTGATGGATTGGCTCAATTTGCACCCGCAGCTCATCCGGCATCGGTGGGCGATGCGCTTTGTATTCGGCGTATAAATCGTTACGAAAGGTTTTGCCCTTGGCATCAAATACGACCGCCATGTGTTCGGGCTGATAGGTTTCCAGCAACTTGCCAATCATATTGGTGACGCCATAAATCGCGCCAGTCGGATGACCTTCTCTATTGGTCAAAGGCGGCATCGCATGAAACGCGCGAAATAAATAAGACGAACCGTCAACGAGAATAATGGGGCTTTGAGACATGTGAAACCTTAATAACTAAATTTGAATAGGATGATTTTAGATGATAACCAGGCCTGGTGGGTAATTTTAACAAACTCTGTAAGTCGACAAGGTGAAGCGCAAAATGGATAATTTATGCTTAGAAAAATTGAGGGTGATATAACCTTAGCAAGGTCAACGCAGTTTATTTCGAAATTTAATCTATAAATGTAGATTTCTACTTAACAAAATACAATTAAAGATCAAGTGGTTACTTAAACCCACTCTGCGCAATGCTTTAAAGTAACTGATGTGAAGCGTTAAGGTTTATCAGAATAATCAAGGAGGACATGTGAAATATGAACCAGATAAATCAAGTTAAAGAATATTTAAGTGTGCGTTTGGAACTTTGGGTCGCTTACCACAACCATAAAGAGAACATGTCAAATGCAGGATTTCTTGTCCAGATAAGTCTATTTAGTGCTGTAATTACTAATAATATTTGGCCGCCAGAATGGGTGGCCGAAATTATTATCCTTCCAGAGTTAGCAACTTTTTTGGTGTATGGCATGCTGTGGTTTCTTATTCACTATTACACTCGGTGGCAATTGATCAATAAACGCATTTCTGCATTCTATGTAGCGGGGTTCGACCAAGCTTTCCAGGAAATGATAACCTCTAGTGACCCGCAAAAATTGCAGTTAAAACCGTACGAAAAAGAGGCGCAGATTTATAGTAAATGGCGTAATTTTCTTGCCCGAATAATATATATACCAAAAGGATTCGTGAAGATGGATGCCTCAGTTGCAGGATTACCTCATTTTGTGGCAGAAAAAGTTAAACAGAAGTTTGATGATGGCAGCGGTGCCGACAGTTTGGAATTTCTAATGACCTATACCAGTATAGTTTTGCTATTTCTTGTCGGAGTTAAGGTCTTTTTTGGATGAGTCAGGTCAAATTTCGTTTTATATCAAGGTTATTATTTGACCAGGATTTACTCAATTAGAGCTTTGTAAATATCAAATCCCAAACCCCATGCCCTAGTCTATGGCCGCGTTGTTCGAATTTGGTTAGGGGGCGGTAGTCGGGGCGCGGAGTGAATTGACCTACTCCGGCGGCGTTGGTGTAATCTGGCGCGGCGCTCATGACTTCCATCATGTGTTCGGAATAATCTTCCCAGTCGGTGGCCATGTGAAACTCACCGCCAGGTACTAAATGTTCAGCCAGTTTGGCGACAAATTCTGGCTGCACAATGCGGCGTTTTTTGTGGCGGGCTTTGTGCCACGGATCGGGGAAAAATAGATATACGCCGCTTAAGCTGTTCTGTGGAATTTGCTTTTCTAAAATCTCGACCGCGTCGTGGTTAAAAATTCGAATATTCGTCAGGTTCTTTTCTTCAATCAACTTGCATAACGCGCCGACGCCTGGGCGATGCACTTCGATTCCAATGTAGTTATTCTGTGGATTATCTTGCGCCATTTGCGCCAAGCTGCTGCCCATGCCAAAACCGATTTCGACATAGGTTGGCGCGTCGCGGCCAAATACCTGTGCTAAGTCCAATAACCCGGCGTCGGCTTCGAGTCCGTATTGTGGCCAAACTCGGTCTATAGCGGCTTGTTGACCTTTTGACATGCGACCTTGGCGTAATACAAAACTTTTGATTCGGTGACGAAGGGTATTGTCGGTTGAGTTGGCTTGTTCGCTCATGGCGTAATCTCTCAGCGGGCGTTGAAAAGTCTGCTAGTATAACCGACTTCGTGGAAGCTTTACAGGAGAGGGGTTTGAGCTTTGCAGCACGTTTATTAGCTTGGTTTGATGTGCATGGCCGTCACGATTTGCCTTGGCAACATCCGCGTTCGCCTTATCAGGTTTGGGTGTCGGAAATTATGTTGCAGCAAACCCAGGTGCAAACGGTGATTCCGTACTTCGAACGTTTTATGCAGCGCTTTCCTGATATTAAGACGTTAGCGTTGGCTGACCAAGATGAGGTGTTAGCGCATTGGGCGGGCTTGGGTTATTACGCACGTGGCCGAAATTTACATAAAGCGGCTCAAATTATTGACACTCAATATGGCGGCGAGTTTCCCGATGAGTTTGAGGCGATAGTGGCGTTACCAGGAATTGGACGCTCGACCGCGGGGGCAATTTTGTCGCAGGCGTTTGAGCAGCGTTATGCAATTTTGGATGGCAATGTAAAACGCGTGTTAACCCGTCATGCGGCAATTGAAGGTTGGCCGGGTAATAAAAAACTCGAAACGGAACTCTGGCAATTGGCGGAAGACCTTACCCCGCAAACGCGTTTTGCCGATTACACTCAGGCGATTATGGATTTGGGCGCGACCTTGTGCAAAAGAACCAGGCCTGGTTGTGAAGAATGCCCGCTTAAACAGGATTGCCAAGCTTTTCAGCTTGGACGGGTGGCTGAGTTTCCTTATTCCAAACCCAAAAAACAAAAACCAACCCGCCAGGCCTGGTTCTTATTATTGTTTAATTCGGATAATCAGATCGCTCTGATACAGCGCCCAAATAGCGGTATTTGGGGTGGTTTGTATAGTTTGCCGGAATTTGATTGTTTCGATGATTTAAGCTTGGCTGGGGTAGATTTGAATAGTCTGGTAAAATGGTCGGGTATTCGGCACACTTTTAGTCATTACCATTTAGAGATAAAGCCGGTGTATGCCTTAAAAGCGCCAACCGTGGCCGAGCCTGACCCATGCGAACCTTATTATTGGTTGACGCTAGACGAGGCGTTGAAAGTGGGGTTACCAGCACCGATAAAAACTTTATTGCAACGGGCATTAAAGTAAACCGTATTAGAAACAAAACCTTTTGGAGACATCTATGACACGACAAGTACATTGCGCAAAATTTAACGAAGACATGGAAGGTTTGGATTTCGCCCCGTTTCCGGGTGAGCTAGGTAAACGTGTTTATGAGAGCGTTTCTAAAGAAGCGTGGAAACAATGGTTAAGCCAACAGACGATTTTGATAAATGAATACCGTTTATCCAGTTTAGATCCTAAAGCGCGGTCGTTTCTGCAGGAAGAAATGCAAAAGTTCTTATTTGGTGATGAGGATATTGACATGCCGGACGAGTTTAAGCCGGTATAACCCTTTATTTGCAGTAAAACTTAGGCTAATTCACGATAGAGTTTGTTATAATAAATTCTAATTGTCTGTTTTTGTAGTGAATAAATGTCTAAATTGATCGATGTTTTTGTTGGGCGACAGCCAGTTTTCAATGGTCAATTGCAACTTTTTGCATATGAGTTGTTGTTTCGTACCAATAGTGAAGACAATCACGCGGTGATCGTGGGCGGTGACAGTGCCTCAGCGCAGGTGATGCTGAATACCTTTGGTGATATTGGTATAAAAGATGTCGCCGGTGATCATAAAGTCTTTATTAACTTCACCGAAGGCTTGTTGTTGCGCGAATACCAGCCTTTCTTCCCTAAAAGTCAGGTCATTATTGAAATCTTAGAAGATGTTAATGTGACCCCTGCACTGCTTTCTGCCATCAAAAAACTACGTGACCGAGGTTATACCATTGCCTTGGACGACTATGTGTTTAACCCTAAACTCGAACCACTTGAAGCCTTAGCGGATATTATCAAAGTCGATATTCTTGAGGTTGGGCCAAAGCAATTATTGGAACATGTGCAGCGTTTAAAAGATAAGGGTGTGCGTTTATTGGCGGAACGAGTCGAAACACGCGAACAGTACGATTTTTGTAAAAAAATCGGCTTTGATTATTTTCAAGGTTACTTCTTTGCCAAACCAGTGATTATTAAAGGTCAGCGCCTACCCACCAATAAAGTGAGTGTTTTAGAGTTGCTGTCCAACGTTTATGATCCTGACGTGGACATGGTCAAACTCAGCCAGATTATTGCGAAGGATGTCTCACTGAGCCAAAAGCTATTAAGGTTTTTGGCTCAGGATGGTTCAGCCGGTAAAGCAAAAATCAGTTCGATTCATGATGCAGTGTTACGCTTTGGTTTAGAGCGTTTGAAGAGCTGGGCAGGGATGTTGGTCTTATCCGGGATGGATGATAAGCCAAATGAGTTGTTTCATACTTCTTTAACGCGTGCTAAGTTTTGTGAATTAGTGGCTGAGCGATTAAAAACCACTCCAAAAGAACTTTATTTTACGGTCGGCTTGTTTTCGACTCTGGATGCGGTGATGGATTTAGACTTGCCTAGCTTGTTAGACAAGTTAAGTTTGGATGATTTAATTGTGGGCGCGTTGATGGGCGAAGATAATACACCAGGCCTGGTGCTTAAGTCTGCGAAGGGTTTAGAGCAGGGCTCAACTCGTTTTAAATTACCTGGGGATTTAACTCCAACGGAATTATCAAACCTTTATTTGCAAGCGATGCAATATTCTCAAAGTGTAGATTTGTCACCCTTAGGATGAGGCTGTTGGTTGTATATTTATAGACATAAAAAAACCACCGATTTGGTGGTTTTTTGTTTTTGGATTACTTGATTCTTAAGCGTGGTATTTTGGGCTTAACTCAACCACTGCTTCTATAAATGCGCCCGCATGTTCCGGCTTCACTTCTGGATGAATGCCGTGGCCTAGGTTGAAGATATGGCCTGAACCTTGACCATACTTTTCTAAGATATAAGCCACTTCTTGACGAATACGCTCTGGTGAGGCGTACAACATACTCGGGTCCATGTTGCCTTGAATCGCGACGCGATCACCTACGCGACGGCGTGCATCATCAATATCGGTTGTCCAATCTAGTCCTAATGCGTCCGCACCCGTATCCGCCATGGCTTCTAGCCACTGGCCGCCACCTTTGGTAAATAGAATAACCGGCACCTTCACACCATTATGTTCACGCTTTAAACCGTCAACAATTTTAGCCATGTAGTTTAGCGAGAATTCTTTATAGTCGCGTGGGGTTAAGACGCCGCCCCAAGTGTCAAAAATTTGTACGGCTTGTGCGCCGGATTCAATTTGAGCGTTTAGATATTGAATTACAGAGTCAGCCAATACATCCAAAATGTGGTGTAGAGTTTTTGGCTGATCATACATCATGGCTTTGATAGTTGCGAAGGTTTTGCTCGATCCGCCTTCCACCATGTAAGTCGCCAGTGTCCAAGGACTGCCGGAAAAACCAATCAAAGGTACGCGGCCGTTTAGGGCTTTACGAATGGTACTGACCGCGTTCATTACATAGCCTAAATCTGATCCCATATCCGGTACATAAAGTTTTTTAGCCTCTGCCATCGAGCGGATAGGCTTGTCAAAAACTGGGCCTTCGCCTGTCGCAAAACGTAAGCCAAGCCCCATAGCATCGGGGATGGTTAAAATGTCGGAAAACAAAATTGCGGCATCAAGCGGAAAACGTTCTAATGGCTGCAAAGTTACTTCACAAGCGAACTCTGCATTACGGCATAAGTCCATAAACGAACCGGCTTCGGCACGCGTCGCACGATATTCAGGTAGGTAGCGGCCAGCTTGGCGCATCATCCATACCGGTGTGCGGTCAACAGGCTGGCGCATTAAGGCGCGTAAGAAACGGTCGTTTTGTAATGCAGACATGAAAAGAAACCTTTGTGAAAAACAAAAACAGTATTCTACCGACAAAGCACAAGACTGTCACCTTTGCTGTCGCATTCGCGGAGAGGTTACTGAGCACCAGGCCTGGTGCTCAAACTTAAGGTTGATATGGATTAAGTTTATCTATCATGTTGGGGTGAGAGATCACCACATACATCGCACCTTGATAGGCAAAGCCATAACCACGTACTTCAATAGTTTGGCCTTTTAAGGCTTCCACGTCCGGATAGTTAAAGTTGTCCCAATCTTCACGTTTTACGCGAATCCCTGTGGTGTCTAAGTTAATAATAATATTGTTGCGACTTTTAGATACATGGCGAACTTCACCACGGATGATCCGAAACCCTAGATCAATATCAGAAAGCTCACTACTAAGGGCAATTGGAAATTTGAGTTCAGGTTGACTAATGCTTAACCGCCAAATACCTCGGTTAGCTTGGCGTGCTCGTTGTTCTGCTTGGTAGTAGCACTCTTGGTATTTCAAATTAGGCGGATTGGTTTCTACCATGCCTAATCCGTTTTCTAACATCATTCGATTAACGTTGCGGCCGTCTTCTAGAAATATATGCGCGACCGTGCGCCCAAAGCCATCGGTTATTTCTTCGTCAAACTCGATACCAATTTTACGGTCGTTATTCGCCAAGATTCGATTTAGGAAGGTCATGGACTCACGTGACAATGGGCGAGCTGGATCCGTACGTTTACTCGGGTCGCCAATTTCTGGCGCGTAAACGCCAGCCATAATATATTGTCGACTGCCGACCACTATAATATTACCGGCTTGGGCAATGCGCGCTTTTTCCCAGTTTTCGATTTTGCTTGGGCCACAACTTTGGGCGTGCACCGAACTCAACGATAAGGTGCTTAAAACTAGGACTAAGTTGAATAAAAGAGTTTGTGTTTTCATGATGAGTTCATTCTAGAACAAGCGCTGACGAACCGCAATCGAATGACGTGTGTGATTACAAACTAAAAGCACAAACAAAAAAGCCACATAAAAATGTGGCTTTAAAGTCGCGTTTGACGGCGATAGGTAAAAACCTGATCTTACTTGCGAAGTGAACCGTATTTTTGACGGAACTTCTCAACGCGACCTTCGGTGTCAACCAGTGTTTGCTTACCAGTATAAAACGGGTGAGAAGCACTTGATACTTCAACACGAACCAGCGGATAGTCTTTACCGTCTAGAGTGATTGTATCGCCAGAAGTTTTCATGGTTGAACGAGTCATAAATGTCTCACCAGTTGAGATGTCCTGGAAGACGACTTCGTTATATTCTGGATGAATGTCTGCTTTCATAATGACGGTCCAAATTAATAGGGGGTTAAAATTTAAAGACGAGATTTTAACAGAGAAAAAGTTAAAATCAAGTCATGTTTCTGATTTATCTAATAAACTAGCGTTTCATCGACTCAAATAAAGCCGTGTTTGTTTTGCTCACTTTCATTTGATCAATCAGGGTTTCAATGGCTTCCACTTCATTCATGCTATGCAAGAAGCGACGTAGAACCCAAATGTTCTGCAGTTCTTCTGGTGTGGTCAAGAGTTCTTCTTTACGTGTGCCAGACTTAGTGATGTTAATCGCCGGGAAGGTACGTTTTTCAGCAATATGGCGCGACAAGTGAAGTTCCATGTTACCCGTGCCTTTAAATTCCTCGAAAATAACTTCGTCCATTTTAGAGCCAGTATCCACTAATGCCGTGGCAATAATGGTTAAAGAGCCCCCTTCTTCAATATTACGCGCGGCACCAAAGAAACGCTTTGGACGGTGTAAAGCATTGGCATCGACACCACCGGTTAAAATCTTGCCAGAGGCCGGTACAACGGTGTTATAAGCACGCGCTAAGCGGGTAATCGAATCCAATAAAATCACCACGTCGGTTTTGTGTTCGACTAGGCGTTTGGCTTTTTCGATGACCATTTCGGCAACCTGTACGTGACGGGTAGCTGGCTCATCAAAGGTAGATGCAATCACTTCACCTTTAACGGTGCGCTGCATTTCGGTCACTTCTTCAGGACGTTCATCAATCAATAATACGATCAAATAACATTCGGGATAATTTTCGGCAATCGACTGCGCTAAGCTTTGCATAATCACGGTTTTACCGGATTTTGGCGGGGCGACAATCAGGCCACGCTGACCTTTACCAATCGGTGAAGCCAAATCAATAATACGAGGGGTAATATCTTCGGTGCTGCCGTTACCAATTTCCATGCGCATGCGGCTGTCGGCATGCAAAGGTGTAAGGTTTTCGAATGCAATTTTTTTACGCGCAACTTCCGGGTCTTCAAAGTTAATCCGATCCACTTTTAGCAGAGCGAAATAACGTTCGCCTTCTTTAGGTGGGCGAATTTTGCCTTGAACCGTATCACCAGTGCGCAAACCAAAACGACGGATTTGGCTGGGTGAAACATAAAGATCGTCAGGGCCAGCTAGATAAGAGCCGTCGCCAGAACGCAGGAAACCGAAGCCATCTGGCAGAATTTCAAGTACGCCTTCACCAAAAATGTCTTCACCTTTTTGCGCATGGCCTTTTAATATGGCGAAGATAATATCTTGTTTGCGCTGACGAGCAAGATTGTTATCCAATCCCAATTCGCTAGCAAGGTCAATAAGTGAAGCGGCTGAGAGTTTTTTTAAGTCGTTTAGATTCATAATGCTTTTGGTGTTTTATTATTTAATGGAAGTGCCTATAAAGGCGGCTTTGAAATTCTGATTGGGAACGTTGGTTGGAGTGATACGCGCTGAATTTGCGTTCAGCGCGTGAAACGCGTTTACAGGTTGTTATCCAAGAAAGTGCATAACTGTGATTTAGACAGTGCACCCACTTGGGTTGAGTCGACTTCACCGTTTTTGAACAGCATTAAAGTTGGAATGCCGCGCACACCATATTGTGGTGGGGTTGATGGATTCTCATCAATGTTCAATTTTACGATTTTTAGTTTGCCATCATAATCGCCAGCTACTTCGTCAAGAATTGGAGCGATCATCTTACAAGGACCACACCATTCTGCCCAGAAGTCTACCAATACTGGTAGTTCAGACTTTAAAACTTCGGCTTCGAAGTTGGCATCAGATGTTGCAATAATTTTGTCACTCATAGGTAACTCCTTATATAGTTTTATTTTTTTGGTACGAATAACCATTCTGAACTTGATCAGTGTGTGAGGGGATTCGTACGGAAAGTGTTCGTTGAAACGAAGAGCAGTGATTTTTCACTATATTTTAGCTACTCTATTATCACTGTGATTCGGGGCTGAATTGTGCCCTGACAAAACATTTTGATAATTATTACACTAGGGATGTGGGATTTGCAAGCGAAATATTCATTTAGAGGCAAATTTATAATGCATTTTCCCTTTTAGGTTTTTTTATCGTAGCATAACGCACCGATAGATTTCACAGTACACATCCTGTTTATTCACGCACACAATTAGGTTAAAGCAATTAACGACCATGGATATTACATTTATATTAAACGACTTGAACGATGCGCAACGCGAAGCCGTGACCTTAGAAGAACGCCATGCGTTAATTTTGGCCGGGGCCGGCAGTGGTAAAACACGTGTATTAGTGCATC
The DNA here is from genome assembly GCF_000711195.1 of Thiomicrospira pelophila DSM 1534. Lineage (NCBI taxonomy): Bacteria > Pseudomonadati > Pseudomonadota > Gammaproteobacteria > Thiotrichales > Piscirickettsiaceae > Thiomicrospira > Thiomicrospira pelophila. The sequence continues at coordinate 27,482 of NZ_JOMR01000001.1, read as the reverse complement.
GCATCGCTTGGTTAACGGAGGTGATGAAATTATCGCCGTTTAATATTTTAGCTGTGACTTTTACAAATAAAGCGGCGCGTGAGATGCGTGGACGAATGGAACAGTTAATTGGTCATCAAGCTCAGGGTGTCACGATGGGTACGTTTCATGGGATTGCTTATCGTTTGTTACGTCAGCACTTTGAAGCCGCCGGCTTGCCGCAAAGCTTCCAGATTTTAGATTCAGACGATCAGAAGCGTTTAATTAAACGTCTTTTAAAAGCCATGGAACTAGATGAAACTCAATGGCCGGTTAAGCAGGTTCAAGCTTATATTAATGGTGAAAAGGAAGAAGGTCGCCGCCCTCATCATATTGATCCGGGACACAACCCGTTTGTGAAAAAAATGCTGCAAATTTACCAAGCTTACGAGCAACAATGCCAAAAAGCAGGCCTGGTGGATTTCGCGGAGCTGTTGTTGCGGGCGCACGAACTCTGGTTGAAACGCCCGGAGGTGTTGAGTTTTTATCAAGCACGTTATAAACACATCTTGGTGGACGAGTTTCAAGATACCAACAGTTTGCAGTATGCCTGGTTGCGAGTATTAGCGGGCGGCACGGGTAAATTGTTTGTGGTGGGCGACGATGACCAGTCCATTTATGGCTGGCGCGGCGCAAAAATCGAAAATATTCGTTTGTTTGAGCAAGAATTTGCTGACGTCAAAACCGTCCGTTTAGAACAAAACTATCGTTCAAGCGGACGTATTTTGAAAGCCGCTAACCATATTATTGCGTTTAACACCGAGCGCATGGGTAAAGAGCTTTGGAGTGCCGGCGAAGACGGTGATCCGATTCGCATTTATGAAGCCTTTAATGAATATGACGAGGCCAATTATGTCATCAGTCAAGCCAAAGCTTGGGTTGAACAGGGCGGTGAGCGTTCTGATGTGGCCATTTTGTATCGTTCGAATGCGCAATCACGCGTGTTTGAGCAGGCGTTGATTCAAGCCGAAATGCCTTATCGGATTTACGGCGGGTTACGTTTTTATGATCGTGCCGAAGTAAAAGATGTATTGGCTTATTTACGTTTATTGGTGAACCGGGATGACGATGCCTCGTTTGAACGCGTCTATAACCAACCTACGCGTGGTTTAGGCGAAAAAACCATGCAAACGGTGCGGGACTTAGCACGTGATTTGGGTTTATCTTTATGGGATGCCGCTAAAGTTCAATTAGAATCTGGCTTAACCGCGCGAGCCAAAGGCGCGCTGAGTGGATTTTTAGACTTAATCGAGCAGTTACAAATTGATACCCAAGGCAAAAACCTGCAAGACCAAGTTATGATGGTGATTTCACGTTCTGGGCTACAAACGCATTTTGAAAAAGACCGCTCAGAACAAGGTCAGGCTCGGGTTGAAAACTTGGATGAATTGATAAACGCCGCCAGCGGATTTGATAAAGCACCGCCAGCTGAAGAAAACCCCAATCCGGATGATTTGGATGCCGCGATTAGCGATAATCCATTACTTAATTTCTTAGCCCAAGCAACATTAGAAGCTGGCGATAACCAAGCGGAAGCTTGGGAGTCTGCAATTCAGTTAATGACTTTGCACTCCGCTAAAGGTCTAGAATTTCCGTTGGTGTTTATGGTGGGGTTAGAAGAAGGTCTATTTCCGTCCAAACCCTCGTTTGATGACCCGTTTAGACTGGAAGAAGAGCGTCGCTTAGCCTATGTTGGCATTACCCGTGCCGAACAAAAATTAGTCATGACCTATGCGCTGCGCCGGCGTTTGCATGGCACGGAGATTTATTCGGGGCCGTCGCGTTTTTTAAAAGAATTGCCTGAGGATTGTCTTGATTGGGTACGTATGACTGGTCAAGTGCAGTCAGCACGAGAATGGGCCTCTCCCACGAGTCAGAAAAGCCAGCATAATGAAGCCGGTTTCGCCATGGGTCAGCGCGTATTTCATCAAAAGTTTGGTGAAGGTACGGTGTTAGCTACTGAAGGTTCGGGTGATCATGCGCGCATCCAGGTGAATTTTAAACATGCGGGCTCAAAGTGGCTGGTAAAGGCTTATGCTAACTTGGAAGCGGTTTGATCAATTAATGAAATGCTCGATTAAAGCGCCACTTTTCTGGAAAAAACATCAATACTAAGCACGATAAATCGGTTAGTTTGATAGCCTAATTCAAGTGGTGCGTGTACGCCCGGCGTAACGGATAAAAATAGCCAATTATCATACATTTGGTGACGCCAAGTTAGTTGTAAATAAGTATCCAGCAGTTTGTCGTCATATTCACGAGCCCAATCCCACTGGCGCCCTAGCTGGTAACTTAGGCGGTTATTTTTATCCCAGTTGTGTCGCCACTCAAAAACCTGTGAAACCTCCCATTCGGGCCGCTCATCAAACTTAAACACTTTCGATGTCGAGCGTAAATAGTGCTGTTCATCATGCTGATAGGCCAAGTTTAATGTGCCTTGTTTACCCGTACCTTCAACTCTTCGCCAAAAGACTTCTGGTTCAAAAGCCAAATATAAATCTGGTTTGATTGCATATTCTAGGCGCAGTTTGGCCGTAATATAAGGACTCAATTCGCCCTCAGTTAAGCGGGTTCCGGTACGGGTTTTGAAGCCAATCATATCCGAAAACTGATAAATGGAACTCAAGCCTAATAACGTTTCTTGTTCGGCTTCCAGTTGAGTCTGTGCGCTGGATTGTGCGCTACGCTCATCCGGCCCAGCAAAGGATTCGACATAAACATTCCAGCGTTCTTGAGTTTTGGGTAAGTGGGCCACCAACTTAAACTTAAATTGATTTTGTTGGGTTAAGTGTTGTGAGTTCTGATGGCTGAGCGTGGTTTTAATCAATGATTTACCCTCAGGCACCTCGGATTCGGGGGTGAAAAATCGATCAATACTATTGGCGTAACGGTCAATATGCTTGGTTAACCAGGCCATGTTGTTTTGGATGGTCACCAATTCAAAATCTAACCGAAAATTTTCGCCATTGTTGAGGGGAGCTTCGGTGCTTGCTGAGCTGTCTTGAGCCTTTGCTAGATAAGGTGACACCCAAAGCAAAATGCTTAAACTCAGCCATAAACCTATTTTGAAATGTGTGCGAATCGGCATAGTCGGTTCTTGTTAAAGATAACAAGCACTATATTAGCCTCTAAGTTAGTTTTGTGCTCACTAATTGGGATTTGAGTTCGCTTTATGGTTTAATAAAAACAACGTATTAGGAGAGGTGTAATGGCTTGCTGGCTGATTTCAACCGACTTAGATGGCACCTTATTAAATCATAAGACCTATGATTACACCGGCATTATCCCCCTACTGTCGCAATTAAAAGCGCGGGATGTGCCCGTGATTTTGAATTCCAGTAAAACGCTAGCTGAGCTTACCAAGTGGCGCCAACGGCTAGATTTGACTTGGCCGGTGATTGCTGAAAATGGCGGGGTCATGCAAGTTGGTCAAAATCCACCGGATTTAGTGGGTCGTCCGATCAAGCAAATACGTACTTTTTTAAACCACTGGCGAGAGCAAAGTGGTTGGCAGTTTGAAGGCTTTGGTGATTGGAGCGTCGAACAGGTGATGCAACACACCGGGCTTAAACACCCAGATGCGCTAAATGCAATGCAGCGCGAAGTGACCGAGCCAATTCTGTGGTTAGGCGAAGCACCAGGCCTGGTGCTATTTGAACAAGCGCTTAAGCAACAAGGTTTGCAACTTCAGAAAGGCGGCCGCTTTTATCATGTGATGGCGCAGCACTCAAAGGCCAGCACACTCAAAATCCTACTCAACAATGAACATCATTACTTAAGCACTCAGTCCGCTTGGCAATTACTTGCGCTAGGTGATGGTGAAAATGACCGGGCGATGCTTGAAATGGCCGACATCGCGGTGGTGATGCCCGATGCGAATGGCGGATATTTAACCCTGCAATCAAATAATCAAATCTATCAGGCACAACAATCTGCTCCAGATGGCTGGGTGGAAGCGGTCAATCGGTGGGTATTAAAGGAGGCAGAATGAGTGATTTTTTTCAAAACGGCACAATCACAACCCTACACAATTTAACTCGGCGCGACTTATCCGAGCTTGAGTGGGATTTGGTGAATATTTCACGCGAACGTCCGATGGGTTTAGTGTTGCCTTCTTTATATAGTGAGCTTGAGGGTGAGGCCTTAACGCGTATTTTAGATGAGTTAGAGCGCGTGCCTTACTTATCTGAAATTGTGATTGGCTTGGACCAAGCGGATCAAGCACAATTTGAGCATGCTAAGCATTTTTTTTCACGCTTACCGCAGCCACATAAAATTCTTTGGAACGATGGACCAAGATTGCATAAAGTCATGCAGCCACTTAAAAAATTGGGTTTAGCACCGACCGAACCGGGTAAGGGCAAAAATGTGTGGGGCTGCTTTGGTTACATTTTGGCTTCGGGAAAAACATCGGTGGTTGGGCTGCATGATTGTGATGTTCTCACTTATGAGCGCGAGATGCTGGCACGTCTGCTTTATCCCGTCGCACATCCAACCTTTAACTTTGTGTTTTCAAAAGGCTACTACGCACGTTATTCGGATGGGCATATGAATGGTCGTGTTGCACGTTTGTTGGTGACTCCGCTATTACGAAGTTTAGAAACAGTTTTGGGGCAAGACGATTTAATTACCTATTTAGATTCATTTCGTTACCCGTTAGCGGGTGAGTTTGCGCTTGAGGTGACGGCATTAAAAGATGTACGGATTCCGAGTGATTGGGGGCTGGAAATTGGGATTTTGGCTGAAATACGGCGTAACTATTCTAACCGTCGTGTATGCCAAGTTGAGATTGCGGATCGTTACGACCACAAACATCAAAAAGTGTCGTTTGATGATGTCAATGCCGGTTTATCACGCATGAGTCAGGATATTGCCAAATCCCTGTACCGCAAACTAGCCACCAGTGGCCATCAGTTTTCACGCCAAACCATACGCACGATTCGTGCGGTTTATCATCGTACGGCTTTGGATCAGCTGGAGTCGTATGCGTTTGATGCCGAGATGAACGGGTTATCGTTAGATCGGCATGAAGAGGAGCGCGTGGTGGAGTTATTTGCAGATAATTTATTAGTGGCGGGTGAGGCGTTTATGGAAATGCACGATGAGCGTCCGTTTGTAGCGAACTGGAACCGGGTGATTAGTGCGTTTCCTGATATATTAGACGAACTCAAACACGCGGTAGAACAGGATAATGCCTAGGAGTTGAGCCCATGAGCCAAGAGATATTTGAGCGCATTAAACATCGTTTAGAAAAACTCTATCCGCTGGAGTCGGCGAAAGATGCCTATCAGGAATTACACCGTTTGATTCAAATTTGCGGTGTCGAGTCTGAGCTGGATAGCGAACGCTGGAACCAAGAAGATGTGGTGTTAATTAGCTATGCCGACAGCCTGATTGATACTGAGCAACCACACCCACCTTTGCAAGTATTACGTGATTTTTTGCAAGACTATGTCAAGGATGCAGTCAATACTGTTCACCTATTGCCGTTTTTTCCGTTCAGCTCGGATGATGGGTTTTCAGTGATTGACTATGTCAAGGTTGAGCCCGACTTTGGGGACTGGCCAGATATTCAGGCGATCAGTTCGGATTATAAATTGATGGTCGATTTAGTGATCAATCATATCTCGCGTGAGAGTTTATGGTTTACCGATTACAAAGCCGATGTCGCGCCGTTTAATCAATTTTTTATTGAGGTGGATGGGCGCGAGGATGTGTCGATGGTGGTGCGGCCAAGAAATTCGCCCTTGCTGGTGCCGGCTTATACACACCGCGGTCGTAAAATGGTTTGGGCGACGTTTAGTGCGGATCAGATTGATCTGAACTTCGAGAATCCGGCTGTGTTGGTGAAGATGATCGAAGTGTTGTTATTTTACGTTAAACAAAAAACCCATATTTTGCGTTTAGACGCGATTGCATTTTTATGGAAAAAACTCGGCACCAACTGCATTCACCTGCCTGAAACCCATGAAGTGGTAAAACTGATTCGAGATGTCTTTGAATTGGTCAATCCAAACGGCATGCTGCTAACCGAAACCAATGTGCCGCACAACGAAAACCTATCTTATTTTGGTCAGCAAGATGAAGCGCATTTGGTGTACCAATTTAGTTTAGCGCCCTTGGTGTTGCATGCCTTGTATCGTGGTGATGGTTATTATTTAACTCAGTGGGCGCAACAACTTAAACCGCCAGTCGATGGTTGTAACTTTTTAAATTTTACCGCCTCGCATGATGGTATCGGTTTGCGTCCGGTCGAAGGCATTTTACCGCAGCGAGAAATTGAGGATTTGATCACCGGCATGCACCGTCAGGGTGGTTATATCTCGATGCGGACTCGGCCAGATGGTTCAGAGTCGCCCTATGAAATTAACATTGCCTTGTTCAGTGCATTTCGTGAAACCTGCAACAGTCAAGGGCCAGATCAATGGCAGGTGGATCGTTTTATTTGCTCGCAATTAATTATGCTGAGTTTGCAGGGGATTCCGGCTGTTTATATTCACAGTTTACTGGCGACTGAAAACGATCAAATCGGAGTCGAGCGCACCGGTAGAACACGAAGCATTAACCGTAAAAAATGGGAGAAACATTATTTAAAGGCTTTGCTGGACGGGCAAAATACGTCCAATTTACAAGTTTTAAACCGTTTAATTCATGTGTTAAAGCGGCGTAAAAAACACAAGGCGTTTCATCCTGATACATCCCAAAAGGTGTTGGATTTTGGTTCAAGTTTTTTTGCGATTTGGCGCGGCGTGAATGAGTTGGACTTTCCGTTATTGGCGATTTTTAACTTAACCAGCGAAGTAAAAGAGCTTGATATTCAGCATGAAACTGGCCTAGACAGTGCGTCCGGTTGGGTGGATATTTTAGATCATCAGCATTATCAACCCACAAGCCAGCCACTGATATTGCAGCCTTATCAAGTGCTGTGGTTAATGCCGGATAATGTGGATAGTGTCAGTCCGTTATGGGCGATGAGCACCAGTTAAGCACCAGGCCTGGTGCTTTAGGTACACGCTTAGTGCAGGTAAAGTTTGAGCGAGCTATAAAGCGTATCGGCCAGCCAAGCTTCGGTTTGTTGCATGGCATCGGCTTCATTGGTCAAGCAATGCACTAGGCTGAACAAACCTATAAATTCTGGCATTTGTTCAGTGGAGACATTGAGCTGACCGCAAATGCCTAAGATCGGCACATTATAGCTTTGCGACATTTCGGCCAATTTCATCGGCAATTTGCCGTTACGTGTTTGCTCATCCATGCGGCCTTCGCCGGTAATCACTAAGTCCAGGCCCTGCTCAAATGTCCGATTCAGGCCAATGGTGTTGGCGAGCAATTCAAAGCCGCTAAACGTCTTTGCATTTAAAACCCCCATAAACCCGCCGGCCATACCGCCCGCTGCACCAGCACCAGGCCTGGTGCTTATGTTATGACCAATTCGTTGTTCGATTAACTCGGCAAAGCTGGCTAGGGCTTGTTCAAGCTCGGCATGAGTTTGCGGGGTCACACCTTTTTGTGGACCATAAACCGCGGTCGCGCCTTGCTCGCCTAGTAATGGGTTGGTGACATCACAAGCCAGATGCCACTCAATACCCAATAACTCCTGCGGAATCTCACCAATTTGCGCTAATTGCACCAGGCCTTTTGCTCCCGGTTTGATCGGTTGGTTTTGCTTATCCAGCAATCCAATACCTAGTGCTTGTAAAGCACCTGCGCCGCCGTCATTTGTTGCGCTTCCGCCTAAACCCAAAATGATGCGTTTAGCGCCTAATTCGAGTGCCGCCTTAATCACCAGGCCTGTTCCAGAGGTGCTCGCTCGCATCGGGTCGCGCTCTTGCTTGCTCAACAGGGGAAGGCCGGACGCTTGCGCCATTTCGATAATCGCGGTTTGGCTATCGGCTTGCCAAGCAAAGGCCGCTTGAATCGGACGCTCAAACGGATCAAGGCTGTTGATCACTCGGCGTTCGGCGCGGCCGGATTCTACCATCGCATCCACAAAACCTTCGCCACCATCTGACAAGGGGCGTTGAATGACTTGAATATCTGGCCAGTGACGCTGGATAACCTGCGCGCCGATCCGACAAAATTCTACCGCGGTGAGTGAGCCTTTAAAGCTGTCTGGGGCAAGTAGAATTCTGCGCATGGTTATCGCCTTTTATAAGGTTTCGAGTTGTAAGGTCACGTGGTGTACTGCGTGGCGATCGTTTAGGTAGGATTTAATTTCAAACAAGGTGTCATCATTAATATGCGCTAAATCGGTTTTAGCGTGCAGGGTCATCATCACCTGTTGTTCTGCAATCGCCCACAAGTGAATATGGTGAATTTGCTCAAGGTATGGAAAGTGTTCAGACAGGTCGTCTTTGATGGCTTGGATTTCATAACCGGCTGGCACGCCTTCCAATAAAATCGTGGCGGCTGAACGTGTGAGTTTAAAGGCATTAAACGCGATAATGGCGGCGACTAGAATCGACAAAATTGGGTCGACAATATTCCAACCTGAAAAATAGATAATAATCGCAGCCGTTATCACGGCAATGGATGCCAAGGTGTCGCCCATAAAGTGAAGGGTTGCTCCGCGCATGTTTAGGTTTTTCTGATCACCGCTATGCAGCATGACAAATACGGTTAAATTAATGCCTAAGCCAACAATGGCAATAATAAACATCTCCGCACCCATCACTTCTTGTGGGTTAAACATGCGTTCAATCGCCATCGCTGTGATAGCGGTCGCGATTAATAGTAAGGCTGCCCCGTTCACAAACGCGGTTAAGATTTGCGCCCGCTGATAACCAAAAGTCATGCGTTCAGTGGCTGGTTTTTGCGCGATATGAAAACCCCACCAAGCGATGATTAAGGCAATCGAATCGGTCAGCATATGCATGCCATCCGCAATCAGCGCGATCGAGTTTACCCAGAGACCGCCGACCACTTCCACCAGCATATAGGTGAAAGTTAAGGTGGCTGCGATGACAATTTTACGTTGGTTTTTGGCATCGGGTTTAGCTGTATGGTTGTGGTGGGGAGATGGGTGTGAATGCATATTGGGTCTCAAAAGTTGTAATAAATGAATAACTGGATTTAATCTGGGCGTTTGGCTTTGATTAATTCGCGGGTTAGGTTGTAGTCATCGCCGCCCATTTTGCCAACGGCGTCCAGTTGTGCCGAATCAATCAGGCCATCTTTGATTAAGTTGTCATCGACAAATACACCAATCAAATCCAATAAAATTAACTGGCCGCCCGCACTGATGCTAACGAGGTCACGCAGTTTACACTCATAACGCACTTTCGAGTCGGCGACACTAACCGGTTCAACTTGTTGGCTGGGCGTGGAAGTGATATCGAATTGTTTAAATTCGCTTTCATTATTAGCCAGCGGTTGACTGCTTGCATTGGCTTGTTGGATTTGGTTTGCGCTGACAATATTAATCACGCACTGTGGGTTCGTACGCAGGTTTTTTAAAGTATCTTTTTCGGCTTGGGTACGAGATGGAATATGCGTTACCGCAAGCACTGGTGGATTTACGCTCGCCACCGTAAAAAACGAATAAGGCGCTAAGTTCTGTACACCCTCGGCGTTTTGGGTGCTGATCCAAGCAATCGGACGTGGCACGATTGCGCCGACTAAATAGCGATAGATTTCCGGTGGACTTAACTCGGATACAAACTTAAACATATTAACCTCCCCTTAAACCAAGATTCATTTTACAACAATCCGTCTTAGTGTGTTTTGCCAACCGCCCAAGCTTCAACCACCAGACCTGGTTTTGCGGATTCAAGTTGTTTAGCGGCGGCTTGCATGGTGGCGCCAGTCGTAATAACGTCATCCAGTAGCGCGACCTGATCTAACCCTTCTAATAAGGCCGCATCGGCCGCGAAAGCTTGTTTGAGGTTTTGACGGCGTTGTTTGGCTTTGAGTTGGGTTTGATTAGGCGTAGCAATGGGGCGTGTTAAGGCCGATATGATTGGAATATTCAGCATTGGACTTAACATTCGCGCTAATTCAAACGCTTGGTTATAGCCACGTTCTCGTAGACGGGTGCGATGTAGTGGAATCGGAATAATGGCTTGAATCCCTTGCGCATCGAGTTGTGGGGCTAACAACTCGGCAAACAGGCGGCTTAAATGTAATTGCTGATGATATTTAAATTGATACATCAAATCGCGCAATTCATCTTCAAACGCAAACGCGACTTGGGTTCGACTGACGCGCGGTGGCTGGGAGAGACAATGCCCACACAATAAACCCTGCGGACTAGGCTCGGCGCAACGCGGACAGACGTCTGACCCTATTTGCCATTTAGCAATAAAGGCCGGATCTAAGTCATGTTTTTGGGTCGTAACCGCCGTTATGACGCAAGTGGGCGGAAATAGCCATTTTTCAAGCCACTGCATTTTCCAAATCCTGGTTGAATAATCGTTATAATAACCGCTTATTTTAAACGCGAGTCTCGAAATGAAATCTTTAGGACAAATTCGTCACGATTGGACCTCGGCAGAAATTAAGGCCATTATGAATCAACCTTTTAATGACTTGATGTTTCAAGCGCATACGGTTCACCGTATGAACTTTGAGCCCAACGAAGTGCAAATTAGCACCTTGGTCAACATTAAATCGGGCGGTTGTGCGGAAGACTGTTCGTATTGTTCACAAAGCTCACGCTATGACACCGGTTTAGAAAAACAAAAAATGATGGCGGTGCAAGAAGTACTGGATAAAGCCATGCAAGCCAAAGCCAAAGGCGCAACGCGTTTGTGCATGGGCGCGGCTTGGCGTAATCCGAATAAAAAAGACTTTCCGGTGGTGCTGGAAATGGTCAAAGTGGTGCGCGATTTAGGCATGGAAACCTGCATGACATTAGGCATGCTGGATGATGACCAGGTTGCCGCACTTAAAGAAGCGGGCTTAGATTATTACAACCACAACCTCGATACGTCAGAAGCTTATTACTCCAAAGTCATCACCACGCGTTCCTTTCAAGATCGATTAGATACGATTGATAAAGTGCAGAAATCCGGCATCAATGTCTGCTCCGGTGGGATTATCGGCATGGGCGAACAACATAAAGATCGTGTCGAATTATTGCGCACCTTTGCGAATATGGATAACCATCCCGGCAGTGTGCCAATCAACTTATTGGTGCCGGTTGAGGGTACGCCTTTGGCGGACATGAAAGGCCAAACCGATGCGTTTGAATTTATCCGTGTGATCGCGACCGCGCGTGTTTTAATGCCGCAGTCATATGTACGTTTGTCCGCCGGACGCATGGAACTCAACGAACAAGCCCAGGCCTGGTGCTTCTTTGCTGGAGCCAACTCGATTTTCTATGGCGATAAGTTATTAACCACTGACAACCCCGAAGCGGATAGTGATGTGCAGTTGTTTAAAAAGCTTGGTTTAAATATGCAAGCCCAATCTAAAGCGCACATTGAAGAAGAGTCGGCTTAAGTTTTGTCATGAAACCCACTATCGCGGATCGTTTTCAACCTAAGTTAGACGAACGACAAGCGCAATCCCTTTATCGCCAACGCCCGTTGGCGCTTTCCCCGCAGAATCCGCAAATGCAAATTAATGGTTTGCCGATGATCAACTTTTGCTCGAATGATTATTTAGGTTTAGCGGCTGATCCGCGTATAAAGCAAGCGGTGTGTGACGATAACACCGCAGGCTGGGGATCGGGGGCGGCACATCTTGTGACAGGGCACCATTTGCACCATCATCTATTAGAAGATGAATTGGCCGATTGGTTGGGGGTGGAGCGTGTGTTGTTATTTTCGACCGGTTATATGGCGAATTTAGCGGTGCAGCAAACCTTGATGCAAAAAGGCGATCTGATTCTGGGTGATAAACTCAATCATGCTTCGCTGATTGATGGCGCACTAGCCAGTGGTGCCGACTTTAAGCGTTACCCGCATCTTGATTATCAAACTTTAGAAAAACGTCTAGAATCGTCCGAAGCACCTACGTTAATCGTGAGCGATAGTGTGTTTAGTATGGATGGTGATTTAGCCGATATTCGTCAACTGCAAGCTTTAGCTAATAAGCACCAGGCCTGGTTGTTGGTGGATGATGCACATGGTTTGGGTGTGTTGGGTGCAGAAGGGCGAGGTAGTTTTGATCAGTTTGGGCTTAAGCTTGGAGCTGATATCGCGCTAGTCGGCACATTTGGCAAGGCGTTTGGCACATCCGGTGCATTTGTAGCGGGTTCGAGTGTATTGATTGAAAGTTTAATTCAGTTTGCACGACCGTTTATTTATACCACCGCCATGTCGCCCATGAATGCGCTCGCCACCCGCACCGCACTAAAAATTTTGCGCGAAGGCGAAGATTTACGTGATCAGTTACATGCCAATATTCGCTTATTCCGAGAAGGGGCTGTCGCTCTAGGTTTGGATTTAATGCCTTCAGAAAGTGCTATTCAACCAATTTTATTGGGGGATAGCGCCAAGGCGATGGCGTGGAGTGAAAAATTGAAACAGCAAGGTTTATGGGTTGCCGCAATCCGGCCGCCTACCGTGCCAAAAAACCAAGCACGCTTACGCATCACTTTAAGTGCGGGACATCAAGTTGAGCACATTGAACAATTGTTAGCTGTTTTGGATCACATACAAAAAAACGAGCCTTAAACTAAATAGCTTAAGGCTCGTTTAATTTTAGCCATTTATAAGCTACCAGGCCTGGTAGTAATTGATTTACCAGGCAATATAACTAAAGCCGGCCGCTTGCAGCTCCATTAAAGCGGAGGCGCCGACTTCGACGTATTCTGCAAATGGGCGAATGTCTTTATCTTCCCAGCCAATCGTATGCATGGTACTACCACACGCTATCCAACGTACATTATAGTCTTTTGCAAAACTTTCAACACGATCATAAATTAAGTCCGGCACTTCGCGCTTAGGCTCTTTAGCTAAAACATGAATGCCCGGTCCAATTACAACAACCGCTATTTCAACGTCACCACCATATTGGCGAATCATCGCTTGAATCGAGTTGAGGATGCTGGTTTGATAGCCTTCATCGGCTTGGTTAAACATATACACCACTTTGTGACTGGCAGGGTCGCCTGGAAAGCGATCTTGACTTGGACCTTTAATTTCAGGCACCGATTTAAGTTTATCCGCAGCCATTGACGGAGAACTAAAACCCAAGGTAGTGATTAAACTAATCGCAAATATTTGTAGAAAACGCATCACAAAACTCCTTAAACGAATACACAAAATGGTTATGGTTATAAGTATAAAGAAAAGTCTGAAGGCTTGTTGGCTTGAATCAGGATAATCCGCAATGCTTACACGATTGGTCAACCGAAGTGCCTGTGTAAATTTTAGATATAAAAAAACCGCGAGGCTGAAATCAATCTCACGGTTCCGGCTGCTTAAACACAAGTGTTAGAGCAACAAATTAGGATTAAAGTGCTGTAACGTTTTCCGCTTGTAAGCCCTTTTCACCTTCAGTAATGTTGAAAGTCACTGCTTGACCTTCAGCTAGGGTTCTACGGCCGTTGCCATTGATGGCACGGAAATGTACGAATACATCTGGACCATTTTCTTGTGCTAAAAAACCGAAACCTTTTTCATCGTTAAACCATTTAACGGTGCCTGTTACTAAATCTGACATAACTACCTCAAAAAAAACAAATAAAACGTCATCAAACTTAATGACGCTTGATCATTGTATCACCAAGTTTTTAAAAAAGTATCGTTATATATGAATTATTTACTAAGAAGTTCACGCAGTTAGATGTCTAAATGCAAATAAGCGCCTTTTTTATGGCGTTGACGGCACGCAATCGTTACAATCCATACACCACTTTTTTTGAGCTAAATCATGAAATCCAGTATTAAATTGCATACCGAAACCTTTGGAAAGGGTGAATCACTCTGTCTCATTCATGGTTGGGGCGCTCAAAATGCTGTTTGGCGAGATTGGGCAGAAACCTATCTTGCGCCCCATTATGAGGTGACTTTAATTGAGCTGCCGGGTTTTGGCGACAGTCCCAAGTTGGACTTACAAGCCGGTGATGATCTTAACCAGGCCTGGTTGGATGCGGTGGCAGATGTGTTGCCCCCTCAAACCTATTTGTTAGGCTGGTCGTTGGGCGGTTTGATTGCCCAGCAACTAGCCGAAGCCTATCCAGAACGAATCTCTCGTTTAATTTGCTTGGCTTCAACCCCCTGCTTTGTACAGGCCGGTAATTGGAAATGGGGAGTTTCACCGGAATTAATGAGCAACTTTATTAAAGCGCTTGGTCTGGATAGCTGGGCTTTATTAAGTCGGTTTTGGAAGCTGCAGTTGCAAGGTTCGGATGGCGCGCGCCAATTGATTAAACACTACACCAGTCAGATGAAAACACGCAGCTTGCCAAGCTTTGCGGGCTTGTTACAGGGTTTAGAGTTATTGCGTGATATTGATATGCGCCAAAATCTAGCCTTAATCCAACCCCCGACCTTATGGTTGCTGGGCGAAAAAGATCCGTTAGTGCCACCTGAGATTGTAAAACAGTTACCGCAGCTTCAACCCAAGGCGCAAATTGCCATGATTGAAGGCGCCGCGCATATCCCGTTTTTCTCACACCCCGAACAAACCGCACAGAAAGTGATCGTGTTTTTACAGGATGGTGCGCATGGTTAATCGTCAACATTTACGCCAGCACTTTTCAAAAGCCGCGGCTCGCTATGATGAGGCGGCGGTATTGCAAAAATTATCCGCACAGAACTTAGATCAACGTTTAGACTTAATCACACTGGATGTAAAGCAGGTATTGGATGTTGGCGCTGGCACTGGATTTTTAACCGAGCGACTGCTTGCACGTTATCCCGCTGCACAGATTAGGGCATTGGACTTGTCCGATACTATGTTACAACAAGCCAAGCAACGTTTACTGCGCCCGATCATTAAGTGGTTACCGCAAAGTTGGTCCGCGCGTTTGGGTTGGTTGCAATGTCCGGTGGACTTAATTCAAGCCGATGCCTATGCTTTACCCATCGCCGATGCGAGTCATGATTTGATCGTCACCAATTTTATGCTGCAATGGTGTGACGATCTAGATGCGGTGTTAGCCGAGTTTCGTCGAGTGTTACGGCCGGAAGGCTTGTTAATGCTCACCAGTTTAGGGCCGGACACCTTAAAAGAATTGCGCCAGGCCTGGGTAAGGGTAGAAGGCGAAGCCGGTCATCAACGTATGAATCACTTTATTGATATGCATGATTTAGGCGATGCGTTAATTCGCGCCGGCTTTGGGCAGCCCGTTATGGATGTCGAGCATTACACCTTAACTTATGATGAGCCCATAGGCGTGATGCGCGATTTAAAAGCCATTGGAGCAACCAACGCACAAGGCGAACGCTCATCAGGATTGACGGGGAAAAAACGATTTAAAGCTATGTTGGATGCGTATGAACACGCGCGCAAACAAGGCAAAATTCCGGCCAGTTACGAAATCGTGCACGGCCATGCTTGGGCGGCACAAGAGATAATCAAAGGTCCGGGGCGTAATAAGTCCGGGGTATATGAAATCACGTTAGACCAGTTTCAAAATCAATTAAAACCAGGGAGTTAAGCTTATGTATTTCGGATTAGTTTTATTACACAAAGTGGCGGTGTTGTTAAGCATTGTCGGATTTTTCGGTCGCGGTATTGGGCATATTTTTAACCAAGGCTGGGTGGCCAAAAAGCCGGTTAAAATTCTGCCGCATATTGTGGATACCTTGCTATTAGTCTCTGCCATCGGGATTGTGATGGTCACCGACTTTAGTTTCACCGATCCTTGGATTGTCGCCAAAATTCTAGGTTTGGTTGCTTATATTGGTTTAGGTTTAATGGCGTTTCGTTTTGCCAAAACCCGTGCTCAAAAAGCCATCTACTGGTTAGTTGCTTTAGTGGTATTGTTTTATATCGTTGCAGTAGCGGTACATAAGGTTGTTTGGCCGTTCTAATGCAAGCAATGTGGCGCAAGTTTGTAGCTTTATTTAAAAAAATTACACAATGGCTAAAAAGCGGGCGGAATTTCCTGCTCGCTTTGGCCTTGCTATTTTTTGTGCCGCTTTTTTTTCTTGCTTTGTTAGTCGTCTATAACCTGCTTTTTCAAGTAGTTGAACTTAACGCCTGGGACTGGGAGTCCACACTTAGTTCCTTTGGCTTGAAGGTTGATACTGTTGAACCGAGTTTTGGTTTTGCGGCCCTAATGGCAGCCATTTTAAGTGCGCCCTTTATTATTTGGCGGACTTGGGTGGCGCATCAAGATTATAAAGTCAAAGAACAAGGCCATATAACTGACCGCATTAATAAAGCGGTAGAGGGTTTGGGCGCAGAAAAAACCGTTAAACAAGTTAGCAAAGACGGTAAAACAAGTAGCGAGTTTACTCAACCCAATCTGGAAGTGCGTATTGGTTCAATTTATGCGTTAGAGCGCATTGCACAAGATTCTTTACGTGACCATATTCAAATTATGGAAATCCTGTGTGCCTATATTCGAGAGAATGCTTTGGAGCCTAACCATGTGAGTTCAAAGCTGAGGTTAGATATTCAGATTGCACTAACAGTAATTGGTCGTAGAAGCTCCAGCCAAATAAAACTCGAACGTCAAAAAAGTTATGAACTTGATTTAAGCAATCTTAATTTAGATAAAACAGTTTTAAAGGGTTTAAATTTTGACAGAGCAAATTTTTCAAACTCCACCTTTGAAGACGCTGATTTATCTGAAACAAGTTTAGTTGATGCAAACTTTTATCAAGTAAGCTTCAAGCTAGCAAGAATGTACAAGGCTAAGCTTGATGATGCGAAGCTGTATCATGTTAAGTTTGAAAACACACTTTTACCTTTTGCATATGTTAAAAACGCTGAAATCGGCCAAGCTTGTTTTTCAAATAATGCTCAACTTGACGGCATTGACTTCACAAAGTTTAAGCGTTTTATGTGGGTAACAATGAGAAATGTTGATTTGTCGCGTTGCAAAAAAATTGAGCAAAGCCAGTTAAATGAAATTTTTGCGGACGCTAGTGTAACTTTGCCAGAGGGTATGGAGCGGCCTAAACACTGGTCAGTGGAAGTACTTGGTAATAAGTTTGATGAGGTTTATAAGGCTTGGAGGCCATCGACTGTTCGACTTTAAGCTAACCACCAGGCCAGGTGGTTAGCTTAAAGTTTTCTGGGTTTGTTTTACTGGCGGAACGGACTTTGGCTTTTGTGCGCTAGCCTTAGCCAGGCTAGCGCAATCGGAATGCAGGCTAGGGCGGGGATGAGTAAGCTTGCGCCATACCAGAATGCAAACATGAGTATGCCTAGTACGCCGCCAACCAGAAAGCTGACAATCAGTAAAATGAGCAACCAGGCCTGCCAAGGCCAGCCTTGGCCTTTAATCATTCTAGCTAAATAAACACCCAGATCGGTAACGATGCCGGTGACGTGGGTGGTTCGCATTTGTAAGCCACGATATTTTGCGGTGAGGGCGTTTTGTAAGCCGCATGCAAAAGCAGTGGTAAAAAGTGTCGCTAGGTGCATGGCGCTAGCTAGCCAGGCGCTGACGAATAGGCTGGTCGAGAGTAAAATCATACCTAAAGCAAAACGCCGGTCTTGTGGACTTTCTCTGTCGCCAATCACCAGGCCTGATATGAGTGCGCCAAAAATAAATCCAACAAAAACCAAGCTGGCATGAAACGCCAGTGACCAGTTATGTTGGTAAACACTTTCACTTAAACGCGACATAATGCCGGTCATTTGGCTGACGGGTAGGCCAAATTCTAAAAATAAAATGGTATTGATATAACCAGCCTGCAAGGCCATAAAGCTACCTAGCAGCATAAAGTTACGAATAGAAAAGGGGTTTTGATTCATTAAGTTGCTGTTAAGTAGAGGAAATGAAAAGCGCCCTAAAAGGGCGCAAATAAATTAGTTTGATTTTTGTTAGGCGCTAAGTGTAATGCTTTGATTTAAAGCGGCTTTCATTTTTTTCATCGCTTGTTGTTCGATTTGGCGGATACGTTCCATCGAAACACCGTATTTTTCTGAAAGCTCTTTTAATCCAAGCTTATTTTCACCTAACCAACGTGAACGGATAATGTCTAAACTGCGTTCATCCAATTGCTTAAGTGCGGCTTGCATAAGCTCAGTCTGACGTGATTCTTCCGTTTCACGTACCCAGTGAGTTTCTGGATCTAATTCATGACTAATTAAGATTGGAGAGTTATAACCGCGCTCTTCTTCCTCATCCGAGCTCATGTCGACTTGAATGTCTTTGCCGTATAAACGACTATCCATTTCAAGCACGTCGGCGCGAGTTACGCCCAGGTCTTCAGCCACACGGTCTGCGTCTTTATCGCTAAACCATTCAAGCGCATGCTTGGCACCACGCAATTTAAAAAACAGTTTACGTTGTGCTTTAGTGGTGGCGGTTTTAACGATACGCCAGTTTTTGATGACAAATTCGTTAATCTCTGCGCGAATCCAATGCACGGCAAAAGTCATTAAACGTACTTTTTCTTCTGGATTAAAGCGCTTAACGGCCTTCATTAAACCGATGTTGCCTTCTTGAATTAAGTCGCTTAACGGTAAGCCGTAACCTTTATAGCTGCGTGCTACCGGTACCACATAACGCAGTGAAGACAAGATCAGTTGACGAGCCGCTTCTAAGTCTTGTTGATAATACAAGCGCTCAGCTAATGCACGTTCTTCCTCAGCGTTTAATTGAGGAAGCGTGCGAACTGTGCGCAGATAACTATCCAGGTTTTTGCCTGGCGTTAGCTGTTGAATCGTAAGCGCAGTAGTTGTCATTTTTCACGACCTCTTAGGTTGTTTTTTCGATCTATTTAAAATAACACTTTTGAATAAAAAAAGCAAGTGGTAGTCGCATTATTTATGTTGACGGGTGGGGTGGCATTCTCTTTTATAACAGTATGTTAGGAGGGATAGTTAAAGTCGGACTAAAGGTTTGTCTGGGATTGTTTTAAGTGTTTTTTGATTGAGCTATGCGCTCAGCTAACACTTGTCGCACCTCAGTAAGTTGCGCGCCGCTTAGGGTATAAGTTTGTGCAAAGCCTGCCACATAATGAGCCTGTTGAGGGGTGAGTTTAAAGAGTTGAAAATCTTGCATGCTCGAGAGTAACGACATCATTTGAGGATGCTGTTGGCTAAATAATGCGATGATTTTTTGCCAATTCCCAGAATCTCTTGGAATCACATCAGCGATGATTTTTAACCTTACTCGTTCACGCGCAAATAGATTGTTGGCTCTAGATTCGTCTTCAATAAACAACAGTTCCGCTTGCGGATGGTCGATAAGGTTTTGGGTATGACTGGCCAATTGCGAAATATAAATATAAAAGCAGGCCTGGTGCTGAATAATGGGTGCATAACTTACCTCGGGTTCCCCATCAGCGGAGAGGCTAGCAATCACAGCCGTTTGAAAAGTTTCGATAAACTGCTGAAATTGAAGCCAGACTGATTGAGGGTCGTTTTTGCTCATTTGATTAACCTAAAGTTGTACGCGCCGTAAAAGTTGCGCATTCATGGCGACAATAATGGTACTGGCCGACATGAGTATCGCGCCAACAGCGGGTGATAATAAAACACCCCAAGCGGCTAATGCCCCAGCGGCGAGAGGAATCGCGGCGATATTGTAACCAGCCGCCCACCATAGGTTTTGTAGCATTTTACGATAGGTGGCTTTTGATAAAGTAATAATGCGCGGAATGTCACGTGGGTCGGAACGCACTAGCACAATATGACCCGCTTCGACCGCGACATCGGTACCGGCACCGATTGCGATGCCAATATCCGCCGTCGCTAAAGCGGGTGCGTCGTTTACGCCATCGCCCACCATCGCCACCTTGCGACCGCCTTTTTGAAGTTCCTTAATTTTTGAAGCTTTATCTTCCGGTAACACTTCGGCAAATACTTGATCAATGCCAAGTTCTTTTGCTACCGCATCGGCAACGTTTTTCGCATCCCCGGTCAGCATCGCCACTTGAATACCGAGTTGGTGTAGCGTTTTAATCGCGGCTTTGCTTTCTTCACGCAATGCATCGGCGACGGCAAATAATGCGATGGCTTGTTGTTGATGTAGAAGATAAATAACGCTATGACCTTGTTCTTCAGCTTTATTAGTGGCTTGTTTTAATTCGTCACTAAGTTCCACTTTTTCTAATTCTAATAAGTTGGCGCCGCCCATTAAATAGTCGTTACCATTCACTTGAGCTGATACGCCTTTGCCGGTTAAGGATTCAAAGTTGTGCGCTGAAGGAATGTTTAACTTGCGATCCTTGGCGGTGCGAACGATGCCTTGGGCAATTGGGTGTTCGGATTCCGATTCGATGCTGGCCGCAATCTCTAGCGCCTCATCATCTGATAAGGATTGTGTGGTTTGGCTAACGACTCTAAATTCGCCCAGTGTGAGTGTGCCGGTTTTATCAAATACAATCGTATTGAGGTTGCGAGCTTGCTCCAGCCCGCGTTGGTCGCGTACTAATAAGCCGTTTTTTGCGCCTAAACTGGTGGAGATCGCAATCACTAATGGCACGGCTAAACCTAACGCATGCGGGCAAGCGATAACTAATACGGTGACGACACGCACGATCGAGAATTCGATATCGGCCCCGACAAATTGCCAAGCAATCAGGGTGATAACACCGGCACTTATCGCGACGGCCGTTAAGGCGCGAGCCGCTCTATCTGCAAGATGCTGTGCGCCGGATTTGGATTGTTGCGCCTCTTTAACCAAGTGCATAATGCCAGATAATTTGGTGTCATCACCGCTTTTTGTTACTTCAAGTCGTAGAGAGCCGCTGCCATTAATGGTGCCGGCAATCAGGTTGTCGCCGGGCTGTTTGCTAACGGGTTTGGATTCGCCGGTAATCATGGATTCGTTAACGTCGCTTTTACCTTTTTTAAGCACGCCATCGGCCGGAATACTGGCACCAGGCCTGACTAATAGGATATCGCCGGTTTTAAGTTCACTTACGGCGACCTGTTCTTCTTGATCGCCTTTTAAGCGGGTGGCTTGGTCGGGCAATAATTTAGCCAGTTCTTGTAACGCACCTTGCGCTTGATTGATGGAGCGCATTTCAATCCAATGACCGAGCAACATAATCGTAATTAAAGTCGCGAGCTCCCACCAAAGAGCTTGTGCATCAATCAAACCTAATTGAACAATCCAAGAAAATACGAATGCCACCAGGATCGCGAGTGATATTAAGGTCATCATGCCGGGTAATCGGGCACTTATTTCATGCCAGGCGCCTTTTAAAAATACTAGACCACCATAAACAAAGATAGCGGTACCCAACAAGGGAGCGATCCAATCTGAACCCCAAAATTCGGGCGCATCGTAACCGACTAGAGATTGAATATGGCCAGACCAAAATACGATCGGCAAGGTCATTAATAGTGATAGCCAAAATCGGGCACGAAACATTTCTGGGCTGTGGCCCGCATGTTGGTCATGACCATGGTCATGATGCGAGTGTGATGGGTGTTCAGAATGCGAATCGTGATTATGATGGTCGTGTGTCATCTAGGCCCCCTTTTTTTAAAAAAGAATAAGGAACAGTCATTTCATCCTAAGCATGTCACTGAGAAAAGTCAAAAAGCTAGCTAATTAATGTTTAGCGGTGTAAGAGTGGGTACAATGTTGGCATCTATTGAATGGCGTATTGAAATGCAAAACCGTTTATTAAACTCTCCTAAATTAGCCTTAATTAGCTTGCTCATTCTGTTGGCGTTATTAAGCCTTATGTCGCTGCAAGTGGGTGCAATTGATTGGCGTTGGTCCGAGGTTTTGCTTGCTTTGATTTCAAGTCAGTCGGAAGCTCATTGGGTAGTGTGGGAAATTCGCTTACCACGCTTATTGGTGGCGATTGCCGTCGGCGCGGGTTTAGGTATGGCTGGTGCGGCGATGCAGGGGTTGTTTCGCAATCCGTTAGCCGATCCAGGCCTGGTGGGTGTGTCGAGTGGCGCAGCCTTAGCCGCTGTATTAGTGATTGTGTTTGGCCCAGCTTGGTGGTTGGATTGGGTCGGTTTGGGTTTAGCCATTCCGTTGGCGGCTTTTCTGGGCGGCCTTGCGGTAACTTGGTTGATCTATCGTTTGGCGAGCTATCGTGGCACCACTGATGTCGCGCTTATGTTATTGGCGGGTATTGCAATTAATGCGATGGCGGGGGCGGCCACGGGTTTATTAGCCTACTGGGCGAGTGATGAAGCCTTGCGTAGCTTAACTTTCTGGGCGTTTGGCTCGTTGGCGCATTCGAGTTGGCGTGAGGTGATGATGATTTGGTGGCCGATGTTCTTAGTCTGGCTAATTCTGCCCTTATGGGCGATGGATCTGAATCGTTATTTAATGGGTGAAGCCAGTGCACGCCATTTAGGGGTGCATGTAAAACGCTTAAAATTTGTTATTGTCACTTTGGTCGCGTTAGCCGTGGGGGCGAGTGTGGCCGTGGCGGGGGTAGTTGGCTTTGTGGGTTTAATTGCGCCGCACCTAGTGCGTTTATTAGTAGGGCCGGATCACCGCTGGTTATTAGTGTTAAGTGGTTTAATGGGCGCGCTGTTAGTGGTGGCCGCTGATAGTTTGGCACGTAGTTTAATTGCGCCGAGTGAATTGCCAATTGGCTTATTGATCGCCGCGCTGGGCGGGCCATTTTTTTTATGGTTGTTACTAAAGCAACGCCATCGGCTCCACGTTTAAACTTATTTTTCTATTAACGTCTAAAGCCGCTGAACCATTTCCAGAGGTTAAACAAGCTGGCTAAACTGCTACTGACATAAGTCATGGCGCAGGCGGTTAAAATGTGGCGTGCACGTTTCATATCTTTTTTATTCAGGTACTCGCCTTCTTCCAGTAAAGGCAAAGCGCGTTTGTAGCTGGCATCAAACTCGACGGGCAGAGTGGATAAATGAATCAGCACCGGAATCCCCATTGCAATAAAACCGGCGGCAAACGTGACCATACCAATAATCGGCGTGTGCATGAGGGGAATTAAAACCGGCGTGGCCATGAGTGCAATTCCACTGAATTTTTGCAGCCATTGCGAGCGTTCGACCATTTCGGTTCGCGTTAGTAGTGGTTCGTAATTGGCTTGGTGTTGTAACGCGTGCCCAATCTCATGTGCGGTGGTGACAATCGCAGTTAATGAATTGCTATGAAAGTTTTGGTGGCTCAAACGTACCACTTTTTCGATTGGATCATAATGGTCACCATGAGCAGAGTCGGCCGGTAGTTCTTCGATGCGAACATCGTTAAGTTGGAATTTATTAAGCAAGTGTTCGGCAAATGCGTGCGCATTGCCCGGTAAAGTAGGGTGAGGTTGACTGTGTTTTTTAAGAATGGCGCGCGTCCACCATTGTGGAACAAAGCTGATAATCGCCAACAAAACCAAGCCAATAATTAGAAATGCCATATTCGGTTTAACAATCCTTCTGAATTAAATAACTGGCATAACGCCAAAGTGGTAGGGCGGATTCTACCTGAATGCTTTGTTTATTGGTTGGGTTTTCGCAATGCAATAAAGCGGTACTGGAAGGGGTTGCACTGTCAGCATAATCCCACTGTATTTGCTGGGTTGGCAGAAGCTTTTCTTGATTAGTCGCCCAGCCGTTTTCGGTTTTAAACAGTTGGTTTGCTTTGGTTTGTAATTGCTGAATTGGCTTGGACAAGTCAAGTTGACTGACGGCTTGCCAGTCTTCTAAACCAGCCAAAGTATAAGCAAAGTCTTCTAATCCCGCAGCGTCAGAAAATTGGCCTTGGTTATTAACGGCGCGCGGCGCATGGTCAAGTAATAGTAATTGACTCAAACGTTGGGCGAGGGCATGTCCAGTGCGTTGGTAGCTCGGATTTTGTGTGGTTTTAAAGGCCTGAGCATAAGCGCTGAGCAATAAACCATTCCAGCCAATTAACTGTTTATCATCGGTAATACCAGGCCTGGTGCTTAAGTGAGATTGAATTGACCACCAGGCCTGGTGGTCATCAATCGGTTTGGGTAGCCAGCCGTAATTTAATAAAGGCGGCGCTTGGTCAAGAGACCAGGCCTGGTGCACTTGCTGATATAGCTCAGGGCTAAGTGCTTGTTTGAGTTGCTGAGGTGTCCATAAGTAGCGACCCCCGTCCAAGCCTTTTTCATCAATGGCGGATTGGCTAGATTGTGCCAAACCGGTTAAAGGGCTCATGAGTTCGGTTTCGATATAAAGCAAGGTGTTTTGCGCCGTCTGCAAAAAGTCTTCGCGTTTAAATACCTCAGCGGCTAGAAAATAAATCTCACTCAATTGGGCATTGTCGTAGAGCATTTTTTCGAAATGCGGTTCTTGCCAAGACGGATCGACGGTATAGCGAAAAAAGCCGTGATGAATATGATCATAAAGATGCTCGGATTGCATGGCTTCAAGCGTGGTTTCTAACCAGGTCAAGATATTGGTATCAAGATTTTTTTCAAGCAGTAAGGCTTTGAGTAATGGGCTGTTGGGAAATTTTTGGGTGGCATTTAAGCCGCCAGCGAACTCATCAATTTGGCGGGGAAGTTGGCTTAGTAATGATTGTTTGAGTTGATCGGTGCTTAAGGATTTAAACGATAAGGTTTGGTTAGACTCTTGGCTAAGTCGGATAATTGTGTTGGAATTGGTTTGCCAAAGCTGTTGAGTACGATTAAGACGTGTAATCAAATCTTCTCTGGGTAAATACACGAAGCTACTGAACGCGTAACCGTCAGGCGTTAAGATAACATGCAGTGGCCAGCCAGCTTGCCCGGTGGTTCGACGTGCAAATGCTAATAGATGATCATCTAGGTCGGGTGATAGTTCACGGTCAATTTTTATCGAAATAAAATGTTGGTTGAGTAAAGCCGCTACCTGAGGGTCATGATAGTTTTCTTGCTGCATCACATGGCACCAATGGCAGGCGAAATAGCCGGAAGAAATAAAGATCAGTTTATTTTGTTGTTTGGCTTGGTTAAGGGTGGCACGTTGCCAAAGCTGCCAATTAACTGGGTCTTCTGCGTGCATAGCCAAGTAGGCGGACGGATGGTTTTTAAGCGGGCTTGCGAAAGCTGAAAAACTGGCGATGAAAAATGACAACACAAGCCCTCCGCTTAGCCCTATTTTGTAGGTGTCTAAGCGGTCTAAATAAGCCTTAAGGTTTATCTCCATCCTTAGGCTTATCGGGATTTGAGCCGCCATCTTTGCTAGATTCATTTTGTTTTGAAGATTCTTTATTTAATGCAGACATTTCTGCATCAATCTTATCAAACTCAGCGTCATAATCGAAATCGTCATCAACTTGATCGGCATAACGGTCGTCAAAACCTTCTTCGTCCATTTTTGAACGATAGGTCGATGTGTTTGATTCGTTTTCATCAGCGGATTTTGATTCTTCTTTGTCTAAGCCTTTACGTTTAACAATGTAGGTTCCCACCAAGACGCCCAATTCGTAAAGCAGCCAAACCGGGACGGCTAAAAGGGTTTGTGAAATAATGTCAGGTGGTGTCAACAACATGCCCAGTACAAACGCACCCACGATCACGTAGGGTCGTGCATGAGACATCGACTCAGATTTAACCATGCCAGTCAATATCAATAAGACCACCACCACTGGCACTTCAAAAGATAGGCCAAAGGCGAAGAACATTTTGATGACAAAATCGAGATAAAGCGAAATGTCGGTCGCAATCGTGACGCCTTCGGGGGCGGTTTGCGATAAGAAGCCAAATACTAGAGGAAATACCACATAGTAGGCAAATGCACCGCCAGCGTAAAACAAAAATGAGCTAAAGAATAAAATGGGCGCAACCAGTTGGCGTTCATGCTGGTAAAGTGCAGGCGCAATAAAGGTCCAGAACTGATACAGCAAGTAAGGCATGGCGAGGTAAATCGCTAAGATTAAACTTAGTTTAAAGGGTGTTAAAAACGGTGAAGCCACACCAACCGCAATCATGCTGGCGCCAACTGGCATAAAACGAGTTAGAGGCTCAGCAATGTAAACGTATAAATCATTTGCAAACGGAAACAGGGCTAAAAACAATACTAAAACCGCGATAACGGCTTTGGCTACCGCATTTCGAAGATCCAACAGATGTTGAACCAGCGTCATTTCTTGATCGTGAGGGGGAAGTGCGCTATTGCTCATGCAGGGCCAATGTCGTTATACGTTCGTTTTAGGAGCGGATTCAACTGGATTTACCTTCTGAATAGAGTCAGTTTGGCTTTTCTCAGCTTTATCGCTTGATTTGGGTTTTGGGGCTTCGTCTTGTGCCACGTCGTTGGTGGATTCCAATTGACGTTGGGCTTGATCAATATCGGCTTGGGTTGGTTCGGGATTGCCAAACGGACGCTGAAGTTCATCGAAGTTAATTTGATCTTGCACATCTTCAAAGCCTTTATAAAGGTCTTGTTTAATGTGATCAAATTCACGTTTATGCTCTTGCACATCCACCGCATCTTGCAGCTCACGAACGGTTTCTCTCAGGTTGGAATCATCTTTTACTGAGTTGATGAAATTACGCATTTTACGCACAAACTCACCCGCTTTGCGTGCCACTTCAGGCATACGCTCAGGCCCGATCACCATCAACGTGATGATCAGGATAATAATGATTTCGAGAAAGCCGATATCAAACATGATCTAAACCTCGGGCGCCGGGCGCATTAAACCTTAGGTTTGGTTTCGTCAGAATCCGCAGTTTTCTTTTCAGTCGCTTCAGTGTCGTAGACGTTGCCTTTTTTGTCAGCGGTGTCTTCTAACTTTAGTTCTTCAGCTTCTTTGGCCTTTTTTTCGTCTTCATCACTCACGGCTTTTTTGAAGCCTTTGATTGCACCGCCCAAATCGCTACCGACGTTTTTCAAACGTTTTGCACCGAAAATAACCAAAACGATGGCTAGGATAATTAATAGTTGCCAGATGCTGATGCCCATAATGTGCTCCATTTAAAACAGGGTTAATTGTCTGCTAAATCGCAAACGCTAAATAATAGCAAAATAAGTGATTAGTTACCAAGTAAATGTATATGTACGTGAAACACTTCTTGACCGCCAGTTTCGCCAGTGTGAATTTGGGTTTTGAAGCCGTCCAAGTTTTGCGACTGTGCTATTTGTGGCAAAAGTAGCATCATGTGTCCCATGAGGTCTTTATCTTCAGGTTTCAAGTCGAACAAGGTTGGGATAGGCTTTTTGGGAATAATTAATAAATGCACGCGAGCTTTTGGGTTGATGTCTTTGATGACAACACACTTATCGTCTTCATAGACGAATTCGGCGGGCAGTTCTTTATTAATAATACGTGTGAATAAAGTCGGTTCGGTAATCATAGGAGGATCTCTCTTGGGTGAAGTTTTATTGTTCTCTCTGGGCCTTTTCGACTAATCCAGACAGTCCAAATCGGCGCTCTAGTTCTTTTAGAACATCGGCGCTCGATAAGTTTTGGTGTGCCAACAACACTAGGCTGTGAAACCATAAGTCGGTGACTTCGTAAATTAAGTGTTCTCTATCGCCGTCTTTGG